>NZ_MIKC01000001.1 GCF_001730315.1 Enterococcus ureilyticus
CAGTTTTCAAAGGTCTACTGTGTTACCTCGCAGCAACTTTTATATCATATCAAATCTTTGATTTGATGTCAACACTTTTCTTCAAAAGTTTCAAAGTTTTTTCTGCTTGATGTTATCGAATGTTTCGCCGACAACTTCATTAGTTTATCAGGTTTGTTGTTATTTGTCAACAAGTATTTTCCTGATTTCTCAAGATATTTTAGCTGTTTTGAATTAACAACTTTGTTATTCTATCATGATTGCAATCCATTCGTCAAGAAGAAAAATAAGATATTTTTTTGTTAGTTCATTTCACCAAAAAACAATCATCAGAACATTTATAAATATAACAATACTTATCATAAAATGCAACTATAAAATAACTAATTTTGATTCTTTTTTTTCATTGCGAACAAATTACTTATACTTCATTTTAGTATTCGTTTTTTCTATATCATTTTTCGCTATAGCACACAGATTATTCGTTTAAATATAGAAAAAAGAATAGGAGTCTTTTGCTCCTACTCTACTATTTCATTTTTTTCTACTATTGGGATATAAATTCTAAAAATCGTCCCCTGATGAACAACACTTTCAGCATCTATTCTTCCTTTATAGTTTTCTACTAATTGTTTAGCAATCGATAACCCTAAACCATTTCCGCCTTTATTGCGGGCACGTGCTTTATCTACTCGATAAAAACGATTAAAAATTTTATCTAAATCTTCTTCTGGAATTCCTTCACCGAAGTCTTGAATAGCAATTTCAAATTCATTTAATGTTTTTGAAATAGAAATATGAACTTCTTTTCGACTGGTTGAATATTTTACTGCATTATCTAAGATAACGATCAATAGTTGCTCAAAGTGATTGCGATAAATTCCAAGCGTTACTTCATGTAAAAGATCATCATCTAATGTAATAACAAAATCTGGATATAAGATTTTAAAGTTATTAAATACTTGATAAACAACTTGCTTCGCATTTGTTGTATGATTTGAATATTGAACATCTACCTGTTCTGCTCGAGAGAGGTCCAGCATTTCTTGAACAAGGCTCTTCATACGTACAATCTCTTGTAAACTTGCTTCCAAAGATTCATCTAGTACTTCTGGATCTTCTTTCCCCCAGCGATTCAGCAAGTTCAAGTGTCCTTCTATAATCGCAACTGGCGTACGAAGTTCATGAGAAACATCTTCCACAAATTGCTCTTGCTGCTCAATATATCGTCTCATCCGATCCAACATTTCATTAAAGATTTCCGCAAGATCTGCTAACTCATCATTAGAATGAATATTCGGCATATGAATGTCGGACTGCGGATCTTTTCTAATCGTATCCATTGTATCACGTAAAACTTTTAATGGTTTTAAAAAGTATGATGACAAAATAAAGCCTAATATACTACTTAAGATCAATGAAATGACCTCTAAAACAATTAGTGTGAGTAAAAGTCGATTTCTAATTTCATAAAATGATGACAATTCATAAAAGCCTTGTATATATCCGACCTTTTCTCTATTTTCTTTCGAGTAGACCGGTTGAATAATCAAAAAACCTGTCTTATCATCAAGTGTTCTGATTTCAGCATCTTGCTTTTCCTTTTTTATTAGTTGACTTTGTACCCTTTGCGTCTCGAAGATCAACGTTCCTTTTGTATCATAAATGGATAAAAATAAAGCCGGCTGTCCTAATTCAGAAATCATACTATCCATTTCCATCAACGAACCTTCTACAGTAAGTTTTTTACTGTTCAAATCATTTTCGTCCACACTAGGTGATTTCAATTTGTCATAGACATCTGAAACTGTTAAATTCTCTTTTGCATTAGCTAAACGATTACCAACTTCAGCAACGGTTCGTTCTGCATTCTCACGTTCTTTTTCAACAATAAGATTAACGGAGGATTTATATGTAATCACTGCAAAAATTGTGAATACCACAAATATGAAGAAAGAACTTGCAGAGGCCCACTTGATTGTCAAGGAAGGCCCCTTCAGTTCTTTTTGTGCTACTTTTTTCATTTTTATTGTTTTCACGAGCGCATCACATAACCTGTTCCACGAACAGTTTGGATGTAGCTCTCTTCACCTGGAACATCGATTTTATTACGTAAGTAGCGGATATAAACATCAACAACGTTGGTTTCAACTTCTGTCTCATAACCCCAAACTTTATTAAGTAACACATCACGAGCCAACACAACATTTACATTTTCCATTAACGTTAATAATAATTCATATTCACGTTTCGTTAGTTCAATCATCTCAGAATTACGACGAACAACTCGATTTTCTTTCTCAATCGTTAAATCACGATATGTAATAGTTGTTTGTTTCGCTACATTTTTATCCCCTTCGATATCAATTCGACGAAGTAATGCACGCAAACGTGCTAGTAACTCTTCTATTGCAAATGGTTTAACAATATAATCGTCTGCCCCATGATCCAAGCCAGAAACTCGATCGATCACAGAATCACGTGCAGTCATCATAATGATTGGTGTGTTTTTCACTTGACGTACACGTCGACAAACTTCAAGCCCATTCAACTCAGGCAACATCAAATCTAAAAGGATAGCATCCCAATCATTATTTAAAGCCGCTTCCAAACCAGTGCGTCCGTTGTAATGAACTTCCGTAGTATAGCCCTCATGTTTCAGTTCCAGTTCTACAAAACGCGCTAAGTTTTTTTCATCTTCAATAATTAGAATATTACTCATTGGTTATTTGTCCTTTCTCTTTAAAAGCTATCTTAAAGCTTACCTATTATACCCACTTTCACTCCAAAAAGCTAGTAACAACCTATATTTCACAATAGCAGAGAGAAAACCATGAGAATTTATTTGAATCCCATGGTTTTCCAACATATTATTCTTCGTTATACCAACTATAGTGGTAAGTTCCTTCTTTATCAACACGTTGATATGTGTGGGCGCCAAAGTAATCTCTTTGAGCCTGAATTAGATTTGCTGGCAAACGCTCTGAACGGTATGAATCATAATAAGCAATCGCTGAAGCAAATGTTGGAACTGGAACACCTGCTTGAACAGCAATCGATACAACATCACGGACAGATTGTTGATATTTTTTTGTAATATCAATGAAGTACTCATCTAATAGTAAGTTCTCGATGGTTGGATTTTTATCGTATGCGTCTGTGATTTTTTGTAAGAACTGAGCACGAATGATACAACCTGCACGCCAAATTTTAGCGATTTGACCAAACGGTAAGTCCCACTCATAATCTTCTGAAGCGACACGTAGTTGAGCGAATCCTTGCGCATAACTCATGATTTTACTGAAGTAAAGGGCTTCTCGAATTTTTTCGATCAATTCTTTTTTATCCCCTTGATAGGCTGGTGCTTCAGGTTTCGCTAAAACTTTGCTTGCTTTCACACGTTCATCCTTATACGCAGAAATAAAACGAGCAAATACAGATTCTGTGATCAATGGTAATGGTACACCTAAATCCAAAGCACTTTGACTTGTCCATTTACCTGTTCCTTTATTACCAGCAGCGTCCATAATAACATCAACGATGGGTTTCCCCGTTCCTTCATCATCTTTACGAGTTAAGATATCCGCTGTAATTTCTACAAGATAACTATCAAGTTCGCCATGATTCCATTCTTTGAAAATTTCAGCCATTTCATCAACTGAAACGCCTAGAATATTTTTCATTAAGTCATACGACTCAGCAATTAGTTGCATGTCTCCATATTCGATTCCATTATGCACCATTTTAACATAGTGACCCGCACCATTTGGACCAATATAGGTAACACAAGATTCGCCATCCTCGGCCTTAGCTGAAATTTTCTCTAAAATTGGCGCAACTAATTCATAGGCTTCTTTTTGACCACCAGGCATGATTGAAGGTCCTTTTAATGCGCCTTCTTCACCACCGGAAACACCTGTTCCAATAAAGTTGATGCCTGAGTTAGCTAACTCTTCATTTCTACGAATCGTATCTTTAAAGAAAGTATTCCCACCATCGATCAAGATATCTCCTTTATCTAAATGAGGCAATAACTCTTGAATCGTTGCATCTGTAGCAAAACCAGCTTGAACCATCAGCATAATGCGGCGTGGTTTTTCAATAGAGGCTACAAACTCTTCAATTGTATAAGTCGCTTTAAAATTTTTATTTGGATGTTCTTCAACAACATCCGTTGTTTTTGAACCCGTACGATTGAATAAAGCTACTGTGTACCCTCTGCTTTCGATATTTAAGGCTAAATTTTTTCCCATTACGGCCATTCCGACTACGCCAAATTGTTGTTTTGTCATCTTGTATCCTCCCACTAACTTTGAAAAGAAGTTCATTAGAAATTCCTTATAATCTACATCATTATAACGTAGAATGCTTGATATGAAAACAAAATAGTTCCATTAATTTTATTTATTCTTGTTTATTTGATTGAATTTAGACAATTACAGATAGTTGTCACTCTAATTAGAGAATCCTAACAAAAAATAAATCCCCTAGGCTCCATGGTTAGCCTAGGGGATTTTAACATTTTCAAAAAATGTTTTATGCTTCTTTAGAGATTACGTCTTTTCCATCGTAATGTCCACATGCTGGACATACGTGATGGCTCTTTCTCATTTCACCACAATTTGAACATGCATTCAAACCTTTGATTGTTAATTTGTAATGAGTACGGCGTTTGCCCTTTTTAGCTTTTGAAGTTCTTCTAGCTGGTACTGCCATTGGTGTTCCACCTCCTTGTAAAGATGTGTGCATAAAATGCACGATATATTCCAATCTTACTGCTTATCTTCCTCTTCAGTCGTTTCACCGAATAATTCAGATAGTTTAGCAAGACGAGGATCCGTTGTTTGTTGTGCTTCTATTTGTCTTTTCTGTTCGTATTCTTCTTCTGATAAAACTTCCCAATCATGCCCTTTTGGCATATCTTGATTGGCTTGTTCTTCGTCTGACAGTACTTGGATCGGAATTGACAAAAGAATGTTATCTTCGACTGACTCATCTAAATCAATTGTTGGTTTTTCCAACAAGATGATCTCTTCATCCGCCAAACGTCCATCTTTTTGCTGATACTGTTCAGGAGTCATGAAAACTTCATCAACATCAATCATTAGCTTTAATGGAACAGGTGTTAAGGAACGTGAAGATGGGACTGTTACAATAACATCAATTCTATAATGAAGCAAATACTCTTCTTTACCAACTGTTAAAATCCCTGTTGCTTTTACAGGACTAACATCTAGAATCAGATTATCTCTTTTCATCAAGGACGCTTTTAAATCCAGTGTCTCTGAAAATTCACATGGTTCATCTTTGTATTTGTTTAACTCTAGTAAAGACCATTTCATATTCATCACCTCATAACGCAACAAAAGCAATTATACAAGGCTTTGAAAGCTTTGTCAATGAAATTTTCTTGACAGTGTTTTCTTCTTTCATTTTTTTAAGCCTCACTATTCTATTCTTGTTTATTAATGGTAAAATAAAGCAAAGGAGGAGTTAGTATGAAAGCTTTTGAATTTAATAATGTTTCTTTTATTCGAGATAAAAAAAGCCTGTTAAATAACGTAAGTTGGACAGTAGAATCTTCTGAAAACTGGGCAATTCTTGGATTAAATGGTGCTGGGAAAACATTACTTTTACAATTGATTTGTGGCTATCTTTGGCCATCGAAAGGTCGTTTGGCAGTTTTAGACCAAGTGTTTGGTCAGGCTTCTATTCCAGAGTTGCAAAAACGAATCGGTTGGGTCAGTACTGCTTTACAGTACCGTATGAAAAATTGGGAATCGGCAGAAAAAATTGTTCTTTCAGGAAAATTTGCAAGTATCGGCATCTATCAACACTATACCCAAGAAGAACTAGATCAAGCCAAAGCAATTCTAAAAAATGCTGGCGGCGAATCCTTGATCGGTAAAAAATATGAAGTTTTATCTCAAGGGGAACGTCAATTGGTTTTGATTTCTAGAGCTTTGATGGCGAATCCAGAACTATTAATTTTAGATGAACCTTGCAACGGTTTGGATTTATTTGCTAGAGAAAAATTATTGACTCAAATCCAGCAGATTGCCGAACAAGACAATCACCCAACATTGCTTTATGTTACTCATCATACTGAGGAAATTCTGCCGTGTTTCAATCATTTGATGCTGCTAAAAGAGGGTGAAATTTTCGCGAAAGGAACACAGTCTAAACTTTTTAACGAAGAGACATTTGCAGATTTTTATGCTGAACCAATTCAAATCATTCCATTGAAGGATGGACGTTTTGCCGTTTATCCTAAATAAAGTAATCCTGACAAAAGTACCTTGCTTCGAGAATTTTAGGCTTATTCCAAAGTAACTGCTTTATCACTACCGTTTATTCGGATTTAAGGGGCTGGGATATAACTCTTTGAGTTATATCCCAGCCCCTTAAATCCATCTGTATTGAATACCTTCTAAGTAATAGCCTTTTTTTCTTCTTCATTGTATTCAAATTTTTCAATGGCTGCTAAGAATTTTTCACCATACTTATCTAATTTGTTTTGTCCGACACCTTTCACTTGTAATAATTGAATAGAATTTTTCGGAAGTTTTTCACACATTTCCTTTAAAGTACTATCTGAGAAAATCAAGTATGGCGGTACACCTGCTTCTTGAGCTAAGTCCATTCGTAGTTCTCGCAATGTTTCAAAAAGAATATCATTGACAACAACTTTACGAACTCGTTGATCTTCTTTTCTAAATACCGTCTGTTTCCCTAATAACACTTGAACACCCGTGGGCGAAACAGATAACAATGGATATTGTCCATCTGAAGGATTTAAATATCTTTCAGCCGTTAGGTAATCAATCAATTGATTGACTTCCTTTTGTGTGCGATCTTTCATCAAGCCGTAGGTCGGCAAGCGATGGAAATGCCATTGATCAATCTTTTGATCTTTTGAACCTGTTAATACTTTACCAACTAAGCCTTTACCAAATTTTTCTCCCATCCGTTTGACACACGATAAAACTTTCTGAACATCTACTGTGATATCTACCAGTTCCCGCTCATCTAAACAATTAGAACATCGTCCACACTCAGAACCGTTTTCACCAAAATAGCGCAAAATAAATTTTTGTAAACACATTTGGGCACTTGCATATTGTGACATTTCTCTTAATTTCATATATTCTTTTTGCTTGTAATCAATCGTCATTTCTGACTGATCAATAAAAAATTGTTGAATTTGAAGATCTTGAGGTGCATATAGTAAAACAGCATCACTTGGCAGTCCATCTCGTCCCGCACGTCCTGCTTCTTGATAATACGACTCAATATTCCCAGGAATCTGCGCATGGATAACAAATCGAACATTACTTTTATTAATGCCCATGCCAAATGCATTGGTCGCAACCATTACTTGAAGCTTATCGAATAAAAACTCTTCTTGATTATGATTGCGATCCTTCTCATTCATGCCGCCATGATACATACCGACAGTGATTTTTTTACTCTGTAATAAATGATAAATCCGCTCAACTTCTTTTCTAGTACTGGCATAAACAATACCAGATTGTCCTTGATTCAACTTTAAATACTCTAGAAGGAAAACATCTCGATTTTGGTCTTTAACAACTTGAAAAGACAAATTCTCCCGAGCAAAACCAGTCTGTACTTGATTTTCTTTTGGGATATGCAACTGTTTCAGGATGTCTTCTGCTACTTGTGGAGTCGCAGTGGCTGTAAGCGCAATAACTGAAGGCTGCTGCTGAAAGTGTTCAATAATCTCAGCTAAACGTAAATAACTTGGGCGAAAATCGTGCCCCCATTGAGAAATACAGTGGGCTTCATCAACTGCTAATAAATCAATCGGTACATGTAATAGCAATTGCTGAAAATCAAAAGATTCCAAGCGTTCTGGTGCAATGTACAGTAGCTTTACCTCACGATTAACAGCCATTTGAACACGTTTATTCATTTCCAACTGTGAAATTGTACTATTGATGAATGTAGCTGGAATCCCCATCATATTAAGTGCATCAACCTGATCTTTCATTAAAGAAATCAAAGGAGAAATCACTAAAGTCAGATTTTCTAACAGAAGGGCTGGTAACTGATAACAAATCGACTTACCTCCACCTGTCGGCATGATACCTAAAACATTTTCTTTATGTAAAACATGATTGATAATTTCTTCTTGTCCTTGACGAAATTCATCGTATCCAAATTTTTCTTTTAGTAAACCTTTGATGTCAATCATGAAATTCTCTCCGTTCTTTGTGTATGCTTGTTATTTTAGCATGCGTCATAGGGCAATTCAAGGGAGGATTTTTTCCTGTCCGTGAAACAATTTGATTTATGTGAAACATACAACTCTTTATATTAATAATTAAAAACTCTATTTACCAAGGTTTCTATAATAAGATACGCATTTTTTTAACAGATTCTGCAAAAGTTATCCACATTAAATAAAAAAACTGGCACATAACTCTGTGAGTTACATCCCAGTTTAATTGTTTATTCGGCTACTTTTCTCTTTTTACTTGCTTTTTCACGTTCGTTTTTATTAAGAATTTGCTTTCTTAAACGAATGCTTTCCGGTGTTACTTCACAATATTCATCATCATTCAAGAATTCTAAGGATTCTTCTAATGTAAGGATTTTTGCTTTTTTGATTACTGAAGTTTGATCTTTGTTAGCAGAACGAACGTTAGTCATTTGTTTTGCTCTTGTGATATTTACAGTTAAATCATTATCCCGGTTATTTTCACCGATGATCATGCCTTCATAAACGTCAGTTGTAGGTTCTACAAAGACAGTTCCACGTTCTTCAATACTCATGATACTGTAAGTTGTGGCTTTACCTGTATCGATTGAAACCAACGCACCTTGATGACGTCCGCCGATTGTTCCTTGGATCATTGGTAGATATTGGTCAAAGGTATGGTGCATGATACCATATCCGCGAGTCATTGATAAGAATTCAGTTGTATAACCGATCAAACCACGAGCGGGTGCTAAGAAGATCAAACGGATTTGACCATTACCAGTGTGGATCATATCTTGCATTTCACCTTTGCGCAAGCTTAATGATTCGATCACGCTACCCATATATTCTTCTGGCGTATCAATTTGAACACGTTCAAACGGTTCACATTTTACACCTTCTATCTCACGTTCGATAACTTCAGGACGAGAAACTTGTAATTCGTACCCTTCACGACGCATATTTTCAATCAAGATTGATAAATGTAATTCGCCACGACCAGATACCGTCCAAGAATCCGGACCAATTGGTTCAACCCGTAAGGAGACATCGGTTTGTAATTCAGACATCAAACGCTCTTCGATTTTACGAGAAGTGACATATTTCCCTTCACGACCAGCAAATGGAGAGTTATTTACTAAAAATGTCATTTGTAATGTTGGTTCATCGATGTGCAAAATCGGCAAAGCTTCTTGGTTTGCCACGTCAGCAACAGTTTCACCAACGAAGATATCTTCCATACCGGAAACAGCAATCAAATCGCCTGCTTTTGCTTCATTGATTTCAACACGTTGTAAGCCAAAGAAACCAAAGATTTTCGTGACACGGAAATTCTTCACGCTGCCATCTAATTTCATTAAGGCAACTTGGTCGCCGACTTTCATTGTTCCGCGGAACACACGGCCAATACCAATACGGCCAACGTAATCATTGTAATCTAACAATGATACTTGGAATTGTAATGGTTCGTCTGAGTTATCAACTGGTGCTGGTACATGTTCAATGATTTGATCAAAAATAGGTGCCATTGTTGGTTCTTGATCTTCAGGGTTATCTGAATCACTTGACGTTCCGTTTAATGCTGATGCATAAATAACTGGGAAGTCTAATTGATCATCATCTGCACCTAATTCGATAAATAATTCTAATACTTCATCAACAACGTGCTCAGGACGTGCTGATGGTTTATCAATTTTATTTACAACAACAATCGGTGTTACTTTTTGTTCCAATGCTTTTTTCAGTACGAAACGTGTTTGAGGCATTGTTCCTTCATACGCATCCACAACTAAAACGACACCGTCTACCATTTTCATGATACGCTCAACTTCACCACCGAAATCGGCATGTCCAGGTGTATCTAAAATATTGATACGAGTGCCCTTGTAATCAACTGCTGTATTTTTAGCTAAGATCGTGATTCCACGTTCGCTTTCAATCGCATTTGAATCCATCGCACGTTCTTGTAATTGTGTGTGGCCATCTAAAGTATCTGATTGTTTTAAAAGTTCATCTACTAATGTTGTTTTACCGTGATCGACGTGGGCGATGATTGCCACGTTTCTAATATCTTCTCTGTATTTCAATGTAATTGCTCCTTATCCTTTTGCCTTACGTCACTTGTTCATTAAATCCGACTTTTTATTATAACAAATTTTTTTCATGAAATATAGTCTAAAGCTTTCAAAAGTTGTGAAAACTTCATATTTTATTGCCTTTTTTTGAAAAAATAACATATTTACAGAAAAAAAGCAATGGTTTCTTTTAGCCATTGTTCATTTTATTAGGTAAATTTTAGCTTCCTACACTACTATAAAGAACCACTACTTGCTGTTTTGGATAAAATGTTCTTGAATTTCAGTATATGCTTTTGGGGTGGCTGCTAAAAAATATTCGCGCTTGGAAAATGCTAAGGGTTTTCCTTCTATATTAGAATATCTAAAACCAAACTCATCCATTAAGACTAAGCCTGCGGCGTAGTCCCAAGGACTTAAATTCGAAATATAGCCAATATGATTGCCTTTGAGCATCGCAATTAGTTCTACCCCGGCACAGCCGCTCACTCTAATCCCCATACTGGCGTGACCAATTTCTCCTGCAGAATGAATATTTTTTCCGTACATATAAGCATTCATTCCTAGTAACCCTTCAGATAAAGAAGCATCTTTTGGCCGCACCATCGGTTGATCATTAAGAAAAACACCCCGATTTTTACCGCCCCAATATAACTCCTCTTTCATTACATCATAAATAAAGCCAAGTTGACCGATTCCATCTTCAAAAACAGCTAGCATAATACAAAAATTCTCTTGCTCAAGTACAAAATTCATCGTACCGTCGATTGGGTCAATGATCCAGACCCGGCCGTTTAAAGACTCAATCTTGTCAAAGCCTCTTTCTTCTGCTAAAATTCGATCATCTGGATAGTTTTGCTTAATTTTTTTAACAAGAAATGATTGCGTTTCTTCATCGATATTTGTGACTAAATCAGTTCGGCCTGACTTTTGTGAAACTCTAAGTTTCTGCGTTAGGCTTACTTGTATAAATCCAGCGGCTTCTTTAAGCCATTCTTTGATTTCAATAATCATTTTTTCTGAAGTCACTTTAGACAACTCCTAGTTTTAATTTACCTGAGCCTTGTTTTTTGGCTTGCTGAACAGTGCGGTATAGTGAATAACCTGACGCCTTTTCGAACTCATTTCCTAAACGTTTTTCTTCCCCAATACTTTTCACTACCGTTTTAAACTCTTTATAGGTATTTAAAAAACGTACGGTATCGATTCCTGATTCGTATGCTTCTTCAACGGCAGACCACATATCGGTAACGATCACCATTTCATC
Source organism: Enterococcus ureilyticus (assembly GCF_001730315.1). GTDB lineage: Bacteria > Bacillota > Bacilli > Lactobacillales > Enterococcaceae > Enterococcus_L > Enterococcus_L ureilyticus. Next base: position 11,546 of record NZ_MIKC01000001.1, read on the forward strand.
TGTTGTCCAATCTAAATCCAACGGATACTGATACTCTTTCATGTCTTCACCTCATTTAATTAGTTTATCATAGGTTAAGAATATTGTTCTATAAAACGTTATTCCTTATGTTCTTTTTGCCACTTATTCCAAATCGGTAAAAATAACACCCCTTTTTCTATCTCTACTTTTTGAGCAGAATAAATACCAGCATTTCCCGAGCACATATAGCTGATCAAACAAATCATAAAGAAAAATAAAGCTGCTTCACTACCAAATAATTCGATGCCCATAATGAAGCAGGCAATCGGTGTATTCGTCGCACCAGAAAATACACCAATAAAGCCTAATCCAGCTAAAAACGGAACAGACAGCTGAAGAATCACGGCTAAACTACTTCCCAGCGTTGCACCAATTTCAAATAGAGGCGTTACTTCCCCACCTTGAAAGCCTGCGCCTAATGATAACACCGTAAAAAAAAGTTTTCCAATAAAATCAAACCTATAGCTATCGCCATTAAAGGCATCCTTTAATAGCGGCAGGCTTAAGCCTAAATAACGTTGTGTTTGCAAAATAAATACGGCAGCTACTACAACTACTCCACCAATAAAATTACGTAAGACAACATTTTCAAACCAACGCGCATATATTTTCTTAAGCAACACAATTGAACGACTAAAAAGCCAGCCAACTAAACCAAAACAAATGCCAGCCAACAGTAATTTAGCAAATAATGACAGGCTCCAATTTGGGATGGACCCCATATTATAATGTGTATGTGTCACACCAAGTAACTCCGTTACACTATTAGCAAAAAAAGCGGCAAAGAAACTTGGAAAAAGCCCCTCTGATCTTAGTCGACCGACTATAAGCACTTCCAATCCGAAAATCGTACCTGCCAAAGGTGTGCCAAAAACAGAACTAAACCCAGCACTGATTCCACTAATGATCACGATTTCTCGTTCGATTTTGTCTAATCGGAAGAGGCGACCAATTGCATTTGCAACTGTTCCACCCATCTGAACCGCTGTTCCTTCACGACCAACTGAACCACCGAACAAATGTGTCGTGATAGTCCCAAACAAGGTCAACGGAATCAAACGAAATGGAATATTTTCCTGCTCTCCATTGGCCTGCTCGATCACAAGATTATTACCTCGGATTGCGTTCTTCCCATATTTTTTATATAAAAAAGCAAAAACAGCTCCACTAATCGGTAATAAAAAGAGCAACCATGAGTGTTCCAATCTAATTCGTGTCACAGCGTCCAAACTTTTTAGAAAAAAAGCAGAGAGCACTCCCATGACTAATCCAATCAATGAAGTAATCAACAGCCATTTGATCATATAAATGCTGATTTTCACTGGCCTATTTAGTTTACTCTCCATTTAGTCAACTCCTTATAAACATCTCAACTATTCCATAATACCACTTCTCAAAACCATGTTGCTCCATTATATCAATTTTTCCTAAAAGAAACGAGAAATAAAAATAATTCTATCGTAGTAAAGCACTTGCAAAACCCTAATATTGTGCTACTATAAATAGGAAATTTTTATTATAATTGCTCTATTTATTCCATTTGACGTTAAATTTTAGAGAAAATCTGCCTATCGATTATTCTCTCCTAATCAAAGGATGTTTTCATTGAAAGAATTAACACATGGCAATCCCGCAAAATTGATTTTTTTCTTTACGATCCCTTTATTAATCGGCAATATTTTTCAACAATTTTATAATATGGCTGATATGATCATCGTTGGACAAACTTTAGGAAAGGATGCACTAGCAGCTGTTGGTTCTACTGGAAGTATTACCTTTTTAATCATTGGTTTTGCTCAAGGTTTGACGGCTGGTCTTTCGATTCTAACATCCCAACGCTTTGGTGGACAAGATTATCGTGGTGTCAAGAAAAGTTTTGCGACAGGCATTCTCATCAGTGGTGGTGTGACGATTATCTTAACGGCCGTAAGCTTATTATTTGTTCGTCCGATGTTGAAACTTATGCAAACACCACCAGAAATCATTGACGATGCTCAGACGTTTATCTCAATTATCTTTATCGGTATTTTTGCAGCTATGGCTTTTAATCTGTTATCCAATGTCATCCGCGCACTAGGAGATAGTCGGACGCCTTTGTTGTTTTTGATCATTGCAAGTATTATCAATGTTGTACTTGATTTAATTTTGATCATCAACTTTCATATGGGGGTTGCCGGAGCTGGTATTGCGACTGTTACAGCGCAAATCGTATCCAGTCTATTGTGTGTGATATACATTCGCTTAAAGATTCCTAATCTTCAATTGTGTAAAAAAGATTTTTTAATTGATAAAGATGAATTTCGTGTCCATCTTAATATCGCACTGCCCATGGCCTTTCAATCGTCAATTATTGCAATTGGTGCGATTATCTTACAAGCGGCTTTAAATAGTTTGGGAACGGATGTTGTTGCGGCGCAAGCGGCTTCTGGAAAAATTGAACAGTTTGCAACACAACCTATGATGTCCTTTGGGATTGCTATGGCAACTTTTACTGCTCAAAATTATGGGGCAAAAAAATACAAACGAATTCTTCAAGGTGTAAATCAATGTCTTGGGATGAGCATTGGTTTTAGCTTATTAGCCGGAGGAATCGTGATTCTTTTTGGTCAGAATCTGGTTACTCTTTTCGTTAGTGGAAAAGAAACGGAAGTGCTTAATTTGTCTCAAACTTACTTTAATGTGAACGGTAGTATGTACTGGTTATTAGCAATCTTATTTATTTTGCGTTATACCTTGCAAGGTCTTGGTCAAAGTATGATTCCAACACTCGCTGGAATCATGGAATTGATCATGCGTTCATTTGCGGCAATTATTTTGACCGCTTCTTTAGGATTTGTCGGTGCTGCATTGGCTTCACCACTTGCTTGGGCTGGTTCTGTTATCGTTTTATTGGCTTCTTATTTTAAGTCAATCAAGCGATTGAAAAAATTAGAGCACGAACAGATAATTGAAACACAACAACTTTCCCATTAACTTAAATACAAAAAAACGACCGATTTTCAAAAAGAAAATCGATCGTTTTTTTATACAGATTGTTTTCTTGGAAAATATTGACGCCATTTTGCTTTCACCGAATTCGTCATCGGTTCAGATGCTTCTTTAACGGCACAATATTTGTCAACCATTGTCACAATATAGCTTTCTTTGTATTTGGGCGGAGCAATTGTTGCACCCCACATATGTTTAATGATAATATCACGTTCTAAGTCTGAAAGTTCTGTTAGTTTTTCAGCATTTTTCACAGCAATTCTCGGATGCATATACGCATGCGACCCTTCATCGAATTTCGTTGTCCGCCAATCGTAATAGAATAAATCATGTAAAAGCCCAGCACGAGCCGTTGCTCTAGCATCACCATTCCACTTTTTAGCTAACTTATAACTAAAGTAAGAAACGCTGATTGAATGATCTAAACGAGTTGAGTGAACATGCTGTGTATAGTTACCTAAACGCTGTACTTCTTCGGTTTCCAACAAATCTTCCACATAAGACATATATTCTTGATCTTCACGCCATTTTTCAGTCATTAATTCTGGTTCCACCTTTTTAGAGACTTAATGTTTGTTAGTGTTTATTTTGAGAAAAGTCTTTTTTTTGAACTTGAAGAAAGTATAGCACCTTGATTTTATAAATACTAGGATTTTTAAATTCCGTAACTAAACTTTAATATTTGCTTTATAAATGACGAATAGACTGTTCCGTTCTTCATTGCTATTTTTCATTTTGATGCTTAGCAAATTCTGCTTTAATCTCTATGAATGTTTGAAATACTTGTAAAAACTGAAATAACTGTGCTCGATTTTCAAACTCATCTCTTGTTTTAGGTAGTTCTTTGTTGCGATAAATTTCATACACTTGTGTGATTTTATCTAAGATATCATTACCATCGTTATTTTCAGCAAATGTTTCAGCAGTATATTGCAATAGTTCTTGAATATTGCCTACTTGTTCTGGTTCAACGGTAATATTTTCTAAAATTCGCAGCATATCTTTTAAACGATTGCTTTGTAGTCGTCTCATGGTAAAGTATTCAATATAGTAGTGATTAGATGCAATCAATTGGTTTTCCGCATGATTTTTTGCCCAATTTTCTCCTGTTTGAATAAACGCTTTTAAATCATCACATTTTTCAAACAGATTGCGCTCTTTACCATGCTGATTTAGATAGGCAGCCATATTGTTTAAAATTTTACGAAACATGGTTTCAATGACTTCTTGATCTTCTTTTAAACGCTTTTCAGTATCCGGCATATAAAGATTCATCAATAAAGCAAAACCAACTCCGATCGCCATCAATAAAAACTCATTGCCAATGATCGACCAAGATAAATCCTTTTCTACTAAATACTGGGTCACTAAAACTGAACTTACAACGATCCCGTCTGAAAGCTTGAAGTAAACGGCTCCAGGGATAAATAACAGTAAGTAAACCCCAAATGCAATCGCATTAAAACCTAAAATCGAAAAACAAAGAAACGCAATAATTGTAGCCAAAGCTAAAGAAAGCAGACGATAAAATCCTGTTAATAAAGAAGTTTTTTTTGTATTTGTCACACTCAATACAGAAATGATTCCCGCTGAAGCAGGGTATAATAACCCCAAGCTACTTGCCACGATCATGGACAACGTCGCACTTACCGCGGTTTTTACTGTTCGTAATCCAATTTTCATTTGTTTGCTCCTCATAAAATGTTTAATTCTTTGTATTAATACTAGTAATTTTACCTCTATTTCGGTTATCATGAAATAGAAAACTGATTAAATCTTGATTATAGGAGAGAAAGCTCATGGAAGTCGGTCCTTTTCGTTTGGGTATGCGGACATTGAAAACGGCATTAGCTGTTATGATATGTATTATTTTATTTAAAGTATTGGATAGAGGGGCACCGATGATTGCAGCTCTAGCCGCTGTTTTTTCGCTTCGGCAAGATTTAACAACTAGTCTGACTTTTGGTAAATCCAGGATTCTAGGAAATACCCTAGGTGGCGGTTTAGCTATTGTGTATTTTTTAGTGAAGGATCTTTTTTCTAATGATTTTATGGTAGAATTATTTTTTCTGCCTTTTTTGGTGATAATCGTGATCGTCGTCTCTGATGGTATGAACAATAATTCTGGAATCATTTCTGCGATTGCAACATTGTTATTGATTTCTTTAAGTATACCACAGGGTGAGTCCTTTTATTTTGCTCTATCTAGAGTGATCGATACGTTCATTGGTACGTTTATTGGTATTGGCCTAAATTTCTTTTTCAAACCAAAACCAATCGAAGAAAAACATGAAATCGAGGAAGATCTTGCTGAGCTGGCAAAGAAGGAAAAAGAATTAGAAGAGCTTAAAAAGAAAGTCCAGGAACGTGTTAAAGTCGAAAAAAAAACTGATGGAAATAAAAAATAGAAAAAGCGAGTCTGGGACATAACTCTACGAGTTATCTCTCAGACTCAAGGAATTCGTATAAACGGTGGGAGCAGAAGCAATCACTACGCTTCGCTTCGATCACATCAAATTCTAAGTGCTAAAGCACTAAGATTTGAAGGCTTCGGAAATAAGTTGAAATTCACAAAAATTTGAAGAGCAATTTTCGTGAATTCCTTCTTATTTCTCGGGATTAAACACTCCTGTCCCAACCTCGCTTTTTATTATTCTTTTTCGCTAGATGAATCTTCGCCATAGAAATTCACATTGCTGTTCGTTCCTTTTTTAGAGAAGTTTTCAATCAATTCTTTCACATCTAAGCCGGTTGTTTCTTTTAAAGTTTCTTGTGTTCCCGCTAATAAATTCGTTGCGTAATTGGTAATGCGGTTCGCTCCTGCATTTTCACCGCCGCCTCCTGTATCGACAACAGAGATTTTATCAATGTTGCTAAGTGGTTGGGCAGCTTCTTTCATCAATTGCGGTAACATTTCCATCACCATGCTTAAGACAGCCGCTTCGCCATATTCCTTGAAGGCGTCCGCAATTTTTTGTTTCGCTTCCGCTTCTGCTGCACCGCGAGCTAAAATTGATTCAGCTTCGGCTTGACCTGCTAGTCGAGTTTGGTTTGCTTCCGCTTCTGCTAAGGATTCCACACGGAAACGTTCGGCTTCGGCTTCGGCTACTTCGCGAGCTTTTTGTGCTAACGCTTCTTGTTCTTTCGCATAACGATCAGCATCGGCTTTTTTCTTCACTTCCGAATCGTATTGTTTCTCACGACGAACGATTTCTTTTTCTTCTAATTCAATTTGTTTTTGACGCTCGATGACTTTAACTTCCATCTCTTGGGCAATAACTTCTTGTTGGGCTTTAGCCGTTTCTAGATTGTAAGCTTGGTCGGCTTTGGCTTTAGCGATATCTTGCGCTTCTTTATACGTAGCCAACTTCAATTCTTTTTCTTTAGACGCTTCAGCAATTTCTGTTTGACGTTGTAATTCAGCTTGTTGCGATTCTTTTTCTGCTTCAGCTTTCTTGATACGTGTTTCCTTCCAAGCCTCGGCTTCAGCAATATCTGCATCACGTTTTACTTGTGCAATTCTAGGTTTACCTAAAGAATCCAAATAACCATTTTTATCGCGAACTTCTTTGATAGTGAACGATACGATGATCAAACCCATTTTCGCTAAATCTACACTAGCAACTTCTTGGACGCTTTGGCTAAATTTATCACGATTTTGATAAATTTCTTCTACAGTCATTGAACCTAAGATCGAACGTAAATGACCCTCTAGTACTTCACGGGCCTCATTCTCCAATTCTTCACGTGTTTTACCTAAGAATTGTTCTGCAGCTGTTGCTATTTCTTCTACTGAAGAACCGATTTTAATGATCGATGTTCCATCACACATTACAGGAACCCCTTGTTCTGTGTACACCTCGGGAGTTGATACATCCAACTTACTTGATAGTAGGCTGATCCGGTTTGATCGCTGGAAAACAGGAAGTACAAAAGCCCCTCCGCCACGAACAATCTTAATTTTATTACCACTCTCATCTGCATGAACATTTTTACTGCCTAAGTAACTCCCACTAATAATCAATGCTTCATCTGGTTTAGCTGTTTGATATTTTGAAATAAAAACGATCAATAACATCAATAAGATAAATACAACCAGAGCAATTGGTCCCAAAATTCCTAACTCCATTCTCTTCTACCCCTTCTTTTTTATAATTGTAAACTTCCCTTGTAAGGAACCACATAACACACACGCTCTCTGATTTCGATGATCAGCACTTGTCCCCCTTGTTCAATCGGTTGATCTTGAGCCGAATAGAAAGCCGCTGGTCGACTTATCGAACCTGTGACACTCTTTAATTGAATCTCACCCATTCCACCAACTGGAATCGGAGTGATAACAGTTGCTGTATTGCCTTCCATATCTTTTTCAGAAATCGAAATTGTTGCTTCGGCATTTTTCATCGGCATCAGCACATAAAAATTCAAGAAAAAAACTAGTATTGAAGCAATCACACCACTTGCTAAAAATAATAGCAAATGATCCCACTCAAACAATCGTTCTCCTAGATAACCAAATAGCGAAGTAAAAGCCAACCAAGGAATCAACAACATAGGATCGATTGGTCCATCAAAATCAAATATATCTCCAAAAATGACAAGTAAAACAGCAATTACAGCACAAACAATCAAAACATAAAGATAAATCGTTTCAATTGGAATACCTTGGATCATGTTCTCACTTCCTTTCACTTATAGGTCCGTCCTTCAACTCTTAGTGCTTTAGCACTTAGAATTTGTTACGATCGAAACATTCGTGTAGCGTTCGCTATTTCTACATCACTTTGTATCTAGATTTAGTGTCACTTCCCAACTTATTCCACTATCTCCCGAATTTTTTTTGAACGTACTTATATTTTACCAATACTTTGTACAAAATGACAGCAAATCTTAAAATATTAACCGAATGATAGCTCTGTTCTCGCAAAAAAATAAAACGAAACAGCCACAAAGTAAAAGGCTTGTTCGTTTTATTTTTCAAACTATTTATTCATTGGATTTCAACGCTTCGATCATATCAACCTTCATCAGTTTTCGATGCATAAAGATCATCACCAGCAAAGTAAAGAACAATGTGATCAAAGCTGAATAAAGATAACTTAGCCAATGGATCGTTGGTGAAAACATCAGCATATCTACTTCCACTGTTGTCAGCACATAGCTGTGAACAATTTTTCCAAAGAAACAACCAAAAAAGATACCAATTATTGTCAAAATTATATTTTCACGATACACATACATTGTAACCTCTTTATCATAAAAGCCTAAAACTTTGATTGTTGAAAGTTCTCTGATCCGTTCTGAAATATTGATATTTGTTAAATTATATAACACAATAAAAGCCAATAAACCAGAAACCGTGATCAAGACCCACACCACAATATTCAAACTATGAATCGTATCATCTAAAGCATCACTCGATAGAGATAGAAACGAAACATTTAAAACGTTTTGGTTTTCCATCAATTCTTTTCCAATTTTGTTTTCTACTTTTTCACTAGGCGCTTTGTCAAAAAGTAAAAAGTCTGTATTGTAGCTAGGGGCTTTTTTAAAGATTTTTTCATAATAATCCGGAGACATGTACGCAAAGTGTCCTGTATAATTTTCAGCAATAGCATTGATTTTAAGCTTGTATTCCTGATTGTCACTATTTTTCAAAACAAGTGTGTCACCCGTTTTATAGTGGAATAGATTCGCTAATTTTTCGTTAATGATCACACCATCATTGGTTAGCTGGTACTTTTCACCTGATTGTCGATCATTGAATAAAATAAATTGGTCGATTTCTTTTGGCTTTTCAGGTACATAGATAGAAACATCTTGTTTAGCATTAGACTTTCTCGTAGTTTTTAAAGATTCAGTGTATAACGGCATCGTCTCTTTCAAACCATCGACTTTATCCAATACAGCTTGGTAGTTTTGCTCATTTTTTTCGGATTTATCTTCTTTAAACGTCACGATTGCCTGATAGTGCCAAATTTTATTAAATTGGACATCTACGATATCTGAAATAGAATCTTTTAAACCAAAACCTGTGATGATCAAAGCCATACAGCCTGCTATACCTAAAACGGTCATTAACATTCGTTGTTTATAACGGAACAAATTTCGCGCCGTAACTTTTTGTATAAAACTTAATCGATTCCATATCGGTTTAATCCGCTCCAGCCAGATTCTTTGTCCGGCTTTAGGTGCCTTAGGACGGAGTAAGATCGCAGGTGTACTGAATAAGTCAATTCGTAAAACCACCATCGCAGCGCCTGCCGTACAGATAACCGACACGACTATTCCGATCAGACTATAACTTAAATACCATGGCGTAACAAAATCTGGCACATTGTATAATTGTCCGTACGCATCAAAGATGATCGTTGGGAATAAATAATAGCCAACGAATAATCCTAAAACGGCACCACATAGACTTGCGAATGCTGCATAAACTAAAAATTTAAACGCAATTTCTCCATTTCTATACCCTAATGCTTTGAGGCTACCGATTTCCATCCGTTTTTCCTCAACCATTCGCGTCATTGTTGTTAAACTCACTAATGCTGCAATCAAGAAAAAGAAAATTGGGAAAACAGTTGATAAGGAAGAAATTCGATTGGCATTATCTTCATATTCAGAATAACCAGGATTGTCATCTCTTGTAAAATAATAATAATCAGCCGCTTTTAGGTCTGCTAATTCTTTTTGTTTTTTTTCTAATTCTGTTTTTGCGTCATTTAGTTTTGTTGACGTTTCTGCCTTTTTCTTTTGAAACTCTGCCAACCCTTCTTCGTAGGCTTTTTGCCCTTCATCTATTTTTGCTTGCGCCTCGTTTAATTTTGCTTGACCGTCAATTTTGGACTGTTCCAATTGCGCCCGCCCAGCTGCTAGTTGTTCTTTCCCAGAAGTTAACTGCGCTTCGGCTTGATTGATTTGCGTTTCAGCCACTGCAAGTTGTTGTTGCCCTTCTGTATATTGTGCAATCGATTGATTGATCGTATTGATATTTTGATCAAGGGTTTGTAGACCTTGAGCAACCTGAGCTTGTTGCGACGCTAGATTGGCTAAAGCACCATTGATTGTTCCCATAACAACAGCAATATTGGCTCTTTCAGGTTGAGAGATTAACTGATTAGTCGCGGCAGTGATCTCTCCTGGCGATCCTAAAGCTTGTACAGCTGCTTGTATTTGTGGTGCTGCATCTGCAATACTTTCTGCTAATGTATCATCTGGTACTCGATCTAAAAGAGCAACAGTGGCGGCTAAACTTTGGTAACCATTGACTAACTGATTTAATGATTCGCTCGATCCTGCTAACTCATTCCGTTGTTGTTGTAATCCTGGTAAAGCATTTTGACCTTGCGCAACTTGAGTTTGGGCTTGCGTTAATTCATTTTGCTTTTGTTCAAGTACACTTTTTTGTGCAGCAAGTTCATTTTCACCCATTATGATTGTTGCTTGATTTGCTACGAGTTCGTTCTCTGCCGCTGCGATTTGTTCCGTGTAGGTCGCTTGTGCTTGTGTTAGTTCTTGCTTGCCTGCTGCTAATTCCTGTTCGCTCGTGTTAAGGTTATTTTCAGCATCTTTCAGCGCGTTTTCCCCATCTGAAATCTCTTTTTGCGCTTTTTCAAATGACGCTTTTGATTCTTGACGAATTTCTTCTGCTCGTTGCTCTGGACGATTTTTTAGTGTTTGTTTGACTGACGTGAGTGCTTTTTGTCGTTTGTCTTTGTACTCTTTGGAATAGCTGTCTAAATCATTTAGACCTTTAAACGATAAAAGAATCTCTGTATAGGCGGAAAGAGCCATATCTTCTTTAGGCACTACAGCAAAAAAATCTAGTGATCCTTTGCCAATTGTCGTATTTCCTCGAGAGGTATTCTCGATATATTCCGGTGATTGCACAAAGCCAACGATTTTAAAGGTTTGTTTTTTTAGTGACTTGTCTTTGTCATCTTCCTTTGAAAGGGTCAGTGTTTCACCTAGTTTATAGTGTCCTCGCGATTGAGCTAAATCATCTAGAACGATTTCGCCACTCTTTTTAGGCATCCGACCTTCAATCACTCGATAATCAATCATTGGCTGCTTTTCATCTAAGTCATAACTAACAAATTTTACTGCTACATTTCGCTCACTGATGGCAATATCCTTTGTGTATCTAGGAAAAACGGTCGCCACCTCTTTATCCTGTTTAGCTTGTTCAACATCTTTTTCCGTTAAACCCTGTGTAGAGACAATTCGTGCATCCGGTAGTTTTTGGTTTTGATAATAGTTTGATGCAGTTTGGGTCATGTCCGGTCCTGTTGCTTTTAGTCCGACAAAAACCATGACACCAAGAAAAATGATCCCCATAATTGATATAAACCGGGTTTTTGATTGTTTGATTTCACGAAAACTTGTTTTAAGTAACGCTGTTTTTTTCAATGTAGCCACCTACCATTCTATCTCAGATACAGGTTTTGGTTCATCGTTGATCGTCACACTTCGAACTTTGGCATCATTGATACGGATTACGCGGTCAGCCATTGGGGCAATGGCTGAATTATGTGTGATTATGATGACAGTTGTTCCTGTTTTACGAGCAGTATCTTGTAAGATCGTTAGGATTTGTTTCCCTGTTTCATAGTCTAATGCTCCCGTAGGTTCATCACACAATAATAATTTAGGTCGTTTAGCAATCGCTCTAGCAATCGTTACTCGTTGCTGTTCACCTCCAGATAATTGTGCTGGAAAGTTATCTAGTCGAGCTCCTAAACCAACTGATTGCAGTACTTCTTCTGGATTCAAGGCATTAGAAACGATTTGAGATGCTAGTTCAACATTTTCTTTAGTCGTTAGATTAGGTACTAAGTTGTAGAATTGAAAAACAAAGCCAACGTCATTTCTACGATAGGTAGTCAATTGTTTTTCGTTGAATTTTGCAATATCAGTTCCATCGATTACGATTTGTCCTTCGTCACAAGAATCCATTCCACCTAAAATATTCAACACAGTGGATTTCCCTGCACCACTTGGTCCTAGAATAACGGCAACTTCGCCTTTTTCTACTGAAAAACTGATCCCATCATTTGCAGCGATTGTGGTATCTCCCATATGATATCGTTTATATTCATTTATTACATCTATATAAGCCATTTTTTTCAATCCCCTCTCAAAAGAATTTTATCATAAGAAGACAAACAAGTCCTCTTAAAAGTCAAAAGCGTTTTGATTTTTGCTTTTTTTTTCGTATAATAGAGAAATGAGCGTAATCTTAAAGAGGCGCAAAATAAATACTAAATTGTTTTGATTAAATTGATTCCTCTACCATAGTTACTAGTTAGGAGAAAAAATATGGCAAGAAAAAAACAAAAACCGCCTTTTAGTCCGGCAATTATGCTTGTGGCGGTTTTACTTATTTTAGTTTTAGGTGTATTTGGTGTTCAAGTTCCAGACACTATTCAAGAAATGTTTGGTGTTCATACCCAACAGCAATCAAAACCGACCACAACAACGTCTGTCTCTTCAACGAATCCAGGTCCAAAAGAATTGGGACCAGCTACTTTTTCAACAAATGAATTGACAGATAGCAAATCAGGCTGGATTGACTACCACTCTCTAGACTCACTTGGCCGAGCAACAGGCGCTGAAGCTCTATTAAAACCCGCAATGGTGAATACTGGTACCTCTGCAAATAAGGATATTCGGCCACCTGGTTTTATTTCCGGCTTAGATCCGACGAACCATTCTCGAGGACATTTGATTGGACGCCAATTAGGTGGTTCAGGTGATGATGCCAGAAATCTTACCACCCTTTATCAAACACCGGTCAATACACCTTTCATGACAAAATATGAAAATCAAGTTCGTCAAGCTCTCGACAAAGGTGAAACAATTCGTTATCGCGTTACACCGGTTTATGAGGGAACAGAATTGTTATGTAAGCAAATTGACATAGAAGCAAAGGGTTTGAACAAAAATACAACAGTTGATTTTCGCGTGACAATTTTAAATGAAAAATAGCAATTGGCTATGAAGGAGGCAAAATGATGGATTTTCAAAAAGTGAAAAATCAACTAACTATGTTTACTCCGCAAAAGTTTTTAACAGCCGTGTTAACGAATGAGCAAGATGAAGATAGTTCAATAATTTTCAGTCAACAATTAGAAAAACAGTTTGAGCAAAATATTCAATACCTTGCCTCTGAAGAAACAATTTCTTCAGAGGATGTCGCTACTTGGAAAAAATCCGAATTCTTAGTCATAGCACAAACAATCGATGGTGATTATATTGCAGGAACTATTCACCAAACATTAGTCATCCCGGCGTCCCTTTATAAAACGGATATAGAAGTTTTCGATTTAAAATTGCCTGATTTTTTCATTGAATACACTAATAATACGTTGAACTCGGCACTGTTACCAAAATAAGCAGAATAAAAAAGATTTCAGCAAAGTTTGCTGAAATCTTTTTTATTAAACACGATAACGTTCTACGCCATCTAAATAAGTTGCTTCTAAGTCCATATTTGGATTCAATACGATAAAATCAGCATCTCGTCCATTCGCTATCAGCCCACACTTATCATCGATTTTACAGCTAATAGCAGGAACCAAAGTTGCCATCATGATTGCTTGTTCAGGTGTCGCAATTTCCCAATCCACAACATTTTTGATAGCTTCTTTTAATTTTAGAATACTACCAGCTAGATTGCCAGACTCTAAGCGAGCAGTCCCATCTTTTACGACCACCGGAAATTCACCCAAGTTATAATCACCGTCTGGCATACCACCAGCCATCATACAATCAGTGATCAATGCTACATGATCATGGCCTGCTTTTTCCATTAAAATATCTGCTGCGTTTGGATGAACATGATGACCATCACAAATCAATTCAGAAAAAACATGCTTTAATGACATCAAAGCACCAACCATGCCCGGCTCACGATGATTTAATCCGCGCATTCCATTGTAAGCATGAACAAAGACACTAGCCCCTGCTTCAACAGCATCCGTTGCTTGCTCTAAAGTTGCATCACTATGTCCTAAAGCAACAACAACGCCTTCATCTGTGACAGCTTTTACAAATTCTTTTACTCCATTACGTTCTGGCGCTAAGGCTATTTTTTTGATCAAGCCGCCGGATGCTTCTTGCCATTCGTTAAAAGTCGCCAAATCTGGATCACCAAAATAACTTGGATTTTGTGCACCTTTATGCTCTTCTGTAAAAAATGGTCCTTCAAAATAAATTCCTTGGACTTTTGCTCCTGGAACTTCTTGATACACACCACCAATGGTCTTAGCAACATCCTTCAAACGTTCCTTACTTGAAGTTAAAGTCGTAGGTAAAAATGAGGTAACACCACAAGAGAGCAGCCCTTCAGACATAACTTTTAATCCGTCTGCATCACTGTCCATCACATCATGATTCATATAACCATGAATATGCGTATCTACTAAACCAGGTGCAATCCATTTTCCTTCTTCTTTAATTATTTTAGCCTCATTGTCGGGAACCTCTTTATAAAAATCCCCAAATAGACCATCTGTGATTTCTAAATAGCCAGGTCCTTTTACATCACTTTTTAAAAAGAACTTTTCAGCAAAGATAAACGTTCTCATCTTCATCCTTCTTTCTTTAATTTTCTACTTTAAACGTACTCTTAAAATCAGTCAAAGTCAAGAATGGTGTAGACCTTTTCTAAAAAAATTTACTTAACTTTCTTTAGATTCTAATCGTTTCAATGCGACGGATTTGTTCGGATAAAGTTTGGTATTCTTCTGCTTTTTCTGTACTTCCTTTAACATGCATCAACTGACTTTTCAGCTGAAATAACTCACTTAAATAGTAGTAACTATTTTTATGCCTCGACCAAACAATTCCTTGATCGATATAAATTTGCGCTTCTTCTAAACGATTTTGATCAGTTAGAAATTTGGAATAGTTATAAAATATCTTTGTCAATTCAGCTGTTACGCGTCCGTTAGGTAATTTATGAAAATAATGAATGCTCAATTTTAAGTATTTTTCTGCTTCGGTGATTTTCCCAATACTGCTATAGGTACTGCCAATACAGCTAATCACTTGAATTTCAAAATCTGATAAATTAACTTTATTGGCTTGATAAGTATAAGAAAGTCCTTTTTTCAAGTCGATGATTGCCTGCTCATAATCATTACAAAGATAAAATTTGCAGCTACCTAAATAATAATAGTAGCGTTGCCAATCTGTATCTAAATGTAATCGCTCTTCGATTTGAGTGTCTTTCATATACGTCATGATTTTTTTATATTCTTTATGGCGAAAATAATCAGCTATCTTTTCAAATATCTGCGTGATCAATCGAACTTCATCCGATTTGAACTGCATAATTTGATCCATCGTCACACCTAAGCGCTGACAAATCTGCTGCATCACTACTACATTTGGTAACTCTTCATTATTTTCGATTCTGCTCAATACACTTTGTGAACAAATGTCTTCTGATAACATTTTTTGTGTTAATTTTCTATTCTTACGAATTTCCTTAATAACTGCTCCAAAAGAATCCATGCCTTCACTCCTAAACCGATTTCATTTATCTTTCAATAGTAAAAAGTCGTGTTCTATGAAAAAATCAAAATATGCGAATTCGCATTATGCATTTATTGTACTTTAATGCATAATATACTGCAAGAACATTACCTACTACTAGACCGAAACGATTTAAAATAATTTTACTTTACAAATAAGGGGTGTTACTCATGACACAGGAGAAACGAATTAGCTTTAGTTGGGATAAAAATAGTTACATGGGCTATGTCGAAAAAGAATATGAAAATGCTTATTTGGTTGTTGTTTCGGACCCCAGTCCGGATATGGAAGAAAAATATACAAATCGTATGGTAATTAGTAAAAAAGATTGTCAAACGACAGAATAATCTAATTTTTTAGACTTATTTTGATTATTGCATTCTTACAAAAAAAGTGACTCAAAGCTTTCCAGTTTTGAGTCACTCTTTTTCTATTCAAATGTCATCCGTTTTATTTTTGCTTATACGTACTTAAAAACTCTCGCATTTTTTTCGTTGTAAATTTCAAGTCTTCCATTTTTGGTAAATAGACGATTCTAAAATGATCTGGCTGTGTCCAGTTAAATCCACCACCATGTACCAGCAAGATATGATGCTCATGAAGAAAATCTAAAACAAATTTTTCATCGTCATAGATATTAAATCGAGCGGTATCGATTTTAGGAAATATATAAAAAGCGGCTTTTGGTTTTACAGCTGAAAGTCCTGGAATATCATTGATCGCATTGTAGATATACTCCCGTTGCTCATAAATCCTTCCACCTGGCAGTAATAGATCATCGACACTTTGGTAACCGCCTAAAGCTGTTTGAATAATTTGTTGTGACAATACATTAGAACATAAACGCATCGAAGCTAACATATTCAATCCTTCGATATATCCTTTGACATGTTTCTTATTGCCGCTCAGTACCATCCAACCACAACGGAACCCAGCAACTCTATGTGATTTAGATAACCCATTTAGTGTAACTACAAACAAATCAGGAGCGAGTGTAGCAATTGGAATATGTGTTAAGCCATCCATCACTAAACGATCATAAATTTCATCTGAGAAGATGATCAAATCATTTTGTCTTGCCACTTCAACGATTTGTTCCAAGATTTCTTTCGGATACAATGCTCCTGTTGGATTATTTGGATTAATCAAAACAATTGCTTTTGTATTAGTTGTCACTTTCTCTTTGATATCTGCGATATCTGGATACCATTCTGATTGTTCATCACAAATATAATGAACAGGATTTCCACCAGCTAATGACACCGAAGCCGTCCATAAAGGGTAATCTGGCATTGGTACTAGCACTTCATCCCCATTGTTCAACAGTCCTTGCATGCACATTGAAATTAGTTCACTTACGCCGTTGCCTGTATAAATATCATTGATTGTCACATTAGGAAATCCTTTGACTTGGCAATACTGCTCAATTGCTTTACGGGCCGAGAAAATTCCTTTTGAATCCGAATACCCTTCTGAATTACGAACATTCATGATCATATCGCGGACTACTTCATTTGGTGCATCAAAACCAAACGGAGCGGGATTACCGGTATTAAGTTTCAAAATACGAATGCCCTCTTCATGCATTCTGTCCGCTTCTTCTAAAACCGGACCACGCACATCATAACTGACACCATCAAGTTTATTAGATTTCTCAAAATTTCTCATACAGTATCCCTCATTTTCAAAATTTATATCTTTAAAGTTACGCTACGTAGAAAAAAAAAGCAATGAAAAATTAGCAATTTTCTAAAAATTTTTTCCCATTTTCTTTCAGCTCGATTTTTCGACTGAAATTTATGCTATGATAAATAGGAAAAAGTTATTAAAGGAGCGTACTATGAAAGAAGAATTTGTTGTGTATCGAAGTAAAGGAAAACAGTTTTTATTGGTTATGTTAGCGATTATGATGACTATTGTATCTATTTTCTTGATTTTTACTAAGGATTTTGAAATCGATTTTTTAGGCTCAAGTTCTACTTATATTATTACGTTGATTGGCATAATCGGCGTTACTTTATTTGGTTTTTTTTCTATCTATTCTATAAAGCAATTATTTTCGGAAAAGCCAGTTGTCGTCTTAACAAAACAAGGTTTTTATGATTATTCTAGTGCTATGGCTACAAAAGATCATTTGATTCCTTGGGACGACGTCTCTGATATCGGTATTTTTACTATTTCTGGTCAAAATTTCATCACGATTAGACTTAATAATAGAGAAGCATTCTTAGCGTCGTTAAGTCCAATCGTACGAAAAGCCACCCAAGCAAACTTAAAGTTAGGTTCATATGAAATCAACATCACAATGCAAAGTGCTAAGGACGTTTCTTTAGAGGAATTACTTGAACAAATGTTTACGTTTCTTGAAGCAACTGAATAAAAGCGAGTGTAAAACAAAAATAAAATTCACTTTTGTTTTACACTCGCTTTTTATTTGTGTTTATATACCCTTGCTTCATATGGAGCAAACATTGTGTGTTGGTGAATCGGATGATCATCTAAATTACACAATTGCAGCACCCAGTCTTCAATCTGAACATTGTCTGGTAAATCAGCCGAAGCAAATTCATTGGATAAATTGATGATGACAACATATCGTTCATCAGCTAAATAACGACCATACACAAAAAGTTGAGGGTGGTCAGGCAAATATAATGTATATCCACCATAAATTAATGCGTCGCTATGATTTCTCAGCTGAATTACTTCTTTATAAAAATTTATAACAGATGCTGGATCTGTTAATTCATCCAACACATTGATCACTTGCTTATTTGGGTTGATCACCATCCATGGCTCTCTTTTTGAGAAACCAGCGTATTCTTCTGCTGTCCACTGCATGGGTGTTCTTGCATTATCTCTAGCCGTTTTACGAATCACATTCATCGCTTTTTGCGGTGTAACCCCAGCTTGGATCATTTCATGATAAAAGTTTTTAGTATCAACTGCATCGATATCATCGATCGAAGCAAATGGCATATTGGTCATTCCAATTTCTTGCCCTTGATAAATAAACGGGGTTCCCTGCAACAAAAGAAACGTTAAAGCTAACGCTTTAGCAGACGCTTGCCAGAAAACGGCCTCCTCACTGCCAAAACTAGATACTGAGCGTGGAATATCATGATTTTCCATATAAAGAGCGTTCCAGCCTTTTCCATCTGCTAAGGCATTTTGCCAAGCAGTGAGCGCTTGTTTAAACTGGATAACATCTAAGCCTTCCTGTTCCTCTTTGTTCCAGAGAGAAATGTGGTCAAATTCAAAAAGCATATTGAAATACCCTTCTGACTCGCCTACCCAGTTATGCGCTTCAGCCGCACTTACGCCATTGGCTTCTCCTACTGTTAGAATGTCCCTTTTTTTAAAAATATCCCTTAACTCTTCTAAATGTGTTTCAATTCCTGGAACATTTTTAAATACCGCAAAAGGATCTTCCGTTAAGCTTGTTGTAAATGGCGCCTTTTTAATATGAGAAATGGCATCGACACGAAATCCATCGATTCCTTTATCCAACCACCAATTGACCATAGTAAATAAATCTCTTTTGACACGAGGATTTTCCCAATTCAGATCGGGCTGTTCCTTGGCAAAAACATGGAGATAATACTGCTTAGTTGTTTCATCATATTCCCAAGCAGATCCTCCAAAAATAGATAACCAATCATTTGGCGGTCCATCTATTGTACCATCTGCCCAAATATAGTAGTCTCGATAATCATCTTTTACAGAAGATCTTGATTCAATAAACCAAGAGTGTTGATTAGAAGTATGATTAATCACTAAATCCATGATTACCTTGATTCCATATTCGTGGGCTTCTGATAACAATAAATCAAATTCTTCCATTGTACCAAATAGTCCCATAATGTTTTGATAGTCACTGATATCATAGCCATTGTCCACATTAGGAGATTCGTAAATAGGGGTAATCCAGATAAAACCAATGCCCAAATCCTTGAGATAATCTAGTTTTGAACGAATCCCATTTAAATCACCGATCCCATCGTTATTTGTATCCATAAAACTAGCCGGATAGATCTGATATCCAACAGCTTCCTTCCACCATGTTCGTTTGATTACCATATCATACCCTCCTAACTATATTTTCTTCATTATATAAGATGTATAGAAAAAACGTATCTGAAATGCACACAACGGCAACGCCTTTAGATAAATTTATAGTTCACTCTTTTAAAGAAAAAACTTGAGTCTGGGAAATAACTCTACGAGTTATCTCTCAGACTCAAGGAATCCGAATAACCGGTGGGAGCAGGAAGCAACTCCTTCGGAAATAAGTTGATATTGTACAGTACTTACTTGGTCACAAACATTTGAAGAACAACAATTAGGAATCAGCTCACATCGAAATTGAAAATTCCGTGTTCTTGTCATTTTCGTAAATTTCCTCTTATTTCTTGGAGTTAAACACTTCTGTCTAAGCCTTAAGTTACAATTGAATAAAATCTAATGATTAAGCTAAAATCCCACCATCTGCTATAAATTCACTGCCTGTTGAATAGGAAGAATCATCCGAAGCTAAAAATAAAACTAATTTTGAAATTTCCTTTGGCTCTGCCATTCTTTTCATAGGAATTGTTTGTTCGAATTGTTCAATAGCTTTTTTTTGTTCTCCAGTCGCTTGGGTCACCATTGGTGTGATAACGCCGCCTGGATGAACAGAATTTACTCGAATATTCTTATCTGCAAATTCTAACGCAGCACATTTTGTTAGTCCCCTAACTGCAAATTTCGAACTGACGTAACCGTAACCGCCAATACTCCCTTCAAATCCTTCAATCGAAGATATATTAATAATCGAAGCAGAACGACTTTTTTCCATAAGTGATACAGCTGTCTTCATTCCTAAAAAGACAGATAATTGATTAATCTCTATCGTTCTCATAAATTCTTCTTGACTGGTATTGATCAATTCATTAAATACACTAATTCCTGCATTATTAACAAGAATATCTAAAACACCTTTTTCTTTTTCAATTTGCTCTATTGCAGCTTGCCATTGCTCTTCTTTGGTAACAACTAAATGCAGAAAATGGGCCTTGTCTCCTAACGCAGCAGCGGTCTTACTTCCTTTTTCGTCATCAATGTCTGCAATATAAACGGTCGCACCTTCCTTGCTGAATAAGGTAGCATGTTCTTTCCCCATCCCCATTGAAGCACCAGTGATCAACGCAATTTTGCCTTCTAATCTCATTAAATAATCCTCCAATCCTAAAATAGAATAAAACTAAAAATGTCAAAAAACATTTACACTCATTATAACGCTAAATATACTTTTGTAAATGGTTCTTAGCTACTATTAGACAAAATAAAAAATACTCTTTAGCCAAGACTATTTTAATCTGTAATCATTTTAATTGGAATGACATACTGTGTAATCTTTCTACTATATAAAAAAGAGTATACTAAAATAAATTGATGAAAAATATTTAGTTTTTTAACTATACGTCGTATTTGGAGGATCAGAAATGTATCACTTACTCTACTCTATTGAAAATGCTATAAAAAATTTAGTTCGAACAAAAGAATTACTTTTTACTATACTTATCATTTTTTTAATTAGTTCTTTTACTTTTACAAGTTACTACTTATTCAGTCTTATTAATTCTTGGAAAAACATGCTGATGAATGAAGATAATTTTATTACATTGATTCCTGTTAATATTTTTCATTTTTTAATTGCTATTATCTTTTTTACGTCATTTCTTTTTTTGATTTTCTATACCAGAAATGCTTTTCGTTCATTTTTCTTCATGCAAAAAGATGATATTCGCACTATGAGTTTTATTGGGCTTCCTTTTTCTATCCTGAGTTTTGAATTTGCCATTCAACCTGTCATTTGTTTAAGTATACTTTTACCACTATCTGCTGTTGTTGGAAAAATAATCGTTAATCAATTTATTTCAGATTTTATGAGTACTCTTGAGTTAAATTTAACTCAATTAAATGATTTGTTTTTTATTATTTTACTAATCTTCTTCTCTTGTGTGGTTATATTTTTTTCAACATTCTTCTTTATTCGACGAATGATAGAGCAGGTGTAGTATTAGTTGTAGCACACTATGTTACCTTGTCTTATTTCTTAATGGATAAAAAAGAACCTTGATCTTGATTATCTGGTTGTTGCGTATTACATCACACTCTTTTCTAAACGATACAAAAAAATGATGAACTTTTAGAAGCTCATCGTTTTCCTTCTTCTGTGATAGTTGTTAGTTTTTTGAGGTATTTTCAAACGTTGTCTTTACTTTTGTTACCCACGCCCCTTTAGCTGAGGATTGAAAGTTTGAAATATAGTTTGCACTACTATTTTTTAATCGTTCTACTCTAGCTTGTCCCATGCTTTTAACTAGTTGCTTTTTCGTTTCTGCCGTTTGAACACATGGCGGAGCAACCATGCCACGTATCAGTGCTTTTTCCAATTCTTTTCTTAATCTTTTTAACTCCATTTTCATTTTTTCACTACTCATTTTCTTTTTTTCTCTCCTTCTCTTTTAAAAGAGTAAGTTCATCTTCTATTAATCGGGTTTGTTTCTTATAATGAATCGTATTTTCTTCTTGTTTATCTTCTAATTCTTTCATTGTTTGATTAACAACCCTATCCCCATCATCTTTGCATTGTTCTAACAGATGGTATACTCTACTCATATTTACTGGTTCACTATATTCTGCTTGCTGATAATGATAGCGATAATTTTCTGAAAGATTTTCTAACTCACGACCAAACTTTTGCTTTTCATAAAAGGCTTCTTCTAACTCATCTTCACTCTTTCTTTGGTTCTTTTCATACTCTGATTCTAAATCTGCTAGTTGATTTATATATGTTCTTTCCATGAGAGTTTATCCCCTTATTTGTCTAGCCAGGTCCTGGTCTGTTTCGACCTGTTTGTTAATTGATGATTGGACTTGACTGATTAAATCATAGTATTCTTGCTGAATTAAAGATAATTCTGATATTTTTTGTGCATATTCTTCTTTTGGTTCTATTCGGACAAATGGTTCTGTTGCCCCACCTGCATTTAAAGAATCTACCACTTCACCTTGAACTAATGTGGCCCCTACAGAATCTCCCATTTTGACTGTATTCGTCCATAACTTATCGGAATCTTTCTTCGCTTCTTGATACATTTTTTTGATATCATCTATTTCAATTTGAAGGGTTTTACTCATTCCTTGTGTTAAAATCAGTGCTTCAGACGCATCCAAATAAATTTCTTCTGAAGCAGATAAGCCTCCTCCGCTTTTTAAAAACTTTGCTCGCAACACGTCTAATGCTTTTAATTTACTCCGAGTATCTGTGTGAACTTTTTGTTGTGCCGCATAAATTTTATTTAAATCTGGAGTATGTTGCCGAATAAATTCTTGTTCTTTTTTTGTTAAGAATCCAGTAATATCATGAGCTTTCCCATTTTTTATAACAATAATCTTCCCAGGATAGACACTACCTGGCACTCCATTGGCTGCCTTATTCAATGGGTCATCTTCAGAAACAAAATAAATGATATTTCCGCTATATCGTCCAAATAAATCAGATAATTCTTGTTGATTCGACTTCTTTAGATTTCCTAATAAATTCATTAGAGGGGCTGAATTGTAAAGAATGATATTGGGAATATTGTATTCCATGCCCATGATTGTTCCATTTCTTCCACCTAGAGAATGACCTGTAACAGTGTCGATGTTATAGCCATTTGCTTTTAAATCATCCATAAATATATGACTAGCATCAAAATAGGTAGAGGACGGGCCATCCCCTTTAAAGGCTATGTTCCCCCATTGTCCAACATCTTTAGAACCTTCTCCAAAAAAACCATTTTCAAAGTTAGTTCCAGCAAAACCAACGATAACTTTTCCTGTATTGTTATCTAGAAATGCTACACCACTTGAACTTGTTTTAGGGTCGTAGAACGAATCTATATAGTCTAAATTTGCAGGGAAATTCCCAGCATCTTTTAAGTTATTTAATTTTGCTCCAATTTTATTTTTAGAAACCCCCTTTACCATTGCATTCTCTACTTCATATGAAATCGTTGATACTGCACTGGTGGATTCACTGTTATTTTTCAAATTTTCTATTTTTTCCTGATTGAATTTATAATCACTCATTTATGATATCCTCCGATGAAAGAGGTTGAAAATCAATGGAATCACTGAAATACACATCTATCTTTTTGTCAAAAGTAAATTCCAATTGATTATACCCCACCGAATTTCCTTCTAAATCTCCAAGTCCTTTCAGCAATAATGTAGGTGATTTTTCTGTAGGAATTTCATAACGTTCTCTCAGAGCTTGAACATTATTGTCATTATTGGTCAATTGATATTCTAACTCGTATAAAGGTACTTCTGGATTATATAATTTATCAATGTTTTCATAAGTATTTAAGGATTTGAAATTACCATATTGAACAAAAAACTGAAAATTCTTTATTTTTTCTGATAATTTCTTATCGTCCAATTCTTTGATTGAGCGAATTCTTGCTCCATCTAAAGTTATTGGGTATTTTTTTTCTTCAACCCCTTTTTTAACATCTTTGTAATATTTTCTTACAAAATAAAAACCTGTTCCTTTTTTTGTATTTCGATTTAATCTTAAAATAGCTCCTTCTGAATACAAATCTCCATCTATTTCATAAGATACTGCCATATCAGTATGTAGTACCCATACACCCTTATCATTATTATCAAACTCATCATCTCGGTAGCCTTCCATATCGTAAAAACTTTCTAGATTTGGTGTTGGATATATTGCTAATATTTTATCAAAACTTTGTTCAATTTCCGCTTTATTTTTTGTTTCACAACCAGTTAATCCACTCATTATGATTAGTTCTCCTAAAAATAAATATAATTTTTTCAAAATATTATCTCCTTCTGAACAGGATGAAACTTATTTAAACCTTAATCAATATTTATTTTACCAAAAGCAGATATATATAGATAGTTATATATGATATTTTCGTTATTTAATTTTATATAATGTTACTGATTTATGAATAAAAAAGAGATAGTATGCTTTTAAACTTACTATCTCTTACATCAATATTATACTAGCTTATTAATTGCTTATTTTCAGGCGATAATGACATTATTAATAGCCTACTGATTAACATATACTAAATTATCGACTTCTAGCAGTTGGCTTCTATTTACTCCTCAACTTCTTATTTTGTTTCAGTATCAAAGGTTATTGACATACCTATATTTTCTATAAATCATTGTTTCACTAAGTGCATCAGAACTTTTATACAGTTGTAAAAAAAGTGGTAAACCTTATTATAACAAGGTTTACCACTAAACTATGCGGCCAAGAAGACTCGAACTTCCACGGGGTTGCCCCCACCAGCCCCTCAAGCTGGCGCGTCTGCCATTCCGCCATGACCGCATACGATACTTCATAATAGCTATCTCAATCTATGATAAAATAGGTCCTTCATTTTGTCAATATTTCAATAAGGCGATGATGCTTTTTCTTTTAAATGACTGCTTAATAAGCTTTGATCGCCTATCTCTGATATTCATAATCATAAACTTGACATAATTTTTCGTAGGACTGATTGACGCTTTCTGGGATTTCAATTGCATGAATATAGTTAGCCCCGTTAGGTCCATAACCAAATTCGTCATTTCTTAGTCGAGGAATCTCACCTAAAACTAAAGACAGAAAATACTCTTTACTCCACAATCCGTTCAGCTGATCGTCTTCGAATAGAAGCGGATCAGAAAATGATTGAATGAATGGTACGATCGGCACATAATTGGTAAAGAGCGTATCAGTGTTTTGCCATTCTTTTTCAAAAGTTGCTTTGATTCTTCTTTGTAATAATGGATCTTGCAACAGCAAAACCTTCTTAGGATTTAAACCAGCAGCTTTTATTATATTTAGTGAAAAAACAGCATTTTCACCTGAATTGGTTGATGTCTGCTCTGTTAAAAATAACATCTTATCTAAACCGTACTTTAACTTAAAGTATTCTAAGTACATCTCAGTTTCACTAGCAGCCGCTAACTTAATTCCCTTACGTTGGAAATTGTGACGCAAAAATGGCGTAGCATGACCAATGCCTCCAACTAACATAACAGCAGACACCATTTCTTGTTTATATAAATGGATCAGCTCATCTGCTAAATAAGGTAAACTATTTCCAGCTAGAATGGCCAAATCATATTTCCCAGTTACTTTTTCTTTAGCTGACAGAAAGTTGATAACCGTATTCCAATGTGTGATCATCTCAATTCCCTACCTTTTTTACTTGTTTCTATAGTAATACCGCCTTATCTGCTAAAAGAAAAGACGGTATAGTCTAGCTACATTTTCTAATTCAATTCCACTAATTTTCCGCTACATTTTCCGCAAACATAACGTTGCGTGTTGATTCTTCTTTTGCGTAAAATCAATGTTTGACATTTTTTACACTGATATTGATGATACGATTGCGCTTTTTGGTCCACCAAAGGGCGAACATAACGGCTACCACCTGTTTTCTTTAACAGCGATTTAAACTCTGCATCTTTATGTTGGTACCCTTTACCTTCTAAGTGAAGGTGATAGTGACACAATTCGTGTTTGATAACATTGATCAATTCGATTTCACCATAACGTTCAAACACTTTCGGATTAAAATCAATGTTATGAGATCCTAAATGATAACGTCCTCCTGTTGTTCTCAGACGTCGGTTAAAAAAAGCTTTGTGCTGAAACTTTTTCCTGAAAAAGCTCAATGAAATTTCTTCTACCAATACTTGTAATTGATCATCTGTCAACACTTGTTTGGTTGGTTTTTCTTCTTTAGAAAAACTGCTCAAGACTATTCTTTCCTTTCAGCTTGTGGCAGCATCGTTAAACTGATGCGCCCTTTCTTCGTATCAACATCTTCCACCCAAACGGTCACAACGTCTCCT
Source organism: Enterococcus ureilyticus (assembly GCF_001730315.1). GTDB lineage: Bacteria > Bacillota > Bacilli > Lactobacillales > Enterococcaceae > Enterococcus_L > Enterococcus_L ureilyticus. The sequence continues at coordinate 38,015 of NZ_MIKC01000001.1, forward strand.
ACCGCAACAATGTCTGTCGGATGTTTCACAAATTTTGTGCTAAGTTTTGAGATATGCACTAAACCATCTTGTTTCACACCGATATCAACAAACGCGCCAAAATCGATCACATTACGTACGGTTCCTTGTAATTCCATACCTGATTTAAGGTCTTCCATAGATAAAACATCTTTTCTTAAAAGAGGTGCAGGCATCTCATCACGCATATCTCTTCCTGGCTGTACTAGCGCGGCGATAATATCTTTTAGTGTTTCACTACCGACGGCAAACTCAGTTTCTAACTCGGTTAAGGGTAATGCTTTCATCTTTTGGATTGCTTCATTCGTTCCAAGATCTCCTAATTGAACATTTGCTTTTTCTAAAATTCCTTTTGCTACGTCATAACTTTCAGGATGAATGCCGGTATTGTCCAAAATATTCTTTCCATTTGGAATTCGTAAGAAACCGATCGCTTGCTCATAAGCTTTTGGTCCTAAACGTGGCACTTTTTTTACTTGATTACGAGCAGTAAAAGCGCCATTTTCATCACGATAAGCCATTAAATTTTGGGCTGTCGTTTTGTTTAACCCAGAGATGTGTTGCAATAATTGTGGGCTAGCGGTATTTACGTTGACGCCAACTTGGTTCACAGCCGTTTCTACAACGAAATCCAATTGTTCTGCTAAACGTTTTTGTGACACATCATGTTGGTATTGACCTACACCAACGGCTTTAGGATCGATTTTTACTAATTCAGCTAAAGGATCTTGCAAACGGCGAGCGATGCTGACGGCACTTCTTTCTTCGACTTGTAGTTCTGGAAATTCAGCTCTTGCTACATCGCTTGCCGAATAAACAGATGCTCCAGCTTCATTGACGATCACATAAAAAACTTCTCGTTTGATTTGTTTGAGCTGTTCAGCAACAAATAATTCTGATTCACGACTAGCGGTTCCATTTCCGATTGCTACCATTTCAACTTGATGCTCTTCGATCAATTTATTGAAAGTAGGTCCTGCTGCGGCACGTTTTTCTCCGGATGCTGGTTTATGCGGATAAATCACTTGGATGGCTAAAACTTTTCCGGTCGCATCAACGATTGCTAATTTACAGCCTGTACGATAGGCCGGGTCAAATCCTAAAACCACTTTGCCTTTCAATGGTGGTTGCAGTAATAGATTACGTAAGTTTTCTCCAAAAATATTGATGGCTTGTTCATCTGCTTTTTCAGTTAATTCATTACGAATTTCGCGTTCGATGGCTGGACCGATAAAGCGTTTATAGCTATCTAAATAGGCAGCTTCAACATACGGCGCACTAGACGATTGTTTATTGTTCCCGATCAATTGACGTTCCAAATAAGAGCTGATTTTTTCCTCGTCGACTAAAATTGCTACCTTTAAAATATCTTCTTTTTCACCGCGATTTGTGGCTAATACTCTGTGGGAAACCATTTTGCTGACCGGTTCGGAAAAATCATAATACATTTCATAAACAGATTTTTCATCTTTTTCTTCATTTTTTACTGTGCTGATGTATTGTCCTTGCTTGAACGTAAAATCCCGGATCCAACTTCTAAATTTAGGCTCGTCGCTCACACGCTCTGCGATGATTTCATGTGCCCCTTGGAGTGCAGCCTCAGCGGAAGCGACTTCTTTTTCCAAATCGATATATTTTTCTGCTTCTAACATAACATCTGCTTCTACAGGAAAACTTTGTAGCCAATCTGCCAAAGGTTCAAGTCCTTTTTCTTTTGCAATGGTTGCTTTGGTCCGGCGTTTTTGTTTGTAAGGACGATATAAATCTTCTACTTGCTGCATTTTGGTGGCTTTTTGAATAGATTTGGCTAAGTCTTCTGTTAGTTTATCTTGTTCTTCGATCAAACGTAAAACTTCTTCTTTACGTTTTTCTAGATTGCCTAAATACGTATACCGTTCTTCGATTTCACGAATTTGTACCTCATCTAAACTACCTGTCATTTCTTTACGATAACGTGCAATAAAAGGAACAGTGTTTCCTTCATTTAATAAAGTCAGCACTGTCGTTAGTTGTTTTGGACGATATTCCGTCAATTCTTTTTGAAGTAAATCAACTACTTCTTGACTATAAGCTTCTGCCATATATAGATACCTCTTTTCATTAACATACCTTTTCATTTTAGCATATTTTTGACTTGAAATATAGGACGAGGAAAAGCTTAAACAAGGCTTTACATTCCTGTGATACAAATAAAATTCACGTCAGTTTAAAAATCTGGCTGCCATGGCCCAGTTAAATTTTGATATTCAATATCCTGTACAATACCATTTTGATCAAAAATCACGCCATGAACAGAGCCACCAAACACGGCACCGCCATCAATCCCAATTTTATTATCTGAAAGCCACAGATTAGTTGTCTCCATATCACCATGAAGCATCGGTGTGATCGTATGACCAAAAACGATTGTTTTGCCTGTATTATTTTTTTCTTGATGAAATGCTTCTCTAATCCAAATAAAATCATGAGGACTTGTTTGATGCCAATCCTTCTTGGTTAAATCCACTCCAGCATGAACAAATACGTATTTCCCCCATTCAAAATACAATGGACGTTCGACTAAAAAATCAATCAACTCTTTGTATCGACTACGGATCATCATGCTCATTTCAGTAGGGGAATACTCCTCTAATGCCCCCTTATGTAATAAACTTTCAAGCGTTTCTTTCCCTCCATTACGAATATAACTAGGAAACCAATCTTCTGGACTTTGCAAAAATCGCAGAAAGTATTCTTCATGATTTCCTCTTAAATACACAGCACCATATTTTTCAGTCAGCTCTTTCCCTGATAGAAAACACTCTTTCGTTTTTGGTCCGCGGTCATTAAGATCACCGATCAATACCAATTGATGCAGCGCTGGATCATAATATCGCGTCAACGCTTGGAACAGATCATATTCCCCATGAATATCACTGATTGCATAGACATAGTCTTTCATTATCAGCTCTCCTTACAGTCTTTTTTTCTTTATTATAACGCAAATAGTAAAGACTGTTAAAAAAGACCAGTTATTCGTTTTTTTCGATAATGCTTATAAAAAATTGAAATAAATCTTAGACTTTTCATAAAAAAAAGGGTAAGCTTACATAAATGACATCTTGTCAGAAAATTAATAGAAAAGAGTTGACACTCATGAAGAAAAAAACAATTTTTAGTATCATTGCACTTCTTGCTGTTGTGATCATTATTCTCTTGTTCGTTCAAGGAAATTCTGGAAAAACGAATGCAAGTAAAGTCCGAACTGGTGAAGTCAAAACAGAAACCATTGTCGAGACCCTTTCTACAACTGGCACCTTGATTCCGAATCAAACCCAATCTTTAATGGGGACGGGCAACGTTATCGAAGTCAGCGTATCTGTTGGTGATCATGTGGACAAAGATAAAGTTTTAGCAACGTATGATAACGGATTGCAATTAACGGCGGCTTTTAGCGGGACCATTACCCAAGTTAATATTGTCGCAAAACAGGCGGATACAAATGCCCAACAAGGGAAACCCTCTATTCAATTAGATGACCTTTCTACTTTAAAGGTTCAATTATCCTTAACAAATTCTGAAGCTTCTGCTGTAACGATCGATCAGAAAGCGAACATTATAAGCGGCAATCAAACATTTTCAGGGAAAGTTGCTGAGAAAGATCCTGTAGCACTAAGCACTCAGTCAACTGCAGGAACCTCTACTAGTCTAGGTGCAATTGTGACATTTGATCAAGCACCTGAAAATCTGTTTTCGGGATTCGATGTTGATGTTGATATCACGACAAACACCGCAGAGAATGTACTTGCTTTACCAATTGAGGCACTAACGTACAATAGTAAAAATGATCCCATAGTCTATCTTATTAAGGATGGAAAAGCCAAAGAAACAAAAATCACTATTGGAATTCAATCGGATAAATTGATTGAAATCAAAAGTGGTCTAAAAGAAGGCGAAACAGTTATCCTCTCTCCTAGCTCTGATATCAAAAACAATACTGCAGTAACCAAAGAATAGAAGGTGAAACAATGATTGATTTAAAAAATGTAGTAAAAATTTACCAGACTGGTGGCGAAGAGTTGATCGCTTTAAAAAATATTTCTTTACATATTGCCCAAGGAGAATTTACTTCTATTATGGGTCCTAGCGGTTCTGGTAAATCAACAATGATGAATATTCTTGGTTTATTGGATCGTTTCGATGAAGGGACTTATTTTTTAAATGGAAAAGACGTCACTAACCTTTCTAGTAATGAAAGTGCTCATGTCAGAAATAAAGAAATAGGTTTTGTTTTTCAATCGTTCAACTTAATGCCGCGGATGTCTCTTTTAGATAATGTTGCGTTGCCTATGGTTTATTCTGGTATCTCAGCAAAAGATCGGAAGGAGCGAGCTTTAGAAGCCTTAAAAAAAGTTGGCTTGGCTGATCGTGTCACCCATCGCCCAAACGCTATTTCGGGCGGACAAAAACAACGTGTGGCCATTGCTCGCGCCATAGTGAATGATCCTGCTGTTTTGATGGCAGATGAACCTACTGGTAATTTAGATTCAAAAACAACCTTGGAGATCATGAAAATCTTCCAAGATTTAAATGATGCAGGCACAACTGTTGTAATGGTTACTCACGAACCAGATGTGGCGCAATATACAAAACGAATCGTGTCTTTTAAAGATGGTGAGATCATTAATGATCAGCCTGTAACTGACCGAAAAACAGTCTAGAAAGGAGCCTTCTTATGGGCATTATTGAAAGTTTCAAAATGGCGATCGATAGTATTTTAGCCAATAAAATGCGTTCATTTCTAACCATGCTGGGAATCATTATCGGAATTGCCGCCGTTATTGCTATTTTAGCTGTGGGGAATGGTGCAACGAGCCAAATTACTGGTACTTTTAGTGATTTAGGGGCTTCCACGATTTCCGTTTCAACCAGTCGAGATGCAACAGATAGCCAAAAAATCACGAGTCAAGATATCAAAGCTTTAAAAGATGGTATCCCGCAAATTGATCATCTTTCACCTGTTGTTTCGATTCAAGCTGTTGGCGCAGCCAATGAAAAATCCAAAGCAACTTTGATCATGGCTGGAACTCCAGATTTGCAATATACGAATCAAACAATGGATAAAGCGATCGTTTATGGGCGTTATTTTAATACAACTGAATATTCAGAAGGCAGTAAAGTCGCTGTCATCAGTGCTGATACAGCGCGTTATTTTTTTAATGGACGTGAAAATGTGGTTGGCGAGAAGATAAATTTACGTGGGCAAAAAGGGCAAATCAGCGTAAGAATCATCGGTGTTACCAAAAGTACTGTAGAAAAAATGGTCGGCTCCTTTGACGAAGAGGAAATGATGGGGTATATCTCGATTCCACTCACAACAGCGAACAATCTAAATCCGGATGCAACTAAAATCACTAGTTTGACCGTCATTGCTAAATCAAAAGATGATATCGACTCTGTTTCTAAGCAAATCGTCAATATTCTTTCTGTACGTCATAACGCTGTTGGTGAAAAAGTTTATACCGCAACAAACTTTTTACAAGCACTTGATCAAGTAAATAATGTTTTAGGCTTATTTATCAACTTCATAGCTGCTGTTGCCGCAATTGCGCTACTTGTAGGGGGAATAGGCGTGATGAACATTATGCTCGTTTCAGTTACAGAACGAACAAGGGAAATCGGCACAAGAAAGGCCTTGGGCGCAACAGACAGTAATATTTTATTCCAATTCCTAACAGAATCTGTGATTTTATGTTTGATCGGCGGCTTGATTGGTCTGACATTGGGTGCACTCTTGGCCCTAGGTGTTGCTAGTGCGTTAGATATTTCCGCTCAATTTACATTAAGTTCAATTTTAGCTGTTCTCTTATTTTCTAGTGCTATTGGGATATTCTTTGGTGTTTATCCCGCACGAAAAGCGGCTAAACTTGATCCTATTGAAGCATTACGTTACGAGTAATTAGTCAAATTAGGGTACGAAAAAATCAGGACAAAGAACATTTCTTCTAGTCCTGATTTTTTATTTAATCTGATTGTTTCATACTGGAAGCAATAAATTCAAACAACTCTTTTGGAATTTGAAAATGACCAAATCTTAAACGAGATCTATACTTCTGCCACAAGGGAAACTCTGATACAATACGTAATGGAACCGATCTGATATTTTTTAAAAAAGCTATGTCTTTTCTAAAAGGGACAAAACCTGGTGCCATTTCAAATGAATACGTATCTCCTGGTAAAACCTGACCGATTGCAATGAATTCCTGGCATGCTTCTCTTGTTTGTAAACTCAGCTTTGGCGCATAATAAATTAGCCAATCTCCTACTTTCATTTTATTCAAAGGTGCCGATTTACCATGACATAACTGACAAAAGCCTCCAGCTACTCCAAGCTCTACATGATCTTTAGATGCAACACCAATCCAATAATTCATATTAACCTCTCCTTTTCAACAGTATAATTCGAGCGTTTCTTTACTATTCATACCTAAAATCACAATCACTTTTGAAAAATGAATTTCGTATAGCTCAAGCATTGGACCTGCTTGTCTAATATTTTCCTCATAACTTGGAATTTTTTTAATCCATTGTTCTGCAACGTCATATACAGTGAGGTCACTCTTTTTGACTTTGGCATAGTGAACACGAACATGATTCGTATTATTATTTGGAATCGTTGTAAATGAGACGTTTGAATTCTTTTGAAACTCAATGATTTTGTCGTTTCCTTTAAATGTTGAGAAAAATAGACATTTCTTGGCTTCATCGTAAATAAAGTTAACGATTCGGACATTGGGCATTTCCTCTACACTTGTTGCTAAGGCAATTTCTGTTTGTTCATTCATGATTTGCTTAAATGCTTCTGTTGTTTTCATCATTGTCTGCTCCTTTATTTTTCAATTATTTATCTGACAAATTCATTCTAACAAACAAACCCTGACAACTGATTGTCAGGGTTTGTTTCATTCGTTTATATTTTATTCAATGTCCAAGTAACAGTATCGCCATTTTTCAGAAAATATTCGACCGCACCTACATCTGGTTGTTTACCATTAACATCATACAGCCAATATTTACTGTCTTTAGCATCTTGCAAGTGACCATCAATACCACTGATAAAATCTTTCTCCATTTCAATTGTATAGTTTGTCTCCATGACCGTTTGAAGTGACTCAGATTTTTTTATGTCCAATTCTTTTTTATCAAATTCTTTGTCATCTTCTTTTAAAATGATCGTCACCTTAATTGATTCTTCACTTGTGTTCGTTGTATTTTTTTTATCCGTTATTTTACCACAAGCGCCTAAGAAAAAGAGTAGTATTACTATCAGCGATGCTTTTATCATTTTTTTCATTAATAGTTCCACCTTTAATTTGAATTATTTTATATCATACTTAATTAAAATCCGTTGAAGTTTTGTTTGGATAGATCGAAAAAGTAAACATGAGAAAAAAGCATTTGAAAAACAATAAGAAATTGTATAGGGCGCAGCACTTAATAGGAGTGCCAGATACCTTTGCCAGGAAAAAAAACGATCGATGGAAAAGACCGTCCATAGATCCATGAAAAAGGAAAAGAAAAAACCGGCTGCTATTCCATAAAGGACTAAAAACAAATAACTTTTTTTTAGTATGGTTTGCATCCAAGGCAATCCAGCCACCAGACCAATTAGTCCCCAAGAAAACATTTGAAATGGTGTCCACGGACCTTGACCAAATAACATATTTGAGGTGATTGCTGACAATGAACCTACTAAAAAACCGACTTCAGCACCTAAACAAATACCTGAAATTATGATAATCGCTGTCATTGGGGTGACTGCCGGAATCATATAAAATAAAAACCTACCTAGCACAGCAAGCGCTGTTAATATAGCGATCAAGACTAATTCTTTAATATTGATCTGCTTTCTTTCATATCGGTAATAAATTGGCAAACAAGCAGCTATCACTAACAGCATAGAAATTATCTGGTATTGACTCGCTTGAAATAGCACAAGCCCAATAATCAACAAGAACAGCATAGTCGCTATTCTAAACACAACTCGTTTAATCTCTTCTTGGTTCATCTGAAGCTCCTTTGACTAGCCTACATGCCTTGATAACTTGCTCAGTCGTGACTAAGCCCTCAAAATTATCCCGTGATATGCGACTAGCTGCCGTTGTGTAAAATGTATGATGACTAAAAAATGCTGTTGGTTCGGCTGTCGTCACTAACTTATTTTGGAACAATAACCCGCAGCGGTCTGATAATTCTGCAGCAAAATCTAAATCGTGGGTTACGACTAAAATAGTTTTCCCTTGTTTTGATAGCTCCTTTAATAATTTTATCAGTTGCTTCTTCCCAAAATTATCGATGCCTTTTGTTGGTTCATCTAATAATAAAATTTTTGAATCAGTTAAAAGTAATTTCCCTAATGCTGCCCTTTGACACTCCCCTCCACTTAAATCTAGTGGATGTTGCGTTAAAATCTTCGTTAAATCAAGTAGCGTTGTAACGTTTTTAATGCGTATTTTTTGGTCTTCCTCAGCCACATTTTGGCTCTGTAAATACATTTTGTACTCTTCAATTACCGAGTCTTTCAGAAAAAGCATTTGAGACTCTTGCGGTAAATACCCTACTACTCCCTTATTCTTTTTAAACGATTGCTCAAAAAGTGAGAGTTTCCCGTGGTAACAGTCCAAAATACCAGCGATTACTTTCAATAATGTCGTCTTCCCTGACCCATTTCCTCCAACTAAAGAAAAAATTTCTCCTGTATACACCTCAAAATCAATGCCAGCTAAAATATCTCGACTCTTTTTTTCATAACGGAACCAGCAGTTTTTTAACTGAATACTTTTTACCATTTTCTTTTTGGTTAAGGTTTCTTTCTGCAAAAAAGATCTGGATGGAAAATAACGCGCCAAAAATCGTTTCCCTTCAACCACAGTTAGCGGGCAGTCATCATCTACGCTACTATTGAGATATATTTGGACAGCACTGGGTAGACTATAAACAAAACGGTCAACGTTTTTGTTCTTCTTCATTCCATTAGAAATAGACCTTGGCTCACCCGCAAAAATCACTTGTCCATCATCCAAAATAATGACTTGATCAGCCAAAGCAAATACTGATTCTAAGCTATGTTCAACTAATAAAATGGTGAGACCCATTTCTCGATTTAATCGTACTATTAGATCGATAAATTTTTGTGAAGTTATCGGATCAAGCTGTGTTGTCGGTTCATCCAAAATCAAGATATCTGGTTTCATGAGCAAAACTGAAGTTAGATTTAATAACTGCATTTGACCACCAGATAATTCACTCGTTTGATGTTCTAGCAGTTCCTCAATACCTAGAAAATTAACCATTTCTGCAATCCGACTCTTGATTTCTGAAGGAGGAGTGCCTAGATTTTCTAGCCCAAAAGCTAATTCCTGCCAAACACTTTCCGTCACGATCTGGTTTTCAGGATTTTGCATAACATAGCCGATTTTACCAGTCGAAAAGTCTGCTGGCAGTGCGTCGATTGATTTATTATTTAGATAAATCGTCCCAGTCTGCTTCCCGTTTGGTGCCAATTGTGGCTTTAATAATTTCAATAACGTGGACTTTCCACTACCAGAAGTGCCGCAAATCAAAATAAATTCACCTTGAGTGATTGATAACGACAGGTTGTCCAAAACCAAGTTATTGCTTCCGGCATATTGAAATGTTAGATCTTTGATTTCAAGATATTCCATACTATTACCTCCTTTAAGCGCTTCAATAAGGGGAGCCATGCTACTCCAAAAAGAAATAAGTAACTCAACCAATTTTTTTGCATCAGTCTATAAACGTTATCGTGATAAGGATAATAATTAAACTGATAAAATCCTTTTATCATACTAACCATAAAAAAAAGGCATGCTAGGACAATCGCTGTCAAAAATAAGGTATCTTTTTTCTGCCAACGATAGGTTAAACAACTGCTTCTAGTAGAAACACCATAACCGCGTGCTCTCATCGAATCGGCTGTGTCCATCGCATTTTCCAACGACCATGAAAATAAATGACCAAATAAATCTAACCCATACCTAGCGCGCTCAAAAAAATACCGCCTATGTGTTTGCTGAAAATTTTTTTGTATCTGATTCAACTCTTGATGGTATTTTTGTAGTAAGGGGAGCAAGCGCAAAACCAATACTAAAATCAACCCAGATTTTGGAAATCGTTTACCAAAAAGGTAAAAAAACTGTTCTGAGTCAACAGCCTTTTGAAAATTTTGAAATAAATAAATCACTGTAGCAATCGTCATTCCCATAAAAAAACCATAAATAAAAGCTTCCACAGTAATCGGCTTATTCAGAAAAAAGAAAATAACTGTGGCTCCTCTATGAACAAATAGTGGATTCGTCACAGTGATCATTCCTATAAAAAACAACGGATACAACATCGACTTTTTCGATTTACCATTTAAGTCAAGTAGCCGAAGTAATACATTACTCAAAAAAAAGCAAGTAATGATCACAGGGTTTGTTGTACTCATAACGATTAATAATGCCGCTATATAATAACTGGACGTAGCAAACGGATGAGTTTGTCTAAAAAAAGATGGATGCATATTAGACTTCCTTTCTCAACTAAATTTTTACATTAGATTAATAAAAATAGTTGCTATCATCATTTGCCAATTTTAAATATTAGTACAAACTCTCAATTAATTAGCACGTTTTTACGCAACAGTAACATTATATAAACCAAAATTACTAAAGTCAATCATTCAAAAATTTGGAATTTTACAACATTATTCAACATAATTTTTGTTCATTTTCACAAAGCGATCCCATTTTTCGTTATAATAAGATAATTAACTCCCAATGAAAATCAAAGAAGGTGCTTTTATGAAAACAGAACGACTACTTGCAATCATCATGATCTTATTAGATCGAAAACAAATTAGCGCTTCAAGATTAGCCAACATACTAGAGGTCTCTGTTCGGACTATTTATCGAGACATTAACTCATTAAGCGAAGCGGGAATACCCGTAACTTCATCTCCTGGTGTCAATGGTGGCATCCAAATCATGGATAATTATAAAATAGATAAACAATTTTTTACTTCATCTGATATTACTGCTTTGTTGATTGCATTAGAAAGTTTGTCTAACACCATCTCTCCGATTCAGATTAGCCAAACAGTTGAAAAAATAAAAACTCTTGTTCCAACTCAATTTTCAGAAGAGATTCAGTTTAAAACAAATCAAATTGTAATTGATTTAACACCTTGGACTAGTAATCATACCTTGCAGCCATTTTTGGAAATCATCAAGACAGCTATGGATCAACAACGATTACTTTATTTCGAGTATGAAGACAATCTGGGACGAAAGACTAAACGGTATGTAGAACCGTATCGTCTTGTTTTAAAAGAGATCAGTTGGTATTTACAAGCCTACTGTTTAAACAAAAATGATTTCAGAATATTTAAGATTTCTAGAATAGTTGATTTGCAGTTATCGACTGAAGCGTTTATTCCTAGAGCCTTCCAAGCAAAACCATTAGGGAAAGAGCCGTTTTTCGGTAGTGACTTTACACTTACAACTTTAAAAGTGACGCATAAAGTCAAAGAACAATTAATAGACAAATTTGGGCAGCTGACCTTTTCTCCTTCAAATGATCCTGATAAACAAATCGTTCACTTTCCTTTTATGGAAGATGAGTTTGGGTACAATTTACTTTTAGGCTTTGGCAACCAGTGTGAGTGTCTTGCCCCGATTCATGTTAGAGCAGAACTGAAAAGGCGGATTGAAAAGTTACTGGAGCAGTATCAAGCATAATCATTATAAGCAAAAAGGCTTCTCAACCTATACTACTCTAGTACAAGTTGAGAAGTCTTTTATTTTATTTTTTTTTCTTTCCGCCAAAGGCATCTTTCATTTTATCAAAGAAACCTTCTTCTTGCTGCTCACTTACAGTTTGACCGCCAGCTTTAGCAAATGTGCGTAAGGCTTCTTTTTGTTCCTCATTTAAGTTTTTCGGCGTAATGATTTTAACCTTGACATGCTGGTCACCATTAGCTCCGCCACGTAAGCGCGGTGCCCCTTTACCGCGTAAACGGAAATTCGTTTCTGTTTGAGTACCAGCAGGGATTTTTAATTTTACATCTCCGTGAACAGTTGGTACTTTGATTTCATCACCAAGTGCTGCTTGAACAAAGCTTAATGGTAAATCATAGTAAATCTCTGAGCCTTCACGGTCAAAAATGTTGCTATCTTCTACGCTGAATACAACATAAAGATCCCCGTAAGGTCCGCCATTTACACCAGCTTCTCCTTGATTAGCTAAACGCATTTGTTGTCCATCTTCTACTCCAGCTGGAACATTAACTTTGACTTTATGCGCTTTTTTCTCATGTCCCGTTCCGTGACAGGTTGGGCAAGGATCTTTGATTTCTTTTCCAGTACCATGACACACATCACAGGTTTGACGACTCATCACTCGGCCAAGTGGAGTTTGACGTTCCACATTGATCGAGCCAGAACCATGACACTTGTGGCAAGTTTCAGGATGAGTTCCTGGTTTGGCACCATTTCCTCCACAGGTTTCACAGTTATCTTCACGGTTATATTTGATTTCTTTTTCAACACCAAATATCGCTTCTTCAAACTTAAGGTTGACAGTATATTGTAAATCAGCCCCTTGTCTTGGTGCAGTTGGATCGACACTACGTGAGCCACCGCCAAAGAAAGAATCGAAGATATCTTCAAAACCACCAAAACCACCGCCACCACTGAATCCGCCGCCGCCAAAACCACCAAAACCACCAGCGCCACCGCCATAATTGGGATCAGTGCCTGCATGTCCATATTGATCGTAGGCTGATTTTTTTTGTGGATCACTTAATACTTCATAGGCTTCTGAAACTTCTTTGAATTTTTCTTCTGCATCTGCTTCTTTATTGATATCTGGGTGATATTGTTTTGAAAGCTTACGATACGCTTTTTTTATTTCATCATCTGAAGCGCCTTTGGCAAGGCCAAGCACTTCATAATAATCTCTTTTCGTAGCCATTAGTTCCCCTCCAACTATTATTTCATTTATTCTAAAATAGGATCGACGCCAACTTATTTGTATAAAAACATCGTTGTAATCATACCACAAATTAAGTAAAAGCAAAATAGCTTCCCTTGATTTGCCTATCTTTATCTAGAAATAAAGATAGGCAAAGACCAAAGCGATGACTTTGGTCTTTGCCAGCTTGTTAACGATCAAGGATTATTTGTCGTCGCCTTCTACTTCTTCAAAGTCAGCATCTACAACATCGTCTGCTCCACCTTGTGCAGCTTCTGGATTTTCTTCTGCTTGTTGTTGCGCTGCTTGTTCATAAAGTTTTACAGTTAAGTTTTGAACGATCTCGTTTAATGAATCACGTTTTTCTTTCATTTGTTCGATATCGTTTGCTTCAACAGCTGCTTTTAACTCATCACGAGCATCTTCTGCTTTTTTCACTTCGTCTGCGTCTACTTTACCTTCTAATTCTTTCAATGTTTTATCAACAGTGAATAATAAAGCGTCAACGTCGTTACGTAAATCAACTTCTTCTTTACGTGCTTTATCAGCTTCAGCATTTGATTCAGCATCTTTCACCATACGTTCGATTTCATCGTCTGATAAACCTGAAGAAGATTTGATTGTGATTGTTTGCTCTTTTTGCGTTCCTAAATCTTTTGCACGTACGTTTACGATACCATTTTTATCGATATCAAAACTTACTTCGATTTGAGGCACACCACGAGGAGCCGCTGGAATATCTGTCAATTGGAAACGACCTAATGTTTTATTGTCCGCAGCCATTGGACGTTCACCTTGTAATACATGAATATCTACAGCTGGTTGATTGTCCGCTGCTGTTGAAAATACTTGTGATTTACTTGTTGGGATCGTTGTATTACGATCGATCAACTTAGTAAATACGCCACCCATTGTTTCGATACCTAATGATAATGGTGTTACGTCTAATAATACAACGTCTTTCACATCACCTGTAATAACCCCACCTTGGATCGCAGCTCCCATTGCAACTACTTCATCTGGGTTTACTGATTTGTTTGGTTCTTTGTTTGTTTCTTTACGTACAGCTTCTACAACAGCCGGGATACGTGTAGATCCACCAACCAAGATTACTTCGTCAATTTCAGATGGGTTCAAACCAGCATCTTTCAACGCTTGGCGTACTGGAGTTTTTGTACGTTCTACTAAATCACTTGTTAATTCATCGAATTTCGCACGAGTTAAGTTCATTTCTAAGTGCAATGGACCAGCATCTCCTGCTGTGATAAATGGTAAGCTGATTTGTGTTGATGTTACACCTGATAAATCTTTTTTCGCTTTTTCAGCAGCATCTTTCAAACGTTGAACAGCCATTTTATCTTTAGATAAGTCAACACCGTTTTCTTTTTTGAATTCTGCTACCATATAGTCGATGATTTTGTTGTCAAAGTCATCTCCACCTAATTCATTATCTCCGGCAGTTGATAATACGTCGAATACGCCATCCCCTAATTCAAGGATCGATACGTCAAATGTACCACCACCAAGGTCAAATACTAATACTTTTTCGTCTTTATCTGTTTTGTCTAAACCATATGCTAATGCAGCAGCTGTTGGTTCGTTTACGATACGTTCTACTTCTAGACCAGCGATTTTACCAGCGTCTTTTGTTGCTTGACGTTGTGCATCGTTGAAGTAAGCTGGAACTGTGATAACGGCTTTATCCACTTTTTCACCAAGATAATCTTCTGCGAACCCTTTTAAATATTGCAAGATCATTGCAGAAATTTCTTGCGGTGTATAAGATTTGCCATCAGCTTCTACCTTATAGCCAGCTTCGCCCATATGACGTTTGATTGAGGCAATTGTATGTGGATTTGTCACGGCTTGACGTTTTGCGACTTCACCAACTTGGATTTCACCATTTTTGAATGATACGACTGAAGGTGTCGTACGATTTCCTTCTGGATTTGCAATGATTTTTGCTTCTCCGCCTTCTAATACTGCAACTGCTGAGTTTGTTGTTCCTAAGTCAATACCAATAATTTTACTCATAATTAATGATCTCCTATCTTCATTTTAATTTTTGATTTTTCAATTTATATAATACAAGCATTTTATCTTGTTGTTTACTGCGCAACAATTACCATGCTTGCTCGTAAAACGCGGTCATGTAATTTGTAGCCTTTTTGTAAGACTTCAACGATTGTATCAGCTGGTGTTTCATCACTCGCTGGAATCGTTTGAACTGCCTGATGTAAATTAGGATCGAAAACTTCACCCATCGTTGGAATTTCTTCGATGCCTTCTTCTTTCAAAGCAGCCTGTACACTTTCTAAAACCATCGAGATGCCTTTTTTCAGGCTTGCACCTTGTTCATCATCAACTTCGATTGCCATCGCACGTTCTAAATTATCAAGTGAAGGTAATAATTTTTTACCTAAATCTTGTGAACGATAGCGAACTAAAAGTTCACGCTCATTTTTGAAACGATTGCTCATATTAGCAATTTCGGCACGCGCTCTTAAGAATTTATCTTCCATTTCAGAAAATTCTGCTTTGGCATTCTCTAACTCTGTCATTTCGGCTTCTACCTCTGAAACACCGGAATCATCGATTGCTTCCATGTGTTCTTCCTGTAATTCCTCATTCGTTTCTTCTTTATTACTCACTCTGGCAACTTCCCTTCTCAATTTCGTAGAATTAATTAGAATTCTATATTTTCAACTTATGGCTATTCATCAAGGAAACGATAATAAGCACCAAGTTTTGAAGCTAGCTCATCGCGGAATACATCCACTAAACTAAATATTTTTGAATATGGCATACTTGTTGGACCTAATAGAGCAATCGTTCCTTTACCGTGTCCAGATACTTCATATGTCGCCGTGATCATACTCATGTTATCCAGTAAATCATTTCCGATTTCCGATCCGATTCGAATAGCAATCGCTGAATCCTCTTGATCTTCAGTCGTTAACAAATGTGTAAGCGCATCTGTATTTTTCATAAATGAGTAAACTGACTTTAATTGATTGATGTCTTCTTTTAAACCAAAATCTAGCACGTTCATGCGTCCGCTAACAAATACTTTTTCTTCAAATGCATGACCTAACATTGCATCGAATAAACGCATCATGCCGTCTGGTGTTTGAAAATAACGATGTAAAATCATCGGGATTTCCGTTCGCAAACGATGATATACGGTCAGTAAAGGCTGACCAACAAGCTTATCATTGATAATTTGCGTCATTTTTTCCAAATCTTGACTGGAGACTGATGCTGGAATTGCAAATACTTGGCTTTCAACATTGCCTTTATCTGTGACAATCACCGCAATGATTTGCCGCTCATTCAGCGGAACAATTCGAAAACCTGTTAGCTTTCGTTCTTTCACTTCTGGTCCTAAAGAAAAAGCGGTATAACTAGTCAAATTAGAAAGAATTTCAGCAGATTGCTCAATGATATCATTGATCTCATGAAACTCTCTTCCAAAAGAATGACGAATCGTTTCTAATTCATCATGCTCAACTTCTGTCGGACTTAGTAGATGATCCACATAGTAGCGATAACCATCCATTGAAGGTATTCTACCTGAAGAAGAATGTGTTTTTAATAGCAACCCATGTTCTTCCAAGGCTTTCATGTCATTGCGGATCGTTGCAGAACTTGACTTGATTCCTTCTTCCATCAACTTCTTTGATCCTACAGGTGTCCCTGTATTCGTGTATTCTTGGATGATAAGTCGCAAAATATTCTTTTGTCTATCTGTTATCATAGTTACCACCCTTCATTAGCACTCATGTTATTCAAGTGCTAATACAATTATTAATATAGCAAGTTCTGTTAGAATTGTCAAGAGAAAAACACATTTTTTAGCACTCTTTGTATACGAGTGCTAAAAACCGTAAAAAGAACGAAACTAAAGCAGACTAATGCTTAGTTTCGTTCTTAAACATACAGCTTAAGCTTATTCTTCTTTATCAATAAGAAATGCTTCAAATACGTCATTCCCTATGAAAAGCCCTTGTTCAGTCAATTTGATATGTCCGTCACTTTCCAGCAACAAACCTTTTTGAACCAAGTCAGGAATCGTCTTTTTGTAGACTTGATTTAACGCTCGTCCAAATTTTTCTTCAAATTTTCTCTTTGACACACCATTCATTTTTCGCAAACCCAAGAACAGCTCTTCTTCCATTTGATTATTCAATGTCAGGATTTCTGTTTCAACAGTGGGTAGCTGGTTTGCTTTTAATGGTTTTAAATAATGCTGAATCGGTCCATGATTTCGATAACGAGTATGACCTAAGTAGCCGCTTGCTCCTGCGCCAAAACCATAGTAGTGATCATTATTCCAATAAACTAAATTATGCTGACTTTCCTGGCCTTTCAAAGCAAAATTGCTTACTTCATATTGATGACGTCCGGCCTTTTCCATAGCAATGATTGTTTCTTCAAACATTTGGGCTTCCACATCTTGATCTGGCAACTGTAGGCGACCTTGGCGAACCCAATTCATAAACATTGTTTTATTTTCCAAAATCAAAGAGTAAAGTGAATAGTGTGGTAAGTCAAGTTCGATTGCCCGCTTCAAGGTATCTTGAAAACCTTCTAGCGTTTGACCAGGTAAGGCATAGATCAAATCGATACTCACATTTAAAAAATCTTCTTTTTCTAAAAATTTCATAGTCTCATAGACATCTTCTGCAGTATGTTTGCGTCCAATTTTTTTCAACAGCTGATTATCAAAAGTTTGAACCCCCATGGATAACCGATTTACCCCATATTCTTTCATCACTTGTAGCTTTTCTTGGGTTAGATCACCTGGATTAGCTTCTATAGTAAATTCATTTGCTGGGTCGATCGGCAGTAATTCACGAACACCTTTTAATAATACATCTAACTGTTTAGCTGATAAAGAAGTTGGCGTACCGCCTCCTATGTAAATCGTTTCGGTCGTTTTGCTGGGATATTGCTCTTTGGTCAGACGAATCTCTTTCAAAAGGCTTTGGATATATTCATCAACTGGTTGACCTTCCAGAAAAACTTTATTAAAATCGCAGTAGAAACAGATATGTTCACAAAACGGGATATGTATATAAGCTGAAATCTTTGTATTTTTGTTTTTCAATTTTTATTCCTCCAATTTACAAGTCCTCTAATTTTTAGACTATTCTATAGAAGACGCCTCTTATCTTAACATATTCAGCCATAAAATAGTTTAAATTGAGTCAATAATCACTCATTACCCATTAGAGACAAACAAAATGGCAATTTAATTCTTTAAAGAGCTCAAAATGCCATTCATTCGTTATACTATTTTGCAAATAAACATTATTTTTTCTATAACAATTTTCGATATTTTTTCATATAGATTTTTTTGACCAATCTGACTAAAAATAAATACGTTACGATTTCAAAAATCGAACTTGTCCGGCCAAACCATCTCATGAATGAACCCATCGATTTAGCTTCCCATTTTTTAGTTTTTTCTACATACTTAGCACCCGCAATATCCCACGGACCACACATGTCTGACGTATTATGAACCAAATTTAAAAAGAGTGATTGGATTGGTGCTACTGGTAGAAACGGTAAAAAGATACTTGCTGGAATAACAAAAAACACATTACCAAAATTAGAACTTGCGGTTATTTTGATATATTTCATTGTATTGCTGAAGACTCGTCGACCTGATATAATACCTTTTTTAAAACCATCAAGTCTTTTTGTAATACAATAACATCTGACACTTTCATCGCTCCAGCATCATTGATTCCGTCTCCCATAAAGCCAACTGTTTGTTCATTCTTTTCAACGCTTTAACGATTTTTTTTTTTTTGATCAGGGGTTACTTTTGTAAAGCCTCCCACTTCGAGTCATGTCTATTTATTCCTAAAATACGTATATGTCTTCTCATTTACAGAAAATTCTATCATCACTAACTAACATCTCTTGTCAACGAACAAAACAAAAAGAAACAAGTTCTACATTGTTCAGCTCATTATCACTAATGTAAACTAAAAGACTAAATAGTTAGCCTTGAAAATCGGCTGACTATTTAGTCTTTTTATTTAAAACTGGTAAATATTAAACCAGTCTCTAAAAGCTTATAAAAAATAATTTGCTGCATCTTGTTCATCTTGTTTCAGCTGTACAATCAAACTTTCTGCTCCATCAAATTTAACCTGATCGCGTAAATAATGAGTCCACCTAACAGTGACCTGTTCCCCATATATATCTTGATGAAAATCTAAAATATATACTTCAACTGTGAGATCACGACCATCACCAAACGTGTCATTATGCCCAATCGATCCCATACCAACATACCATTTATTGCCTATTTGAATTTGCACAGCATAAACACCGATTCGCGGCAGGCGCACAGTACTTTTCACCTTGATATTTGCAGTAGGAAATCCTAATAAACGACCTCTAGCATCACCGTGAACAACCGTTCCGTCTGTTTCATAGACGTAACCTAATAACTCAGTGACCTCCTCCATCTTGCCAGCTTCCATTAATTCACGAATCCGTGTCGAACTAATTTTTGCACCGTCAAGCTCTTCTTTGCTCACAGTAACAATCTCAAAACGCTCTTTAGCATAATCTGGTAAGTGAGCAACATCGGCAATCTCTTTAGGACCGTATGTATAATCAAAACCAGATACTGCCACTTTGGCATGTAAGCCGACAATGTATTGATCCACAAATTCTTGTGGCGCTAAATGAGCAAATGCGGAAGTGAATTCAATTACATATAAAATATCTACACCCTTACTTGCCATCAATCGTTCTTTTTGTTCTAAGCTGTTTAAATATTTCATATTTTCAGGCAAGACTTTTTGAAAAACGATAGACGGATGCTGATTAAAGGTCATTACAGCTAATTTCAGGCCTTTTTCTTGCGCGATTTGTTTTCCTGTTTCAATCACTTTTTGATGTCCACGATGAACACCATCAAAAAAACCTAAGACCATTACGACTTCATCCGTTGGAATTTGGTCTATAGTGTACGGATGTCTAATTGGAATGATTTGCATGATAAAACTTCTTTCTATTAATTATTTCTTAGCACCTTGCTAGGTTTTAATACATTGGGTTTCGTTGGATGGGCCATATACAAGCTTACCACTTGCTCTTGATAAAATAATGCTACTAAATCGCGTGGCATTTCTTTTAAGCCAAGTTCATCAGGGGTAAAACGGACCCCATTTTTCACTTTTTGATAAAGTTTTTCAGATAAATCAATTCTTGGAAAACGCTCGATTGCTATTTCGATTGGAAGCAATGTCTCATCGATCGTCTCTTTTTCCATAATTTCTGCCACTTGCGCTAACGTTAAACTTTGCTCTGCTGTTAAGCCGCCACTTGCAGTTCGAGTTAAGTCAGACATATGTGCGGGCACTCCTAAAATAAGTCCTGTATCCACAGACAAGGTTCGAACATAGGTCCCTTTACCACAGACCACTTTAAATCGCCAGCTTTGAGTTCCTTTTATGGCATCGAATTCAGGTTCATTTAGACGTTCAAAAGAATAAATCATCGCTTTTCTGGTTGGGCGTTCAACCTCTTCACCATTTCTAGCATACTCATAAAGACGCTTACCATTAACTTTGACTGCAGAAAACATAGGTGGAATTTGCGTAATCGTACCAGTCATATTTTTCATTGCGGCGTCGATTTCTTCGTTTGAAAAAGGTTGGGCAAGTGTCTCTTGTTCAACGATTTCTCCACTTGCATCCTCCGTTGTCGTAGAAAAACCTAATGTAATCTCGCCTTCATATGTTTTCCCAGAATCCACCATATATTCGATTACCTTCGTTCCTTTGCCGATACAAATAGGTAGCACTCCAGATACATCTGGATCTAATGTACCACCGTGACCAATTTTTTTCGTATGTAAAATTTTCCTTAGTTTAAAAACACAGTCATGACTTGTCATGCCAGCTTCTTTCCATAAAGGTAAAATACCGTCCATTGTTTTCCTCCATTAGATTATTAACTTATTTATTATAGCACAGAAGAACTCAGAAATTCATTTTTTAAAAGTAAGTTCTAGTTAAAGCATGACTGTTTTTGTCCATTGAATAGTCCTATTTTCTCTAAAACTAAAAAAGCGTAAAATAAAACTAAGTAACAGTCTTATCTTACGCTCCGATCGTGTGTTTTTTGCTTGAATTCATTTGTAGTAAAGAGTAAGGACTAAGCAGAATGTCCCACAATTACATCTCCTACATAACCAAATCCAACTCGTGTCATATTAGGATTCATTTCCCAGTCTCTGTGACCTGTTCCTGATGGCGATGACATATTCGTTTCATTATACCAAGCCATGATCACAGAATTTCCTGGGGCGAACATGAACGCAATCACTTCGTCTCCTCTATTCCAGTGATCTGAAGGTACTTGATAGTTTTGCATGATTGCCGCTCGACTAGTCGCTGCAGCTGCAAGTCCTGCATCCCAACTAACTGGATTTAATCCGTTAGCTGTACGTAAGGCATTTAATGCTTGGAATGTTGCGTCACCAGAAGTAACAGGTGGTACAACTGGCTGCTTAGGTGTTTCGGAAGGTTTTGTCACTTCTTGATTGTTTGAATTACTTCCACTTGAATTGGTATCTCCTGTATTATTTGTGTCTGTTGTATTGTTAGTAGTTGTTGTCGTCGTCTGCTCATCTGTTACTTGACTTTGAGCAGCTTGTTTTTCAGGTTGACTAGATGCTGTTGCTTTTTTCTCCGTCTTCTTTTTTGCTTCACTTTCAAGTTGCGCTTTTAGTGCTTCTTGTTGCTGTTTCAGCAAGGTATTTTTTGAGCTTTCCGCTCCGGATGTTTCTGAATCTACTTCTGCCTTCAATACATTCAAATCTGCTTGCTTTGCCACAAGATTTTCTTTTTCTTTTTCAAGCTGAACCGTTGCTTCTTCAATATCAGCTAAGTTTTTTTGAATATCTGATTTTTTAGTTTCAACAAGTGTTTTGTCTTCTTTTTGTTGTTTCACTAAGTCATTATTCGCTGTTAAAATTGATGAAATCGCTTGGACGCGACCAACTGCGTCTGAAATTGATTCAGCGTTTAAAAGCATATCAAGAATTTGTGTACCTTGTCCATTTACTTGAACATTTCTACCTTGTTTTTGAATTGCTTCGGTACGTTTGTTAATACGTATATCTAATGCTTCAATATCTTTTTTTAGTTGTTCAGATTCTTCGGTTAAAGCTGTTTTTTGTTTATTTAGAGCAATTCCATCATCAAAAATCGAAGAAATTTCATTTTCTAAGGTTGTAATTTGTGCTGCTACACCTTTTTGTTTTTCTTTTAAAGCAGAAATTTCTTTATCTTGCTGTTCTATTTTTTTATCAGTCGTCTCAGCTAATGAACTGATTGGCGCTATTGTGCCTCCAACTGTAACCAAACTAACAATTAATAATGACAAGCTTTTTTTCTTCACTATTGCCCCTCCATTTTCTTCAACAATTTCTTAACGATACTCGTATTCTAATATGATAGCACAAATATGTCTTATTTAATTGTTAAATTTGTTACATTTTCTTTCAGTTTAATTACAAAAAATAAGTCTATTACAAGAAAATCTTACTCTCTTGCTATTCTTTTTAGAAATAGACTAAAAAAGCTGAAGAGGATCATCCTCTCCAGCTCTAGTGATACACAATTTCACTGCGTTTTTTATTCTCCTTGATTCAATTTACGAATCAATTCATCAATATGATTACCATATTGAACAGACTCATCCTTTTCAAAAATCAGTTCCGGCGTTTTATACAATGTTAAATGCTGTCCTAATTCTTTACGGATCAATCCTTTGGCTTTATCTAATCCTTGTTGCGCTTTTTGGTGATCAGAAGCTAGATCAGATAACAAACTGTAATAAATCGTCGCTTGTTGCAGATCGCCAGTTACTCGAACATCGGTAATTGTAATATCTTGCACACGTGGGTCTCTGACACGTTTTCTCAATATATCATTGATTTCACGCATGATTTCTTGACCTACTCGGCGGTCACGATAATTTGCCATACTGTTTCTCCTTCTTTCTTACTTTATTTGGTGTTATTGTTTGATTTCTTCCATAACAAAGCCTTCAATTACATCGTCAACTTTAAGATCATTGAAGTTTTCAACCATCGCACCACATTCAAAGCCAAGTTTCACTTCTTTGGCATCATCTTTGAAGCGTTTCAAGCTAGAAAGTTTGCCTTCAAAGATAACGATTCCGTCACGAATCACACGAACACCACTATCACGACGGATAGAACCTTCTGTGACATAACAACCAGCAATCGTTCCAACTTTAGATACTTTGTAAAGTTCACGAACCGTCATTTGACCCGTAATTTTTTCTTCAAATTCTGGATCTAGCATCCCTTTCATTGCTGTTTCGATTTCTTCAATTGCTTTGTAGATGATACGGTGTAAACGGATATCTACTTCTTCTTGATCTGATTGTTGTTTTGCTTGTGGTGTTGGGCGAACGTTAAAGCCAATGATGATCGCATTACTTGCTGCAGCAAGTGTCACGTCACTTTCATTGATTGCACCAACAGCCGAGTGAACGATTTTCACACGAACACCAGCAACTTCGATTTTTTGTAAGCTTGCTGCAAGAGCTTCAGCCGTCCCTTGTACATCTGCTTTGATAATCACGTTAACGTCTTTCAATTCGCCTTCTTTTAGACTTTCAAACAAGTTATCTAATGTTACACGATTATTTGATGAACGTTGTTCAAGTTGTGCACGTTTGCCACGTTCTTCACCTGCTTGACGAGCTGTTTTTTCATCTTCAAAGACTACGAAACGATCGCCTGCTTGCGGCACATCATTCAAACCAGTGATTTCGACTGGTGTTGCAGGTCCTACTGCTTTATCACGACGGCCGATATCATTAGTCATCACACGGACACGTCCGAATGTATTTCCGACAACAATCGGATCACCAACGCGTAATGAACCTTGCTGAACAAGTAATGTCGCAACAGGTCCTTTTCCTTTATCCAAACGAGCTTCGATTACTGTACCAATCGCACGTTGGGTTGGATCAGCTTTCAAGTCTTCTACTTCAGCAATTAATAGAATATTTTCTAGTAACTCGTCAATATTTTGATTGAATTTAGCTGAAATGTTTACGAAGATCGTATCTCCGCCCCATTCTTCTGGAATCAAGCCGTGTTCACTTAATTCTTGTTTTACGTGATCAGGGTTAGCACCTGGTTTATCCACTTTATTGACTGCCACAATAATTGGCACTTCTGCCGCTTTCGCATGGTTGATCGCTTCGACAGTTTGTGGCATAACACCATCATCTGCTGCAACGACTAAAATCGTAATATCTGTGATACCAGCTCCACGAGCACGCATACTTGTAAACGCAGCATGTCCTGGTGTATCTAGGAATGTAATTGGTTTACCGTCGATATCGATTTGGTAGGCACCAATATGTTGCGTGATCCCACCTGCTTCGCCTGAGGTTACACGTGAATTACGTAATGTATCAAGCAATGTTGTTTTACCATGGTCAACGTGACCCATGATGGTTACAACGGGTGGACGTGTTACAAGATTTTCTTCAACTAACGCTTCTGGCTCGAAGAATTTGTCGATATCAGCGACATCAACTTGAACTTTTTCTTGTGGTTCCATGCCATAATCTACGGCTAATAGTTCAATTGTTTCTTTATCTAGTGATTGGTTTTGGTTGACCATAACGCCCATCATAAATAACTTTTTGATAATTTCAGCTGGCTCGCGGTGAATTTTCTTTGCGATATCAGCTACGTTCATTCCTTCTGTATATTCTAATACATCTGGCAATTCACGGAATTTACGAGCAGGAACTGCTGGTTTTGTTGATTCTTGGTATTTCCCTTTTTTGCCTTTTTTATTGAATCTGTTGCGGTTTTGGTTATTGTAGCCGTTACGGTTACGATTTTGACCACCGCCTCCTCCGCCAAAACTATTGTTGCGGTTTCCAGAGTTTGTATTATTACGGTTTTGATTTCCTTGTGCATTAGTGTTGCCTTGTCCTTGTTGCGGACGGTTTTGTTGTCCTGTTTGTGCAGGACGATTTTGAGTTGTACTTTGGTTTGGACGATTTTGGTTCGTATTTTGCGTATTGCTTTGCGCTGGACGATTTTGATTATTGTTACGGTTTTGATTATTTTGTTGTCCTGTTTGAGCTGGACGGTTTTGATTGTTTTGCTGCGGACGATTTTGTTGTCCTTGGTTTGAACGGTTTTGAGTCATATTTTGGCTGCTTCCTTGCATGTTACGATTTTGGTTGTTACGGTTTTGATTGTTTTGTTGTCCTTGTTGCGCTGGACGGTTTTGATTGTTTTGCTGCGAACGATTTTGTTGTCCGTTTTGATGTTGCGGTCTTTGTTGAGTTTGGTTTGGTCTATTTCCATTTTGGTTAGCTGGTTTTGGATTTGCTGGTTTTGTTTGTCCTTGACCACTTTGTGCTGCTTGTGGTTTTGCTGCTGTTTTTTGTTGTGTTGGTGCAGGCTTGTTTCCTCCAAATGAGTTGCGAAGTTTTGATTCGTCCTCAGAAGAAATTGCGCCCATGTGATTTTTCACATCCATACCTAAAGCATGTGCTTTTTCAACAACATCTTTACTCGATTGATTGATTTCTTTTGCTAATTCATAAATTCTTTTTTTCCCCATGCAATCACCTTCCTAACCTTTGATTAGTTCCTTGAACTTGGTCGCAAAGCCTTGATCATTGATGCCGATCACCATACGCGTTCTACCGATTGCGTGACTTAATTCTGCATGTAAAAGCGACTCATTGTATGGAACATTGTAATAAGAACATTTATCCTTAATTTTCTTTCTTGTATTTTCACTAGCATCTGAGGCAACAAAAACAAATTTTGCTTTATTACTACGGATATCACCGATTGTCAATTCTTCACCGGTCACTAGTTTTCCAGCTCTCATAGCCAAACCTAATAAATTTAATATTTTTTCTTTATTCATTGCCAAACAGCTCTTTACGTGCTTTTTGGTGTTCAACATAGTCTAATAATTCTTGGTAAAAAACATCCGTTAATGTTGTCTCCAACACACGATCTAAAATTCGTTTGTCCCATGCAGCTTGGACTTCTTTAGGTTCAAGTGAAACATAAGCACCTCGACCCGGCATTTTACCTGTGGGATCGATTGCAACTTCACCTTCTTTAGAGCGTGTGATTCGAACTAATTCTTTTTTCGGTTTCATTTCACCTGAAACAACAGATTTACGCATCGGGACTTTTCTTTTTTTCATTTCATTCCCTCCAAATCGTTAAACTTGTTCTTCGTCTTCTACTGTTTCTTCTTCAAATGCCACATTTTCATAATCATCTGCAGTCATGTCAGATGCCACGATTGCCTCGTCAAATGCATCTTCTTCAACGGTTGCTTGATTTTCTGCTTGTTCAGCATAATAAGTTTCCATTTCAGATTCAGGTTTGATATCGATCTTAAAGCCAGTTAATTTTGCTGCTAGACGTGCATTTTGACCTCTTTTACCGATAGCAAGTGATAACTGATAGTCAGGAACCACAACTGTACAAGCTTTGCTGTTGTTTGGATCAAAGATAACATCGACTACTTGGGCCGGATTCAGTGCGTTGCTGATGAAAACAGCTGGGTCTTCACTCCATTCAACGATATCCATATTCTCCCCTTTTAATTCGTTCACGATAGCTTGAACACGTTGTCCTTTTGGTCCTACACACGTTCCAACAGGGTCAATATTGGAATCAGTTGAACGGACAGAAACTTTAGAACGGTCACCCGCTTCACGAGCAATACTGACGATCTCTACTATTCCATCATACACTTCTGGGATTTCTTGTTCAAATAATCGCTTCAATAAATCAGGATGACTACGGCTAACGAAAACTTGCGGACCTTTTGAGGTATTTTCAACTTTTGAAACGTACACTTTGATACGATCATGTGGTTGATAAAATTCATTTGGCATTTGATCTTGTTTAGATAACACTGCTTCGATCTTGCCTAAGTTTACATAAATATAACGACGGTCTTGTCTTTCGACGATTCCTTGCATAATGTCATTTTCATATGCACTGAATTCGTTGTAGATAATGTTTCTTTCTGCTTCACGAACGCGTTGTAAAATAACTTGTTTTGCTGTTTGCGCTGCAATGCGGCCAAAATCTTTGGGTGTTACTTCAAACCGAATTTTGTCACCCATTTCATACGCTTTGTTTACTTCCATGGCTTCTTTTAATGACACTTCTAGTTGTGAATCAAAGACTTCTTCGGTCACTTCTTTTACGGCATAGAC
Source organism: Enterococcus ureilyticus (assembly GCF_001730315.1). Lineage (GTDB taxonomy): Bacteria > Bacillota > Bacilli > Lactobacillales > Enterococcaceae > Enterococcus_L > Enterococcus_L ureilyticus. The sequence goes on from NZ_MIKC01000001.1 coordinate 65,345, forward strand.
ATGGATGTTGCCTTTTTTATTGTCGAACTCGACTTCAACATTTTGGGCTTGCCCGTAATGTCTTTTATATGCGGAAACTAAGGCTGCTTCCAATGCGTCAATCACAATCTCTTTAGAAATACCTTTTTCAGCTTCTAATGCATCCAATGCATTCAACATTTCTTTGCTCATTTTTTATCATTTCCTCCTACTGTCTAAATGAAAGGTCAACGGAGCGGATCAACTGTTTATAGATCGATCCTTGCATCCTGTGATAAGCAACAACTGGAACGTTCTGCTTTCTATTTTTACTGATTAAAACTGAATTGCCAAACGAGCTTTTGCAATGTTTTTTCGTTCAAATGTATAATCTTTGACTCTTGTTTTAATTTTGACTGTCAAGGTCAATTGGTCTTTATCAAGTGATTTTAAGACACCTTCAAATTGTTTTTCACCTTCAATTGTTTGATACAGTGAAACATGAATGTATTCTCCAACTGCTTGTTCATAGTCGCTTTCCTTCTTCAAGGGACGTTCAGCTCCCGGAGAGGACACTTCCAGAAAATATGCTTGAGGAATCGGATCAGGATCCATAGCATCAAGCTTTTCATCTAGCTGTTCACTGACAAGCGCGCAGTCTAAGATATCAATACCGCCTTCTTTATCAATAAAGACACGGAGAAACCAGTCTCTTCCTTCCTTGACAAACTCTACTTCTACAAGTTCAAAATTTTGTTTTTCTAAGATTGGTGTGACTAACTCGGTAACAGTTTCCACAACACTACTCAAAATTTTCGCCTCCTTCGAGATTTATGTAACGTACTAGTTTTTAGAAAAGAAGAATGAATCGTGCCGAGGTGTTGCTTAAAAACGGCTTCATACAACTAGACAATAGAAAAGCGGAGTATATATTGCAGCTCTAATAAAAAACAGGTATTTTGACTTTCGACATTTCTTTGTCGAGTGCTCTATTACTCTGATTGAAAAGGGCTGATTCACATAACTGAATATTGAAAAGTGAACTAAATCAACGTTTCAACAACTATTTTTTTATGTTACTCCATTAAAAAGAGTGAGCAGAAATCCGCTCACTCAAACTAGTATCATTACTTATAATGTATTCTATCATAGATTGACTGAAAACTCAAATCTAGGTTATTAAACTGGCTTTTCTCTTCATTTACTTTTTCAAATTATCAAAGAATCTTACTTCACTTTTCTATTTTTTTGTTTTACTATGAATAGGAAGATTTGAAAGGAGTACCTCCATGTCACAAACACAGGTAATTAAAGTTACGAAAGATACGATAAAAAAAATGCACGCCTTTTATAAAAATAATCTACTAAATAAAACTGTTCCTTATACTGATTTTGTAGCAAAAGTCGGAAGCACCACTATTACCGCCTACACCTCAGGTAAAATCGTTTTTCAAGGACCTGATGCTGAAAAAGCTGCCGCTAGATGGGGAAACGCTGTGCCCGGTAAAAAAGCGCATAACGCCTCTTCAAAAAAGACAACGATATTGCCTGCCAACTTTAGTCAGCTTTCTGTCTTAGGTAGCGACGAAGTTGGTAACGGTAGTTATTTTGGACCTGTCACAGTCTGTGCTGCTTATGTAGATAAAACAATGGTTACAAAGTTAAAAGCACTTGGTGTTAGAGATTCAAAAGAGTTGACTGACCCACAGATCGTAAAGCTTTCTGCAGTTATTAAAGAGCTGATCCCACACAGATTGCTAATTGTTGAACCAGAAAAATATAATCAAATCCAGCCTAAATACAATGCAGTCCATATGAAAGTCGCTCTTCATAATCAGGCTATTTATTTATTATTGAAAGACATTGCCCCTATAAAACCAGAAGCCATCTTGATCGATCAATTTACACCAGAAACCAATTATAAAAAGTATGTCCGCAGTGAACAAAATCAGGTCACTGAAAAGCTGTACTTTATTACCAAAGGCGAACAATACCATGTCGCAGTTGCAGCTGCGTCGATTATTAGCCGAGCAGCCTTCTTAGAAGAACTAGACAAAGAATCAAAAGAATTAGGAATGAACGTTCCTTCTGGAGCTGGCGCCACTTCGGATAAAGTTGCAGCTGCCATATTAGCCAAAGGCGGAATCGAATTACTAAGTAAATATGCCAAACTTCATTTTGCGAATACTGAAAAAGCGAAAAAAATCGCTGCCAAATAAAACTTGCCTAAGACGGTTTGACCAACTGTCTTAGGCAAGTTTTACTCTGCTTCTTGAATTTCCTTATCCAAATCAGCATAATCGATTTCAGTATGAATAAATGTCTCATCATTTTTGGGAAAATGCTGCAATAAAGAATCCATTGGTTCGATTTCAATTGTTCCAGATTCCAATTCAAAATCCATCAAATGACCACCAAACGTCTCCTCATCGTCAATAAAGTGCAAATGAAAATCCGCTGCCGCAACGCCTTGAAACAATTCAGGAGTAAAGAAGCCAATGATCGTACCAGAAACATCTCTTTTAACAAACTCAGGTTGTTCTTTAGACACTTCAACTAATCGTTTATATGGTTTTTCTTGCTTAGGCATTGCTCGTATACGTACTTCTTTAAATTTCCCATGAATTTTGATTGCGTGAAAAAGATTTTCACTCTTTAATTGTTCACGAATCAACGTATTGATTTGCAGGTTATTTGCAGAGTGCTCAATGGGAAACTTGATTGTCGGCTTAAAGTTCGTTACTGCTGCATAAGGGGTCTTTTGTTCTTCATTAATGGCGATCAAAGCACCATCTTCTCTCCCTTGATACGCTTTTCCATCTAGAATAATCAGTTCTCCATCTAGGCCAGCTAAAGTGCCAATCCCAAAATCACCTTTTTCCAAAATATTAGCAATTGTTTCCGTACCATCCATTAAACCAGCCATTAATGCCCCTAGCGTCCCATGCTGGTATAAAATTGCTTCTTTTGTCATTGCTATCACCTTTCTAATAAAACTGATCCGGCAAAATCGTTTCACCAAGTTTTTCGTTGTCTTGGTAATCAATTGGAATATCGATCACGACTGGACCTTCTGTTTTGATACCAGTTAAAATTGCCTCTCTTAGTTCATCACTATTTTCTGCTCTTATGCCTTTTGCACCAAAAGCTTCAGCGTATTTCACAAAATCGACTGGTCCAAAGTCTACACCCGAAATCCGATGGTATTTTAGCTGTTCTTGAAATTCAACCATATTATAGCGCCCATCATTCCAAATCAAATGGATGATTTTCAATTTTTTACGAACTGCTGTTTCAAGATCTTGGGCAGAAAATAAGAAACCCCCGTCTCCTGACACAGAGATGATTTGTGTATTCGGACGAACTAACGCAGCAGAAATCGCCCATGGAAGTGCCACACCTAGTGTTTGCATACCATTACTAAAAAGTAAATGTCTCGGTTCATAGCTTCTAAAATGACGAGCCATCCAAATATAATGACTGCCTACATCCACCGTAACCGTCATCTCGTCCGTCACAATAGTTTGTAACGTTTCAATAACCTCCAAAGGATGAATCAAGCCATTCGTCGCTCGTTCTTTGATATCATCTCGTTTAACTAATTTCTCATGTAAGACATTCAAATAGTCTCTTGTTTTCTTTGACAACGTTTTAGCCTCGATATTTGGTAAAAGAACCGTTAATGTCTGTGCAATATCGCCAATCAATTCTCTTTCTGGTTGGAAATATTGATCGATTTCAGCTGGTGTATCATCAATTACTATAATTTTAGATTCCCCTTCTGCGTTCCAATTTCTAGCCTCATACTCAATCGGATCGTACCCAACCGCAATGACTAAATCACTACGTTTTAATAGCATATCGCCAGGTTGATTACGGAACAAGCCGATTCGTCCAAAGAAATGATCTTCTAATTGTCTAGAAATCACACCTGCTGCTTGGAATGTTTCCACCACTGGAATTTTGGTTTTGGTAACAATGTCACGAATTGCTTTTGCTTCTTTTGCAGTTGATGCTCTCATGCCAACTAATAAAACAGGTAACTCAGCTCCTTGAATTAATTCAGACAGATACTGAATGTCTTCAGGTGAAGCTGATCCGATTTTTGGATCACTTAGCGGCTTGATACTAGCTGATTCAACTGAACTATCCACTACATCTTGAGGAATACTGATAAAACTGGCTCCCCTTTTTGACGATTTCGCCAACCGATAAGCATTTGCTAACACTTCAGAAATAGTTTCTGGATCTTGAATTTCTGCACTATATTTCGTAATTGGCTCAAATAAGGCAGCGTTGTTCATACTTTGATGCGTTAATTTTAACAAGTCACGTCGTTTCACTTGACCGCCAATCGCCAATACAGGATCACCTTCTGCTGTTGCTGTGACTAAACCTGTTGCAAGATTACTGGCACCTGGACCACTTGTTGCAACTACTACGCCAGGATGTCCGGTCAAGCGTCCAACCGCTGCCGCCATAAATGCCGCATTTTGCTCGTGCCGCGTTACGATTAATTCTGGGCCGTCGTCAACTAATGCATTAAACAAGCCGTCGATCTTTGCTCCTGGAATCCCAAAGACATAATCAACTTGATGATTTTTTAAACTTTCTACAATCACTTCAGCACCATTTCTGCTTTTATCCGCCACGTGTTACACTCCCTATTCAATAGTGTTTCATTACATATAAATAACCTTAAGAAAGAATTTTTCATTGAATAACATCACTAAATACAAAATTTTATAATACAGTTTTAAAACCTGTATCATTTTTTATGATTATAGCATGGAAGCTTCTTTTTGTTTAACGATTTGTTTGGCAAAAAGGAAAAGTGACTGAGACATAACTCTGCGAGTTACACCTCAGTCACCTAGAATGCGAATAAACGGTGTGAGCAAAAGCAACCTCTCAACCATTTTAGTTTCGATAATTCAAGCGCTTGTCTTTAATTTGATGCTCAAAATCCATGCCGTAACCAAAATCATATACATGACCTAGTTCATCTTTGTAGCAAATCATGTCAAATGGAACATCTTCTTGTTGTTGTTCAACCGTTTCCATATTTTTAGGCATCTGAAACGGCAATAATCCGGAAGGCGTAGCCTCACCACTCAAAACACTCAATATCGCTTGTGTTTGGACACCAAAATCTGCGATAATTCCATCCACAAGCTGCTCGAATTCTTTCACTATTGTGGGATTTTTCATCATGAGAGAAACGACAATCGGTAAGTCTGGAAAATCTTTTCTTATTGTCATAATCGTTTCAATATCTTGATTGTTAGCTGCTATATTGCTTTTATCAAAATAGGAACGGTCTTCACCAGCCAAACTTTCTTTCCGAGCGTATTTAGCAGTATAAGGTAAATATTGTAAGCTAATCGGCAAATAGCCATTTCCCTCAGCATCACTAGCATAACCAACTGTTTTCGGTGAGTCTAAAAAAACAAGCACAACATCCGCTCTATCTGGAGATTCTACAACTTGAAAATACTTTTCTACGATAGCAGGATTAACCGGTTCTTTTTCACAAGCAGGCTGAACATTACCAAACCAATCTGAGGATTCACCAATTTTTTGTTTAGGAATATACACTTTTGTTTGTTTTTTTAACGGCAACAAGTGATGTTTATTTTTTAGTAAAACTAAAGATTTTTGCTGTGCCTTGTAGCCACGTTCCATAAATTCAGGATTACCTACTATTTCTTCTGATCGCTTCGGTATCAAATAGGGATTTTCAAATAGACCTGTTTGAAAAATATTTTTCAATATTCGACGAGCTGAGATACGAAATCTTTCTTTCATCACTTGCTCGCTATGTTCAGCGATACCTAATTCATAAGCAGCCAAAACCGGCGCTATCTCATTATTTCCACCGAACTGATCAACACCTGCTGCCAATGCTTTATAATGACGTTCTTCCACCGTTAAGCTTTCTACGCCCCAGCTTTTTCCATCAATAAATTGATCTAATTTGACCGCGTCTGCTGTAATCGACCAATCTGTACAAACAACTTCGTCATACGCATACTTTTTACGCAATAAATCATTGATGATATATTCACTAAATCCATTTCCGACATCTTCGTGATTTTTTTGATCTTGATCATAAGAAATTGTGTAATAAGGCATCACAGCAGAAGCTTTTTTGGTTCCTGCTTCTAGATCAAATGCACCATGAAGAAATGGTTTTAAATGTTCACTAAAATTATTACCAGGATAAACTGCATATTTACCATAACCATAATGACCATCACGACCAGCTTCACCGCTTCCGCCACCAGGCCAGTGCTTGACCATTGCATTGACGCTTTCACTGCCCCAGCCATCCGTTTCATATTCAGTTGTTTGAAAACCATCACAATAAGCTTTAGCCAAATCGGTGACTAATTTGACCCCTTCTCCAAATGTTCCAGAAAAACGCATCCAGCGTGGCTCTGTCGCTAAATCAATTTGCGGAGATAAGGCAGTTGTGATGCCAAGTGCCCTGTATTCTTGACTTGCGACTTCACCAAATTGCTTTACCAAGCCAGGATCGAATGTTGCAGCTAAGCCCAATTGCTCTGGCCATTTTGAAATATCCCCACCAGCACCTGCATTAAATTCTGTATCAGCACTAGTGCTATGTCTTGGATCTGAGCTGACGTTTACTGGAATACCCAAATCTAAACTTTCAGCCATTGCTTGTAAATTATTCGACCACTCAGCAGCAATTTGAGGAGCATCCACCAGTGTTAATAAGACATGACGAATATGATCTTTTTCTAAAAATTCTTTTTGCTGATCCGTTAAATTCGCAATAGATCCGCTATAATGATCTAGCGATTTTCCGTCATACGTTCCTGAGAACATTTCCACAAAATGATTCTGACTTTTAGAAACCGTTTGATGCCTACTATACAACATTAATCCAGCAATCTGATCGATCGTCAATTTTGCAGTTAAATCTTCAATTCTCTCCTCAAGCGGCAAGCGCCAATCTTCATAAGGATCTAAAAGTCCATTCTTATTTAAATCTTTAAAAGCAAAACCATCTTCTTCTATCAAAGTAACACCTGAAGCCGTTGAATAACCCAGAGTTGCACCATTTTCATTCTCGACCAGTATCCAATTTCCTTGAGAAGTCTTTTTGTAGCCCATTTATTTTTCCCCATTTCATTATGCCGTAAACGCATTCTTTCACTTCTTTCTATCTTACAATAAATGTTAACCCGATGCGATGTCTATTTGGGATTTTATTTGCTTCTGTTTTACAAACGTGTGTATTTTGTCTGTATATGTTTAAGAAAATGTAAAGAAATGACCATTAAACTTTTCCAAATCAAAATCATATAAAAGTAGAACCTTATCAGATAAGTGAAAACCGTGCCCTTAATGGTTAAAGTGCTATTTTAGTTGAGATAAAATAACACCTGTCAGCATATTTCACAACGTTTTATTATAAAAAATTTAATATTCACTTTATTGACTTTAGTCAAGATCTTCACTATATTTAAGGCGATCTGAATAACTTGTTAGGTGAGGCTCCTATGAAAACACAGGCTACTGCTCAAAAATGTCGAAAGACAGGCATGGGTAGGACAGGAATTGTCGAATTAAGGCTTTTCACAAAGTAGCTAAAAGCTCAGCTTTTTACGTTTCATAGTGCTAAAACTCAACGATGAGAATGATGAAAAGCTCTATTTGTGCTGCAATCAATCCACCTTCGCTGAGTTAGTTAAGCGAAGGTTTTTTGTTTTAATAAATAAGGTATTTCTCAGCTTTTTAATTAGCAGGAGGTGAATAAGCAGAGATATCAACGTTTTTTTGATATAAAGCTGTTAATACCTTTTATATGTAGCACAACTATCTTTTTATACCGACATCTAAGTCGATTTCCTAATGCACACTTTATTTGATGATCAATTAAAATGATTAGCGAGGAATAAAAAATGAAACTAGTGAACAAAATCGTAATTTGTACGCTGCTTTGTATTGTTCTCCTTTTTGCAGCAATCGGCAGTTACACTGTAATCAGCTTCCATAATGGAAAAAAAGCAGCACAATCTCAAGTAAATCCTACGAAAAACAAAGATTTTTCCGGTGATCAACAAACAAATATGAAAGAAATCACCATTATGCTGATTGGTGATGATGGTCGTGAAGATGATGAAGATGGCGGTCGAGCAGATACGCTTATGGTCGCTCATTATAATAGCGAGACCAAACAACCAAAACTTGTTTCGATCATGAGGGATTCTTATGTCAAAATCCCAGAATATGGTTTAGAGAAAATCAATGCCGCTTATGCGTTTGGTGGAGCAGAGTTAACTAGAAAAGTCCTTAACGATTCTTTCGGCTTACCGATCAATTATTACATTTCAGCCGACTTTAATAATTTTATCCGTTTGATCAATGAGCTTTATCCTAAAGGAATCGAAATTGACGCAGAAAAAGATATTAATTTAGACAATGTTGATATCAAAAAAGGTATCCAAGTCATGGATGGCAATACGTTGTTACAGTATGCTCGTTTTAGAATGGATGAAGAAGGAGATTTTGGTCGAGTAAGGAGGCAGCAGCAAGTGATGGATGCATTAGCAAAGCAGTCTAAAAATGCCGTTTCGTTCTTACAATTACCTAAAATTGCTGGTGAAGCTGTTGGCTACTTGGATACAAACATTCCAGCAGATGTCCTTGTCGATTTAGCAAAAGATTTTCTAACTGGTAAAGTCAAAAATCTACAGACCCTTTCCATCCCAGTCTCAGGTAGCTGGGCGTTTAATGATTATACCGAAGCTGGCAGTGTCTTGGAAATTGACGAGGAACAAAATCAACTTGCCATTCACGATTTTTTGAATGATGGAGCAAAAAGATGAAACGGCTTAGCAGACCATCCAAACTACAGTATCTAGATTTTTATATTTTACTTCCGTATCTGATTCTTTGTATCATCGGCATTTTAATGGTTTACAGTTCTAGCTCTTATCACTTGTTAGACAGTGAGTTAGGCACTGCTAGTAAAGCCATCAAGCAAACCATGTATTTCCTTTTTAGTTTACTTTGCATGAGTATTGTTTATCGGATTCACTTAAATGTACTGCGCAAACCTAAACTATTATTCATGTTACTTTTTCTCACCTTTCTTTCAATCGCTGCTTTGCCATTGATTGGAACTAGTGTAGGTGGAGCAAAACGGTGGATCAATTTAGGTGTCCTTTTATTTCAACCCTCTGAATTAGTCCCGTTGATTCTAGTTCTTTATCTAGCAGCAAACTTAGCCAAAGATAATGTTTTACGTCCATTCACAATCAAAAATCACAAACGATCCCTTATGGTGTCGCTTTTCTTTATGTGTTTTGTTGCGATTCAACCCAATATAGCTGGGGCATCAATGATTTTCATTCTGGTTTTAACCTTATTTTTATCCAGCGGGCTATCCCCACTATTTATGTCATTGGCTTTGATTAGTTTTATGGCACTCAAACGTTTGGGAACTGTTCTTTTATTAGCCATACCAAAAAACTGGATGCCGCAAAAGTTTAGTTATCTCGTCACACGTTTTGAAGTGATGCAAAACCCTTTCATCGATCCTACAGGTAAAGGGTTTCAAACGTCAAATGCTTATTACGCTATACACAACGGCGGATTTTTCGGGCGTGGTTTAGGTAATAGTATTCAGAAAAAAGGCTTTTTACCTGCAGCAGATACAGATTTTATCTTTGCTATTTGTATTGAAGAATTGGGCCTGATTGTTTCTTTAGGTATTTTATTTTTGGTTTTCTTTATTGTGGGTCGTTTATTTTTGTTAGCAATAAAGTCAAAAACACTTTATTATTCTTATCTTTATATTGGCTGCGGTACGCTGCTTTGTCTGCAAGTTTCTGTGAATGTCGGTAGTCTTTTAGGCTACATTCCAATGACCGGTCTGACCTTCCCTTTTATTAGTTACGGCGGTTCTAGTTTGCTGATATTAAGCGTGACACTCGGACTAGCTTTAAATGCACGCGCCACAGAAATCAGAGAGACATTCCAAGCACAAGGAGGGACAACATGAAACGAGCCTTGCCTTCTAAAAGGGAACCTGTAAATTATGCATTACTTTTACCTGTTTTTCTTCTAATCTTAGTTGGGTTTATTGCACAATACGGTGCATTTCAAGCTGACCCAACGGTGGATTCTATATTTCCTTTATTGAAAAAACAACTTTTATGGACAGTATTGGGCATTTTTTCAATGTTTGCCACAATGTTTATTCCAATTAACTATTTATGGAAATTGACCCCTGTCTTTTACAGTCTCTCTTTGCTTTTAATGAGCTTACTGATAAAATTTCATGATCCCGTTATGGCCGCTGCTACAGGTACCAAGCGTTGGATTCGTTTAGGTCCTTTTTCATTTCAACCATCAGAATTCATGAAACTTGGCTATATTTTAATGTTAGCCTACATTATTACCAAAAAAAGACAACAAACACAAACGTCCTCTATTCTAAAAGATGATTTCCGTTTATTAGGCGCAATGAGTCTGGTTAGTTTACCAATATTGGCATTAATGTTTTATCAAAAAGATTTCGGAACAAGTTTAGTCTTTGTCTCCATTTTTTTAGGCATGGTTGTCGTTTCTGGCTGTTCCTGGAAAATTTTAACAGTTGGATTCGCTGGGCTAAGCATCGTTGGGATTAGCGGAATTCTACTGGTTTTAACTGAACAAGGTCAAAAACTACTTTCTTATCTCCATTTTAAACCTTATCAATTTAATCGAATCCACGCTTGGCTTAATCCCTTTGAATACGCTGATTCTATTTCTTTTCAGCAAGCGCGCGGACTGACAGCGATCGGTTCTGGTGAATTAGTCGGAAAAGGACTGACAAATTTGCAAGTTTATGTACCAGTTAGGGAATCGGATATGATTTTTACAGTAATTGGAGAAGCTTACGGCTTTCTTGGAACTTGTTTATTGATTTTACTTTTCTTCTATTTGATTTATCAAATGCTGATCTGTACGTTACACGCTAAGCGAGAGTTTTATGCTTATATTACAACAGGAGTGATCATGTATTTCTTGTTCCATATTCTTGAAAATATTGGCTCTAATATTGGTTTGCTGCCCTTAACTGGTATTCCACTGCCTTTTATCAGCCAAGGCGGAACTGCTTATTTAGCTAATTTCATTGGAATTGGGTTGATTCTTTCCATGTATTATCAAAAAGAAAAAAATGAAATCGAGACTTGATTATTATGCAGAAAAGAGCTGAAACTCGATACCGAATTTCAGCTCTTTGTTTTAGAGAAAAAACAACGCAACCATTTAATTATGATTTACTTGGTTATTTTTCAATGTCTCAATCAATTCCCTTGCCTCTTTAAGTGTTGTTGCTCTAGGATCTGTTGAGGGATTGTCTTCCCGAATTGTATTGCCGCTTTCATCTTTAACAACCGCTGCGGGTTCTCCGTTATCAGGACCACTAATAAAACTATACCCATCACTTTCTTGAATTGCTAATACTTTAAAATCATCATCATCAAAATCTAAATCCTTTTTGAACATCTCAAAATCCCCAGTTTTTTCTACTTCTTCTTTGATAGCTTGTAAAGTAAAATTAGCTGCTCCTTTATTGTTTTTTGGCTTTTCGTCCGTAGTATCTTTTACTTTCTTATATGCCATCGGTTTACTTTCCCCTGTCATTTCAGCATTAGTTGTGCCTCGGTTAAGGATTATCGTTCCGTCTGCTTTTAAATCAATCATATAGGCCGTTTCATCATTTTTGTTTTCAAATCTGAAATAGCTGCTATTTTTTTCTGATTTTTTTTCGATAAATTCTGTCACGGTCTCCTCTTCACCAGCATATTGAATCGTTAATCCATCATCGTTTTGTTTGATAGATACTTGATCACCAATTGCTGCTTCATCTAAACACGCCCACAGTCCAACAAGTGACGTGTAATCCTTTTGGGAAATACTTACTTGTTCTTTTTCAGAAGTAGTCCGTGTATCATTGGAAGAATCGATAGATGGATTCGTTTTTTTATCCAAAGAACAACCTGTCAGTGTAATTATTAAGAACGTACTGAATAAGATAATCATTTTTTTCATAGTGAAACTCCTTTTTTATCTGGGTATCCCTCATTAGGATAGAGCCTTTTTTGATTTTATCATCCTTTACTTAGCCGTAATAATATCGACTCGTTCAGCTAGAATCCAGCCATTTAATCCATAAGAGGACGTGAGTACATGATAATGTAAGGAAGAATTTTTTATCTGTACTTCTAACTCTTGTAATGAATCGTACATTATTGGCCATGCATATCTTTGCCCTTGGATTAGCAATTCCTTATTCTCCCTAAAGAAATTTTCTATTGGTCTTTTCTCCAAATCAAAGAAGATACTATACGGCATTTCTTCGTAAAATCTATAGCAAAAAACATCATAAAATATGAGCTGTTTTTTGTCTTGATTATAAGATATATCCAATATTATTGTATTCTTTTTGAAATCAACACGGTAGCTCTCTATTTCATAGTCATGAATTGAATGCATTTATTTCTTCACCATCTACTTTTAGGTTTTATATTATTTATAAATATTTACAATAAAATCATGTGTAACTATCCTTGCTTAATTGAATCTATTGATTCACAGTCCTTTGAATCAGATTTTAAGAATTTATTTCTATCTTCTGTTTTTTTATATTTTCTTATTCAGTTTAACATATACTGAATAAAATATGAATATGAGCAAATGATTAAAGGAAACTATGAATATATGTAGGATTACATTTGGATTGTTTTTCTTTAGATTCGTTGGTAAAATAAAAAAGCTGAACCCCTATGTCTCAAGGGTTCAGCTCACTTTTTAGCTTTATTCTTCTTCTTCCGCCATGAATGTATTGAAAACTTCTTCAATCATATCCCATTCAGCGTCTGTTTCGATTTGTTGTAATTCGCCTTCTGTTCCTTCGTTGTTTTCGATGTAAGCATATGCTTGTAATTCAACATCTTCTTCCTCTGGAACGCCAGCTGGATATAGCAGTACGTAATTTTTACCAAATTCTTCTTGCCCATCAACGGTTAAAAGAATTTCGTATAGTGTTTCGTTGCCTTGTTCATCAACTAGTGTAATGTGTTCATGCCCTTCGTGATCGTGGTTATGCTCTTCTGTCATTGTTATGCTCTCCTTTTATCTGACACTTGTTTTTCAACAAGTCGTTTAAATTTTATTGCTAGCACCATCTAGATAATTTTGTAAAATCATGACAGCTGCTACTTTATCGATTACTTTTTTTCTTTTCGCTCTTGAGGTGTTCGCTTGTTCAACTAACATGCGTTCTGCCTGAACTGTCGTCAAACGTTCATCTTGATACGTAACAGGAATGTGAAACATGTCTTCGATTTTTTTGCCGTAAGCCATTGATGCTTCCGCTCTTGGGCCGATCGAATTATTCATATTCTTGGGTAAACCCACCACAAAGCGCGTTACCTCATATTCTTTCACTAATTCTGCTAACCGTTCAAAACCAAATTCTTCCTGAACTTCATTGATCCGAATGATTTCCACACCTTGTGCTGTCCAGCCAAAGGGATCACTAACAGCAATTCCTACCGTTTTTGACCCTACATCAAGTCCCATTACTCTCATCGAATAGTGATCCCATGATCAGATAAGTAATATTTAACTAGCTCTTCCATGATTTCATCTCGTTCGTGACGACGAATCAAATTTCGAGCGTCTTGATAACGAGGAATGTAGGCCGGGTCTCCAGAAAGTAAATAGCCCACAATCTGATTGATCGGATTATATCCTTTTTCCTCTAAAGCCTTGTATACAGTAGCCAGAGTTTCACTTACTTCCTTCTTACGGCTGTCATCAAAATCAAAACGTACAGTTTCATCTGTAAAACCCATTTATCTACACCTCACTTTTATTCTATTCATACAGTTCCATTCTACTAAAAACAAGGCAAAACTACAAACAAAACTTAATATTTCCTGCCATATATTAAAGATTTCCTTTAATTTTGACAGAATTGACGGAATAGTAAGAGGATAATTCGATTTTAGGCGTAATTATAATGGATATTGATCATTCTTTTTTCTGAAAGCTGTTTTTTTATTGTATACTATTTGAAAGAGTAAAAGATAAAACAAAGGAGTTTTTTGATGTTTATTTTGGGACTAGTCATCGTTATGTTAGTATTGATTTTTCTGTTTTGGTTTTTATTAAGTCAATCAAAAAAACCTACTGGTTTGATTGGAATTTTAATGATGCGTCTTTGGAATGGTGTTTATCTGCCTTTAGTTGAGTGGGCAATAAACAACGTTAATTTAAATGATTATTCCGCTATTTTGGATATAGGCGTCGGCAATGGGGCTTCGAGCGCCTATCTTTTACAACGAAAAAATTCCCTATCCATTACAGGCATTGATCTTTCTGAAGCTGCTATATCGCAAGCTTACAAAAAATACCCAGACAATAAAATTAACTTTGAATCAATGGATGTTCATCATCTTACTTTTACCGCTGAAACTTTTGATTTAGTGACGGCTTTTCAAACGCATTTCCACTGGAGTGATTTAGACCGAGCTTTACGAGAAATTTATCGAGTACTTAAACCAAATGGTGTTGTCATCTTTGCCTGTGAGACTGCTAAAATCAATTACTTTTTACCTAAATTAAAAAACTCTGCAGATTTCCAAAGATATTTATCTACATTTGATTTTTCCTTGATCAATCAGCAGACCACAAGTCAATGGACTATGTATACCTGTAAAAAAATAAAATGACACTTTAACGAAAATCGTTCAGTGTCATTTCAACTTCTATAGATTGGCCATCACTTTGACTAGTAAGGCTTTTTGTGCATGGAGACGATTAGCTGCTTCTTGATAAATTGCTGAATGGGTTCCATCGATAATATCTGCCGTTACCTCTTCCCCTCGGTGAGCTGGAAGGCAATGCAAGAATAGATAATCTTTCTTTGCTTGGACAGTCAATCGATTGTTGACTTGGAATGATTTAAAAATTTCTGCCCGTTCTTTCTGCTCGGCTTCATCTCCCATACTTGCCCAGACATCAGTCACTAGAACATCTGCATTCTTTACAGCTTGAGTCGGATCATTTAAAATTTCGATCTTACTGCCGCTTGTTTCTGCATTTTTTTGAGCCTGTTCAACGAATTCAGATCGGGGTTCATATCCTTTAGGTGTTGCAATACTTATGTCCATACCCACTAAACTTCCGCCTAGCAAAAAGGAATGAGCCATGTTATTGCCATCACCAATATAGGCTAATTTAAGGCCCTCAAGTTTGCCTTTTTGTTCATAAATGGTTTGAAAGTCCGCCAAAATTTGGCAAGGATGATGATCGTCTGTCAAGCCATTGATAATTGGTATAGAGGCTTCTTTTGCTAATTCTTCGACCATCTGATCTGAATAGGTTCGGATCATGATTGCATCTACGTAACTAGATAGCACATTTGCTGTATCTTTGATTGGTTCACCGCGCCCCATTTGTGTGCTTTTAGAGTCTAAAACAATCGCCTGTCCACCTAATTGAATAATTCCTGCTTCAAAAGAGACCCGTGTACGTGTACTATTTTTTTCAAAAATCATCGCTAAAATCTTTCCAGCTAAAACACCACGATAAGCCTCTGGATTCGTTTTTATCGCTACAGCTAATTCAATGATTGCTAGAAATTCTTCTTTTGTTAACTCTGTCAGATTTAAAATGCTTTTACCATACAAGGAATTAATCATATACTTTTCTCACTTTCAATTTTTATCTTTTTTCTGTGCTTTTAGGTTGTCTATTACTTTTTCTACTATCAGCAATGCTTGATTGATCTCCTCATAGGTGATTGTTAATGGGGGTAAGAGACGTAAAACGGTTTGACCTGCTTTCAAGGTGAGTAGGCCTTCTGCTTCTAATTGTTCCATAGCTTGTTTCAATACTTCTTGATCTGAAAACACTAGCCCCAACATCAATCCTTTACCGCGGACAGCTTCAATCAGCAGATTATTTTTTGCGATTTCATTTAAACCAATCAGTAACGCTTCTCCCTTTGCTTGAACCTCTTCTAAAAAATCAGGCTGGTTGATTCGATCGATTACTTTGCTCGCCACACTCATTGCTAACTTATTCCCGCCGAAAGTCGACCCATGACTACCTGGTCCAAAAAAACTAGCTAATTTAGTCTTACCAACCATCGCTCCAACTGGTATCCCATTCCCTAACCCTTTTGCTAATGTGAAAATATCCGGTTCGATTTGATACTGTTCATATGCATAAAAAGTACCAGTACGTCCGATTCCTGTTTGAATTTCATCAATGATCAGTAAAGCGCCATATTCCTGGCAAAGAGCCTGAACAGATTGAATCCATATTAAATCTGCTGGCAACACGCCTCCTTCTCCTTGAATCAGCTCTAGCATGACTGCAGCTGTTTGATGATCTATTGCACTTTCTAAAGGAGTTAATTGATTAAAAGGGACATAAATAAAATCCGGAACTAAAGGCGTAAAGCCTGTATGAATACTTGCTTGGCCAGTTGCACTCATTGCTCCATAGGTTCGACCATGAAAAGAATTAGTGAACGTTATGATTTTACTTTTACCTGTAGCTTTACGAGCTAATTTTATTGCCGCTTCATTGGCTTCAGCTCCACTGTTACAAAAATAGCTGATATACTTTTTTCCATTCGCCAATTTCTTCGCCGTGATTTCTTGTAAATGATTTTCATATAGATTTGGCGTGTGCCATATAAGATTCGCTTGATCAGATAACGCTTGATTCAATTCAGGATCATTGTAACCTAAATTCATCACCCCGATCCCACTCGTGAAATCAAGATAATTTTTCCCCTCCTTATCAGTCAGTGTATTACCTGCTCCTTTGAGCAATTCTATGGCTTTTCTTTGGTAGTTAGGAAATAAGTAGCTCATGCATAAACCCCCTTTGATTTGATGATCGTTCCTGCATATTGAAGTCGGTTTGTGATATGAACTTCTTTTACCCCACCTTTGATTGCGGAAACGGCACTTTCTAATTTTGGCAACATCCCACCTTTGATGATGTTTGCCATTTTTAGTTTTGAGACTTCACTGGTATAAATTTCTTTTAACCACTGATCTTCCTTCTTTACTCCTGGAACATCTGTCAATAGGTATAGTTTTTCAGCTTTTAATTCCTCCGCTACTTTACAAGCGACATGATCCGCATTAATATTCAGCCACTCACCTGTTTTAGTTAAACCTAGAGGCGCAATGATCGGAATGTGTTTGGTTTCAAGTAAATGCTCCAGTAATTCAGTATCCACTTGCTGAACTTCACCAACAGCACCTAGAGTATTTTTATCTAGAAAAGTTCCCGTGATGATTTGGCCACATGATGCATTTAGTCCAACGACCGAAAAACCTTCTTGCTGAAAATGAGTTGTGATCATTGGTTGAACTTGACCAATCAAAACCATTTGCGTGATCTTTAACGTTTCTTCTGTTGTTACCCGCAAACCATCTTGAATCATTACCGGCACATCTAAACGCTGCATCATCTCGGAAATATAGTGTCCACCGCCGTGAATAATCACAACTTTTTTGCCTTCTTTTTGCCACTGATCAATTTGATCAAAAAATGATTTTGTTAGGTTGTCACTGGCTACTCCGCCCATTTTTATAACAATAACCTTCTTCATGTTTGCCGCTCCCTTTGTATTTAAAACTTTCTATTTGTTATTTCGTCATTATTTATGGATAAATCGGTATTTGATCCAATCCGCATCGCTCATCGTAGCCTGCAAAAATATTCAAATTCTGAACAGCTTGTCCAGCTGCCCCTTTCCCTAAATTATCAATCACACATACAATCGTGATGCAATTCGTTTTGGGATTGTAAGCAAGCCCCATATCACAATAATTAGAGCCTATTACTTGCTTGAGTGCAGGGTAATGTCCAGCCTCTTGAATGCGAATAAATGAATTTTTTTCAAAATGATTTTGATAAAGTTGGACTAATTTCTCGTCAGAAATCGGTTCCGTCGATTTTGCATAAGCGGTTAAAAAAATACCTCTAGTGACTGGGATCAATGATGTTGAAAACTGAATCGCTGAAAGATTAGGCTGCCATTTGTTCAACTGCTCCATGATTTCTGGAATGTGTTGATGACTATTCATTTTATAAAGTGTCATATTATCATGTGCCTCTGAGAAATGGGTTGTTTGCGAGAGGCTTTTACCAGCGCCAGAAATTCCCGATTTAGCATCGATAATAATTGAATCTAATTCAATTTTTCCATCTTTCAATAATGGTGCTAATGACAACTCTGCTGCCGTTGCATAACAACCTGGATTTGCGATCCATTTTGACTTAGGATTTTCTCTATATTCTGCTAATCCATAATCAAATTTTTTGACACTTTCCATTGGTGGAGCTGTCGATCCATACCATTTTTCATAGCTACCTGGATTCTTTAAACGAAAGTCACCTGATAAATCGATCACCGGAAAATCTGCTTCAATGAAAGGTAAGGCTAACTCTTTGGCTACTCCAGATGGTGTTGCTAATAAAACTAGCTCACTTTTTTGCATGATTTTTTTAGGATCAATCACTTCTAGAGGTAAAGAAATCAGCTGCTTCAAATGCGGATTGATTACTTCTAATGATTTTTTATTCATTGAATGACTATGAATCGATACAATCTCAACGAATGGATGTTGCCGGAGATATCTTAAAAGTTCTAACCCACTATATCCAGTCACACCAACAATCGAAACCTTCATCCACTTCACTTCTTTTCTGCTTATTTTTTATTAAACACTTGTTATTGATCCTAGTATAAGTTTTTTCTTTTTACAAGTCAACGGTTTTTTATTAATTTATTCAACAAAATTAAATATTTATACATAACATACATAAAAAAAGAGTCTGGGACACAACTCTACGAGTTATCTCTCAGACTCAAGGAATCCGTATAAACGGTGGGAGCAGAAGCAATCCCTTCGGGATTAAACACTCCTGTCCCAACCTCATTTTCTAAATCGGTTAAATTTTTTATCTACAGTATAGCTGATTTCAAACAGAAAGATAAATCATAATTGAACCATCTTCTTGGTAATGTTCTATGTCTGACAAATAAGTACGTCTTTTTTCTAAAGCTTCATCTTTCCAAATTTTCTGCCAAGCGGCTCCCACACCTTCGGGACTAGCAACTTCAACTTTAATTGCGACATACTCTCCGCCTTTGATTTGTGACTGGTCAGGATAATCCGCCTGTTCATTACCAATCAACAAATCATATTCTCCTTTAAAATTACTTTCATAGTTTGAATACACAGCAAAAAACTCTCCTTTAAGTTGCATTGTTGGCACTTGATTCCATAAAGCGATAATCTCATCTATACGATTATTATTCGTACGGATTTTCTTTCCTCTGATATTTTTTTCGATTAATTGAATCGTCATTTAGACCACTCCTTTGATTTGTTAAATTGACTTTATCATATTAATAATGACAACAGTGTGTCACAATTTATCCTCATTTTTACTTAAAAGTAAAATAATACTGTTACGATGAGGATCAAAATAGGAATGCCTGGCAGATAGTTAGACACTCTGATTTTGGTGATTCCCATAATATTCAGCCCAATCCCTAATATCATCAACCCACCGATTGCACTTAATTCCTCCATTAACACGTCCAAGAGTTCTTTAGGAATATAACGCATCAAAATACTAGCAGCTACGGCGATGATTCCTTGATACAGAAAAACAGGCACCGCTGAAAACAGGACACCGACGCCTAAAGTTGCGGTTAACATGATCGACATAAACCCATCCATGACGGCTTTTGTAAATAGCGTTTGATGATTATTCGCCACACCGCTTTCGATTGCGCCAATGATCCCCATTGAGCCAATCAGAAAGATCAAGGCGGCAGTTATAAACCCCTCAGCAAAATTACTACCTGGTTTAGCATATCGCTTTTCTAATTCCAAGCCAAAAACGTTCATTTTATCTTCAATTCCCACCCCTTCGCCAACCATTGCCCCAACACATAAACTAATCAAGATCACAATAAAAGAGGAAGTTTTAAATGCCATTTGAATCCCTAAGACCAAGACACCTAAACCAATTCCCTTCGTGACTGTTTCTTTCATTTGTTCTGAAATATTTCGCAAAACTGCTCCTAGTAAACTTCCTAATACAATGGCTAACCCGTTGATCAAAGACCCCAGTAAGATCATTTTTTATCATCCCAATCCTCTTATAGTTTCATACTTTTTTATTATTATACGCTAAGAAGTTCTAAAGCGATATCAAATTATCGAAACATTCTTACAATTGAGAATATATCATAGAACACCAATCGTTTTGATCTTTGTGCATAATGTTGAGGGATATTTATATTTTTACTGTTCCGTGCTATTTTTTCAGGCTATAATCAACTATACTAATCTTAGATAAGTAGGATAGAACGGTAAAGTGAGGAAAATAAATGGCAACGTTAGATATAGAAAAAGTCTTAGAAACATGTTTATTAGCAGGCAAGCTCATGCTAGAAAGTGATGCCGAAATGTATCGTGTGGAAGATACAATGAGCCGTATTGCTTTGGCGTCCGGCGATTATCGCTTAGTCAGTTACGTCACCCAGACAGGGCTTTTTGTAGGGCTTGACGGGACTTCCACAATTCGCATGGTGCAAATTTTGAATCGTTCGATC
The DNA here is from genome assembly GCF_001730315.1 of Enterococcus ureilyticus. Classification (GTDB taxonomy): domain Bacteria; phylum Bacillota; class Bacilli; order Lactobacillales; family Enterococcaceae; genus Enterococcus_L; species Enterococcus_L ureilyticus. Next base: position 85,998 of record NZ_MIKC01000001.1, read on the forward strand.
AACTTAGAAAAAGTCTCTAGGATCAACCAGCTTTCTAGAGAATATGTAACTGGTATTTTTACCCTTGATGAATTATTAGAGCAATTAAAAATAGTAGAACAAGAACGAAAATTCTTTCCTTTATGGTTGAGATTTGTCAGTGCGGCAGTCGTCAGTGGTACGATCATGATTTTATTCGGCGGTGTTTGGGCAGATTTATTTTTGACCTGTTTGATTGGAGGCGTGGGCTATATGCTTTATTATTCCAGTTTAAAAATCTTGCGTATTAAATTTCTCTCTGAGTTTTTAGCAGCCCTTTTTATTGGCTGTGCAGCGCTTTTAAGTAGTCAAAGCGGATTAGGTATCAATCAAGATATGATCATTATTGGTTGTGTGATGCCCCTTGTTCCCGGTGTTCAGATGACTAATGCCCTGAGAGATTTGCTTGCAGGTCATTATCTTTCAGGTGTTTCAAGAGGAACAGAAGCGATGATGACCGCTTCTATGATTGGTTTTGCAATTGCTTTTGTTTTTCAATTATTTTATTAAACTGTCGCTGTAGTGTTTGTTCCATATAGTAAGAAGAATTTGGAGGGTTTAAAATGTTTGATCTATTCGTTCAATTTATCTTTAGTTTCCTAGCCTCTGCTGCATATGCGATCATCACCAATGTTCCTAGACGCTCTCTTATCGCTTGCGGCCTATCGGGTGCATCAGGTTGGATGATTTATTGGTTTGCCGTTCAATTTGGTGCTAATGCAGCTTTAGGCTCCTTATTGGGTGCTTTGAGTGTAGCGGCAGTAAGTTTTATCTGTTCAAGAGCGCTCAAATTACCTGTTACGATTTTTAATATTCCTGGGATGGTTCCTTTAGTCCCTGGAGGGCTTGCTTATCAAGCTGTCAGAAACTTGGTCATCGGCAATTATGAAACGGCGATCAATTCTGCTGTTCAAGCGATCATGATCGCAGGTGCGATTGCTTTAGGTTTGGTTTTATCTGAGGTGTTAAATCACAATATACGTAACTTTAGAGAAAAACGAGAGATTTTGAGTTTAATCAGAAAAAATGAAGAGAAATAACAAGGCTTTTTTATACTATCAATGTAAGGGGTGAATAAATGAGTGCACTAGCGATTCTTTCATACGTTTAAAAAGAAAGGATAAACAATCATGATCAAAAAAATCGATCATCTAACGGTCTCAGAGTTAGAGACTATTTTAGGCATTTGGCTGACAGCCAACTGTGAAGCCCATCCCTTTATTCCAAAGTCTTATTGGCAAAAGAATCTTAGTTCTGTAAAAGAACAACTACCTCAAGCTGATCTTTATACTTATAGTGAGAGCGATCAAATTAGTGCATTTTTAGGGATGACTGGCACATATATTGCTGGAATTTTTGTAAAAAATGACTACCGCGGTCAAGGAATCGGTTCAAAACTTTTAACTGAAGCAAAACGTTCGACTACTTCATTAAGTCTTTGCGTTTATGCAAAAAACAAGCAAGCCCTTCATTTCTATCAAAGGCAAGGCTTCCAAAAGGTGCATGAACAATTTGACAGCACTGGTGAGCTAGAGTATCAGTTGATCTGGGAAAAATAAGAAAGGTGGGAGAGAGAAAACGATGCATTCGTTTTCTCTCTCCCACTAAAATTAATTGATTACTTCGTTTTTTAAAACGAACGATAAACATATTGATTTTTGGGTTCTTCTATTGATGTCACCTTTGTCACATCCACCATTGGGATTTCTCGCTTAAACGGTGCATAATAGCCAGAATGAATGGTTCCTGTTAGCTCCAACCACTCGTTATTTTCGAAAGTCTGACCATCGGGCATTTTTGTTAATAATCCAAATACACCGGAATCCGCCACACAATGAATGATCCCAAAACGAAAAACAAATAAATCAGACTGCTCTTTTTGTGCTGCATTAAAAGCAAAGCCTTTGTAAGTAATTGTTTTTCCAATAAATTCACTCGGATAATTATAAATCAGCTCCATCACTTCTAAATAATTTTCCTCCGTTACTTTCACATGATCGTCTTTGATATAGTGAGATAATGCTTGTTTCATCTGTTTATCATAATCTGTTTTATCAAAATAAATGCTCGTATCTGGCTTTAAATACTGCGTTTCTACATCTGGGTCCCCTACTGATTCTTTACTTAATGGAAAATTAAAACCCTTTGCTTCCACGATAGACGTATCCAGGCTAACTGTCGGAAACAAAAAACCAACCATTAACGGCAAAGCTAACAAAAGATAAGCTATTCCTCTTTGATACGGTTTATCCAACCCGTGATCATGCTCATCATGGTGATGGTGCTCTGTGGATTCTTTATCTTCCTCCTTATTCCAAAGGATCAACTGAACGATTGCTAAGATAAAGGAAAGAGCCATCGAAATAATCGCCAAGTAACGATAATGAACATTTATATATTGATTCAACCTACCCGATACTTGCAAAAACATCATCAATATCGTGTAGCCAATCAAGATTAAAAATCGAATCATCTACTCTTTCCTCCTTAAATCGCTAATGCATAGAGACTGACGACAACCGTGACAATTCCTACAAATTTCAACATAAATGACGTTTTAAAATAACGCTTCATCATCAAAAGATTCTTGATATCTACCATCGGCCCAAAAACAAGAAAACCAACAACTGGTCCATTGCCAAACAAGCTCAATAACGAGGACCCAATAAATGCATCTGCCTCAGAACATAACGACAACGTCGCAGCTAAAACCAACATAACTAAAATTGCTAAAATTTTGGTATGACCTAATTGTAACATTGCACCTGTTGGTAAATAGGTCTGCATTGCAGCAGCCATCAAAGAACCGAAAATCAAGTAACGACCCGTATCGAAAAACTCATCAATTCCATGAGTTAAAACAGACCAGCACTTATGCCAAAAGGTTTCTTTTTCATGTGTATGCTCAGTTTCTTCAAGAGTACAATCCGCCTCAAAAGTTGTTTGTTGTAAAATGTTTTCCTTATTGATATACGCTAACCAAACACCAACAACTAGCGCTACCAACATACTGCCGACAACACGCCAAACAACAAATTTTATCGAATTTCCAAATGCAATATAGGTTGAGAAAAGAACGATCGGGTTAATGATCGGTGCTGTTATCATAAAAGCGAATGCTGTATAGGTCGGAACATCTTTTTTGACAAACTGATGAACGATTGGAACAATCCCACACTCACAAGAAGGGAAAAAGAATCCTAAAAGACTCCCAACAATAATCGATAACACTTTATTTTTCGGTAATAATTTTTTGACCCGCTCAGGTGTTAGAAAAACGTGTAACGCACCCGATATCACACAACCAAGCATAACAAACGGTAATGCTTCAATCACGATCGATAAAAAAATAGTGCCCATTTGCAATACTGAATGAGGTAAAAATTGAAACATCAAATTCCTCCCACTGCTAAAAATAACACCAGCATTTCTATACCAGCATCTGTTTTTTTAACATTCAAAAATATAGTTAACTATACTGCACCCCTTGCAAAAATTCAAGAGCTGCCAAAATTTATTAAAACAACTATAAGATATTCATCGAATCCTAAAAAAAATGAGACAAAAACTGAGCAACAGTTCTGCCTCACTCTTATTTAAATTGAAAATAATTCTGATGCTGATTCTGGATCTGTATCATAGACATTAAAATCAAAATTGACACCTAAGCCTTTTTCAGCCAAAATCGATTCCATAGCCATCCTAGCATGTTCTTTGGTATTATTTTCCTTACTTAAATGTCCTAAATAGATACGTTTGGTATGGTCACCAATTACATCCACCATTGTTAAAGCACCATCATCATTCGATAAATGACCTTTATCCCCTAAAATGCGTTGTTTCAAACTCCATGGATAAGGGCCCATGCGTAAAATCTCTAATTCATGATTGCTCTCAATTAAATATGCATCCGCATCCTTGATTGTACCACGAACATGATCACTACAATAGCCTGTATCTGTCAACATAACAAACGAACGGTTATCTTTGAAGAAACGATAAAACTGAGGAGCTGCTGCATCATGAGAGACACCGAAACTCTCAATATCCATATCACCAAACGTTAAAACCTTTCCCATATCAAAAATATGCTTTTGCTCAACAGCAACATTTCCGATCAAAGGATCCATCGCGGCCCAAGTTTTTTCATTTGCATAAACATCTAATTTATATTTTCTAGCTAAGACCCCCACACCATGAATATGATCCCGATGCTCATGTGTTACTAAGATAGCATCTAAATCTTCTGGTTTTCGATCGACCTCTGCCAGCAATGAAGTGATTTTTTTCCCACTTAATCCTGCATCAATAAGCAACTTTTTGTTCTCAGTTTCAATAAAAAGGGAATTGCCTGTGCTGCCGCTGGCAAGAATGCTAATGTTAAATGCCTTATCTTGACTCATTTTTTCTATCCGCTTCCCTTCTAGTCTACAGCTCCTTATTATACAACCATCCCTGCTAATTTTCTACCTTTGGCACAATATTATTTGTAATGATTGTATTGCTCATCGCATTAACTTGTTCAATCTGCAGATTACTGCCGCTAGATTTGATTCCCACAAACCAGACTGGTACATAAACATTCTTCTCACGAATTTTGTAAATTCTAGTATATGCTAATTCTATAAAAGTAATTTTCGCATTACTAGGAATCTTGTTATTGATATATAAGGTTTCGACTGCATCACGTTCAGAAAATAGATCACTCTTATCCCGCAACTCTTCAATTCCTTGAATATGAGTTTGAGTATACTTGTAAATCTTGTGTATACTAGCAGATTCATCTGATTTTTCTAGCTTTAATGAAATTTGTGCTGTATCATCTTTAAAAGGAATATTCTTATAATTTTGAGACACAACGACTTCCGGAAATTCACCATCTAATGAAGAAAAATCAGGTAAATATTGATATTGACTACCAAATAATACACTATCTTTATCCTTTAAGAATGCTTCTAAAGATTTTTCAACGTTTTTCTCATCGATAAAGTAGCTAGTTTGAGCATAATTCATCTGCGGATATACCGTTAATGAATAATCCACTAGTTCAGTGCCATTCTTAAAAAAATTACGATCTCTTGTTTCACGTTCAGTTTGGATGGCATCATAAAAATTCGTTTGTTCTCCACTTAAATAATAACCCTCTCTTTTCTCATTAGAAAGCGTTCCTTTATATGTGATTCCATCTTTGTCGAGTCTTTTTTCGATACTATCCGTTTGATCAGAAAAGGAGACATTATTTTCTTCTTTAAGTCCTTCTTGATAGATTCCAAACAAAAACATGTTCAAGCCTAAAAAAACCAAAAAGAAAATCCACTCGATTCGTTTGAAGTCCATTATTCCACCTCCAAATTCGCTAATTTTTCCAGTAATTCACGTTCTGGATACCATTTATTATCATAGCGAATATACCACTCTGGAGTGAGATCGACCACTTGTGTCACTTCTTCAATTTTGTGCCAAGTATACCCAATAACCATTGAATTGATTTTCGACAAATCAGCACCATTGAGTGTTAGTTGCTCTAACAAACTTTCAGTACTTTTCAAAACAATTTCTTCTTCTGATGGAATAGGAACTTGAATTGTATCTACACTGGTTTGGATCGCTACACTTGATCGTTCAACTTGATCATTACCGATCGTGATCCGAACCTGACCTTTATCATTTTCACTAAAAACAGGAAATCCTTCTACAAAGGTCCGATAATTCATCTCAGCATTTGTCCGATCAAAATAACGGATATTCCCCATACTAGTGCCTAATTTTTTTATATAACTAAAACTGTCCGAATAAATATTGTCTTTAGCACCTCTAGCACTTAATTCTCCAGTAAAGTGGATCGTGCCTAGTTTTTCATCCGCTGTCAATCGTTCACTACCACTAGTATAAGACAAATCTTGACTATCTTCATTGGTTTGAACATTCTCAACATTGGAGAAAAAAGCGTTTCGAAACTTAGTCACAGGCTGAGACGCTAAAATGTAACTATACTTTTTCATTTTTAAATCTTCTGATAGATAATAATGCTTGCCCGCAACAACTTGTTGTTCTGAGATTGGGTTGTATTGCACACCAACCTTATTCATTAAGCTCAAGACTTTTTCACGATCGATCGTGATCTGAGCTTCATAAACATCTTTGCGACTAAAATCCAAGAAACGAATCTTACTTTGATCTAAATCAACTTGGATACAGGTAAAGAAAATTTCATCTGCATTGAGTTCTGTCGTTTTAAGATCTAAATCATAAACAGAGAGATATTCACTCAGTAAAAATGGACCTTCATACAGCAATTCAAATCCTTGATTGATTAATAGATGTTTGTCAAACTGCTCGCCGTCTCCTTGCACAGTCTGGGTCAAGAGACCAAATGTACTATGTTTAATTTCATTTTGAACATTAGTAATCAAATTTTCACTATTATTCATTTCTGATGTTCCATTCTGCATACGCACTAAACGTAACGGTAAAAATACATCTGTATCCATTCGTTCATTCACAACAGCTGTTGTCGTTTGTGCATCCGTTTTAACCGACTGATCTTTTTTGGAAGAGCTGGTCCAAATGCTGACTGAAAAGTACATGCTAAGCAATACTAAAAAAATCAAGCCGATCCGTACAATTCTTTCTGCTATTTTCATTCCCACCAATCCTCCTCATATGGCTCATAAGGTAAGGATATATAAAACGTTGACCCTTGACCTTCCTGACTTTCCACCCAAATCGCGCCATTATGTGCTTTGACAACTTCTCTTGAAATTGCAAGCCCAAGTCCGGTGCCACCTTGTTCTCTAGCACGCGCTTTATCCACACGATAAAAACGTTCAAAGACTTTATTGATATCCTTTTTAGGAATTCCTAAGCCTTGATCCGTTACACTAAAGACCACATTGTTATGAGTTTCAAGTAAACGGCAAGTAATTTTCCCACCGTCAGGAGAGTATTTGATTGCATTGTTTAAAATATTATCTAAGACTTGGATTACTTTGTCGGTGTCTAACTCTACCCACAAATCACGTTTCGTAAATTCACGGTGAATCGTATAATTTTTGTCATTTGCTTCAACCATCATATCAAATCGATCTAAAACAAAATTGATCAATTCATTGAAATTAACGTATTCTAACTGCAACTGTCCATTACCAGAATCCATTCTTGAAAGATTCAGCAAATCATTGATCATACGAATCATGCGATCGGTCTCTTCTAAAGTCACTTTTAAAAAGTTAGGAGCAATTTCAGGGTTTTCCCACGCACCTTCACTCAACGCCTCTATATAGCTTCGCATACTCGTTAAGGGTGTCCGCAATTCATGAGAAACGTTCGAAACAAATTCTCGGCGTTCACGTTCATTTTTCTCTTGTTCTGTTACGTCATGAAGTACGCAAACAAGACCTGTAATAAAACCAGATTCTCGACGAATCATTGCAAAATCAACACGAATGATCATTTGGTCTTCTTCCATTGAAGATAAAGAACGGTCGATCAATATTTCTTCAGGTTCTTCTAATAGCTTACGTAGCGTATAGTCTGTCTCAATATCTAGTAGTTCCAATAAAGAAATCCCAATCACATCTTCATCTTTGACATTTAACAAGGACAAAGCCATTTCATTGATTGTAATTACTTTTCCTCGCCTATCGGTCGCAATCACACCATCAGTCATATGAGCAAGGACACTGTCTAACCGATTTCGTTCGGCCTCCATAGTTTCCTGCGCTTCTTCAATTCGTTCTGATAGTTGATTAAAGGTTTCAGCCAGTTGTCCTAATTCATCTTTACCATAGACTTTGACCTTTCCACTATAATCTCCTTTGGCAATCCGTAACGCTTGTTCACGCATCTCACCAATCGGCTGTGTGATTGATCTAGCAATCAAGAGCGTGACAATGATCGAGATTGCACCAGCGATGATCGATGCTGTAAAAAATATTCGTGCAGTATCGGTAATTTCTTTGTATTTGCCTTCGATATTACTCTTAACATAAAGAACCCCGATGACTGTATCGCCAGTCGGGGATTGGATAGGCTGAACATTAATATATACGCGCTTATCTTTATCCATCGCTGAATATTTTTTCGCACTAAAATCATTCAAATCACGATAATCATTTTTCTTCCCAACAATTCCCTGCTGATTCAAATCACTTGTCGCTCTTACGATTCCTTTATCATCAACTATACGGGCCTCTATCGTTTCAGACGCTGAGAAGTCACTTAAAGTTTTCTTGAGATCCGCATCGATTTCGGTACGATCTCGGTCTTTTTCGCCTAGTTTAGGACTTAACGTACTTGCTAGTTGGAGGACTTGGGAATCAACATTTTTTTTATAGTCTTTGATTGTGGTCGACTCTAGTTCTCGAATAAAGTAGCCACCAATGATTTGAATCGCAATCAATAATAACAAAATAAATGACAAGGCGATCTTAAAGTTTACTGATTGAAAAAAGTGAACCTTTTTTTTCATAAAGCACTACTCCTGTTCAGGATTTCGAAGATAATACCCAACACCGCGACGAGTCACTAAGTACGTCGGATGGCTTGGACTATCTTCGATTTTCTCTCTTAAACGACGGACAGTCACATCTACCGTACGAACGTCTCCAAAATAATCATAGCCCCAAACAGTCTGTAATAGATGTTCACGCGTCATCACTTGTCCAATATGTTTTGCTAAATAGAATAGCAATTCAAATTCACGATGAGTCAATTCGATCTTACCGCCACGTTTTGATACCATATAAGCATCTGGGTGAATGGTTAAGTCTCCAATTGTCAATTCTGATTGAGTGGTTGATTCTGCTTCTTTCGCACTTGATGCACCACGGCGTAGATTTGCTTTAACGCGTGCTACAAGTTCACGATTTGAAAATGGTTTTGTTACATAGTCATCGGCACCCAGCTCTAATCCTAAAACTTTATCGATTTCAGAATCTTTAGCTGTCACCATAATGATCGGCATGTCGTAAGTTTTGCGAACTTCTCTAGCAACTTCTAGTCCGTCCATTTTCGGTAGCATCAGATCAAGGATAATTAAATCTGGTTCAACCTCCTTGACCTTCTCAACCGCTTCTTCCCCATCATACGCTGTAAAAACTTCATATCCTTCTTTAGTAAGATTGTATTTCACAATTTCTGAAATCGGCTTTTCATCATCCACAACTAATATTTTTTTCATATAAGAGGCACCTCTTTTTTCTTTCATCTTTAGATTATTTAATCTTATTCTCTCCCATTATACCTTATTTTGTCCACCGTTTCACCTTTGACATTAAGAGGGCTTACTCTTTCTCATCTATACCTTGCAAAAATCAAGGTTTTCTGACTATAATTAGAAATAAGTTTTTTTAAAGGAAGCGATAAAAATGAAAGCACCTCGATTACAAGTAGGTGATGAAATCCGAGTCATTGCGCCATCTAGCAGTTTCTTGCGCTTAACAGATTTAGGCGTTCAGGTAGCTGTTCAAAAATTAACTGATTTAGGATTCAACATCACTTTTTCTAAACATACGGATGAGCAAGATATCTTGGGTTCTTCTTCGATTATGAGTCGGGTAAAAGATTTACACGAAGCCTTTTCAGATGAAAATGTCAAAGGAATCTTAACGGCCATTGGCGGATTTAATAGTAATGAATTATTGCCCTATCTTGACTTTGAATTAATTAAAAGACATCCTAAAATTTTTTGCGGTTACAGTGATATCACTGCTTTATGCAATGCTATTACCAGTAAGACAAAACTACTTACTTATGTTGGCCCACACTTCTCTAGTTTTCAAATGGATGAACTGCAACCCTATCAAACAGAAGCTTTTTTACAAGCTACGGCAACCCAAGCCGCTTTTGACGTTTCAGCCTCCAAGTCGTGGAGCCAAGATGAATGGTACTTACCTGAACCAACTCGTCATTTATTTGCGAATGAATGGAAAATCTATAGTCACGCAAAACCTGTCACAGGTACTTGTTATGGGGGAAATTTAGGAACTTTCCAACTACTTTTCGGGACTCGTTTTTTACCTGATCTTGAACAAGCTATTCTATTTGTGGAAAATGCCGAAGAAGATGACTACCACGATTTTGCCCGAGGCTTAGCCGCGTTATTGCAAGTAGTGCATCATCCAAAAGCGTTATTGATCGGCCGTTTCCCTAAAGAAACTGAAATGACCGAGGAACGCCTTTTGGCTATTTTGTCGAAGTATCCTCTGTTACGGGAAATCCCTGTCATTTATGATATGAATTTTGGGCATACACAGCCGATTTTTACAATTCCCATTGGGGATAAAGCAACCGTTGATACCGCACAAAAGAAAATCACCTTTTTCTAAGTAAACAATCCCTAGTCGAGGTTTTGCTGACACATAGCGCCTCTCCTTAAGGGATTTTTATTTTTTAAGTGCTGCTTCCATTTGCTCATACAAACTAATTTTATTATCTAACAATTCAAGATGACTTTTGACTTTTTCATATTCAGCCATGATCTGTATGCGATGGTTCAGCAATAATTGTTTGCGCTCGGGAATCGTGGTATCACCAATTTTTCTTAACTGAGTATACTTTTTGATCTCTTTCAAAGAAATGCCCGTATTTTTTAGTTTAATCACAAAATTAGCCCAATCCAGATCCTCTTCTCCATAAACACGATAATTATATTCATTTCTGACAGGTTCAATCAACCCTTCTTTTTCATAATATCTTAATGTATAAACACTAATCCCAATCTTCTCAGCAAATTCACTAATCGTATACATTGTTTTCACATCCTTTTTTTGCTTGCTTTAGAGATGGCTCGAACCCCTATACTATGAGTGTAACATCAATTTTACTTTTCAGGAGGAAGAAATCATGAAGTATACAGTTATCACAGGTGCTAGTTCAGGTATTGGCTGGGAAACAGCAAAAGCATTTAGTAAGCAGGGAAAAAATTTAATTTTGATTGCACGAAGAACAGAGCTACTTAAGCATTTAAAAGAAGAAATACTTGTCGACTTCCCTACACTTGACATCGTTCTTCAAACAGTTGACTTATCTCAAGAAAAAAATATTTTTACTTTGTACAATAATTTGAAATCATATGATATTGAAACTTGGATCAATAATGCTGGATTTGGTTATTATCATGGTGTATCAGATCAAAGTTTAAATACGGTTAGTCAAATGCTACGTTTAAATATTGAAGCTGTGACTTTATTATCCACGCTTTATGTCACCGATTATGAAAATGTAGCTGGTGCTCAATTAATCAATATTTCTTCGGCAGGTGGTTATAAAAATGTCCCTAACGCTGTCACTTATTGCGCAACAAAGTTTTATGTCAGTGCTTTTACAGAAGGAATCGCGTTAGAACTGCAAGCTAAAGACGCACCTCTCAAAGCAAAAGTTTTAGCTCCTGCAGCAACAGAAACAGAATTTGCACAAATAGCGAATGGCTCAAACTCTTATGATTATACTAAAGGCTTCACAACCTTTCATACAGCGAGAGAAATAGCAGAATTTCTTATCAAGCTGTACCAAAGCCAAGAAGTCGTAGGTCTCGTTGATCGAAACACATTTAACTTTCACTTATCCGGACCGCTCTTTGATCATTATCAAACAGGAATAAAAAATATATAAAAAGAAGGAGTCTGTATAAACGGTGGAGCAGAAGCAATCACTACGCTTCGCTTCGATCACATCAAATTCTAAGTGCTAAAGCACTAACATTTGAAGGCTTCAGAAATAAGCTGAAATTGTTGTAAAACACCGTGAATGTTATGAACTGATGTTACACAATACCTACTTGGTCACAAAAATTTGAAGAGTACCAATTAGGAAGCATTCAACATCGTAATTAAACATTCCGTGTTTCTTATCATTTTCGTGAATTTCTTCTTATTGCTGTAAAACACAACGAAGTATGAGTTTATGTTGCTCAGTACCTACGTGGTTCTCGGGATTAAACACTCCTGTCCAAGCCACCTTCTATATAATAGCGTAAATTCAGTGAGTAACCTCTCAATTTTTTGATAAAAAGCAAATGAAAAAATTACCAGCAAAGTCATTTGATTAAATGCCTTTTGCTGGTAGTTAACTTTAATCTAAAAGTTGAATGCCGATCCCTAATAGTCCCGGTCCTGTATGAACAACTAACGCTGGACTGATCGTTCCAAAATAAATTTTTTCTGCTTGAGGAAATTGTTCTTTTAATTTAGCATAGAATGCTTCGGCCTCTTCAACCGCTTGTCCTTGGGCAACTGCTAAAACAAATTTTTTATGATCGCCAATAAAAGCTTTCACTAAATCAAACGTCTTTTCTAAGCTTTTCTTCCTACCGCGAGCTTTGGCGACCGTATGATAAACTCCCTCTCCGTTACAAGAAATGATCGGGTTCAATTTTAACGCATTTCCTAAGATGGAAGCAACCAACCCAATGCGTCCGCCTTTTTGAAGATATTCAAGAGTAGCAACGTTAAAATAAACTTTTGCTTTTCCTACATTAGCAGTCAACGTTGTTTTGATTTCGTTCCACGAATGACCTGCCTCTATTAACTTTGCGGCTTCAATTGCTTGGAGACCACTGCCGATCCCAATATTTTTTGTGTCTAAAACGTATGTTTCTAATCCTTCAAATTCTTCTGCAATTAAGCGAACAACATTATATGTCCCACTCAATCCACTAGAAATCGTAACAGCCAATACTTTTTCATAACCATCTGTTTTGATTTTTTCAAAAATATTGGTAATGGTTTCGCCATCAGGTAACGAGGTACTAGGAATTTCAACAGCTAAACCCTCGTATACTTCTTCAGGTGTAATGTCTACTTTATCTGTATAAATACGATCTTTATAAATAATTTGTAAAGGGATCATATACATTCCATATTGTTCCACTAATTCTTGCGGAACATCTGTCCCTGAATCCACTAATAGAGCAATCTTTTCTTTATTCATTCTCATATTCTCCATTTTCTTCTATGTTTTTTTGTGCTAACTCAATAACTTTTTCAGTGAACAACTTTGTTGCAAATGACAAGGTAGCCCCTTTGACGATCATAAATTCTACTGGAATCGATTGATCGAAAGCTGCGACGGGTTCATTCCCCAAAGCTTGGGCAACAACTACTGCTATAGCTGCTTCTTGCTCATCGCAAAATAGATCATATGCTTCACGAATACCAACCGCTGCTCCTTGATATAAAATACCTTGTTTGATTTCTGGTATTGTTAGTACTTGTTTTAATAAAGTAATCGCAATCAAAAAAGCTAAGTGCTTTTGATTATAGCGTTTTTTATTAGGTGGTGGAATCAGCCCTAATTTCACATAATTATTGACCATCGAAGAGGTCAATAATGTGTGTTTTTCTTTTAATATAACTGGCGATAGGTAACGCTCAACCAATGTGATCACTTGATCCATATACAATTCCAGCTCGGGTAATTCATGCCATCTTGGCAAATGAACATCTACCAACGCTTTGCCCCATACTTGTAAAGAGGATTTTATTTCATTCATAAGATCCCTCCTTCTATTTACTAAAACAGTTTAACATTATTTCGAAAAACATTCAATCTAGTTTTAAAAACTAGATTGAATTTAATAAAAAACAAGCTTTCTTTAAAAGAAAACTTGTTTAACGTCAAATATTGTAATTTCTTAAAAATCATCAAAGCCCTCTTCTTCATCCGTTTGTTTGAACGGGTCAAAAGCAAATTTTCTGCTTTTTTGAAAACCTACTGCACCAAAAAGGTTGCGCGGATCAAAATCTGGGGCCATTTTTCCATGTGCATCACTAAATCCTCTTGCGCGCCCTCCATGTCTACCACTCATATGCGGTCCTCTAAAATCACGCTCTGCTTCAGGAATTTCAGCTTCTAAAGCTTCAAGTAATTTGCTCATGATGCTTTTAAATTCTTCTTGTTCTGATTCAGATAACACATCAAAGATCGTTTCTTCATCTTGTTTGCTATTTTCAGCAGCCGCTCTCCCAGCTTCAGTTAATCGGATCACCATCACACGGCGATCACTTTCGAGCGGCTCTCGGCTGATATAACCATTCTTTTCTAACTTGACTAATAACTCACCTAAAGATTGAGGACGCATATCTAAAAGATAAGACAATTCTTTTTGAGTCGTTTCAGGTTTAAGTTTCAACAAATTCAATACTCTGCCTTGTCCCCTATGTGGATTACCAAAAGGTCCATGTTCTCTACGACGTTTCATAAAATAGCGTTGCATCATTGCTTGTAAGCTTAGAAACTGTTCCATTAATGTTTGTTCTTCCATCGGTGATTCCTCCATTAAACAGAATATAAATCAGGTACCTGTCTTATATTGTAAAGGTACCTACATTAAATGTCAACAATTAAATATAAACGTTACTATTTCATTTCATTTTTTTTAAGAAGCTACCTGATCAAAAAAGGTTACGAGAAATATACTCTATGAGTTATTTCTCGTAACCTAACCTTCTTTATAACTTTTTTAGTTCTCGTTTTCCAAAAATAATACCGATCAAGAAAAACAATTCCAACAAAATAAAAAATAAAATAAAGCTATGCATAAAAAATGCTTCCGGTAAAGCATTGATAATTGGATCTGTAGCCGGATCAAATAACCAATCATCATTATTAAAAAATACACCATGAAACGCCACAAAAAACTGATCAAAGCCAATCGCCATCAACCCTGCAAAAAATACTGGTATGATCATTCCCCATTGAAATGGACGAATCAAGCGCCACACTCTTTTTTCCTTAATCAAGCGGAAAACAAAAAGACCACTTGGAATCACCGTAATGACCAACACTGCATAACAAAGTAAAAACAGACGCTTTACTTCATAAAAATGAAAGGCTCCACTTTTTGAAACAGGGAAATCTGATAGTTGTAATATATGATTAAAAGGATTATTCAAATATCCCATCAATTGTCCATAGTTTTTTAGTAATGTTGGTTTATCAATTGAAACATAGTCTAAAATAGCCAAAGAATCAATATCGCTACTATACAATGGTCGAAAATTGATTGTTATGGTAATACTCAACGCAATAATCGTTAGAATCAAACACGCGATCCCTAAACGTTCAACCCAGATCCAGTTGCTCTTTGCCCTTTTCATCTCAAAAAACCCATTCGTCTAAAGAATCAACAACATATGTTGGCTGTTCAGGTAAATGTGGAACTGCAGATTTTGCTGTAAATCCAGATAGGACTAGTAAACTATCGATATTATTTTGAAGTCCCGATTGAATGTCCGTTTCATAATTATCACCGACCATGATTACATCATCTTTGTTTAAGCCCATCACTTTTAAAGCTTCATCCATAATGATTGCATTTGGTTTTCCAATCATGACAGGATCTGTTTGCGAAGAGGTTTGAATTAACGAAATAAATGAACCTGCGCCTGGTAACAATCCACGTTCAGTTGGAATACTTTTGTCAGGATTCGTTCCGATGAACAGAGCGCCATTTCTGATACAAAGAGAAGCAACGGCAAGCTTTTCATAATTGATCTCAGTATCCAAGCCAACGACAACATAGTCTGGTGACTCTTCATCCCAGACAAATCCAGCAGACAAAATCAAATCCACTAGCCCTGATTCTCCAATTACATAAACCCGCTTCCCTTTGCCTTGTTCTTTCATATAGTCAATAGTTGCCAAGCTCGCTGTATAAATCGTCTTAGCGGGAACCTGAATATCAAACTCTTCACTAAGTCGTTTAGCAACCGCTATTGGAGTCTTTGTCGTATTATTCGTCACAAAAAGGAAAGGGATGTTCAATTCTTGCAATTGTTCAACAAATCTTTTTCCTGCTGGAATCACTTCTTTGCCTAAATAAATTGTACCGTCTAGATCGATCAAATATCCTTGATAATGTTTTTTCACAGATGATTACTCCTCACGTTGACGAATTGTAAATGAACGTCCTTTACCGACGCTTTTCTCTTGATTGCCAATGATTGCTTTTTTAGGTTGGTTTTCTTTGCGATTTTTAATTACTGGTTTTGTTTTATTTGATACAGGTATACGTTTTTCCTCTGTATGTGCTTGGTTTTGATAAGCTGGTTTTTTAGTTGTTTTTTTACGTCGTGTTTGTTGCTTTTCTCTTTTGCCGCCAACGCGCTCAATGACAAAATAGGCACAACCAAAATTACAATATTCATATAAATAGTCTTCCAACGTATCAATTCTCTGCTCAGGTGCCGCTTTACGATTCGTCTCATTGAAAAACCCTTTTAAACGAAGTTGATCATATCCCCAATCACCAACGATATAATCATATCTTGAAAGAACATCACTAAAACGTTCGCCCAATCTTTCAGCATCAAATGCTTCTCGATGATTTTTTACTAAAAGGTACTGACGTTCGCCGATCGTTACATGTTTCTCATCAATAAGCGAAACGATCTCACCTTTTTTCTTTTCTTTGACAGGTTCTTCTTTGATTTCTTCAAGAACAGCTGTGATTTCTTCCGTTAAGGTTGCTGCTGGTTCTTCTTTATGTTTAACTGGTTTGGTTGATTTATATGTTTTTTTTACTTTATCTGTCATTTTTTCACCGCCTAAATTTTATTATACCTTGTTTTTAAAGGATTGGGTAGTGCGTCTTCAAGTAGTTTCCTAATACGGTTCGCAAAAATTCTGGAAAAATAAAGTCAACAGATCCAGCTAATTCGATTGTTGGAAAAAAAGGAATAAACATGAAATGGTCGATTGTTGTAAACGTGTAGTTACTTTCTAGTTCAATGGGTCGATGATTCCATAAAACTTCTTCCTTTTGCTTATTGTAAGCAAGACCATCATAATAAAGCTCCCCAAAAACCTTGCCGCGAAAACCCATTCCCATGATCGGAAACTTACGCAAATAATCACGATTTTTTTCCATTTCTTTGACCATACGAACCAAGTCGTGACCTGATAACGTCACACGGATCAGATGCATCGGATGTGGTAAAGCTTCATGCAGTTGATCAGCATTTACGATTCCCTTTGGTATATCTGTTAAAAATAAGCCATTATTTAAAATTGCGACTTCGGTTTGCCCTTTTTCTTTTAACGCTTTTAATGCCGTGACCATTAAAGGGTGTTCTGCATTCAAATCACTCAACAATGAATGAGGAATTTTAGCAATTTTTTTTGTTTTCAGTAAATGATGCCCTAAAGTTAGATAATCATCGATTTCCTTTTGATCTTGCACTAATGTAGGTAATTCAGCCGTTGCAATCGCTTTTGCTCCACTCTGAATAATTTGCCCTTTGTCCACTGATAACTGTACTTCACCTATATAATTACCAAATTTGCCTGCAGCAGAAAGCTGTGTCCCATTAATTTTTTCACCATACTTAAACAAATGATGTGTGTGTGAACCTAGCAACACATTGATCTCTGGGAATGCATTTGCAATTTTAAGGTCTTCATCAATTCCTAAGTGACTCATTAAAACTAAGATATCACACTTCGGCTGAACTTCTCTAATCAATTGCGGCAATACTTCTTTAATCGAGCGAATCTCCCAACCATTTGGTGCATAGGTTAAAGGAAATGGCGCAGTCAACGCAATCAAGCCGATTTTTGTCTGCTCTTTTGTTTCGATGATTTTATATGAACTCGTCCAAGCTGGCGCTTGATGTGTCGTTAAATCAAACAAGTTACCTAATAAAACCGGAAAATCCGCATGATCATACAACTGATTCAACTGCTCTTTTGAGTTACCGACCCCTTCATTATTCCCAATCGTCGCTGCATCATAGTCGACTTCATTCATCAATGCTATATTTGCTTGACCATCTGTCGCTTCTGTCAAAGGATGCCAACGATCAATAAAATCACCTAAATCAACAGTCAAAACAGTCTTTCCTGCCTCGGTATATTTTTTCTTTTGAAGAGTCAAATAGCGTCTGATTTTAGGCCAATTCTCTAAATGGGAATGTAAATCATTTGTATGAAAGATGATGATATCTTCCATTGTATCGCCCCCAATTTCAATCTATAAAAATATAGTACCACACTTCAAGATGGAGTATAATAAAGTAACGATTTAAATAAAGGAGAAAACTATGAAAATAACTGTACCTTTTGGTTCGCTTTGGTTAGATGCTGATGATAAAGGCCTCACAACTGTCGCTTTTTTTGAACTTGCTGACCATCAGACGAACCAGTATACAGAACTTGCAGCAAAAGAACTTGCAGAATATTTCTCAGGTAAACGAACAGTATTTTCAGTTCCCTTATCGATCAATACCGGGACCGATTTTCAAAGAGCTGTCTGGGATGCACTTGCTCAGATTCCCTTTGGTGAAACACGCAGTTATCAAGCTATTGCACAGGCTATCGCGTCACCAAAAGCTGTGCGAGCTATTGGACAAGCAAATAGTAAAAATCCGCTACCGATCATTGTACCTTGCCATCGAGTAATCGGTAAAAACGGTAAACTAACAGGCTATTTAGGTAGTATCGAGCATGACGGTCTTAGTATAAAAGAATTTTTGTTACAATTAGAGCATGTCACACGCTAAAAAGAATAAGGGTGAAGCAAAACTTTTTCTAGTTTTGCTTCACCCTTCAAACGAAAGTAAATACTTTATCAATTGATTGTTGCTTTATATAGAATGAAAATTCGTTCAAAAAATATTAATTACGATCGGTATTTTGATCGCTATCTTTACCGCGATATTTCTCCAAGTATTGTTCTTTAGTCATGACATCATCTACATTCATATTAAATTCTACAAGATCTAAACCTGTCATATGATGAATAGATTCTTTTACTTTTTCAACTGTTTGATCAAATACTTGTGCAATATTTACATCATATTTGCAGATTACTGCTACATCAACAGCTACCTGCTTCGTACCAACTTCAACACTGACTCCTTTTGTAATGTCCTCATTCTCTCTAAAACGATCAGCAAAATCACTGAATAGATTGCCGCTCAACCCTAGAATACCATCAATATCTGAAATAACGACACCAACGATTTTTTTAATCACAACATCTTCAAATGTTAATTTTGCTTTTAACTCCCCTGAATTTCTTTCTACTGCGTCTACCATTTGCATCGAATCCTTCTAAATAATTTTTTAAATCCCTATCATAGACCTAACTGAATCTATCAAGGAATAAATATCCAAGTCTTCATCACGCATTTTCCCGATAACATATCCGACCCCTGCAAAAATCACGAGGACAAGTGTTTTCCAGAACCCGATCAATAATAACAATAAGGCTAATAGCAGAAATACCATTGTCCAAATGATCCGAAAGCGGTAAGGTTTAAGCAATTTTTCCCAACGGTCTTTCTTTTCTTGGTCCATCATTTTCCCCTCCTAAACCACTCGTGATTGTTTTTTACTAAAAGCTGAGGACTCTGTAGGCTCTTTTTCTCTTAAGTAAACCGTTACTCGACTATCAATCGATTCAAGTGTCTCAGCTAATGTATTTTGTAGCTGTTGGGTGATTTCTTCGGCCATTGGCTTAAAGCGTTCTTTACTTCGAACATCGATCCTTACTTTCACCGCTACTTTTTCTTTTCCTTTGATTTTAACCGTCATCTTCGTTTTATCTGGATGAATGATCGTACCATATGATTCTTGTACGATTTGTTCGATCGTGCTTTTTGGAATCTCAATTTGATTTTTGCCTTCTTTTATCACCAGACGTCTTCTACGTCCAGAAACGGATAACACAACCAGCAAGCCCAAAACCAACAGTCCTCCTAATATAAGTAATGTTCCTTCAAAAACCATGAACAATTTAGGATACTGATAAATAAGCGCTTCTACTTCATAAGATAACCAAGGAATAGTGATCAATTGGCTAAGTATAGTCAACGTGCCAATAAATAAAAGAAGAATCACGAATCCAATAATAATTTTCAGTAATCGTTTCATCTATTACCCTCCCCTATCATTCATTATTTTGTTCATATCTAAATTGTAACGCCTAAAAAAAAGTATTACAAAAGATACGAATTATCATTTTCCACGAAGTGGGAGTTTAACGCTAATACAACAAGTAAAAAAAGAGTAATTGATTAAAAGTCCCAACAAAAAATTGCTCTTTTAGTCAAAATCAATTACTCTTTTTCTAATTATTCATCTAAATACTCTTCTTTAGAAAATTCAGTATCTTCATATTCACCACTGTCACCATAGAAATGATTATATCGTTGTTTGAACTTACGAAAAACATAAGTCACAAAGACTTTAGCAATCGCATAAATTGGAATCCCAAAAATCAATCCGAACATCCCTAACAAATCACCCATCACCAATAAAACAATCACGATTGTTAATGGATGCACAACTAGACGTTTCCCCATTACTTGTGGTGCAATCAAATGACCATTCAGCATTTGAACAAGCATCCAGACTAAGCTCATCTTAATAAACATTCCAAACGAAACCATCAAAGCAACGATTGCCGCTGGTATAAATGCTATCACTGGTCCAATATAAGGAATCACGGCTGTAATCCCCACAATGATCGACAAGGTTCCTGAATAAGGTACTTTGATTAACCAAAAACCAATGAAGGTCAAGATACCAATTGCGATTGAGACTAGTATCTGCCCTTTTAAATAGGCACCCACTTGACTACTCATTGTTGTACCGATTTCTTTGGCATCACTTCTAAAGCGTGGTGGTATAATATTTAAAACAAAGGAAAAAAACTTTTGATCATCTTTCAATAAGAAAAAGGTAATGATCGGTGCTGTCACCATCACAAGTGCAAAACCCGTTAAGGTTGAAAATACCGTAGACGCCCCTTCAACAGCTTTGCTAAAATAACTTCCGATCCCATCTGAAACATTATCAAACCAACGCTGAATTCCATCTAAGGCATTGGCTAATGGTTTTTCTAATGCAGAATTGTGGAAAAAATCAGTGACCATTTTGTTTAAGTCATTCATATACTGCGGAAAACTTTCGATCAATCCCTCTACTTGCTTTTGTAGGAGTGGTACAACTAAGATGATCCCGATCACAATCAACGCAATCAAGACAATAAAAATAGCTGAAACACCATAAACTCGTTTTATTTTATGTCTCTCTAACCAGTTGACCACTGGATTGAACAAATAATATAAAATCAATGCTAAAATCGTTGGCCCAATAATTGTTTTAAAGACAACTCCAATTGGTCCAAAAATAAACCCCACTTCATGAAAAACAAAAATCACAGCACCCAGTAATAATAAGGCTACTAATGTGAATAATAAATTTTTACCCCCAAGAAACTTGATCCAGCGGGTTTCTTGCTTCTTTTCCATTGTTATCACTCCTCAAAATCGACGTCTACAGGACTTAATTAACTTTCAAAAAGATAAACAAGTGACATTTCAGCTACCGTCAGCGCTTTTCCTAAAAACTTAGCCCATAGAACTCGTTATTTCCATTCTTTATTGTATCGAAAAAAATGATATCTGTAAAAAAATAATTGCTTTGTTTTTTACTATCAGAAATAAAAATCACTCAGCCACCGTAAACTGACTGAGTGAATGATTTCTTTAATTGGTAGCTTTGCGCCCTTTACGTTGAGTTGCTTCCATGATCACAGGAAGAATCACTGGACGTCTTTTCGTTTGTTCAAACAAGTAACGGCTTAATTGCTCGCGAATATCTTGTTTTAGTTTACTCCATTCAAAATCGCTGCTTTCAAGATGCTTTTCAACGATCTCCGTCACAATATGACTGCTTTCCTTCATCAAGTCTTTGCTAGTTTTCACATAAACAAATCCTCTTGAGGTAATCTTTGCAGGTGATACGATTCGTTTTTCACGACGATTGATCGTAACTACAGCGACAAAAATACCATCTTCTGATAAAATTCTACGGTCACGCAGGACAATATTTCCAATATCACCAACGCCAATACCATCGATCATGATATTATCAGCAGTTGTACTGCCAGCGACATTCATTTTTTGCTTGCTATATTCAAGGATATCTCCTCGACCAGTAATGAAAATATTTTTGTATGGAATCCCTAATTCATGAGCTAAATCAGCATGTGCTGCTAATTGACGGTACTCTCCTTGAATAGGAACAAAATATTTAGGTTTGATCAAATTTAACATCAATTGTAGATCATTAGGATTAGCGTGACCTGAGACACGCATGTTATCTGATATTTGTTTGACCACGCCACCAGCACGGTAAACGATATCTTCGGTTTTAGCCACAGCAGTTTCCATAGCCGTTGTCGGCGTCGTTGTAATGTATACCAAATCGCCTTCTTGAATTTTGACCACACGATGTGTCCCATTAGCCATTTTTTGTAATGACTTGATTGGTTCTCCCATTGTGCCAGTTTCTAAAATAACTAGCTGCTCTGCTTGATATTTTTTCATATCCTTCACAGTAATAATCAAATCTTCACTTGGTAATTTTAATTTATCCAGTTTAATCGCAGTATTGATGATCCGTTGAAAATCTTGACCTGTCAATACGATTTTACGATCTGAACGGTGTGCCGCATCTAACACTTGTTGGACACGCTGCAAATTACTAGCTACACAGGCTACGATAATACGACCTTCCCAATACCGGATCGTATCAAAAACTTCATCCGCAATTTGTAGCTCTGAAACAACTTGAGCCGGATTTTCAGCATTAGAAGAGTCACTCAGTAAAGCCAAAACACCTTCTCTGCCAATCTCTGCTACACGGCCAAAATCTGTTTGATACATCGGAATCGCACTTTGATCAAACTTGAAATCTCCTGTGTAAACAATGTTACCTTCTTTTGTCTTTAAATTGATTCCGATCGAATCAGGAATCGTATGTGTTGTGCGGAAAAAACTGATGGTAGCATGCTCAAAGTCAATTTCTGTATGAGCATCGACTACGTGAAAATCATTAAAGTCTTTAGAATCTGCCTGATCTCCTACGTTTAATTTTGCTAACTCGATCGTTAATTCTGTCCCAAATACTGGTACATGAACTTTCGATAAAAGATACGGTAACGCCCCGATTGCATCGGCGTGACCATGCGTTAAGAAAATTCCTGCAACACGGTCGATGTTTTCCACTAAATACGTAAAATCGGGAATCACCACATCAATTCCTAATAGCTCATTTTCTGGATATTTTAATCCACAATCCAGTACAAAAATTTCATCTTCCACTTCTGCGATGTACATATTTTTTCCATTTTCACGAACGCCGCCTAAAGGAACGATTTTTATTGTACTCACTTACTTCACCTCTCTATATTCTCATACTGAATCAAATATCCAGTATGCTTAAAATTTTCGCTTTTTCTTCAGAAGTACAGGATACAAGAGGTAAACGTAGGTCACCAACAGAGATGCCCATGTGATTTAGAACTGCTTTCACAGGTGCCGGTGAAGGAGCTGAAAACAAGGCATCCATCTTCGGCAATAATTGCCGTTGAATACTTGCAGCTTGCTTGATTTCTCCATGATCCAACGCTTGAAACATCTCATACATTTCAGTGCCAAACACATGACTAGCAACTGATATTACCCCTTGTCCACCCAAAGCTTTATTGGAAAATGCTAAGGAGTCTTCTCCAGTATACACTAAAAAGTCTTTTGGTGCCTTTTCTATCAACTCAGTCAACGCATCTAGCCCGAAACATTCTTTGATCGCGATAATATTATTTAATTCGGCTAAACGCAAACTCGTTGCTACATCAAGGTTTGCGACCGTTCTGCCAGGTACATTATATAAAATGATCGGTAAATCACTCGCTTCAGCAATTGCTTTGAAATGCTGATACAAGCCTTCTTGATTTGGTTTATTGTAATAAGGGACTACAGCCAAACCAGCATCGATCCCTCTGATTGCTGAAATCTCCTGCACAAATTCAATAGAGTCCCTTGTATCATTGGTTCCCACACCACAGATGATCGGTACTCGTCCATCAACCAAACGAATCACTTCGTTGAATAACTCGATTTCTTCATCATGAGTCAACGTTGGCGATTCCCCTGTTGTTCCTGCTAAAATAATTCCTTCTGTATGATGATCAAGCAAGTGTTTCACTAATTGGGGCAGCTTCGCAAAATCGATTGCGCCGCTTTCATCAAAAGGTGTGACCATTGCTGTAATTATCGTTGCATTTTCTAAATTCATACTTACTACCTCCTATTTTAAGTAGCGTAACAGGCTCAATCGACCTTATAGAAAAAAGGGGAAATAACGTTGCGACGCTTTTTATCACAAACATAGTTTATTCTTTTTCTATGATTTTAGCCTGCATAGCTAAATGACATTTAAACCCTTACCAAATCCATCTCATGTAATGTTTCCGCAATTTGAACTGAATTCCAAGCAGCGCCTTTTAATAAGTTATCAGAAACAACCCACATATGGTAGCCTTTATCAATATCGATATCTTGACGAATTCTTCCAACAAATGTTTCTTTGCGGTCAATGCTCGTTAAAGCTTGCGGATAAAGTTGTTGACTTGGATCATCTTGTAAAACGGCTCCCGGTGCTTTTGCAATCAACTCTTTGATTTTGGCAACATTAGAACCCTCTTCTTTAACCTCAATGTAAATTGATTCAGAATGGCCAGATAGTACAGGAATACGGACACACGTCGCAACAACTTTGATGCTGTCATCTTCCATGATTTTCTTCGTTTCGTTAATCATTTTCCATTCTTCATACGTATAATCAGCGTCTGCAAAAACATCGATCTGTGGTAATGCATTGAATGCGATTGGATAATGCTTTTTATCACCACCACACGGCAAAATCGTTGCCGTCAATTGATCTGCAGGTGTTCCGTTGATATACGCTGTCGCTTGTGATTTTAACTCGTCCATCGCGTTGATCCCTGCGCCACTAACTGCTTGATAGGTTGAAACAATCACACGATCTAAACCATATGCTTGACGAATTGGTTCAAGTGCTACAATCATTTGAATCGTCGAACAATTTGGATTTGCGATGATTCCTTTATGTCTTTTTAGTGCCTCAGGATTGACTTCTGGTACAACCAAAGGAACATCCGCGTTCATTCTGTAATGACTTGTATTATCCACCACGACTGCTCCACGTTTGACCGCTTCAGGGGCAAATTGTTTAGAAATCGTTCCACCGGCGCTAAATAAAGCAATATCCACATCCGTAAATGAGTCAGGTATTAGCTCTTCGATGACAAGTGTCTGCCCTTTAAACGTTACTTCTTTTCCCGCTGAACGTTTTGACGCTAATAATTTCACCTGATTGATTGGTAAAGATGTTTCTGCTAACATTTCGATCATTTTTGTGCCAACAGCACCCGTTGCGCCTACCACGGCAACATTATACATTTTTTTCATACTTAATTGATCTCCTCTCAAATTCCTGAAGAAAGTTGCTTTTTCTATTTTAACATAATATCGGCTTTTACTACATAGGAAGTAAAATGATTTTGCTATCTTTTCAGAAAAAGATAAATAATCTCTTTCAAATTCAACTTTAATAGCTTTCTTATTATTCGAGCAGGATAGTCGACTAAACGATTTTGCAGTTTTATACTTGCTTTGAAACTAGGGGCACGAATAAAAATAGTAGGATGTTCGCTTCACGTCCTAGCATTTTGGGAAAAAGATGGAAGTTAAATGAGGGAAAAATATCTTAGGTAGTTTTTCCTCTTTTCCTGTCAAAGTGAGATGAGCCCGCTACGCTTTTAAATTTAGGAGGATGATTAGATGTACACTGTAGCAGATTATTTACTAGACCGCTTAAAGGAACTCGGTATTGATGAGATTTTTGGGGTCCCAGGAGATTATAATTTACAGTTCTTAGACCATATTACTGCAAGAAAAGATTTTAAATGGGTTGGTACTGCTAATGAGTTGAATGCTGCCTATATGGCTGACGGCTACGCTCGCACTAAAGGAATCGCAGCTTTTGTTACTACGTTTGGTGTAGGAGAATTGAGTGCGGTCAATGGCTTAGCTGGCAGTTTTGCCGAAAATGTTCCAGTGGTCGAGATCGTAGGCTCGCCCACTACTAGCATCCAAGAAGCAAAAAAATTAGTTCATCATACCTTAGGAGACGGAAACTTTCTTCGTTTTGAAAAAATGCACGAAGAAGTGACCTCTGCGATTGCTCATTTAACTGCTGAAAATGCTTTAACTGAGATCGATCGCGTTCTTACGATTGCCCTAACCAGCAAACGTCCAGTCTATATCAATTTGCCAATTGATATTGCTGACGTTCATGCCACCAAGCCTCAAGCACCCTTAAATCAATTAACAAGTAAACTGACGGATGTAGAAGTAGCTATTTTAAGTAAAATCGAAGACGCATTACAGCAGGCTGAAAATCCGGTTATCATTGCTGGTCATGAGATATTAAGTTATCATATCGAACAACAATTAGATGAATTTATCCAAAAATTTAATCTGCCGATCACTACTTTACCCCTTGGAAAAAGTGCATTCAATGAAGAAGATGCTCATTATCTAGGAACCTACACAGGCTCAACTACTGCAGAACCTTTAAGAAGCCGTGTCGATACAGCAGATTTAGTGTTACTTTTAGGTGTAAAACTAACAGATTCTGCAACATCCGGCTTTAGTTTTGGTTTTACAGAAAAACAAATCATCTCAATTGGAAGTACAGAAGTTTTACTTTATGGAGAAAAACACCAAAAAGTCCAGCTAGACCGCTTTGTTGCTGCGCTCGCAACATTATCTTTTTCTAGATTTACAGGCGATATTCTTCCAGTAAAACGGCAGTCAGATCTAGAAATCAAAGATAATAAGATTACTCAAAAATATTTTTGGAAGAGAGTGGAAGCATTTCTTGTAAAAGGAGATACAGTAGTCAGCGAACAAGGGACTTCCTTTTTTGGTATGACGAACGTACCGCTAAAAAAAGAAATGCGTTTTATTGGTCAGCCATTGTGGGGATCGATTGGGTATACATTCCCTTCTCTTTTAGGAAGTCAAATTGCCAATAAAACCAGCCGTCATTTATTGTTTATCGGAGACGGTTCACTGCAATTAACGGTGCAAGAATTAGGAACTGCTTTAAGAGAAAAACTAACACCAATTATTTTTGTGATCAATAATAATGGCTATACTGTGGAGCGAGAAATTCATGGTGCTACGGAGCAATACAACGATATTCCAATGTGGGATTATCAGAACCTTCCGTTTGTTTTCGGCGGAACAACTAACAATGTCACCGTCTATAAAGTCACCACTGAAAAGGAACTTAACAAAGCCATGACAGCGGCCAGACAAGATAATACCCGTCTCCAATGGATCGAAGTTATAATGGATCAAGATGATGCACCTGTTTTATTAAAAAAATTAGCCAAAATATTTGCCCAACAAAATTCTTAACAGAATCCACAGATAAAGCGAAATCTATTGACTTTCTAAAGTGTTTTGTTATAGTTAAAAGCGACATTTACTTAATTTGAAGGAGTGAATAACATGGCACGTGTTGAAAGTTTTGAATTAGACCATAATACAGTAAAAGCCCCTTATGTTCGTTTAGCGGGTACTGAAAAAAATGGTGAGGCGTTGATTGAAAAATACGATTTACGTTTCTTACAACCGAATGAAGACGAATTACCGACTGCTGCAGTTCACACATTAGAACACCTATTAGCTGTAAACTTACGTGATCACCTGGAAGGTATCATCGATATCTCGCCAATGGGTTGTCGCACTGGTTTTTACATGATCATGTGGAATGAACATTCACCAAAAGAAATTCGTGATGCATTGGTTAAAGTCTTGACCTTTATCGCAGAAACAGATTTTGTTCCTGCAGTTTCTGCTAAAGAATGCGGTAACTATAAAGATCATTCTTTATTTTCCGCACAAGAATATGCAAAGATCGTTTTAGAAAAAGGAATTAGTTTGGATCCGTTTGAACGCGTGATGTAAAACTTTATTTGACTAAAGAAAACGAGTAAGCAGGAAATGGTATTTCCTGCTTACTCGTTTTTTATTATGTGCTATAATTTGTCTCTTCATTCCCACAACCTTTTATTGCTTATTTTCTCATCCCGATACATTCTAAAACTAGACTATATTTCTAAATCAATTAAAGAAAATCATCCCAAAGCTACATCTAAAATCATCATAATAATAAACCCTAACATCACACCAAATACTGCAAAATGACGCTTACTAGTCACGGTTTGTTGTGCTTCTGGAATTAATTCTTCTACTACAACGTAAATCATCGCTCCCGCTGCAAATGCTAAGGCATACGGCAACAGCAATGTTACTTTAGTTACTAAAACAGCCCCGATGATTCCTGCTATTGGTTCAACAATTCCTGATGCTTGTCCGTAAAGAAAAGCTTTTTTACGACTTAAATTTTCTTGTCGCAATGGAATTGAAACAGCAGCACCTTCTGGAAAGTTTTGGATACCGATCCCTAACGCTACAGAAATAGCTGCCAATACTGCTTTTTTAGGATCATCAGCGGAACTCGCTGCGCCAAATGCAACGCCCACAGCTAAACCTTCTGGAATATTGTGTAACGTAATTGAAAAAACCAATAAAATCGTCCGTTTTAAATGACTTGGCAATCCTTCTTTTTCATGATTCGGCCCAAAATGCATATGTGGCAAAGTCTTGTCTGCAATATAAAGAAACAACCCACCTAACCCAAAGCCAAAACTAACGACCAGCCAAGCAATACTCCCATTTTCTTCCGCCTGCTTGATTGCCGGATCTAGTAATGACCAAAAACTTGCTGCAATCATCACACCAGCCGCAAATCCGAGCATCATATTCAGAATTTCTTTTTTAATATCCTTAAAAAAGAAGACCAAGCCAGCTCCTAAAGCCGTCATAAAATAAGTAAAACCTGTCCCCACCAATGCTTGCTGCCAAGCTTCCAAAGATAACAGCCAATCAATAATTATAAACACCCCATCTTCCCCAAATTCTTTTCTTCCCTTAACTTTATCATATCAGTGATTTTATAACCACGCATAATGCAAAAAAGGCTTTCGTTTGGTACAAAAATCTAGAACGAGTATACTTTAGATAGAAAGAAAATTAAGAAATGGAGTGAGTAAAATGGTCGAAACAATCAATGCTGCTGTTGCGATGATCAACGTTTTAGAAAGTTGGGGCATCGATCACATTTATGGCATACCAGGTGGTTCCTTCAACTCCACGATGGATGCCTTATATCAAGAAAAAAACAGCATCAACTTTATCCAAGTCCGTCACGAAGAAGTTGGCGCGCTAGCTGCTGCCGCTGATGCTAAACTAACCGGAAAAATTGGTGTAGCTTTTGGCTCTGCTGGACCTGGTGCGACTCATTTAATCAATGGTTTGTATGATGCTAAAATGGATCATGTTCCTGTCCTAGCTCTTTTGGGGCAAGTTGCGAGCGATTCAATGAATTACAACTCCTTTCAAGAATTAAATGAAAACCCTATGTTTGCTGACGTGAGTGTCTACAATCGAACCGTTATGACCCCAGAAAGTTTACCTCATGTCGTGGATGAAGCAATCAAAACGGCTTATAACTATAACGGTGTTGCTGTTGTAACGATTCCAGTTGATTTTGGAACAAAAGAAATCCCAGCACACAATAGTTCAACAGCTGAAAATCACCGAAAAGGTTTGGTCATGCCAAATTATCATGATCTAAAAAAAGCAATGCCTTTGATCAATGCTGCTGAAAAACCCCTTCTTTACATTGGACAAGGCTGTCGTAATGCCTGGCCAGAAATCAAAGCATTTTCAGAGCACTTTTCAATGCCTGTGGTCTCTGCTGTCCTAGGCAAAGGAATTGTCCCTGATGCTTATGAAAATTTTCTTGGCTTTGCCGCTCGAGTTGCAACTAAACCCGCAAATGAAGCCTTAGCAGAAACTGATTTGATTGTCTTTGTCGGTAGTGATTTTCCATTTGCGGCCAATTTCTTTAATCCGAGTGCAAAATTTATTCAAGTCGATACTGATTCTACTAAATTAGGTCGCCGTCATAAAACAGATGTCGCTATTTTAGGAGATGCTAAAGAGTCTCTAAAACGCATGGTGGAATTAGGTGAATCACGCCCATTTGATCGCTGGCTAAAAGCCAATCAAAAAAATAAAGTAAACTGGGTCAGTTGGTTAAGAAGTTTTGAAAATCAAGAGGATAAACCCCTTCGGGTAGAACCTGTTTTTAAAGAAATTCGTCGAATTGCTGATAAAGAAGCCATCTTTGTAACAGATGTTGGGAACACCACAATCCATGCTATTCGACTGCTTGAGATGAATGGTAAACAAAAATTTACTACATCAGGCTGGTTTGCTACGATGGGCAATGGTATCCCAGGAGGAATCGCTGCCCAATTGAGCTATCCAGATCGACAAGTCTTCACCTTGAGTGGAGATGGCGCATTTGCAATGGTCATGCAAGATATCATCACTCAGGTCAAATACAAACTACCAATTATCAATATCGTTTTTTCAAATGATTCTTTCGGCTTTATCGAGGCAGAACAAGAAGATAGTGAACAGAAGAAATTTGGTGTTTCATTAGAAGGAGCCGATTTTGGTAAAGTTGGCGAAGCACTCGGGGCACAAGGCTTTACAATAACAGACTATACGCAATTAGAGCCTGCCTTTACAGCTGCTAAAAAAAGCGAGCGTCCGGTTGTCATTGATATAAAAATCAGAAATACACGTCCTTTACCTGTTGAAGCATTGGTTTTAGATCCCGAAACTTTCAGTGAAGAAGAAATTGATGCTTTTAAAAAGCAATATGAAGTCCATGATTTACCTATTTTGAAAGAATTATTAAAAAGCTAATTAATAATAAACGTGCTTAACTCCCCCCTGCCCAATACGCTCTCTATGCATTGGGCAGGGGGGAGTCTATTTGTATGAGCCTAAAGTGGGATTTCCTTACAGTTGCTTTGCTTTAAGCTATTTTTTTATTCCGCTTTTTTCTTTTGTAGAAACTTTCCGAAGAAAGCCAATACTAAACTTAATAAACCCATCGTCATGACATCCGTATTATTAGTTTCGCCTGTATTTGGCAGTTTGTTCTTAGTTTGAGTACTTGATGTATTGCTGGTATTACTTGGTTTAGTTGTTGTTTCTGGTACTTTATTAGATAATGGTGTCACTTTGCCCGCCCCTGGATCTGACAATGTACCCGTTAGAGGATCTAGCGTAACTGCTGTTAATTTATCGCCTTTTCTCAGTTCTATTCCTTCTGGAACAGCTGTTTTCCATTTTCCATCTTTATCGACATCTACAGTTACCTTAGTGCCATCAGGAAATGTTACGATTACTTTAGAATTAGGCATCCCATTACCAGTAACTTCTTTTGCTCCTTCTACTGCATCATCAACGGTTGGTGCTTCAATTTTTTTATAGATATACGTGACTTCTGTCGGATCGACATCATATTTACCAGAAGCATTTCTCGGTACTGCCATTAAAATATAGCCTGAAATTGGCTTAGGTGTCGTATTATATGGATCATCAAAAAATCCATCAAGTAAACCGCTCTCTGCGAGTGGTTTCCCCTTTTCATCGACATAATGAACGTTTACTTTTGTTGCTTTCTTTTTATAGACATAGCTGACTGTTTGATCTTTGTCTGTGTGGTTGCCTGTTGCATTATTTGGTGTTGTCACTAACTCATATCCTTGAATATCTTTTGCGGTGGTTTTGTAAGGATCTTCATACTCACCAAGAATTATATCTCCTGTTGAAAGTGGTTCGCCTTTTTCGTTCACATATTCAATGTTGATATTGGTTTTGACTTTTTTATAGTAATATTTAACCGTTTGATCTGCTTTTGTATAGGTTCCGTTTTGGTTAGCTGGCATTTTTTCTACAACTAGTTCGTATCCAGTGATCTCTATTGGTGTTGTTGCGTAACCCAGCCCAATTTTACCGGAATAACTAGTATCATCTGTACTATAGATTTTCACTTGATTGCCATCTGAATCGACTAAAATATGTTCAACGATAACTTTTCCTGCTGTAATTTTGAATTTACCAGAAGTTGTGTCAGTAATTGGTGCTGTCGAAACATAACCAGCTGGCGGCGTTTCTGTTACAATATTTGTGATTGTATATTCACCAGTAGCTAATTGATCGATATCTGGTTGTTCACCAGTTTCACCAAATTGAACAACATCACCACTTGCATCTTTAATTACCCAGGAATAGCTATAGTCACCATAAGTATCCGCGACATCTCTTCCTACTATAATCGAAGATGGATCTTCAACAACTGTTTCTGATTGATTAATTACGCCATCAATGTTTATTGAGGAGGCCGTTCTTTGAATATTGTTTGCAAAATAACCTGTATCTGAACCTCCTCTGGCATCTAAACCTTGCAGACGAAATTCATAAATCCCCTCTGGACCAGTTAAATAAGCAGTCATATCGACATTATTACCACTCTGAATTCCGCCGCCAGAAAGAAATTCATATTGATAACTTTTGGCAAAAGGATTATCAGGATCCTTACGTACAAAATTTATATGTACTGCATTTGTGTATTGATAGTCAATCTCTTGTACTGGAAGAACAACACCATCAACAGTTATGATAAAGTCCCCTATATTTCGAGGCATAACTTGATTCATTCCCTCAGATTTATTCTCCTGAGCTAAAGCTATTTGCGAATGCCCAACAACTTCATTTGACTTAGCACCTTCCTCCATTATCTCAGTTGAAGTGGTTACTTCTGACATTACTTGTTTTGAATCACTTGTAGTTTGCTTAACTGA
The DNA here is from genome assembly GCF_001730315.1 of Enterococcus ureilyticus. Lineage (GTDB taxonomy): Bacteria > Bacillota > Bacilli > Lactobacillales > Enterococcaceae > Enterococcus_L > Enterococcus_L ureilyticus. Next base: position 118,693 of record NZ_MIKC01000001.1, read on the forward strand.
GCTCGTAAGACTCTCACCTTCAAACTCCTTAGCTGTTTCTCCTGATGCTTCGGTCATTTCTTGCTTCTCTATTTCTTCTGCAATTGCTTGAACCGAAGAATTCATTGTACCATATGGTACTGTACCCAAAACTAATGTTGAAACTAATAGTGTGTGTGTCCATTTTTTCATATTTGCTCTTCCTTTTTATGGTTTTTAAATACATATATATTTTCAATATTAATTATATCGCATTTAAAAGTATTGTTTTATCTTCTTTTTCGACAATAATCGAAAAAAAAGATAATTTCCTTCAAGTAAAAAATATAAATAGATTAGTTTGTACTTTCCTCCAAAATGAAAAACAGTTCCAAAGTCTATCGGTATCTGCTCTGTTTTCTTTTATTATAAATTTCCATCTATTTCTCAATAAAAAAAGAGGAGCGAGATAGAATTCTACCTCACTCCTCTATAAATTTCAATCGACAAAATCGATTATTATTTATCGTCGTGTTTATGGAATTTTTCTTTGATATCTTCAAAGCCTTCTTTGATTTTGTCGCCTAATTTTTCAGCGCCATCTTTCATATCATCACCGGCATCGCGAGCTTTATCTTTTACATCGCCAAAAGCTGATTGTGCTTTACCTTCAATTTCTTTACCTTTATCGTCTGTTACTTTACCTTGAACTTCTTTAGCTGTTCCTTCAACTTTGTCTTTTGCATCATTTACGCGTCCATTTAAATCTGCCATGTGAAAATCCCCCCTAGTTAATTTATATTACATAACTAGCATAGCATCATTTTTAACTTGCTACAAACGATTCGCTTTGTTTTTATAACTATACTGTTTCGCGCTCACTTAACCACCGTTTTGCCTGATTGATTTCATTCATTGTTATTTGATGCCCTGCATTTGTTGAAGCAATAGTAACAGCCGCCTGTCTCTTTTCCAATTGTTGGACCAATTGGTCTGACGCTACTTTAGGCACGATAGGATCATTTTCACCAACTGATAACCAGATTTTTTTATCGGATAACTTAAATTTCTGCGTATCCACCCCTAAAGACATCGGGTGAAATAAAATAGCCTGCTTAACAGCAAAGTGACGTTCTAATAAAATATGTGCCGCGATATTCGCTCCGTTTGAATAACCAACAATGGTCCATTCTTCTAACGATATACCTTTTTCTTTACTGACAGACCTAATTTCTTGAATGAGTTTATCACTTTCTTCTTCTAAGCTGATCAAGTCAAATTGATTCAAGCCATTCCTCTTAAAAAAACGGTTCATTCCAGACTCTTGAACAGTTCCACGAAAAGAAAGCAATGTAGCCTCTTCATCTAAGAAACGAGCAATATCTAGTAACGACGTTTCATCGCCACCAGTTCCATGAAGTAATAATAAATTTTTCCCGTGAAGACTCCCTTTATCAAATATGTACTGCATGTTTAACTCATCTCCCTACATTATACTTAAAGGCAAATTAATTACCACTAATAAACTTACTTTTAGTAAGCTTAAAAATCAGTTTAACACGTTCGATTGTATTTGTCACTTTGTCAGCACTTTTTGAAGCGTTTTTTGGTAAGTGTTTTAGCTTACTCTGAACAATTTTCCAATGAAAATGAAGCAAGTAGTTAGCACTAAATTTCGTTTTATTCTCATGATATTTCAAAATGCAGGTTGTTGCAGGAAAACGAATTTTTTCAATAATTTTGAGTTGATCATTGCCGACACCGCAAACAAATTTTGTACCGCATGCTTCAATACTGCCTAAAAATTTTTTCGTTATTTTTTACCACTTCTAAACATATTTTTTTCATCAAGGAGGTTCAGTTATCATCTGTTACATTGATTTTATAAATTGTCCGACTTTGGTAGGGTGTTTCTGGGTATAAGATAATAGTACCAAACTCTTCAAATTCACAGGCTCCAGGACTGACTTGGGTTTCCAAAGTAAGAGCGCCATGATGACACATTTTTTCCCCTCGAACTTCTGGTCCTTCATCACCAAACTGGGCAGTAAAAATCACAACTGCTGGACGATCCGTATACATCTCTATTGAAAGATCCTTTTCTGGAGCACTAATGATCGCTTGGGACTTATCAAAACCTGACTGATTCAAGATAAACGGATGATCTAATCCATTTACTAAACGATTTTGTTCATAATTCGTCTGAAACACTTGAATCATCTTTTTAGGTCTTCTAAAATCAAAAGGTGTATTGACCACAGTACGTAGTTCACCTGTAACAGTAGTATCCTCGGCTACTACTGCAAACTTATCAGCATCAACAAACACTTCATGTTCGTCAACAGCTTGCGATGGTTTGCCTGTCAAATTGAAATACACATGATTTGTTGGATTGTACAATGTGGGTTGATTGGTAGATGCTTGATAATCTATGATCCATTCATTTTCGTTTGTTAACGAATAGGTTACACTAGCTTTTAATTCTCCTGGAAAACCATTTTCTCCTGCTGGGCTTAGATAGGAAAATAAGACAGAAACTCGTTCACTCGTTTGCTCTGTTGCAGCGCTCCATAATTTTGTCTCAAAACTTTCTAAGCCACCATGTAGCGTATGACCACTTTTGGGATCAACAGGCAATTGATAATTTTGCTGATCGATTGAAAATGTACCATGCTTAATTCTACCTGCAACACGACCGATCGTTGCGCCAAAATACTTATCTTTCTCCATATATTCTTCCGCAGAATCAAAGCCTAAAACAATATTTCGTTTTTCTCCATTAACAGGTACGATCAAATCAACAATTCTTGCACCTAAATCAGTCACATTCATCGTAATTCCTGAGTCATTCGTAAGCGAATATAAAAGAGCTGTTTCGCCAAATTTTCTTTTGCTAACTTTCAAGTATCCCATTCCCTTCTAATCTCTCAACTAAAACTATTTTATCATTTCTTAATTCATTTTAATCTTCATTTTATATTTTAAACTACTTTTGTTTGATTTTACAATAATTCTATCAAGTTACACTTGAAGAAAAAAAATAAGACCTCGCTCATAAATGAGTGGGGTCTTATAACCATTGCTGTTTGAATTAAGCTTCTGGATTGGCGTTGGCATCTTTGATACCATACTTTTTGTTGAAACGATCCACACGTCCGTCTGCTTGTGTAAATTTTTGACGTCCAGTGTAAAATGGATGAGAGTCAGATGTAACTTCGACACGGATTACAGGGTAAGTGTTTCCGTCTTCCCATTCAACTGTTTCATCAGAGTGCTTAGTAGAACCTGATAAAAATTTAAAACCAGTTGTTGAGTCCATAAAAATAACTGGGTGATATTCTGGATGGATATCTTGTTTCATAGTCTTTTCGCTCCTTTGCCCTGATCCATTTGCTGCATCAGAGTTTATTTGTCGGTATACAACAGTACTATAATAGCATGATTCGTTTATCGATGCAATTATCTTTTAATATTTTTTTTCGCTTGTCTACCAAAAGAGACATCGTGGAATTCCTCGAAGAATTTCTGATTGTTTTTCGTTTTACGTAAAAATTTAACGAATTGCTCCGTGTATTCTAAAGAATCTCCTGTCATATGATTACGCAGCTTCCATATTTCCTCTAACTGCTCGCTTGACATTAACAAGTCTTCTTTACGTGTTCCAGATTTCTTGATATCAATGGCTGGGAAAATACGTCGATCAGCTAAATCACGAGATAAGTGCAGTTCCATATTTCCAGTTCCTTTGAATTCTTCAAAGATAACATCATCCATGCGACTACCAGTATCCACTAAAGCTGTAGCAAGAATCGTCAAACTACCGCCTTCTTCAATATTTCGAGCAGCACCAAAAAATCGCTTAGGTTTATAAAAAGCTGCTGGGTCGATCCCGCCACTCAATGTACGACCGCTAGCTGGAATCACTAAGTTATACGCACGAGCTAAACGTGTAATACTATCCATCAAGATAACCACATCTCGTTTGTCTTCAACTAAGCGCATCGCTCGTTCTAATACTAATTCGGAAACGCGAGTATGATTTTGCGGTTGTTGATCGAATGTTGAAGAAACAACGTCCCCTTTAACACTACGCTCTAAATCAGTCACTTCTTCTGGTCGTTCATCGATCAATAATAAAATTAATTCTACCTCTGGATAATTTTCTGAGATACCGTTGGCAATTTCTTTTAGCACACTAGTCTTACCAGCTTTTGGCGGTGCAACAATCAGGCCACGTTGACCAAATCCAACAGGCGAAAAGATATCAATCATACGTGTCGATAATCTACCAGAAGTTGTTTCTAGTTTGATTTGTTTTTCGGGGTAAAGCGGTGTTAAGGCTGGGAAATGCGGACGTTCTTTAGCTTCTTCTGGGTCTTTCCCATTGACACTTTCAACATGCATCAAGCCATAATAACGTTCTGATTCTTTTGGAGGACGTGCTTTTCCAGCAACTTTGTCACCATTGCGTAAACCAAATCGGCGAATTTGTGAAGATGAGATATAAATATCTTCTGCACTTGGTCCATAATTGATTGGACGCAAAAAACCATAGCCATCTTGAGATACAATATCTAAAATTCCTTCCATGAAGAAAAATCCTTGTTTCTCAGCTTGCGCTCGAATAACTGCCAGAGATAACTCTTTTTTATTCATTTGACTATAATATGGGATCTTGAATTCTTTCGCATAAGAATAAATATCTTTTAACGTACTATTTTCAAGTTCCGCCATCGTTAAATAGTCACTCATTTAGCCACCTCGATTTCTTCTTCTGTTTCGATCATTTGGATATCAGCACCCAGTGCTGTTAATTTTTCAATAATATGGTCATAACCACGTAAAATATATTCGACATTATGAATCGTTGTAGTCCCTGTAGCCATCAAGCCCGCTATCACTAAACAAGCACCAGCTCGAAGGTCTGAGGCAACAACTTCTGCCCCATGTAATTGTGCAGGACCATTGATCACAATCATATTGCCTTCGATCGCTGCATCTGCCCCCATGCGTACTAGCTCCGGAATATGCTTTGTCCGTTGTGCATAGATACTATCAATAACTTCACCCGTTCCTTTAGCCTTTAACATCAATGGCGTGATCGGTTGTTGTAGGTCTGTTGCAAAACCTGGATATGGATAGGTTTTAACTGTCGTCATTTTTAAATCATGAGAAGGATGGACTTCGATCATATCTTCTTCGATCGTCATCTTAACGCCCATTTCTTGTAATTTTGCAATAAAGCTTTCTAGATGTTCGTAAATTACGTTACGAACTTTTACCCCTTCACCCATTGCAGCCGCTAAAGCTAAATAAGTCCCTGCTTCGATACGATCAGGAATGATTGAATGACGGCAGCCGTGTAATGTTTCAACGCCCTCGATTCTAATAATATCTGTTCCAGCACCTTTGATATTTGCCCCCATATTGTTCAATAATGTAGCCACATCGATGATTTCAGGTTCACGAGCAGCATTCTCAATAATGGTTTTTCCTTCGGCTTTCACAGCAGCTAACATCACATTGATCGTCGCGCCAATCGAAACCATATCCATAAAGATTCTCGTTCCATGCAGTCCACCATTGGTTCTTAAATACATCGCACCATGCTCGTTGGTCACATCAGCGCCCAGTGCTTCAAAGCCTTTGATGTGTAAATCGATCGGACGAGGTCCTAAATAACAGCCACCAGGTAACCCAACAACCCCTTCACCAAACTTTCCTAATAATGACCCCATAAAGTAATAGGAAGCACGCAAACTATTGATTTTGCCTTTAGGCATTGGAACAGACACAATTTCTGTTGGATCGATGACTAAGGTATTATCTGTAAAGGTTGTTTTAGCACCCATGATTTCTAAAATTTCAATTAATGAATGAACATCTTGAATATCAGGTACACCATCTAACGTTACTGGTGAATCAGCTAAGATAGCTGCGGGAATCAATGCCACTGCACTGTTTTTTGCGCCGCTGATACATACTTCTCCGGTTAATGGACGATTGCCATTGATTACGATTTTTTTCATTTATATTCTCACCTATCTATGTAAAACAAATAGTTTTATTTTTTTGTAATATACCCAAACTATTCTAACACATTCAGGGACAATAAAAAAGCCAACAGCCATTCGCTTTTGATTGTTTTTCATCAATTGTTTGTTTTTCTATCATTTTCACATAAAATCTAGAGAAACTGGGTAGATAAATCGGCAGGCTAGAGACAATTTTTAAATTGGACATTCATTTTTTCGTCAAAAAAACTGAAACAACAGTTTATCCGTTGTTCCAGTTTTTATAACTAGTATAGAAATTAATTATGCTTTGTTAGCAGAACCGAACCATTCGATACGTTGTTCTACTAATTCAGTCACAGCTTTTGTTCCTGGTGCTAATAATTTACGAGGGTCAAAGCCTTTACCTTCAAGATCTTTGCCTTCTTCGATGTATTTGCGCGTTGCTGCAGCAAATACTTCTTGACACTCAGTATTCACGTTGATTTTAGAAACGCCCATAGAGATTGCTTTTTGAACTTGCTCTAAAGGAATACCTGATCCACCGTGTAATACTAATGGAATGTCACCAACAGCGTCAGCGATTTCTTGTAAGTGGTCAAATGCTAATCCAGTCCAGTTGTCTGGGTATGAACCGTGGATGTTACCGATTCCGCATGCTAGGTAATCAATACCTGTAGCAACCATTTGTACACATTCTTGTACGTCAGCTAATTCGCCAGAACCGATGATTCCGTCTTCTTCTCCGCCGATTGAACCCACTTCACATTCTACAGAAACGCCTTTAGCGTGTGCTTTGGCAACAACATCTTTTGCTTTTTCGATGTTTTCTTCGAATGGTAAGTGTGAACCATCAAACATAACTGAAGTGTAGCCGATTTCGATACATTCTAATGCATCTTCATATTCACCGTGGTCTAAGTGAAGAGCTACTGGTACAGTAATGCCCATTGAATCGATTAAGTCTTTTACTAAATCGTAACATACTTGGTAACCGCCCATGTATTTAGCAGCACCCATAGAAGTTTGGATCAAAACTGGCGCTTTTTTAGCTTCTGCAGCTTCAAGAATCGCTTTTGTCCATTCTAGGTTGTTTGTGTTGAATCCTCCGACACCGTAGCCGCCTTTGCGTGCTGCTTTAAGAAATTCTGTTCCTGATACTAATGGCATAATAAAATTCCTCCTAAGTTTTAAAAAAACTTTATTTGTTAAGGATATCCTTAACCAACAGTTATATTTTAGCAGACTTTTTAGTACTTTTCTACTAAAATTGCCTTTTTCAGAAAATTTTTGTCCAGACTTTCACATAACTAAAGACACTACTCGCTTTTTGTCTAAAAATCGAGTACCCCAACCAATGAATTCTGGCGTCAGTTCGTCAAAGATTATAATGAAATACGAATCAACAAGACGATCACTGTGACACATCCGACAAATGTCATGACACCATATACTATCCATTGTTCAGATTTTGGCAAAATAAGCTCGTCTTTGGTCGGTAGCAAGCTACGATAGACTAAAATACACAAGATGATTCCAATGATATTTAATGAGAAAAGTTGTTGAATCATACTAAATTTCAAAAAATTACCAAGTAATGAAGCACGGTAGTCGCTAGAATCAATCAGTTTATACAACGCGAATAATTGAAAAAATAATAACAAGACGATGATCGTCGTCAATGTCAAACTTGGAATTGTTGCAAAAATGATACTAACCGTTGTCTGTTGAACCGCCGCTAAAGTAAACAGATAGACCACGTATAAACACGGTACGAGCAACCAATAACCAAATAATAGGCGTTTCATTTTAATAGGTTCTAACAACAGTCTAGTCATCTGCTTTCCTCCTCATAACTTTTGTTTAAATACGTAACATATTTTCTGAAAATCAAATCCACCAACACACTTAGTCCAACTAAAGATTGGGCAATATGATTTTTTCCAGAAACAGCAAAAGGCGTTGAATAATAAAAATAAGCGTATTGTGCATGTTCTGCAAAAAAATTATGTGAAAATGCTGTGATTGCAGCAACAGGTATTTTTCTAGCATTCAAAGAAAGAATATTCTCTTTGATGTCATCTGTTTCTCCACTTAAAGAAACAAATAAAACAAGATCTTCTTTTGTGATCATCGACATACTGATATCTAGTTCGGTTTTTACAGGAATTACAATTGATCGTTTATCACAGATCATCAACATTTTTGACAGCTCTTCAACCACTTTACGCTGTGAATAGCCTGTAGCATAGCAATAGACTGTACTGGCATTTTGAAGCGCTTGACTAAATGAGGTGAAATCTGTCTGTTGAGCTAATTTGACTGTGTTTTCAATATCTTTCACTTGTATACCAACTAGATCAGCGCTAATAGTCCCAATTTCAGCTTTTTGAGATTGTCGCATAAAATATTTAAATTCTGAATAACCAGAAAAACCCAGTTTTTTGGTTAAGCGTAAAACGGATGATTTGGAACTATGAACTTTTTTGCCCAGCTCAACAATACTCAACTGGAAAATTTCCTGCTCATTTTCTAAAATGTAGCCTAAGATTGCCCAATCCATTTCACTGAGATTCTTTTGATGTTTTTGCATTAACGATTCTAGATTCATCTTCACCCTTCTTACCTCACTTATTTTTCCTCATTATAATGGATAACGTCCAAAACGGAAACTAGGTAGATATATAAGGGAATAGGCAGGAGAAAATAGTATCTACCTATATCTCCTGCCTCAGTGATTAACGCAGCTCGGGCCAAAATTCTTTGTTTACTTCTATTAAATCATCTAAAATTTCTTGGGCAATACGAGCATTGGGAACAATGCGTGATAAGGTCAATGCCTGCCATAATTTTTGATACGAACCTTCCGTCCAAGCCTCAACAACCAACTTTTCAACAGCAACTTGTTGTTCCATCAAGCCTTTTTGAAAACGAGGAATTTTTCCTTGTACAATCGGTTCTGGCCCATTACTTCCCACAATACATGGCACTTCCACCATCGCAGTTTCTTCAAAGTTTACAACTGCTCCTTGGTTTTCAACGATCAATAACATTCTTTCATAAGTATTATAGGCAATTGCCCTGGCAAGATCGACTATATAAGAAGCATGTTCATCTACTTCTAACGTTGTTCCTTGTGCTGTACCAGCCTTTGTGATCCGATTACATTCACCAAACACATGTTTTTCACGTCCAGCCATTACTTCATTTGCCCGCGTATATTCTGGATTTGCATGAGCTACTTCATCTTGCGGATAAAAATAATATTTCAAATACGTATTTGGTAATGTCGTTGGATCGACCGCATATACTTCTTTCGCTTTGGCAAACGTGTGCATCCAACTAGCGTCCATATGCTGTGATTCTTCGATTTCTTCTTTTAATGAATAGCCATACTCTTTTACATGTGCTTTGATTTTCGGCATTAAATCATTGCCTTCTTGATCACGAATATCTGTCCACCAGCCAAAATGATTCAAGCCATAGTAACGTACGACCATCTCTTTTCTAGAGCTTAGCCCGACAGCTTTAGCCATCCGTTCTTCGATCCCCACTGGCATATCACAAATATTGATGATCTTCGATTCTGGGCGTAATTTTCTAGTTGCTTCGGCTACGATTGCCGCTGGATTAGAGTAATTTAACATCCAAGCTTCTGGTGAGTATTTTTCCATATAATCAATCAATTCTAAAACACCGCCGATTGAACGCATACCGTAAGCAATGCCTCCTGGTCCACAAGTTTCTTGACCAATCACCCCGTATTTTAAAGGGATTTTTTCATCTTTTTCCCGCATCGCATATAAACCAACGCGAATGTGAGCCATAACAAAATCAACATCTGTAAAGGCCGTTTTAGGGTCTGTTGTTGCTAAAAATTCAATATCGGGGGCTTGTTCTTTAATAATGATTTCGCAAGCATCTGCAATTTGCTTTTGTCTTTGTGGATCATTATCATAAAATTTGATTTGTCGAATTGGAAATTTCTCTAAGTTGTCCAGTAACATTAATACGATTCCGGGAGTAAATGTACTTCCTCCACCTGCAATTACGATTGAAAATTTTTTCATTTTTTGTCCAGCTCCTTTAGCTTTATTCATTTACTTGATTGTCATTTCCTAATGCTAATAAATTCTCAAATTGCTCTCTCACTTGAGGGACATCTAAGCCGACGATTACTTGAAAGGCTGTCCCATTTCTAACAACACCGTGTGCACCACCTTCTTTAAAGGCACTATCTGGGGCAACGATTCCTTCCTCTTTCACCGTAATTCTCAAACGAGTCGCACAATTATTGACCTTTTCGATGTTATCACTACCACCAAAAGCTTCTAAATAGACCGCTGCTTGCTCTGTATACTGATTCGCTCCAGCAATCGCTACATCTCCTATAGTTCCAGCTTTTTTTGACTCCTTATACTCTTTTTTACTATACAATTTAACTTCTTGGTCTTCTTCTCTTCCAGGTGTTGCAAAGTTAAACTTCAAAATCAATGCACGAAAAACGACGAAATAGATCAGTGTGAAGGATAGACCAATAATCAATTGCGTGAAAATCATTCCTTTATGATTTGCAAATAGTGGAATCCAGTTTTTCGCCATTAAATCGATGAATCCACCACCCATATCCCCTACGACACCAAAGAAATACATCGTCGCAGCCATCGTTGCTGCTAACACAGCATGTAATACAAATAGCGGTGGTGCAACAAATAAAAACGTAAATTCCAACGGTTCCGTAATGCCAGCTAAAACAGCCGTTAAAGTTACAGGAATCAAAATTGCTAAGACCTTTTTCCGCTTATCGGGTTTTGCAGTAAAATAAAATGCCGCTGCAATACCCGGTGAAGCAAAGATCTTTGAATTCCCGTGTAAAGCAAAACCGCCTTGTGGGAATAATTGTTTGATTGGCGTCGTTGTCTGCGCATATTCATTTAAGTGTGCCATCCAGTATTTAGTGATACCATTTTCAACAACTGCCGGACCAAAGACAAACGGTGTGTAAATAAAATGATGTAATCCTGTAGGAATCAAAATTCTTTCTAAGAACGTATACAACCAAACACCAAATGTTCCAGCACTTGCTAAGAAAGTCTGCATCGAACCAATCCCCATTTGAATTTTCGGCCAAATCAGACAAATTAGAAAAGCGATTGGTAACATAGCGAAGAAACCTAAAATCGCAATCAAAGATGATCCCTGAAAGATTCCTAAAAAATCTGGCAATTTAGTATCAAAGTAACGATTATGCAGCCAAACCACAATTGCTGAAATAAAAATAGCACCGATAATACCAGTATCCAGCGTTTTGATCCCCGCAATCATCTTCATTCCACTATCGCCCCCGACTTCTTGGGCAAAATCAACCCCAAAGAACACACCGAAATATTCCAACATACTGCTGATAAAATAATTGCAAGTCAGATAAATCACAAAAGCTTCCATGGCTGCTCGAGCATTGGCCTTTTTAGCTAATCCAATCGGTAAACCAATCACAAACAGCAACTCCATCTGATTAAAAACAGTCCAAGCCCCACTTTCCAAAACAGACCAGACACCATACCAAACGCTTCCTTCATTGGCAATACTTCCAACGATCATTGGATTTTTAAATATAATAGCAAGCGCTACCATAATTCCTGAAAACGAGAATAACAAGACCGGGGTAAACATTGCTCCTCCAAACCGCTGCACTTTCTCCATCACTAGTGAAACACCCTCCTTCTATTTGCTTGTTTTACAAATTAGTTATACCACCGTATGAATACGCTATCAATACTTCAAAGAAGTTCTGGGAAGTCAGTTGTTTGATAGAGAAAAAGTGTCAATGTTTGGGAAATTTACCACATCAATCCTTGACACGCTAAAAAAGTTCATCAAAAATCTGCTTTCAATCAGATTTTTGATGAACTTGAAAGAGTAACGCTATTTCTGTTTTGTTTTATGTTTCTTCATTTCTGGGAAACTTCCAGTACTTTTAAAAATCCGCTGTTCATCTTCATTTGCAAATCGTCCTAGTACAGAATGCGTAGGAATAATATTCATAAACGCATTCTCATCTACTTCATAAACGATTTGTTCCAAATCATACAACTCATAACGCGTAATCACCATCATGATCATCCGTCCTTCAACACCAGAATAACCACCCATCGATGGGAGCAACGTCATCCCTCGAATCATCTGTTTTGAAATGGCTTGTGTTACAACTTCTGGTTGAACGGTTACGATCATCGCGGTGATTTTTTGATGGCTAGTATGGATTGTATCGACTACTTGGGTCATACAATAAATCGAAATAATCGTATACAATGCACTTTCCCAATCAAAAACAAAACCAGCAATTGCCACAATGATTCCGTTGAGCATAAACATATAATTACCAACTGTTTTCCCCGTTGTCTTTGATAGCACCAATGAAATAACATCCATACCGCCAGTTGTAAACCCCATTTTCAAGGACAAACCAGCCCCGATTCCAATCAATACACCACCAGCAATCGCATTCATCAATGGATTCGTCGTTACAACTTCAATTGGGATCAAAATCGTTGTTAAAGAAATCCAGGCAACATTCAAAAAACTATAAATTGTTGACTCTTTACCTAATTTTAAAAATCCTAAAAGAAAAATTGGAATATTCAATAATAAAATAAATAATCCTGTGTCGATTGTAATACCAAGATGTGTATACAATAATGTTGCAATAATTTGCGCGACTCCATTCATTCCCGCCGAAAAAACTTTAGCAGGGATCAAAAAAAAGTTCAAGCTGATCGCTACTAAAATACCGGTAACAAAAATAACTGCAAACTTTTTTACTGTCTCACTTTGTTTATATGTGATGACCCATTTACTCATCTAGAACCTCCCCGTCCTTTATGAAACTGCTCACCCACAGAGCAGTATCTTTATTTCTTAAGAAAAATCCCTCGAATCAGGATAACAGGTTGCTCAAAAAAAGAAAAGAAAAAAAGTAGAAAATGAGGATTATTTTATTCTCTCATTTTAATTAGACACTGGCTTTTCACACCTTTTGTTACTCCAGCTCTCAAAAAAAGATTTAGACTTGTTTCTTCTCTATTTAATGGTACTATAAAAGTAAGAAATAATGAGAGGAGCTTTTCAAATGGCCGCAAAAGAAGCAAGTTTTGATGTAACATCTGAAATAAATATGGAAGAAGTCAAAAACTCGATCCAAATCGCACTGAAAGAAATCAAGAATCGATTTGATTTCAAAGGGTCGATTGCAGATATAAAGTTAGAAAACAATAAACTAGTCGTCATGGCTGAAGATGATTATAAAGTCGAACAAGTGAAAGATGTTTTATTTAGCAAATTAGTGAAACGAGCAGTACCCATTAAAAATATTCACTTCTCAACAAGTGAAAAAGCGCTTGGTGGCGCTGCCCGTCAATATGGTGAGTTGATTAGTGGCATCGATAAAGAGAATGCCAAAAAAATCAACGTGGCAATCAAAAATTCTGGCATCAAAGTGAAATCTCAAATTCAAGAAGACCAAATCAGAGTGACAGGAAAAAGCCGTGATGATTTGCAAAAAGTGATTGCCTTACTTCGTAATTTAGAATTACCTGTAGAGTTACAATTTACTAATTTCCGTTAAAAAAAATGTATAACTAGCTACTATTTTTTAGCTAGTTATACATTTTTTTATTCACTTAAAAACTCAGATAATTCCTGTCTATTTTTATTACTATTTAGACCAACAATCAAGCGAATTCGAGCTTTTGGCCCATTTAATCCTCTAGAAAAGATAATACCCATTTTCTTCAAATTAACACCACCGCCATCATAATCATAAATGTCTTCAGCAATACCATTAGAACAACGAGAAACTAAGACGATCGGAATATTTCTAGCTAAAAGTCTTTCCAAGGCAGGTAATGTTTCAGGAGGGAGATTACCTGCCCCTAAAGCTTCTATTACGATGCCATCGGTTTGATCGTTGTTCACTAAATCAAACAAGCTACCATCCATTCCAGCATATGCTTTAATCACATAGACTTCACCAGTGACGCTTTGGATATCACAGACTGATTGCCGACGCACTTCACTGGCGAAAAAAGTTCGTTCCTTCGCAATCATCCCGATGGGGCCGAATGTTGGAGTTCGAAAAGTGGCTACATTTGTTGTATGTGTTTTTGTTACATAACGGGCCGTATGGATTTCATCATTCATTACAACAAGGACCCCTTTATCAAAAGACTCATCTGAACAAGCCGTCCAAACAGCGCTGATAAAATTATATAATCCATCTGTACCAATTTCATTACTGGAACGCATCGCACCTGTTAAGACGATCGGCATTTTATTTTCTAGTGTACTATCTAAAAAATAAGCTGTCTCTTCTAAAGTATCTGTACCATGCGTAATGACTACTCCATCGATCGCTTCAGTATACGCCTTTTGAATCCGTTGCTTTAACTCCAACATTCGTTCTAAGGTCATCTGTGGTGAAGGAATATTGAAAATTGGTTCTACAATCAGGTTTACTTTTCCTGCTAATAATTCTTCTTGGTCTAGCAATGGATTCATGGAATTAGTGGTTACATTTCCATCTGCTTCTTTTGACATTGAAATCGTGCCGCCTGTATGTAATACAAGGATATTTTTCATCTTTCGTCTCCTTATGCTTCGTTAGTTTAGAGGTATTGTAAGCTTTTTCTCAAAAAAGAGCCGATAAACTAAACCTCGGCTGCTTTTATTGCTATACTTTCTTAAAAATAAATACTACTTTCATCAGTCAGTACTTATGTTAGTATACCAGTAAGTGATTGTTTTTCCCATTCTCACTCGATCAGTCTAATGACCAAAATTGTTGCAAGAGTTGTTTTGTCTGTTCTGAAGAATTGGAAGTCTGAACCTGATGCCAATGAGGTGGGAAAAAGCGTTGGACAGCATTTGTTTGAAAACGTTGATCCAACAATAGAACTACACCGCGATCATCTGTATCCCTAATGACTCTGCCTGCAGCCTGCAACACTTTATTCATCCCAGGAATTTGATAAGCAAATTGAAAGCCTTGATTTTTTTCTTGATCATAATAGCCCTTGATTAATTCTTGTTCATGGTTGATCTGAGGTAACCCAACACCCACAATTGCTGTACCAATCAAACGACTCCCTTTTAAATCGATCCCTTCTGAAAAAATACCTCCTAAGACACAAAAACCAAGTAGAGTTTCTGCTGGTTCTGCCACAAAATCGGCTAAAAAGGCCTCCCGCTCCACTTCCGTCATCATGCTTGCTTGAATCTTGGTCTTAACATAAGGATTTTTTTGTCGGAAGAGTTCATAAATGATATCCATATAAGAATAGGAAGGGAAAAATACAAAATAATTTCCTTCTTTTTGCTGGATCATATTCGTCAGACTGTCAACAATTTTCCCATAGCTATGCGCACGTTCTCTGTAAGTCGTTTGGATGTAGCTTTCAACTACTAACAATTGATTTTCTTTTGGAAAAGGACTAGGAATACGATACCGAAGACTGTCCTTCCCTCCACCTAAAACTTCTTGATAATAATCCAACGGCGTTAAACTTGCAGAAAATAAAATACTAGACTTTCCTTTGTCTAGTTTTTGCTGTAATAAGTAGCTAGGATCAATACAAAACTGCTTGACCATGATCTCATGATTCTGGCAATTGACATAGGTGCAATAATGGTCATCATAACCTTCACTGATCTTCGTATAATTCAGCAAATCAAAATAAACAGAGAGCATTTGATTGATTTCGGTATGATCTTGATTTTCAGGTAACCACTCCTTGATCGTTTCAGCAAGCGAATAGGCTACTTTGACTAGACTATCGATTGGTGCTTGCTGCTGTATAAAGTCTTTCCCTTCCTCCTCACAGACTTGTTTTATCTTATCAAATTCGTTTTCGATTTTTTTCAGTGCTCGAATCACCTTTATTTGTCTTTTTTCAAGTGTGTTTTTTAAAGTAGAAAACATACTCTTAGACAATACAGCTGAATACATTTCCCGTGAACGATTGACTAGATTATGGACTTCATCTACTAAAAACAAGTTTTCTTTCTCTTCTCCCTGCTCTTCAAAAAAGCGCCTTAGGTAAACAACAGGATCAAATAAATAATTGTAATCACAAATCACTAAATCACACCATAAGCTAACATCCAAAGAAAGTTCAAATGGACACAGTGTGTGCTTACGAGCATAGCGTTCAATAACATCACGAGTAAACTGATCTTCATGATTTAGTAAATCCCACAATCCCTCATTCAAACGATCATAATAACCATTAGCAAATGGACAGGCTTCTGGAATACAATTTCTTTCTGTTAAAAAACAAATTTTATCTTTTGCTGTTACTGTCACACTTTTTAGCCGCATTTCCTTTTGCTTCATCGCTTCCACAGCATCTTCTGCAACCTGACGTGTAATTGTTTTAGCCGTTAGATAAAATGCTCTTTCCGCTTGCTCTTCACCGATTGCTTTTAAAGTCGGAAACAAGGTCGATATCGTCTTGCCTGTTCCAGTTGGTGCTTCAACAAACAGTTTTTGGTCGCTTAAGATTGTTTTGTACACAGCAACTGCAAGTTCTCTTTGGCCAGATCGATAATCTCCGTATGGAAAAGGCAACTGCTGTAAAGAATGATTACGCGTCATACGCCAATTCACTTTAAAAATCAGCCACTGCTCATATTTTTGTGTCAGATCTTCAAAAAAAGTATTCAATTCTTCTTTAGTAAATTTTTTTGTTTGCCTAGTGATTTCTTCTGTCGTTGTTTGATAATAAGTTAATTGTAAAGTAATCACTTCTAAGTCTTCTTGTTGGCAATAGATATGTCCGTAACACATCACTTGATACCAATACATCTCCACTTGTTCTTTCAACAATTCCGAAAAGGCTGGTTCCGATGTCTTGATTTCATCGATCACGGTTCGTTTTTGTTCATCCAGAAAAATGCCATCAGCCCGGCCTTCAATTATGTATGTTTGTTGATTTAATTCTATGTTGATCGCAAGTTTGATTTCCTTTTGATAGTTCTCGCCAGCAGATATTTGCAGTTTCCGATGGATTTTGGCTCCTTCTAATGCCGTATGCTCACTTGTGTGTCTAGCATCAATACTGCCTTTACGTAAAATAAATTCCACTAATCTGCGAACTGCGATTCTTTGCGTATTTAGCATAGTTCTCCCCACCTATCATCTCCTTATTATAGAACATACATTCGTAAAATAAAAGGGAAAGAATAAGACAAGTTTCGTTTTATCTGCAAGAAAAACGAAAAAATCAGATTGGCTATCTCTCATCACAATCTGATCTTTTTGCGGTTGCTTCAAGTCAAATAATCGCTATTTATTTTAACATAATCATAACTTAAATCACAGCCGATCACTTGAAAACTTTCGGTTCCTTGATGGAGATCGATCGTTAAATAAATCTCATCATTTTGTTCAATATAGGTTGTGATATTGTTACTATTTTGTTGCTCCTCCTTATTATTTGAAAAAATCGGATACTTGCCATAATAGATTTCTACTTTATTTTGGTCAAATAGCAATCCTTCTGTTTTACCAAGAGCCATTGCAATTCGTCCCCAATTAGGATCATTGCCAAACAATGCTGTTTTTACTAATGGCGAATTAATGATCGACTTTCCTGCATTTTTTGCTTGTTCTTGACTTTGCGCATTTTTCACAGTGACAAACATTGTCTTAGTAGCCCCTTCAGCGTCTTTTACAACGGCTAACGCTAATTCCTTACTGATCTGATTTAAGCCAGCTTGTAGCGCTGTTTGTTCAACATCATAATGTCCGCTGGCCAAAAATGCTACGGTATCACTAGTACTTGTATCAGAATCAATACTGATCGTATTAAAAGATTGATCGGCAGCCGCCTTCAGCATCGGATAGATCACCTCTTTGTCCACCTTAGCATCTGTCAAAATATACGCTAGCATTGTTGCCATGTTCGGCTCGATCATACCTGAGCCTTTAACGATCCCTAAAATTGTCGCATCACCGACCTTTAAGCTATGAACCTTGATCCGTTGATCCGTTGTTAAAATAGCGTGAGCAAAATTTTCGTAGTTTTGCTCCAATTCAAGTACTTCTTGCGTCAAAAATTCTTCAATCCGTTTAATCGGCAATTGAGGACCGATCACGCCTGTGGACGAAGGTAAAATATTTTCTTGATCGATGGTTAATTTTTCTGCTAGTTTCTCCATGATTTTATATTCATTTGCTCTACCTGTCTTGCCGGTTGCAACATTCGCAATACCGCTGGTCACTACGACCGCTTGTAATTTTCCATCTTTTACATTCTCTTTCCCGATTGGAATACATTCGCCGCAAAATGTATTCTTTGTAAAAACGGCGGCAGCATGACAAAGTTCATCGGCTACAATCAATCCAAAATCTTTTCTTTTTTTCTTAATCCCGACATGCGTCCCATAAAACTTAAACCCTTTTGGTATTTTTTCATACTTTTCCATTTTTTACACCATCCCGTATCATAATCAGCTATATTTTTCTAATTTTATAAAAGTATAAATCAAAGGGCTAAGATAGTCAATGTATTTTATACCAAAATTAACCATAAAAATGTATTTTAATACAATATAAAACCGAAATTAGTGGTAATTTTGAATATAAAAACAAAAAAAGAGGATGAGACATAACTCTATGAGTTACATCCCATCCTCAAGGAATCCCAATAAACAGTGGGAGCAGAAGCAACTCCTTCGGAAATAAACTGAAATTCACGAAAATTTGAAAAACAATTTTCGTGAATTCCTTCTTATTTCTCGGAGTTAAACTCTTCTGTCCCAACCTCATTCATCCGTATTTTAATTATTTTTACCGAAAATACGTAAAAATGCTAAGAATAGGTTGATGAAATCAAGATAAAGTTGTAAAGCGAAAAATACAGCTAAGCCAGTTCCAGCTTGACCAGCAGTTTCATTATACACTTGACGAATTCTTTGATTGTCATAAGCTGTAATTCCAGCGAAAATCAACACCATCAAAATTGAAATGAAAAAAGAAACGGCGCTGCTACGTAAGAAGAAGAAATTGATAACCATTGCAATGATAATTCCGATCAAGGCACTATAAGCCGCATGTCCCATTGCTGATAGATCTTTCTTCGTAAACATTCCAACTAATGACATTGCGCCAAATGTTGCAGCAGCACTAACAAAAGCGCTAACCACTGTTGCTTGAGCGTACATTAGTAACGTCGCAGAGATTGTTATCCCGTTTAATACCGAATAAACTAAGAAACCGCTAATCGCTAAACTCGGATTTTTTTGTGCTCTAACGCCCAAAAATAACACTAAGCCAATTTGAAGGAGCCATAATCCTATAAATAAAGGTGTGGACTTCAAAAGTGTGACTAAAACAATTGGATAAACGGTCAAAATCAGATACGATACTAATGCGCTGACCCCGATTCCCATTGCTAAAAATGCATATATTTTTGAATAAAATTTATTCAAGCCGACATTTGCTACTGCTCCGTTATTCATTTATATCTCCTTCTTTCTCTTCTAAATCCTCTATTGTCACTTGAGGGGGTTGAACCATTACGACCGCATCAAGTACTCGATCTTCTTCTTCATTGACGACCTCGATCGAAATCGTTACAACGTCTTTCATCTTATCAACCTTGATCACTTCAAACTGGAATGTCAACGTTTCATAATGAAAAACAGGTTCCACAAAGTTGACTGAAAAATTGACCACATGAGAGCCTGGTCCTGGTAAATGTTTTGAAATTGCACTAGTAATGATTCCCATCAGCATGATTGATGGTACGATTGGTTTGCCATATTCTGTTTTTTGGGCATAATCATGTTGGATATATAAGGGATTGGCATCGTTTGTTAAGCCCAAATAAAGAAGTAACTCTTTATCTTCGATCGATTCGGTTAAAGATAGCGAATCGCCTTCCTCAATATCTTCGATGGTTTTGCCTAATTTTCTCGGTTTTCCGATATTCAAATTAGTACACCTCCACTAATGATAAGATAATTGTACCAAAATGACGACAAAAGGCAAGTTAAAAAGAAAGAGTCAGTAGAATCACCCTATGATTCTCCTACTGACTCTTGGAAGTTCAAGCTAAAGGCTCTCTATTATAAAACACTTCTCGTTGTATTACTCAATAATGTTTCATAAGCTTGTTCAAATTTCTGAACATCTCCTGCTCCCATAAAGACCATTACAGCATTTTCATGGTCCAAAAGTGGTGATACATTCTCTTCTTTGATCACTTGTCCGCCTTTTTGGATTTTGTTTCCTAAATCCTCGATTTTGACATCTCCTTGTTGCTCTCTAGCCGAACCAAAAATATCACAAAGATAAACGGCATCCGCTAAATCCAGGGCCTCCGCAAACTCATCCATCAATGCGATCGTCCGAGTAAATGTGTGCGGTTGAAAGACTGCGATGATTTCTTTTTCTGGGTATTTTTGACGTGCTCCATCGATTGTAGCTATAATCTCTGTTGGGTGATGGGCATAATCATCCACGATGATCATATCAGAAACCTTTTTCTCAGTAAAACGGCGTTTTACCCCTTCAAAAGTTAACATTTCCTCAGCCACTTTATTCATATCTAGCTTTTCAAAGTAGGCAACAGCAATCACTCCTAAAGCATTCATGATATTGTGCTGACCGAAAGCCGGTAATACAAAGTGCCCGATCAATTGTTCTTTTTGGTAAACGTCAAAAGAAGAACCTTGAGTTGTTCGCTCAATATTTCTAGCTTGGATATCATCTTCATTTGTTAAGCCGTAGTAATAAATCGGAATATCCGTTTCCAACTTGCGTAAATATTTATCGTCACCATAAGCAAAAATTGCTTTTTTAACTTGTTTTGCCATTATTTGAAAGGCAGAAAACACATCTTCAATGCTCTTAAAATAATCAGGATGATCAAAGTCGATATTCGTCATGATTGCATAATCTGGAGAATAGGCTAGAAAATGACGACGATACTCACACGCTTCAAAAGCAAAAAATTCAGCGTTTGGATTGCCATGTCCAGTTCCATCTCCAATTAAATAGCTAGTTGGTGCAATACCAGTCAATACATGGGATAGTAACCCTGTCGTACTTGTCTTCCCATGAGAACCCGTAACGGCAACGCTTGTGTATGGCTGAATGAAACGCCCAATAAAATCATGATAACGAATAATTTCAGCACCTAATTCTTTGGCACGACTTAATTCTTCGTGTGTATCAGGAAATGCATTTCCTGCGATAACAACCATATCTTTTGTAATATTATCCGCATTGAACGGCAAAATCGAAATACCAGCTTTTTCTAAATCACGTTGTGTGAAAAAATACTCGTCAACATCTGAGCCTTGCACATGGTACCCTTTTTCAAATAATACAAGTGCCAATGAACTCATTCCTGAACCTTTGATCCCAACAAAATGATGTAATTTATTTTCTTGATTGCTCATTCTAATCCTCTTCTCTTAATATCTATATAAAACGCAGCTTTTTTAAACACTTCTCAAACGTATGCAACCCATTATCGTATAAATTTATGAAATAATCAACTAAAAAATGATCCGTTTATTGCTTGCTCTGTTCAAATTATCTCTCAAAAAAGCACCTATAAAGCTGACAGTAAAAAGCTGAGACAAAACCAACTTTCGTTTTGTCTCAGATAGTGATTTAATTAAAATACTTGCTATTTTCCATCTCCATACTTGAATCTTCAATAATACCACTCAATGATTTATCCAATATGCCCCGTTTTTTTTCATGCTCTGCTTCAGCTACTTTTTGTCCGTATGCTGTTTGACTTTTCGCCTTTTCTTTCGCTGTCTTTAGTTCTTTACGAGAGCGGGGTAATGTATGGCTAATATCGCCTTCTTTGCCAAAGCGTTCCATATCAGGTTTGATTTGTTGATATTGACGTCTTGTGACTGGAATTTCTGGTGATCCTTTTGGGATATTAAATTTTTGAACAGTTGGATCTTCATTGCCTTTTACTTGGAACGCTGCTGGCTCCTCATCAAAAAGTAAATAAGAACTTTGATCTTTTTTCATCGCATCAGTTAATTCTTGCTCTGTTACTACTGGTGTCTGCTCTTCTGGAATCACAGAAGCTGGAATGTATTTCGGCACAAAATAAGAGCGCGTATCGTACGTAAAATCTTTTGAAAATGCCGCTTTATTTTTTTTAGGTGTTTGCTGTGAGCCAAAACCATATGAACTTCTCTTTGGCATCGAACCAAATAAATTCGGCTTTTGCGTTTTTGTGGTTGTTTTATTATGGGTCATCATATAGTTAGGCAGATTAGATTTATGTCGAGCTAGCTCTGCTACTTGTTCTTGACTATGTGAGACATGTTGTTTGTTTGTTTGTGTTGGTTGTTTTGGCATCACTGGCTGCACTGTTACTGGATCGATTACAGGCGCATTTTTTTGTGTTTGCGTTGTTGTTTTAGTAAGCATTGGTTCTTCTTGAAACAATGTACGTTTATTTTCAGAAACTAATTTCACGCCTAAGTCATCATCATAAGCTGGAAAACGAAAATGTTTTCTTTTGATTTGTGTTGGGTTTTCCATTCAAGTCATTCCTTTATTCTACTTTCTGTCAATTCTACCATAAAAAAGGGGAATTCTAAACAATTTACCTTACTTTTTCTAGATTCTTATCTCTAATTTGATCTAGTGAAACATTTTTCTAAAAAAATTAGCCGAAGAAAGAGAATATAACGCTTCTTTCATCGACTAACGATAACAGTTTTATGGATAAATACGGTTTAACAAACGTGGAAATGGGCTTGCTTCACGTACATGTTCGATTCCTGCCAACCAAGTGACCGTACGTTCTAAGCCTAAACCAAATCCTGAATGCGGTACTGAACCATAACGACGTAAATCTAAATACCAAGAATATTCTTTTTCATCTAGATTGTGCTTACGAATTTGTTCTAATAAGTAATCATGATCGATCGCTCTTTCAGAACCACCTATAATTTCTCCGTAGCCCTCAGGTGCAATCATATCCGCACAAATCACGACATCATCCCGAGTTGGATGTGGTTTCATATAAAAAGCTTTGATTGCTTTTGGATAGTTTAAAATAAAGACTGGACGGTCAAATGAATTTGCGATAAATGTTTCGTGTGGTGAGCCAAAATCATCGCCCCACTCAATATCGTCAAACCCATTTTTCTTCAATAACTCAACTGCTTCATCATAAGAAATACGTGGAAATGGTAATTGTGTATATTTCTTCAAGACTTCTCTATCACGTTCCAACACATCTAAAGCCTGGTCACAATTGTCCAATACACTTTGCACTAAGAAAGCAACGTATTGTTCTTGCACTTCTAAACTTTCTTCTTGATGCATAAAAGCCATTTCTGGTTCGATCATCCAGAACTCGATCAAGTGACGACGCGTTTTTGATTTTTCCGCTCTAAACGTTGGGCCAAATGAAAACACTTTACCAAAAGCTAAGGCTGCTGCTTCCATATATAGTTGTCCACTTTGAGATAAATATGCTTTTTGATCAAAATAGTTTGTTTCAAATAAATCAGTTGTTCCTTCGGCTGTACTTGCAGTTAGGATCGGCGGATCGATTTTAACAAAATTATTGTTGTTAAAAAACTCGTATGTTGCACGAATAATTTCGTTACGGATTTGCATGATTGCATGTTGTCTCGAAGAACGCAACCATAAATGACGATGATCCATCAAAAAGTCTGTTCCGTGTTCTTTTGGTGTAATTGGGTAATCATGGCTTTCACCGATAACTTCAATACCTGTTACACCGATCTCATAACCGAATTTTGAACGGCTGTCTTCTCTGATTTCACCTGTGATCCAAACTGAAGTCTCTTGAGTTAGTCCTTTTGCCAGTTGAAACACTTCTTCTGGTACTTCGCTTTTGACAACGATTCCTTGAAAATAAGCTGTTCCATCACGTAATTGTAGAAAAGCAATTTTTCCACTTGAACGCTTATTCGCAATCCAAGCACCTATTTTTACTGTTTCTCCCACATGATTCTTTGAATCGATAATTTGAATTTGTTCCACGATCGTCTCTCCATCCATTTAGTTTTTACCTATCCCGAATTAAGTCATTTTATTTTGTTGATTTCTTTTCTATAAAAGCATTAATACGTTTAACAGCTTCTTTTAATGTCTCTAAATCAGTTGCATAACTAATCCGAACATTTTCAGGAGCACCAAAACCCGCACCTGTAACAAGCGCAACTTGAGCCTCTGCTAATAGATCATCGACCCATTTAGTGACATCCGTATAGCCGCACATCGTTAAGGTTTCTTTGATATTTGGAAATAGATAAAACGCACCATGCGGTTTTTCCATTTTAAATCCAGGTAACGCAGCAAACAATGGGTAAATCTCATTCAGACGTGCTTCAAAAGCTTGTCTCATGGTTTCCACGGTATCTTGCTTACCAATCAGTGCTTCAATCGCTGCATATTGACTAACGGCAGTTGGATTGCTTGTTGATTGCGAAGCGATATCATTCATTGCTGAAATAATGGTTGCATCCCCAACCGCGTAGCCAATCCGCCAACCTGTCATCGCATAGCTTTTAGAGACGCCATTGATAATGATCGTCTGTTTTTGAATTGCTTCAGATAAAGTTGCTATTGGGGTGAAAGTGGCTCCATTATAAACTAGTCTGCCATAGATATCATCTGATACGATCAAGATATCATTCAATACAGCCCACTCACCAATTTTACGTAGCTCAGCTTCAGAGTAAATCATTCCAGTTGGATTAGAAGGAGAATTTAAAATCAGTAATTTTGTCTTATTCGTTCTAGCTGCTTCTAGCTGTTCTACGGTTACTTTAAATTCTTTTTCTTGCGCACAGGAGATAAATACGGGAACTCCTTCTGCTAATTTAACTTGTTCACCATAACTTACCCAATATGGAACGGGAATGATCACTTCGTCATTTGGATTCAATACTGCTTGAAATAAAAGATATAATGCAAATTTAGCACCATCTGTGACAATGACATTATTTGCTTCATAACTCAGTTGATAGTAGGTTTCAATGTGCTTGACCACCGCTTCTCGTAATTCCTTGATACCTGCAGAAGGTGTATAGTAACTGGCTTTTCCGCTTTCAATTGCGCAAATAGCTGCTTGTTGAATATTTTTTGGTGTCGTAAAATCTGGTTCGCCAACAGTTAAACTTAGAACATCTTTACCTGCCGCCTTTAATGCATTGGCTTTGGCTGCTGCGGCTAGCGTAACAGAGGGTTCTAATTTCTGTGCACGTTTTGATATGTCCATATGATCGCTCCATTCATTTTTTATCAGAACCTTGGACGAAGTCTCTACTGTCGTCATCAATCTCTTCTTGTTTCATTTAAAATAACTCAATCAAATTGTCTCGTCAGACATTTTTAATAACCATAATTTCTTCCGCTTTTTCGAATGATAATAAATAATAACTTAGTAATCCATCATCGTTTTTTGTCACGACTTCCCATGTTGGTTTATCATTATACATGCCTAAACTGACTTTTTGGATACTCTTTTCTTTATAGTCAGTCTCAATGATCTGACGGACTTGCTGTTCGTCTACTCCATCTTTTTGATTCAGTACCGTGATCTTCTCACCTGCTTTGGGTATGATCACTGCAATGGCTTCTCCTTTATCGTCTTTCCCAGTAACACTAAAATAAGTCTCTTTTCTGGTAAACCAATAAAAGTTATCGACTGATTCCAAATGGGCAGATTCTTTTGCAATTTTGGTTGCTTCTCGCTTCGCTTGTGTTCTTGGATGTGTGGAGCGAACATAAAAAATAGCCATCGTCACAATAATCACTAATAAAACTGCGACTATGCTCAAAAGAATCTTGTTTTTTCTTGCTTCATTTCGTTCTTCTTGTTCCTGCAATCGACTCGCCCTTTCCAAACTTACTGGCTACCATTATAGCAGAAAATCAGTACGATTTAATAGATAGCAGCTAAATTTATTTATTTAAGAATTCTTTTAGTTCTGATACTATTTCAGCTAGTGTTTCTTCTTTCATCGGT
Organism: Enterococcus ureilyticus; assembly: GCF_001730315.1. Taxonomy (GTDB): domain Bacteria; phylum Bacillota; class Bacilli; order Lactobacillales; family Enterococcaceae; genus Enterococcus_L; species Enterococcus_L ureilyticus. The sequence continues at coordinate 144,716 of NZ_MIKC01000001.1, forward strand.
AGATTCTTTGGTAGAGCTTTTAACATGCGTTTTCCGTATTTAGCCGTTACCAAACGACGATCCAAAACAATCAACGCTCCTTTATCACTATCTGAACGTATCAAGCGTCCTAATGCTTGCCGTAAGCGCAGTGCGGCTTTGGGCAAACTTTCATGCGTAAAGGCTTGAATTCCTTTTTCTTCAAGATAATCATAGCGCGCTTTCACAAAAGGTCGCTTTGGATTTTCAAAAGGCAGACGTGTCACAATCAGAATCGACAATGCCTCTCCTGGCAAATCCACCCCTTCCCAGAAACTATCAGCACCTAGTAAGATACTATTTTTCGACTGTGAAAACCGCTTTAAAATTTTCTCGCGGCTACCACTGATTCCTTGCGCTAAAAGTTCTCTACCTGCATTTAAAAATTGCGGATGTAACCGATAATACACACTACTCAAAATTTCATGTGATGTGAATAATACCAACATAGAACGATCTTGCTGTTGGGCTAGCTCTTGAATCACTGAAGCAATGTATGCCGCAAACTCGGTTCCATTGGCCTGGCTGATTGCAATTGCTTCTTTTGGGATATATAAACGAGCATTTGCTTCATAATCATAAGGATCAGGGAGTGTTTTAAACAAAACATTGGTTAAGCCTAATTTATTAGGGAGATATTTTTTATCATTACCAAATTTTAACGTTCCCCCAGTATACAAAATTCGTTGATATCGATCATACCAAGTTGTTTCTGGTAAAATGCTGGCTTCCAGATCATTGATTGCAAACATGCCATAGCCTTGAGGCGTCACACTATATTCTTTGATCCAACGTGGCTGCCATTCATTGACATACAGATCAAAACTTTCGAATAAAAATTCGATCCGTTCAAAAAATTGTAGCAAACTAACAAAGATAATCCGTTGAGAAGCTGTGTACTTTTCAAGTTGCTCAATAATTGAGCGTCGCAATCTATATTGAATTTCCTGCATTTCAGTTAAAAGAATTTCGATTTTTTGGATTGAAAGTTCCCCATCCAACGATAATTGATCAAATATAGCCTTAGTTAACAGATTAGACACAAGAGCTTGCTGATCATTTTTCGGAAATAGTTGATTTATTTCATAAAATAAATCACTAAATTCTTCCACTAAATCACTCAACGCTTTAGCGTAGATACGGAGCAGTCGCTGTTCTTGACTTTCATTTTCAAAAATTTGGTTTACTTGGTCAATTAATTGGTCTTCTTCTAAATAGATAGCTGCCTGCTTTTTAAACGAAATAAAATTAAATTGACGATTCGCAATTTTCCCAGCAATATCAGGCAAGTGATGAGCTTCATCAAGAATTAGATAAGAGCTTTTTGGCAGTATCGGGACTTCTCTTAAGGTTTCTTGCGCTAAAAAGGCATGATTAACGATCAACACATTGCTTTGTTTGACCTTTTTGTAAAGAAAGCGCACAAAATCTTCTTGATACAACGGATCTTGATCTGATAAAAAATCAACACCACGATGCGCAACATCTCTCCAAAAAGCATGATTCAGATTGATCAACTGCAATTCATCTAAGTCCCCTGTTTGTGTTTCCAATAACCAAACCAAAACACCCATTTGATACAAAGCATATTGTTTTTGCTGCACCGGTTTTTTTAATGTGGCTTTAAACCGTTGCAGATCGAGATAATGTCGATGGCTTTTGATGATTGTAGCTTGCAACGGTTTGGGACAAATTTGATTTGCTAACGGAATGTCTTTTTCGATTAATTGATTTTGCAAGACGATTGAGACGGTACTAATAATCACTGGATCCTCAGGTGTTGCTAGATAACTTAGCGGAAATAGATACCCCAACGTTTTTCCTGTGCCAGTTGCAGCTTCAATAAATAAATTCTTATTTTCCTCGTTGGTAAAGTGTTCATAAACTAAATTCATCATTCGGCTCTGCTCTGCTCGATAGCCAATTAGATTTGCAAAAAGTTTTTCTTTAGCCTTTTTCTTTTGTGGGAAGGTTGGGTTTCCATATAATTTTTCTTCAAATAATGGAACGGTTTTATTTCTCAAAGCAATTCCTGAAACAACGTGCTGCTGTTTTGAAAGCGGCTGAATATCTTTTTTCATTTCACGATATATTTGGTGAATATAAGCACTAGTATCCATCCCTGTTTGCTGACTCAATGACGCAATAGCTTCCATCGTGATCAAAGGCAATTGACGCATTTTACGTTCGATCAATAACAACAGTTCTGCCGTCACTTGGGCATCACTATCTGCTTGGTGCGGATTATCATGGATCAAGCCTAAACGTTCAGATAAGTCCCCCAAGCGAAAACTCTTTTCTGTCGGTAAAAAGATTTGAGCTAATTCAACTGTATCAATCCCCGGAATTTTTAATTTGGGCGTACCGCATCTGGTTAGCTCCTGTGCTAGAAAAGGATAATCAAAATAAATATTGTGTGCAACAAAAACAGTATCCGCTAATAAATTGTAGATCGTTAACGCAACATCTTCAAAATATGGTGCTTTTTGCACACGTGCATTACTAATACCTGTAAGTTGCTGAATTTGCTTGGAAATGGCCTGATTGGGATTGATATCTGTAGCAAAACGGGAAACGATAACTCCTTCTTGAATCAATACACAGCCGAATTGAATGATCCGATCGACCTTTGGATCGGTACCGGTTGTTTCTATATCAACTACCGCATAGGTCTGTTTGTTTTTCACTGGCTTTTCCCGCCTTTCCTCTATCCTTGAAAATTATACTACAAAATCAAAGTTTTTTTTAGTCTTAGTTTGAATCCTTTTGTTGCAAAGAGATTTTAGTCGTTGATTGAGTAAGTTACGGTTTAGTTATTCTTCAAATATGGCTTTTTTCTATTCAATAAAAGCAGATGACTGGAACGACTTAAACAATTTTTTTAGAATCAAAAAAACTGAGACATGACTCGTAGAGTTATGCTTCAGTCACTTGAAATTTGAATAGCTAGTATAAGCCAAGGCAAAACATTCATGTGTTCCTTCTTCTCCTTGAGACGTTAAAATCATTGGACCTTCTTTTGTAATCATTATGCCATACTCATATTGACAGCTCAAACTACCATCACTTGTTTTAGCACTCCAACCATTTGACTGCAATTCCATTCTCCTAGAACCACTGTTCGCCAAAGTAAGCATCAATTCTTAAATTTAAAATAACTCACTAGCAAATTGCCAATATCAATAATGATTAGAAGAAAGAGAACTGGAAAAAATGGTGCAAAACGTGTTTTTTTAGCATAACATTACTGATACCCATAATGATTTTTGCATCGATGGACAATACTAAAAAACTCGTAGCTTTTTTAAATTCATCTTTATCTCAAATAACCGCCATTGTTTAAATCAAAGGTAGCGCCCGTAAAATGGCTACTCTCATCTGATAAAAGAAAATGTACCGTGTTAGCAACGTCTTTAGCCGTTATCGGCTCTTTGATCAAGTGATGTGCCTGATACTCTTCTTTTCGCCATTCTGGAATTTTTTCCATCATTTTTGTTTCGATCATCGTTGGTGCAATAGCATTAACCAAAACAGTGGGAGAAAAACGTAACGCCAGACTTTTAGTGAGTCCGATAATTGCAGCTTTTGACAGTCCATATAGGGCATCTGAGCTTCCTTCTTGCCCTGAAATAGAAGAAATATTGATGATTTTTCCCTTACGATTATTTGCTTGTAAATGTTGAATGAAGAACTTTGAACAAATCGTGGGACCTTTGATATTGACATTCAATAGAGTATCCATCATTTCCTCATCATACTCGAGAAGACTTAGCGCATTATAAATCCCTGCGTTATTCACCAATGCTACGATAGACTCATCTTCTTTTAACTGCGTAAAAAAACTTTGTACTTCGTTATAATTGCTAATATCAAGAATTTTAGTTTCAATATCAGGCAAATGGTCAAGTGACTTTAATGAATCCGCATTAATATCTATTGCAATAATACCAAACCCTTCCTTTGCGCTTCTTTCGCAAATAGCCGTTCCGAGCCCTCCACCAGCACCCGTTACAATTATCTTTTTCAATTTTATTTCCCTCCCTTTATACGTGTTTACCTTATCTCTTACTGGATACCTTTACAAGCTTCTTTTCAATAAACTAAATCAGTATTGGACTAGATTATTTTACTCAACCATCACTTATGTCCACATTCTATTTTGACTTTTTACTAGAATTTTGCACAGCATTAAATAACGTTTTAAATTGTCCTTTAAAGGTCATTGTTTGTTCGAAGATATCCTCTCCGTCGTTCAACATTTTCACAGTCACCCATCCCAATGTTTCTGTGATTGTACTTGCAACCGTAGCGTTGATTGCAGCGCCTGCGACCGTACCTACTGCGGGAATAAGCTTTATTATATTGCCAACTGCACTTTTGCCCAAACCTACGACTACGATTTCTTTTCCTAAACTTTTGCCCATACTTTCAGACCAAGATTGTCCAAATATTTTATGCAAACGAGCCATCATTGTTAATTGGATAGGAACAAGCAACAATGCATCAGAAAAGGGAATCGGTGAACACCCCACGATTGCAGCTGTTAAAGAGGCTGCATGGATTGTTTTGTGACATTTTTTACGTGTATCATCATCCACTCCTTCTAAAAATTCATCAAAAATGCGATCAAATTGGCTTGTACTTTTTGACACTATATTTTCAGCACGTTTTTTTGATTTCCCATAACTATTTAAAATAATTGATGCTGTTTTTTGAGGGAATTTTTTTATTACTTCAGAAAAAAAAGAGTCAAATTCTTTTTCATCTGCATCTACAGATTTCTGTTCTTTTTCAGAAAGACGTTTTGCCGCTTTTTTTAAGTCTGAATTTTTGTCATCAGTTGTTTTTTTCTTAAAGATTTTCTTCATCCCAATTACCTCCGTTATGATGGTTTATCCTTTTTTTATATACTAATCATACATTAGAAATCTTATTTTACCAAAGCTCAGCACTTTTGATTCGATAGTTTGCTCGTTATAAAAAAAGGGAAAGATAACCACAGCGCCATCGCTACGATCACAACGGTTCAATCTATTTATTTTATAAATTTCTTTCATGTAACTCTTTACTATAATATAATCATGTGTACACTAATTTAGCAGATTACTCATTAAAAATAGTAACTTAAATAGCGCACAGATGATAAATTATCGATTAAATTACCCGTTAAAATAAGTTCCCCTCCCCACTGTCATATTCTGTGATGGAGATACATCAGAAAGAGTGTTATTATTCAAGATAAAATGATTTATTACAATCAATTTAGATAATGGCGTTATATTCCTTATTTAGTTGTAAGAAATATTTCCCTTCTATCCGTTTTTTAATTGGAGTATAATCACCCATGGATACAATACTTCGTATTAATAAGTCTTTAAACTTAGGAAAATAGTCTAACCCACTTAAATTTTCCAATGGAGTTCTATCTGTTACGCCGTTTTCTCCTACCGAGTTACCTAAACTTTCAGTCACGGATTGATCAAAAAAAAGCGAATCATTACTAACAAAATTCATTTTATAACGTACCAACTTTTTATGTCGATTCTCCTTATCATCAGGTTCAGATACCATGCCCGTCGCTTGAAAAAAATGTATTTATACCACTTAACAGCACCTATAATCAATCTTCCAAGCCCGCCAATTTGATCTAATTTCATTAAATAGTTTCTACAAAAAAATAGATAAAGTAGAAACTTAACCTGTTCCTACTTCATCTATTTAAACTTATTTTTCAACTGGCACCATGCTTAGATTTTGCATGTACTGATCCATTAAAATATACCCTTCTAAACGCCGTAGTAAATCAACGGAACAACGAACTTTCTTACCGAATAGAGAACGGCTATAAGCAATTTCTCGCATTTCCTGTAAAAATTCATCTAAAGACGAAACTAATCCACCACAACTTAAACGTCCACAAATCATGACATCTTCTTTGCGTTGTCTTAGAACTTGCCCCCACGAATAATTTAAATATTCTGCTTGATTGATTTGTGCAAGTAAGTCTGAGCGTAAAATACTTTTCTTCTGAGCGGCATTTTTCTTTGTTCCTAAACGCATTCGCTTGTTCATAAAACACAAGTAAATTTCATCTTCTAAATTCTCCATTTCACTTTTGGAAAAATCGGGAATTTTTGCTGGTGCTATTAGCCCTTTACTTGCTTTTAGTTGTTTCGAAAAACGCGGCCAATTACTTGGTGTTGCTTTTTGCGTCTTTTTCTTTTTAAAAACGAGCAAACTAAGATCTAACGGTTGATTTTTCACAACGTTTGCCGCAGAGGTCTTTGCTTCCGCTGATTGGATTACTTGTTCTTTTTCTAACTGTTCACGTTTCAACTTGATTGAATGACGTCCTTTTTTCATAGGAGAAGCTTGTTTGGTCTGTTTCTCATTTTCTGGTTCTTTGATTGGAAAAACTGTAGGATCTTCTTCGGCTTGGAAATCTTCTTGAACTGGTTTTTTCGCCAATTCGTTCTCCAACTTTTTTTCCGGTTCTTCTCCTACTACTTCCTTTGGCTCACCTGTTGTTTCTGTCACTGGTGTAATTGTAACAGATGTTTCATGAGTGTCTTTATCAACCAATTGCGCAGCTACATCTATCACTTCATCGACATCGGCTGTCACAACTTTAGCATCTTCCGTTTTACTTTCTTCAATTACTAACGGTTGTGCCCGTTTAAGATGGATCGTTTGAATACTTCGAGAGATGATGGGATCACTTTTACTTGCATGCAATTCGATTTTCCCCTGATTGATTGTATCAGTTAAATCAGTGATCATTTTGCGTAGACGGAAAATCTCATTTGAAGTCTCAAGCATTTGCTTCATCATACCTTGCACTTCTCCAGAATTTATCCCAGTTTCTCCTTTATAAATCAGAGAACGTTCTTGTTTTTCTAAGCTAATCTCTTCGAACCATTTTTTCAAGTTCATACGAAGTTCTCTTCGTGTTGGTTCAAAACTTCCCATATGCAAGGTATAGTACATCATTTCAGTTTCAACATACATATAGATTTTTTTAACGACTAACTCTTCAAATTCTTCTGTTTCGTCCCAGCTATCGCAAATTGCGTCAAAAAAAGCTTCACCTTCGGCTAAATTTTGATAGTCTTTCGCTAGGTTTAACTTTCGAACTAAATAAAATGAGTAGGGCGTATCTACATTATCGGCATAAATTTCACGACCTAAATAATCTGGATCAACTTCTTTACAAAGATAGGTTGTTTTTTCTTCTTTTTCTGTTTGACGTTGTCGCTTACTAATCGTTCTCACTTCCTCATATTTTTTCCTTTATAAATCGTATCATTTTTTTAGAAAAAAGAACAGACTTCCCTTCTATTATACCGATAAAAAGGGAAAAATGTTCTCATTTTTTTCTAAAAATGCGTAATTAAAAGAAAAACAGGATATTTAAATTCGAATTTAAACACCTTAATATAATTTTAGCAAATGATTTATTTAGCGATTTTAGTCTTTTTTCTCGTAAAACGAATTGATTATTTGTCGCACTAAAAAAAGAGAGAAGAAACTCCTATCGAGTCTTTTCTCTCTTTAAACTAGTTGATTTGAGCTTTCTTTTTATCACGACGAGCTAAAGCTGGCAGGATCATTCCTAATAAAATCAACACAACAGGTGTTATCACATTAGACGCTAATTGAAAGAACCACGCTTTAGGATCAGCCGCAAAATCAATTTTTGGTACCATACCTAAAATACAAGCAAACGCTGTAAATAAGAAACACCATAACCCAAAACCAAAGGCAATTTTCGGATTTTTAATAAACTTATATTCTGATGTGTAGTTTTTATATGCCTTATTCAACATCATATAAGCAAAGAATACCCATAAATAACGCATTGGCATCACAACAGAGTTTAAGTTCGTTAACCATTTGACTAACTCTTTAATATTATCAATCCCAAACATCGGCAAGACGATAATGATACTAACTAAAATACCCGTCAGTAAATATCCGTTTACCAATGTCCCTTTTTTGCTTCTCTTACGTAAAGAAGCTGGTACGAAGTCAGGATCTGCATCTGCTAAAAGAATTTGTAAAGGTGCATCGATTGAGAATGCTAAAGCAGAAATTTGACCAATACCATTGGTAATGGCGTAAATGATCATCAATAAATTCCCCACACCATAATATTCTCCCAATAATTGAAACGCTGTATAAGCACCGTTAGCCATTAAATCTTCTGGGATATTATTACTTGTAAACAACATGCCCATCGCAAACGAACCTAAAACAGCGGACACTCCAACCATGGCAGCTAGAAAAATCATTCCTTTAGGAAATTCTTTCGCTGGATTTCTCATGGAATTGACATAAGGTGAAATTTTTTCAGCTCCGCCAACCGCAAATACCAGCATGGAAACCGTGGTAAAATAACTAAAATCGAATTTTGGAATATACGTGCTGATCTTGTTCATATGAGGTGTTGCAAATTCAACAGTAGAATTCATCATTGGTGCTCCGACTGCTAGCAAAATAAACAGCATAGACATGACGAAAATCGCGGTTCCCGCCATCCCGCCAATTACTTTTAGTGTCATCAACCCTTTTGTCGATAGGAGTAAGAACACTAGAAAAATAGCTAATGAAATCAAGGTAATCCCCACAACAGAAAAATTATTGACAATATTACCATTTCCTTGGATCGCCCAACCAAATGCAATCAGAACTAATTGAGGTTTCTGTGCCAAATAGGGGATATGCACCACCCAATACGTCCACGCAGCATAATAGGCTAATCGTTTTGTACTTGTATTTTGAACCCAAGAACTAACTCCGCCGCTGCTATCTTTAAACGTTGAGCCCAGTTGACCTACGATCAATGCATAGGGAATAAAATATAAGACCAAAATCAAGACCCAAGATGTCACAACAGAAATCCCTTGTTGTGCATAGTTATTCACGACATTCCCTAAGCCCCAAACCATGTTGAAAGCGATCAGACCAACAGTGAACCATCTTAATTGCTTTTGTTCCATTAAACCACTCCTTATCATAATTAAGTATAAAATTTCTTTCTAATCATAATCATTTTTAAGGGTTTAAACAAGCATTCACATGTATAAATATCGATTTTATCAGTAATTTATTAGATAAAAAAAGAAACTTTCTATTTTCTCTAATAAAAAAATTTACACTCTTCAAAAAAAAAGAACTAAAACCTTGATTACACAAAGTTTCAGCCATTTTTTCACGATCTAATGAATAACCATATTCTCATTTAACATGAGAATATGGTTATTCAACGGGATAAACAATTAATTTAACGAAACATCTCTTTTCTTGAACAGCTGCTGCATTGCTAAATAAATAAGTACACTATACACGCAAATTCCGCCAGCCATCTGCCAAAAATTCAAGTATGCCGGAGAATTGATTTCCGATCCCATTTTTTCCATAATTGTGTTCTTGATACTGAGCATATTGAAGGGATTCCATCTCAGCCACTGGTATTTTGCCATCACAACATTTAAAAAAGAATTGATGATGCTACTGCCAAATAGAACACCTAACCCCACACCTACTGCTAAACTTTGAGAACGAATCGCCGCTGATATAAATAAAGTAATTGTAACATACAAAAGAATAAGCAAGAGATTTGCCCCTGCATAAGCACCTGCAACAGTCAACGCATTCCAACCATGATATCCCTTAACAACAGTAAAAGGAGACTGACTATTTAACAACAGGTTAGCGGATACTAAACTGGTCATATACAAAATCACAGTTCCGATCAGCGCATAAATCAAACAGACAACAAATTTTGAAAAAAGAATTTGACTTCTCGTGAAAGGACGGATTAGTAAAAATTTAATCGTTCCCCGACTAAATTCTTCCGCAACGATTGATGCGGCAACAACAACAATAAATAAATTCAGAAATGACGTCATTTCAGTCAAACTTGCAAATAAATCGTTGGCTTTCATCATCACTTCGCCACTTTCAGATTTCGCCGTTGTTCTCACTAAGAATGTGAGCGCAAACGTCATAGCAACTAATAGCAGCCACATGATCCAGGCTGATTTTTTTTTGATCAATTTTATCCATTCATTTTTTATCAAGATGCTCATGTCATAATCCTCCATCTTCTGTCCAGCGTAAAAAGTTCTCTTCTAGAGAATCTACATGGACTTTTAACTCTTTGATGCCAATACCAGCGTCAACTAATTGTTTGACAAGCGTTGTTCTAGTATCTTCGTTCAATTCGATTTTAAGATAGCTACCTGCTACAGTTACATTATAATGGTCTGCTAGTAAGATCGTCTGTGCTTGCTCTTGTTTATCTGTTTCCAATAAGACAATGAGCTTACTTTCTTCTTCTGGATTATCCATTGGCCCCACGTATGTGATTTCACCTTTTTGTACAATTACTAAATTATCGCATAATAACTCCATATCACTTAATTGATGACTTGAAATCAGAACGCCTACACCATGGTTTTTCAGATTTTGAATCATCTCACGAAACTCACGCATTCCCTTTGGGTCCAATCCATTCATCGGCTCATCCAAAAGCAGCAAATCCGGCTGATGTAATATAGCTTGTGCTACACCTAATCTTTGACGCATTCCTAAAGAATAGGTTTTCACCTTTTGATCTATATTGTTTTCCAAATGAACACTCCGAATCACCTGATTTAACTTGTCATCTGTGATTGTTTTTGGCGCCATCCTCGCATATTGTTTTAAATTCTCCATCCCTGTCATGTAATTATAAAACTCTGGATTTTCAACAATTGCCCCAACATGTGTCATCGCTTCTTTAAAGTTCGTTGATAAAACTTGACTATCAATCCTAATTGACCCTTCATCATGACTCATCAATCCGACCAACATACGAATAATAGTGGTTTTACCAGCGCCGTTAGGTCCTAACAAGCCAGTGACTTTTCCACGTTCAACTGTAAATGAAGCATCATTGATAATCATTTTTTTCCCTACGCGTTTTGAAATATTTTTCACTTCTAATACTTGTTGTTTTTCCATCATTTACCTTCTTTCCGCTTCAATATATTTTTTTAAGATAAAAATACTAAGCACACTGCATATACCGACGAACACAAAATCAAACACTAAATCATCAAGATACAACGGAATATATCCTAACGTGATTTTAAACTGATGGCTCTTGATAAAGGCTAACTTCCTATAGCCGCTCAATAGTTGCTCACTAACCGTCATCTCTCCCCCTATCAACAGGACAAAGAGAACATACTTCGATCCTTTTTGTAATTTGTTTGGCGCATTCATACTGATCCCACTACTTAATAAATAAACCAGCTGAATATAAACCGATGCAGATAAGAAAAAATAACTAACAATTAAAAGGTGTTTCCAATACTCTTGAAAATGCGACATTTGTACTTGGTGATCTAAAAGAAACACCAAGCCAACTAAGCAGCAATAATAGCTAAACAGAAAAATCGTACTTGTAAGCCAGCTAAATAGGATATTACTGAAATAAAATTTGGTTTCACTAATGGGCAGTAAACGATACTGACTATTTTTCCAACTCTTGATTTGCCTATACATTTCCCAAATAAACTGTGCAAAAAAGAAGAAAAAAACGGCCACTAAAACAACTTGAGAGATGCCTTGTATATGGATTTGCTTGATTCCTAGTTTGTAAATCATATACCCACTTAAAAATAAGAAACAAGCCATACTAAAAAACCAAAATTGACGACTTTCTTTACTATATTCCTTCCACAACTGATACATTTAGCGATCACCTGCTTCCATATATCGATCGATTACCCAAATACTAAGGTTAAAGTAAATACACGCTGAAATCAGCTGAACAATCACTTTAGAATAGACATTATCTTTTAATCCGAAGTAATGCAACATGTTTCCTTCTAATAGATCAAACCCAAAACTTAAAAGCCACTCGAATAAAATCCAAAACACAATAAATAGGACAATTTCCAAAATCCACCGATATCTTTTTTGAACAAAATACTTAGCTGTTGATGATAGATAAACGAGAAATTGAACAATTAAAAACAACACGAAAATATCAATAGCAGCAACGATTATACCACTCCACGTGATCCCAATTTGAAACGGGATGTTTATAATTGTATAGTTCATAATCACACTTACCAAAAACGTTCCTATAAAAAAAACAATTCCGACGATCCCACTAAATAATAAATTGCAACGATACAACTTCCTGGTACTAATAGGTAGTAACCGAAAATCCGATGTTCGAAAAGACTGATAGATACGGTTTGATTCCAACACAAAAAATAGAATAAAATAAAGGATAATTGAAAATAGAAAGAGTGCGAAACTTAAATCAACGGACTGCTGTCTACCACTATAAACATTGGCCAAACCCATTAAAAAACTAATGAATAAAGACACTCCGTAAGCTAAGAACAGTGTCTTTGAATAAAATAATCGAAATAAATGGGTCATATTTCGTACACCTCACGATATAATGCTTCTAAATCCTTATGTTTGACTTCTTTCATCGTTTCTAAGGATTCATGAAGAATGATTTTACCATCGCGCAAAAACAGGACTTCATCAATAATATTTTCGATTTCTCTTAACTGATGCGTGGTAATAATGATCGAACTGTCTTCTTCAAACCACTGCAATAAAGATTGAATAATTTTTTCTCTTGATAACAGATCAACACCACTTAACGGTTCATCCAGTAAATATAACTTTGCTCTTCTTGCTAAGGTCATACTTAAAGCAAACTTTTCCGCATTCCCTTTTGACAAATTGCCGATTTTTTCTGATTCACTTAGGTTCATAAAGCGCAATAATTCATAGGCTCTTCGCTTATCAAAGTCTGTATAAAAACGATCATAAAATGAAATAATTTCTTCTAACCGCTGATTAGGTTGATAATTATTTTTATCTTCTAAATAAGCCACAAAAGATTTTGTTTTTGTTCCAACAACACAGCCATCAATCAAAATCTGACCTTTCCAATTCAATGCTAAACCTGCTAGTAATCGCATGATTGTGGTTTTTCCAGAACCATTTTCACCAATCAAGGCGATAATTTTCCCTGATTGAATAGAAAAATCCAATGCATTAAAAATTTGCTTCATTCCTTTACGATAACTTAATTGCTCTACTTTCACTAAATCATTCATAAATCGTTCTCCCTTTCGACATACTCCTGTAGTAGATCTTTCGCTTGTTCTTGTGTCCAACCAAATTTTTTCATCTCAGCAAAAAAAGTTTCAATCACTTGTCCTACCGCCTGATCTTGTAAATGGCTGATTTTTTCAGTATCTTCTGTTACAAAACGCCCCAATCCGCGTTTAGAAAATAAAATACCCTCACGCTCTAATTCTTGTAAAGCTCGCTGGACAGTATTTGGATTTGTTGCTAATGCAACAGCTAGTTCTCTGACAGCTTTCACTTTTGCTCCAGGCTCTAATTTTCCTGAAATAATTTGCTGCGTGATAAAGTCCATTATCTGTAAATAAATCGGTCGGTCTGTAAGAAAATCCATGACTTTACCTCCAATTTCCTTCACTCTCCACTAGTGTTCTAGTTAGATAGTACACCAATACTTAAAAAAAAACAATCTTTTTTTTGATACGTAGAAAAAGATTGAGTAAAACCAACTGCTCTAATATTTATCTAAAGAACGCTATAACTTTTCTGATCCACAAAAAAAGGCACTAGACATTGCTTTAAAGCTCTTGTCCAATACCTTTTTCTCTTAGAGTAAACTCAAATTCATAGAACAGTCTAAATTTTGTCAAATTTGCTATTCTTCTAATGTTTTTTGTTTTTCCTCCCTAACTGCATGAAGGTCTGATTTTATATCTTTTCTTTTTTGAATCACGACGAAAACAAAACCAATCAGAAAAGGTAAGACAAAACTCCCAAAACGATACAAAAGTAAAGATGAGACTGCATCAACCGTTCCAACTAAAGGTTTGAATAACAAGAGATAGACAAATTCAAATGGTCCAATACCAGCAGGCGTTGGAAATACGCCCGATAAAATAACTGCAAAACTGGTAAAAGAGACGACTAATAGAAAATCGATCGTTGGATGATTCTCAACTAATACGACATAAGGAATCACATACCAAAAAATAAGCTTTGCAACATTCCAGCTAAAAATCCGAAGCATAGCAGAACGATCTTTCGTAATTGTCTGAACTGTTTCTCTCAAAGAGTAGATTTGCAGATTGCATTTGTCTACCCAATCGCGTAGTTTTTTTCGTTTAAAGTATTTGTTTGTCCATTTGATTAGAAAAACTTGGAGATTAATGCTGCTTGAAAGAACAAGCAATGAAAAAATGATGACAAAGGTCAAGACGACACCTATTAAAATAAAAGGGATCATTTTAGGTGCACGCTCATAAAATAAGGAAAACTGGAAAATCAAGCCAAGGACTGATAAGAAAATCACAGCAACCTTATACATAATCATATGCAAAGCGGTCACACCAACGCCTTGAGAAACAGCCAAGCCTTTTTTCTTATAGAAATAAATTTCTGAAAGAAGCGTTCCTGTTCCAAAGGAGATCACACGATAAAATGCAACATAACAAGATGTAAAAAAGCCATCTTTTGTTGTAAAATCCTTCTGAAAATAAGACGCGATTTCTTTGATCGAGCGGCCTTCGACAATTTGGTAGATGACGCCTAATAAAATGACTAAACCGACAACGATCCAGCTTGTTTTCATTAATTGAGCAAATATATCACTGAGGGAATTATCCATCACATAAATGATCACGCCGATCATAATCGCCAACAAGCCAATATTCAAGAAAATTTTTGCTTTAGAATTACTTTTCATGGTTTCTCCCCACTAAAAATGTATTCGCGGTTCTCTTTTATAACTAAAATAAATAATTGCAATAGTCACAAGTGTACCAAAAATAAAGATAAAATAAAAGCGAAATTTTCTCGTTTTATGATGAAAGAGCTGTTGCGCCAGCAAGCCACCAATTCCTCCTCCAATCAGTCCTATAAAAAGAAGATCGAATTCAGGTATACGCCATTTTTTTTGTTTCGCTCTTTGTTTATCAAAATACATTGCAAAAAATTCAAACCCATTTACGATGACTAAATAGATCCATGGTAAATGCTTCAACAACCCACTCATCCTTTTTCCTCCTGAATTAAACTCCTTATAGGATACCTTGAAAGAGTATGCGATGTAAAGTTAATTCAACAAAAAATCAATTGTTTTTAGAAGCTGGCACAAACACAGTCAACCCCTGTTTAATCATTTTCATCTGAATAGGTAAATTCTCACTAGGATCTCCATCTACACGTGTACCGACTTTCTTTTCAGAAATGCTTTTAATTGATATCTCTGATGCAGTTATATACTTTAACCCAGGAATTTCATAGATTTTACCTAAAATGATTTTTGGTAAATAAAAAGCCAACTTAAAAAAATTCAATTTGGGTAAAATTGTTAAATGAAACAAACCATCATCAGGCGATGCAGAAGCATCAAAATTTGTGTACCCTCCAACTGAATTGGTCATCGTGACGGTAACCAACTGCGTTTTCCCCTGCCACTGTTCGTTTTCCGTTTTGATATCTAAACGATAACGCTTCTTTTTGGCCAATAATTTAAAAAAATTCTTTACAAAAATAAGTTTGCCATATTTTTGTTTCTCTTTCTGACTGATGCGGGCAGCAGTATCAGCTAAAAGTCCGATTGTCATTGTACTAATAATGACTTTTTGGTTGATCATACCATAGTCGATTTTTCTAGTTGCCCCCTCTAAAATAACAGCAGCCGCCTCTTCAAATTTTACTGGTATTCCTAAAACCCTAGCCATATTATTCACTGTGCCACCAGGTAGTAACCCAACTTTTAGATGGGGTAATTCGTCTTTAAAATCTGCCACATTGTGATTGATTGTCCCATCGCCGCCGATGAATACCAATGTATCAATATTTTCAGACTTCGCTTTTTCAACTGTTTTACGACTGTCACAATCCGGCCCCACTTGTTCTAATAGAAAATGAGTCTCCGCATGTCCATGATTTTTCGCATAATCGACAAACTGATTCGCTAATTCTTTCCCTTTATCTTTACCAGATGTTTCATTAAAAAGAATCATTACATTTTCCATCTAAGTTCCTCCTTATATAAATGGTAACAATGTTTCACTTTGTATTTCTCAACATCATTTTATTCACTATGCTGTATTTCAAAGCAAAAGTGAACTGGACTCGTTCAACCTCGACAGAAAAACAGGAAGTAAGTCACTACCTGTAACTTTACTCCCTCTTTTCAATTTTTACTATTATTATCACTAGTTACACTTTTTACTTAGCATTAGATTCTGCAATTTTAACGATGACATCCGTCGCTTTTTCCATCGCTTGTAATGAAACAAACTCAAAACGCCCATGCATATTTTCACCACCAGCAAAAATATTCGGTGTTGGAATCCCTAAATACGAAATCTTTGAGCCATCTGTTCCACCACGAACAGGTTCGATCAACGGTTCAATATTGAGTTCGATCATAGCATTTTTAGCTAATTCAATAATACTCATATCTTTTTCAATTACTTCGCCCATATTGTAATATTGATCAAAAAGATCGATTTGAACACGTTCTTGACCGAATGGTTGGTTGATGATCTCTTGAATTTTAAGAATCAAGGCTTTGCGTGCTTCAAATTTTTCACGATCATGATCACGAATAATGTATGTCATTTGTGCTTCTTCCGGAGTACCGCTCATTTGCGCTAAATGAAAGAATCCTTCATAGCCATCTGTTTTTTCTGGCACTTCATTTTGCGGTAATTGGTTATGGAAATCAATCGCTAATTGTAAGGCATTGATCATCGTATCTTTCGCCGTTCCAGGATGGACATTTTTTCCTTGGATCGTTACCTCTGCTTGCGCTGCGTTGAAGGTTTCATATTGTAATTCGCCCACTGGACCGCCATCCATCGTATAAGCAAAATCAACGTTAAATTGTTCTACGTCGAATTTATCCGCCCCAACACCAATTTCTTCGTCAGGACCAAATGCGACACGTATCGTCCCATGTTTGATAGATGGATTGTTGATCAAAATTTCCATTGCAGTCATGATTTCAGCGATCCCTGATTTATCATCAGCTCCTAGGAGCGTTGTACCATCTGTTGTAATCAAGGTTTGATTCGTATAATTTTTTAGATTAGGAAAGTCGGTAGTATTTAATGTAAATTTCCCTTCGCTATCTAGTTTGATCGTTGATTCACCGTCATAATTTTCAATAATTTGCGGATTGACATTAACAGCATTGAAATCAGCCGTATCCATATGAGCGATAAATCCGATTGAACGAACTTCTTTGTCTACATTACTGGGTAAAGTAGCGATCACAAAACCATTTTTTTCATTATATAAAACATCGCTCATCCCGATCTCTACCAATTCTTTTTTCAACGTTTGTGCAAAAGCGACTTGCGTTTGCGTTGACGGGGTTGTTTGACTTTTTGGATTAGAACGTGTTTCTGTTTTTACATAGCGTAAAAAACGCGGTAATAAATTCTCATACATGAGTAGATTCCTTCTTTCCACATTATCTAAATTTAAACGGATTCGTATTGACCTCTGATTCGATAAAGGTTACATCCCAATTATAATCTTTTTTCCACTGATTGAATAGTTCGACCAACTTTGGTTTACATAATTGTTCGATATAATGTCCAGGATCGATCACAGATAAGCCTTCTGTCAACATATCATGTCCCGTATGATAATAGACATCGCCTGTGATATAAACATCTGCTTGTTTTTTGATGGCATCGCGGAAAAATTTTTCACCACTGCCCCCGCAAATTGCAACACGCTGAATCATTTTTGTCTCGTCTTTTGCTACAATTCGTAATCCCTCTAAGTCAAAAACTTCTTTGATCGTAGAGACAAACTCCTTTAATGGAACTGCCTTTTTTAATTGTCCCACTCGTCCTAAACCGTACTCTTTGGTAATATTTTCTATTTGATACACATCATAGGCTGGTTCTTCATAAGGATGTGCGGCTAACATGGCTTTGATGACCTGTGTTTCGATTGTTTCTGGAAAGATCACTTCAATTTTTGCTTCTTGTACAGCCTCTTCTTGACCGATCGTACCAAGTGTTGGATTAGCGCCCATAACCGGTGTAAATCTGCCTGTTCCGATCAATGAATAGCTTGTATTTGTATAATCCCCTTGAAGTCCGGCCCCTGCTTGACCTAATACTTTGCGCATCTTCGCTGCATCATCTATAGGAACAAAAACAGCTAATTTTTTATAGCCAACAGTATGGGTTTTAGTTAAATAGGTCGTATCTTCAATCCCTAAAAGTTCACAAAACCAATCATTTAATCCATTGTCAATAATATCCATATTGGTATGTGCTGCAAAAACAGCGATATCATGCTTTAGTAAATCCGCATACATTTTCGTTTGTAAATCATCTGTATCTAAGCGTCTCACTGGTCTAAAGATAGGTGGATGTTTTGCAATGATCAAGTCAACTTGCTTTTCGATAGCTTCTGCAACGACTTCTGGACGAACATCCAATGTTACTAAAACTCGATTTAGCTTTTTATTCAATGTACCGATGTGTAACCCTACAGGATCTCCTGCTTCAGCGAGCCACTGGGGACAATACGCTTCAAACTGTTCAATAAATACATTGCCATCAAGACTCATTTGATAAAACCTCCTTGATCTCAGTGATTTCTTTTTCTATTTGTTGGATTCTAGCTTGCTGATCACCAGAAGCTTTGGCTAGTTGCGCTAAAATAGTTTCACGTTGTTTTACTTCACCTTGCCATTTTCTTTGAAAAATAGAAGACCGTTTTTTTAGTAAAATGGGCCCGAAAAGGCGCTCTTTTTCAGAATAAGCAACTCTCACTTCTTGTCTACAAGCTACGATGATTTCATATATTTTATTATTTTCTTCTAAAATATCTTCATCGATGATTGTATAGCCATGGACTGTCAACCAATCACGTAATGGCTTCTCCCCAATATTTGGTTGTAAAACTAGGCGCTCATTGCCTTGCAGCCGTTGATTCTTCCAACCTGCTTCTAAAATGTCACGAATCAACACACCGCCCATACCGCAAATTGTGACAGCCGTGATTTTATCTGTTTCTTCTACAGCATCTAAGCCATCTGCTAAGCGAACAGTGATTTGATCGTTCAGACCATTTTTTTTCACTTGTTTTTTGGCTGCTTCAAAAGGGCCATTGACAACTTCCCCAGCTACCGCAAAATCAAGTTTCTTTTGTAAAACTAATGCAACAGGTAAATACGCATGATCCGATCCGATATCTGCTAAACGGCTTTGTTCAGGGACTAATTCCCCCACGCGTGCTAAACGTTTTGATAATTGATTTTCATTCATTCGTCAAATTCCTCCGTCGCTATTATACCATTGAAAAATCAGGTTGAAAACTTTGAAAGAAGGAATTTTCTTTTTTACAAAAAGAGGTCATACGGCTATACTAAAACACGTACTACTTGCTACCATCTCTTTATCAATAAGAAAAGTTTACTCTTCTTTTTTTCCTTGTCTTTCCTGCATTTCTTTTCTTAATTGTTTATGCGCTTTTTTTGATCCACGTTCTAAGTCTCTGATTTTTTTGCGATCATGAAAGTCTTCAAACAACGTTTCCAAATCATAATTTGGCGGATAAAGATCTTTGGCACTTTGCTCTAGTTTTAGCTGACGTTTATGGACTCTGATTTTTTCATCTTCTATAAAAATGACTATCTCATCGCTCATCTCAATTGTTTCGTAGACTAAAGCACTTTTCTTTTTATCTGTCCAACATACGCGATCACCTTTTTCATATGTGGGAAATTTCGTTCGCTCTTTTGGTCTTCTGATTTTGTGATGGAACGGCTCTTTTTTTGTTGAATAATTGCGGTCATGTAAATAATTTTGTGCTTGTTTGACCACTTGTTTGTCTAAATTCATTTTATTCGCGATCCAAAAGGCATTACTTTCTCCTATTTGGCCTAAAATCAGTTGATATTTTGGTGTTAAATTTTCCGAATCGAATGCCATTGCAGCTGTTAGAAAGTCTTCATGTTGCTCGGAAAAGCGTTTGATTTCTCCATAATGAGTGGTTGTAATAATGATACTCCCTTTTTTATAGAAAGCTTCCATAATTGCGATTGCTAAGGCAGCTCCTTCATTTGGCTCTGTTCCACTCCCAATTTCGTCTAATAAAATCAAGCTATTTTGCTTTGCTTTCGCCAAGATTACAGAAATATTGTGCATATGGCCTGAGAATGTACTAAGTGCATTTTCAATACTCTGCTGATCCCCAATATCGACAAAAATTTGATCAAAAATCGCAATATTCGTTCCTGGTTCTGCAATAATTTGGACACCAATCATCGTTTGCAATGAGATCAAACCAATTGTTTTCAATACAACTGTTTTTCCGCCAGCGTTAGGTCCAGTAATTGTTAAACCGCGGTATTCTTTCCCTAGCGAAACATTCAGAGGGACTGCTGCTTCACCTAATAAAGTGTGTTTTACATTGACAAATTCGATGATTCCGTCTTGATTGACAGTAGGTTCGATACCATTTATTTCTCGACTGTATTTGGCTCTTGCAAAAATCATATCATATTGCGCAACGACTTCTAGATTTGACTGGATCGACGACATTTTTTCTGCAATCAACCCTGTGAGTCCAAATAAAATTTGATAGACTTCTGTTGCTTCCTCCATTTTCAACTGATACAATTTGTCGTTTAGCTTGGCTACTGATAAAGGTTCAATAAAGACTGTTGTACCTTTTGCTGAAGTATCTACCACATTCTCTGATATTTGGTTTTATAACTTGCTTTGATTGGTACTGTGTACCGTTCATTTTTCCTTACAATCATTGCTTCTTGAATTTTTGGTTTATTTTGACTATTTCGAAGAAAGGCATGTAACTTTGACTCAATTTCCTTTTCACACTCCTGAATCGCTCTACGAATTTTACGCAGCGTACGACTCGCATCATTTTCCACTTGATTATTGCGGATAACCTGATAAATTTGATTTTCTATATCCGAAAATAACTGCAACGAACCGCTATATCTAGCTAAAAGCGGCGCAATAAATTGATTTTTTTGCATAAACGCTTGAATTAATCGACTGCTTCTAAGAAAGTCAGCGTAATTGACTAACTCGTTTGGCTCTAATATAAATCCTTTTTCGACTTGATTCGTCAAGTGTTCAATATTATTTAACCCCATAAATGGAACATGTAAATTCGCCATAAGCAACGCTTTCGCTTCAGCTGTTTCCTGCAGGCGCTTTTTTACAACCTCTATGCGAGTGCTAGGTTGTAGCGCGTAGATTCGTTTTTTGCCATAGTAACTGATGGCATAAGTGATTAGCTTTTCTTTGATTTGATTAAATTGTGTTTTTGTATAAGTTTCTTGATTCACGTGTATCTCTCCTTCTTTAATTGAAAAATACCCATCTTTTTGAATAAGACAAAGATTTTACTTGTTCACTGCATTGCTTTTATTAATTTAAAAAAATAAAAAAAGAGACGAAGTGTGCCCTTCATCCCTCAATAATCAATCAATAAAAGATAGCTATATTACAGTCTATCAAGCATTTTTTATGAGTTAAGATAGGTATCAACTTAGGTATACTAAAGAAGCCATCTAAAAATGGTTGTTTCTTCAGTTATTCATTTCCTTAAGTTAGATACTTACACTCACAAAAACACCTCATAATTTTCTTTGACTATTCATTTCTCGCTAAAAGTATACCTTGGTTTTACAGACTCGTCAATCATAAACTTCCATTATGCAATCATAAGTTAGGATAGTTGAAGTAACTTTCGATAGACCTCTAAGTATAATTGACCAGACTTTTCCCAACTGAAATCTTTTCTCATTGCAGCTTTCATCAGTTGCTGCCAGGTTTCTTGATCGTGCTGATATAAATCGATTGCAAGATTAGTACTAGACAGCAAGTCCTCAAAACGAACAGCAGAAAAACCAAAACCTGTTCCTTCCTTCGTGATTGGGTTGAAAGGAATCACCGTATCTTTTAAACCGCCAACCTCATGTACAATAGGAAGTGTGCCGTAGCGCATGGCAATCATTTGTGAAAGGCCACAAGGTTCTGTTAAAGACGGCATCATAAATAAATCAGAGCCGGCGTAAATCAATTGGGCCAAGGCTACATCAAAAGTGATGACCGCTTTGAACTTATCTGGATAACGTTTTGAAAACGCTGTAAGAGAATGTTCAATTTCAGCGTCACCTGTTCCTAGAATAGCGAACTGGATCTCTTTGTCTAGCAATTTCGTTAAACTATCTACGACTAATTGAAACCCTTTTTGATTAGTCAATCGACTGACGATTCCAATCAACGGCACATTTTCATGCGCAGAAAGTCCCAATTTTTTTTGCAAAACTTGTTTGTTGGCCTTTTTTCCAGCTAAATCTTCTATTGAAAATTTAGCTGGAATCGTTTGATCGGACTTTGGATCATTCAGTTCATAATCAATTCCATTCAAAATGCCACTTAGCTTTGCTTGTTCTAAACGTAAAACTTCATCTAAGCCAAACCCGTACTCAGGTGTTTTTATTTCTTCTGCGTATGAGGGGCTGACTGTATTCACGCGATCAGCATAGAGTATCCCAGCTTTCAAATAATTCAGCGACTCATTAAATTCATTTTTATAAAGAACAGGATCCATTCCAAAATAATCAGATAACAACTCTCGACTGTACGCTCCTTGAAATTCAATATTATGGATGGTTAAAATGCTTTTGATTGGCTGATAAGCTTTAACGGATTGATATTTTTCCTTCAATAAAAAAGGGATCATCGCTGTATGAAAATCATTTACATGAATAATATCTGGGATGCTTTCCAGTTTGTTTAACATTTCAATGATCGCCAAAGAAAAAAAGGCAAAGCGCTCTCCATCATCCTCATAACCATATAACGTCTCACGATCAAAATAATAAGCATTTTCGATAAAGTAATAGGTGATATCCTTCATGATCAAACGCTTCACGCTACATACTTGATGGCGCCAACCAACCTCAACATAAAAATCGGCAAATGCTTCACATCGTGCTTTAAATGTTTCAGGCATTTTAGTAAAATAGGGCAAAACAACCGCAAGTTTTGCCCCTTTTTTAGCCAGTTCTTTCGGTAAAGCAAACGCTACATCCCCTAATCCGCCTGTTTTAAAAAAAGGCGCACACTCAGCCGATGTAAATAGGATATTCATAACTCCAGTCCTCCAATAACGTCATTTTCAACCACTTGATTTTTGGGGATTACCACAGGATTTTGTGCGCTTCCAATAATTCTAACACCTGGTTTTACTGTCACATATTTATCCAATATGGCATAGCTGATCTCTGCATCTTCTTCGATCTGAGCATTTGACATAATGATCGCTTGTTTGATTTTAGCGCCCTTTTTAATGATTGCTCTTCTTGAAATGAGACTGCTTTCTAAGCTGCCTTCAATAATACACCCTGTGGCACACTGACTATTGGTTACTTTGGAAGCTTCTGAATAATAGGTTGGTACTTCATTTTTACGTTTCGTATATATTTTTTGTCCTTTGTACATCAAGTCGTTGAATTTTTTTTCAGTCAACATATCTAGGTTCGCCTGATAATAGGAAGGAACATCCTGAATATTACTTAAATAGCCTGTATATTCATACGCTGACGCTTGAATAGGAACTACTTTTTCTGCCAAAAGTCCATGAAGAGTGGTCGTTCCATCCTGTTTTTGTTCGATTCTCAGTTGGTCCATCAGCCATTTAGTTTGGACAATGTAGGTATTCATCGACAGATTTAAACGCTCCTCTTTTTCAAACGTTTGTGCAAAAGTTTTTACCTGTGCAACATTTCCCGCAGAATCGACATCAAGAATTTGATCCTCTGCGAATAGTTTTGTAGGGTCCATTTTTTTATACACGACGGTCATTTTATTTTTGTGTGCGCGATGATAGGTCAAGACCGCCCGAAGATCGATCGAACTCAGCATATTACTTCCCATAAAAACAGTATATTCTGCTTCTGATTTTGCTAGATAGTCAATCACTGAAGCATAATAAGGCAAGCCTTGCGCTTTTTGTTTTAATAAATCCTGATAAAAATAAACAAAATAACTATTTTGCAGTGAATCGAGATTCCACTCTTTCCCACCACCGATATGATCAAATACAGACCGTGTCTCACCTTCATTGAATATCATAAAAATCGAGTTGATATTTGCATTTGCAATGCTAGAAAGAGGAAAGTCGATCAGTCGATATTTACAATCAAAAGGCAGTGTGTCTAAAGGACGATTTTCAGTTAATGGCGATAATCCTTCAAACGTTGAGACATTCCCTAAAATAGCACACATTTTTTTAGTCTTCATCACTTTGCACTCCAATCACTTCAGAATAACCGATCACTTCAATTTCATTTTCATTGTAAACAACTGAATTATCACCAATAATTGCGTTCTCACCAATGATTGCATTCTTGATTTGGACATTTTTACCAATGACTGCTCCTGGCATGATCACGCTGTTTTCAATAGTTGATCCGCTCTTTACTTTTACGCCAGTTGAAAGAATACTATCTGTGATCGTTCCTGAAATAAAACAGCCATCAACAATCAACGAAGTTTTGACTGAAGCTGTTTTAGTAATAAAATGTGGTGGTGAGATATTATTTTTAGAGTAGATACGCCAGTTTTTATCCCTCATATTCAACGCATTCTCTAAACCAATAAATTCCATATTCGCTTCCCACAAAGAATCGATCGTTCCAACATCTTTCCAATACCCGTCAAAATGATAGGCGTACACATTTTCGTCAGCTTCTAAATACGAAGGAATCACATGTTTTCCAAAATCCAGCATTTGTCCATCTTTAGAATAGCTATCTAGCAATACATTGCGTAACCGGCCCCAGTTAAAGATATAAATCCCCATAGAAGCCAAATTACTTTTCGGTTCCGCAGGTTTTTCATCAAATTCAATGATTCGCTGATTGTCATCTGTGTTCATGATGCCAAAACGTGACGCTTCTTTCAACGGAACCTCAATCACTGCTACCGTTAATGAAGCGTTATTGGCAATGTGTTCTTCCAGCATTGCTTCATAATTCATTTTGTAAATATGATCCCCAGATAAAATCAAGACATATTGAGGGTCCATCTGGTCAATAAACGCAATATTTTGATAAATAGCATGGGCCGTACCTTCAAACCATTTCTCACCGTCCGAACTTGAAAACGGTTGTAAAATCGTCACACCAGAATCAATGCCGTCCAACCCCCAGCTAGAACCATTCCCAATATGATTATTTAACGCTAAGGGCTGATATTGAGTCACGATACCGACATTTTTGATGCCTGAATTGACACAGTTACTTAAGGTAAAATCAATAATACGATATCTACCGCCAAAAGGCACAGCTGGTTTGGCTATATTCTTGGTTAACTTTCCTAGACGAGTTCCTTGTCCTCCTGCTAAAATCATTCCAAGCATTTCTGTTTTCATTTTGTTTCGGGTGACGTTGCACCCTGCCCCCTTTCAAAAGTGATTTTCTGTGTACAGGTCAAACAGCCTCTTTGTTTTGATTTTTCTTTGAAAAAATCCATTATGCTTTTAACTTCTCCTGTCGATCTTTTGAGGTTTTAGGATGATTGCCCCCAATGAAGGGACGATTGTTTGGATTTGATAAGAAAATTGTTTAAACGATTGCTTCGTTGTGTAACTTGTTTGATTTCCTTTAGTCCATGTACCGCCATATTCTTTTAACTCTGTGTTAAGTACTTCTTCATATGTGCCAGAAAACGGGACACCAATCGCGAAATTTTGTCTTTCAACTGGAGCAAAATTTAACACAATAATCAAAAAATCAGTGTCCTTTTTTCCTTGACGAATAAAACTTAGAATTGTCTCTTCACTATTATCAGCATCAATGATTTCAATAGATTGCGGCAGATGATCCAATTCCCATAAGGCTTTTTCTTTTTTATAAAACAGATTCAGCTGTTTGGTGAACTGCTGCATACTAGCATTCATTTCATCCGCAAGATCTGTCCATTCTAAACGTTGATCATATCTCCATTCCAAAAACTGCCCCCATTCACTACCCATGAATAATAATTTTTTCCCGGGATACGTCATCAGGTAGACATATAAATTACGTAGTTGAGCAAATTGTTTATACCGATCCCCCCACATTTTATGCATCAAGCTTCTTTTCCCATGAACCACTTCATCATGAGAGAATGGTAAAATATACTGTTCATTCATCATGTACATAAATGAAAAGGTAAGGAGTTGAAAATTAGATTTACGGAAGGCAGCATCCATTTCATAAAAACGCAAGGTATCATTCATCCATCCTAAATTCCATTTGTAATCAAAACCTAAAGCACCACTTTCCAGCATTCCAGTGATTTTCGTTTCCGCTGAGCTTTCTTCGGCGATCATCATCACATTGGGATGGATCGATTTGACTACAGCATTTAATTTTTGTAAAAAATAGAAACCAGCCCAGTTACGATTGTTCCCGTCAGCATTCAAGTTAGTAGAACCCTCATCATAGTCTAAATACAACATATTCGAAACAGCATCTACTCGAATCCCGTCAATATGAAATAGCTCGATCCAATATAATGCACTAGAAATCAGAAAGCTCTGGACTTGTGGCTTTCCTAAATCGAAATTAAGTGCGCCCCAACGAATGTTTTCCGCCTGAGTCGGATCGGTGTATTCAAATTGAGGAGTTCCGTCAAAATAAGCCAAGCTATCATCGTTAACACAAAAATGCCCTGGCACCCAATCAACCAAAACACCAAGATTATTTAAATGACACGCCTCCACGAACTCTTGAAACTCACTTATCGTTCCATAATGTGCACATAGTGCGAAGTAACCGGTCAACTGATAGCCCCAAGATTCGCCTAAAGGATGCTCCATCAACGGCATAAACTCAATATGAGTAAAGCCCATTTCTTTAACATAAGGAATCAAGATTTCTTTTAATTGTCCAAACGTATACGGTGTTCCATCTGTTTCACGTTGCCAAGAACTTGCATGTACTTCATAGATAGCCAAAGGTCGGTTAAAATGTGTATCTTGATTGTTTTTACTTTGCCAAACCTCATCATGCCATTGCTTCTCAGGTAATCTCTGGATCACTGCTGCATTATTCGGACGTTTTTCGAAAGCGATAGCAAATGGATCTATTTTATATACTTCTCGCCCATCTGCCTGCTTCACTAAATATTTATAAAAATCACCCTCGTTTGGCTTTATAGTAAAAATTTCCCAGACACCGACCTGTACTACTTTCTTCAATAATAATGAGCGATCCCAGCCGTTAAAATCGCCAACTAACCAGACATTCTGAGCATTGGGCGCCCAAACTCTAAAAATACACCCTTTTTGCTTGTCTTGCTCTGTTTGATGACAGCCAAAGAAATTTTGACTATAAAAATTTTCACCTGTTTCAAATAATTCGATTGAACTTTTTTTATCAGACATCGGCAGCCCTCGCTTTTTCAAACTGTGAATCGAGTTAACGTTCATTCGCTCAACATTATCTTGTAGCCAAAAACGATTTATTAAATAATTCTGAGTGTCACTATCTTAAATCTAACAACAAAATAAAAAAAAAGAAAGAAATAGACCTCTGGAACATCAAAATAAATAGAACCCCAAGTAAAACTAAAATTAGTTTTACTTGGGGTTCTAACTTTTTTTTAGTAGCTAATAAGACTAGGCAAAACTAGCTGTATGCTCACTATTTATTCTATGATTGAGACAACCAATTTGCGACTTCCGTTAAGGCATCGTTGATCCCATCTGGATTTTTCCCACCTGCTTGAGCCATATCCGGACGACCGCCGCCACCGCCGCCAATTTTTGGTGCAATTGTTTTGATTAAATCACCAGCTTTTAGCCCTTTTTCATTGGCTCCTTTAGATATAGCTGCTAACAAGCTTACTTTATCCTCTTGTGCTGTTGCTAAAACCAATACGTCAGAAAGTTCTTTTTGCTTCCATTGATCCGCTAATTGACGTAATTGATTCATATCTTTAACATTTACTTTTGCAGCAATATATGTCGTGCCATTGATTTCTTTGATATCTTTGAAAATGTCTCCTGCTTGTTGGTTCGCTAATTTTCCAGCAAGTTGTTCATTTTCTTTTTGTAGATCACGTAATTGTTGTTGTAATTGTTCTGTCTTTGAGACAACTTCTTTTAATTGAGGCGATTTAACGATCCCTGCAATGGCTTTTAATTGTTTTTCTTCTTCATTCATTAACTCATACGCTTCTTTACTTGTAACAGCTTCGATACGACGAACGCCTGCACCGATTCCTGATTCAGAAACGATTTTGAAAATACCGATATCTTCTGTGTTTGTGACATGTGTCCCTCCACAAAGCTCGATTGAATAGCCACCTATATTGACAACACGGACTTCTTTCCCGTATTTTTCACCAAATAAAGCCATAGCACCCATATTTTTCGCTGTGTCGATATCTGTTTCGACTGTTTCAACAGGAATTGCCTCCCAAATTTTTTCGTTCACGATTGCTTCCATTTGAACTAACTCTTCAGCTGTCACTTGACCAAAATGAGTGAAGTCAAAACGTAAATGTCCTGGAGCAACTAATGAACCGGCTTGATTGGCATGATCCCCTAAAATATCTTTCAAGGCACGATGCAATAGGTGTGTTGCTGTATGATTTTTCAAAATACGATTACGCATTTTTTCATCAACGTGTAGTTCATACGTTGCACTTTCAGTTAATTTTCCTGTTACTTGAACCGTGTGTAAAAATTGGCCATTTGGTGCTTTTAAGACATTTTCTACGTGAGCTACAATGGTGCCGTTTTGATCTTTGATTGTTCCGTGATCGGCAACTTGTCCTCCCATTTCCGCATAGAAAGGCGTTTCAGCAAAGATCAGTTGAGCTGTCCCTTCTGAAAGCTCGCTAAGAATTTCTTCCTCTTTTAAAATAATTAAAAGTTTGCTTGTCGCTTCTAAATGACTATACCCGACAAATTTACTCTCAACTTTAATATCCGTTAGAACAGCCGATTGAACACCCATTGATGTTGCTTTACTTCTAGCAGAACGAGCCCGTGCTCTTTGAGCTTCCATTTCTTTTTCAAATCCAGCATGATCTACTTTCAAGCCTGAATCTTCTGCAACTTCTTCTGTTAATTCCACAGGGAAACCATACGTATCGTACAATTTGAAGATATCTTTTCCATTTAACGTATCTTCACTAGTCGCTTTTACTTTTTCAATTAACTCATTTAAAATATCTAATCCTTCATTGATTGTTTCATGGAAACGTTCTTCTTCTGTGCGCACTACTTTTTCGATGAATTCTTTTTGTTGTAGTACTTCTGGATAATAACTTACCATTACTTCGCCAACTACCGGAACTAGTTTGTACAAGAAAGCTTCGTTAACTCCTAATTTTTTACCATGCATAACCGCACGACGTAATAAACGACGCAAGACATAGCCACGACCTTCATTTGATGGTAACGCTCCATCACCGATTGCAAACGATAAGGCACGGATATGGTCAGCAATGACTTTAAATGAAATATCCGTTTGCGGTGATTGGCCATAGATTACTTGTCCGCTTAATTTTTCTACTGCATGTATGATCGGCATAAATAAATCTGTTTCAAAGTTCGTCGGTGCATTTTGAACAATGGAAACCATGCGCTCTAAGCCCATGCCCGTATCAATATTTTTATGCGGTAACGGCTCGTAAGTATCATCTGCTTGGTGGTTAAATTCAGAAAATACTAAGTTCCAAATTTCTAAATAACGTTCATTTTCACCACCAGGATAATTTTCTGGATCATCTTCTGCAACATCGTTAAACGACTCCCCACGATCATAGAAAATTTCTGAATCTGGACCACAAGGCCCCGCACCGATATCCCAAAAATTATCTTCAATATCAATGATATGATCCATTGATAACCCAACTTCTTCATGCCAAATCCGTTTTGCTTCCGTATCTTTTGGGTAAACTGTGACATATAATTTTTCAGGATCAAAGGCCATCCATTCAGGAGACGTTAAAAATTCCCATGCCCAATGGATCGCTTCTGTTTTAAAATAATCACCGATCGAGAAGTTCCCTAACATTTCAAACATGGTATGGTGACGCGCTGTTTTCCCAACGTTTTCAATATCATTGGTCCGAATCGATTTTTGCGCATTCGTGATTCTTGGATTTTCTGGAACGACTGAGCCATCAAAATATTTCTTCAACGTTGCAACACCTGAATTGATCCATAATAAGGTTGGATCATTGACAGGCACTAAAGACGCACTTGGCTCCACAGAATGTCCTTTTGATTTGAAAAAGTCTAAATACATTTGACGAACTTGACTACTTGATAATTGTTTCATTGTTCGATTCCTACTTTCTAAAATAAGTGATTGGTATTTTATAAAACAAAACATTATTCTACTTTAATTTAATTCAAACTGTTCTAAAATTTGATCAGCCGCTTGCTGGGCCGTCAGCTTTGTAACATCTAGTCGATAATAATATTTTTCATCAATTTCACCTGGAAACGAGTTCAATCGATGCTGTTCATTAGCTAATAAAAGTTCTTTTTCCGAATGAGCGACATTCTGCTTTGAAGCTTTTTTACTCAAACGATATTCTGTTTTGTTTCTGTACACTCGTTCTTCTAGTTCAGCTTCTAGTTCGATAAAATAAATGTCGATTCCTTTATCAGAAAAAATTGCCTTATATTGATTAAATTCTTCAATGTCCTCTTTTAAATCAAACCCCAAAACAAAAGTAAAGACTAAACCATTTCCAATTGACTCTTTTGCAATCTTACTAAAGATGGCTTCACGAAATTCTCTTGAAAGACTGAAAGTCGCAGGAGTCCAGCCAAATAAGGGTTGAAGCAACTCCAAAGTCATATGATTATGAAGTAATGGAAGCCTTAATTTATCTGCAATAATTTCTCCAATAGTCATTTTCCCAACAGCCTGAGGACCAAAAATGAAAAATACTTTCAAAGAACTACTCCTTTCTCTAGATAATGATTTCATGCTCCAGCCGTCTCTTTTTATACTGTTCTGCCAAACTAGTATAAAACGCGCAAAAACATCATTGCAGTCAAGGACGAATGCTCGCGGTACCACCTTGATTGCAATGATGTTTATCATTACCTCTTAATCTCCATAACGCAGAGTCTCGTTGATATTTCTATCAAAACTTATGTAAAGGGAGCAATTACATTTCCGTGCTATTCTTCTTTCAGCACTGAAGAACTTTCTGTAAACACTAAAAAACGAATCATATCCTTTAGATTCCCTACAAATTATAAGGAAAGAACAAAAAAAAGTCAATGCTTTCTATTTTAATTTTCAATTAGAATCGCTTTTCGATACAAATAGTCGGTTGGGCCTAATTTTTGTTCAGGTAAAATAACATGATCTGAAGTAAAATAAGTCGATAACGGCAGCATCTCTTCAATCAAGCTACTCTGATTCGATCCTTTTTGAGTCAACTTTATAGCGGTCGGATTAGACGTCAATTCATAACGATCCCTTTGCGTATCGATCACTAAACCGAACATATTCGCACCATCCATTTTACTTTTAATATGGCGGCCGGATTCATTTTCTTGAATGAGCAATTCATTGCCCCAACGGAATAAGCGTCTGGTT
Source organism: Enterococcus ureilyticus (assembly GCF_001730315.1). GTDB lineage: Bacteria > Bacillota > Bacilli > Lactobacillales > Enterococcaceae > Enterococcus_L > Enterococcus_L ureilyticus. The sequence continues at coordinate 176,448 of NZ_MIKC01000001.1, forward strand.
CCCGCACCTACAGCAAATTCCCATTGATCTTCTGATAATAAACCAAATCCCTCTCGTTTAAGCGATAATTTTAATTCCGCATGAGTACAATCTGAATGGCTATAAACAAAATAATAATCAGACTCAGGTAAAAATTCTAAATAAAATTTGTCTTTCTCCAAAAGTGTTTTTGGAAATGACCAACTAAGACTTTCAGCAGCTGATAGCCTTGGAAATAATTTTTCGCAAATCTGCTTTTCATGGGGGAAAAATTGTTCTATTTCTCCTTCAAACGTTCCTGTGACGGTATCAAAAATCCCCAAAAATTCTGTTCCTGCCGGTAATGCGTATTTTTGAACAAACATAGCAGGAATTTTAACTTTTCTTAAATCGGTCGTATGCTCATTTATGTAATCAGAAATCCCTTCTAAGGAAGTTAAATCATAGCTCATTTCTGCTTCATTCCACTCAGCGGCAGAATCAATTGCTTCGTTCGTCAATGTTGTTTTAAATGTATTCTTTGCTAAATGCTCTACATCAAACCCTAACAATTCATGTGCTCTTAAGCCTTCTGCCCCTAAATTCCAGCCAAGGATCGCTTCGTTATTGCCTGGAATGAAAACAAATAGTTCACCGTTTAATTCCAATTCAAAGGTGCGGCATTTAATGCCATATAGTTCAAAATTTACTAATTCAATTGTATTAACTTCTATTGTTGGCGGAACAAAATACATCAATAGTTGGTGTAAAAGTATTTCTTTTTCAGCATCTTTTAAGTTCTTCCAATTTGCCCACTCAATTTGTTCAAATAGGTCCAAGTTAAACCCTCCTCGTATTTTAAAAGCAGAGCTAGCAAGTATTGCTAGATGACATCAAATCTATCTGTTATGATTAAGTATACCATTGAATGAATCTTTCACTAAGAAAATTATCTGGAGGGCTTATATGCACACTCACTTTGGCTGTGAACGCTGGCATCAGGCGGCAGCATTTGCTTTGCGTTATGATGTTTTTGTTTTAGAACAAGGCATTTCATTACAAGATGAATTTGATGAACTAGATACACCAGAGCGAAATTATTTTGTTGTTTATGACCACTCACTAGCAGTCGCAACCATTCGTTATCAGAAAAAAGATGGGGACACAATTCAACCAGACCGTTTTTGTGTAAGAAAAGAGCATCGCAACAAGGGAATTGGTCGAACATTACTTCGACTATTAGAAGATAAAGCTACGAAAGAAGGCTTTGTATTCAGTATTTTATCTGCAGAAAAAACCGCTGTATCTTTTTACCAATCGTTGAACTACGAAGTAAACTCTGATGAGTACATAGAAGACGGCCTTGTTTGTGTAGAAATGATCAAAAAAATCAGCAGCTAAGATGACTTGCTCATCTTGCTGCTGATTTTTATTTATAACTATTTTTTTTAGACTTTTTCGCTGTTCTAGTTTGTTGACGGCGTTCAACTTTACGCTTTTGCTTATTGCTAGCTGAAATTGCCCATTCAATTTTCTTTTTATACCCTGGTTTGATTTTTTTCTTTTTCTTTTTGACCAAACCAATCAATGTTGGGTCTTCTAAGGCATCTTTAGACTTTTCACGTTTTGTTCGACGATTACGATCATACGTATCAATAATCTCGCCATTTTTGATTTCTTTTGGTTGGAACTTGATACCCAAGTCCTCAACCTCAGAAATTGCTTCTTCATCAGCTGGTGAATACAACGTAATGGCGGTTCCGTCTAATCCGTTACGCCCAGTTCTACCTACTCGATGAATAAAGAAATCCAAATCACTTGGAACTTCTGCATTGATCACGTGAGAAACACCTTCAATGTCGATTCCACGCGCAGCTAAATCCGTCGCAACGACATATTGAAATTCTAGATCTTGAACTTGGCGCATCACACGTTTACGTTCTCTAGGAGAAATATCCCCATGAATTTTTGCGACTTTCAAGCCTTGATCTTTTAAGTAATCAGTAATTTCATCCACACGTTGTTTCGTATTCGCAAATATAATCACTAAATACGGATGACCAATCGTTAATAATTGATAAATCAAACGATTTTTATCTTTTCCTTTTGTAGAAATCAGCCAATTATCAATCGTTTCGGAAATGATATTTTTAGGTTTAATATGCTCGATAACAGGGTTTTCCATATATTTTTTTAAGAAGGGTTTTAACTTTTCAGGAATCGTTGCGGAGAAAACCAGCATTTGTAATTTGTCTGGTAAACGCCCAGCAATCTGATCGACCTCTTCTAAAAAGCCCATATCTAACGTCATGTCCGCTTCATCGACAACGAAAGCAAATGCCGTATGTGCTTTTAACGCTTGTTCATTCATCAAATCTAAAATACGTCCCGGCGTTCCAATCACCACATGGGGTTGTTGTTTTTTCAGCTTCGCAACTTGTCGTTGTTTGTCCGTTCCACCCACAAAATTTGTCACACGCATTTCTGGTTGACTGAATTTAGCGATTTGAATCGCTTCTTGATAAATTTGATTCGCTAACTCTCGGCTAGGGGCCGTAATTAGAATTTGTACTTCATCCAATTGAGGATTTACTTTATTCATCAATGGTAATAAAAAGGTGTGGGTCTTACCGCTTCCGGTTTGTGATTGACCAATCACACTCTTACCTTTTTTAATGACAGGGATCAATTTTTCTTGTACTTCTGTTGGTTGCTCAAACCCTTTATCTGCTAGTGCTTCCATGATAAAATCGTTGAACTGAAATTGTTTAAATGAACTCATTTACCTCACCTCTTTCAAACTTGTTGTGTAAGTCCTCATGCATTATACCACAAAAACTGCGATTCCTTATTGATTTTCTACATTTTCCTCTCTTTTTATCGTGCTGATCGTATAGGTATGGCTCGCCTTTTCATAAAATAATCGACGCTTCTTTCTAACCAATACATACAGAACATTAATGAAAAATAGCAATAATAGAAACGAGCAAAATAGAAACAACATAAGACTCACTAACTGTAACATCCGATTACTAGAATTGAGTAAATCAGCTGAACTCGTCATGTAAGAACTGATCAAACCATAAACAACATACAAATAACCATACCGGATAAATAACGCTCTGAAACGAATTTTTTCATGCCCTTCTTCTACAACTTGAATACGCACAACTTTCTTGCCGATTGTTTCCCCATTCGTAAGCTTAGGTAGCAACATAAACACTATAAACACCATAGCGAAAAACCAGACTCGTCCTTCTAATGCAGGATATCCCACAAACCATTGTTTGTATTCTGGGATTAAATTGAGCGTAAACATCCCAATCGCTTGCACAATCGAAATCACAAACCAATCGATCAAAAAAGCCACAAAACGCCGAAATAAACTAACGGATTGCCCTTTTTCATAGGCGGCTTCATCCAACTCGTCTCTTGTTGGAAATAAAAAGGTCAACATCGGTGTAATCGTATAACCGACAATTCCACCAAACGTATTATTGATCAAATCATTCACGTCCGCTAACCGATAAGGTCTAGGATAAATAAAATACAACCCGCTCAACTGCGTTAACTCAAAAAACAGCGACAAGAGAAAACTAGCGAGAACTACTTTTTTGAATGAAAGTTTGTAATAATAACGTAAATACACCCCAAAAGGAACGAGCAACAGAACGTTGAAAACCGGCTCCAACACGACGCCTTGCCTTAACGCTGGGATAAAGGTACTTGGATCATGAATATTCAAGACCGTCTCTTGCATAAAACGGTTAACAAAATAAAACGGCCGCAATTCTAACATTTGGCTCGTATATTGCGCTACCTCAGTTCGAGGCGGCAGTGGTAAAATAATTAAAAAATAAGCGCATAGTAAATAGAAAACAAATGAATAAAGTATTAGTGCTCTTCTGAATAAAAATGTTCCGTATTTCCGGTATTCACGAATCACAAGCACAAATGAAATCGCAAAGGCTAAAAAAGGAAAAACGATTATCGCAGTTTTGATTGGTGCTGCATAAGCTGACATTTAGAACTCACTCCTTCTTCTTTAGTTTAGTAGAAAATAAACACTTTGTCATTTGTAATAACTATAGCTTTAACAAAAAATATATTTTGCAAATTGAAAAAATTGCAGTATGATTGAGTCATGGAGCAACGAATAGTTGTATTTCTAACAAATTATATTATTCAATTTTTACATACGGAGGCTTTTCTATGTTAAATCCATACTTTGCTTTTGGCGTCCCCATCTTTCTACTTTTTTTATATGTTGTATTTGCTATTATTAGAAAAAAAAGCAAGCTGCATTATATCGGATTCGTTCTTTTACTGATCTCATCCTTTATGATGGCGTTTAGTTTTCAGGTGCTACAAGGGTTATGGACTTTGGAAGACAGTCATGCTACTGAACAACTAGAAACATTAGGGTATGCACCAGAAATACTGTGGCTTCCACTCATTTTAGGTGCAATATTGGCACTTCTCAACCTTTGGAGAGGTGTAAAAAGAGTGAAATCTTTTCGGGAAGAATCCAATTAAAAAGCAAATAAAGAGCATGTAGCTGGAATGAGGATACTTCTTCACTCCAGCATTTTTTAATTACAAACGTTCATTGTCTTTTACAGTAGCCACTTGCTATAATTAAGACCATCACTAAATAACGGAGGTACATTTATTGATATCTGGGAAACCTTGTATGAAAAAGCGAAAAAAGTATATTATCCCACAGAAGTCACGCCATTTATTTATGCACACCATGTAGTCAGTGCTTTAGAAAGTGAAAACGGCGAAATTTACACTGGTTTTTGTATTGAAAGTTGCAGTGGCGTAATGGATTTATGTGCTGAACGGACAGCCGCTTTAAATATGTATATGAATAGTGGTCAAACCGTTATAAAACGTATCATCACTTTTCGAAGTGAAGCACCTGAAGGTCTGGGCGGAATGCCCTGCGGTGCTTGTAGAGAATTATTGCTACAGTTTTCTCAAAAAAATAAAGATACAGAAATTATGGTTGATTATCAGAAACGAGAAACGATTCCCCTTGAAGAGCTAGTTCCAAATTGGTGGGGTTGGTCGAGGTATGAAAATCAATAGGTTCTAACATTTGCGAAAAAGGGCTAAAAAAACGTGAAACAATACGCTCTCACTTTCTCTTATTAATTACGCACTATTTACGTTTTTTCATGAAAATAAAGTTCAAAAAATTTCTTCTGTTCCCGTTGAGCTAGCGTATTCAATTCGGTATACTTAAGTCGTAGAATAGAAATGAAACGAAGGAAACTTTTCCTAGTTTAAACGATAATTAAATAATCATTGGCACTTTTTATTGGACCGCCAATCCAATAAAAAGAACATTGTAATGACAGCCCAAACTGCCGGAACAACTTGCCAATAGTGCGAGAAACAAACTCGCTTGTTTTGTTGTATCTGACTTCTTTTTAGATACAAAAGACAGGTTTATTTGTTGGACTATTGTCAACGGTATTGGTGGAAACTGATATCGTTTTTTTCTATTCTGCTACTTTTACATGGGAGGTGAACAGTTTACACATCGTACAAGCATAAAACAGAAAAAATAGGCACTTTATCAATTGGCGCCAACCGATTGATAAAGCCCTGGATAGACAGCCCAAACTATCTATACAAGTTGCCCATTGCTAGTTCCGAAGTTCTAGCTTCTTTATTGTACCGAACTTTTGTCTGAATTTCTAGACATGATTGTTATTTTTCGGTCGTTTAGCTAAACTTCTCTCGCATTGGAAACGATATTGGTAGTTGTACACTGCTTGTATCGTTTTTTTGTATCGTTTCTCACATTATTTTGAACGAAAGAAAGGAAGATTTTTTATGAAAAAACCAGTAAAATGTGTTAAAGCAGTTCCTTATCAGGATATTTTAGATATAAAAGAAGTCTTAGAAAGAATGCAATCCTGGGAAAAACCGTTGTTATTACTAAATGATTTTTTCAGTGACCAAAATATACCTGTGAACAAAAAGAAAATCATTCGTGACTATTATGCTTGTGGGAAAATTTATCACAGCTATTTTAAGGAAATGGAAAACATGTTGAATATTTTAGAGAAACAAATTTGTGTCCTTACTGAGAAACAGTCGATTTCTTGCTGATTAAATAGCAAACAAAAGAATCGAAATAAAGCTTACGAACCATTTGTGCGGTAATCATTTAGTTAGAATCATTGAGGCTGGTATATGATTCATAGAATTATTGCTCAGCCTCAAATGGGTTTTAACTTGACAAATAATATTCGATGATACTTCCGTGTTAAATGCAGCCAAAATGTAATGGTTATTCCACTGACAATTATCACTTTCCTAGAGTTTTTTCTTAGAATTTTTAGTATTATCATTTGACAAAACCACTCATTAGTTTTGCACTAATGTTCTAACAAAAATATATTGTCACAACATTCATTTACTAACTTTTTATTATGAGAAATAAAAAGTACACTCATTTCCTGCTGTTTTTTTAGTAAATGAATAATTCTCAATTCATTGATTTTATCCAAACTTGCTGTTGCCTCATCACAAATCAGTAACTTAGGTTTTACTAATAACGACAATGCAATACAAACTCGCTGATATTGACCACCGCTAAGTTCTCTAGGGCGCTTTGTTAATAATGATTTTGGCAAATGACAGTCATCTAAAACTTTCTTAATACGTAAATTTTCATTTGATTTATCTACTAATCTAAATTTTCTCAATGGTTCCTGAAGTATTTTTTCAATTTTTTTGGTAGGATCAAGTGCATTTCGGGTATATTGAGCGACCAATTGAATGTTTTGCATCCATTGACGCAACTCATATTGCTCTTGCTTTTGTCCGTTTAAATGAATTTCCCCTTCAGAATATGTTTCCAATCCTAAAATAATTTTAGTCAACGTGGATTTCCCCGAACCATTTTTTCCTATGACACCTACCCACTCACCCTGATTTATGACAAGGTCAAGATTTTGAAAAACAATTTGTTCTTTATAGGTTTTGCTTAATTTATCAATCTTTAATAAACTAGAATTCTTATTCAAATATCTGAATCAACTCCTTCGTGTACTTTTCACTAGGATTGCTAATAACTTGCTGGGTCTCTCCAACCTCGATAAGCTGCCCATCTTTCATAATACCTACATGTGTGCTAAATTCTTTGACGATGGTCAGATCATGTGTAATAAAAATAATCGTTAAGTTTTTTTCTTGGTAAATCTTCCACAAAAGAGCCAAAATCATTTTCTGACTTACTTCATCTAGCGCACTTGTTGGTTCATCTACTATCAAAATCTCAGGTTCGGTAAGTAACGCACTGGCAATAGCAACTCTTTGACACATACCACCACTCAACTCAAATGTGCGTTTATCTAAAATAGAATCAACCGAATCAAAACCAACCCACTTTAAAAGTTGCTCAATTCGCACTTGCCTAACTTCTTTATTTTCTATTCCTTTTGATTTTAATAGTTGATGCAGCTGGGTTCGTATCGGTATATTCCTTTGCATACTGCCTATTGGATCCTGTAAAACCAAATCCATTTTTTCTCTATCTGCCTTAATTTTACCCGTTACGCGAAAATTAGCAGGCAGTAAATTCAAGATCATCCGACTCAAAATGGTTTTCCCCCCACCACTTTCTCCAATAATTGTAAAAAATGCTCCTTTGGGAATTTTTAAAGAAATTCCTTTTACTATTTCTTGATTTTTCAAAAAAGCAGAACAGTCGATTAATTCAATCATAAACTACACCCCATTTTTGATTGATCTTTTTGCTGATTCTTTGCGTTAGTAAAACTATGCCGCTTAACAAAATACCAGGAAAAATAAAAACCCAAGGTGCAACGAAAAAGTAAGCTTTCCCATCAAAAAGAATTGTACCAAGTTCAGGTGTTGGTGGCTGTATGCCGATACCTAGAAAGGACAAACCAGAAATACTTATCAGTATTTTGCCTAAATCCGTCGTAAACAAAGACATTAATTCTGCCACTAAATTAGGTAAAATATGATAAAACAACGTATGAAATGTAAATGAACCTCTTAATGGCGCTAGAAGAACAAACTCTTCCGTTTTTATATTCAACACTAAATTTCGAATGTAGCGAATATATTTTCCTGAGCCACTGATAATTAAAGCTGCCATTACAGTGAAAATCGAATTAGAAAAAAGGCCTGCAAAAACGAGAGCGAGAATCATCGAGGGAATACTTATCATTATATCCGCAACTATTGTAATGACTAAATCAATAAACCCACCAATCAAGCCTGCACTACCACCTAAGAGGAGACTGATTAAAACAATGCCAATTAGAACCAGAAGAGCGATACTCAATGAATAAAAGCACCCATAAATAACGCGACTAAACAAATCTCTACCTAAATAATCTGTTCCAAACCAATGTTGCCAACTGATTCCTTGTAAGCGACACTCTTTATCAATCAGGTAAGGATTTTTTAAATTCAAAAAGACAACTATACTAACACTGATAAAACAGATTAATTGAACAATCCTTTTCATTCTTTCCCTCCTTGATTTATAACGACTCTGCTATCTACTTTTTGAATAGCAAGATCAATCAAGTAATTTAGTATAAATGTTCCGCAGGCAACAACTAAAGTGATTCCTTGAATGACCGGATAATCTCGAGTTGAAATAGCATCCATCAGTAGCTTTCCAAATCCAGAAATACTAAAAATAATTTCTATCATCACACAGCTACCAAACAAGTGAACCAAACTCGTTCCATACAGAGATATTAACGCTACAAACAGCTCATTTAACTGGTAATAATACCGGTAGTAGCACTTGATCCCTCTAAATTTGGCCAAAACTTGTCGTTCACTTTTAGCCACAGTCGCAACTAAATCGCTAACCATTTTTGTTAAATAACTCCCTTCAGCAAAACTGATAACTAAAACAGGTAGAATAAAATGACGAATAGAGCGACTGCCAACAAAGGGAAGCCAATTCAGCTGAACACCAAAAATAAAGATAGCTAAAATTGCTAACCAATAAATTGGAAAAGATAACAAAATCGAAAATATCTGTTTCGTCCACTGATATGACGAACTATTCCCAATAACTCCACCAATTAAAAGCGAAAGAACAATACAAAGAATAAAAGAACTACTCATTAATCTAAAAGTAACGAAGAATTTTTCTAGAAGTAGTGTTTTCACAGGAAGATTATTCATAAATGAATGACCTAAATCACCTCTTAGAGTATTTAGCAACCAGTGGACGTATTGATCAAAAAAATTACCCTCTATCCCAAGTTTTGTTCGTGTTTCTATAATTACTTCGGGTGATAAAGTTTGAACGCCAAGTTTTCTTAGCACGCTTAATGCCGGGTCACCTGTTGACAAATAAAGTAATCCATAAAGTATAAAGGTAAAGAGCAACATGCTTATAATTAATCGTAGGGTTTTCTTCAAAAAAATGTGCGTAGACATTTAGTTCACCGCTAATCTTTTGAAATCAATCGGTGCATCCGATAAACCAGAGTACTCAAATGTAGAAATTTTTTCAGATGTTACAAAGTTTTCATCCTTGTATTCAATTGGTATTGCTAGAGTTTCTTCAGATAGACGAGCAAAAATGTTATTAAAAATGTCTTGTTGTTTTGCTTTATCGTTGGTTGTTGCATAATCATTTAATAAATTAGTCAGTTTTTCATCATTTGCCAAAACACCGTGCGTTCCTGCTTGGTTTTGAAATAATGAGTTCAAAAAATTATATGGAAGCAGCGCATCTGTATACGTTCGATAAAAAATCAAATCATATTTTTTAGTTTTCCATAAAACATCATAATAGCTTTCTTTATCTAAAATCTGAATATTTAACTTAACACCAGCATTTTTAAGTTCGCTTTCAATAACTTCTGCCTTTTCTTTCCATTCGGGAAATTCAGTTGTTTGTATAACTAAGGTAAATTGTAGCCTCTCATTTCCTTTCTCATAATAGTTATTTTGATTGAGCTTATAACCTTGGCTTTCAAAAATTTGTTTTGCTTTATCTAAATCATACGAAGTATTGTGCTGATTTTCTTCCGTTACATATTGTATATTCTCACGAAATAATCCGGCTAACTTTTTATCAGATAGCTCAGATTTGTTGATTGCTGCTTCTATCCCATTACGAATGGTGGCACTTAGCTGAGAATTATCTGGATTAAAGGCTAAAAAATGTGACATCGTTCCAGTAAATTCATGAACATTGTATTTTTTATCTTTTTTTAAAGAGGAAATATCACTATCAGTAATATCCCCTAATGTCCCTCCAGCAATATCTATTTCACCACTTTTAAGTGCTAATGAGCGAGAGCTACCATCTTCAATTGTCTGAAATGTTACATTATAGTTGACTGGGGTTTCATGGTTAAAATATGGATTGGCTTTCATTACCGTCTGTTCGTCTGAGCTTTCTTCCACGACAAAAGGTCCTGAACCAATTGCTTTTTTAAACTCTCCATCAATTTTCTGATTCTCTACCGCATTTGGGCTCATAATTCTTAGTGGTCGTGTTTGACACAACTCTGAGAGAACTTGATTCGATACTTTCGTAAATAGCATCTCGACTGTATTTTCATCAATTACCGTGATTTTTTCAAGATTTGTTAAAGTTTGTAATGAGGTTGTTTCATTGTTATATTTCGCGCGCTCAATCGTAAATTTCACAGCTTCAGCGTCTACTTTACTTCCATCAGAGAACTTGCTATTCTTTTTTAAATGAAACGTATATTTTTTTCCATCCTCAGAAATAACCCACGATTCGGATAATCCAGCTTTGAATTCACCTTTCCCTGCATATTCAATCAGTGGCTCATACACTGCTCCATATAATGCCATAGCTGCATCATAAGATGTGGCATCTAATAAATCTGCTTTCCCTTCATTGGATATAGCAACATTAACCGTTTTTAGTGCTTGATTGTCGATATTTTTATCAGTTATAGCCGTACAACCAACTAGACAGACTAATCCTAACAATAGACCCATCATTTTAACTCTTTTCTTCATTGCTTTTCTCCTTTTTTTGTAGCTTTAATCAAGTAAGAATTCTCACAAGATAAAATATAATCATCCACTGATAGGTAAAATTCTCTGTAATGTGTAACTTGATAGATTGGTTCTCTATATTCTTTTATCAATTCTACTGAAAAGCCTTGCTTTACAAGACTGTCTACAACTTCTGTCAACGTCTTGTTTTGCATTTTGGTTGCGCCATATTTATCTATTTTTTCCTTCATATAATGCACACTAGGATTTTTTGATTGGTCAGAAAATGAAGCATAGTAAACACCTTCATCTTTTAAAACAGCTGATATTGTCTCGAAATGTGTATCTAAATCTTCGATTAAATATAAAACAGATGTACTAATTGCAGTATCAAACTTTGTGTCTAAAGTTGTGACATCGTCTGTGTTGACATAATGGATTGGGTAGTCTGTCACTCGACTATTTGCTACTTCAATTGCTTTTTTTGCCAAGTCTACTCCATAAGCATTACTAAATGGAATTCGATCATGTAAATGCCGCAAAAAACCACCTTGATTACATCCAAAATCTAAAATAGTTCTATTCTGTATATCCTTTTTGTCAATCAAATCAATTACGTTTTGCCAACCATCATAGTGACTATTTTCCATTTCTTGATCTCCATGACTTCCCTCTTGCCACCAATTTTCATACATTTTCATAAATACTACTCCTCCCTCAATCGAGAACGATTCTCATTATCAATTATTGCATAATACAAATTTACTTTTAAGTCGTATTTTTCTGATTCGCTTATTTTATAGAAAGATAAATTTCAGTACTCTATTCGTAATATCTGCCTATAATCTTTGTCATCCATTCATTTTTACATTCTAACCGCTCACCTTATTTCGATTAAAGATAGGCAAATCGTAATGAATACGATTTGTTCCGGAAAAATATATCAGTTGTTCTAATCAAAGTCAAGTTTCTTTTATAGTACTGATTCATCCAGTGTACATTTGTATAGTACCCATAAATAATTACAGCACTTCTTTTTTTTAAGCTCAGAAAACTTATGTTATTAAGTTTAGATGAGTTTCTTACCAACATATCTATATGATCTAGTATATCGAATGGAGTTTTATCACTAAAACTACTTCTTCCACACACAGTGAGAGTGTTTTTTTTTTCAATCACTAAAATGATTAAAAAAAAGGGACAATAGTCAGAAAAACCTGATTATTGCCTCTCACTATTTCTGAATGTCTTTGAGTTCGATTCATTCATTTTCTAATGAACGATTTTCTTATAGTTAAAATAAAAACATGAGGAAAATGAATAGCCGTGTAAATGGTAAATCAAAACGCCCCAAATCTGAAATAGAAAACTAATTCGCTCAAGTACATTTCCTGTAAAAAACTTGCAATGACTAATGATGATACAATCAACGCTTTAAGACTATTCTAACTTTAAGTAGTGTTTTATCAATCAATAGCCTTCTCTGTGAGGTGTTTGGATAACATTACTCCTTGGTATCAAACAATACATGGATCAATTCGTCAAATTTCTTTGGCTTATCATTACTACCAGAACTCGTTTTCATTTCCCCACTTTTATATTTAACAATTAACGACCATTGATAGCCATCCATGATATGCTTATTCATATATCGCTCTTTCCAATGAGGAATGTCTACTTTGTCGATTTCTTTGAAAATCTCTTCAACATCGTTGATATCATAAATGTCAAACTCCTCCTCTGGAATCTCACTCATTTTCCTTGGCGCTCCTCCTTTAGTATAATCATTATTTATAAATATTTTTTTGGTCCGTTCCTCCGTGTTCACTGTAATCGCTTTGACTATAATGCCAAAGCTAGAAGTTGTATACGAAATTTCTTTGATTTCTTCTTTTTTAGTACATCCTGATAGCAAGATAACTCCTACTATCATTACTAGATACCTATATTTTTTCATTTGATCTCCCTCTCTGATCGTTTTTAGGGGATTTTTGTCTCACTATGATTGTTCTAAACTAATTTTTTCCTCATTGAATGTGATATATGTTGGATTCTCATTTGGCAGAAAAATGATTCTTTCATCGATTTTTTCCGCTTTTAAGACAACATTTTCATCTTCATCCAAAAAAGAATTTAGCCTAAATTTATACTGAATATCATATCGTTTAAAGCAGTATAAAAATAACTGTTCACCTTCCAAAGCAACTTCTAATTCTTTATGAATCGAATGTGTAGAATCGTAGTAGTGATAGCTATTCGTTAGTTTTAATAAAATTTCTTTTGAAATACTTACTTTTTTTAAGGGTGTTATTAAAAAAGGATGGCCTAATAGATGTGCCACAGCTCTTTTAGTAATATTCGTGACTGGAATAATTTCTTGATTAGAAAGAAAAACGACTACTATCTCTTCTTCACGACAAATTTTGATACTTGTAGCAAAACCATCTAAGTCCCCTTGATGTTGTATAACTTCCTTTTGTTCAATGGTCGTCACGTCCCAGCCACATGCATAGCTTGCTTTATAAGCAGTCTCATAAATTTGATAGAGCGCTTCTGGGATTAACCGTTTGTCAATAATAGCTCTTCCCCATTTCGACAGGTCATTGGTTGTGGAATACATACCTGCCGCTCCTGTTGGAAACGACATATCTGTTTTTGCAGCTTGAATGTCCTCAACCCAAAATCCATAACTGTCAACCAGATTAGGCACAACATCAACATTATTCATACAACCTGCATCCTTCAACTCTAAAGGAATTAAAATATATTTTTTAAGTGCCTCATCATAACTTAATTTTGTTACGCTCTCAATAATTTTTGTGATAATTAAATACCCTGTTGAAGAATACTCATAAGCAGTACCAGGAGTAAAATTCAACTCATCTTGATAAATTTCTTCAATAACATTACTTATATCTTGTGGTATCCTCATGTTTTTATCCCAATAATCAGACTTACTTGCAAAATCTGGAATTCCAGAGGAACAAGTTAGGCAATGATATAGTGTAACCGATTTATACTTTTCCAAAAGAGGAAGATATTTCTTTACTGAGTCATAGATATTTAATAAACCTTTATCATGTAAACAAAACACTAGCATTGCGGTAAAAGCTTTTGTTAAAGAAGCAATCTTAAAGCGTTTTCTATCATCATGAGGTACATTCATTTCTATATTTGCTGATCCATAGCTGCTATTATGTATAATGTTACCCTTATGCCAAATTAATAGATTTCTTTGTAAATAATTGTTTTTTCATAATAGTCAATAAATGTATGAAAGTGTTCATGGCTCAATTTTGTCCCCTCCATTTCGTTCTTTTTTGATAGGTTGTTTCAAAAAAATCTTTATCATTTAAAGAAATTTAATATGTTTAGAAAAAAAGAAACCTTATGAGAGGCTCCTGTCTCTTTATCTTTATAACGCTTTGGCAGTAATTTTTAAAGGGAGATTCTTTTTGCTTCTTTCGTTTATCTACTAGCACTTCAAGGTTTTGTTCAGACATAAAATAAAAAAGAATGTTAGTAAATTATCTTCACTTCATTCAACAAAACGTCTGACGAACATACTACCATCTAAAAAAAGTGCCAGAAATATAATTCCGACACTTTATAAAAATGAGCAATTTGCATTAACTTCGCGTATCTTTTAATTCTTTTTCACAAACTCAGATTTTAACTTCATCGGACCAAACCCATCGACTTTACAATCGATATTATGACCATCTGCCGCATCAAGCACTAAACGAATGCCTTTAACCTTGGTTCCTTGTTTGATCGCACCACTTGCCCCTTTGACTTTTAAATCTTTGATAACTGTCACATTATCACCATCAGCTAACACATTGCCATTTGAATCTTTGATGACAGCCGTTGTGTCTTCTGTAGCATCTGTTGGTGACCATTCGTGTCCGCACTCAGGACAAATCATCATGCCGCGATCCTCGTAAGTGTATGTTGAGCCACATTCAGGGCAACTTGGTAAATTTTCCATTTTGCTTAAACTCTCCTTCATTATCGTTCTCTTTTAAAATGTTATCACTTCATTTTATCCTACTTCTAAACGAAAGAAAAGAATTATTATATTTACAAATAGTAAGGTAAATCAGCACTATCTACTTTCTTTCCCTTGTTCTACATAAGAAAGATCATTTACACTATCGATTGTGTATTTCCCATCTTTATACGTTACTTTTGAGACACTCGCATTTTTCAATCCACCATCTGGTAGGTCTGCATTTGCATCTAATTCACCTAACAAGGTAATAATACTCATTCCGTGAGACACGACCAAGACATTATTTGCGCCTTCTTTTTCAGCATCCTTCACAATATCATCTAATCCAGCTGTTAGACGAGCGACGATTGTTTTACTATCTTCTGCTGGCCAGTTGACACCTTCTTCAACATTTTTATTATCTAAGTCAGATAATACATCAGCAAATTCAATGATTCCTTTATAGAAACCAACTTCTTTCATCCATTCATCATATTCTTCATAGGTCTTGCCTTGTTCTTTTGCTACTGCTGTCAGCATCTCTTCATTCATCAGGCCTTCATAGGTGCCAAAATTATACTCTCTTAAACGTTTGTCTTTTGTCATTTCCTTTGTTAACTTTTCTTGTCCATTATTTTTCAAGACTAATTCACCCGTTTCAATTGCTCTGCCACTGTCACTCGTCACTACTTTATCAAATTTAACATCCGACAGCCCTTTACCTAATTGTTCAGCTACTTCAACGCCAGCTGGTGTCAGCGGTGCATCGATCCATCCTTGAGAACGGTCGACAGTATTCAACATCGTTTTACCATGACGAGCAAGGTAGATCACTACTTCTGAATTATCCTTTTCTTTTGTGTCAGCTTTCTTTTCTTCATTGGCGGCATTATTGCTGCACCCCATTAAAACCATCGATAACATTGCTACACCAACAACTATCTTTTTCAATTTCATAACACTTTCTCCTCCACACTATTCCTTATTTTTAGTTAAATAATATTGGGATCATTTGATTAACAGAAAAAAGAAAAAACCTAACTATACCAAATAAAACTAGTTGGTATAATCAGGTTTAGCTTGTCTAAGACAATCACTATCCACTATTTAACTGATTTTAGTATAACGGATGTCATTCTAAATGTAAATGCTTTCAGTTGTTATTTTTTATATTCTTTGCATAACAGTTGAATCTCATTGTAGATTTCATCGACTTCTGTTTGATTTTTAGCATTAGCACCACTAGCCAGAGGATGTCCGCCCCCATGATGTTTTTTTGCTAACTCATTGATCACTGGTCCTTTTGAACGTAAACGAACACGATAATACCCTTCTGGTTGCTCTACAAAAATCCCCCATGCTAAAACCTCGTCGATCACTCCAGGTAAAGAAACGATCGCAGCTGTTTCTGAATCTACGATGCCATATTCAGTAAGTAAAGATTGCGGCAACATCACCATAGCAGCGCCATGCTCATCTACTTCAATATTTTGATATACATATCCAGCTAATTTGGCAACACTCATTGGGATTTGTTCTAATTCACGATTCAGTTCAGCTGCGTTAAATTCATATGTCATCAGTTTGGCTGCTATCTCTAAAGTATGAGGCGTGGTTGACGGGTATAAAAATCTACCCGTGTCACCAATAATTCCAGCATACAGCAAACGAGCTGCATTATTATTCATGCTCAATTCCTCTTGATGAAGATGATAAAAATCAGCTATGATTTCACTACAGCTACTTGCTTTTGGATTGACCCAGACTAAATCTCCATAGGGATCATCGTTAGGATGATGATCAATTTTAATCAATTCAGCACCTAATTGGTAACGATTATCACTGATTCTAGGTGAATTCGCAGTATCCGTGACAATAACTAACGCATTTTGATACATTTCATCCGATACATCATCCATCTCTGCTAAAAACTCTAACCCTTCAACAGGTCCTCCAGCTTGATATACTTGCTTGTCAGGAAAACTTGCTCTCAAAATTTCTGCCAGTCCAACTTGTGATCCAATTGCATCTGGATCTGGTCGTTGATGGCGATGAATGATGATTGTTTGGTAGGCTTTGATTTTTTCTAAAATGTCTTTTACGACGTTCATGTTATTTCCTCCTAAGTCCGTTCCATTACTTGGCAAACGACGATTGCTTTGGCAACCAACGCATTTTCCAAATAAATTTCAATATCTAGTTTGGCCGAGCGACGACCGATTTCTAAAACTCTTGGCCGGATATCTAATTCACTTTCCAATTGAATCAAACGCAAGTAATGCAAACTCATTTGCTCAATCAGTACATTTCTTCTTTGATTGGTGATCATCGTACGTTGGGTCACATTGGCGATAATCTCACTTAATACACCAAAAGAAATGGTTCCTACGCTATTGACCATTTGCGGCGTAACCGAAAACTTAAATTGTGAGCCATCTGCTTTACCATTCTCTTCTATTGGCATTACTTCACCTGAGATTTGGTCAGAAATTGTATCTGCAATCTGTGGCTGACGTTGAACCAGTTGCATTGCCTTCATTACATCTTGTCTAGATACAAAACCAACTAAAGATAAATCATCTTCGACCACCGGCATCACTTCTAAACCATCCCAAATCATTTGATGGCTGACGCTAGCCACACTCATCATTTTTTTGACAACAATTGGATCTTTTGTCATCACTTTATCCATCGTTAAGGTTTCACTTTTCCCTAAAACATCTTTGGCCGTGACGATCCCAACTAAACGCAAGTTCTTATTCACTACTGGAAAACGTGAATGATGCGTCTTTTCAGAAAGTTTTTGGTAATCAGTAATTGTATTCGTTGAAAATAGATAATTGGTTTTTTCCAAGGTCGTATAAATATCGCTAACCAACATGATATCCTTTTTAATCAATTGATCACTCAATGCCCGATTGATCATGGTTGCGACCGTAAATGTATCGTATGTTGTTCTTAAAACCGGCATTTCCAGTTCATCAGCTAAATCAGCTATTTCGCTTTCTGTTTCAAAACCACCCGTGATTAAGACTGCTGCACCATTTTCTAGTGCTAATTTTTGTACGCCTTGACGATTCCCCACAATCATTAATGAACCTGGTGTTATGTAACGCGTCATCGCTTTTTCAGTCATCGCACCGATCACAAACTTATTGAGAACTTTATCTAATCCTGCTGAGCCACCCAATATGTCACCTTCAATAATACGAACGACTTCCCCAAAGGTTAGTTTTTCAATATGTTTTTTTAATTTGCGCTCGATTCGAATTGTTCCAACGCGCTGAATCGTTGACACTAAGCCGATATTTTCAGCATCTTTAATTGCCCGATACGCTGTTCCTTCACTCACACCAAGATTTTTTGCAATGCTTCGAACTGAGATACGGTCCCCAATCGGTAATCCTTCAATGTATTTTAATATTTGATCATGTTTCGTAGCCATAATATCCTCCTTGTTTTAAAAGCGTAATGGGCTCTGTAGGAAAAATCGATTGTCATGCTTTTTATTTTCAACATATAGACTTTTTTTTTTTTCTAAGACTTTTAGAGTATCGTCTCTAACCCGAGCAACTAGATATTTAAAAAACGTAATGCGTTTCTGTAGCGCCATTCTGTTTTAATTCATTGAAAATCATTACTAAGACAGCTTTAGCATTCTTGTTGATTGACTTCACTTAAAAAGTATAACAAAAAATTAGTTATTTTAGTACAGTTATTCTTCTTCTATTGTAACAGAAGTTAAAAATAAACGAAGCAACTTTTTCTTATAGGAAATGATCTTTTTTTAAATTGGATTAAGCCAGTGCTATATTCCAAATATAAAGATAGTATTTCCGACTAGTTTTTTCTCATTTTACTGACATTTTTTTTAAAAAAGGAGTATGATAATAGCGGATTATTTACATTTTTTTAAGGAGATGAGTGGATGGAAACCGTGAATAGTTTTCAAGAAAATGCTAAAGTACAAAAAAATCGCTGGTGGATTTTAGTCTCGGTCGCTATGTTTACGTTTATGTCTACCTTAGATGCCAGCATTGTTAATATAGCTTTACCGACAATTTCAAAGGACATGAATGTTCCGATGAATCAATCCGAATGGATCGTTTCGATTTATTTGATGGTCGTCTGTTCCTGTTTATTGCTTTTTGGAAAAATCGGAGATAGTTTGGGGAAAATCAAAGTGTATCGGATCGGTACAATCATTTTTACGATTGGTTCATTACTATGCGGCTTCAATCAATCATTGAGTTTTTTATTGTTTGCACGTATCGTTCAAGGGATTGGTTCAAGTATGACGATGGCCACAAATTCTGGTATTATTACCGAAGTCTTTCCTTTTAAAGAACGAGGGCGAGCGTTAGGCTCAATTGGTGCTTTTGTCTCTTTAGGTTCCATTGCCGGACCTGGCATCGGCGGCTTGATTCTTTCACAATTTTCTTGGCCTTATATTTTTTGGATCAACGTTCCTATTGGCATCCTCACTATTTTGATAGGTGAGAAATTCTTGCCAAAAGATCTTACCAAAAGTGGAAAAAAAGTGGACTTACTTGGTTTTAGCTTATTCGCTATCTTTATTATGACGTTCTTTGGTAGTATTTTTATCGGTCAAGAGATCGGCTTTAACGCGACTTTATCTATACTATTATTTGGTTTTGCACTACTTTCTTTTATCATTTTTATCTTAGTGGAAAAACGTGTCAGTATGCCATTGATCACTTTTTCAATTTTTAAAAACAACGTTTTTACGATGAGTTTGCTCACCGCAGTGTTGATTTTTTCATCTAACTTTTTTGTCAATGTTGTGATCCCTTTTTATTTACAAAACGCTCGGGGATTACCGGCGAGCAAAGCGGGCTTATTGATGATGGTCTTTCCTTTGTTAATGGTTGTCGGGTCACCAGTCAGTGGATTTTTAACAGATAAAATCGGGACTAAGCTGTTAACTTTTTCTGGACTGATTTTATTATCGATTACATCTTTGATGTATATGTTTTTAAACCAAGGAACCCCTCTTTGGTACTATATTTTAGCAACTGGTATTATGGGACTAGGCAATGCACTGTTTCAATCTCCTAACAATACAACTGTCATGAGCAGTGTTTCCAAGGAAAATTTAGGAGTTGCAGGGAGTATGAACTCTTTTGCTCGGAATTTAGGAATGGTGTTAGGGATTGCTTTGGCTACGACAATTCTATATAACGCGATGAGTGTTTTTTACGGACAACGTGTGACCACCTATATAAGCGAGCGTCCCGACATCTTTATTGCAGGGATGAGAATCACATTCTTTGGTTCCTTTATTTTATGCTTAACAGCTTTAGCGCTGACGATATTCCGCGCATTAAAAGCTAAAAAAAATAATACTTAATAAAAAATGAAACTGAGTACAGAATCTACTGGCTCAGTTTCATTTTTTACTTAGCTAAAAAAACAGCTTACTTTCGCTTACTCATCTTCTTTGCCACTTTTGATATTCTTGATAAATTCTTCAAATAACTCCGTACCAATGCCCATTTTTTTATAATTCTCAAGAATCGATTTTAGTTCCATTAGTAGATACCCTACGTATAAAACATAAATCAGTCCAACACCTGCTCCTCCTGGAATCAATGGCGCCAAGGGAATAAAAAACATCAATAGTACCATACTAGCTACTTTTCGTAAGATACCGTTGATTCCTACTTTGCTTAAAAAGTTAATTTTGGGATTGATTTTAGCCGCTAAGCTGCCACTTAAAAAATCAATGATCATTGCAATACAAATCAATGTCAAAACGTAAATGGCTTTGTGATCTGCATCTACTAAAAATCGATCGAGATACTCAAACATCTTCATAATTACCACCTTTTCACTATTTTTTACCTGATGTTGCGTTGTAACTTCCTCCGATAGTTTCTTCTAACTGTCTCTTTTCATTTTCGATTGAACACTATTTCAACTAACGGTACAACTTTAGTTTAGCCGATAGTTTATTCGTAAAACTTGCGTTCTTCTCCCATAAAAATGTCACTTTTCTATCAATAGTTGTCCACTTTCATAAGACTCCCCAAATCGAATCAAGGCTTTGTCCAATTCTCGATAAAACTTACTTTCGCTCATATGATGCTTCATATAGATCGCAATATTTGTTGTAAAATTCCGATCCATATATTTGTCATATAAAAGTTGCCGATCATAAGAATCTAGTTGATTCATAGCATTTATGATCTTCATTAATTCTGTTTCAGCTAAATACTTTCGATCCATCATCTGTTCTGTTTTATGGGAGAACTCTACTTCACTGCCGTTCATTTCAAAGGTATAGGCAGCCGTTACTTTAGGTGAATGTTTTTCACCAGCGATTCTGACTAAAGAACGATATGTTTTTAATAGGTCATGAACCGTTTTTCTAGTTTTTTTTCGATCAATCTCGGGAAATAATAGCATTATTTTATCCTCTCCTTTTCTCTCAATAGTCAACTACTTACAAATTTTCAAAAGTTCCTTATTAGCTATACGAATGCTTTGTTTCTAATGAATTATTTCGTTTTTTTCTTTTCTTGAAAAATTGTCTTAGCAAGTAATTCCGCCTTTTTAGCAGCTTGTTGATCTCCCAACTCCGCTAGATTCAAATAATAAGCAAGCAGTTTGCTTTTTTTTTTGCGTTTCATCCCTTTTTCCTACCTCCCTTAAAATAATGTGCAGCGATTCTATTTCCTTATTTAGTAAATTAGCTAATACATGAGAAAACAATTGACTAGAATTAGCATTTACGCTATTATATAAGTATAGTTAAATAAGCGCTCTTCTACGTTTGTCACTTTCTTCTTTCTGAAAAGGACTACTAAAAAGGCTTCGCTAACTATTCACTGATAAATTAGCTTATAAGAATATTTTAATAGCTTAAAAGCTAATTGTCAACTAAAAATAGCTTAAAAGCTAATATCTTTTTCATTTGAGCTTATGAAAGGTTGAAAAACATGAGTTTAACTTACAGAATAAAAGAACTTGCAGACAAGAAAAAGGTTACTTTTGCAGAAATCGAACGAAATACTGGGATTTCAAATGGACAGATTCGTCGTTGGGACACTTCATCTCCTAAAATAGAAAATATCCAAAAAGTAGCTGATTACTTTGATGTCTCTACAGATTATTTATTAGGAAGATCTGAGGTTCCTTCTATTAAAGAACCCCCTCAAGAAGAAAATCTTTCTTCACAAATCATGTTTCGGATGAACACTGATGGTTTATCTGAAAATGAAGTGGATGAATTGAAAGATGAAGTCGATCGTTTTCTTCGTTTTAGAAGATCTGAGATCGAACGAGAACGGGAATTAAAACAAGACGACAAGGCGTGATTGGATGACAGAGCAAATTGATGAATATCTTAGTTTTTCAGATAAAATAAACGATTATATCTCAGCGATAATGGTCGCACATAATATCGGTTATGAAAATTATGACTGTTCATATCTTTGGGATTTCGTAAAATCTAAGGGCGTTTCAATGCGTAGTTTTCCATTCGATGGTGTAGCAAGAGATCGTATTTCCGGTATGATTGTTAAAGACTCCTTAGAGACAACGATTGGTTATAATCAAAACATGAGTGAGAAAAGAAAGAACTTTACTATCAGTCATGAAATCACTCACTATTTATTCCATATGACTGATAATGAGACGATTTTTACTGACACAGCTCGCAGTTTACATTATTCCTATAATGAAGTGCTTCATGAATTTCAAGCCAATATTGGGGCTTCTGCGATTCTTGTGCCGGATGTTGTTTTCTTTCGTTTTTTAAAAGAAGGTTGGAACTTATCTCAACTTTCCAATCGTTTCGGCATATCAGAAAGCGCTCTGTATGTTCGTTTGATCCATACAATGCAGGCAAATTTTGGTGTGTCTTATGTTGCTGCTAAAACAAATGCAGATGCTATTCGGTATAAGTTTAGCGGTAAAGGCCAACATGCTGCTATTGAACTTGGAACTAATTTAGAAGCACGGTTATTTAGGACAAATCGTTTTATTGAGGCATTGTGATCTATTATGAGTTTTATTGAATAAAAAGAGCTTGGGACAAGAGTGTTAAATCCCGAGAAATAAGCTGAAATTCACAAAAATTTGAAGAGCAATTTTCGTGAATTCCTACTTATTTCTCGGGATTGCTTCTGCTCCCACTGTTTATACGGATTGTTTGTTGGATTATTTTGTGTGCTTTTTTTTCAGATGAAAGTAAAGCAGAGGAATCGCCTATCCAAACTATTAGTAGAACTTCCACAGAACAGCAGGAATTAATGAATGCGATTCCAAAGGACTATAAGCTTGAGGAACTATCAGGTTTGCAAAGAGGACTCTATGGCAATTTATATGGTAACGTACAAATGCAGAGCTTCGGTTGGTATAGAGTGATGTATAGAACTTATATCCAAGGCAAAAATGGACAGGTTGGTTACAAAATGTCCAAACAATTGGTAAAGCATTAAGAATGAAAGCAATTGATACTGCGCTGATCACCTTAATATAATTAAAATGATTTTTAATTGTTAGAAACGTTTCAAAACGACAAACTAACACTTTAAGTTGGAACACTCCATAGATTTCGTAATAATTAGGAGCTGTTCCAACTTATTTACCTATCCAAAAATAAAAATATTAACTAGATTCTAATCTCTATTTTATTAAACCTACGTTAATCTCAGGTTGATTCGTTAAAAATATATTATCACCCTATATAAGACAATATAGTTGCTATAAGAATTCCCTTCTTCTATAAAAGATAAATTCCCCCACTATTAAACACACAAAAGCCATCCTATCAATTCATAATATCTAAACGTAAAAACACACTACGACCGTCGTCTGTAGTTGAAATGAAGGTTGTTATTTACTCTTGGTAGTTATTTCCTTGCTCTTTATAACGATGTAAAATGCCGTCAAATTAAGATTTTAACATTACTATTTACTTCAACTAACATCCAATTAACCGCAGAGTGCGGAAAATTCTGTGGTTATTTTTATAATCAATAGGTTAAGTCGCTCATTCTGCTAGAATGTATAATTTAAGTGCAACACTAAAAGTGGAAGGTGAAAAAGCCTGCTATGATGGTGTTGACGAATTATATCTACTAGGAGGTATTCAGTTATGACTTCATACACACACCTTACTATACGCGAGCGGGAAATGATTTTTCTTTATCATGGTTTTGGATTTACTATTCGTAGAATTGGGCGCTTGATCAAAAGAAGTCTGTCAACTGTTATGAGGGAACTTAAAAGGAATACTACAAAGTTTTAGAACATATTCTCCTTCTCTAGCACAAAAATCGTATCATAAGAACAAGCAGAAATGCGGGAGAAAGAGAATTTTGGATCAGTCACCTTACAAAGAAATCATTCGTAAACTACTTTTTGAAGAGCAATGGTCTCCAGAACAGATAGCGAATAGAATTAACTTAGAGAATAATGAATCTATTATCAGCTATCCTACTATTTATCGCTCTATTTACAAGGGTCTATTTGATCAAGTTTTTCCAGAAGGAAGCCCTGGAGCTCGAAAAATACTGCGACGAAAAGGAAGAAAATCAGTGAATAAAAGAATCGGTGATCGTCGTGGAAGATTTACTGATGTGAAAACGATACATGAACGCCCAATAAAAGCCGAAAATCGAGAAGAACTGGGACACTGGGAAGCGGATACTGTATTGGGCCACCGAGGAAAATCCTGTCTTGTAACATTAGTTGATCGAAAATCTCGGTTTTTACTAACTGGGAGAATTTCTAAAAATGATTCAATTTGTGTACGGGATATGATTGTAAAATTATTGTCTCCTCTAAATAAAAAGCAACGCAAAACTATTACGCCAGATAGGGGACCAGAATTTACAAAGTACAAGTATTTCAGTAGATTGTGCGGTATTGATTG
Source organism: Enterococcus ureilyticus (assembly GCF_001730315.1). GTDB lineage: Bacteria > Bacillota > Bacilli > Lactobacillales > Enterococcaceae > Enterococcus_L > Enterococcus_L ureilyticus. Next base: position 201,305 of record NZ_MIKC01000001.1, read on the forward strand.
TTATTTTGTAGATCCTTGGTCTCCATGGCAACGTGGAACAAATGAAAATACAAATGGATTGATACGTGAATACTTACCAAAGCGTACAGATATGACACCTATCTCAGAAGAATATATTGAGACTGTCGCTAATAAGTTAAATAATCGACCTAGAAAATGCTTAAATTGGAAAATACCTTATGAGATATTTTATAATAAGTCATTATTTTTAACTAAGCGAGATTACTAAATGATTTCTAAATTTTTCCCAACATAAATCAATAGGATTTTTTTACCTTCTATGTTTATGAATTATTAATTTGAATTTCTTTACTTGGCCGCAAGCACCATAGTGTGTACAGAAGAGGAACTAGCCCATATATAATAAGTAAGTTAGACCACGAGCTAACAGAGGACAAATCTGATGTAGGTGTCCAAGGGACCAGATTATTCATAGAATGAAATAGAATAGCATAAAATATTGTACCTGTTCTCATTGATAGCACAGAAAAAACCATGCCTAGGAAGAAAGTATAAATTACTTGTTGATTTACAGCCTCCAGAGAAGGAGCTATTGGCATCAGTAAGTTTAAATAGTGTGTCGTACAAAATAGAAATGAAGTACAAAAGGCAATTATTAGGGGTTTCCACTTTGAATTAGGGAAAGAGTTATTAAATCCTATAGTACCAAACCCCCTATCCCTTATTTCCTCGAATAGGCCTGCACCTAACGCACTAGCAAAAGAGACGATGATAAGGTAGATTGGTTGTCTAAAAATATCAGCAATTCCACCAATAAAATCAATTCCATAAAGAATAAAAGGAATCACGAAAATAAAGATAGTCTTCTTACGCTTTTTGATTACTGGAGAGAAATTTATTTCAATACCAAATAAATTTTTAGCCAATCTAACAATAAAGATAGAAATTACAGTTACGATTAAGAAATAAATAAATTCATAGTAAGGTTTACTTTGTAAATTTGGTAGAGTATACAAGAGACTTAACGTAACTGTTTTATAGAGTAAAAAAGTTCCCCACATTACTACAATAGTTCTAAAAAAATTTTTCCAATTCATAATTAAATCTCCTAATTAAGTAATTTTTTTATTATGTTTTATTTTCCTTCTAGTATTTTATCATAATCAGATTTAAAAAATGTGAGACTTAGGACTGAATTCTTGAGGAAATTCTAGCCTACAAATCAAATGTTGCACTTAATTTGATAATTCTAGTGGACAAACAGAACAATTGTTCGTATAATATTCTTGAGCAAAAGGTATGGTGATGAAAATGAGATATGTAAAAACAGTACATTTAAAGGAGCATCTACGACCAGCACAATACTTTTACTCGTTACAACTTGTGCCATTTCACAAAGTGTCCTCTAAGCGCCTATACATAGAGGGAACGATTTATAATCTATGGTCATTTCCTAAGGATAAAGAAAAAAGACTATTTAGCAGCATTCCCGCTTGAAAAGATCGACCACTTTCTTGTTTTAGAATATACCGATCCCTATCAATATTTGACTTTATCGAGTAAAAAAAACTATAAACTGACTGATTTCAAAATGGAAACAAGGCGTGTGGAATATATATTTGATCAGTGGAATTACGATGAACGGAAGTGACATGATGAATTTAATTGATGAATATGAGGCTAGACTACCAACTTACAAGGAGTTCCAAAATTATATATGGGGTTGTGGCCAACGTTTAATTAACAATGTTGGATTAGATAAATTTGTTTTTTATTTAAACGCTGAGGAGGACAAATATTATGCAGAAAAATAGTTATGTAGGTGTAATTGACAAGATTAGAGTTATAAAGTCATTCCCTAGTATGCTAGTGCGTTTCACACTACACACTCCTTCTGCTGACATAAATTGCTTAGTCAGCAAAAAAGAACTAGCTAACCTTATTCTTTTTCTTGAGGACGGAAAGTTTGAACTTGCTACCTTTGGTCATTACAACGATCGCAAGCAATTTGTGATCAAGAAATTTACTGTTAAAAATCCTGACAGCTTTGTTCGTGAGTTTGTTTTAAAACCTATGACAAGCATAGCTTGATCCCTACTTTCTTTAGTGATATTCGTCCTTACTTTCATCCTTATCCATTCCTTTCCATTAAGTTACTTTTTGTATCTTCTGTCATATATTTACGATATAATTTTGTTATAAATTATAAAGGTTGTTAAATTATGTTAAAAAAGAAATTTGTTGGTATTCTTGTTGTTCTTAGTACTTTAGTTGTTTTACTTGCTGGCACAACGGTTGCATTGGCGACTGGCGCTATTGACATCAAGGATTTAATCGGTTCAAGCTCGCGACAAGTAGATGACAAAGCTAGTTTGGAAGTCATCTCTTCAGCCAACCTAAAAGACCGTATATTCGACCCTAAATCAGCTATTACCAATGTGGCTGATCCTAATGGAAATTCTGTAGAACCTGCTGTTGTTGATATGACATTTCAGATAAAGTCTTCTTATATGCGGATGATTCAGAGTGGATTGATGTGCCATAATAAGAAATACTTGATACTGATGGAAATATTAGCGTAACAAATTTTTACAATAACGAAATGCACAGACTTGTTAAAATTACTTACAGATATAGTTATAAACTGCCAGTTTCGAGATTTGGAACTAGTGAAAATGTAATTGAAAAAACGTCAACTTTTTATTCAGCATGGATTTAATTCCCTTAAGAGCCTTTAATCGGGCTCTTTTTTATTTTCAACCACCTGCAGTTTTTCGGCTGTTTGGATGAGGTCAAGGTAAAGAGCACCTGTGCATTTATAGTCTCTCGTTGATAAAGGTCCTTCTTGGTTGTAATTCACAACTGCATCTCAATCCTCATCTACACTTTCAATAATTTAAAACGACCACTTTATGCTATAATTAATGCATAAAGGAGTTGTTATATTTTGTTAAATAGATCTTTATACATTTCCATATTTCTTGTTAACCTTCTATTTTGCGCAGTCTCTTTATATTCAGGAATCTCTATCTTTAATTTGACGCCAGTAATAGGAGCGTTGACTTGGCTTTCAATTTTCTATACTTTGTTAAAGTATAATCAGTTTTTCTTTCTTGCTATTTTATTTATATTTTTAATAATATTTTCGGTTCCCTTATTTTTGTTATTCTTCATGATGTACATTTTCAACGGTATCCCAGACTCTTCTCGTCTAATTGAAACCACTCTTATATCAGTTACAGGTATGAGTTATTGCGTTTTAAATCCATTACTGTCCCTAATTATCATTAGTCGCAGTCATGTAAATAAGCTTTTAAAGGAAGCCGAGTAACTGTATTCACTCCACCTCATTTAGTAATTCTAACTGGTGATTTAGCCGATTATGAAGTTGTGTATTTTTTTTTATTTGATATACTTTTTTACGGAGGTGAAAGTATGATTAAACGTAAACCCGCTTTTGTTATTGGTATTCTATTTACTATTAATTCAATTTACCGATTTCTAAATGGCTCATTAACTAGTCCAACAGACCCATTTGCATACAATATTGGTACAGTTCTTAGCGCAATCCTATTCCCAATGTTATTCTTCATCATTGCATTTTTACCAAAAAAGAAATAATAATTTCTGGCTATCTTCAGATAGCTTTATACATATTTTCAGTCTTGATTAGCCACGCTCTATACTTAATCCATATAGTCCGGTTAATGCTCGATATGCTTTCGACAGAATCATCACTACAATAAATGATTAAAATAAAAAGACTGTAATAAGAAATATCACTACCCATGATTTGAGATACACTCATGCTACTTTTTTACTTGCTGAAGGAGCATATCCAAAATATGTATCGGAACGATTATGCAACAAGAAAATTACCACAAAATTAGATGCGTATACTCTCCTATTGAAAAACAAAGAAACTGAAACAGGTGATATGTTCGGTGAAATCCTTGATAGGCTTTAATTTTTTTATCCTTTACTTTGGAAAATTTGTTGGAAAGTAATTTTTGGTAAATAAATAAACAAGTATAAAATAACTACTAAACATAAACAAAAGTCGTTAAAATTAGCTTTTAATAACACAAAAAAACCACCACGACCGTCGTCTGTGGTGGAAATGAAGGTTGTTATTTACTCTTGGTAGGAGTAAGTATGAAAAACCAATTCGGGATAATTGGCATGAGGACATATTAGCATCTCTATTTAAAATGAAAATGAACGCCCATTTTGTATTTCATAAAAAAATCATGAGGAATTACTCATAGAGTAACTTTTTGCGTTTTCATTTAGTTCTTATTCTTTCAAATCTTATTAGTTCCAACATTTTTATGCCTGTGCTACACTTTTATTAGTAGCAATGAAATGTATTCAATCATTATCTTGCTCCTTGAAATTCAGTTTTTAAATTATAGATAGCTGTCCAAATCAATCCTTTAGAACGTAAATAAGCTTTCAATGAAACAACCAACGTTTTCATGCTAACTTTCTAAAGGATCCACCGATTTGTTCCGCTTTAAAATTTAGGAGGAATGTATTATGCTAGATCAAGAAAAAGACAATTTATCTGTTCTATTCTCTGACGAAGTTCAAGGTCCCTTTGTAACATTTATTCTAAATACTCATGTCGCGCATCAAGATGTCGAAAAAGATTCTCTAGCCCTTAAAAATTTTGCCAAAGCAGCGAAAGTTCGTTTTGAAAAAAAATATACAGAGCTAACTTGGGCACCTTTTCAAGAGAAAATCGATGCCTTGCTGGCAGACTCTTCATTTTGGCGAAATGCTACTAAAAGTGTATCCATCATTATTAGCGAGAAGGACATTTTTATTCACCGATTAAGTGTCCCTGTAGACGATCAATACTATGTTGATGATCGACCTTATCTCCTAGGTATCATTAAAAATAATCAATTTAATTATCGTTATTACTTAATGGCTTTGAACCGAGATTCTATGCAACTTTATCTCGTTGAGAAGGATCGTGTGACTGCTGTAGCTTTACCAGAAGATGCACCAACCGATTTAGTCAGCACATTAGGTGACGAGCTAACGGGCGGTAGTATGAATTATTCTATTCAAGGTGGAGCTGGCTACAATGGTTCCTCTAAAGAAGGCGTCGCTTATCACGGTGTTAATACGAAAGATGAAGAAGTCAAAATCGACTGGACAAATTATTACCAAGCAATCGATAACTATTTGAAAGATACATTTGTAAACTCTGATAATCTGCCAATCCGGTTATATGCGCTGTCAGAAAATCAAACCTTGTTCAAAAAAATTGCTAAAAATCCTTATTTAGTGACCGATGCTTCTATCACACTATCTCCTGCACAGGTTTCTTTTCAAGAGATAGAAAAAGGAGCATTGAAGATCAATCAAGAATTAGAAGCGCTCGAAACAGCTAGTTACAATCACTTATTAGACAAAAAATTTGTCGATCAACTTGTTGATATCGTACCTGCATCAGATGAAGGTAAAATCTCACACTTCTTTATTTCAACGGCTAATCTTGTTAATGAAACAACAGAGATGTCCACAGAAGAGTTTGATCGTCGCAAAGTCTTGAACAAAATTACCGATAATGTTCTTAAAACTGGCGGGAACGTTTTTGTATTAGATCAAAAAGCGGCTCCTGATGAAAAATCGTTATTAGCCGTGCTACGTTATTAAACGAATAACATCTAGCTAGAGTAGAATAATGGACAAGAGCCACTCGACAAATTTGTCGAGTGGCTCTTTAATTAAGTTGATTAAATATTTTGTTAGCTATAAAACCATGTAAAACTATCTATTAGTAAGGATAACCTTATTCTCATCTAAACAATCTGAACCCTTCCTACTTTCAAATCTATGCAGCTCCACGGCTGCGCCTTCGGAATAGATTTCTACAATATAAATCTATCATTACTTTCATATTTAACGCTCAATACTCCTATACTATAACAGAAATAAGTTTTTTTTGACAATTAATCTCTATTTCTTAACAAATTTTTAGTTTAAAGAGATATATTACTAGTCAAGTAGCGTTAAATATGGTATATTAAGAGTGTAGTTTTTGTTCGGTAATATATGTGTAGCTGTTTCAAATAAACATCTTCCACATTTTCACCTTTCAAGTAATTGCAAAATATGTGTTTATCACAAGGAGGATTTTTATTATGGAAACAGGTACAGTAAAATGGTTTAACTCAGACAAAGGTTTTGGATTTATCACTGCAGAAAATGGTAACGATGTATTCGTACATTTCTCAGCTATCCAAGGCGACGGATTCAAAACTTTAGAAGAAGGTCAAGCAGTGACTTTCGACGTTGAAGAAGGCCAACGTGGTCCTCAAGCTACTAACGTTAACAAAGCATAATCAACTTAACATTAGTAAATTCAAAACCTGACGAAGGTTCGTCAGGTTTTTTTATTGTCAAAAAAACAAGTTCAAACATGGCTTATTTTGAACTTGTTTTTCATTTACTTCATGATCAATCGCACTAACTCTGTGCCAAATCCTGAGCAACTCAATAACGTTGCTCCTATCATTTGATCTGCAAAATCCTTTGTTACCGTCTTGTTTATCAAGGCTTCTTCTATGCTATTTGTAATCAACTGACTCACTTCATTCCAGCCTAAATAGTCAAACATCAATACACCTGATAATAATAAGGAGGATGGATTCAACTGATTTAATCCTGCAAATTCTGGTGCCGTTCCATGAGTTGCTTCAAAGATGCCATGACCTGTTTCCAAATTTAAATTTGCTCCAGGTGCGATACCAATCCCACCAACTTGAGCCGCTAATGCATCAGAAATATAATCTCCATTTAAATTCAAGGTCGCGATGACATCATATTTTTCGGGATGAAGTAAAATTTCTTGTAAGAAGATATCAGCGATTCGGTCTTTAATAATTAGTTTCCCTGCTTTTTCTGCCTCGCTTAATTGTTGATCAGCCGCAGTTTTTCCAAATTTATTTTTGATTTCTCCATATTTTTCCCATGTAAAAATCTTGTCTCCAAATTCTCTCTCAGCTAGAGCATATCCCCATTTTTTAAAGCCACCTTCTGTAAACTTCATGATATTCCCTTTATGAACGAGTGTGACTGATTTACGTTTGTGTGTTAAAGCATGCTCGATCGCTCCACGAACTAAGCGCTCGGTTCCTTCTTTAGAAACTGGCTTGATGCCGATTGCAGAAGTTTCAGGAAAACGAATTTTATTTACACCGAATTCTTGCTTTAAATAATGGATCAGCTTGATTGCTTGCGGGCTTTCCGATGAAAATTCAATTCCTGCATAAATATCTTCTGTGTTTTCTCTAAAAATCATCATGTCCGTTGCTTCTGGGTGTTTTAATGGCGACGGGACCCCTTCAAAATAGCGCACTGGTCGATAACAAATGTATAGATCCAGCTCTTGTCTTAACGTAACGTTCAATGAACGAAATCCTTCGCCAATCGGAGTTGTAAGCGGTCCTTTGATGGCAATCAGATGGGTCTTGATCGTATCCAACGTTTCGTTGGGAAGCCAACTCCCCGTTTCATTAAATGCTTTTTCTCCGGCTAAAACTTCTTGCCAAACCACTTTACGTTTCCCTTGATATGCTTTTTGCACAGCAGCATCAAATACCTCTTTAGCAGCTTGCCAAATTTCTGGTCCAATCCCATCACCTTCAATAAAAGGAATGATTGGAAAATTTGAAACGACTAATTTTCCATTTTCAAAAACAATTTTTTCTCCATTTGTCATGCTTCCATTCCTCCTGAATGTATGGTCTGTATGTCACTATATTTTAACTGCTTTGGTCCAATATAATGGGAACGAGGTCTGATCAAACAATCCTCTTTTTTCTGCTCATTGATATGACCTAGCCAACCAGAAACCCTACTCATCGCAAAAATCAATGTAAATAAATCACTATCAATATCCAAACAATGATAAACTGTAGCAGAATAAAAATCGACATTTGGAATCAAGCCTTTTGTTTCTTTCAAATAGCGTTCCACTTGGCAAGATAAAAAATACCACTGCTCTTTTTTGGTGATAGTCGTTAGCTCTTTGGCCAGTTTTTTCAGATGTTTTTTCCTCGGATCTTCTGTTTTATAAACGCGATGTCCAAATCCCATGACCTTTTCCTTACGATCAAGCTTTTGGTTTAAATAATCCGCTACATTTAGATTATCTGAATTGATTTCTTCTAACATATCAAAGACTTTTTCATTCGCTCCACCATGAAGTGGCCCTTTTAAAGAACCTATTGCACCTGTAATACAAGAGTAAACATCTGATAATGTAGACGCACAAACTCTAGCAGTAAATGTACTTGCATTTAAATCATGATCTGCATGCAATACCAGTGCTTGATTCATCGCGTCTACTTGTACCTGATCCGCTTCATTTCCTGTCAGCATATAAAGAAAATTTTCTGCAATCGATAAGTCACTTCGAGGGGCAATCGGATCTAGGCCTTTTCTTAGTCGTGCATAGGCCGCAACGATTGTCGGCATTTTTGCTTGCAATGCGATGCTTTGATGATAGATCGATCGTTCATCTGTTGATTCAGCATTTGGATCAAATACACCTAAAAGAGAAATCGTAGAACGCAAAACACTCATTGGATGAAGATTTTGACGCGTTTGGATTTTCAAACAAGTGATGATCGTATCAGAAATTTGCATTTCTAGCGCTAGATCTTGTTTAAATTTCTTTAGTTCTAGCGAATTTGGAATTCTCAAATACCATAAAAGATAGATCACTTCTTCAAATTGAACATTTTCAGCAACTAAATCATCAATATTGAATCCCGCAAACAATAGTTGATTTTCTACAATTGAACTGATTTTTGTTTCAGAAACAACAACACCATCTAAACCTTTATGAATCTCCATCCAAATTCCTCCTCGTATATAGGGAACAACGTTCCGTTATGCTGCACCTTGTACTTTTCAACATCAGTTCATTTTATTCACTGTGTTTCAAAACAAAAGCGTAGTGGGTTCGTTTAGCTTTGACAGAAAAATAGGAAAAATAATTGTGACGCTTTTTGTCACTCTCACTTTTTATCTTTTTTCTGAAAAGCTGACCCGCACAGCTTGAGAGACGTAAAATAACAACCTTCGTATCGTATTGTCGCATCTCCTATTTTTCTTAGACTAAACTAGCTTTGAAGCTTTTTACGAATCACCATTGGCAAGATGCCGCCATGCTGATAATAAGTGATATCAACAGCTGAATCAAAACGCAGAATAGTTTCAAATATGATTTTCTCTCCATCTGGTTTAGTCGCAGTGACCGTTACATCATCTAAAATTCCTTTTGTTTCATCGATAGCGATGTCAAATAGTTCAGTTCCTGTTAAACCCAAACTATCCGCATCTTCTCCATGTTTAAATTGCAATGGTAAAACACCCATCATGACTAAATTAGAACGATGGATACGTTCATAACTTTTTGCGATGACTGCCTCAACACCTAAAAGCTGAACTCCTTTAGCAGCCCAATCTCTAGATGATCCCATTCCATAATCATCGCCGGCTAAAATAACTAGCTTCGTTCCCTGTTTTTGATACTTCATCGCAGCATCATAAATGGCCATTTTTTCTTGTGTTGGTCCAAAAATGGTATAGCCACCTTCAATTTCCGGCACTAATTGATTCCGAATTCGAATATTCGCTAACGTCCCTCTCATCATTACTTCATGGTGTCCACGTCTAGCACCATAAGAGTTAAATTCACGGACTTCAACACCTCGATCAATTAAATACTGACCTGCCGGACTATTTTTTTGAATACTTCCAGCAGGTGAGATATGGTCTGTTGTCACCGAATCACCAAATTTCGCTAGTACAGCTAATTTTTCTAATGGTTTTCTAGACTCTCTTTCTTTGGTCATTCCTGTGAAGTATGGTGGATTAGCAATATAAGTAGAGCTTTCTTCCCAACCATACAACGCTTCAGCATTCGTTTCAATATGGTTCCATTCCTCATTGTCACTAAAAACTCTTGCATATTCCTGTTTATATAGCTCTGGTGTCACACATGTATCGATCAATTCCTTAATTTCATCTCTAGAAGGCCATAGATCATTAAAATAAACAGGTATTCCGTTTTCTCCAAGACCGATAGGCTCCTTCATTACATCGATGTCGACAGTTCCTGCTAATGCATATAAAACCACTAATGGCGGAGAAGCCAGATAATTGGCTTTAACAAGCGGATGAATCCGACCTTCAAAATTTCGATTGCCACTTAAAACACCCGCTGTTAGAAGGTCATTATCTTTAATCACTGCTTCAACTTCTGATTTTAGTGCGCCAGAATTACCGATGCAGGTCGTACACCCATACCCAACTAAGTGAAACCCTAGCTGCTCTAGGTATGGTAATAAACCAGCCTTCTCAAGATAGGCTGTCACAACCTTTGAACCGGGCGCTAAAGAAGTTTTTACATAATTAGGTACTTGTAAGCCAAGCTCTGCAGCTTTTTTGGCTACCAAGCCTGCGCTTAACATCACGTATGGATTAGACGTATTTGTACAGGAAGTGATTGCTGCAATTGCTACTGCTCCTGGTTTTAATTGATGGTGAACACCGTCTAGCTCTAACGCAACACTTTGCGCCCGCTGTGCCTTAGATAATCCATATCCTTGCAGTCCCGCTGGAGCTTTTACAACTTCTTCAAAGGCGGTTTTCATTTCTGTTAAAGGCACTAGATCCTGTGGTCTTTTTGGTCCAGCCAGATTGGCTTGTATTTTACTTAAGTCGATTTCAATAACTTTTGTATAAGCTGGTTCTATATCATTGATAGGATCATAGAACAATTGGTTCTCTTTTAAATAGCGTTCGGTAACGGCTACTGCTTCTTTTTCTCTTCCTGTTAATCGCAAATAACGAATCGTTTCATCATCTACAGGGAAAAAGCCACACGTTGCACCATATTCTGGAGCCATATTTGCCACAGTTGCCCGATCAGCTAAACTTAAACTTACCAAACCTGAGCCAAAGAATTCTACAAATTTCCCAACAACTTTTTGTTCTCTCAACACTTGTGTCACCTTTAATGCCAAATCTGTTGCCGTTGCCCCAAAAGATAATTCATTGACAAAACGGACACCCACGACCTCTGGGATAGGAAAATAAGACGGTTCCCCAAGCATACTCGCTTCTGCTTCGATTCCACCAACACCCCAGCCTAAAACGCCTAATGCATTGACCATAGTAGTATGAGAATCTGTTCCTACTAATGTGTCAGGATACAGTAAAATCGTACCATCTTCTTGATTTTTTTGTGTCACAACGGTTGCTAGATATTCAATATTGACTTGGTGTACAATTCCAGTTGCTGGTGGAACAACACGATAATTATCAAATGCTTTTTGCGCCCAACTAAGAAACTTGTATCGTTCCTGATTACGTTGAAACTCCATTTTCATATTCAGTTGCAGTGCTTGTTTGATACCTGCTACATCTACCTGTACCGAATGATCCACAACAAGATCCACAGGAACTTCAGGATTTATTTTAGATGGGTCACCGCCAAAATCAGCAATTGTTTTTCGCAAAGAGGCTAAATCAACAACAGCAGGAACACCTGTAAAATCTTGAAGAATCACTCGCGCTGGTTTAAAGGGGACTTCACCTTTAGACTCATGTTTTGAAGACCATTTAGCTAAATTATCAATATGTTCTTGCGTAATCCCCGTACCATTTTTCTGCCGTATGATTGATTCCAATAAGACGCGGATACTAAATGGCAACTTTGAAACAAATGAAGACTGCTCTGTTTCTAGCGAAGCTAATGAATAATATCGGTACTTTTGATGATTCATTTCAAAAAATTTTTCTGATGATTGCTTAGTTGTAATCAAAAACATCCCTCCTAAATATAAATGCTGAACTAGCCTGTGAAGCTAGCTAATATAAAAGCTATACTGATTCTTCCAGCTCCATTTGAAAAATATATGTGTGATGTTTTTTGACGTGAATATATTTTTCCTTGTAATGTTAAGCATTTCAAATTCATATCAATTGTATACACTTCCAAAAAGAAAAAAATTGATCTCTAGCTTAAATATAAACTTGATTTTAGTCATTATAATCGTATTGTAAATAATTGTAAACCTTTTAAAAAATGAGAAAAGTTATATTAACTAACATAATAGCGTAATATTTGTGTAATGAATGAAATCATTGAATTTAAAGCTTTCAATCGATATTACCTAAGGTTTCTACAAACAAAATTAGCTAAAACACACAATTAACACACTTTTTTCTAATTTTATACACATTTATTTTCAAGCTATTTTATAATTGAACAACTGACATTTTCTAAGTCATATTTCAGCTATTTCAAGTAATTTTTACCGCTTTCATGTCAGCCAAAATTTTTTTATTTTTATGATGAATTTTTTCCAAAGTAAAATAAAAACGTTACAAAATCAATTGATTTTGTAACGCTTTTACTTAAAGGTCGAACGTAACTTTCACTTCTTGTGTTGGTACATCATAGAAGCGATCTTCTCTTCTGCCTAAGAAATCTTTTCCTTGTTGTGGGAACAATGCATACATCAAAACATCTTCAGTTGATCTTGCATATTGCTTGATTTCTTTTTCGTATTTGGCAAGCTCTGGTGTTAATAGATCAGCCGGTCGAATCGTAATGACTTCTTCCTCTCCAATAATTAATTTCGTCATCTCTTCTGAAATCGCAACTGGCGGTTTTCCATATAGTCCTTTGACGTAATCCTTGATTTCTTTTGGCACCATTTTGTAGCGTTCTCCGCTGATCACATTCATTACAGCTTGTGTGCCGACCATTTGTGATAAAGGGGTGACAAGTGGAGGATAGCCTAGATCAGCACGAACTTTCGGTACTTCTTTTAAAACTTCTTCATATTTATCGGCTAATCCTTGCTCTGTTAATTGACTCAATAAATTCGATAGCATTCCACCAGGTACTTTATAGATCAAGGTCTTTGGTTCGGTATCTTTAACTTTAGGATTCAAGACTCCTGCTTCTCTAAATTTATCCCGAATCGGGTTAAAATAGTCAGCCGCTTCTGCTACTTTTTTCATATTTAGATGAGTATTATAGCCTAAATTTTCTAATGCTAACGCCATTGATTCTGTTGCTGGTTGACTCGTTCCACCTGAGAACGATGAAATCGACGTATCGATAATGTCAGCCCCAGCCTCAACAGCTTTTAAATAAGTCATTTCAGAAATACCACTGGTTGCATGCGTGTGAACTTCTAAAGGCACTTGAATCTTGTTCTTGATTTCAGAAACTAAACGGTAGGCGTCATTAGGTGTTAAGATCCCTGCCATATCTTTGATGCAAATCGAGTCAGCCCCCATCTTCTCTAGTTCCGTTGTTAAACCGACAAAATAGTCAATTGTGTGAAATTCACTTGTTGTATAAGAAATCGCCGGTTGGCAATGACCACCAAATTTTTTCGTTGCTTCAATCGCTGTTTGTAAGTTTCTTGTATCATTTAAGGCATCAAAAATACGAATAATGTCAATGCCGTTTTCAATTGATTTTTGAACGAAGGCTTCAACAACATCATCGGCATAGTTTTTATAGCCAAGTAAATTTTGTCCACGTAAAAGCATTTGTAGTTTTGTCTTGTTGACGACTTTTCGAATCGCTCTTAAACGTTCCCAAGGATCCTCATTCAAAAAACGAATACAAGCATCAAAAGTAGCTCCACCCCACATTTCTAACGCGTGATAGCCTGCCTCATCCAATGTTTGAATAATCGGCAACATATCACTTGTCGGCATTCGTGTAGCAATTTGACTTTGTTGACCGTCACGCAAGACCGTTTCTGTAAAAAGGATTTTTTTTGTCATTTCATCCTTCCTTTCTCATTAGTTGACTGATTGCTTGTTGCATTTCTGTTAGGCTATGCTGTCTTTGTCTTCCACAAACTTTCGCTTCTGCTTCACAAATGAAACAAGTCCTTGGTTTGTGATTTAGTTCGGTACGACTGACAGAACGTAAGATTTTGTCCTTTAGATAAACGACATCTAAATCCATTAAGCGACCATAGACATGCCTTTCTTCAATCTCAATTAGTTTTTTCTTCAACTCTTCAGATGTTTCATCAAGGACTAAATAATATTCTGAACCTGTTTTCAGCTCTCTGTGATTGCGAGCGACTATTTTTTTAGGAGGAAAAAGAGCATTGATCTCTTTAATGACAGTTAAGAAGATATGTCTTAGCCGCTCGTTCGTCTTTATAGGTCCAGGAATATTCATGGTAGCACTTAATAAAACACATGCAGGATGCTTTTGTAAAAGTTCTCGCTGAATAGTTACTCGCTTATCTCGAGCGTTCAACATGTCTATCAGTGTAATCGTTTCTCCCTTTAAGTAGGTTTCAGACATTTCTGACCACATCGATAATTGACCCATCACGATATTCGATCAAGGCAACGACTTTATCGCCATATTTGATGGCATCTGGTTTATCTACAATACTATAGGCTTTTTCTTGAAGTTCTTTCATTGTTAATTGTGGAACATCTAGTGCTTTAAAGTGTTCTACTAAGTCTTGTCTTTCTGGATTGATGGCAATCCCAACTTCTGTCACCACCACATCAATACTACTACCTGGCGTTACAACTGTATTTACTTCTTCAACGATTGTCGGAATTCTTCCTCTGATCAATGGTGCAATCACTAAACTCATTTTGCAAGCCGCACTTGTATCTGAATGTCCGCCAGATGCGCCACGAATTACACCATCTGATCCAGTAATCACGTTCACATTAAAATTCGTATCGATTTCTAACGCTGAAAGAATTGCAGTATCTAATTGATTGATGACAGAGCCCTTACTTAATGGTGAAGCATACATATTTGCATCGATTTCGTAGTGATTCTCATTCTTACCTAAAGAAACAGCAGAAGGATGATCAAAATCTTGGACATCAATGATTTTTTCAACGAGTCCTTCTTCTAATAATTCAACCATCGCGTTCGTGATACCACCTAAAGCAAAACTAGCAGTAATCCCATCTTTGATCATGGCTTCTTTCAAAAATCTAGATACAGCTAATGCTGCACCGCCAGTTCCCGTTTGGAAAGAGAAGCCATTTTTATAGTAAGGCGAATGTGTGATAACTTTCGCTGCGTATTCCGCAATCAAGAGTTCTTTTGGATTCTTTGTAAAACGAGTAGCTCCTTTAGCAATCCCATCAGGATCACCGATCGCATCAACTTCTACAACAAAATCCACATCGGTTTGTGGGATACTGATTGGTGTGTTGGGATAGGGCATCAAGCTATCTGTAATGACTACTACTTGATCTGCATACTTCGCATCGATCATTGCATAGCCTAATGAACCACATGTTGCTTTGCCTTTGATTCCATTTACATTGCCATAGGCATCTGAACTTGGTGCGCCAAGAAAAGCCACATCAATATGGATATCACCCGTAGCAATCGCTCTCGCACGACCACCATGAGATCTGATCACAACAGGGTTTTCCATGATACCTTCAGAAATCGCAGCACCAACTTTATCACGTAACCCACTAGAGGTAATATTTGTTACCACTCCATTTTTGATATGGTCGATCAATGGTTCATGAACATTGGCAATCGAACTTGGCGCAATTGATAGATTTTTGATGCCCATCGCTGCGATTTCCTTTAATACCATGTTCATCACAAAATCGCCTTCTCTGAAATGATGATGGAAAGAAATCGTCATCCCATCTTTTAATCCTGTTTTTTCAATCGCTTCTTTTAAACTTCCTAATAGCTTTGTATCCCTTGGTCTGACAGGAATGATTGTGCGGCTAGATTCTTTGTACTCCTGAATATTCGCTAGTTCACCTTTAAATAAACCGTATTGCTCAGCATAATTATCTGGAATTTCTTTGCCTACATTATTTTTCATTTTAGACTTCCTCCTCAGAAATTAATTTTGCTGCAATGGCTAAAGCAATTACTCGCTCTGCACGTTCAACAATTGGTTTATCGACCATTTTTCCGTTCACTGAAATCACGCCTGAGCCTTTTGCTTCGGCTTCACGAATTCCCCAAATTACTTCTTTCGCATGTTGGATTTCTTTTTCAGTCGGCTCATAGACACTATTTACCAATGGTATTTGACGTGGATTAATGACTGATTTTCCATCAAAACCTAATTGTTTGATTAATTCAACTTCTGCTAAGAAACCTTCTGTATTCTCTACATTTGAATAAACAGTGTCAATTGCTGCAATTCCGGCAGCTCTAGCTGAATGTAAAATAAAACTACGGGCAAAAAATAATTCTTGTCCATCTGGATAACGATGTGTTTTCATATTTGTTACATAATCCTCGGCTCCAAGCGCAATACCGATCAAGCGATCACTTGCCTGAGCAATCTCTCGAGCATTTAAAACACCCTCTGCTGACTCGATTGCCGCCATCATTTTCGTGGTGCCAACAGCGATTCCATATTTTGTTTCCATTTCAGTGATAACTGTCTCTACATCCACAATATCTTGAGCAGTTTCTGTTTTAGGTAAACGAATCACATCAACACCTGCTAAAACCATCGCTTCAACGTCTTGTCTCCCTACTGTATCTAATCCGTTGATTCGAACAACAGTTTCTACAGAAGAATAATCAAATGTTCTCAAGGCATGATAGACAAGTAAACGGGCGCTATCTTTTTCTTTCAATGAAACCGCATCTTCAAGGTCAAACATCAACGAATCAGCGCCATATAAAGTGGCGTCTCTTAACATTGAAGCATTCGCTCCAGGTACAAACATCATCGTTCTTCTTAAACGTTCCATGTATTTAACACCTGCCAGTCTACATTTTCTTCACCAGTAGCGCGATAAACAGCTGCCACCGTTCGAGCTTGAATTGTACAATCCAATGCTCCCTTATCAATTGCCTGAACCTTCGCATCCGTAACTGACAAATTAGTTAAAGTTTCTTGTATTTTTTCACGAATTTGACGACCAAATTGCTTTTCAACACTACTGTCTAATTCAATTAGAATTCCTTGTCCGCTGTTTTTTCCAATTGTAATCATGATATCACTTGATTCAGTTGTACCAGCAGATGCGTTTTGTTTGATTTCCAAAATATACACCTCATTACTTATTTTTTTGTTTGATTATTTCTTCAAAAGTTTTAGGCGGAACAAGGGGCTTGATCGCTGTATAAAGTTCCTGTTCCATCAAAGCTCGCACTCTAGTAGCACTGATAACTTCTTCACCAATTCGTTTTCTTGGTAAAATAACTAGCTTCAGCTGAGAACCAAAAGTCTTTTTCATTGCCTGATTATAAATCTCTGTTACCTCTGAAAATGGCTCTTCTCCAACAAATCTAGTTGTAATCGATAAAGCAGAAGCAATCTTTTCTTTAAATAAAGTAGCATCCAAAACAGCTTGAACTTGCGCAATATTAGCTTTCGCTTGATCTTTCAAAAAATAAGATGGAAAAGTTGCACTGGATACCATGTATTCTCTTGTTGGTAAAACAACAACGTTTGATAAATGACTGACTCCTTCTTTTACCAGTTCAAAACGAGTCTTTGCATCAAACAGAGAGCGCTCCTCAGACAAAACAAAGAGATAAACCGTCTCAGCACGTTTAGCGGCCTCTGTAACTAAGTATAAATGACCCTTTGTAAATGGATTGGCATTCATTACAATTGCTGCATTGTACTTTGTCATTCGCTGATGCTTTTTAAGTTCCGCTAAATAGTCTTCAAAGTCAGGAAAGCCTTGCTCCATAAAAACCAGTTCAGCTGTTGCCGCAATTTCAGCAAAGCCTAAAGATTGAAACAACTGACTGTTTTTTGGTTTGGTATACAAAAAATAATGCTGATACCCTATTTCCTGCAACCGTTCTCGTAATACTTGAACAATTTTAGAAAGTAAATTTTCATTTTGATAAGAGAAGTCGATTGCAATGCATTTCAAAATATTCTGAAAAATCGAGCCTGTTCCAATAAGCTTCTCCTGATCATAGATACCGATCGTATAGTCTAGATGATCATCAGGTATTAGATCAGCCCTAGTTAGAAAATCTGACCACTGCTGCCTTCCCCTCTGATCTCGATCAAGCCAAATTCTTCTGATATTCATTCCGTATCACTTCCTATTTATTCGGTGGAAATACTTTACTTAACACAAGCGACGCAAAGTAAATCACAAAAATGACAACAAACACGCCACCCCACCCAAAAAACAATAGCTCAAATGATTTTAGTAAATCAGCTGACATAAGCCAAGCTCCTTTCTTCCTATGCTATCAAAATCCTACGCAAGTAATGCCAATAATAAACCGCCCGCAATAACGGATGCGATTTGTCCAGATACATTAGCACCTGCTGCATGCATTAAAATAAAGTTCTGCGGGTCTTCGTCCGTTGCCATTTTTTGAATCACTCGGCTGGACATTGGAAACGCTGAAATTCCTGCTGCACCAATCATCGGATTGATTTTTTCTTTTCTAAACAGATTTAATAATTTCGCAAATAAGACACCGCCAACAGAATCCATTACAAAAGCAACTAACCCAAGTCCAATGACCATCAAGGTATCAACTTGTAAGAATTCTTCGTACTGCATTTTTACTGAAATTGCTAACCCTAACACAATACTGATGATGTTTACTAGCTCATTTTGAGCTGTCACAGATAAACGATCTAAGACGCCACATTCACGCAGCAAGTTCCCAAACATTAAGAAGCCAACTAGCGGAAGCGAAACTGGTGCCACCAATCCAGCAACAACCGTAATTACGATTGGAAATAAAATTTTCGCTGTTTGTGATACTTCACCCGCACGATACGTCATACGGATTTGGCGTTCCTTTTTCGTTGTAACGGCCTTAATTGCCACTGGTTGAATAATAGGAACCAAGGCCATATAAGAATAAGCTGCCACCATAATTGCGCCCATATATTTCGAATTCAATGTATTTGCAACGAAGATAGATGTTGGACCATCTGCTGCTCCAATAATCCCAATAGAAGCTGCGTCATTTAAATCGAAGCCCAATAATACTGCTGCAATAATCGTAAAGAAAATCCCGAATTGCGCAGCTGCACCAAACAATAATAAAAATGGATTTTGTAATAATGGCCCAAAATCGATCATAGCGCCAATTCCAATAAATAGTAATAGTGGAAATAACTCCGTCGAAATTCCCATGTCAAACAACACCTGAAAGGGACCGGCTTCTCCGCCAGCACTTAGTACACCGGAATTAGGAAAATTGACTAAAATCGTTCCTAATCCCATAGGCACAAGTAAAGTCGGTTCGTACTCTTTTTTGATACCTAGGTACATCAAGATCCCACCAATCACCATCATTACAATACGACCAGGCTCCTGTCCCATTCCCACTACGCCTTCAATTAATGTCTCCACAAACGTCACTTCCTCTTTTAAAATTAAATTACTTTTTTCTTATTTAATTGATTGTAATAAGCGGTTCTCCTGGATTGACCATATCACCTTGTTGCACATGAATTCCCGTAACTGTTCCAGCTTTGCCAGCTACGATTTCATTCTCCATTTTCATCGCTTCAAGAATCATTAATGGTTGATTTTCTTGAACCGTATCACCAATATTTACCAAAATTTTTAAGATTGTTCCAGGCATCGGTGATGGCATTGCATCACTTCCGGCTGGTGTGCTTACTGTAGGTGCTGCTTGCTCGCCCGGCGCAGGTGCTAGTGTTGGTACTGCTTCTACCACAGGTGCTGCTGGTGCCGTTGGCGTTGCAACTGGCGCTTGTGGTACACCGCCAATTTCTTCCATCTCTACTAAATACTCTTTTCCATCAATTGCGATTTTAAACTTACGTAACATTTTTTCTCCTCCTAAAATTAAAAGTGTAGCAGGCTCGTCCAGGCTCGACTGAAAAACAGAAAAATATGTTTGTGACGCTTTTTGTCACAGGCAGATTTTATCTTTTTTCCGAGAGACTAGCCCATGAAACTAGATAACATAAAAGTGTAGCAGGCTCGTCCAGGCTCGACTGAAAAATAGAAAAATATGTTTGTGACGCTTTTTGTCACAGGCAGATTTTATCTTTTTTCCGAGAGACTAGCCCGTGAAACTAGATAACATAAAAGTGTAGCAGGCTCATTCTGCTCTGACTGAAAAATAGCTAAAATTGACGGTGATGCTTTTTGTCACATTCAATTTTTATTTTTTCCAAAAAACTAGTCAAAACCGTCAAGTCATCCAAACTCTACTTCATTTTGTTTTCCTTGATTGATCGAATGACAAACTGACTCTGTGCGTGATCAGCTGCTGCAATACTGGTAGCGATCACAGAAACCAGTTGTGCTTCTGGATTTCTTTTTGAAATGCGTTTAATAACAAATTTACTTTCAGGCTGTTCTCCAGCCGCAATTGCTGTTGCAATTAGCGAAACTAATTGATACTCTCCTCCTTCTATTGGAATGTAGCCAGCAACTTCCTGCCATTCATTCTGTTCTTCTATAGTAGGAAAAAGTGGTACTTCATCTTTTTTTATTTCCGTCTTTTCTTTATTAAACAGCCGTTCAAATAGACCCATGAACTCACATCCTTTCTGTTTATGAATTCATTATAGGTAAAAACGATTACAATAAAATGAATTCTTCAACCAGAAATTGTTCTTTCGCTGTTCCTTCTCCTCTCTATCCATTTAAAACATACAAAAACGTTGATATAACAACGTTTATAAGCATTTAAGGATTTATTAACATCTTATTAACATCTCTTTAAGAAACCGCTCTCATTTGTGTTTTTTTGGTGTTCTTTTTCCCCTCTTCATCTATTTATCTAAACTTTCTTCGCTTAAACTAAACATTGTTAAACGAAACAAGAAAGGGCTTTCTAGCATTACCTTATTGTTATTTTTCTATTGATCCAACACATCCAAAGAGACGCCCGATTGTTTTGGAAAACGAATTTAGTGTTGAAGGAGAGAAAAAAATGTTATTAACTGTTTTATCTTATGTGATGATCATCGTCTTTATGTTCGTCATCATGAAAAAGAAAATGTCACCGTTTACAGCTTTGGTTTTGATTCCACTGATTTTTGCTCTGATTGCAATGTTTGCTGGTGTTTCTAATAAAGGATCTATCGGAGACTTTGTTATGGAAGGAATTAAAACAACATCCACCACGGGTATCATGTTATTGTTTGCCATTCTTTATTTTTCAATTATGTTGGATGCGGGGTTATTTGACCCAATCACTAAGAAGATGATCCACATTGCAAAAGGCGATCCGATGAAAGTATTGATCGCGACGGCTGTTGTTGCAGCAGCTGTTTCTCTTAATGGCGATGGCACAACTACAACCTTGATTTGCTGTTCTGCTTTTATTCCTATCTATAAAAAGTTAGATATGAAATTGATGAATTTAGGTGTTTTGGTTATTTTACAAAATACGATCATGAACTTGCTTCCTTGGGGTGGGCCAACTGCTCGTGCAATGAGTGTGTTGAATGTTGGTGCTGAAATTTTAGCTTACTTAATTCCTGGAATGATCCTCGCTCTACTTTATGTGATTTTCATCGTAGCACCTTCTATGGGTAGAAAAGAACGAGCTCGTCTTGGGATTAAACAGCTAACTGATGCAGAAATCGATGCCATGACAACTGTAACGGACGAAGAAACATTGGCGATTCGCCGTCCTAAAATTTGGCTATTCAATGCTATTCTAACGATTTCATTGATTGCGTTGTTGGTCACTGATTCATTCGTCGGTCTTGGCTTACCCCCGTTGTTCTTATTCTTAACCGGGACAGTTGTTGCTTTGATGGTCAATTACCCAGTCTTAAAAGATCAGTCTAAACGGATCGGCGCAAATGGCGGCGACGCTGTTCAAGTTGTTATTCTAGTTTTCGCAGCAGGGGTCTTTATGGGACTTTTCCAAGGAACTGGTATGGCAGATGCATTAGCTCAAAGTTTCACAAAAATCATTCCAAATCAATTGGCGGGCTTCTGGGGCTTAGTCATCGCATTGATTTCAGCTCCTGGTACCTTCTTTATTTCAAATGATGGGTTCTACTTTGGGGTCTTACCTGTTTTAGCAGAAGCTGGACGTGCTTATGGATTCACCGATATGCAGATGGCATTGGCTTCATTGATGGGGCAAGCATTCCACTTGTTAAGTCCTTTAGTTGCCTTCATCTACCTATTACTTCGTTTAACAGGTTTAGATATGGGGCAATGGCAAAAAGAATCTGCAAAATGGGCATTGGGGATTTTCATTATCTTTGTTGTAACAATTGTGCTAACTGGCCATATGCCACTTTATATTCCGCAATAACATGTGACCTTTGAAAATCGCACAATCCTTAAAATGGCTTGTGCGATTTTCTGTTTAAGTAGAAGTTTTTCTTATATTTTTTAGCTGATTCTTAGCAATACAGAATGAAAAGATTCATTTATCTTTTCTATTATCAACGTGCAAAGGAGTGATCCAATGAGTACTATATCAGAAGCTGTTGGAAAAAATTTAGATTTAAGTCTGAATGAACCTTTAAAAGAACTCGTGTACAAAGCCTTTAGAAAAACGATCATTCTAGGAGAAATTCCTGCTGGACAACGAATCAACGAAAAAGAATTTTCCGAAGTGATGAATATCAGTCGTACGCCGATTCGTTACGCCTTACAAAAACTTGTTGAAGAAGGATTAGTTGATCATGTTCGAGGGGTAGGGATTATTGTTCGTGGCATCTCACTGAATGATGCAACCGAAATTTATGCAATCAGAAAGTCTCTAGATGTTTTAGCCACCATCACTGCAATGAAAGAGATGTCTCCAGAAGATTTTGATGAATTGAAAGCACTGCTGGAAGAAACAGAGCGTTTAAATGAAGCAAATGAAATCGACCAAGTACTGCAAAAATTTTCTGATTTTAATGAGCTGATCTATGAAAAAAGCAAAATGTTGCGATTAAAATCGATCGTTATGAAGTTGCGAGAGTACCTTGTCTATTTCCGAGATATTTCCATTCGCTCAAAAGATCGAAGAGATAAAGCGCTAAATGAACATTGGTTGATTTATCAATGCATGATGAACCAAGAAGAAGAACAACTAAAACAATTGATTACTGAGCATCTAGACTATTCTCAAACATTCATTATTAAAGAAATGGAAAAACACTTACATGAAACAGCTAACTAAAAAAACAAATCCACAGCTGATCGGTGAATTTGCTTTACAAGCATTGTTGTATGAAGCCACTCTATCTCCAAAACCAGGTTTAGTCGATCCGGTAAGCTGTGGTGCACATAAAGATATGAATTATTTAACCTTTATCGATAGCAGCATCGCTCTTGCACCTTTTTTTACTGAATACGTCCAACTGGGCTTCACTCATGAAGGAACGCTTGTTGACTTATTTGAAAAGGTCCGAATGCTAGGACAACAAGCTGAAAAAATGATGCTGATCAAAACCAAAGGAATCAACACTCATAAAGGAGCAAATTTTTCTTTTGCACTGCTTTTAAGTGCCACTGGAAAAATGATGCAAGAACACCAATTAACGGTTCCCTTTTCTGAGCAAAACACTACGGACATTTTAGCGTATGTAAAGCATATGACAACCGGCTTACTTGCCAAAGATTTTGCTGACTTAACAAACAAAAAGCAGTTGAGTTATGGAGAAAAACTTTATTTAGACTATGGGATCACTGGCATTAGAGGAGAAGCCGAAGCTGGATACCCTTCACTCAAAACGATTGCTCTGCCATTTCTAAGACAATGCCAAAGACACTCAACAAGAGTAATGTTCTTGTTATTACTACTGCATTTAATGGCTACCACCGAAGACTCTAACGTGATCAACCGAGGTGGCATTTCAGCTTGGCAAAACGTCAAAAAACAAGCTGCGGATCTCCTCAACTTGTTTGCTGCCGATAATTCTGTGGAAGAACTAGAAAAATTACTGATTTTCTTTGATCAAAAATTAATACAAGACAACCTAAGTCCTGGCGGAGCTGCTGACTTACTAGCCTTAAGTTTCTTTTTTGCCCGCTTAGAAGGTTTAGTTTAAGCTTTACATACTTAAAAACTAGACACTACTTCCAGCTTCTTTTCCTTGTGGATTGAATAGATAGCCGATCCCCCACACTGTCTGTAAATATTGGGGCTTTTTAGGATCGTCTTCGATTTTATTTCTTAGATAATTAATATAAACAGTGATGAGATTTTTATCCATATCCCCATCACTCCAAACACTTGCATAAATCTGTTCTTTACTAAATACTTGATACGGATTTTCCATAAAGAACAAAATCATCATGATTTCTTTAGACGTCATATTCACTATTTCACTATTTTTACAAAATTGATATTGATGTTTATCAAATGAAAAGATGCCTTCTTTCAACATCGTTTCATCACGATGTTGACTTAGTGTCAATAGCTGTTCTGTTCGGTTCAAGGTACTGATAACTTGGGCGCGTAAAACATCTGGGGCAAAAGGTTTAGAAAGATACACATCTCCTCCTGATTCTAGACCACTGATAATATCCTGCTCGCTTTTTTTCCCGCTAACAAATATAATCGGTGTCAAAGGTTGCCGTTCCCTAATCAATTGAGCTAAATGATATCCATCATTTTCATGTTCTAAGCTGACATCCAAAAGAAACAATTGAAATTCCACTCGATCCATGATGTCTAATGTTTTTTCAATCGTATCACTTTGATACACCAATAATCCCGTTGACTGAAGCGACTTCCAAATCAAACGGCGAATTGCAGCATCATCGTCAACCACTAAAATTTTTTCGTTTCGCAACGTCTACACCTCTTTATTCTTTTGCCATTATCTATACAATAGCCGAATTATCTTTAAATTTCAACATGAACTTGTTATGATATGAACAGACTTTTAAAAGGAGCTATACCAATGAAACGAACGAATAGAATTGTAAACATCATGATTTCAGCAATGATTGTCTTTATTGTTGTATCCGTTTTCTTTGCAATTCGTGGTTTTTCCGTTATCCGCAAAACAACCACGGAAAGCGGACAGGACTTTTTACTGCAATCAACGGAATATGTTGGAAAAGTGATCCAACTTTCTATGAAAAATCGGCATCAAGCACTTAATTACTTAGCAATCGATGGCAATTTAAAAAATAGTGATGATCCCGCGACCTATTTACAAAATAGCCGCTCTTCTTTAAATACATTCTTTGACTCGCTAAATAATGAAGCGAATGTTCTTTTTTATATGGAAGCGGACGGTACACCCTTGTATGCTTTTCATTGGGATACTGAAAAAAAGCAGGTCGACATTGCAGATATCGAAACGATTCGGCCATTCATTCGTCATGACTTGTCTTTGAAACAGTTACTCGATAAACCAACTGCGCAAAACGGGGACTCTTATTTTATCAATAAAAAAGCCTATGTCAATTTTTACCAAGAAATCAAAACAACGACTGGTCAAATCGATGGTTATTTGATTTTACCGTTAAATTTGGAAGCCTTTTATAAAAATTTCCTTCAAGATTTTGAACTAGATTATAAAGGGTATCCTATGATTAAAGATCGATCAATGACCGTTGTAATGCATCCTGTAGCCCAACAAGTTGGGTTAGACATCATCAACGGGCGAGAAAAACTTTACCCCGATTTTGATTATTCTGATTTAAAACGTTTAGAAAAATATCAACTAAACCATTCTTCGGGAAAATTGACCTATAAATCTTATTGGTGGGATGAAGATACTCCTACAGAAGTTTTAAAAATCAGTGCCTTTGAATGGATCGATGTTGGTTTAGCCCATTGGGTGGTTGCCATCAATGCTGATTATAATGAACGAAATGATGATATTATAAATTTCGTAATCGTTCTATCCTTTCTTTTGGTTTTATTATTATTATTAATTATTATTTGCTCACTATTCATTCATAATTTCCGAAGAAAAGAAACGATTGAAGCAGAAAATCGGAAGCTGATCGAAAAACAGAAGCAACAAAAAATGCAGCATCAGCTTGAACTTGAACTCTATCAACGAAATAAAATGGAAACGGTCGGTTTACTGACGACGTCAATCGTTCATGATATGAATAATTTCTTAACACCGATTATTGGGAACACTCAATTATTGTTGGAAGAACATCAGGATGATCCTATATTAGAAGCAGATTTAGAAGAGATCTTACATTCAGCTCAAAAAGGAAAGCAATTATCTTCAAATGTGCTGCGGTTTTCAAAGCCGCAAAAAAGCGTACAAGAATGGATCGATATTTCCGCTGCGATCGGTGTCGCTACTCATCTAATAGGAGAAATCATTCCTAAAAACGTTAGACTTTCTCTCTCTATTCAAGAAAATCTAGGCACGACTAAATTGGAAGAAACGGATCTACAAAATTTGATTTATAACTTGATCACTAACGCCTATCAAGCAACAAAAGAGAATTCAGAAAAGGCGCAAAAAATTGCGATCAATGTGTCTCCTGCTTCAGAAGAATTAACTAAGACACTAAAAAAAGACAATCATCGAACCAATCATATCGATCAGTTTGTGACACTGGAAATCTCTGATAATGGTCCAGGGATTCCGGCAGATTTAAAAGAAAAAATATTTGAACCCTTCTTCACCACAAAGTCAGCTGATGAAGGGACTGGCCTAGGCTTATTTGCGGTTACTTCGATTGTAGCAAAATATGAATGGCACCTTTCATTAGTTTCGGAAAGAGGAGAAGGGACCCACTTCTTCATAACAATTCCCGTTCGATCTTGTAAATAAATAAAAAGAAACATTCTTCTATTTTATTAATATGGAGAATGTTTCTTTTTAAACTAACCTCCCTAAATATGATCAAATACGCATCATAGTATTTTTTTTGTTCATTTTTCGTTATACTAGTAGTGAAATCATTTATTGAAGGAGTTCTATTATGGGGAATTATTTTAGTATTATTATTGGTGTTATGTATTTGATTGGTGTCTTCTTGATTCCAAAATGGCGTCGAAAAAAATTGAAACCAAACTGGAAATTTTATGAATTACTTTGGTTTTCACTTTGCTTTATCTTTTATGTTATCTATTTAGAAGTTCAACTTCAGACCTATTATTTTTTGATTCCATCAACCTTTTTATTCCTTTTTCTTTTTTGCTATTTTAAAGAAAAACGCCGATTAGTAAACGGCTTATTATTCAATCTATTTTTGGTTGTTGGGATGACTTATTTAGGCTCTTTGTTAGTTCGAACAGTTAATCCATTGTTAATACTTTTAGCGGGCATTACTAGTATTGTCTTGATCTTGCTTTTATTGATTGGTCTTTATGGTTTAGTGGTTTTCTTATATTGGAATGCTATTGTTGTCATGAAAAAAGAAGGCCATTCCTTAGCAAATCTATTAACACTACTTTTAGCGATTGGGTTGACCGTCTTTCTGGTTTTCAGCTACTTCTCCTCACGAATCTTGCCTTCATGGGCCTCATTATTATTTGGTATTTTGCCTTTCTCTATGTTTTACTTTTTCGTTGTGTTCTATAACTTTTTAACCATTTCGATTATTTATCAGTTTAATCAGCCTAATTATGAACAAGATTTTATTATTGTGTTAGGATCAGGCTTGATCGATGGAAAAACAGTTCCCCCACTTTTAGGAAAACGGATCGAAAAAGCCATTCAATTTTACAAAGCGCAAGATCGTGCTACTTTAAACCCGCCAAAAATTCTTATGTCTGGTGGTAAAGGCGACGATGAACACATTGCAGAAAGTCTCGCAATGAAAAATTATGCTCTTGAAAAAGGAATTCCAGAAAAAGATATTTTAGTTGAAACAAATTCTAAAAATACTTTGGAAAACATGAAATTTTCTAAAGAAATCATGGAAGCAAGCTTTGGTGGAACAAACTTTAAAGCAATCTTCACTACTAATAATTTCCATCTATTCCGAGCAGGCCTTTTTGCAAAAATGGCGCATTTAAAAGCAGATGGAATCGGGGCAAAAACAGCCTTTTACTTCCTCCCAAATGCTTTTTTAAGAGAGTTTATTGCAATCATAATGATGCGTAAACGCCGCCACTTGATTATTTGTGGGCTTATTTCTTTGATGATGTTTCTATTAGCACTAGTCGATTTGTTTTTTGTTTCTTGATAGAAATAGGCTGAGTCCAAATGGGTTAGGATAGAACACCTAGAATTCTATCCTAGCTATTTTTTAACTAAGCTGCACATGACGAATCTCATCATACCCAATCTTTTGCCCATCTACATAAAGCCCTAACTCATCATGACCTTGAATCCTTCCTTTGATATCTGCCCCGTAATTTCCTTCGCTGTCCAATTCTTCTTTTTGAATTGTAATCTCGATCTGATTCTGAAATGCTTGAGCTAATACTTCGTCGATTTCAGACCAAGTCATTTGAGTTTTCTTTTTAACTGGCTTCTTTTTTTGCTCTTGTTCGATCATTGTAGTATGCTCAGATAAATAAAACCCAGCCCACTTTTTCATTTTTCGATCTTGGTACTGTTCAAAATAATAATCCCGCTCCTTACTCATTGCAAGCCCTCCATTCCCCCTGCATGTCCACCAATTAACGATGCTCTTGAAATTGCTGTACCACCAGATGAGACTGAGCTTGCGTGGACCAAAGAAACATAGCCAAAACGCTGCCGGATATCATCGATTAACTTGTCTAATTTCAGTTCTTTCATCTGCTCATCTGGTTCATGAAATAAATCTAACTGTACATAAGTATTGTAATTCAGTTTGGAATACGTAATTCCAATATGTCGCACCTCTTCTCCATGCCAATGCTGCCTAAAAATGGTTAAACAGTATTCGATTAATAGCTTGCTGCTATTTGTTAAAGGCACCTTCATTTGTCTTGAAAACCCTGTTCCACCTGATGAACCTGCTTTTGAAAAGCCCACAGATAAATGAACACATTCTGTCTGGCAATGGGCTTTTCTCAGCCGTGCTGCCACTTGTTCCGCCATCTCTCTGATCACAACTTCGATCTCATCTTGTCTCATATAATCCCGCATCAAAATCTGAGAATTGTTATAGGAACGTTCTTCTGGTATGTATTTTTCAGATAAACGACTACGATCGATACCATGCGCATGGGCATATAACTGTTCGCCAATGATTCCTAAATTCCTTTTGAGACTATTTACATCAGCATGAGCTAAATCATACACAGAACGAATACCTAAATTGTTTAAACGTTTGGCTAATCGATGGCCGATTCCCCACATATCCGTCATTGATTCGATAGTCCAGACTTTTTCAGGAACATCTTCATAATGCCACTCAGCTAACCGTTCTTCATTATGTTTCGCTTCAATATCCATCGCTAGTTTGGCTAATAAAGGATTATCACCGATTCCAACTGTGATGGCTAACCCTGTCTCTTTTTTGATTCTTTGTTGGATGATTTCAGCTACAGCTTTTGGCGTTTGACCAAACAATTTCCAACTAGCACTTACATCTAAAAAAGATTCATCAATCGAATAAATATGTAAATCTTCTTTTGAAACATACTCTTTGTAGAGCTCATTGATTTTCATATTTTCTTTGATATATTCATTCATTCGTGGCGGTACGATCATTAATTCTGGATGATTGGGTACATCGTATTTTCTTGTTACATTGGTGATCCCTAGCACTTCTTTTGCTTTTGGAGAAGAGGCCAGAACAAGACCGCCGGTGTTTTCAGCATGACTCATCACAACTAACATTTTTTCAAGTGGATCATAGCCTCTAGCCACACATTCGACTGAGGCATAAAAGGATTTTACATCAATACAAAAAAGCACTCTTTTAGGTTCTTTTTCATAATCAAAAATCATCGCTATCCTCTCCTTATTCTACTTCACAACCAATTATACGAACATAAGTTCTTTTTGTAAAGGGGAACAATTTTTTAAGTTTTTGAATTAAAAATAATTTTTTTAGAATTATAGATAAAACTGCTATCTTAAATTATGAAAAAGCATTATAGTTATCTTACAAGATAATAAGTAAAGTATTAAAGGAGCGAAGCCTATGTCTATTTATGAAAAGTTTATCCAAAATGAACGGTTACGACGTTTTTTTGTTTTGGCTGTTATTATTTTTATTTTATTTTTAGCTAGAAGTATGATCACGATGATTCTATTAACGTTTATTTTTACGTTTTTGGCCCTTCATTTTGTGAAATTTGTGCAGCAATATTTAAAGATTCCCTCTATCATAATCGTTTTAGCTACTTATTTTTTGATTGTTTTTTTAGTTTATCTAGCTATCACAAAATACGTTCCCGTTTTGATTCATCAATCGGTTCAAATGTACAATTCCGTCATCCATTTTTATCAAACACCAACGGATGACCATAATCAATTTTTAGTGATTATCGATAACTATCTAGAAAAATCGAATCTAATGTCTCAAATCCAAAATGGTGCGAGTATTCTTTTGCGTTATGTTCAAGATGTTGGATCAATCGGTCTTTCCTTTGTCCTTTCGTTTATCCTCAGTTTCTTTTTTATGATCGAGAAAAAACAAATGGCTGAGTTTTCTAAGTTGTTTCTAAAAAGTGACTTCGACTGGTTTTTCAAAGATATTTACTTTTTTGCTGATAAGTTCGTCAATACATTTGGTGTCGTGATGGAAGCCCAATTTTTTATTGCACTTGTCAATACTGGAATTACCACTATTTGTTTGGCCTTGATCGGCTTTCATCAATTACCAAGTTTAGCGATCATGATTTTTATTTTAAGTCTGATTCCCGTTGCAGGTGTGATCATTTCTTGTATTCCACTCAGTTTCATTGCATACTCTGAAGGTGGCATCAATGATGTGATTTATATTTTGATTGTGATCATTGTTGTGCACTTATTCGAGTCTTATGTATTGAATCCTAAATTTATGTCTAGCAAAACTGATCTACCGATTTTTTATACATTTGTTATTTTACTGATCAGTGAACGCTTATTTGGAGTTTGGGGACTGATTGTTGGGATTCCAATTTTTACCTTCTTTTTGGATATTTTAAAGGTCAAACCGATTCATTCGGTTACTGAAAAACATCCTGATTCACTAACAGAAGAATAAAAAAAGTGAACGTTTGGATTTACTCCAAGCGTTCACTTTTTGTGGTTTTGGCTGTTTTCGTATTTGGCAAATCAGTCAGGCAGCAAAGACTAATTGATTTCGGACCAAATAACTACATCTTAACAGCAACTGATCCAATCAACCTAATACACGGCCATATATAAGGAATAGTACTCAATTCCTTTGCTCCCTTTGAAGCTAAAAACTAATACTTTTCTACTTAAAGAAAAGCTAGCTGAACCACCTTTTTCAACCCTTTTTACTCTTTTCATTTATTCCAAGATAAACTCTTTTGTCACCTTCACTTTATCACTAAATAGTTTCGTTGCTTCAACAGCTATTGGTGTTGTCATGTCAGCTAATTTGTAAGGTACTTTTAAATTCAATGTTGCTCCTGGCTGGATTTCAGTCATCGAATCGACATAGCCTGATTCTGACATAATTGCTAATTGTAATGCTATCCCATTTTGAAAAGCTTTCGTTGTGATCGATGTTAAAAACATCGCATTTTTATCACTGTTGTTCGTAAATTCATACTCGATCACACCTACATCTTCCCCATTATAATCTTTTGCAAACGACAGCTCTTTGATGGCAATGTGATAATCCCCCAGATCACCAGCATCCGTTTGAGCAGGTGCTTCTGATTCTTGTTTTTTTACAACTGTACTTGTTGTTGTTTCTTTTTTAGACGTTGTTTCTTCTTTAGAATCAGATCCCATATTTACTAGAACACCACCTACTACTAAAATACCGACTCCGATCAAAACAATTTTCTTCACGTTCATTTTTTTGTCTCCTTTGTTATTTAGTCCGTTGGTACACCTTGATAATACCCAATCAGCACAGAATAATCTTATGCATTTTGCATAGTCAGAGAACAAAAAAACTTATTCTGTCTTTTGACTCATAGAAATCCGTGACAGAATAAGTTTATATTAATTGAAATGTTTGTAGATAAATGAATTAAGCTCTAAACCAACTTTTGTGAGCACAAGCCAAAATAAAAAGATCAAACCATAACCGATATAACGGTAAACTCGATTACAAGATGAAAATAGAGGCAGTTTTCTTTGATAATCTAAAAAATTGGTGAACAAGATAATCGGTAAGATAAACATAAAAAGATAGTCCACAAATAATTGGATTCGCAAACCTGTTGTCGGTTGCTCCAATACATTCCCTATCGTCCCAATAATTAAAAATACATACCAAACTATTGCAATTACACGCTTCCACATTACTTCTGTTCGAAAGCCTGGAATATATTTTCTAAAAAAACTTGCGATAACTTCATACCAACGACTAATGATACTGATAACCTGTTTCACATAGTTGTTCGTATCCCATTTGTTTGTATTGGGTTTAGTATTGGTGTACGTTCTTATTGGGCCTTTTTCTAAAGTAGCAGCACGAGACTTTGCTCGTTTAGCGGCAGCTATTTGCCGCAAGCGTTGTTGTCTAAGTGCCTGATGCATTTCTAAAGCTGACTGATAACGTTCTGCTGGTTCTAGTTTTGTTGCTTTACGAATGACTCCTCTTAACATGGGATCTTGCGTCAGCTGTTTTTTAGGATACTCCTTTACAGAGCAAATATTCATCACAATCCCTAGTGAATACAGGTCACTCCGTTCATCTGACTCGGCAAAACCAAATTGTTCTGGTGCGGCAAATCCCATAGTTCCTAATTGGACCGTGTCACTTTCTTTTTCACCATCAACAGCCCGAACAGCATCAAAATCGATTAGCTTAATAGTTCCTTCACTGGTCATCATAATATTCCCAGGTTTTACATCTCGATGAACTAAGCCTTTATTGTGCAAGGCGCCTAAAGCTTCTAAAACAGCCATCGTTATCGTTAAAATCTGGTCTGTTTCTATTGTTTCAGAGGACTGGATTACATCGGTCAAGGTTTTTCCCTGGACAAATTCTTCATAAAGCCAAAGCTTTCCGTCTTGAACCACAACTTCTTGAATTTTAGGTAAATAACGATGTTCGATTTTTTGAAGTGCATCTAAATGCTCTTCTAAATATAACGGATAACATTTTTTTACAAAAAATTCGTTGGTATCATTTTTCCGAACAAGAACTGGTCCATTTAATTTATCCGTTAGAGGTTCGATTTCTCTATAACGAAGAGCTAACTCATTATTGCTATTTTCCATGATTACACTCCATTGCTTCAATTTACTTTTTAATTATAGCAAAAAATTCATTGTAATAGGATCGATCTTTGTTAAAATCGATGTATAATGAATATAACACAATTTAGTTTGACTTTAGGGGATTAAAAATATGCACGAGAAAGATACAGATAAACTAGTACACTCACTGAAAAAAGCCGAAGATTTTCATACTATTTTTTCTGAAACACGTCAATATACCATTGATCAAACACTGAAAACCTATCTAGCGTATTGGTTGAGTGAGAAGCACGTTTCAAAAAGTGCTGTACTTAAAAAAGCAGGTATTGCAGAAGCAACTGGCTATCAATACTTTGATGGCAAACGAAATCCTTCTAGAGAAAAAGTCATTGCTTTAATGATTGGTCTAGGCTTAACCTTGGAAGAGTCCAATGAATTAATGAAAAAAACTGGCTATGCTCAACTCTACCCTAAACATCCTTGGGATGCTGTAGTGATTTATGGTATCACTCACAGTTTGACTATTTCAGAGATCGATGATTACTTATATAGTGAAGGACTGAAAACATTCGGTGAGTAGTTTACACCTAGAATCAAAAAAATACAACAGGATTCCCGCAAAAGAATCCTGTTGTATTTTTTAGCTTCTTTTTGATTTTTTTTTGCTACTCAACGTCACTAAAAATGACAGCACCGGGAGAATATAGCAAAAAACTGCATAAGGTAGATAATTGATTGTGGTGATCCCTAAAGTTCCTGAAATAAATACTCCGCTCACTCCCCACGGAATCAACGGATTTACAACAGAGCCTGCATCATTCAAGCCTCTAGATAGCTGAGTCAATGGAACTTGTTTTTCTTTGAATTTATTGATAAAAGATTTCCCAGGTAAAATGATTGAAAGATACTGTTCTCCAATCAGTCCATTGATTCCGATCGAACTCATCATTGTAATGAAAATCAATTTATACCGAGAATCAATCACTGCTTCAAATCGTTGAAGCAAACAGTCGATAATTTCCATTTCCACTAATAATCCACCTAAGGCTAACGCCAAAATGATCAATGATACAGACCACATCATACTTTGAATCCCACCTCTAGAAAGAAGCTCATCTACTTGCATATTGCCGGTATGAGAAACAAAACCATTTTGAATCATATCCGCTGTTTCTACAAATGAAAAGTGTGTACTTGTGAAGAACATCAAAATGAGTGATACGCAAATACTTAAGAGTAATGTAGGTATTGCAGGAATTTTTTTCCATGCACAAACGAACAAGATCGCCAAAGGAATCATCTCGACAAAGGAAATCGTAAAATTATTATTTAATGTATTTACAATGCCATGAATACTTGTACTATCTAAAGTACCCTCATAGCGTAATCCCATAATTAGAAAATAACCGAACGAAAGTACAGCAGCTGGAATTGCTGTTTTATATGTATTTTTCAAATGTTCAAATAAATCGACTTCTGAAATGGCTGCTGCTAAATTTACTGTATCAGAAAGCGGTGAAATTGAATTGCCTAAAAAAGCTCCTGAAACAATTGCACCTGTTGTCAATGCAGGATCGATTCCAATTAAACTACCCATTCCTAAAAAGGCAATCCCAATCGTTGAGATTGTGGTAAAAGAACTACCAACAGCACCACCGACAATACCACAAACAATAAAAACTGTTGGAATAAAAAATTTGACTGATAAGAAAGAAAAACCTAAAACCATGATCGTGGGAATCGTTCCTACTGCGATCCAAACACTGATCAACGCACCAATCAAAATAAAAATCAGCATTGGAATAATGCCTGAAGTAACACCTTCAATCAACGCATTATGGATGAAATCCCAAGAAAATTTTTTATACACCGCAAATAACAATAAATAGCCAATTGCAAGCAATATAGCGACATGAGCAGGAATACTAAAACCAATAATACTTATGCCAATCATCAATAATAATGTTATTAATAAGAAAACTGCTTCGTTTAAATTCACCTTATATTTTTTCATATAGCTTCCTCACATTTTTATAGAGAGTTGGCTCAAGAGACTTCTCCCTCACTATTTCACCATTCCCTCTTATTTATTTTTATATAGAAAAGCTGCAGCTGCGGTAAAGCTGTATTATCGCCTTACCGCACCTACAGTTATTCAATGCTATTACTCAGCGTAGATTGCTTCTAATTTTTCTTGAATTGCTTCTTTGATTTTTTCAGCATAGTCATCAAAGACTTCTTTGTCGTTCATATACGGAGACATTCCAGCAGCACGTAAAATCGTTACTTTGTCTGCGCGTTCCCATTCAGCACGTGAAAAACCTAAACTGTTTACAAATTCAAACGGACTGTGACCATATTCTTCAATTGCAAAATCGGTATGTGATGTAATGAATTCGTTGTTATATAATCCACCTTTTGCATAAGATGCATAGTCATAAAAATCATGATTCAATTTGTTCATTTTCACAAGATCTGTATTTCCTTTTTCGTTAAATACATAATCCACCATGTTAAAGTCTGGTTTTGTCAATGCATGGATCTCGATCGTTTTATCGCCCACTTTAAACTCTAAACCATCAATAAAATGATAGAAATGATAAGCCCCTTCAATACTTGCACCCATCAATTTACCGTAACCTGTTACGTTTAATGGCAAGACTTTGTGAGCTGTCCAAACAGCCGCTGCTGTTGCTCCTGCTTTAGATCCTTCAAGAATATAAGCACCTAATAATGCTGGAATATCCGCCCCTTTTTCAAAAACATAGGTCGCAAAGTAAGAAATCACGTCACGCATGCGGATATCTTTGATTACAACACCACCAGCTGAATAAGGAATATAGCCCATTTTGTGTGGATCGATCGTTACAGATTCAGCTTGTTCGATT
The DNA here is from genome assembly GCF_001730315.1 of Enterococcus ureilyticus. Taxonomy (GTDB): domain Bacteria; phylum Bacillota; class Bacilli; order Lactobacillales; family Enterococcaceae; genus Enterococcus_L; species Enterococcus_L ureilyticus. The sequence continues at coordinate 237,333 of NZ_MIKC01000001.1, forward strand.
GCTTTAAAAGAATCATAAACTTCTCTTGTTAGCCAATCATTTTTTTCTTGGAAGATGTTATGTTTAGCATAAACGTCCTCGATTTTGTCCCATTCAATAAATTGATCCTTTTCATCTAAGAAGATTGAACGACCATACCCACCATACGCTGCATCGACGTGTACATAGAAGTAAATCCCTTCTTTGGCTAATTTATCACGCAAAGCAATGATTTGGTCGATACGGTCAACTTGTCCTTCTTCAGTTGAACCAACCACGCCTACAACACCAAGCGTTGGAATACCTTGAGCTGCTAAATCACGAATTTGGGCTTCTAGTTTGTCAATATCCATGCGGTATTCACTATTTACTTCACCAGCAATGACTTGATCTAAACCAATACCGATAATGTCAGCGGCTTTTAACCATGAATAGTGTTTTGTTTGTGGTACGATCCATTTACCTAATTTATCCAAGTTTTTACCACTACGAGCTGATTGTGCTTTGATTTCGTCAAAGTTATCTTGTACCTGATCTAAAATATCTAAGACTTCCGTTGTTGACATGTTCAATAATTCCCAGTCTGTTTTACCTGCAACCATTTCTGGCACAACGGCTTTGATGGCGAATGGTAAAGATTTCATATTGCGGGCGTACCATAAACCTTCTAAGTTAGCGATTGAGCCATCAGCTGCGATATGACCCCACCCCTCTTTGTAGCCCATCAATGTAGCAAATTCTAACCCAACTTCTTCTTCCATTTGTGATGTTGCGGGTGATGATTCATACGCCACATTATTACCATTCCAAAGCATTGCAGTTGTATAGGCAATAATTGATGGCATTAATGTTTCGGCGTTCATATGACCCCAAAAACGACCTGCTGAGTGCCATGGAAGTGATTCTGTACGTAAACGTGAAGATAATACATTGAAGACATTTCTCATATTATCCGCTGTTTCTTGGAAACTTTTAGAACTTCTATCTTGTGGTGAAATAACTGGTAAATCTTGTGGCATGTAGTTTTGTCTCCAGCCAACATGTTCATCGATCATTTTATTTAGCAGTTCTTTGAATAAATCAACGTTTTCACCTTTATCACCTATAAATAATGCTTTTAAATTTGTATCGTCTGTGTTGAAATTTTTCATGATATTTTCCTCCGATAGTTTCATAATTGATCATGCTGAAAATGTTGTTTCTTATTTATCTATTTTCTTCCATTCTGGTTTCTTTCTCTTATAAATGATCAAAGCAATACCGATCATAATGACCGTCGCTGCAACTTGATAAATAACATAAGCAACATGTCCACTTTGCGGAACAGAGGTTGGCGGAATCAAGCTGACTAGAATCGTCACAACCACACTAACAATTGCTAAAGTAGAGACAAACCACATCAAACCATTGCCTTTACTTCCTAATCTAAATGGACGTTTCACAGTCGGCATGCTGTAACGTAATTTAATTGCTGAAAGTGAAATCAATAGATAGACCACGCAATAAAGAATTGTGGTTGTGATTGTGATAATCAAAAATGCGGCACTAATATCTGGAACTACAACATATAAGAATGACACAAGTGAAATAACAATCGCTTGGATCATGACAAAAACAATTGGAATTCCTTTTGCATTCCGTTTTTGGAAGAATGGTGGTAAGTTTCCTTCTTCTGCAACTTTGATCATTGATTTACTTGGACCTAGGACCCAAGCGCTCAATTGAACTAAAACACCGATTAAAATCATCAAGGAAATAATATTATTGAAAATCGCAGGAATCCCAAGATCTTGTGTCATGATCACAAATGGTTGCGTGATGTTAGCAAGTTCCATTTTTCCAGCTGGTACACTATCTGCTACACTTAAACCAGCAGCTAAGTTAAACACAACTAATAGTAAAACAGATGCAATAACTGCGATTGGATAATTTCGTTTTGGATTATCAATGTTATTTGCGTGAACAGATGAAATTTCTACCCCAGCAAAAATGAAGATGATCCCTGTCAACGTTGGCAAGCTTCCTAAATCACTAAAATCTGGTAATAATTTACTTGCTTCAAAATGACCTAAGTAGCTTTCTTGGTTGATTCCGTGTTTTGCCATATACATCATCCCTAAAACGACTAAAGCAACAAAAGGTATATAGACACCGATCACAGCGCCCCAGTCACCAGCAATTTTTACCATGTCAAATTTCAAATTAAGTAACGTAATACCCCAATAAGAAATCAATATCATAATAAAAATAAATAAATTATTATGCCCTAAATCTGGACGGTCGATCACGTAACCTAGTAATACACCTACAGTTGAAGCAACCATGACCATTCCGAAAAACATTTGTACCCATAATAACCATGACGTAACAAAACCCCATTTTTCACCAAAAGCATTACGTACCCAAACTTGTGGACCGCCTTCTTCCGGCCAACCAGTTGATAATTCGGCTGAAATCAAAGCAATTGGTAAAGCAAAGCAACATGCTGCAATTAGCATATAAAAAATTTGTGCCCACCCGGTAGATGCTAAGGTTGGAACACTACGAACCGTTCCGAAAAAGGCCATGGTAATTCCAATTAGTCCAAATAATGATAATTTCTTATTCATGTTTAAATTTGACCTCCTGATTTAATTTAATTTTTGTTTCTCACATGTGAAATCACTCCCAAAGTATAGGTACGTTTTACACCCAAGTCAAAAAGAATAGAATTAAAAAAATAACCCGTTATTTAACATTTCCCTACTCTATATAGCGCGTCAACGCTCCACTGTATTAAAGCATTTGTGTGAAAAAATAACATAAAACAGCTAATTGTAAAAAGCTCGTTCATAATTGTTAGAAATTATACTGGTCTTTTTCTGCTTTCAAAAAACCTAGATTAAAGAGGGAACTATTTATATGAGAATTCCCACATTTAAAAATAATAAAAGAAAAAAAGAAGTATTTGACAAGTTGGCTTATTTGTCGTAGAATTGCTACAAAATCACATATCAAACTTTAATAAAGCACAGTAGCAAGGATGTCCCTATTTCAGAGAGTCAACATTTAGTGAGAGTTGGCATATACATTTTTTGTGAATTACACTTTTAGTTTCCTACCGTAAGTAGGCGTCTATCTACGATACAGATTTGAGAGGTGTATGATGTTTCATATACAATTTGGGTGGTAACACGGCGAAGTTCGTCCCATAGGCTAATAGCCTATGGGACGTTTTTTATTTTATTTAGGAAAGGAAGAAAAGACATGACAAACATTATTGATGAATTAGAATGGCGTGGCGCCATCAACCAACAAACAGATAGCGAAGGTCTACGTGAATACGTTGAAACCGAGAGCATTTCACTATATTGCGGTGTTGATCCTACAGGAGATAGTATGCATATTGGGCATTTGATTCCTTTTATGATGCTAAAAAGATTCCAAGCGTTTGGACACCATCCATTTATTTTGATCGGTGGCGCAACTGGAACGATCGGAGATCCAAGTGGGCGAACAACCGAACGTCAATTGCAAACAATGGAGACTGTTCAACACAATGTTGATTCTTTAACCAGACAAATGGAAAAATTATTTGCGGTGGATACAGATAACACATTAACTTTGGTCAACAACTACGATTGGACGCACAACCTGACTTTATTGGATTTCTTGAGAGATTACGGTAAATTCTTCAATATCAATACCATGCTTGCCAAAGATATCGTAGCAAGTCGTTTAGAAACAGGTATTTCATTTACAGAGTTTACGTACCAAATTCTTCAATCAATGGACTTTTTACACTTATTCCAACACAATAACGTTCGTATGCAAATCGGTGGAGCCGATCAATGGGGCAATATTACCGCAGGCCTAGATTTGATTCGTAAAAAGGAAGGCGCAGATGCAAAAGCCTTTGGATTAACCATTCCATTGATGCTAAAAGCAGATGGAACAAAATTCGGTAAAACAGCTGGTGGTGCTGTTTGGTTGGATCCAGAAAAAACAACCCCTTACGAATTCTACCAATTCTGGGTCAACCAAGACGATCGTGACGTAATTAAATACTTGAAATTCTTTACCTTCTTAACAAAAGACGAGATCGATGCATTAGAAGTTAAAGTAGAAACCGAACCACATTTACGTGAAGCACAACGTGTGTTAGCCGCAGAAATGACAAAATTTGTGCATAGTGAAGCTGATCTAAATGATGCATTAGCAATTTCAGAAGCCCTATTTTCTGGTAACGTAAAAAATCTAACCTCAAAACAAATTGAAGAAGGCTTTAAAAACATGCCTACTATTGAAACAGAAATACTTGGTCAAACTCTTGTCGATTGGTTGATTGAACTTGGCATTGAACCTTCTAAACGCCAAGCGAGAGAAGATATCACAAATGGTGCAATTTCAATCAATGGTGACCGTATTAAAGAGTTGGACTTTGTCGTTACAGCAGAGCACAGCTTTGATGGCAAATTCATTATTGTTCGTAAAGGTAAAAAACAATACACTTTAGTGAAATTGATTTCTAAGTAAAAACTAAATAGGCTATTTTAAAAGGGAAGCAAACTAAAATTAGTATGCTTCCCTTTTGTTTCATTTTTTGCATTAATTCACTCAATTCACTGGACAAAATAAAAAAAAGTTTTATAATAAAAAATGCTTACTGAAAAGTTTACAGTGTATTTTGACGTATCGGTAGAATAAGTTATCTAGCTTTACGGGCTAACTCTTCGGAAAAAGATAAAATAGGATTGTGGCAAAAAGTATCACCCTCTTATTTTCCTATTTTTCTGTTAGAACTGGATCATCTGCCGCACTTTGTTTTATCTAGCTTCACGAGCTAGCCTCTCGAGAAAAAGATAAAAACTGAATGAGACAAAAAGCGTCTCAGTCAGTTTTTCTTATTTTCCAGTCGAGGCTGGACAAGCTCGCTCAGCTTTTAAAACTATCTAGCTTCACGAGCTAGCCTCTCGAGAAAAAGATAAAAACTGAATAAGACAAAAAGTGTCTCAGTCAGTTTTTCCTATTTTCCAGTCGAGGCTGGACAAGCTCGCTCAGCTTTTAAATTAGGAGGGACTTATGAAAATCGACAAGATACAAGACGGCCACGGTGATGAGTTTTTCCGTTCTCTATTGGCTTTAGAAACCTTGGAGGATTGCTACAATTATTTCGATGACTTAATGACATTAAAAGAGCTGGATTCTATGATTCAGCGCTTTGAAGTCGCAAAGTTACTGTTACTAAATAAAACGTATAGTGATATCGCTGAAGCCACTGGCAGCAGCACTACAACGATTTCTAGAGTGAAAAGAATCATAGATGAGGGAAACGGTGGATTGCTTGAAATGGTCCATAGAATCGATGAGCAAGATGATAGAGAGCTTCATCGCTGAAACATAGCCTTAGTGATACCGAATAACAAAAAAGACGGTTAAAAGTTGTTAAATCTTACTAAGTTTTAACAGTCTTTTCAATTAAAACTAAAACAAAAGACCGAGCCTGGCCAGCTCGGTCTTTCTTTGTGTGACAAATATGCTATTTAAATATGAATTGGCAAACCTAAAGCCAATTCAGAAGCATCCATAGTAATTTCCCCTAAAGATGGGTGTGGATGGATTGTTAATGCAATATCTTCAGCATTCATGCCAGATTCAACCGCTAATGATAATTCAGAAATCATATCACTTGCGCCAACTCCACCGATTTGTGCTCCGATAATGACATTGTCTTCGTTTGTTGTTACCAAACGTACGAATCCTTCAGTTTTACCTAAAGAAATAGCACGGCCGTTACCAGCGAATGGGAATTTGTAAGCTGTTGCTTCTAATCCCGCTTCTTTGGCTTCAGCGATTGTCATACCAACACTTGCTAATTCAGGATCAGTAAAGGCTACAGCAGGCATTGCTTTGTAGTCTACTTCTACTTTTTTACCAGAAATTGCTTCAGCGGCAATTTTTGCTTCGTAGCTTGCTTTATGAGCAAGAGCAGCGCCTGGTACGATATCCCCAATAGCGAAGATGTTTGATACGTTTGTTCTACCTTGTTTGTCCACTTGAACTAAACCACGTTCGCCAACTTCAACACCAGCTTGTTCTAAACCAAGATCATCTGTGTTTGGACGACGTCCAACTGTTACCATTACGTAGTCAGCAGTTACTGATTCTTCTTTGCCGTCTACTTCATATTTAACCGTTACGCTGTCGCCGTTGTCGATTGCTTCTTTAGCCATCGCTTTGGTTACAACTGTTACATTTTTCTTCTTGAAATCATCTGTAACTAATTTAACCATATCTTTTTCATATGTTGGTAAAATTGAAGGACTACCTTCTAAAATCGTTACTTCAGAACCAAGGTTCGCATATGCGCCACCTAATTCTGCACCGATAACACCGCCACCGATGATCACAAATTTCTTAGGCACTTCTTTCAAGTTCAAACCACCTGTAGAATCTAAGACACGGCCGCCAAATTTAAATCCTGGGATTTCGATTGGGCGAGAACCTGTCGCTACGATTGCATTATTGAATGAGTATGTTTGCGCTGAATCTGGATGAATCACACGTAATGTGTTTTCATCAACGAAAAACGCTTCTCCTTCAATAATTTCGATTTTATGTTTTTTAAGAAGGAAACCAACACCGCTTGTCAACGTATTAACAACTTTGTTGTCTTTCCATTCTTGTGTTTTTGTAAAGTCTAACTCAACCTCTTTAGCTGTTACACCAAACATAGTTGAATCTAATGATTCTTGATAGTGATGTCCAGCTGCGATCAATGCTTTAGAAGGAATACATCCAACGTTTAAACATACACCGCCGATAAACTCACGTTCAATGATCGCAACTTTTTGACCCATTTCAGCAGCACGAATCGCTGCAACGTATCCTCCAGGGCCTGAACCAATTACGACTGTATCTAATTCAATGGCGAAATCTCCTACTACCATGTGATAATCATCCTTCCATTAATAATAATTCTGGATCAGCTAATAAACGCTTGATGTTGTTCATTGCTTTTTGAGCAGTTGCGCCATCAACGATACGGTGGTCAAAACTCATTGAAAGTTTCATGACACGTCCAACGACGATTTCACCATCTGCATTTACAACTGGTTGAGTAGCGATTGTACCAACACCTAAAATCGCAACTTCAGGGTAGTTGATAACTGGTGTGAACCAGCCACCACCAACTGAACCGATATTACTGATTGTGATAGAACCATCACGCATATCCGCACCAGTTAATTTGCCTTCGATTGCTAGAGCTGCTTTTTCGTTGATTTCATCAGCGATCGCAAACATGCTCTTAGTATTCGCATTTTTAACGTTTGGTACATATAAACCATGATCAGTATCTGTTGCAATACCAATGTTATAGTAGTTTTTATAAACAATTTCTTGTGCTGCGTCATCAATTGATGCATTCAAGATTGGGAATTTTTGAACCGTTGCTGTCAATGCTTTCACAACGTAAGGTAAGAATGTTAATTTCGTACCGTTTGCTGCTGCAACATCTTTAAATTTCTTACGGTGATCCCATAATTTAGACACTTCAACTTCATCATGTAACGTAACATGTGGAGCAGTATGTTTACTGTTCACCATTGCTTTCGCAATTGCTTTACGAGTTGGTGTCATTTTTTCGCGTGTTTCAGCTTCACCTAAGTCAGAAACGAATGGTTTAGCTGGTGCTTTTGGTGCTGCTTCAGTTGTAGTTGTTGCTTGTGGTGCTGCTGTAGTTTGTTCAGCTGGCGCTGCTGCTTGTCCGCCACCTGAAATAAAGCTTTCGATATCCGCTTTTGTCACACGTCCGCCTTTTCCAGTTGGTGCAACTTGTGTGATATCTACATCTTTTTCACGAGCAAATTGACGTACTGATGGCATCGCCAACACACGTTTGTTTGGATCAGCCGCTGCTACAACACCTGTTGATGCTGCTGGAGCTGGTGCTGCTTGTTCAGTTTGAGCAGGCGCACTTGCTGCTGGCGCTGCTGAACTTGATGCAGAATTATGTCCTGGTGCATCGATTTCGATCAATACATCCCCAACATTTGCTACCGTACCTTCTGGTACTACGATGTTTTTAACTGTTCCTGTAACGGGTGAAGGAATTTCTTCAACAGATTTGTCATTTTGAACTTCCAATAAAGTATCATCTTCGTTGATTGTATCGCCAGATTTAACGAACCATTTTACGATTTCGCCTTCTGCAATACCCTCACCGATATCTGGTAATTTAAATTGGAACACACCCCCATTACTGTCTGTTGCAGGTGCTTCTGGAACAGCTGCTGGTTGTGCAGGTGTTTGTTCTTGAGCTGGAGCTGCTGGTGCAGCGTCATTTTCAGGATGTCCAGGTGCATCGATTTCAATCAATACATCTCCAACATTTGCTACAGTACCTTCTGGTACTACGATAGATTTAACTGTTCCTGTAACGGGAGATGGAATCTCTTCTACAGATTTATCATTTTGAACTTCTAATAATGTATCATCTTCATTGATGGTGTCTCCTGCTTTAACGAACCATTTTACGATTTCGCCTTCTGCAATCCCTTCACCAATATCTGGTAATTTAAATTGATAAGCCATTTTTTAAGCCTTCCCTTCCTTTATCGTATCTGTCTAACTAGTCATTTACTGAAAATAACAGCGCTAAATTTCCACGTGATAAGCTATCACGTGAAAATCAAGGCACGTTTTTAAAGTAAGATTTGTTTAGTCTCTAATTAAAATTCTGCGATTTCTCTAGCTTTCGCTTCGATATCTTTAGCATTTGGCAACCAAATGTTTTCTGCTTGTCCAAATGGGAAGATTGTATCTGGAGCAGATACACGGCCAATTGGCGCTTCTAGTGATAAAACCGCACGTTCAGAAATTTCAGAAACAACCATAGCGCCAACGCCAGCTTGTTTTTGTGCTTCTTGAACTACGACTACACGACCAGTTTTTTCAACTGATTTGATGATTGTTTCAACATCTAAAGGAGCGACAGTACGTAAGTCAATGATTTCAACAGAAATATTGTCTTTTGCTAAGTTGTCAGCGGCTTTGATTGCTTCACGAACCATTGCACCGTAAGTAATGATAGAAATATCAGTACCCTCACGAGTCACAGCTGCTTTATCTAATGGCACTTCATATGCTTCATCCGGCACTTCCTCACGGAATGAACGGTATAATTTCATATGCTCTAAGTAAACAACAGGGTCATTGCTTCTGATTGCAGAAATCAATAGTCCTTTTGCATCATATGGATTTGATGGAATAACCACACGGATACCAGGAGATTGAGCAATCAATCCTTCTAAATTATCTGAGTGAAGTTCTGGTGTATGCACACCACCACCAAATGGCGCACGAACAGTAATAGGCATGTTACGTGTTCCACCCATACGGTAACGAGTACGAGCCATTTGACCAACGATTTCGTCAAATACTTCAAATACGAATCCAAAGAATTGGATTTCAGGAACTGGACGGTATCCTTCTAATGATAAACCAAAAGCTAAACCACCGATTCCAGATTCTGCTAAAGGAGTATCGAAGACACGGTCTTCACCAAATTTTTCTTGTAACCCTTCAGTTGCACGGAAAACTCCGCCGTTTTTACCAACGTCTTCACCAAAGACCAAGACGTTTTCGTCTTTCTCTATTTCAAGAGCTAAGGCATCTGTAATTGCTTGGATCATTGTTTTTTGTGCCATGATTATTTCGACTCCTTCGCTTCGTAGAATGCAATTTGTTCTTTAATGTTTTGTGGTTGAACTTCAAACATATTTTTCAAGAAATCAGATACTTTTTGTTTTGGAACTTTATCTGCTTCTGCAATTGCTACTTTGATTTCTTCTTTAGTTTTTTCGATTACTTCGTTTTCTTTTTCTTCAGACCATAAGCCTTTCTCTTCTAGATATTTGCGGAAACGAACTAGTGGATCTTTTTGTACCCATTCGTCATCCATATCTTTCGAACGGTAACGAGTTGGATCATCACCGGATAATGTATGTGGACCATAACGGTAAGTTAGTGTTTCGATTAAAACAGGACCATTGCCATTTGCAGACCATTCACGTGCTTCTTTTGCGATTGCATAAACTGCTAATGGATCCATTCCGTCAACGACGATCCCTGGAATTCCTGCGGCTACTGCCTTTTGAGCTAATGTTTTAGCTGCTGTTTGTTTTTCACGAGGTGTTGAAATCGCAAAACCATTGTTTTGGATGATGAACACGCCGTTTGCATGATATGCTCCTGCAAAGTTGATTGCTTCATAGAAATCACCTTGTGAAGAACCGCCATCACCTGTATAAGTGAAGACAACGTTTTTCTTGCCGCGTTTTTTCATTCCTAAAGCAACTCCTGCTGCTTGGATGTATTGCGCACCAATGATGATTTGTGGTGGTAGAGCATTTAATTCTGGTGCATAGTGGTTACCTGCTACATGTCCACGAGACCATAAAAATGCTTCTGTTAAAGGTAAGCCGTGTTGAACTAATTGAGGTACATCACGGTAACCTGGTAATAGGTAATCTTCTTTTTCCATCGCAAATTGACTTGCTAGCTGACTTGCTTCTTGCCCAGCAGTTGGGGCGAAGAATCCTAGACGACCTTGACGGTTCAACGCAGTTGAGCGTTGGTCTAATACACGTGACCAAACCATACGAGTCATTAATTCTACTAATTCGTCATCTGATAAATCCGGTACAGCATCTTCGTTTACGATTTTCCCATCTTTATCTAAAATTTGAAATGTTGGGAAATCAGCGTCGACTTTTTCCATAAGTGCCTTAAAGTCAATAGGTTTTTGTTTCTTTGCCTTTGCCATTTTGTCACACAATCCTCTCTGTTACGTTTCTTTTTTTCGTAAAAAGTAAAACAGCGTTAAAAACTGTATTACTTTTTATCGACTACACTTACAAATTATCACTAAACAGGTAAAAGAGCAAGTAAAAAGTGAGCATTTCTTTAAATTTGATTAAAATACTTGAAACCTTTCGTATCAAAGGTTAGTGATTAAAATCACAAACAAGAAACCGTTTTACAAATCACCTTCCTAATCATATCCTTTGACAACAGGCTGTTATAGTCATCTTGTCCGTTGTTATGCTACAGCAAATTTACAAGTTAGAAATTATTTGCTAAAAAATGAACAAACATTTCCAAAACAAAAAAAATAGAACAAAGACAAAAATTTAGTTATTTTGTCTTTGTTCTATAAAAAACGAATATTAGTAATTAAAAAATAATTTTTCTTCATTCATTACGAATGACAGCTTTGATCGCAGAGAAATTTTTCGGTATTTCTAGATAAGCATTTTGCTTTAAATGAACGAATCAAAATCTTGATTTCATCAAAATCACTCATAAAAAAAACGAAATCTATTTTTTTCTAAATCAAATCCACTCTTTTGTAAGATGGATATAGATCCGTTTGGCAACTTCGACTGTGATCAAATATAGTACAATGATCAAAATGAACCAGCCCCAATAATTAGCTGGAAGTTTCACAAAGTCGAAAACTTCCCGAATTGGTGTCAAGACAATCAATAAGCCTAACCCTACCGCTCCTATACTGGAAAGAATCACAGCAGGTGAAGCAATACTTTGAATAAATGGTAATTTTCTTGTCCGAACCATTTGAACAACCAATGTTTGACTAACTAATCCGACCACAAACCAACCTGTTTGGAACAAATGTTGGCTACCAATCGTATTCGCACTGAAAACAAACCACATCACAAGATAGGTCATAATATCAAAAATACTACTTACAGGTCCAATGCATAAGGTAAATTTCATCAAGCCGTTTGTTTCCCAGCGGACAGGTTTTAATAAATCTTCTTCATCAACATTATCCCAAGGAATGGCCAATTGCGCGATATCATAAATCAAATTTTGAATCAACAATTGAATGGAAAGCATTGGTAGAAATGGTAAAAAAGCACTTGCAATCAATATCGAGAAAACATTCCCAAAGTTAGAACTGATTGTAATTTTAATATATTTCATCATATTACTAAAAACTTTACGTCCCTCAATCACACCGTCTTCTAAAACATTCAAACTTTTTTCCAACAGAATAATTGAACTAGCATCTTTCGTAATATCAGCTGCTGTATCAACTGAGATTCCTACATCTGCTTTACGAAGTGCTGGTGCATCATTAATTCCATCTCCCATGAAACCGACTGTGTGACCATTTCCTTGCAGTGTTTCAATAATTCGAGACTTTTGCATCGGGTTTAATTTAGCAAATAAATTAGTTTTTTCGACTTCGTCTTTCATTTGTTCATCCGACATATTATCAATATCAGAACCAAGTACGACATGAGACACTTCGATTCCTACATCGCTACAAACTTTCTTAGCAACGATATCATTATCGCCTGTTAAAACTTTTACATTCACACCATGCTCGTGTAAGGACTTGATTGCCGTGATCGCTGATTTTTTCGCTGGGTCCAAAAAGCCCATAAAACCGATCAGCGTCATTCCTTGCTCATCTTCCACACTATAAATGGCTTCACTATGCACGTCTTTTTTCACCGCTACGGCTAAAGCGCGCATACCTTGTTCATTCATACGAATATTGACTTCACGCATTCTTTTTTGTAATTCAGGTGTTAACGGTACGATCTCCCCGTTGATTTCAGCATGTGTACAAACAGCTTCCATCTCTTCTACCGCACCTTTAGTGATCATAAATTGATGACCATCTGCATTGACCACCACCGTTAAACGACGACGAGAAAAGTCAAACGGAATTTCATCTAGTTTTGTCACGGAATGATACGGACTTTGATTCTTATTTTCCTCATAAAAGTTGATTACAGCGATGTCCATCAAGTTTTTCCAACCCGTTTGATAATGAGAATTTAGAAAAGCCATATCTAGAACTTGATCATTAAGTTGTCCTAGCGGATCTAAATGTTGAACCAAAACAACTTTGTCTTCTGTAATCGTTCCGGTTTTGTCCGTACAAAGAATATCCATACTCCCTAGATTTTGAATAGAAGGCAACTCTTTCACAATGACTTTATGTTTGGATAAGCTTAATGCCCCTTTTGCTAGGTTACTCGTTACGATCATTGGCAACATTTCAGGTGTTAATCCAACAGCGACTGCAATTGCGAAGAAAAACGCTTCGCCCCATTCACCTTTTGTAATGCCATTGATCAAAAAGACGATTGGAAACAGAATCATCACCATTCTTAGTAAAAATTTACTAACTTTTGTCAAGCCAATATCAAATGATGTTTTTCCACGTTGTGTTGTCGCATTTTTAGCAATATCACCGAAGAATGTATTTTGTCCAGTCTTCAAAATGATTGCTTTACCTTGTCCACTCAATACATCCGTTCCCATAAAAATCAAATCCTGCATATCTAAAGCAGAAACTGATTCTGAATTCTTATCAATACCTGCATCCACAAATTTTTCGACTGGCATTGATTCACCAGTCAAAGAAGATTGATTGATAAAGAGATCCTTTGTCCATATTAGTACGGCATCCGCTGGAATCATATCACCTGTTGCAAGTGTTACAATGTCTCCAGGTACAACTTCGTCCATCGGAATTTCTTTTGTTTGACCCGCACGCGTTACAGCTGTTGTATTTTCGATGAGTTCTTTTAGATTCAGACTTGCTTTTTGGGAACGATACTCTTGAATAAAGGCAATAATAACACTAGCTAAAATCATGATTCCCATCACAAGTGCTGCTTCAAAATCTTTGGTTACAGCTGAAACGACCATTAATAAAGCTAAGACATAAACAAATGGGTCTTTGAATGCTTCTAAAAACATAATAATTGCGGGTGTTGGTTTTTGTGCGGACACTTCATTTGGTCCATATTCTTCTAAACGATTTTTGGCATCTTCTTCTGATAACCCTTTTTCTGATGTACGAAGTTCCATCATCAATTCACGTTCAGAAAGCATTGCTAATTTTCTTAATTCTTGGTCTTTTGTTGTTTTCTTCATTTCGGTCATTTTTTTATTCATCATTTTCTTTTCCTCCTTTGCTTCATCTTATCGAGGAGAGAAAAAAATCATTTCATTTCCATCGTTTCTAAGATGAAGGCTACATTTCGTTTGTTTTTGGTCTGACTGGGGTCTTCCATGAGTCTCTTCCTCTCTTTTGGTTTATTTGGAACGATAGATTTTTTGTTAGGTGGGAATCTTGTTCTCTTGAGTTCTGCTCTTGGTACTGTTTAACATCTGTCTTCTTTCAATCTGCTTGTTTCTTTTTGCGGAACTTCGCTCCCTTTGGTCGCCAAGTACTGTTCATCATCAACTCTGGCAGAGCCAGTACGTTTTCCTGTTCTTAGACTTTTTGCTTACTAGCTTCTGTTTTCCTTCTACCTGCTTGTTTCTTTTTGCGGAACTTCGCTCCCTTTGGTCGCCAAGTACTGTTCATCATCAGCTCTGGCGAAGCCAGTACGTTTTTCTATTCTTAGACTTTTTGCTTACTAGCTTCTGTTTTCCTTCTACCTGCTTGTTTCTTTTTGCGGAACTTCGCTCCCTTTGGTCGCCAAGTACTGTTCATCATCAGCTCTGGCGAAGCCAGTACGTTTTTCTATTCTTAGACTTTTTGCTTACTAGCTTCTGTTTTCCTTCTACCTGCTTGTTTCTTTTTGCGGAACTTCGCTCCCTTTGGTCGCCAAGTACTGTTCATCATCAGCTCTGGCGAAGCCAGTCGCTGTGATTCACAGCAAAAACGCACACTCAACAATAGAGTGTGCGTAAAATAGCAACTTAAATAAAAGTTTCTCTATCGTTGAGCTTTAGCACTAAAGGGCGTAGATAATTTCTTATCAGCTACGTTATGAATAACCTTCACGATCATTCCTGTTCAACCAACTAAGAGTCTCTCGATTCTTTCGCGGCAGCAGCATGTGTCCAAATAGGAGCCTCACCTAACAATTATTCAGTTCTGAATCCTTATCTATCATAGTTTATCTTGTTACAATTGTCAAAAGAAAAAGACATAAAATAAAAAGACATCACTTTTACTAACTAGCCAAGCTCTCCTCTTCCTTGAGAGATTTCTATTCTTGAGAAATTTGCTAATTTTAATTCTTCATCGGATAGATTTTCAACAAGATCATAAACCCGTTACCAAGCTCAAGAAACTGAGCATCTACCATCTATTTGGACTCTGAAAATAATATATTCTCAGCTTCATTCACTTTTAATGTCAAAATCAGCTCTGATAGATAGCTTTATGTCGGTACCGAGTAGTTTTCTCCAGTTCCTTCATCTGTCACTACAAGAATTGGCATGACTTGAACGTCTGACACTTTTTTAAAGGGTTAAACACTACAGCTTTGACCTAGATCCTAGTCAGTAAAAATTAGAATAAAGTAGCAATCAAATGATAGTTGTTTTCGATTATTCAACTTCTGTCATATCTTCAATATATTTATATACTTGTTGGCCAGCGATCCCACCTTCACCAACAGCTGTTGTGATTTGACGTAATGTTTTTTCACGAACATCTCCAATAGCAAAAACACCAGGCATACTTGTCTTCATATCTTGATCTGTTTCAATCCAGCCTTCGGCATTTGTCAAACCAGATTTTTTAAATGGTTCAGTCAACGGATCTAGACCAACATAGATAAAGACGCCATCTGCTGGAATTTCTTTGACTTCATCCGTCAAGACATTTCTTAATTTGCCACCCGTTACAACCATGTCATTTCCAACAATTTCTTCTAATACGGTATTCCATTCAAAAGAAATTTTTTCATTGGCAAAGGCACGATCTTGAATGATTTTTTGAGCACGTAGTTCATCACGACGATGTACGATCACAACTTCTGAAGCAAACTGTGTTAAATAAATCGCCTCTTCAACTGCTGAATCACCGCCACCGATCACTAATAAGCGTCTATTACGGAAGAATGCGCCATCACAAACGGCACAATACGATACACCACGACCAGCAAATTCTTCTTCTCCCTTAACACCTAACTTACGATGCTCACAACCTGTCGCGATAATCACTGTTTTTGCTTGATAGGTTTTATCATCACAAATTACTTCTTTATAAGAGCCTTGATCTTTAATATCCATCACAATGCCATACGCATTTTCAGTACCGAATTTTTCAACATTTTCATACATCTTATAAGCTAGCTCTGGTCCCATGATCGAGTCAAAGCCTGGATAGTTTTCAACCTCAGCAGTATTATTCATTTGCCCACCTGGAGCACCGCGTTCAATCATTAAGACTGAAAGATTAGAACGTGACGCATATAATGCTGCGGTCATACCAGCAGGTCCGGCTCCAATTATAATTAAATCATACATCAATTTTCCCTCCGAATTTTTCAAGTACATTTACTTTACATCTTAAATAGTTACTTGTCTATATTTCTGCCCAATCAATATCAATGACTATTTTACAGTTATTTATTATAGCATGCTTTTTCCACTATCGCATCACCTTTAAGCTTACTTTTTATTAGTAAAATAAAAAAGCAAGAACTTTCCATAGTCCCTGCTTTTACAATTCTTTTAGACTCTACCCTTCGCTATTTTGTAGTTGATACATGTCTGCATATAGACCATTTTGAGCTAATAAATGGTCATGGTCACCGCGTTCCACAATTCTACCTTTATCCAACACTAAAATAAGATCCGCATCGCGAATGGTCGACAAACGATGAGCGATTGCAATCGTTGTTCTTCCTTGGCGCATATTTGCCAACCCTTCCTGGATCAATCCTTCTGTCTCAGTATCGATATTCGCTGTTGCTTCATCCAATACAAGAATTTTAGGATTCGTTACGATTGTTCGAGCAAATGAAATCAATTGCCTTTGACCGCTTGAATAACTTGCCCCACGTTCGATTACTTTTGCATGATATTTTTTGGGTAACGTTTCGATAAACTTATCAGCTTGAACAAATTCGGCCGCTTCTTTGATTTGTTCATCCGTGATTTCTGGATTTAGCATACGAATATTGCCTGCAATATCTCCATAAAACATAAATGCATCTTGTAAAACTAACCCCAATTTCATTCTCAACTCAGGTAAAGGATAATCGCGAATATCACGATCATCAATCAAAATTTCTCCCTCATAAAACTCATAAAAACGCATCAATACATTGATGATCGAACTTTTACCACTCCCAGTATGTCCAATCAGTGCAACGGTTTCACCAGGATTCGCAATAAAGCTGATATTAGTTAACACGTTATTTTCCCCATCATAAGAAAAGCTCACATTACGAAATTCAATTTTCCCACGAATAATTTCTGCATTTGCCCCAACATTTTGTTGTGGTGTCAATTCTTCATTAACAAAAATCTTCAAAATACGACTGCCCGCAACCAGCCCATCCGTAAAAACACTTAAAAAATCCATCATTTGTGTCATCGGATTAAAGAAAGCTTGAACATAGGTCACAAAAGCATAAATCAAGCCGACTTCTACTGGAGAATGTAATGCATCATAACCAAATAAGGTTAGGGTCAAGGCAATTGCTAAGGTATAAAGAAAGTTAATAATCGGACCTAACAATAATGAATTGGTTTTGATCATTGAATAACGTGTTCGCAAATACTCGTTATTTGTTTCCTCAAATTCTTTTTCCAAACGCTGCTCTTGACGAAATTGTTGAATGATTTGCATCCCAGAAATATATTCATTAAGCTTTGTATTCAACTGACTTAATTTTTCCCGCATACTTCGATAAATTCTAGAACTGAATTTTTGGTAATACCAAATCACAACCAATAAAATCGGTAAGAAAATTAAATTGTACAGCGCAATTTTGCCATTAATTTGGAACATCGCAATAAACGAAGAACTTACCGCAAAAATCCCTGTTAAAACCATTAAAAAGACATACCAAAATTCAAATAACGTCTCCGTATCATTCGTCACACGAGAAACAATCGAACCAGCTGGTGTTTGGTCAAAATAACGCATTCCTAACGTTTGTAGCTTTTCAAATAACTTTACACGAATATATTGATAGGTTTTCAGTGAAGCCGTTGAATATAAGAACCACTGGAAAAACCAGACAATACTTTTAACAATCACACCAAATAAATACAGACCGGCAAAAAAGAGAATGACTTGATTGGTAGCCGTTTTTGGTGTTAAATAATCATCCATGAAGGTTTGAATGATTCGCGGCAAAATAATATTGATAATCGAAAGAATCAAGGCAAACAAAATTGCCGTAAAAAAAGTCCGACGAAACGGTCGAGCAAATTTAAGCAAGCGTTTAACGATTGAAACTTGTTCTTTTAATGGTACTGATTTCGTCCATTCAGATTCATATTGTTCTTCCATTATGCTTCACTCCCTTCAATTTTTGCTTCTAATTGTTGTTTATCCCACATCCGCTTATACCAACCAGCCAATCTTAATAACTCTTGATGCGTACCGCGTTCAACAATTCTCCCCTCATCTAATACGATGATCTCTTTAGCATGCATCACACTACTTAATCGGTGTGCCGCAATAATCGTTGTTTTTTCTTTCCTTGCTTCTTTTAGGTTTGAAAGAATTGCTTCTTCTGTTTTGGCATCAACAGCTGATAAAGCATCGTCTAAAATCAATAATTCTGGCTCTACAATCAAAGCCCTAGCAATTGAAATCCGTTGCTTTTGACCACCCGATAGTGACACGCCACGTTCGCCGACCAAGGTATCATAGCCTTTAGGGAACGCTTTGATTTCATTATTGATAAAGGCCATTTCGGCTGCTTCTTCGACTTTTTCTTCGGTAAAATCAGGATCAGCAAACCGAATGTTGTCTCTGACTGTCATTGAAAACAGAAAATGGTCTTGAGGAACATAACCTATTGAATTCATTAGCGCATCTAATGAATAATCTTTAATATCCCGTTCTCCAAACGTCACACGACCTTGATAATGATCATATTCACGCATCAATAATTTTAATATAGTCGTTTTTCCAGCACCAGTCTTTCCAACGATTCCTAGCGTTTCTCCGGCGCCTAGCGTGAATTTGATTTGCTCTAATGTTGCTTGTTCATCATTTGGATAGGTGAACTCAGCAACTTCTATTGATAACCGTCCTTTAGCTGGTGTGCTCAGTGCGTCTTTCTTTTCAATGATATGGGTATTCTCATGTAATAACTCATTGACACGATCATAACTCGCATTTCCCCGCTCCAGTACATTAAACAAGCGACCAATGGCAAACATCGGCCACACGAGCATTCCAATATAGCTGATAAATGAAATCAACTGACCGATCGTGATCGTTCCTTCCATAATAAATCGTCCACCCATGATGATTGTTAAAACATAAGAAATTCCGATGATCAAGGTAATAAATGGATCAAATAAAGCATCTAGAAAGTTTACACGTTTATTTTTAACGATAGCATCTTCGATTTTTTCCGTAAAATCTTGGATGTCTTCTTTTTCTTGACCAAACGTCTTAATGACTTTCATCCCTGTAATACTTTCTTGTGTTTTATCATTGATCGTCGAAAATGCTGCCTGTGAATCACGAAAAGCATCATGTAATTTCGATCCTAATACTCTTGATGTTACGGCTAATAATGGCAATGGAATCAAAGCAATCAAGGTTAAACGCCAATCAACAAATAAAACCATGGCAATGATCGTAGCCCCTCCTGTGATCATTGAATCAGCAAACGTTAAGATCCCTGCACCAGCAACGTTTTGAATCGCATTTAAATCATTCGTTGCATGCGCCATCAAGTCACCTGTTCGATATTTCTGATAAAAAACATTGTCCATTTTCGTAAAATGCTGAAATAATTGCCTTCTTAAATCCTTTTCAAGTCGTGCTGCACTCCCCCAAATATGTATCCGCCATATATAACGAAAAATATACTGAGCAACAGCCGCTGCGAGTAAAATACCGATCCAAAATAAAATCGGTTTGATCGTCAGATTTTTTGCAGCAATTTCATCGACAACGATCCCAATCACTTTCGGTGGAACTAATTGTACAAGTGCAACCATCACCAATGAAAAAATCCCAATCATATAACTTTTTTTCTCTTTTTTAAAAAACCACCCTAATTTCTTAAATATAGACATGTACATTCTCCTTTTTTAAACTAACTACTGTGCACTCACATCATTCATTTGTTGTTTTCTCATTTCATTCCAACTCCTTTCATTTGTTTAAAAATAAATACAAAAAAACGGACTGAAAAAATCAGCCCGTTGTGTCCTTGAATTCTGAATCGCTTTAAAGAACCTATTTGTCTCCTTGGTTCTTCATTTGCTGCATCATCTGACGAATCTTCTTCTCAGAAGGTTTTTGTCCCATAGACATCATCATCATTCGTAACATATCCTCATTAACGGGAGGATTCTTTTTGAAATAGTCTTGCATATATTTGCGCGCAAGGAAAAATCCACCTGCTGCACCTGCTAATAAAGCGATAATCGCGATCAATACTACTAAACCTGTTGACATATAAATCTCTCCTTTCTGCTAGAAATGCTAAGTAAGAACTTCTGCTGATTCTATTATGCAGTCATTACTCTTACAAAGCGGATCTTTCTAAATTTTAACGGGATTTCTATCCCTATTTTGAATAAATTGCTCTCAAGAACCCATTTTACTAGAAAGAGGTCGAAAAGAAAAGCTCTTTTGTCATATTCCTCACAAGAAATTTACGACAGAGCAATTCTTCTTAATCTATTTCTTTATATCAAGCTATCTAGATGAACGATTACTTTTGTCCTTCGATTTTTTCCAATAGTTCTGGGTCGAATTTTTGAGCTTTTAACATGGCAATCTCATACCCATAAGGCGCTTTACTTGTTTTTTTATCCTCGCCCACATAAGGTGTTTCTAAAATTTTAGGTAGTTTTTGTAATTTTTCATGGTGAACTACTTTATTCAGTGCATCAAAGCCAATTGTGCCAAAACCGATATTAGCATGACGATCTTTATGTGAACCCATTGGATTTTTAGAATCGTTGACATGCACAACTTTCAAGCGATCCAACCCAATGATTTTATCGAATTCTTCCAAAACACCATCGAAGTCATCTTTTACATTATAGCCTGCATCATTGATATGACAAGTGTCCATCGTTACAGACAGCTTCTCATTCAATTTGACCCCTTCAATGATCGTTGCCAGCTCTTCAAAAGTCCGACCAAGTTCCGTACCCTTACCTGCCATCGTTTCCAAAGCAATTTGCGGCACTTGCTCTTTCCATAACACTTCGTCAAGTCCTTTGATGATTTGTTTCAGCCCAGCATCAACGCCTGCTCCAACGTGAGCTCCTGGATGTAACGTGATTTGCGTTGCACCTAAGGCATGAACGCGCTCAATTTCTTGACGTAAAAAAGCGGTAGCAAAACCGAAGTTTTCTAATTTGATCGTATTTCCTAGATTAATAATATATGGTGCATGCACAACGATATTACTCAAATTGTGTGCCGCCATATACTCATGACCTGATTCAATATTCATCTCTTCTACCGGTTTGCGACGAGTATTCTGCGGCGCACCAGTGTAGATCATAAATGTTGTTGCCTCATAACTAGCTGCCTCTTCAGCAGAACCTAATAACATTTTTTTCCCACTCATACTAACATGTGAACCTAATAACATAATAAACCTCCTAATTTTAAAAGCTGAACGAGCTCATTTGGCCTCGATTGAAAAATAGGAAAAAATGACTGAGATGATTTCTGTCTCATTCTTTTTTTATCTTTTTTCCGAGAGGCTAGCTCGTGAAGCTAGACATGATTAAAAGCTGAACGAGCTCATTTGGCCTCGACTGAAAAATAGGAAAAAATGACTGAGATGATTTCTGTCTCATTCTTTTTTTATCTTTTTTCCGAACCTTTCAACCTTTAGAGCTTTAGCTCCTGAGAAATTGATGTAATCAAAGAATCACTATACCGCTTCCCAACTAATTTGCCTCTAAACATTCTGAATTCTGCATCCTTTAAAAGAGTACGTGAAACAAACTGAAAAAACAATCTTTTTGCTTCTTTAACTACTCAGCTTCTACTTGCTATTTTTTTCTGTAAAATGAGTATAACTGGCAATCCAATCATCCATCGAAATTTTACGAACCAATTCTCCAATCAACTCATATGGAGTATATTTCGGATTACTAAATCGAATACAACTTTTCCCCATATTCAGCTTTGTTGGAACAACTTTTTGATATTCCGCTTGAAACCATGACAATAACTCTTTATCACCCATGATTCCCATATGATACAATGATAAATGTCTCTTCTGAGCAGCTAGACTAATAAACGGCAATGGTTCGTTTTTTCGACCTAGATAACCAGCTGGAAAAACACTCAAGGGAACGACATAGGTCGGCATTCCATACTGCATCTGTAAGATAAACCCTTCAGGTATATTTTCAGCAATAACTTTAGCTAAAGATTGATAGGCTTCTTGCCATTTTGTTTCGATCGTTACGCTATATTCTTCTACATTATCCATCGCCACTTCTCCTTTATTTTGCCAAATATTGACGATACAATTCTTTTGATTTAAAGCCTTTTTCAAGGATATCGATCATTTATTTTTTTCTTTTTTCTTGTGTTGCTACTTGCTTGGCCCTATAAATATATCTTGCCCACTCTTTGTTATAGTCTGGTGTGAGTTTCTTAAATAGTGCGTTTGCCTCTTCATCTTCATTCAGCCTCTCACCATGTTCTACAGCGCACTGATAGTGTACCATATAACCTTTTGAACTTTCACTGTCTATCTTCTTTTGACGCAAAAAAAACAACACATGGTATACTGAAAGTATCATTTAATCTGAAAGTAGGGATTGAACATGAGCATCATTGAAGAATATATTTTAACCACACCAGCAGATCGACAGGAAAAATTGACCCAACTCTATACTCTGATCAAAAATCTTGCACCCAAAGCAACAGAAAAAATGGCCTATGGCATGCCAACCTTTTATTTAAAGGGTAATTTAGTCCATTTTGCCAATATGAAAAATGATATTGGGTTTTATCCTGCTCCTGCTGCTATTGATACTTTCAAAGAAGAATTAGCTGGATTTAAAACCAGTAAAGGAGCGATCCAATTCCCTTTAGATAAAGAACTACCTATAGAATTGATCCAAAAAATCGTATTATTCAGACTAGCAGAGAATGCCAGCGAATAAGCATAGACGGAGATAATAAAAAAGGGCGTCCTATTTTCTATTTTTCCCGTAGTTAATATTAAGTTTTTTTGATTAAGTTCTTATAAATACCTGAACAACTGTTCATTATAGTTTTTTTTTGCTATAATATCACGGAATGTATCATTTTATTGAGGTGAAGCTTTTGGAAAATCAGGATAATTCCCGTAAGACGGAACAACATTCTAATAAAGGACCAGAAAAGAAAAAGATTTTTTTGATTATAAATGTAGTGATTCGTGTGCTGCAGTCGTTATTTGTCTTTGCAGTCGTTATGCTACTTTTAGGCGGTGCTTTAGGCATGGGGATCGGTATGGGGTATTTTGCTTTTCTAGTCGAAGATACTCAGCCACCGACAAAAGAGGAACTTCAAACTGAAATCAGTGATATTACTGAAGTTTCTCATATGACCTATGCTGATGGTACAACTATCGCTACCATCAAATCTGACCTTGTCAGAACACGAGTTGATGGAGAACATATCTCTCCACTACTCAAAAAAGCGATTATTTCTACTGAGGACGAATACTTTGAAGAACATAAAGGCGTTGTTCCAAAAGCCGTGATTCGTGCTTTAGTTTCAGATGCAACGGGTATGGGCGGTTCATCCGGTGGCTCAACGCTGACACAACAATTAGTCAAACAACAAATCTTAACAGATGAAACGACGTTTAAACGGAAAGCTAATGAAATACTTCTCGCTTATCGTATCGAAAAATATTTTTCAAAAGATGAGATTGTTACGACTTATTTAAATGTTTCTCCCTTTGGTCGGAATAATAAAGGTGAAAATATCGCAGGCGTTGAAGAAGCAGCAAAAGGACTTTTTGGTAAAAATGCAAATGACTTAACTCTTCCTCAAGCCGCCTTCATTGCAGGACTCCCCCAAAGTCCTATCATTTACACACCTTATAGCAACACAGGTGCGTTGAAGGATGATGAAAACCTAGCTTATGGGATGAAGCGAAAAGATTTTGTCTTGTTCAGTATGTATCGAGAAAAAGCAATTACCAAAGAAGAGTATGAAGCAGCGAAAAGCTATGACTTAAAACAAGATTTCCAACCCCAACAAGCGGCCAATCAAGATACCGAAGATTATCTATACCACGCTGTCTTGAATCAGGCTGTAAAAGTTGTAATGGATCTCAATATAGAAAAAGCTGGAGTCAAAAAAGATACACTAGATGCTTTAGCGCTTGATCAGTATGAAGATCAAGCAAGAAAAGAAATTCAAAGCCGTGGCTATACCATTCAATCAACGATTGACCAACAAGTTTATGACACGATGCAAAATGCAGTCGCAAATTTTGGCTATATGCTAGACGATGGTTATGGTGCGGGTCTTGTCGAAACGGGTAATGTCTTAATGGATAATAAAACAGGTCGCATAATTGGTTTTGTTGCCGGTCGTGATTATAATGTCAGTCAAAGTAATCATGCCCTAGATACAGTTCGTCAAGTTGGTTCTACGATCAAACCTATCTCTGTTTATGGACCTGCGATCGATCAAGGTATGATTGGTTCAGAAAGTCGCCTAGCGAACTATCCTACTACTTATAATCTTGGTGGTGAATTGACGAATGCAACAAATTCTGGTACCAATACCTTTGATACCGTTCGCCATTCATTAGAGTGGTCATATAATATTCCTGTATACCATCTAAATGAAGCGATGAAAAAACAAATGGGTGACGATAATTTCTCTTATAATAATTATTTAAGTAAAATGAACTATCCTGCTAGTGAGGCTTGGGCTTATGAATCAGCGCCTTTGGGTTCTGTAGAAGCAACGGTTTTAACACAAACAAATGGCTTTCAAGCTCTAGCTAATAAAGGACAATATCAACAAGGCTATATGATCGACAAAATCACGGACACGAATGGGAACGTGATTTATGAACACAAAGAGGCACCTGTCCAAGTATATTCACAAGCAACAGCTTCTATCATGAACGATATGATGCGTTCTGTTTTAGATTCAAAAATAACAACACCTTTCAAAAATTTAGTCAGCGGCTTAAATCCTGCTTTAGGAAGCCTTGACTGGATCGGTAAAACTGGGACCACAGATTCTTATGTAGATGCTTGGTTAGTCGTTTCTACACCAACAATCACGCTAGGCTCATGGACAGGCTACGATAATCCAACCGCTATGAGTCCTAATAGCGGAGATCAAAATAGTACCTATCTTGCTAACTTGGCGAATGCAGTCTATTCTGTCAGACCAGATTTATTTGGTAATGGGGAAAAATTCACACTTTCAAATGATGTGATCAAATCAACTGTTTCTAATTTCACAGGAGAAAAACCTGGAACATTTACTTATAATGGTGGTACTTATACTGCACCGGGACCAAATGTTGTGTCATTGTATGCAAAAGATGGCGCACCTAAAAGTAAATATAAATTTGGCTTTGGCGGGTCAGATGCAAATTATAGCGCCTATTGGGGCCGTTATGCAACGTCAAGCCCATCCTCTTCAAATAATAACTCAGGTTCAACAACACCCTCTTCTTCTGAGAAAAAAGAAGAGACCAAAAAAGAGGATGAGAAAAAAGAAAATACTACGCCCAGCTCTAGTGGAAGTAGTAACTAATAAAAAAACAGACAGCTAATTTCAAGTTGTCTGTTTTTTTATGGAGTAGTAAAGGAACCTCACGCAAAACAATTTGCGTGAGGTTCCTATTATTTCTTATTTTGTTGATCCTTTTTGATCCAAACCATATGGTAAGATTACTGTCTTGTCTTCAATTTCTTCTTTATTCATTAATTTTGTCAATAAACGCATTGAAACCGCACCAATATCATATAATGGTTGAGTCACGCTTGAAAGACGTGGACGAGCAACTTCTGTTAATAACGAGTTATTACTTGTAATAATTTCAAATTCTTCTGGCACTTTCACACCAGCATCGATCATGCCATCCAATAAACCAATTGCTAGTTCATCATCCGTTACATAGGCTGCTGTTGCGCCACTATTACGGATACGTTCTGCTAATGAGATACCCGCCTTAAACTTATACTCAGACTCAAAAATCAAGCCTTCATTATAAGATAAACCATTATCAGCTAAAGCTGCTTTGTATCCTTTGATACGATTTTGGCCATTGATTGGATCGATCAGCGCACCACTGACAAAAGCGATTTTTTTATTGCCATTTTTAGCTAATATATTGGTCGCATCTTTCGTAGCTTCAGTATAATCAATATTCACACTGCCAACTTGTTGGTCAGGATCGATCGAACCAGCTAAAACAACAGGTGTTTTAGAACGAGAAAATTCACCACGAATTTCATCGGTGATATGATGTCCCATAAAAATGATCCCATCAACTTGTTTAGCTAAAAGATTATTTAATACATTCACTTCTTTTTGATCGTTGCTGTCAGAATTTGCTAGAATAATATTGTATTTATACATTGTAGCGACATCATCGATTCCTCGAGCTAAAGAGGCAAAAAAGATATTGCTGACATCGGGGATGATCACACCCACAGTTGTCGTTTTTTTACTTGCTAAGCCACGCGCTACAGCATTGGGGCGATAATCTAAGCGATCAATTACTTCTAACACTTTTTTCCGAGTAGCAGGCTTTACGTTTGGATTGCCATTCACTACACGAGAGACTGTCGCCATGGATACATTTGCTTCACGAGCAACATCATAAATCGTAATTGTTTGTTTTTCCATGTTAATTCTCCTAAATATTTATAGTTTTTTTCATTTTCTGAAAACGCTGTTTACATTTCTCACTAAGAATAGCAGAGTTTTTTTATTTTTGCAACCGTTTTATCCCATTTTCATGAAAATTTACTACATATTTCAAAAAGCGCTTTAGGCCTTTTCGTGGTATGATAAAGATAAGTTTTACAACGAATCGTTCAAAAGAAAGAAGGATATTTATGAATCACGAAAAAATCAATGATCTAAAAAAATGGATGGCCAGCGAGAATATCGACCTCACTTATATTAGTGATCCTGGACATATTGCTTATTTTTCTGGCTATAAAAGTGATCCCCACGAACGGGTTTTAGCTTTATTTATCTCATTAAATCATGACCCTTTTTTATTTACACCAGCTTTGGAAGTTGAAGATGCTGAAAAAAGTTCATGGAGCTACCCTGTTCATGGTTATCTTGATAGCGAAAATCCGTGGGAAAAAATTGCTCAACTCATTAAAAATAATGAAACCCCAACAAAAATTGCGACTGAAAAAGAAGCGTTGACTGTTGCTCGTTTTGATATTTTGACTCATTATTTTCCTACTAGTGATTTTACAGTAAGTGTCACACCTGTCATCGAAAAACTGCAACTACTCAAAACATCAGACGAAGTTGCTAAACTGATGGAAGCTGGTAATTGGGCGGATGTTGCCTTGGAAATTGGGTTTAAAGCGATCAAAGAGGGCGCTAAAGAACAAGAAATATTAGCTGAAATCGAATATCAATTAAAACGTCAGGGGATTCGTTCGATGAGTTTTGATACATTAGTTCTTGCTGGTAAAAATGCGGCAAGCCCTCATGGCAATCCAGGAAATACAGCAGTTACGAAACAAGATCTCGTTTTATTTGATTTAGGTGTTGTATACAATGGCTATTGTAGTGACGTTACTCGAACAGTTGCTTATAAAGAACCTACAGATTTTCAAAAAGAAATTTATGCAATTGTGTTAGAAGCGCAATTGAAAGCTATGGATGCAGTCAAACCTGGTGTTACTGCAGGAGAATTGGATGAAGTGGCGCGTGGTGTCATCAGTAGTTATGGTTATGGAGATTATTTCAATCATCGATTAGGACATGGTATTGGGACAACTGTTCATGAATATCCTTCACTAGTTACTGGCAACGATTTGATCATTGAAGAAGGTATGTGTTTTTCAATCGAACCAGGTATCTATATTCCTGAAAAAGTTGGTGTCCGCATTGAAGATTGCTTGCACGTAACTAAAACTGGATGCGAAGCTTTCACGAAAACACCAAAAGAACTAATCATTCTTAACTGATAAAAAGAAAGCTTGCACTCTGTTTAGAATGCAAGCCCTCTTTTTTATTTGCCTTTAAGCTCGTCTACTGCTTCTTTAGCAGCATTTTTAGTCTCTGCCTTTGCTTCTTCTGCTTTTTCTGGTACATCTTTCGTTGCTACTTTTGCTTCAGCTACACCTTCAGAAACAGTTTCTTTGGCTTTTTTAGCAGAGTGTTTCACATCAATAAAAATATCGTCTGATGCCTCTTCAGCAATATCACCTAATTCATCCACTTGATCATTAACATCTTTAGCTGATTTCTTGAAACGATCCGATAAATCACCTGTTTGTTTTTTGAATGATTCTAGCACTGTATCTGAGACGCCTTGTGCTTTATCTAAAGAATCTTTCGTCTTGTCTTTCACATTACCTGCCAAATCCCCAGCTTGTTCACCTAATACACTTGCTTTGTCTTTTGCAATCGATGATAACTCAGAACCTTTTTGCACCGCGTAGTCCGTATAATCTGTTGCTTTGTCCTTAAAGTCATCAGCTTGGTT
Organism: Enterococcus ureilyticus; assembly: GCF_001730315.1. Classification (GTDB taxonomy): domain Bacteria; phylum Bacillota; class Bacilli; order Lactobacillales; family Enterococcaceae; genus Enterococcus_L; species Enterococcus_L ureilyticus. Next base: position 265,982 of record NZ_MIKC01000001.1, read on the forward strand.
TGCTAAATCTTCACGTAATTCTTTCCCTGATTTAGGTGCTAATAAAAGAGCTGCTACAGCTGCTGCTGTTCCACCAATAATTGCTCCTAAGAAAAATCCGCCTTTTTTCGCCATGTTAATTCCTCCATTATCTATTATTATTTTGTTGTTTCACTAACTTTTGATGATTTTTTGGGACGAAATGCTCTAAATGCTGCGCCACCGACTTTACTAACCACACCAGCTTTTGCTGTTGTCTTACCAACTGCTCCAACTTTTCCAAGTAGATTTTTACTTGAATAATTCAGTTCGGAAACACTCTCACTTAACTCAGCTACTGCTTCAAATAATGGATCAATCGTCGCTACTTTTTTATTCACATCATCTAGCAACACATTACTTTTTACTAAAAGCCCTTCTACTTGTCTAGATAAGATATCTACATCTTTTGTAACAACCTCGATTGTTTTATTTGCTTCATCAACTGTAGTCGTCACTCGTTCTACCGTTTTCCCGATTTTCATCAAGACTAAAACAATAAATACTACTAATACAGCAAACGCTACTGCAGCAATAATCGCTGCAACCTCTCCACCTGTCATATCCTTGCTCCTTTCATCAATTATTTCATGTTCTTAGAATAACACCAACTGGTCTTTTTCACAAATTATTCAATTAACTTTGTTCCCCTAATTATAACAATTCATCGCATAACTCTCCACCAAAAATAGCAATAAACTTGATGATTTTTTGGGTAAAAAAATACGTGATTGGAACATAACTCTTTGAGTCATATCCCAATCACATGGAATTCATATAAACGGCGGGAGTAGAAGCAATCTCTTCAGAAATAAACACTCCTGTTCCAACCTCATCTCTAAAAGAAAAATAATACTACAGTTCATTTCTATTTCTTTTCATGTGTGTCTTTTTTAGCAAGTTGTGCCCCTAATTCAATAATGTAATCACGTAAATTGTCTTTAACTTCTGGGTGGACTAATCCATATTCAATACTAGTTTTCATAAAACCAAATTTATCCCCAACATCATAACGTTTACCAGTAAATTCTCTAGCAAATACACGTTGTGTTTTGTTCAAGGTATCAATAGCATCCGTTAATTGAATCTCACCACCTGCACCTGGCTCTTGTGATTCTAATACATGGAAAATTTCAGGTGTCAATAAATAACGACCAATAATCGCTAGATCACTTGGGGCTTCCTCAGGTGTTGGCTTTTCTACAAAACTATTCACATTGAACAATCCTTTAGAAACTTCAGCCTCTGGATTAATGATGCCATATTTCGATGTTTCTTCATGTGGTACTTTCATTACTGCAATCGTTGAGGCATGTGTTTCATCATAATCATTCATCAGTTGTTTAGACAACGGAATCTTATCTTCCATAATATCATCACCTAGCATTACGACAAACGGTTCATTGCCTACAAAGGCTTTCGCTTGCAGCACAGCATGACCTAAGCCTTTAGGATGTGATTGACGAATAAAATGAAGATTGACATCTGTCGTTTCTTCGACCAATTTTAATAAATCAGTTTTATTTTTCTCTCGAAGATTGCTTTCCAATTCAAAATTTGCATCAAAATGATCTTCGATCGGACGTTTTGCTTTCCCTGTAACAATCAAAATATCTTCGATTCCAGAAGCCAGTGCTTCTTCAACAATAAATTGAATCGTTGGTTTATCTACGATCGGCAACATTTCCTTTGCCATCGCTTTTGTCGCTGGTAAAAATCTTGTTCCCAGACCAGCCGCTGGAATAACCGCTTTTTTTACTTTCATGCCAATAGGCCTCCTAAAAATTATATAGAAAATTCATTTTCCGTTTTACCATCACGCAACATGATTTCTTTCGCTGCTTGTTTTACATCTTTGCCCTCATACAATACCTTATAAATTGCTGCTGTAATCGGCATATCCACATTCAACTGTTGAGATAACTCATAGGCTGCTTTCGTTGTTGAAACGCCTTCAACGATCATGCCCATATTCTCAAGGACTTCATCTAAGCTATGACCTTTTCCAAGTAGATTACCAGCTCGCCAATTCCGTGAATGAACACTTGTACACGTAACGATCAAATCACCAACTCCACTTAACCCGATGAAAGTCAGAGGATTTGCGCCCATTGCTACCCCTAAACGGCTGATTTCAGCTAAACCACGTGTCATGATTGCAGCTTTTGCATCGTCTCCAAAACCTAAGCCATGAATTGCCCCAGCCCCTAAAGCGATGATATTTTTCAAAGCCGCGCCGGTTTCAACACCGATCACATCATCATTCGTATAAATTCTAAAATAATCATTCATAAATAATGATTGAACATATTTGGCCGCTGCTATTTTCTCACTTGCCGCTGTAATCGTTGTAATATCATGAACAGCCACTTCCTCAGCATGACTCGGGCCAGATAAAACAACTACGCCTCTTCTTTTTTCTGTAGGAATCTCTTCCATCAAAACTTCAGATATTCGTTTATGACTGCCTTGTTCCAAGCCCTTACTCGCATGAATAATCAACGGCTGATTTTTACATTTCTCTGTGAACTCTTGTGCCACCGTTCGAATTGCTTTGGTGGGTACAACAAATAAGACAGCATCTGCCTCTTCGATACATTCTTCGAGCGATACCTTCCCTTGAATTGATTCTGGAATGACCAAATCAGGAAGATAATGATGATTCGTATGCTGAGTATTGATTTCATCAATTTGTGCCTTATTATGTCCCCAAATGCGAACCTCATGACCATTTTCTGCTAAAACCTGAGCCAATGCAGTTCCCCAAGAACCGGGACCTAAAACAGCAACTTTTTGTTTCATTGGTGAAAAACTCCTTTCAAAATAGAAAAGCTGAACGAATCGTTTAGCTCTGACAGAAAAATAGGAATAACTAACTGAGTCGCTCTTTGACTCATTTAGTTTTTATCTTTTTTCCGAAGAGCTGATTCAGTGATGCTAGATCATTGAAAAGCTGAACGAATCGTTTAGCTCTGACAGAAAAATAGGCAGCTGATTTAAGAATATTTTTTATTCTATAAGCAGATTGTCTATTCTCCAAAATACTGATTCGGTAAAACTGAATGAATCAAATAACTCAAATAGTCTTTAACAGGAATACTTTATGTTTTCCCGTTGCTAGTTCTTTTAAATAAATAAAACCAAATTACTCATTTTATAATTTCCATACCCATCTAACATTTTAACATAGGTGGGTCAGAATAGGCAGTTCTAAACAGCCTTTTTTACAGTTCCTTTTTCACGATTATAAAATGGGACCGCGCCTTTTTTCCGACGTATAATCAATACTACGATCGCCCCAAAAAATAATATTAAAGAAAACACTTGAGAGACGCGAATGCTACCAAAGGCATAAAGACTATCCGTCCGCATTCCTTCAATAAAGAATCGACCAAAAGAATACCAAATAACGTAACCTAAAACAACTTCTCCTTCTTTTAAGAAATCTTTCTTTTTCCTCAAAATGACCAATACAATAAAACCTAGCACATTCCAAATTGATTCATATAAAAAAGTCGGCTGATGATAAGTTCCATCAATATTCATATTATCAATAATAAACTTGGGCAAATGCAAGCCTTCTAAAAATGCTCGAGTGGTTGCTGGACCATATGCTTCGTGGTTCATAAAATTACCCCAACGTCCGATCCCTTGCGCCAAAATCACGCTAGGCGCAGCGATATCTAAAAAGGTCCACGTTGAAATAAATCGATGTCTTGTAAAGAAAAATAATGCAAGACCGCCACCGATCAAGCCGCCATAAATTGCTAGACCACCATTTCTAGTCAAAATAATTTCAATAGGGTTATCTACATAATCCTGCCATTGAAAAATTACATAATACAAACGTGCGCCAATAATGGCACTTGGCAGTCCCCACAACATAAAATCAATCACATCATCTTCTTTTAATCCCACACGAACTGCTTCACGACTGCTCAGCCAAACCGCTAGTACGATTCCTGAAACAATAATAATTGCATACCAGTACACAGATATCCCAAAAAGATTAAATGCTACTGGATTTACTTGTCCTAACATTTGGCTTCCTCCTAATTTAAAAGCGAAGCGGACTCATTTAACTCTGACAGAAAATAGGAAAATCTAAAAATGACGCTCTTTGTCATATTTAGATTTTATCTTTTTTCCAAGATGTTGCTTCATGAAGCTAGATAACGCTAAAAGCTGAATGAAGCGTTTGACATCGACGAAAAATAGGGAAATCTAAAAATGACGCTCATTGTCATATTTAGAGTTTATCTTTTTCCAAGATGTTGCTTCATGAAGCTAGATAAAACATCCGTAAAAACGGTCCACTTCGTTTTAGTTATACTATTCTACACCAGAATTTTCTTCAATCAATCTTGTTAAACGTTCTTCAAATGACTTAGTCGCATCATAGCCCATCGTTTTTGCACGGAAATTCATAGCAGCAACTTCAATAATGATTGCTACATTCCGACCAGTTTTCACAGGAATGCGAATTTGTGGCACATCAACACTGGCAATTTCTACCATTGCATCATCAGAACCTAAGCGGTCATATTTCTTATCTTTTTCCCAAGCTTCTAAATAAACAACAAGTTGAACCTGCATGAACCCTCGAACTGCACTTGCACCGAATAAGTTCATGACATCAATGATTCCAATCCCACGAATTTCGATCAAATGTTGCAAAATCTTCGGTGGCTCACCAACAACAGTCAATTCATCTTGCTGATAAACATCTACTCGGTCATCTGCAATCAATCGATGCCCACGTTTAATCAATTCTAAAGCAGTTTCACTTTTCCCAATTCCACTGTCCCCTTGGATCAGGACACCTAAACCATAAACATCGACTAAAACACCATGAACGCTGGTTCTTGCGGCTAAACGACTATCCAGATAACTTGATAACTCTCCTAGTAATCTCGAGGTTGAAATAGGGGAGCGCAACACAGCTAGCCCTTTTTCTTTAGCGGCCTGCACCATTTCTTCAGGCGCTTCCAATCCTCTAGAAATAATAAAAGCTGGGGTATCTTTTTCACATAAACGGCGCATGACCATCAAACGTTCTTCTGGTATCATCCGTTCAGAAAAAGTAATCTCTTTACTGCCAAACAATTGTAAACGATTATGAGGATAGTAATTAAAATAGCCAGTTAATTCCAATCCAGGTCGTGAAATATCCCCTGTCGTAATTTCTCTATTTAGACTTTCTTCATCGCCATACACGACTTCTAAAGAAAGCTTTTTTACCAGTTGATGTATTTTTACAACTTCTTCCATATTCTTAATTCATTCCTTCCTGTCCCCTACTCGTACCATTTTATCATTTCAGGTAGGAAGTTTCTAGCTATTAGGGAGATTGTCCTTGTTTTGTTGCTGGTGTCCGTTATATGGGGGCCCTTGTCCTTATTTTTCGCCCTATTCAGATCCAATAAAATGTGTTAAACGCTCTTGATTGACTATCATTAATTAATTTGTATACTTAGTTGTATCACTATGAATAGTCAAAAAACAACTTACTGGATGTGTCTTTATGCAAAATCCTTTGAAAGAACAAGCTAAAAATTTATCACTGAATCCTGGTGTCTACTTAATGAAAGATCGGCATGGAGATGTTATTTATGTTGGTAAAGCTAAAAAGCTACGGGAACGAGTCCTCAGTTACTTTGTCAAAAATAAGCAGCATTCTAGCAAAACGTTGCGACTAATCCAACAGCTAGCTGAATTTGACGTGATTGAGGTAGAGACTGAGCTCGATGCCTTACTTTTAGAATGTCGCCTGATCCAACAGTTCCGTCCCATTTATAATCGACAAATGAATTCTTTTGAAAAATACAACTACATTCAGATCAATACTGACAACGACGAAATCTCAATCAATATTCTTTCTGTCCCCACGCAAAAAAACTGTTTTGGTCCTTTTTCAACAAATAGAAAGCTTGTGGAATTAAAGCAAATATTGGAAAGCTTATACGAATTAAATCCAAGTGATTACTGGCATCAATCCTTTGCTAAACATCATACATTCCCTTTAACACATACAACGATTAAAACAGAGTTACTAGGTGCCTTTACCTTTGATAATCAATTACCGCAAAAACGGTTAGAAGCAAAAATGATTTTAGCCGCAGAAAATCATTCATTTGAAAAAGCCTTAAAATTACGAGAAGACTGGCAACTTCTCACTCGCTTTTTTGCGCAAAACAAAAAACTAGTCCTCGCTAATCAAGCCAGTTGGCAATTATTACAAATGACTACCCACTCAAAAATGAAGTTTTATCTAATTTATCAAGGTCTTGTTATCAATAGCCGAACGTTTACGAAACAAACTGTCGCGAAATACACATTTGATGAATTAGCAAATAAAATGCTGCCTAAGACGGAACCGAAAAACATCCAGCAATTTTCAAAAGAACAAGTCGATTTTATCAATATCCTCTACAGTTATATCAATCATCATAAAGAAGCTTTACTGATTGATTTGACTGTACCGTACGCAGAAAAATAAGGATCAAACCCAAGCGAGCACGTTGGGGTTTGATCCTTATTCATTATATTTATCTAAATTACGCTCACTGACGATTGTATTGACCAACGACATGATCACTGCCATTAGAATCGCCGCCCCGAAGCTGGAAAAACCAAAATTTAGTTCCCCAACGAAAGCAGAGGTCATCTTTAAAATCGCAGCATTTACAATAAAGCTAAATAAGCCAAATGTAAGCAAAGTAAATGGAAGTGATAAAATCGTCAACACAGGTTTTACTAACATATTCAGTATAGAAAGAACAAATGCTGCAATGATCGCCATCCAGATACTTCTTACATAAATCATATTTGGAAAAATCACTGAAAGTGAGACAAATGTCAACGTATTAACAATCAAACGTTGAAAGTACGTCATTAGAAGTCACTCCAGTCATCGTCATTTACTTTTTCAGCTTGTTTTCTTTGTTTTTGTCCATTTGCATAAGGGTTTGGATTATGCGTGTTTCGGTTGTACGGATTTTGATGTCCATAGTTGTTATTCCCTCTATTTCTGCCAGAAGGAATCAATACGGCTAAAACAATGTATAGAACAATTGGACTGCCGATAAAGATAAAGCTAGCCACTACGTACATCACGCGGACAATCGTAGGATCGATGCCTAACCATTCTGCAATTCCCGCTAGGGTTCCGGTAAATACCACATTATTGGGAGATTTTGTCAATCGTTTTCTCATTTTTTTCACCTCTCATCTCTTAAATTTTACAATAGAATGGATGAATAATCATCCTTTTTTTATTATTTTTCTTGTTATTGATAGTCACGAGGCATGAACGTTTTTAATGTTCATCCTCTTGACTATTTTTAAAGAATTGACTCTTTTCAAGCAATCAAGTTCTACACATTTATTTATCTGTGTCTTTTAAATAAATGTTTCCTGTTGTTGTAGAAGCGTTGATTTGCGCCATATCGTCGTCATTCAATCGTCTAAATTGTAGTAATTGATTGGTTCTTTCTTTCTTTTCACGAATCACATCGTAGTCACTTAAACGACTATTGATGCTGCCTAAACTTGTTTTGACTGTTCCTTCAACACCTAATTCTATTGGTAATGCAATTTTCACATTGCCATTTACAGAACTTGCTTCTACTTTACGTAAAGTCTTTTCTTTGGCTGTAATGCGGACATCACCATTGATCAATGAAACCCCTATTGTTTGTGGTGTTGCAGCAATCGTTACGGTGCCATTTACTGTTTCAATGATATTGTCTAGGATCTCACCATCTAAGACTTTGATATCTCCATTCACTCCTTCGATTTCAAGCATCGTTGCATCGATTTTGTTGAATGTGATTGAACCATTCGTTGATTTAGTATAAACATCTTTTGCTTGCAGTGATTCAATTGTCACATTGCCGTTCAACAATTTGATTGAAACATGGTCAAATGTTCGTTCTGGTAAGTAGAAGATTAGATCTGCACGAACACGTTTATTGGGAATTTGGAATGAAATCACTTCGTCATCCACATCGATTTGGCTTCTTTCTAAGAAAGCTTCCAGTGGTGTTTCAGCGTCCATTTTACCATAAAGTTTGATTTTCCCTTCAACTTTAACATCTGGTTGATCCCACGTCTTGAATACAATGTTTCCATTTGCTACTTTGACATCGATCAAGCTTGCTAAAGGTGCTGGATAATTAAATTCATGTTCAAATTTTGTTGTAGCAACACCAGGAACTTTGAAACTAACATCTTTCCATTCCATGTTATCATTCATTGTCTCAGAAAATGAATTGAATGTCTTTTTAAGGAATGATCCTAATTGAGAACCTGCTTCACTCATTTTTTCACCGACTTGATTGATCGTGTCTGTCGCTTGCTCTTTCCAATCATCTGGAATATCAAATTTTGAAGCAACACGATCTTTCGTTTCAGACCATTGCTCTTTACGAATATTTTTCAATTCAGCTTCTAGAGCAATTTTTTCTTGGATTCTTTCATCTAAAGAATCTTCTAACGCTTTGATTTCAGCCTCCAATGACGCTCTTTCATCTAAATCTTCAGGTGTTAATTCACTTAATTCTTCTTTAGTATTTAATTCCATTAATTTTTCTTGTGCTTCTTTGATTTCTTCTTTAACACCAGCGATTTCAGCATTGATCTCATCTAGCTCTACAGAAGCTCTGTTCGCTTCCGTTGCTAACGCATCTAGAATTTTTTCTAAACGCTCATGATCTTCAGCTTCTTTTGCTTTGATTTCTTCATCAGAAATCTCAGGTTCGATTGTTTCTTCTTCCTTGTTCTCTAACTTATTTAATAAATCTACGACTTTGTCATTCTCTTTTGTGTCAACAGTTGGATTTGTTACATTTACTTGGTCGGCAGCTTTTTTGATTTGTTTTTCATCTTTTTCTGTCGCCATATTTTCTAATAAGACTAAAGCTTCCTCTGAAGATAGGATACCTTTTTTAACTAAGTCTAATACTCTTTCTCTTTCTTTCATGGAAATTGCCTCCTTAGCAAATTTTTCACCCGAGGGTGTTTTCCTTATGTACCTATTATGCCTTCTTTTTAATCATTTGTCATAGGACTTAAGAATGAATTTTCGGTAGTCCTCAAGGGTAAGCACTAATTTATTTTCACTAAGCATTGATTTTAAGTACTTATAATAGAAGAAACACTATCTTTATATCAAAAAGCAGCCGCTTTTGTCCCATCACTGATCCAAAATGAGAGTGTGAAACAAAACGTATTTTAGTTTTGCCTCACACTCTGCTATTTATATATGAAACATACCCTTTTTACTTTTTTAACTCCTTAGGTCAATTGTGGATCTCACGATAAATCAATTGACTTTCAGGTATATCTGAACCAATGCGAACATTGTCTTTGATCATCTCTTGTACAGCTGTAACATCTTCTTGATTGGCAAAAATCGTCACTAAGCTGTCACCTTTTTTAACTGGATCTCCGACTTTTTTTCTTAAAATTAACCCAACTGCTAAGTCGATATCCTCTTCTTTTGTTTCACGTCCTGCCCCAAGTTTCATTGCTGCGACACCAATATTATCAGCAACAATTTCTGTGACAAAACCGTCTGAATCCGCGATAACTTCTATTTCAAATCTGGCTTGCGGTAATAAAGTAGGATTCTCTATCCAGTCAGGATCTCCTCCTTGGTTTTTGATGAACTGTTTGAATTTCACTAAAGCTGATCCATCTTTGATCACACCTTGTAGTAATTCCCTTGCTTCTTCTAGAGAATCTGTTTTTCCAGCGAGGACCACCATTTGACTCCCCAAAGTCAAGACTAATTCAGTTAAATCGGCTGGCCCATTTCCATGCAAGGTATCGATTGCTTCTTTTACCTCTAAAGAGTTTCCGATGGCATTACCAAGCGGTTGCGACATATCAGAGATGATGGCCATTGTATTTCTTCCAACTAAGTTACCTATTCGAACCATCGCTGATGCTAATTCGATTGCATCTTCTTCGGTTTTCATAAAGGCACCTGCACCAGTTTTAACATCCAAAACAATAGCATCTGCACCCGCTGCAATTTTTTTACTCATAATTGAACTGGCAATCAATGGGATTGAACTAACCGTTGCTGTCACGTCTCTTAATGCGTAAAGTTTTTTATCTGCTGGAGTTAGATTTCCTGATTGGCCGATTACTGAAATTTTATCTCGGTTGACCATTTCAGTAAATTGATCGTCTGTCAATTCTACATGAAACCCATCAAAGGCTTCTAGCTTGTCGATTGTACCACCTGTGTGACCTAAACCGCGACCAGACATTTTTGCAAAAGGAATATCAAGAGCGGCCACAAGAGGTGCTAAGACTAATGTTGTTGTATCCCCAACACCGCCTGTTGAATGTTTATCTACTTTAATACCTTCGATAGCCGATAAATCGATCACATCACCAGAATGGACCATCGCTAAGGTTAGATTTGCTCTTTCCTCATCTGACATATCTTGGAAATAAACAGCCATTAAAAAAGCACTTACTTGATAATCTGGGATTGTTTCATTTGTTAGACCCGCGATAAAAAACTCGATCTCTTCTTTACTCAGTTCATTACCATTCCGTTTTTTTTCAATAATATCAACCATTCTCATCATTCGTACCTCACAATCTCAATTGTTTAACACTTAATATCCACCTGTCGTATCGTTGATTGTCGCATCAACGATTGCCACACTTGAACTAGCACCAACTCTTGATGCCCCTGCATGGATCATCGCTTTAGCATCTTCTGCATTACGAACACCACCCGATGCTTTTACACCGATATTCGGACCAACTGTTTTACGCATCAAAGCGATATCTTTGATGGTCGCTCCTCCTGTTGAAAAGCCAGTTGATGTTTTAACAAAGTCGGCCCCAGCTTGAACAGATAATTTTGAAGCTATTACTATTTCTCTATCTGTTAGTATGCAGTTTTCAAGTATCACTTTAACTAGAGCTTTTCCTTTAGCCGCCAAGACGACTGCTTCAATATCTTTTAAAACCGTTTCCTCATCACCCGATTTTAACGCACCAACATTTATGACCATATCAACTTCTGTTGCACCATTTTTAATCGCATCTGCTGCTTCAAATGCTTTTGTTGCCGTTGTACTAGCTCCTAGAGGAAATCCAATAACTGTACAAACTTCTACCGATGTTCCAGCTAACTCTTTACTCGCTTTGGCTACCCAGTAAGGATTCACGCAAACAGAAGCAAATTCATATTTTTTTGCTTCTTCAATCAAGCGCATTAAGGCCTGCTCATCCGCTTCCGGTTTTAATAATGTGTGATCGATCATTTTGTTTATATTCATTAACACTCTTCCTTCCAGAAATTCCGTTCTTAAAAACTGAAATTTCGTTCATATAAAATAGTTATAAAAGAGTAGTCTATATTCTCTACTCCTGTTTTTCAATATAATTAGTGATTTAAAAGTTTCATTGCTGTAAACTTATCGATCAATAAAACATTTGCATAACCACCAACTAGTGCACCGTGGATTGCTTTGATTTTACGATCGCCTCCAGCAATCAAAATAGCTTTTTCTTTGGTCTTCAGTTCCTCAAGCTCAATACCAATCGTTCGACCATTGATTTCCTCATCACTGATTTGTCCCTTTTCATTAAAGAATCTCGAACAGATATCACCTACCGCATTCGCTTTAAGGGATTTTTCTTCTGATTCTGTAAAATAACCTAAGCGAAAATGCAACGACTCACTTTGTACGGTTCCAACTGTAAAAACTGCTATATTTGCTTGTCTTCCTAATTCGATAACCTTACTAATATGACGATCAGCTACAACCAAGTCCTTCGCTTTTTTACTATCTAAAATAACGGGTAAAGGAAATGTTCTAGCTTTTGTATTTAACATTTCAGCAAACAGCGTAATCGTCTCAAACGCATAATTATTCACATCAAAGTACGCTATACCACCTTTTAACTGAACAACTTCTACACCTTTAACATCGAGACGGCTCATCTTAGAAACAGTCTTATGCATCGTTGTGCCCCAGCTAACACCGACAATATCTCCACTTTTAATCGTATCCTCAAGATATTCAGCAGCATATGATGTCAAATATTCTGAAATTGAATTGTAATTGGGATCAGGTGAAAAAGCAACATGGACTTCTTCTAAGCCATATTTTTCTTTTAACTTTTTTTCAATTTCAAACAGATCAGAAAAAGGATCAAAAATCGTGATTTGAACATACCCTTTTTCTTTTGCATACTGTAATAGTCGTGAAATTGTTGGACGTGAAACATTTAATTTTTCAGCAATTTCCTGTTGACTAAGCGAAGATTGATAATAGAGTCTTGCCACTTCAATACTAAGCTGTTGTTTTTCTTTATCCATACTCATTGTCCGTTCCTTATTATTTACGCTCATTATAGCAAGAACTAGCAAGGATGACAAATTGACTTTTTTAGTTAGCCAAATAAATACTTCTTAACTCAGCTAGCTTTTGTTGATCAAAGTTCAAACATTGCGCAGCATATTGTTCGGTAGTACCAAAATTTTTCTCAATTAAATTTAGTGCATGATCCAGATAATCCTCTTTTACATAAAGAGCTGTTGCTAAGGATTCAAGTTGTTCTTCATTAAATCCTTGTTCTCTGAATTGTTGTACTAAGCTATCATTTGCGGATTTTCTTTCCGTGTTGGTGATCAAGAAATCTTTATAGATTGCTTCTTTGTCTACGTCTAATAGTGACAATAACAAAGCTGAAGCATAGCCAGTTCGGTCTTTTCCAGCAAAACAATGAAAAATTGTCGCTCCGTCTTTATTGGCTAAAATGTAGTCCATAAATTCAGTAAAGCCTTCTTGTGCCCCTGGATTCAAGATTAAATCTTCATAGACACCTAGCATATGTTTATCGACTGCTTCAACTGACTTTAATTTAGCAAAATCTGCTAAGCTTGAATTTTTGGCATTCATTTTTCCTAATAAATCTAAATTGATATACTCCACTTCTTCTATCGGTGTATCTGGTGACTCACTGATTTCAAAGCCACGCCTAAAATCAATGATTCTGGTTAGATTAAACGTTTCAACTAAAACAGATTGGGTTTCTTTGTCTAAATTTACTAGATGACCCGACCGTAGTAGTTTTTTTTGCTTCACTGTTTTTCCTTCTTTGTTCTTGATTCCACCTAAATCTCTAAAGTTTGTAATTTGTCTGTTCATTTGTTTATTCCACCTTTATGCCTTTACTTTTTTCCTTCTTCTTTCTTCTGCTAAAGCAACGATTCCCAAAAGAACAGCAATGATCACGATTGAAATGTAAAAAATGATAAAGGTATCATTCCAACCATGTAACACGTGACCAAAGAAATTCACGCCTTCTTTTGATGGATCAGAAATTTTTGCTAGAAGAATTTTTGCCATTGAGTCCCCGAATAGATAAGCAAAAGCGCCTAATAAACCACCAGAGACAACTGTCGCTTTTTTAGGAACAAATCCTAGCATAGATAAATTGATCAATAGTTGCGGACCAAAGACCATCATCCCCAACATGAATAATGAGGCATTGATCACAAATTCTGTTGTCCCAAGCTGGTACCCTATAATCCCGATTGGTAATAAGATAGTGCTGATTGTAGCCACTAAGGCTGGCCGCCCTTTTAATAAGTCTGAGATATAGCCCCAAGCCAGACAACCTATCAATGCGCCCATCTCAAAGTAAAAAATCGTTTGTGCCGCTGCTTCTTGTGAAAAATTCAAATGTTCTGTTACGTATAACGGAGCCCAATTATCGATACCGATCCGCACAATGTAAACAAAAACATTCGCTACGCATAATACCCAAATATAAGGATTCGTTAATAAATATTTTTTAAAGATCTCCCACTTTGTTAAGTGTTCAGCATCAATATTTGCTTCTTCTACTGGTTCACCAAAGATTTCTTCACTGGAATTCCAACCAAGGTCTTCTGGTCGATTCTTCCCAATAAAAAAAGTAATGATGGCAACTATAGCCGCAACAATTGCTGGAATAATAAACATTCCGGCAACTTGTCCTTTGAAGAAAGTCGTTGCACACCACACAGCAAAAATCCCTGCAAAACCTCCGCCAATATTGTGAGAGGCATTCCATAACCCAATATACCGACCACGATTGCTTCTAGTCGTCCACTGGGTAATCACTGAAGCACAACTAGGACCGCCCACACATTGGAACAAGCCATTCAGTGACCATAATACAACGATCCAGCCCATCGGGACATTATTCATCGTAAACAAAATCCCCATACATAAAACAGTGATCGAAGAGAGTAACAACAAAATCGATAAAATTTTCTTCGTATTTTTACCGTCTACAAGATACCCAACTATAAATTTACCAAAGCCATAAACAATTGAAAAGACAAATCCGATATAACCAAGATCAGTCGTAGTCAGACCTAATTGACTTTTTAATAAGGGCTGGGCGGCTTTAAAATTATTACGAATCATATACATCGTGATGTAGATGACTACAACGACCAAAAACGGTTTCATAAATTCCTTAAACCATTGTTTCCGCTGTTCAATCAAGGATGGACGTTTCACATTACCAACAACAACATTTGTTTCTTCCAAATTAACTCACCCCAAAATTTTAATTATAATGGTTAGCGCTTTCCAATATATTTGTATAATACACGAGGTAAGAACAAATGTAAACATATTGTTGAAATTATGTTCAAATTTATTTTTTACATTAATGAGATTAAAAAAACGAACTAAAAACAAAAAAATAGACCAAAACAAACTGTTTTGATCTACTCTCAAATAAATTGTTTTACTGATTTATTCGTCGTGATTGCTATTTAGCTCTGTGATTTTTCCAGTCGCTAGATAAACGATCCATTCACAGATATTTGTGACATAATCGCCAATGCGCTCTAAATACGTTGCTACATGAAGATAATCTGTTCCACTGACAACCGTCTCAGGATTCGCCTGCATCGCCTTGATGGAATGGCTATATATACTATCAAAATACTCATTTACGCGAGTATCCATTTTAGCGATCATCCGCGCATCTTTTTGATCTGTTTTGACATAAGCGATCAGTACGTTATCAACCATTTTTTTAACATAGTCTGACATATCTGAAATTTCTTTTTCGATTTCTGGGATTCTTGTTTCCCCTTTTAAACGAATTGTTGATTTTGCAATTGAAACTGCATGATCTGCCATTCTCTCTAAATCTGAACTAGCTTTCATCACGGTAATGATCATTCTTAAATCTGTTGTAACGGGTTGTTGTAAAGCAATCATTTCAAAACTTTTCTTCTCAAGCTTGACTTCCATATCATTGATTTGTACATCGTAATCAATGACTTCATTTGCAATTTTTTTATCATGGTTAATATAAGCACGGACTGATTTATGTACAACATTACTTACCATCATCCCCATCTCATAAAATTGATTATGCAAATTCAATAATTCTTCTTCAAACTGGCTGCGCAACATGTGTTTTCCTCCTTTATTGTTTAACCAAATTTTCCAGAAATATAGTCTTCGGTTTGTTTTTCTTTAGGATTCAAAAATATTTTCTTTGTATCATTAAATTCTATCAATTCCCCTTGTAAAAAGAACGCTGTTTTATCAGAAATCCGTGATGCTTGGGACATGTTGTGTGTCACCATGATCATCGTATATTTCTCTTTCAATGTTAAAAGCATGTTTTCGATTTTACCACTTGAAACCGGATCAAGGGCACTTGTCGGCTCGTCCAGTAAAATGATCTCAGGATCGACTGCTAAAACCCGAGCAATACACACACGTTGTTGTTGCCCACCTGACAATGATAAAGCACTTTTATGCAGTTTATCTTTTACGTCATCCCAAACTGATGCCGCTTTTAAACTGTTTTCGACTGCTTCATCTAATACTTGCTTATTCTTTTCACCTTTTAAACGCAAACCATAAATCACATTTTCATAGATAGAAAAAGGAAATGGATTCGGTTGTTGAAAGACCATTCCGATTTCTTTTCGTAAATCTACAATATCTGTCTTAGGTCCGTAGATATCTTTGCCTTTATACACAACGCTTCCCGTAATCGTTACCCCAGGAATTAAATCATTCATTCGGTTCAACGAACGTAAATAAGTAGACTTACCACAACCAGACGGTCCGATCATTGCCGTAATTTCTCCTTGATTGATGCTTAAATCAATCCCTTTAAGTGCTTCTTTTTTTCCATAATATAAATGCAAATCTTTTGATGAGATAATTTCGTTTGTCATCGTACTCCTCCTAACCAAAATGTCCAGAAACATAGTCTTCTGTCGCTTGAATTTTTGGTCGTGTAAAGATTTTTCTTGTTTCATCGTATTCAATTACTTTTCCTAGATAGAAAAAGGCTGTGTAATCACTGATACGAGCAGCTTGTTGCATATTATGTGTCACAATGATGATTGTGTAATCATCTTTCAAATTAACTAAGGTTTCCTCTACTTTACCAGTCGAAATAGGGTCTAGCGCACTCGCTGGTTCATCTAAAAGTAAAATATCTGGTTTCATGGCGATTGCTCTGGCAATACATAAGCGTTGTTGTTGCCCACCAGATAAAGCTAACGCACTTTTGTCTAAATTATCTTTGACTTGATCCCAAAGTGCCGCCTGTTTTAAACTCGTTTCGACAATTTCATCTAACTTTTTCTTATCTTTTTCACCATGCTGTTTTAAAGCAAATGTAATATTCTCATAGATTGATTTGCTAAAAGGATTGGGACGTTGAAATACCATGCCGATCCGTTTACGCATTTCGTAAACATCTACTTCTTTCGTATTAACATTCACCTCTTTGTACATGATTTTACCAGTTACTCTAGTATTGGCGATCCCATCATTCATCCGATTAAGCGAACGTAAATAGGTTGATTTACCGCAGCCAGATGGTCCAATTAAAGCGGTGATCTTATTTTTTTCAAATTCTAGATCAACACCTTTGATTGCTTCGTTATCTCCATACCAGACATGTAAATCATCGGTATGCAAAGCGATCGGCTCTGGCAATTTTATAATATTCGTGTCATTTAAATTGTATTCTTTCATTCTGATTCCCCTAACATTAGGCTGATGTCATTCTTTTATATAATCTATTTCCGATAAAACGTGCACCAAAGTTAAATAGTAAAACGACTAAAATCAGAACAGCTGAAGCACCTGCCGAAACAGCTGCACCATCTGGCATCGTTCCCTCTGTATTAATTTTCCAAATATGGACAGCCAACGTTTCCGCTTGACGGAAGATACTAATCGGACTTGAAACGCTTAATGGGTTCCAGTTACTGAAATCTAAGGCTGGTGCACTTTGGCCAGCAGTGTAAATCAAAGCGGCGGCTTCACCAAAAATCCGCCCAGAACTTAAGATCACACCCGTTAATATTCCTGGTAAGGCTTCTGGAACAACAACTTTCAAGACTGTTTCCCAGCGGGATAAGCCCAATGACAGCCCAGCTTCTCGCTGTGTGTAATGAACGGCTTTTAATGATTCTTCAACGTTTCTTGTCAATAAAGGTAAGTTGAAAAATGTCAGTGCTAAAGCACCTGAAATAATGGAAAAACCATAACCCATCTGTACTACAAAAATCAAGAAACCAAACAAACCAACCACAACAGAAGGAAGTGAACTTAAAATTTCGATTGATGTACGGATCACATCAGTCAACCAATTTTTCTTTGCATACTCTGAAAGGTAAATACCAGCTCCTAAAGAAATAGGGAAGCTAATCAACATCGTAATCAATAGTAAGTAGAGTGAATTGAATAATTGAATCCCGATCCCCCCACCTGCTTGATAGGCTTTAGAAGGTTTTGTTAAAAAGTCCCAAGAAATATGAGGAATACCGCGGACAAGAATATAAAGTAGCAATGCTGCCAAAATTAAAACAATCACACCTGAAATGGCATATAAAATACCTGTTGCAATTTTATCTGCTTTTTTTGCATTCATTATTTCAAGGCCCCTTTCTTACCAATGATCCGAATAATGATATTAAAGAATAAGGACATCAACAACAAGATCAAAGCAAGTGACCAAAGAACATTATTTTCTACTGTTCCCATGATAGTATTTCCAATGCCCATTGTTAAAATACTTGTCAAAGTTGAAGCTGGAGTTGTCAAACTTGATGGCATAATTGCTGCATTTCCGATAACCATTTGGATTGCTAACGCCTCCCCAAAGGCACGTGCCATTCCGAAAACAACAGCTGTCAATAAGCCTGGAACCGCCGCACGCAAGACCACTTTATAGATCGTTTGCCAGCGTGTTGCACCTAAGGCTAATGATGCTTCCCGATAATGCCGAGGAACCGATTTTAGTGCATCAACCGTCATCGTTGTAACAGTTGGTAAAATCATAACAAACAAAACAAAAGTCCCAGCTAAAATCCCAAAACCTGTACCGCCAAAAATTGAACGAATAAAGGGTACGATTACAGACAGCCCAATAAAGCCATAAACAACGGATGGAATCCCAACTAATAGTTCAATAACTGGTTGTAAAATTTTTGATCCTTTTTTCGGTGAAATTTCTGTCATAAATACTGCTGCACCAATTGCAAAGGGTGTTGCAATGATCGCAGATAAAAATGTGACAATAAAAGAACCTGCTATCATCGGCAAAGCGCCTACCATGGGTTTCCCATCCGTCCCAGTTTCACCTGGGTTCCAATTAGTACCGAATAAGAAATCAGAAACTTTGATTTTATTTGTAAAAAAGGTTGCTAAACCTTTACTAGCTACAAAATAAAAAATCGATAAAACAACCAAAACAATCAATGCGATGCAAAGAAAACTAATAAACTTCCCTCGCTGTTCCATTCTAGCGCGCTTTGATTTTGTTAATAACGTTTTCTGCACATCTTCCAAGAAAATTCCTCCTTATTTTAAAAGCATAACGTGCTCGTTCAGCTTCGACTGGAAAATAGGAAAAATGATTGAGGTGCTTTTTACCTCACTCACCTTTTATCCAACCAAACATAAATCTCCCGTTTGTTCAACACTTTCCATAATAAATTCAGTCTAACTTTCAAACATCAATTTGCGTTTAATAACATGTAAATCTTATGTTAAGTTTGTAAATTTTGTGTAAAGGCGGATTATTTAATAAGATTTCCTTGCCAATCCCGCTCTACTTTCATCTTAGAAACTGGAATATAGCCTAATTGACCAATGATTTTTTCCTGCACATCATCTGATAACATAAAGGCCAAAAATTCATCAGTTAATTGTTTTGGTTTTCCTAATGTATACATATGTTCATAAGACCAAATAAACCATTTATTGGTAACAACATTCTCATCAGTCGGTTTTACCCCATCAATACTTAGCGTGTTAACCTCATCATTAACATAGGAAAAAGCCGTGTAACTGATTGCTCCTGGAGTGTCTGCAACAATCGAGCGAACCATTCCACTTGAATCTTGTTCTTGCGCTTGAATCGCCGTTTTCCCATCTAATACCCAGCGTTCAAAAGTCACACGTGTACCACTTCCAGCAGCACGATTCAACAGGACAATCGGGATATCGTTTCCACCAATTTCTTTCCAATTGGTAATTTCTCCTAGAAAAATCTTTCTCAGGTTGTCTAACGAAATATCGGACAATCCAATATTCTTATTGACGATCGGCGTGATCCCCACTACCGCAACTTTATGATCTGTCAGTTTAGTGGCATCGATCCCTTTTTTCTCTTCTGCAAACAAGTCAGAGTTTCCAATGTCTACTGCCCCTGATTGTACTTGACTTAAACCTGTTCCACTTCCCCCACCTTGAACATTAACAAAACGTCCTGGGTTTTGATTTTGAAATTCTTCTGCCGCGGTTTCCACTAGCGGCTGAAGAGCTGATGAGCCAACTGCTGTGATCGATTCACCTCGATCGATCCACTTCGCACAGCCGGATAAAGTCAGTATTCCAATTAAACTAACAAATAATAGTATTTTCTTTTTCATTTATCTGATAATCCTCCAAACTCAATTCAATCACTTTATTTTAACATTAAGTGTTTCCATTGAAAATTATAAGTTGCTACAGCTTTTACTTTTTTGTAATAAAATAACAAAAAAACATTATAAACAAAATAAAAAGTGCAATCCGTTACTAAGATTACACTTTTTATAGGAATTACAACAGTGGTGAAATCAGACGAGCTAATCCTTCTTTTAGTTTGATGAAAACACCTCGATTACGGTATTTTTCTTCTGTTAAAAGCTCTGATACTTTGGAATCTTCGTAAAAAGCATCTCTAACTTCTTCTGAAAATTCTTGATCGTAAATAATTGTATTCACCTCAAAATCTAGTCGGAATGAACGAACATCGATATTCGCTGATCCAACAGAAACAACACCACCATCGATGATCATCGTTTTAGCATGAATAAAGCCATGTTCATAGGTCTCAATAATCGCTCCATACTTTAATAATTCTGCAGAAAAGGAATAAGTTGCCCAATAAACTAACATATGATCTGGTTTGTTTGGTATTTGCATACGAACTTTTACACCCGAAAGTAATGCTAATTTTAAGGCTTCATGAATTGATGCATCTGGTATATAATACGGCGTTTGAATCAGTATTTCTTTTTTAGCGATTGAAATCATTTTTAGGTAGGTCATTTTGATTTGCTCATGTTCTGAATCTGGTCCACTCGTTACTACTTGAACTGCTTTTTTCCCAGCTGAATCAATTGGAGGAAAATAAGCAGAATCATAGCTTAATTCTTTACGATGTTGAGAATTCCAGTCCATCAAAAAACGATTTTGTAAACTATAAACAGCTTCACCAGAGATTCTTAAATGATTGTCACGCCAGTACCCAAACTTTTTGACTTCACCTAAATATTCATTACCAACGTTAAATCCACCTGTATAGCCGATCTTCCCATCAATCACTACGATTTTTCGATGATTACGATAGTTAATTCGCGGATTTAAATATGGAACAAACAGAGGAAAGAAAAAGGCAATTTCTCCTCCAATCTTCTTTAGTTCTTCAAAAAATTTCATATTAACTTGGGTTGAACCCCAGGCGTCTAAGAGTAAACGTACTTTTACCCCTCTTTTGACAGCATTGATCAGTTCCTGACGGATTTCCTTGCCTAAAGTATCACCACGATAAATGTAATACTCCATATGAATATGATCCGTAGCTTGCCGAATATCTGCAATCAATCCATCAAATTTTTCTCTTCCATCTGTATATAAAAGAACCTCATTATTCGTTGTATATAATGAGCTCTCAAAAACAGTCAACATATAAATTAGCTGCTTTGACTCCACTTCTCCTGTCGGTGGATGTGGAAATAACCCTCTTAACAATGATTGCTTTTCTGCTTGTATTTCAGCGTTCATCCCGATTTTAGCTTGCATCTTCATATCGAATATTTTATCTTTTGATATGCCTCGACCCAAGAAAATATAAAGAATAAATCCTAAAACTGGAATAAACATTAATACCAGCAACCATGACCATGTTTGAGCAGTTTGTTTGCGTTCTCGAAAAACAATAATCAATGATAATAGCATATTAGCAATAAAAATAATAACAAAGAAATTATCATATAAAAATTTCATTTATTCACCCCAATCACTTCACTCATCCCCTAGTAAAGCATAACGAACTTCTGAAAATAAGTAAAGAAAAAGCAGACAAAAAATGTCTGCTTTTAATTCTATTAAATTTTTAAGAAGCGGCGCATCGAAATGATTGAACCTAACGAGCCGATTGTCATCCCAATAACGATCATCAGTAGATCGATCTGCCAAACAAATGATTCAGGTTTTAATAATGAATAATTTGAACTTAGCAATTGCGGGTTGAATAACGTATAGAATTTTTGATACCCAAATGTTAAAACTAAAATTGGAATGATCGCTCCAATTAAGCCAATCCATGCTCCTTCTATAAAGAAAGGCCAACGAATATAGCCGTTTTTAGCACCAACTAAACGCATGATTTGGATTTCTCTTTGACGAGAAAGAATCGTAATACGGATCGTGTTTGAAATCAAGAATACAGCGACAAACAATAGTAAAATTGCTGCACCTAAGCCCCAAGTTCGAACTTTTCCTGCAATACTGAAAATTTTATCGGAAGAAACACCGCCATAGTCTGCTTTAAAGACATTCGCTAATGTTGCTGCCTTTTCCGATATTTTTTTCGTATCTGATGGTTCTTTTGCACTTACATAATAGACATCGTACAAGGGATTGCTGTCACCTTCGAATAAGTTCCAAGCTTCACCCATTTGTTTTTGAATTTTTTCTAATTGTTTATCTTTATTTGAATATGAAATAGTTTCGACATTGTCGATTTTATTCAATTCTTTTTCTAATTGCTGCATTTCGTCTGGGGTTGTGCCAATATCAACGAATACAGAAACAGTTACGTTTTCTTCAATATCTTTTGCTAATTTTGTTGCATTAAAAATTACTGCCATAAAAAGCCCAACAAGGACTAACGTAATGGTAACTGCACTTGCAGATGCTATTGTCATCCACCCATTACGTTTTAAACTTTTGATACTTTCTAAGACATGAGAAAAGAAGGTTCTAATCATCGTAGCCATATTCTCCTTCCGCTTGGTCTCGAATAATTCGACCATTTTCGATGGCGATTACGCGATGACGAATCGTATTTACGATCGTACTATTATGCGTTGCCATTACAACAGTTGTTCCTTGAGCATTGATCCGATCTAAAAGTTTCATGATTTCCCATGAGTTCTCTGGATCAAGATTCCCTGTTGGTTCATCTGCAATGAGAACTTTGGGCGTATTTACGATTGCACGAGCAATTGAAACACGTTGTTGTTCCCCACCAGATAATTCACTTGGAAAGACGCGTACTTTATGCTTCAAACCAACTAAATCAAGTACTTCCATCACTCTTTTTTTGATTTCTCTTGGCTTACGACCAACAACTTGCATAGCATAAGCAACGTTCTCATAAACTGTTTTTTTCGTCAATAATTTGTAATCTTGAAAGACGATACCGATCTCTCTTCTAAGATACGGAACTTCAGAATTTTTTATTTTCATTAGATCATGACTAGCAACTTTCAAGCGACCTTTAGTGGCTTTTTCTTCACGGTACATTAATTTAATAAATGTTGATTTTCCGGCTCCGGAAGGACCAACAACATAAACGAATTCACCTTGCTTTATTTCTATTGAAATATTTCGGATAGCCGTTGTACCATTCGAATATTTCTTCATTACATCTTTCATTTCAATCATGGCGTATTCTCTCCATCTCTGTTTTTCTAGACTATCAATCATTATAACATGACTTTGTTTCAAGGCTCTTTCAACAGTTTACAATTTTATTTCATTTCTGTAAATTGATCAATTTAGCTTCTGCTTTAAGTACGCATCAATAAATCCATCTAAATCCCCATCCATCACGGCTTGTACATTTCCAGTTTCATAATTTGTTCGATGATCTTTCACCATTGAATAAGGATGGAAAACATAAGAACGAATCTGTGAGCCCCAACCAATTTCTAATTGTTCCCCACGTAATGAAGCAGCTTCCTGCGCTTTTTTATCCAACTCTAATTGATAAAGTTTTGCTTTCAGCATGCCCATCGCTTGTTCTCGGTTTTTTAATTGTGACCGTTGTGCTTGACTAGCAACAACGGTTCCTGTTGGAATATGCGTGATTCGAACAGCCGATTCGGTTTTATTGATATGCTGACCACCAGCACCACTTGCTCGATACGTATCGACTTTTAAATCGTCCGTATTAATATCGATCTCTACATTTTCATCTAGCTCAGGCATAATGTCGACAGAACAAAAAGAAGTGTGGCGACGTTTGGCAGAATCAAATGGAGAAATTCGAACTAAGCGATGTACCCCTTTTTCTGATTTCAAATAGCCATAAGCATTATAACCTTTAATTAGAAGGGTCACACTCTTAATACCTGCTTCATCACCTGATTGGTAATCTAATGTCTCTACTTGAAACCCATGACTTTCGGCCCAACGTGTATACATTCGCAGCAACATGCTACCCCAATCTTGTGATTCAGTACCACCCGCTCCTGGATGAAGTTCCATGATAACATTATTTTTGTCATAAGGCTCGTTTAATAGTAGCGAAAGTTCATAAATACTTAATTTTTCTTTCAAAGCGACTAAGCGTTCTTCTAGTTCAGTCTGCGTATCAGGATCATATTCTTCTTGTTGCATCTCACTCATGATTTCCAATTCTTCTAATTCGTCTGCAAATTGATGAAATTGTTGATACTTCTCTTTATAGGAATTCGTTTCGTTGATCAATTGTTGTGCTGTTTGTGAATTATCCCAAAAGCCTGGCTCTGCCATTCTATTTTCAGCTTCAGCGATGTCCTCTTCTAACTGATCTAAGTCAAAGAGACCCCCTGAAACTTGTGATTGATTGATTCATTTCATCTAAAATAGTGCGGATTTCAGCATTTTCCATGATATTTTCTTCCTTCCATTTTCAATACTTTGTGTTGCAAACAAATGAAGGCGAGGCGAACGCCTCACCTTCATCGCTTCTTATTGACCTTTGCCGTGACAGTTTTTGTATTTCTTTCCACTGCCGCATGGACATGGATCATTGCGTCCTATTTTTTCATCTACGTGAATCGGTTTCTTTTTAGCACTTGTGTTACTTTGGGGTTCTTCATCATCTGTTGGATGAACAGCTTCACCTTGTGCTACTTGTTCCCGTTGAACATTTTGGCGAATTTCTGATTTCATGAATAAGCGAGTAACTTCGTATTCAATTGCTCCAATCATTTCTTCAAACATATTGTAGCCTTCTGTTTGATATTCAACCAATGGATTGTTTTGTCCGTAAGCACGTAACCCAACTGATTGACGCAATTGATCCATTGCATCGATATGATCGGTCCATTTTGTATCTACAACACGTAAAATAACAACTTTTTGGAATTCCAGAATTTGTTCTGGACCATTCAAATGTTCTACTTTGATATCATAAACTTCTTGAGCACGTTTTACTAGATACGCTTTGATTTCTTCTGGTGATTTGCCTTCTAGATCAGCTTTAGAAATAGAGTCTTCATGCACCAATGTTGAAGAGGCGAAATCAACGATTCCATCAAGGTTCCAGTTTTCTTTTTCTAATTGTGTATGGCTATCTACAACACGAGTGATCGTACGTTTTACCATGTTTAATAATGTTTCAGTCAACTCTTTATCTTCCATTATCACTTCTTGACGTTGCGCGTAAATAACTTCACGCTGTTCACGCATTACATCATCGTATTGCAAGACATTTTTACGTGTATCGTAGTTGTTCCCTTCAACACGTTTTTGAGCTGATTCTACTTGCTTACTTAACATTTTACTTTGGATAACTGCATCTGATTCTTCAATGTTCATGCGATCCAAGAATGCTTTGATTCTTTCTGAACCAAAACGTTTCATCAAGTCATCTTCAAGTGATAGATAGAATTGTGAAACCCCAGGATCTCCTTGACGACCCGCACGTCCACGCAATTGATTATCAATACGGCGTGATTCGTGACGTTCTGTACCAATTACAGCTAAACCGCCAAGCTCAATAACACCCAAACCAAGCTTGATATCCGTACCACGACCAGCCATATTAGTAGCAATCGTTACCGCACCTTTTTGCCCGGCATTCATAATAATTTCTGCTTCTTTAAAGTGATTTTTGGCATTCAATACTTCATGCGGTACTTTTTCAGCATTTAATAATTCTGATAATAACTCAGAAGTTTCAACAGCAACTGTACCGACTAAAACTGGTTGACCGTTATGGTAGCGTTCTTTAATATCCTGAACAACCGCTTTAAATTTACTTTGTAATGTTGGGTAAAGTAAATCAGCACGGTCATCACGAATGATCGGACGGTTTGTTGGAATTTGGAACACTTGAATATTATAGATTTCACGGAATTCTTCTTCTTCCGTTTTAGCAGTACCCGTCATCCCAGCTAATTTCTTATACATACGGAAATAGTTTTGGAATGTGATTGTTGCCATTGTTTTTGTTTCGTCTTCGATCTCTACGCCTTCTTTGGCTTCGATTGCTTGGTGTAAGCCATCTGAGTACCGACGACCATCCATAATACGACCAGTAAATTGGTCAACGATCAAGACTTTGTCATCTTGAACAACATAATCGATATCACGAAGCATGATAAAGTTTGCACGTAACGCTTGATCCATATGATGTGTCAAAGCTGTATTTTCAATATCATAAAGGTTCTCTAAACCAAAGTTTTCTTCCGCCTTTTCAATTCCAGCTTCCGTTAAACTAATCGTCTTAGATTGAACATCAATTTTGTAATCTTCTTCTTCTTTTAGACGTTTAACAAAGTTATCTGTGCGGGTGTAAAGTGCAGTTGATTTTTCAGCCTGACCTGAAATAATCAATGGTGTACGAGCTTCATCAATCAAGATTGAATCGACCTCATCCACGATTGCGTAGTTCAATGGGCGTTGTACCATTTGATTACGATAAACAACCATGTTATCACGCAAATAGTCAAATCCTAACTCGTTATTTGTGCTATAAGTGATGTCACAATTATAGGCATCACGCTTTTCTTCTGATGTTTTTGAATTGATGTTCAGACCAACTGTCAAGCCTAAGAAATTATACAATTCACCCATTTCATCTGAGTCACGTGTTGCTAAATATTCGTTAACCGTTACGACATGAACACCTTCACCTGTTAGTGCATTCAAATAAACTGGCATTGTTGCAGTTAATGTTTTACCTTCACCCGTTCTCATTTCTGGGATATTGCCATCATGTAAAACGATCCCACCCATTAACTGAACGTGGTATGGGTATAAACCTAGGACACGTTTAGCAGCTTCGCGGACGACCGCAAAAGCTTCTGGTAATAATTGATCTAGTGTTTCACCTTTTTGGTAACGCGCTTTGAACTCGTCTGTCTTTGCTTTTAATTCTTCATCGCTCAACGCCGAAGTAGCTGAAGCATGAGTCTCTACTTGATTGGCAATACCATCCAAGCGTTTTAATTCCTTTTTATCATTTTCAATCATCTTTTTTAGAAAATTCGCCATGTTTTTATGTGTTCCTTTCAATAAACTCTATTTATTTTTTGCACTAAATGCACAATCATCATTTCTATTTTATCATTAGTTGCCAAGAAAGGAAATAACTTCTCTTAATATTAATACTATATTATGTCGTTTTTTATGTATACATGCTTAAAATAAGGAAAGAGACTGTGGCAAAACGTATGCCGTCCTGCTTCAGTCTCTTAAAATCGAATATCTGGAAAATAAATTGACCCTGATAACAATTTTTCTAAAATTTATGGATTGATTAGATCCTCGCTTACTTTTAGACCTTCTTCGCTGAATCAAGATATGTTCGTTACCTGCTCAATTTAGTCTGTTTCGATTAAACCATATTTGCCATCTTTACGACGATAAACAATGCTTGTTCCATTTGTTTCTGAATCTTCAAAGATAAAAAAGTTATGTCCTAACATGTTCATTTGTAAAACAGCTTCTTCGCTATCCATAGGTTTTAAAGAAAGACGTTTTGTACGAACGATGTCTAATTCTGGCGTTTCATCTGGTGTTTCTTCACCATTTAAGAAAATAGCTGCTTTCGCAGTGTTCATCCCTGTTTCACGAGATTTACGATTAATTTTTGTTTTAAATTTGCGGATTTGGCGTTCTAGCTTGTCTACAACCAAATCAACACTTGCATATAAGTCAGGTGATGTTTCTTCCGCACGTAAAACTAAATAAGGTAGAGGAATCGTAACCTCGACTTTAGCGGTTTTTTCAGTGTATACTTTCAAATTCACATGAACGGTCGCTTCAGGTGAATCACTGAAATAACGTTCTAATTTGCCGACTTTTTTCTCTACATAGTCTCGGATTGCTTCAGTAACTTCGATGTTTTCTCCACGCACATTATATCTAAACATAACAATTACCCCTTTCATCTGACACTAAAGAAGGAATAAAAGGACCACTCTGTTATCCTTCTTCTTAATTCTATTATAACGAATTATCCTGCTTTTGCCAACAAAATTGCGGCTGAATTTTTATTTTAATTGATCGTCTATCTTGCAAGAGAAAACGTATACAGTTTTGCTGGATGATTCGCTAAAATAACTTGTGCTCCATGAAAAAGCGTACGCCCAGTCGTATAGATATCGTCGACAAGAATAATATCTCTATTTAAGACAGCTTTTTGCCCCTCTTGTGTTAGTTTGAAGGGTTGCTTTAAGCTTAATCGCTCCTTTCTCGTTTTTTGTACTTGAGATAGTCCATGAGCAAATCGGATAAGGTGGGGTTCATATGGAATGCCTGCTGCATCCAGTAAACCTTCAACTTGATTAAAGCCTCGCACTTCCATCCTTTCTTTTGAAATTGGCATCGGAATAGCTAAAAAAGATTTTTTTTGTTTAAAATAGGATTGTAAATACGGTACAAAACTATGCCTAAGTCTGTAATCCCCTTTAAATTTATAGAGTTCAAACCATTCTTGCATCGCCTGATTGTAAGAAAAGAGTGCTTCGTGTTGGAAATTGTAGTTTGGATAAATTTGTTGCCATCTTAAGCAATCTTTACAATAAGCTGTTTGAGTAGACTGACGTTGACATCCTTGACAGCTATCTTTTTTTTCCAATAATTGAAATGTTTTCATGCATCTTGAGCATAATTGTTCTGACAAGATTTTTTGGGGTAAAAAAATTTCTTTGAGCGTTAAATTTCTATTAATTGTTTGATGGCAATAGTTACAATTCATCAATTAATCCCCTTGCTTTACCTATTGTGTTCATTTTCTTAATTTGCTTAATCGCCCCTTTCATAGCATTGGTACAACCATCATGTAAAAACCAAACTTCACCTGCAGTGTATTTTTGCCTTCGGTCCACTCTGCCAGCAATCTGAACAAGGGCGGACATTGTAAAAACAGGATGGTTTGCTCCTAAAACAATGACAGAGACACCATCAAATGTTACACCACGTTCTAAGATAGTAGAAGTTAGAAGAATACGGTATTCTTTGTTTCTCATCTTTAAAACCTTGTCTAAGCGCTCTGGGTCTTGCGAATGAACACAGGCTAGTGATGTTTCTAGAAATTTTTTTTCAACAGTGCCTTTTAATTGCTCCATCAAAGAAATACTAGGGCAAAAAATCAACACATCATTTTTATCCACTAATTTGTGGATCTTTGCTACTAATTCTTTAGGACAATGACCTTTCTTGATTTTCTCATGCCAACGATGACACCATTTTATTTTAGGAACCGGCAATACTCTTCGATGATAACGTGCTGGTAAAATACTTGTCTGTAATTCATTTTGCTCTGTCTTTTTATTTAGCTCCTTGGTTGGTGTTGCCGTTAGATAAATTAGTGATCCGTGCTCTTTAATCGCTTGCTTCACTCCATATTGTAGTAATGAGTTATCAACAAATGGAAACGCATCTACTTCGTCGATGATCAATACATCAAAAGCCTGATAAAAACGTAATAGCTGATGTGTTGTACAAATAAGCAATTTAGTATAACAGTACGTTTCTGCCATCTTTCCATGAAGAATGATTAGCGGTTCATCAGGAAAAACAGCTTGGATTCTCGGGAGCAGTTCTAAACAAACATCTACTCTTGGAGAAGCGATGCCTACTCGAAAGCCAGCTTCTAATGCATGATGAATCGTTTTAAACAACATTTCTGTTTTTCCAGCACCAGTGACCGCCCAAATCATTCTTGATTCAGCATTTTTTACAGTCGTCAACAACTGATCAGATACTTGTTGCTGACCTATAGTCAGTTTGCCTTCCCAAGAAAAATGAACGTTTCTTTTGACTGGTTTTGGTTCTGCTAAGTGATAAAATTGTTGTCCTGTATCCACCCTCCCTAATTGGATACACTCTGGACAATAATAAGAGTGATTCACTAACTGTACTATAGCTTTCAAATGAATCTGTCCACAACGTAAACACTGGATTTCATTTTCATTCAGTTCTTGCATTGTTGGAAATGTTTGATATTTTTTTGCAATCATACTGCTATCATTAAGTTCTTGTTCTAAAACTTTTCTTCCCCATAATTCTTGCATTTTTCCCCCTCTATAATTAAACTACGCATTTTTTGTTTGAGATTTTTTCTTTTTCGAAACTTATATAATTACTGTGGGAAAATTATAAAACTCAACTGTGCTACTAGAAAAGTAGCACAGTTGAGTTATTCGTGATTTAGTAATTTGTCCATTCTTCTTCGTTCATTTGGTGAATCATTTTTTGAGCATAAACTGTATAATAGGTCTCTCCACCATGTTCTAGAACATAGTTAAAATGAGTCGCTGCCTGATCAAAAGTTGCCGTTTTTAAATAGAGTTTCCCAATTTCAAAATGAAGACCTACTTTTTTTAGCATTTCTTTTTCAGTTGCAAGAAAATCAAATAATTTTGTCAGAGCATTTTTATCATTTGTTAAAACCAAATAATGACGGTAAAAAATCGTATCTACAGAATCATAAAATTGCTGAATCTGTCTTGGAAACTTTCTTCGACTTTTTAACGATCGAATAACATCGATCGTTGCTTTCAGCCCCTCAAGATCGTTACTTTCTTTGTAATAATTTCCAAGTAAATTATAATATTGAAGTGTAATATCTAGCGTTCCAGCTTCAAAATCGATGTCCTCTAAGTTTTTTTTCATCTCTACTAAGTCACCAGCATAGTAATCTGACAATGCCTGAAAATACTTTTGATAGTTATTGATACCTGTTTTATTGTAAAAAGGTTTATTTAACAATTGCAAATTTATTGCTACATATTTTTTTGGATCACACTCCATCGTTAAAATCGTACGAATTTGCAGAACTTTTTTCCTTACTCGTATTGTGCTAAAGAGTACTAACATAAATAAGCCAAAAAGACCTAATAATCCTATGTGATAATTTAATAGATAGAGCGTCATCAATGGAATAAATAAAATCAGACCTAGCACACATACGATAAGTAAATAACCTCTTAAACGTTTAACCTCTTTAACATATTCTTCAACTGTTTTTTGATTTTTTTCCATCTGATTCCTCACATCCTAACCTTGATTTCTTTTTGGTCTAGTTTTAATTCTTCATAATAATATACGTAATTCAGATTACCTTGATAGTTATAGGTAAAAGTATTAGTCGGTTTTTGACCATTGATTCTCACGTTTTTACTCTCTTTATGATGTGAGGTATTGATAAAAAATAGCCGTTTCCCAAAGGATTGATGAATCTCGTTCTCAAAAGAAAAAGGTGCATCTTCGATTGAAGATAACATGTCCAACTGATTTTTTATTGCTTCCTTGTCACTTATTAAAGATTTCTGTTCAGAAAAGAAATCTTCCATCTTACTCGTTTGAATAATCTCATAGTTCTTGCGGCCATTTTTCTCTTTGGCTTTTATGATCATAAGCGTCAAATCAGCCCCATCTGCTAGAAACAAATCGATATGATCCTTTTCTTCTTGCTGATGAATGATTTGTTCAGAGGCAACACCAGCAAATTTTAGTGCTTGATAAATGCTCACTGCGTAATTTCGTTTAATGTACGCAGCAGTAAAGCCTGAAATAATCATCATGCCAAAAAATAACCCGACAACCCATATTCTTTTTTTCATTCTATTTTACTCCCAACATTTTCCTTTTTCTTAAATTCTACCAAACCGAGAAGTTTTTTCAAGAGACAAAAAAAATAGTGAGCCTTAACGCATTATGCATTTTGGCTCACTGTTTCTTTATTTATTTTCAATTAAATTTAACGCTTGCTGTAAAACTTTCTCCCCGTTCATCATGCCATAATCTGCCATGTTGATTACTTCTAAAGGAATTCCTTTTGGTGCCAAACGTTTCTCAAAATCGCCTTTCATAAAGCGAACTTGCGGGCCTAATAATAAAACATCTACTGGTTTACTCTCCAAATTGTTGTCCGCATCTGAGGCAGATACTGCAAAAATATCAGCATCCAGACCTTGTGCGTCTGCTGCTTTTTGCATTTTCGTTACTAATAAACTTGTACTCATTCCTGCAGAACAGACAAGCATAATTGTTTTTTTAGCCATCTTAATCCCTCTCCTTTTCTATTGATAACATAACATATTTTTAATTTCTCTTTATTCATAGTATAGTAAAAACCTGATTTTTGTCAACGCTTCCTGCTTTTAAGAGATATCGTTTTAGGCGTTAAATAAGCCAGTTCGATTTTAGTAGTTTATTAAAGACCACATATTCTTTTGCAATATTCACTTGTGCAACTTGATAGCCCGCATTGAGCCAACCGTACGCTCCCTTTTCTGGATGTTTATGGTCATTGGCCCACCAATCAACATCTGTTCGAGCGGTTCTTGGAAGTCCTGAATGAGGGAAAAGTAATTCATCGAATTGAGTAAACGTTAGAGTAACTTGTGAACCACCGTTGGTTGTTAAATAATGGGTAACGCTATCATATTTTTTCTGACGTTCTTTTGCCAAATTCTTCACTCCTTTTGTTGTTAAGCTGATATTTAGCCACTCTTTTCATCATTATCTCATAAAAATTTAAAGAAGCAAATGAAGGTCTCTTCTCTATTTTTCCTACAACGGTTGCTTCTCATTCAGATTTTTTTTATACTTAACGTATTATGTAGAAAAGGAATGAGAAAATGCTTGAAAGTTATTTTACCATTCGCTCTGATGGAGAAAGTGAAATTGAGATAAAAAAATCACGTTTTATTTGCTCTCTTAAACGAGTATACTCTGAAGATGAAGCAAAAATCTTCATTGCTCAAAAGAAAAAAGAACATTGGAAAGCGACTCATAATTGCAGTGCCTTCATAATCGGCGAAAAAAGTGCTATCCAACGTAGTAGTGATGATGGCGAGCCTAGCGGTACAGCAGGGGTTCCGATGTTAGAAGTTTTGAAAAAGCAAGAATTGATCAATGTTGTAGCTGTGGTTACACGTTATTTTGGTGGTACTAAATTAGGCTCCGGTGGTTTGATTCGGGCGTATAGCCATGCTGTTTCCCATGCCCTGACAGAAATTGGCTTAGTGGAAGGAAAACTGCAGCAAGAAATCCGTTTAACCATCAGTTATCCAAATGTAAGCAAAGTCCAAAATTTCATGGAAAATAATTTATATACCATAAAAGAGACCGTTTATGGCGAACAAGTTACTATTATTTGTTTAGTAGACGAGCCAAACACTGAGCAATTTATGACCGAAATCGTTGAACAATTAAATGGGCAAGTTCATTTTGATAAG
Source organism: Enterococcus ureilyticus (assembly GCF_001730315.1). Taxonomy (GTDB): domain Bacteria; phylum Bacillota; class Bacilli; order Lactobacillales; family Enterococcaceae; genus Enterococcus_L; species Enterococcus_L ureilyticus. The sequence continues at coordinate 299,265 of NZ_MIKC01000001.1, forward strand.
GGTAAATGCTCTTATCATGAACAACCAATTACAAAAAAAGGAGCAAGTAAATGACATTTGAAGAAGCATTACCTCACATTAAAAAAGGTGCAAAAGCCGTAAGAAGTGGTTGGGGCGGTTTTGAACTGTACATCGAACTTAGAGATGAAATTGGCACATCTGATGGTACTTTTCTACAAGTTACTCCCTATTTTTTAATCAAAACTTCTGATGAAGGCTACAGCATGTTTTCTCCAACACCTTGTGATGTTTTAGCGGAAGATTGGAAAATCGTCCACGTAGACTAGTATTAATAGGGAACGAGACTACAGCAGCTGCCCTGAGAATTAAAAAAAGGGTGCCATTTCTCGCTGTTTATTCAGATTTAAAAAGCGAAACAAGACTCGGTTATTTAGTTTTGTCTCGCTTTTTTCTTATAAGATTATGAAAAGAGGACTTACTATGAATTTTGCAGAATACAGCGGAAAAACAGTTTTTATAACAGGAGCCGCTTCTGGCATTGGACAAGCGCAAGCAATCGCTTTTACCAATCAAGGTGCCAATGTTTTAGGGATGGACCTTGATGCAGCGGGCTTAGTCATCACTAAAGAAAAAACAAGCAATTCAAAAGGAAAATTTCTAGCTTATACAGGGGATATCACAAAAAAAGAGGATATTATTTCTGCAGTCAAAAAAGGCAATAATACCTTTGGGATGATTCACATTTTATTGAATACTGCTGGTATTTTAGATAACTACACGCCGACTTTAGAAACATCCGAAGCGTTATGGGATCGTATTTTAACCGTAAATCTTAAAGGAACCTTTTTAGTTACCAATCACATTCTACCTCAAATGTTAAAACAAAAACATGGTGTCGTCGTCAATATGGCTTCCATTGCTGGAAAAGTAGCAGGTGGTGGTGGTGCTGCTTATACTGCATCAAAACATGCGATTATCGGATATACAAAACAACTGGATCATGACTATATTAAACAAGGCATCCGCGCAAACGCGATTGCTCCTGGTGCGATTCAAACACCAATGAATGCAGCTGATTTTGCTGGTGATGGGAAAATGGCTGAATGGGTCGCCAATGAGGCGCCGGCTGGACGTTGGGCAAAACCGGAAGAAGTTGCTTCACTAACACTTTTTTTAGCAAGTCAATCTGCAGACTATATTCACGGAACTGTCATGACGATCGATGGTGGTTGGTTGGAAAAATAATAGCCTTAACCATTTTTCTATACTTTACAAATCGCTGGATGTTCGGTAACATAAATCCCAGTGAAGCAATTCACACTATGGCACTTTAGTTGGCAGTTTTTGTCACGTCCTTTGGTCATAGTTATTACTAAAACAGGCATCTGTTTTACAAAGGAGAACACAAATGAATCATTTACCCCCACAGACTACAGCCTGGTCTGTCATTTCCTTGACAAAAATGGCTTTGATCACAGCGCTTTATATCGTTGTCACTCTTTTTTTAGCTCCGTTTAGTTTTGGTGCTATTCAACTCAGGTTTTCAGAACTGTTTAATTTTCTACCGCTTTTTAACAAACGCTATATCGTAGCTATTACTTTAGGTGTCGCTATCGCAAATTTTGCGTCACCATTAGGTTTAGTTGATGTTATTATCGGTAGTTCATCGACGTTTATTGTCTTAATTATATCTTATTATGCAACAAAACAATTCAAAAGTCTGAACAAAAAAATGGTTGTAACTACGATTATTTGTTCGGTATCCATGTTTACAGTCGCTGGACAATTGACTTACTTTTACCAGCTCCCTTTTTTCTACACATGGTTAACTGTTGCCATTGGTGAAGCGTTATCTATGTCAATTGGTGGCATTTTGGTCTACTGGATCAACGAAAAAATCGATTTAACCAAATAAAAAAAGAAAATAAATGCTGTGAATGTCCAAATGGAATGGGCTTTACAGCATTTATTTATTTTACTCATTTATTTTTCTAAATAAAATTCAAAACGATTCCCAACATATTGTGTTCTTACATATTCAAATGGCGTTCCATTCTCAAAATAAGAAATTTGGCGTAAACGCAAAATCGCATCACCACGTTTGATTTTTAAATAATCGGCAATCTGTTCTGAGGCTAGCATCGCTGAAATCGTTTGATTGGCATGACCGATTTTATTACCCCCTTTTGTTTCAAGCGTTTTATAAAAGGAATTCGTGATTTCAGTCTTACTATATTGATCGACCAAGGAATAAGGGACACTCGCTATTTCAAAACAAATCGGCAAATCATCGGCAAAACGAATCCGCTCCATCCGAACGATTTGTTCATTTTCTTTAAGATTTAGTTTTTCCATTTCACTGGAACTCGGCTTGGCTACGTAATATGAAACCGTTCGACTAGAAGGCACTCGGTTTTGAGAAAGCATAATATCAGTAAAACTAGTTGTTCCAGTCATTTTTTCTTGAACTTTCTTACGAGCAACATACGTTCCTGAACCTATTTTACGTTCTAAAATCCCTTCATCCGCAAGTGTTTGAATAGCTTGTCTCAACGTCATTCGGCTTACATTAAACTGGATCGCCAGCTCACGTTCTGATGGGAGCCTGTCGCCGATCTTCCAAACACCATGTTCGATGTCTTCTTTAATTTTATCGTGGATTTGAATATAAACTGGTAAACTTGATACCATCTTATTTCCTCCTTTTTATTCTCTTATATTATAACTGGTATATACCTCATAAACAATCAAAACTTTTAAAACAACTATTAGTAAGCGTTAACAAAATCACTTTGGTATGCTTAGTCTAAACTGTCAAGTGATTTCTAGCTAAGAGATTTTTAGTTATTATATCTATTGTATAACGAACCTTGAACAAAAAGAAAGACAAATTCACAAAATTAACGTCTTTTCATTTTACGAACAAAAACATACTAAGATTAGAAGGTAAACTCGTTGACGGATGAGTTTACCTCTAATCTTAGTATGTTTCTTCTATGATTGGACTTTTTCTTCATCCAACATTTTGTTTGCTGTTGCCATCATCAAACGGATTCGGTTCAATTGATTCACTATTGAGACACCTGGATCATAGTCGATTGGCGCAATATTTGCTTTTGGATATTGGCGTCGTAATTCCTTAGTGACCCCTTTACCAACAACATGATTCGGCAAGCAACCAAAGGGCTGCATACAGACAATATTATTCACATCAGATTTCAGCAGTTCAATCATTTCTCCAGTTAAAAACCACCCTTCACCTGTGTGATTTCCGATCGAAAGAATTTTTCCAGCATCTTCTGCCAGTTCATGAATCGAGCTTAACCCTTCAAAGCGTTTTGAATTTCTTAAAGCTTTATCCATCGGTTTTTCAACATATTCGATGATTCGAATTGCAAATTGAGCCAAATTTTTGCTTTGTTTTGACATGCCCATATTATCATATTTCCAAATTTGATTGTATAAAGAATAGTTCATAAATCCAACAATATCTGGAACAACAGCTTCTGCGCCTTCTGCTTCTAATAAACGGACAATATCATTATTCGCTGTTGGTGAGTATTTGACTAAAATTTCTCCAACGATTCCGACTTTCGGCTTCTTGACTTCATTCAATGGAACATTATCAAATTCTTGGATGATTTTTTTCATATTCCGATTAAATAAAGTCAATGAGCCATTCCGGACATTTTTTTCGATTTTTTTTAACCATTTTTCATGCAGGGCATCGATCATACCAACTTTCGTTTCATAAGGACGAGTTCGATAGACGACCCGTTCGAATAAATCACCATATAAAAAGGCTACTGCTACACGTTTTAACATTGGTAAAGTAAACTTAAACCCTGGATTAGATTCAACGCCTTTATTTCCCATTGAAACAGAGACTACAGGAACTTGGGGGAAGCCAGCATCATTCAATGCTTTTCTAAGGAGCGGAATATAATTTGTCGCACGACAGCCACCGCCTGTTTGTGTCATCATTACACTGACGTGATTTAAATCATATTCTCCACTTTCTAGCGCTTCAACTAATTGTCCAATCGAAATGATTGCTGGATAACAGGCATCATTATTCACATATTTTAACCCAACATTCACCGCTTCACGATCATCAGCAGGCAAACAAACAACATTATAGCCAGAAGCTTGCAATGCAACATCAACTAAACCAGACTGATGAATTGGGCTAAGCATTGGTAACAATAATGTATGGGTCTTTTTCATCTCTTTAGTAAAAATGATCTTCTCTGGTTCTTCATGTTGCAATTTCGGTTCAAAATTCATTTTTTCTCGTTCACCGACTGCTGCTTTTAATGAACGTAGACGAATCCTGATCGCCCCTAAGTTTGATCCTTCATCAATTTTTAAAACGGTATAAATTTTGCCGTATTGATCCATAATTTCTTCTACTTGGTCAGTTGTGACTGCATCTAATCCGCAACCAAAAGAATTTAGCTGAACCAACTCTAGATTTTTCGATTTCGCCACGACGCGAGCCGCTGCATACAAGCGTGAATGATACACCCATTGATTGACAACACGTAAATTACCGACATCACTTAAATGTGAAACACAATCTTCTGTCAATACATGAAAGCCTTCTTGCGTGATCACATCGGCAATCCCATGATTGATTTCAGGATCTAAATGATAGGGACGCCCAGATAGCACGATGCCCTTTTCGCCTTTTTGATTCAGCATTACTAGCGTTTCTTCCCCTTTATTACGGACATCTTCTTTAAAAGCATCTAGCTCTTCATAACCATGATGCAAGGCTTGAGTAATTTGTTCAGTAGAAATGCCTAAATCAGCGAATGTCTCACTCAAAACTTTGGCTACTGAAGCTTCGTTGGCCAAATTGATATACGGATTACGATAATCAACTTTCCCATCACGAATATCATCTACATTATTTCGGATAACATCAGGATAGCTTTGCACGATTGGACAATTAAAATGATTATCTGCTTCTGCTGATTCTTGGCGTTCAAAAACAACGCCAGGATAGAAAATCATTGGTACTTTTGCATCGATCAACGCTTGAATATGCCCATGAGTGATCTTGGCTGGATAACAAGCTGTATCACTAGGAATAGTTTCCATTCCTTGTTCATATAAGTCTTTATTCGAACGTGGGGATAACTCCACACGAAAGCCTAGATCAGTGAAAAATGTGTGCCATAGCGGATAATTTTCATACATGTTTAACACTCTTGGAATTCCGATTCTGCCATTGGGCGCATCTTTTTCTTTTAATGGACGATATTTAAATAGTTTACGATACTTATAATCAACTAAATTGACTCTACGATCTTCTCTTTTCACTTTGATTCTCGCACCGCGCTCACATCGATTACCAGTTACAAATTGGCGCCCATCTGAAAAGATCGTCACGGTCATCATACAATTATTTTCACAAAGACCACAATGCGTAAACTCTTTATCGGCAGTAAATGTATCCAGCTCTTCAAGTCCAAGGATTGTTGTTTCCTGTCCTAACTCATAATTTTCTAGAGCAATCAACGCAGCACCATACGCACCCATCAACCCTGCAATCGATGGACGGACGACTTCTCGTTCACTAATCATTTCAAATGCACGTAAAACTGCTTCGTTATAAAACGTTCCACCTTGGCAAACGATTTTTTTGCCCAGTTCTTCTGGACGACGAACTTTGATTACTTTATATATGGCATTTTTAATCACAGAATAAGACAATCCAGCAGAAATATCTCCGACAGATGCCCCTTCTTTTTGAACCTGTTTGACCTTAGAATTCATGAATACGGTACAACGTGAGCCTAAATCCACAGGTGCCTTAGAGCTTAACGCTTCGATTGCAAAATCTTTGACATCAAAATTCAATGATCTCGCAAACGTTTCGATAAAAGAACCGCAACCTGATGAACAAGCTTCATTTAATTGGATCGAAGACAATACACCGTCTTTGATCGTCATTGCCTTCATATCTTGACCGCCAATATCTAAAATAAAATCAACGCCAGGTTGAAAATGATCTGCCGCTTTGTAATGAGCCATTGTTTCAACTTCACCAATGTCAACTTTTAAGGCATTTTTGATCAAGTGCTCTCCATATCCAGTAACAGCTGATTTTCCAATAAAGACATCTTTTGGCAATTGTTGGTACAAATCTTTCAACACACTCATCGTTGTCTCTAGTGGCTGTCCTTGATTGTTTCCATAAAATGAAAAGAGTAAATTGCCCTCTTCATCGATCAAGGTTACTTTGGTTGTTGTTGAGCCGGCATCGATCCCTAAAAAAGCCACACCATGATGATCCGTTAAGGCTTTTTCTTGCGCTTTTGCTTGGTCATGACGTTTTCTAAATGTATTTAGTTCGGCGTCATCTTGAAATAACGGTTCTAATGTATCTGTTGGTTTTAATTGTTCTTGATCCCCTTTCGTCAAACGATGGATCAAATCTGCTAAAGTCGTTGGAGTTGCACCTTCAGAATAAATCGCCGCTCCCATCGCTACAAATAGTTGTGGATTTTCTGGAAAAATCACATCTTCTGGTTTTACGTCTAAGGTCTCGATGAATCTCTTTCTAAGTTCGGACATAAAAAACAATGGTCCGCCTAAAAAAGCGATTTTTCCTTTTATTTTGCGACCGGCGGCTAAGCCTGCAATCGTCTGGTTCACTACTGCTTGAAATATACTTGCCGAAATATCCTCTTTTGCAGCTCCTTCATTGATCAAAGGTTGAACATCAGTCTTGGCAAAAACACCACATCTCGAAGCAATTGGATAAATGGTTTGATAGTTTTTAGCTAGCTCATTAACGCCATTGGCATCCGTTTTTAACAAAACGGCCATTTGATCAATAAATGCACCCGTTCCACCAGCACAACTACCGTTCATCCGTTGCTCTAAAGCACCTTCAAAGAAGGTGATTTTTGCATCCTCGCCACCTAATTCAATCGCTACATCCGTCTCTGGTATGATTTCTTCTACTGTTTTTGTACATGCAATGACTTCTTGTACAAACGAAATGTTCAAAACGTCCGCTAATCCCATACCGCCTGATCCTGTGATTGTCATTGTGATTGGTGTAGTTTCACCTAATTCATTCATTGCTTCCTTTAAAACTTTTTCGGTTGCAGCTTTTACGTCTGAATAATGTCGTTCGTATTTTGCGAACTTTGTATGATTCTCTTCGTCAATAATTACTAATTTCACAGTTGTCGAACCAACATCTATTCCTGCTCTGATTGTCATACTTTTTAGCTCCTTATAATCTAGATCCTTTTATTTCACAACACTTTGTTGATTATCCTACAAGGTGTCTGATATAATACTTATGTATATTTTAGAAAGATTCTAAAGTAATTGCAACAAGCAAAACACCCAAATTTGTGAGATAAGCAACAAACTCCCAAAAATTGTTGATTATTTCGAAAGGAATTTTTTATGTCAAAGAAAACAGACCTTCGGGTAAAACGGACACACAAAATGATTATTGAAGCTTTCTTTCTTTTAGTAGAAGAAAAAGGCTATGACTCGATAACAATTCAAGACATTGCGGATGAAGCGATGATTAATCGTGCGACTTTCTATGCCCATTTCAAAGACAAACAAGACCTTTACGAACAGATTTTTGATTTTGCAGTCGATGCCTTTACTTCTGTTATCGATACTGAACAAATCATTGTTAGTAATCGTATCAAAGTGAAACAAATTGAATTTTTACTGACGCATATCTATGTTAATATTCAAAAAAATAAGAATTTCTTTTTAACGATCATGGATGGTAGCTCTAATGAATTATTAAGAAAAAAACTGGCAGATATCATTTATGAAAAGTATGCAGATATTTTTTCAAAATTAAAAATTACAGAGAATGATATTGAAGTTCCTATCGATTTCATTATTGAGTATATGACATCGATCTTTATTGGAACCCTGCATTGGTGGATCACAAGTGACACGGACATGTCTCCTAACCATTTAGCTAGGCTTGTTATTAAACTAGTAGGAAATGGTCACTTGACTGTCCTCGGGCTTGAAATCGATAAATAAGACTCATTTAAAGCAAAATAGTCTGCAACACCTTCTTTTTAGAGGATGTTACAGACTATTTTGCTTTACTAGTGATTTAACGGTTTTTAGCACGCCATTTTTTTGTATGTGCAGTATCTCTTGACGATACTACCTGGATGCCTTTTGCTTGGTTTTTACTTTTCTTTTTAGAAAAAAGATTTACTTTGACATCATATTTACCGTCACGAGCTAAGTCATAGACTTTTTCAGCTGTTTCAGTTATTTTCTCTTTAATGTTCATTCGGTTCACTCCTCATGCTTTTTATTCACTTTATCATATATTTCGAAAAAAGAGAACAAAAGTTATCCTCTTTTTTTCGTCAAAAAAAGAACAACTCTATCTGAGTTGTTCTAAACAAATACTGGGGTAGCTGGATTCGAACCAACGCATGACAGGATCAAAACCTGTTGCCTTACCGCTTGGCTATACCCCAAAGGTTAAAATGGAGGAAAGTGGATTCGAACCACTGAACCCTAAGGAACGGATTTACAGTCCGTCGCGTTTAGCCACTTCGCTATTCCTCCAAAAGGTTTTAGTAAAAAACCTGACTTAGTTATAATACAAAACTTTTGAACGAAATGCAAGCCTTTTTCGAAAAAAAGTTGTTATTTATTTTAGTCGTTTAAATTCCATTGACGGATAATGTATTCGATCGCTTCATCAAGCGTTTTCACAGTCGCTTCATTTCGTCCATCGATCATTACAGCAAATTTTTTAGTGTCTTGTGCTAGGACTTGACCGATTTCTTTTTTACCGATCGTTAAGGTGTTTACTGTGATCGTCGCACCATTCACTTTTTTTTCTGTTTCTTCTATTTTTACTTCTATATCTTTATTTTTCTTTGACATCTTCATCCCTCCAAGAATTATATGGTATCACGTAACGTAAAAAAAAGAAAGCGGCTGGAGCAAAAGCCAAGAACATCGAGTAACGGCTTTTGATCCATCCTTTATTTAAGTGCTAAATAGCTGCTTTCTTTTGACTTCGCTAAGTACGCCGAAAATAATTCCTGCTGCGATCGAAATCAACCCTATCACAATAAACAACCACAAAAAACTCGATAAATAGGTTTGAATAAAGTCATACATCGCCTTTGATTGAATTCCTAATTTTTTTAAAGAACCTTGCAGTAAAATAATTCCAGGAACTACAGCCATCATCAAGCCGCTTCCTACCCATATATATGCCCAATACCTTAATAAACGATGCACATATCCTCTTAACGAAGAGTATAGAGAAAAACTTAGCAACGCCCATAAAACTCCACAGATCACCATAAATAGCACGAGCTTAGATTTATAGTTCATGACTTTTCTTCCATAAGACACTAAAAAAGGTAACTCGATATACCCTTTATAGATTTTTACAGCATTATCTGAAAGACCAGTTACAGCAAGTTCTGATTCAGGTGTTACTTGAATTTGTTTTTCTTTCATGTAATCTGTGATTGCTTTAGAAACAGCATCATGGATTTTACTCTCATCAGATATCTCATATTTTGTTCCTGTATTATACATTGCTTGAAAATATTTATCTACGTCTATCTTCACTACCTCTTTACTGATTGCTTGATCTAAAACACCTTTTGGAATATTACTTCCTAAGGAGCTATTTTCGATTTGCCGATTGATTTCTTCAGTTAATTCCGTATAATAATCTGCTTTAGCAGCTTGCTTTGCAATATAGTTTTCACTGAAGAGAGTTAATCTTAATGTTAATAAAATCAGAAATGCAAATAGAAAAACAGAGGATAAAAAAGCAATAAAAAAGCGAGAAGTTACTTTCATTAAATGACCGCGTTTTTTCATCTCAGTGATTCTCCTCCTTTATGATTTCTCGTCGATGATTGGTCCAGAAACATAATCTGCCGAAACAAAAACACGTTCTGGTGTTAAACCAATCGCATCTAGCGGATAACAAGTATAAAGGATCAGTGATCGTTTTGAACGGTCAGCTAGTTTGGTGTTGATCGTTGGATCTTTATAATCAGCAATGTTTACTTCTGTCACTTGATACGTATAATCACCATAGTGAGTGCGGATACTCACTTGGTCTCCTGGTTCTAAGTAATAAATTTTTCCAAAAGAAGGCAAGTTGTGCCCTCCGATCAAGGTCGTCCCTAAATCCCCTGGAATCATGCTACCGATATATTGCCCTGCGCCTAAGCGCAAAATTTCTTCGCTATCCCCGTAATACAATGGTTCATTAATTTTAACTTTGTCGATCACGACTTCGCCAAACTGGTCTCCTCCTACTGGATAAACCATACTTGAAGAGGCTAACTCTCCTTCGTTGGAGACTTCCATTTCAGTTTCAGCTGACTGATTTGTTTCATCAGTTGTCTGATCAGCTGCTTTATCGGTCGTTTGATCTGCTGAGGGTTGCTCTTTTTTCTGGTTTCGTTTTTCAAAAAGGTTTGTGCCTTGCTGATCGAAAACCGGAGCATCATTCAGTGAAATCAATTCAACCGCTGAAGAAGCGAAATTAATGACAGGTGCACCAATTATGTAAATAATGAGATAACCAAAACACATAAAGAAAAGAGGCACATAAACGAATGCCCCTAATCTCTTTAATTGTTTCATGTTATGCTAATTTGTTCTTTCTGCTCACGAATACTGCACCTGCTGCAGCCACGATCAATGAGCCAAAAGTAATTCCGCTTAATGCGTAATTAGATCCTGTATTTTTTACTGGAGTACCAGTACTATATACAGGAGCGCCATTCACATCTGTGATTGTCACTGCAGAGTAGCTTCCGCTACCAAAAGTGATTTTCACGCCAACAGCATTCCCAGCAGCAACTACGTAATTTTGAACTTGAGCAATTACATTAGCCGGCAATAATTTGATTGCACTTGCAAGAGAATTAGCGCTTGAAGTATCAACAGATACACCTGCAACTAAGCTACGTGCTGCTTGAATGTTTTTAACTGCTTCATCTACTTGCGCTTGTGTTAAATCAACACGCTTCAAGTGATTAGAAGCTGCATTTGTTTCAGCCGCTTCGAAATTGAATTTTTTACCGCCGATAGTCATACCAGCATTCAATTCGTTAAGAACAGACTGTTCTGCAGCTGAGATAGCGCCATCAGCTGAAGCAGTTGTCGCAAAGCTAAGCGTTGCCACAAAAGCAATAATGAATCCGATAACTTTTTTCATTTGTATTCCTCCCATCTTAAATATTTATAATCAATTACAGAATATCTGTAAAAATTATACCAACAATAACCCCTATTGTTTTGAAGATAAATCGAAATCATATCAAAGAGCATAAACACTTCAATTTTCGAACAATGGTTAAACGACGAATTTCTTACGTCACTATATAAAACTATCATACGCTCCTTTAATAGTCAAATTCTTTTTCAGTAAAAAAGGACTAGATAATCGTTGCCATACTTCATCTTTTTATACTTTTTTTGAAATAAACGTTGCTTCAAAAACATCATAACCAGCTTCTTTTAATTTTTTCTCAATTTGGTGCGTTTCTCGGCTTTCAATCTGTAATTCAATAATGGTCTCCAACTCTTTGCGGTTCACGACGACCGTCAAGATACTAAAATCATTGTCGGCTAGCAGTTTTGCGATATCTGCTAAAATCCCCTTATGGTCTTCTGGAATTCGAAGTTGAATCCTAGTACCGCCATCATTATAGCCAGTAATTTTTAAAAACGCATCAAAAATATCATTATTTGTAATAATTCCGACTAATATTTCATTTGCATCAATAACTGGCAATACACCGATATTATTTTGACGCATTTTGAAAATACCATCTTCTAATGAAGCTTCTGGTTGAATAGTTTGAACTTTTTTAACCATAATATCTGCTACTGTCGTTTTATTCAGTAAATAATTAACTTCATAAACACTTAAACTTGTCGCTTTTGATGGCATTGCAGACTGTATCGTGCCTTCTGTGATCAATCCGATTACTTGTTCTCCCTTAACTACAGGCAGACGATGAATATTATTTTTTTTCATCAAATCTACCGCATCGAAAATTTTCATTTCTGGTTGGGCCACGATTAAATTTCTTGTCATAAAATCACTAACGCTCATGCTATTAACCTCCTAGATATGCTTTTTTCACTTCTTCGCTTTCCAACAATTCTTTGCCTGGACCACTCAACACAACTTCACCGGTTTCTAATACATAACCACGATCTGCAATTGATAAAGCCATTTTTGCATTTTGTTCGATCAATAAAACCGTTGTTCCTTGTTTATTGATTTCTTGGATAATATTGAAAATTTCTTGAATAAAGATTGGCGCAAGTCCCATTGACGGCTCATCTAATAATAGTAATTTTGGTTTAGACATCAGGGCTCGCCCCATTGCTAACATCTGCTGCTCTCCACCAGACAACGTGGAAGCATCTTGGTTTTTACGTTCCTTCAATATAGGAAATCGATCAAAAATCATATCATAGTCTTTTTTCAATTCGCTATCTTTACGTAAAAATGCCCCCATTTCTAAGTTTTCTTGAACAGTCAATCCTGAAAAAACATGTCGTCCTTCTGGTACTTGGCACAAGCCAGAAGCCACGATTTTTTGAGGGAGCATTTTATGAATTGGTTGACCTTCAAATGTGATAGTTCCATTCGATGGACGATTCAAACCGGAAATCGTCCTTAAAATAGTTGTTTTCCCAGCCCCATTAGCTCCTATCAGAGAAACGATTTCGCCTTTTTCAACGTTAAAGCTGACGTCACGGACTGCTTGGATCACTCCATAGTGAACCGATAAATTTTCGATAGTTAACATTATAGCTCACCTCCAAGATAAGCTTCAATCACACGTGGATCATTCTTGATTGCTTCTGGTTTACCTTCTGCGATGATTCTGCCGTACTCTAAAACATAAATTCTTTGACAAACCTCCATGACCAAACTCATATCATGCTCGATCAAAACGATCGTGATTTGGAATTCTTTTTGAATTTTTCTAATCAGCTCCGTTAAATCAGCTGTCTCTTGTGGATTCATCCCAGCAGCCGGTTCATCTAAAAACAAGACTTTTGGTTGTGTCGCTAGTGCCCGCACGATTTCTAAACGTCTTTGTTCCCCGTATGGAAGATTCTTCGCTAACGTCTGAACCTTCTCTTCTAAACCGAAAATAGCTAGAAGTTCTAAGACTTTTTGTTCCATTGCTTCTTCTTTTTTATAAAAAGTCGGCAAACGTAAAATACTAGAAATAATTCCTTCTTTATTTTTACTATTCATTGCGATCAATACATTGTCCATAACAGTCAGGTCTTTGAACAGTCGGATATTTTGAAAGGTTCTACTTAATCCCATATCTGCGATTTTATACGGCTTCATTCCATTTAATTCCTGCTCTTTGCCTAAAACATTCAATGTAACCGTTCCTTCACTAGGTTCATAAACGCCTGTCAAAAGGTTAAACAACGTCGTTTTCCCAGCCCCATTAGGACCAATTAAGCCGATCAATTCGTTTGTTTCTAGAGATAGATTAACATTGGAAACTGCAGCCAGTCCGCCAAAGTTTTTGGTTAAATTACTAACGTTCAATAGAGGCATTCGATTTGTCCTCCTTCTTCTTGAATAGTTTTTTTACAGAGAATTCCCAAGTTCCTAACAAGCCGCCTGGTTTGAAGATCATGATAATGATCAACGCTAAGGCATAGATGATCATTCTAAGCGCACCAGCATCTTGCAAGAACATATTTAAAATTCCCAGTACAATAGCGGAGATAAAGGTTCCTGTAACACTACCGATACCACCGAACACAACGATGATCAAAATATCGATTGATTTCATAAAGCCAAAATCTTTTGGTGCAATTGTTTGAACATAGCTTGCATAAATTGCTCCAGCAACACTTGCTGTAATGGCGCCGATAATGAATGCCGCCACTTTATATTTAGTTGTATTCACACCCATAGATTCAGCCGCAATTTCATCTTCTCTGATCGCCATTGTCGCACGACCTGGCCCACTATGAATAAAATTAACAATGATCAGCGTCACGATCACAACAAAGCCAAAAACCATTGACCAATTGACCATTGGAGGAATACCAAAAATCCCAGCTGGTCCATTGGTTAAATCACCCATGTTAATGATGATAATTCGAATTATCTCAGAAATCCCTAGAGTTGCAATCGCTAAGTAATCTCCTTTTAATCTCAAAGTAGGAATCCCCACTAATAAAGCAACGATCCCAGATAACACGATCCCTAATAGAATCCCGCTGAAAAAGCCACCCATCGTCGGGTATTTAACAGACATAATCGCCGCACTATACGCCCCAATCGCCATAAATCCTGCATGACCTAAAGAAAATTGACCAGAAAAACCAATAATCAAATTTAAGCCTAATGCCAACATAATATTGATGCCGATCGTAATCAATGTATATTCAGTAAACGGCGTGATAACACCTGTGACATACAAAACATAAATAAAAGCATAAGCTAATGCAGCAATTAAAAGCCAAACGAAATTATATTTTAAATTCTTTTTCATGCCTTGCACCTACACTTTCTCTTTAATGTTTTTGCCGAGAATTCCGGCAGGACGAATCAATAAAATAATAATCAATAATGCATACACAACCGCATCTTTATAATCTGAAAAACCGAGTGCTATCGTGATTGTTTCTAATAGTCCAATTACAAAGCCACCTAACGCAGCCCCTGGAATAATACCAATACCGCCTAAAACTGCCGCAACAAATGATTTCAACCCAGGAACCACACCCATCATCGGATCGATCGAGTTATAGTAAAGTCCTATCAACATCCCTGCAGCCGCAGCCAAAGCTGAACCTAAAGCAAAGGTAAACGAAATCGTCCGATTGACATTGATCCCCATCAATTGAGCAGCATCTGCATCCACTGAAACAGCGCGCATTGCTTTTCCCATTTTGGTCTTTTTAACAATCAATTGCAGTGCGATCATCAATATGAGTGAAATAACTAAAATAAGTACTTGAATATTTGAAATTTGAATAAAGCCTAGTTGATAGTTTTTGAATTCAATCGCTTGTGGGAAAGATTTTTTTTCTGACCCAAACAAGTAGATCATACCATTTTGTAATAAGAACGAAACACCGATTGCTGTAATCAACGCTGCAATTCTAGTCGATTTTCTTAATGGACGATAAGCTAAAAATTCGATTACCACACCAATCACCGCAGCACCTGCCATTGATAAAATCAGTGCTGGGAAAAAGCCTAAATTTAATTTGTTGATAAAGAAATACCCCATAAATCCGCCTAACATATAAATTTCTCCATGGGCAAAGTTGATCAATTTAATAATTCCATAAACCATGGTATAGCCTAACGCTAATAATGCGTAGATACTACCTAGAAAAAGCCCATTTACGAGTTGTTGGATCACTACTTCCATGTTTATCACTTCCAATATTTTAGAATAATTTCTGTTTTTTTAAAGAAAAAAGAGGTTGGACAAAACGTAAAGACTTGTCTCCCCCTCTTTAAAGCTTCATCTTGTTCATGATCGATGTTAAGGATTTACAGCATCGGCTGATGTTTCTTTGCCTTCTGTCAAGCCTAATACAACTGCTGATTTTTCAGGATTATGATCTTTATCCATCGTCATTTTTCCAGTTACACCAACAAAGTCCTTTAATGAGGCTAGGCCTTCTGTGATGTCTTTTGAATCGGCAGAATCTTTATCTTCTATTGCTTGTTTTAGCATGTAAACAGAATCATAACCTAATGCATTGAAGGCAGATGGCTGTTTGTTGTACTCTTTCTTAAATGCTTCTACAAATGGTTTAACCTTATCTGTAGCAGGTGCTTTTTCTGAGAAGTGACCTGTGTAATAGACTTCAGAAACATTTTTAGCACCAGCAATTTCAACTAATTTTTCATCACCGAATCCATCAGCTCCAAGGATTGGTTTGTCGATGCCCATTTCACGTGCTTGTTTGATGATCAATCCTGCTTCTGCGTAGTAACCTGGAATATAGATCGCATCGTAATCAAGGTCTTTGATTTTTGTTAAAATCGCTTGGAAATCTTTATCGCCTGCTGTGAAGGTTTCTTCTTTCACAATATTGCCTTTATAGGTTTCTTTAAAGGATTTAGTCAATCCGATCGCATAATCACTAGAATTATCTCCAATGATCACAACATTTTTAGCTTTTAAATTATCTTGTGCAAAGTTTGCTAGGATAACACCTTGGAACGTATCTTGGAAGCACGCTCTAAAAATGTATTCTTGCACTTTGTCATTTACAACTGTGATACTGTCATCTGTTCCAGAAGGTGTAATGGCTGGAACGGCTGCTTTTGTCATATTTGGAATCGTCGCTTTCGTCGCACCAGATGTTGCTGGTCCAACGACTGCAACAACTTTATCTTTCGCAGTTAGATTGGCAGCAACAGAAGTTGCTTCACCATTTTCAGATTTGTTGTCTTTTTCGATCAATTCTAATTTTTTACCAAGAACACCACCCGCTTCATTGATTTCTTCAACGGCTAATTTGATTCCTTCTTTTTCAGCATTCCCATATGCTGAAACATCCCCAGAAAGCTCCATGTTCATCCCGATTTTGATTGTGTCACCTTCAACCTTATTCCCACCACCACTTGCGCCTCCGCCAGCAGTTGGACCACATGCTGCTAATAGAAATAGACTAGCAAATAAAAAACTAAATTTTTTCATCTTGTTTCCTCCTTGAGTTGTATATTGAATGTCTTGTTTACTTCTAACAGAAAAATAGGTGAACATGACTTGCGTTTGTACACTTGAGTTATTTTTCTAAAAAGCTTACTTTGAAGCAAGCAAATTCTCTTTGCATATATAATTATTAAAGAAGTATGTATACAAATATAATCAAAAACCAATGAAATGTCAATGAATTTTCAGAAAATTTCTATAATTCAAATTATTGAACTTACTTTTACCTATTTTACTATGGGATCTCTCAATAGTATTTAGTTTTCTTTACTTTGGAAAAGAAACTGAATAAAGGATCAACTGGCCTGTCATTTTCTGTCATACTAACACTGATAGAAGTGACTTTCAGGTTGATCCCTTTTATTTTCGTTCTGTTTGAAGAAACGATGCAAATCTAATTTTTTGATTTAAAATCATTTACTGTCTTTTCGTTACATGCGTTGATGGTTTCCTATTGAATAATACTAACCAGAGACCGTAGTATTTCAACTCCCTGTTCATTCAGAACTGCTACTTCTACTTTATTTGTTAGAGAGAGAATACCAACTCCTAACAGTTTGAATGTGCCATCTTCTGCAATTTTTACTGTTTCTTGACGTCTTCGATTGACATACAAACGAACACTACTTGCTGGTTTACCAGTCACTTTTCCTGTTACGTACGGCGTGTCTAGCTTGTAGGTATCTACTGTCATTTCTACCTTAGCAGGTTGAACTGTGACGTTTTGACGTGTGATTTCTGTACTGTAACGATAGCCTACAACTTCAACTTTATCACTCTCTTGTTCAATTCGCCCTTCTACCTCGAATGCAAATTGACGATTAGAGGTTAATAATTTTCGCTCAATTTCTTTTCCGTTGATGACCAATGCGACATGTGTATGGAAATAATCAGTCTTGCCTGAAACGACTGTGTCTTCTGATAAAACATAGTCATTCACGGTCAACTCATAGGTAATTTCTTCCACCTTGACCATGCCGCGATCGATTTCTGCATTTTTGCTATCCAAAATAACAATTTTTACTTTATCTGTTGTCTTTGTAATTGTTTCTTCTGTATCTAGTTCAAAAATTCCGTCACTAAAGATCTCTGTCGTGGAAATCAACTGATCATTGACCCATAGTTGGACATTTTTAGGACTTAATGCTGGGTCGATTTCCCCCGTAATAAAGTCATCTAGCCCAAGGTAAAAGGGATCTAAAATCAATGAACTATCTGCTGTAACATTTACAGTAGTTGTTGCTTTAAAGCTACCTTCTTCTGTTCGTGCGGTAATTTCTGTTATGCCTGATTTTAATCCTGTTACAACCCCTTCCTGTGAGACAGAAGCAATAGAAGCATCAACAATAGAATACGTAACTTTTTTATTCGTTGCATTTTCTGGAAGGACTTTTGCTTGTAATTGACTTTCTTCAGAAATGGTTAGGTTTAAAACTGAAGGTGTTAACTCGATTCCAGTTACCTCAAAACCTGTTTTCATTTCGCGGATGTATTTTCCAGGTTTCGTTCCATCGTAATTTGCCATAAATCTTGAACTGTTTTCATAACTATTCTCAGCTTCAGTAGAATCTAAGAGCCATCTTCCAGTATATGGCTCTACTTTTTTCCTTGGTAAATTAGTTGAGGTTGTAGGTTTAAAATTTGGACCTAGAATCAATACATCTAACGAATCTGCTCTATAAAAAATACTATCTATTGCTGTGACATTACTCGTATCCCAATTACTTATGTTCAACTCATAAAGGTTAGGTGTGTATGCAAACATGTTCGTCATAGTTGTCGTTTTGATCGTATTCCAAGTACTCAAATCTAATTTGGTCAAATTCGCTGCTTGACTAAACATGTATCCCATGTTTAGTACATTACTTGTGTCCCAATTGATCACATTTAAGCCTGATATACCACTTGACTGAAACATATTATACATATACCGAACATTACTTACATTCCACTTACTGATATCTAAGTCCGTTAACTTTGAAGTCCCATAAAACATAAAAGACATACTCGTTACATTTTCTGTATTCCAACCAGATATGTCCAACGTTTTCAAGCTTGAAGCATTATAAAACATTGAAGACATGCTCGTCACTTTTCCTGTAACCAATTCTGACATATCCAATTCTGTTAAGCTTGACGCACCTGAAAACATTGAAGACATGTTCGTCACTTTTTCTGTGACCCATTCTGACATATCCAACCCCGTTAAGCTTGACGCACCTGAAAACATTGAACTCATTGTCGTCACATTTCTTGTATCCCAGCCGCTTACATCTATATCTATCAGTTTTGAACTATTATAAAACATGGACTCCATAGTCGTCACTTTACTTGTATTCCAATTAGTTGTATTTAAGCTCGTTAAGCTTTGCGCATTATAAAACATTGAAGACATGTCTGTCACATTAATCGTATCCCATTCACTTACATCTATATCCGTCAGATTTGAAGTATTATAAAACATGCTACTCATATTCGTCACTTTACTTGTATTCCATTGGTCTAAATCTAATTTTGATAGACTAGCAGCATTATAAAACATGCCGTTCATACTCCACACATTAATAGTATCCCATTTACTCACATCTATATCTGTCAGATTTGAAGTAGAATAAAACATGTATCTCATATCCGTCACGTTACTTGTGTCAATAAAAGTTGCCCCTTCTATTGCTTCTAAAAAAGATAACTCTGCAAACATATAATATGTTGAAGAACTAGCTACAACTGGTTCAGTGAATTTTATACATTTGATTTTAGCCCCATTTAAAATACTAAGGCCTTCTATTTTAAATTTAATATTAGACCTGGAAGCAGTATCTGGAAGTTTTCCCCCTCCAAAGGTAAGTGTCTGGCTCTCTGCATCCCATTCCCAAGGCACTGTACCAAATGTCCCTTCTACTTTTGCTTTGATGGTTAGTGCCACGTCTCCACTTAATCCACTTTCTGTTCTGGCTGTGATCGTTACAGCTCCAGCTTTTAGAGCCGTAACCACACCTGTTTCAGAAACAGTTGCTAACGCCTCATCACTGGATGTCCAAGTAAGGTTAGCTGTACTATTTTCTGGCGTGAATACAGTCGTTAATTGTTGTGTTTGTCCTTCTTTTAGCTCTTTCTTTTCTGTGTTCACGGCAAGTGCTATCGGCTCGATGTCTTCTGTAACTTTTAATTTTTGTTCTGGAATAGCCTCTATGCTGCTTTCTTCCGCGAAAGCAATGGCTCCAGATACGCTAACTAATCCCAAAGCTCCTACAATCAATCCTTTGACAACTACTGATTTTTTCATTCTTCTTCTCCTTTTCTATTTTTCTTTTTTAAACCCTAGCTTTATAAGTTGCGCTTCATTTGCCTCTTCACTTGCACTAGCAAATGATTCATTTGGCAACGAGATAAGCGAGATTTCCTTGGCATCTTTCGTTGATACTTTTTTCAAGTCCACTTCAACGGTTTCTACGGCTGCTTTTTCATTAAAATCAATGGTATAGTGGATCCCCTTTTTATTGGTGTACAATTTTTTACTTGGCTCTAATAGCTTCTCTGCTTTTGTTTTAGTTGTTATGCCCATTGTTTTGTACTGAATCGTTGTTGTAATCTTTTGCTTCAATAACGCATCTTTCTTATGAATATTTTGAACTTTTACGTGTTCGTCCTCTTGTTTTAGAACAAAGATTGTCGTTTGTTCTTGTACTGTACAAGCGGAAAGGGAAAATAACACAACCACCCCGACAATCCCCCAAAAAATTTTTTTCATTCTTTTACCTCCTTCTCCTTAATAAACATATTGTAACAAATTAATAATAAAAAGTCACAAATTATCATTCTATTAAAAATAAAAAAACAGTAAAACCTATTTGGTTTTACTGCATTTGATCTATTTCAAAGTTTCTTCGTTTCATTTTAGTGCAATGTTCGATTTTTAATTTCAGTGCAAAACATCTGGCTGTTTCAATCGACCCTTATGCATTTTTTTAATCGTTAAAAAATTAGCGGCCGCTCCAATTAAATTCGCATCATTTTCATATTGACAGGTTACGATTTGCGGAATAAAATCATTCAATTCAAAATGTGTCAGTTTTTCTTTCATGCGACGATTGATTTCAGGTAATAAGCCTTTTTTAGCCGAAACACCGCCACCTAAAACGATCATCTCTGGATCTAATGAAAATTGAATACTGAATAATCCTTGTGTTAAATACTCATAAAAATTATTGACCTCTTCTATCGCCACTTCATCACCTGATTCTGCAAAAGCAAACACCTCTTCCCCAGAGAAAGTATCCTTCTCCACCCCTTTACGTTCGCAATAACGCCAAGCCATTTGAACAGCAGTCCCGAGTTTACTAAAGGTCTCTCCACCACTTAGATACATCAAACCAAATTCTCCGCCATAAAGATGAGCACCTTTCACAATTTCCCCTTTGTGGAAAATGGCACCGCCGATACCTGTTCCAATCACAACAAATGCAACTTCTTGTTTGCCTTTAGCAGCACCTGCATAAATTTCTGCCAGCCCTGCACAATTGGCATCGTTTTCGATTGATATTGGTCGTTTAAATAGCTCTTCTAATTCGTGGAAAATATTGAATCCATGAATATACGGAATCGCTGAAATTCCGTTGATCATTTGTTTTTGCACGTCAACAACGCCCGGTGCACTCAACGCTACACCTTCTATTTCTTTATCTGCTTCATTGAACACCGCCAATAATGACGCTTTCATTTCTTCCCATGTTTTCGGTGTTTTGAAACTTCCTTTATCCATCATCTCTTGACCGTTCCAAACTCCGTGTTTTACTGCTGATCCGCCAAAATCAAATGCTAAGATTGCCATGCTATTTGCCTACCTTCATCTATTTTTTAGGTTTATTTCTTCTGTAGTTATAAGGACCATGATATTCTTGATCCGGATTTCTTTTTAAACTAAACTTCAAGGGCACATAATCGATTCCCCCCTTGGTTAGCGGATGACAGCGTAGAAATCTGGCTGTTCCCATGGTGATTCCTTTGAGGCTACCATGTGTTTGAATCGCATCGATCATATATTGAGAACATGTTGGATGATAACGACAACTAGCTGGCAGCCCAGGTGAAATAAAGCGTTGGTAAAAACGGACCGTCCCTATAAAAATATTTTTTGCCATTTCTTCCCTCTTTTCTCTATCCGAAAAAACTATACCTTGTTTTGTAATTGAATGCAAGTTTACGAACGGAAACGAGAAGTATTTTTATAGAAAATCTTAATAGTTGAAAAAGAAAACTATTCAAAATTCTGAAAGGATGCTAAACTAGAGAAAAGAAGTTATCCTATGACTTTTACTTACTTTAAAACGAAACGGAGCAAACGAACTATGGGCTTAAAATTTGAACGTACGAATGACTTAGATAAATTATTTGATTCTTTTGCAGTTGATCCTAAAAAAGTTGAAATGCCAAAAGAAGAACTGGAAAAGCAAGCTCTTAAAGCTGAAGAAGAAAAGAAAAAAAACAGTAAAAAATAAGGTTGTGACAAAAGTCGTTTAGGCTTGAGCAATTGGATTAAAAACCACACAATGCATAAAGCGCATTGTGTGGTTTTTAATCCATTGCCGTAGAGTCTGACTTTTTCACACCGTTTATTCGGCTTCACAGTGATAGTACTAAACCGCAAAGAGTTTTGTCTACGCTATTTTTATTAAAGATATTTTTCAATTGCTTGCCACGCTTCTTCTTTTCCTTCTTTGGTTTGGGAAGAGAATAGGATAAAATCATCAGATTTATCGAAGTTCAACGCTTTTTTAATGATACTTTCGTGTTTGTTCCATTTGCCACGAGGAATTTTATCTTTTTTTGTTGCTACAACAATCACAGGAATGTCGTAATATTTTAAAAACTCATACATCTGGATATCTTCTTGTGTTGGTGCATGCCGCAAATCAACTAAGGAAACAACCGCTTTTAATTGTTCTCTTGTCGTCATATAAGTTTCGATCATTTCGCCCCATTTTGCCCGCTCCGTCTTAGAAACTTTGGCATAACCATAGCCTGGAACATCGACGAAATGCAAGGCATCTTCGATTAGATAAAAGTTCAAGGTTTGAGTCTTTCCAGGTTTACCAGATGTTCTAGCCAGATTTTTGCGATTGATCAATGTATTGATAAATGATGATTTACCAACATTTGATCGGCCTGCTAACGCAATTTCAGGTAGCTCTGTTTCTGGATATTGTTTAGGCGAAACTGCACTAATGATGATCTCTGCATTATGAACATTCATAATGTAACCTCCTTCGTTTAAAAGCGGAACAAGCTGTTTAGCTCTGACTGGAAAATAGGACAAAGGTGCTTTTTACCTTATTTCTATTTTATCTTTTTTCCGAAGACCTTCAATCTTTAGAGCTTTAGCTCTTAGGAATTGTTGAAATCGAAGCAAAGCGTAGAGCTGGCTTGTACAGCTAGATAATTTTAAAAGCTGAATGAGCTCGTGAAGCTAGATAAGGTTATTCCATAAAAATCAGTAAAAAAGTAGAGACGAATCTCTACTTTTTAATCTTTTGAAATTACCCAGCTTTTTTATCTTTTTTATTGTACACAATCGCTGGTTTACCTGTGCCTTCAACAGCCATTTCTGTGATGATCACTTTTTCGATCGTGTCGTCTGATGGAACATCGAACATCACGTCCATCATGATTTCTTCAATGATTGAACGAAGTCCACGAGCACCTGTATTGCGTTCGATCGCTTTATTCGCAATAGCTCGAAGTGCCTCATCTTCAAACTCTAATTCAGTATCATCTAAAGACAATAATTTTTGATATTGTTTCACTAACGCATTTTTTGGTTCAGTCAAAATTCGCACTAAATCATCCGTCGTTAGCTTTTCTAGTGCTGCTGTTACCGGTAAGCGTCCGATAAATTCAGGAATCAAACCGAATTTCAATAGATCTTCCGGAATGATTTGCTGCATCACACTTTCGTCTTCATTCAATTTGCTATTTTTGGTACCAAAACCGATTGTTTTTTCGCCTAGGCGATTTTTAACCATGTTTTCAATACCATCGAATGCGCCACCAACGATAAATAATACATTGGTTGTATCGATTTGGATAAATTCTTGATGAGGATGTTTGCGTCCGCCTTGCGGTGGCACGCTGGCAACTGTTCCTTCCAAGATTTTAAGTAAAGCTTGCTGAACGCCTTCACCAGATACATCTCTTGTGATCGATACATTTTCACTTTTACGAGCGATTTTGTCGATTTCATCGATATAGATAATGCCTTTTTCAGCGCGTTCCACATTAAAATCAGCAGATTGTAATAATTTTAAGAGAATATTCTCTACATCTTCTCCCACATAGCCTGCTTCAGTTAAACTAGTCGCATCTGCAATGGCAAATGGTACATTCAATGTTCTAGCCAAAGTTTGGGCTAAAAAGGTTTTCCCAGAACCTGTTGGGCCAATTAAACAAATATTGCTCTTTTGTAATTCTACATCTTCAGAGCTTGAATTTTCTGATTGATTTACACGTTTATAGTGATTATAGACAGCCACCGCTAGTGAGCGCTTTGCCTGATCTTGTCCAATTACATATTCGTTTAAGACATCCAATATTTCTTGAGGTTTTGGGACATCCGTTAATTCACGTACGGCTTCGTCGTAAAATTCTTCATCAATAATCTCTTTACATAAGTCGATACATTCATTACAAATATAGACACCCGGTCCGGCAACGATTTTTTTCACTTCTTCTTGTGTTTTACCACAAAATGAACAGCGAACTGCACCATTGTTGCTATTTGTATTATCGTACATGCGTGTCACCCCTCTAAAATTAAAAATGACTGTCGTTACAGTCTTAAGATATAATAGCATAAATCAAGTGAAAATGCGAACATTGGATTTGTAAAGATTTACTAAATAAAGGAATTCTTATGGTATACTAAAAGAGTCAAATCAATTGCTGATTTTAATCAATATTCAGTAAAAAATGGAGGGAATTTCATGCTGGAACAAATGTTATTAGGAACTTATACACGTAGAGAAAGTAAAGGGATTTATCAGATAGCGCTGGATACAGAAAAAGAAACACTTTCAGACGCAACGTTATTAGTAGAAGAAACTAGCCCAACCTACTTAGCTCTAAATCAAGAAGGGGACTTGTTTAACGTCACTTCTGTTGATGGTGAAGGTGGCATGGCGGCTTATAAACACCATGATGGACACTTCGATCTATTAAATAAAGTCACTGAAGCTGGCGCTCCTCCATGTTATGTAGCGCTTGATGAAGAAAAACAACTAGTTTTCGGTGCCAATTACCACCAAGGAATCGTTCATGTTTATCGTATTTTAGCTGATGGACAGTTAGAACATACGGATAAAATCATACATGATGAGCCAACTGGCCCTCACGAAAACCAAGATAATGCCCATGTACACTATACAGACTTAACGCCTGATCGTCGTTTAGTTGTCTGTGACCTTGGAACAGATCGTGTTTATACGTATGACGTTAGTGCAGAAGGCAAATTATCTGAAGTTGCTCAATATGTAGCAGAACCTGGAACAGGTCCTCGTCACTTAGTCTTCCATCCAAATAATCAATATGCTTATTTGTTTGGTGAATTAGACAGTACCGTAACCGTTTTAGCTTACAATGCAGCAGATGGTTCATTTGAACAAGTTCAAAAAGTATCGACTTTACCTGATGGATTTAACGAATTCAATGGTGGTGCAGCAATTCGAATTTCAGCTGATGGACGATTTGTTTATGCATCAAATCGTGGACATGATTCAATTGCGGTTTATGCGACTGCTAAAGACGGTAGTAACATAGAACGTATCCAATTAATTTCTACTGAAGGTGAAATCCCTAGAGATTTTGATTTGGATCCTTCTGGAAAATTTGTGGTTGCAGCGAATCAAAATACAGATAACTTAACCCTATATCGTCGTGACGAAGCAACTGGTCTTTTAGAAATGATCCAAAAAGATGTTTATGCACCAGAATGTGTCTGTGTTTATTTTAAATAAACTCACACCCTGATTACGAATAAATGCTGAGAGTAGAAGTGCTCTAGAAAAATACAAGCGAAAAAAAGACTACCTCCTACTAAAACGATAGTTAGTCAAATTTGATCCAGAACGCTCTAACAACTAGATGTTAGAGCGTTCTTTTTATTTTATAACAACTTTTCTCTATTATTGTTGACCAAACTCTTCCCTTCAACCAAACTAATTGACGAGAAAGTGACCGCTCATCTTGCTTTATAGGAACTTAATCCATTTGCTTTAGACTCTTGAGTTAACCAATTTGCTAGGTAATCTTGCTCAGATCTGGTTAGATTTATTTGTGGTATACACATCGCGCGACCTCGATCATCATGAAGGAAAAAATAGTCCTCTGTGTTTTCCACGGCCACTAGACTGTTGCGTCTGAAAAGTTGATTTTCTTCATTGATAAGAAAAGAGAATCCTTCTTCCGAACAGTTAAATTCGCAAGCATTCATTCCTTCTGGATTTTCTTTTAATTGATACGTTAAAATATGTTTTTTTAGCTGTGGTTCAATACGTACCCAAATCCAATTAGGCAGAAATTTTTTGTAGCCAATAACAAATAAGAGAATCATTGGAATCATTACGATAAAAAGAACAGTTGATGCTAAATAAGATAATAAAACAAATAGTGAAATCCCAAGTAGATAATATAATAGTGTAAAATTTTTTTTAATTGCTTGATAGGACTTATTTTCTCCACTGAAAAAAGCAAATTTCTCAATTGCTAAATAATCTGTTAGTGTTAAATTGAAAGTTAGGTTCATTTTTGACTCCTTTATTTTTAAATTACTATTGATCGTACCAACATTTTTTATTATAACATGTTTCATATTCCGCACCTAAATTTGAAATTTTGGACTCATTTAAAAGCATTCTGCTCTATGAGTCATCGCCTCCATATGTCTATTCTGTTAGTTAGAGATAAAATAGCCTAACTGTTCATCGTATTCTTCAACATTTTCATTAATATAAAAATCATTTTCTTCACTAAATTTATGAAATTTTATTGTTCAATTTCTTATAAACGTTTCCCCAATCAGATACCGCTCTTCTTGAGTTAGCAAACTATCGCTATAATCAATTACTCTCAACTCATTATTAGACGCCTCATACTCAATTTTGTTATGGCTCCTTTTTGAATCTTGGGTGGAGTAGGCATATCCGTTTTATAATTTAAAAAAGTCCCTGATTCAATTCTATATTTTCATTTTTTGCTATTAGCCTTCGTTCACCCCTATCACCAAATTTTATATACCAAAATGAACAAGTATTTTACTTGTATCTCGTGCGTTAACACACAGTTGTAAAACGTCTTCTAACTGTTTGAGAACTTTCATCTTCGAAAAATTTTCTCTTATAAAAATCATCTCTTCGAGATCATAATCAGTTTTTAACAGGAATTCATCTGGGGCTACTTCAAACATGTTCTTCCAATTCTCCAAAATCAATTCAAGTTCACTTATTTCTGACCCTTCAAAAAAGGTAATACCATAATAATTAATTCCAGTACTAAAATTCGAGAAATCAATCCAATGACTATTTACCCATTTGATAGTGTCAGCGATGTATTGAATTAAGGAATCATCAATTAAGACAGCTACTTCACTAGTCACTTCTCTATATGTTATATGCTTATTCGCCTCTATTATTTTAAATTTATGCACTAATAACATTTTGAATACCTCTAACTTCCTATTTATTTTTTGTTGAGCCCAAATGAAACTATTGATCCATCTGGTGCTAAATTCATAAAAAGTCATTTCCACCAACAAGCCATGAGAAACTACCTAAAAATTCCGCTCTACCACCAACTATTGAAGTAAGATCACCAATAAGGTGTGCGACCATATAGAGCTTCGTTCCAACTGCATCTAGGTCTAAAATTCTCTCACCCATTAGTCCAGCCAAGGCAAATTTTTAATGAATTTTATCGGCTACTTGAGCTTCTTGTCCCAACGATTGGTTTCTGCACCAAATACATAAGAATATATATATAACCTAAAATCAGAACATCATTTTTAAAACTTTTTCACTCTCTTTTTTTATCTCAATATTTTCTAAACGATTGTATTTTCCGATGAAAGAATCAAAAGATTCAATACATTTCGCTTCCTCAAGATCATTATAATCCCTACGATATTCCGGACTGCTTTCAATATAACTTTAAACGTTTTTACATGATCAAGAAATAATTCGTCAACTGTTTTACCCTGAACAGCGAAATTTCCATAACGTCACATTTAGACTCTATAATTCAATCATCTTCAACATTTCTTTTAGAGTTTGCACCATTTCCATACAAACCTTTCTGTCTATACTAAATTGTGCATCAAATGTATAAGAAGCCATAAATTCTTCAAATGTGATTTGCTTTTCATTTACATTACTATCTATAAAATCCCATAAATATTGTGGACTAATTTCAAAGAAAATTTTTGAATTTCTATTATATATCCATGAAGCACTGCCAATTTCTGGTGACACTGACCACAAACTATACAGTTCAGTTGGGTCTTCTTCCGAAAAAACATCTAAATTATGATAATAGATAGTCCATTCATATCCGACACCTGTTAAAAAATTTTTTTCTGAAACTGGTAATTCATTATTCAACGCAAGTAATAACATATTTTTTAAGGATTCAAGTCCCTCACTTAAAGAGTCCTTAAATAAAATAATCTCTCTATTGTTATCTAAATATTTTATGATTATTTCATCATGAAAATAGAGTTTTTTTCCATCATTTTTGCTATTGATTTGTAAATATTTGTTGTCTGCTAAATTTAAAGTTAGTAAAGTTATCATTTAATCCCTTTCTTCTTATTATTTACTAGGCCAACTTTATGGAAAACAGCGATTATTTTAGTGCTCAATGCTACGCCATAAAATTTATCGACTAGCTAATAGTACCAAAAATAGAAGAACGAGAATTCGTTCTTCTAAAAAATTATTATCTTTATTGATTAAATACCAAAATGAACCAAAATATATTCATTCTCTATAGCTTTTTTGCAAAGTACTGATAGTTTCTGTAATTGATTCAAGATATTTTCCTTTTCTACTTTTTCCTTATTAAATCTCCCTTTATTTATATCATAATCCATTGTTAACTCAGTTGTAGAAGGTGCTTGTTCAAATAATTGAATCCAGCCATTAAGAATACCGTTCAAAGTAGCAATTCCTTCTGCATCTAAATACGTCCTGCCATAATAATCAAGTCCCATAGATTTATGAACAAAGTTTTTAGAATAGGAGGGAATCCATCCTAAAGAATCTATAATGTACAAAATTAAAAAATCATCTATTGTTACCATTTTCTTTCTAGATTCTTTAGTAAAAATTACCTCATCACTGTTTTTAAATATTTCAAATTCATGCTGTAACGCCATATACATTCTCCTATCAATTATTTTTTCCAAAAGAAATTATAGAGCCATCTGGCGCCAAATCGATGTACTTACCATTCTTTCGATATCTTAGAACATCAGTTGTTATACCTGGTACCGGTGAAGGTTTTACTCCTTTCTTTACAGTTCTAGCAAATTCTTGAGCTTTTCGCATATATTGTTCCAAGCAAAAAGCTCCTACTTCTTCACCATGTTTTTCAAAATGTTCTTGAACATTATCCATGGCATTATCAAACTTTCCTTTCCCCCACTCTCCATTTTTATTAGTATATGATCTATCCTCAAAATGATACCCATCTAGCAAACTGCCAAAAGCATTCACAATCGTTCCTGATCCATGAGCCATCGCTGCTGTTCCACTTGCTGTTGCTGCTGGGCTCAATGCTAAAGTCGCTCCACCTGTAAATGGTGCTCCCGCAAATGAAAAGCCATTTCCCCCAACGAGCCATGAGAAACCACCTAAAAATTCCGCTCCACCACCAACTATTGAAGCTAGATCACCAATAAATTGACCTCCTGCATAGGGTTTCGTTCCAACCGCATTTGGGTCTAACGTTCTCTCACCCATTAGTCCTGCTAAACCAAAATTTTCATAAATTTTATCAGCTAAACCAACTCCTAATGCTTTAAGCCCATTCCAGTTATTTGTCGCGATAGCTTCTTGCACCATTAATGTCATTTTAGAATCAAACGTACCATCGACATAAACACCCGTTACATTCCCATGTTCATCAAAAGTATACGTAATATCTTGATTTTCTAAACGATAAGCTTCTACTTTTGCATCAATCTTCTTCTGGCGCTGATCCCAAGCCTTACCAATCGGCTTCGTCCAAGCCAAACTTATCCTAGACAAATCAAAGGTCCCCGAAGTTGGATTCCACGCTGCACCTTTTTCTACTTCGGCTAATCCTGCATCTAAACTAGCCAATTGTGCTTCAAATTCTGAAAATAAATTTGGTGAACTGGCATTAAAATCATACAGATTCTGCAGCTTTTCCTCATTCTTTTGAATCGAGCTTTGTACACCCATATAGCGCTGTTCCATGCGTTGGTTTGGTTCCTTTTCTTTGTCCATTGTCTGTGCCATATTTTGGAGTAAAGCTTTTCCTTGAGTGATTTCTGCTTTTATTTGTTCTTCGATTACATCACAGGTATCTACTGATGATTGAAATTCTTCGGGAAATTTACTATGGGCTTCTACTAAGGCTTCACATGCTAGTATAAACCCACTTGCCAACGCTGGGTAGACCGCTGAGAAATAAAGTTTCGCTGAGTCGTATGTTTTACTGGAAAGTGGCGCATTCATAAAGGCATTCACGCTATCTTTCAGTGTACCGCAAAACTGAATATATTCGTTGGCCATTTGTTTGGCAGCGGCGCTTTGCGCTTTGACTTCACCTACATAAAAATCAATAGCCATAACGGTTCTCCTCCGCTTCCTCTCTATCAGAAAATAGCTGTACTCTCTCAGTGTACAGTGCCTCTTCTTTATCTCTCAACTGCACCTCTTCACTTACTAAGCGCTCTGCTATATCTTCTAAGCGTTGGCGTTCATATTGGTGTAAACGATTGGCTTCGTCATCTAACTCCATAAAGTGATTCGTATAACGTGAGCCTTGATTATTGCCGATTAACTCTTGGTAATAGTGTTGTTCTTGTTGATGAATCGAAAAATAATTCGCTTCCAAATCTTCCAATTCTCGAATTTCACGTCGTTTATCTTCTTGCTCTATATTTATTTGTCTTATCTGTTGGTTGATTTTCAGTTCTTTTTCTTCATTCATGAACGCTTCCCACCTCCAAAGCTTGGAGAAAGTAATGGTAAATCGAAACTTTTTTTGATTTTCTGATCAATTATGCTAAATTCTTTTGCGACTGAATGAATGTTATTTCCATCACGAGCAATCGCATTTGACAGACGCTGCCCGCGACGATGCATACTCGCTAAACTATTTTTGGCATGATTATTTCCACTGACCGTGGTACGTTCTGCTTTACTTGATGCTTCATTCACGGATGAAAAGCCACTAGCCGCTTGACTGAACTGTTCTGACACGCTTCCTGCCACAGTAAGGCTGCTTTTGATTCCTGACATTTTACTGACCCCTTTGTCTGATTGTAAGCTTCTTTGTTCAAACTCCTTAATTTTCATTTTGCCATATTTACATGCCTTATAGTTATCAACTTTTTCTTTGTGGTGCAAAAGTTTTGCAAAATTAGGATGTAAAATTAATATTTTTCTGAGGTACGATAAAAAAAGAGACTGAAATATAACTCTGCGAGTCATATCTCAGTCTCAAGGAATCCAAATTGATACTGATATAATTATTTAAAATCTAAATCATTCATCATTCCTTTTAAAGCTAGCAAATTATTCTCACCTGCGTAAAAACCTAAATATATATTTAGCACATCAAAAGGACTTGAATCAATTTGCCACTTCGAATTCTTTTTTTTGAACTTTAGGCTTAATGTAACAGGATCTTTTTTTACTGAAATTGTATCAATTTGGCTAGAAAACAATTGATTCAGGTAACTTGTTTTTTCTTTTAGTTCCACTTCTTTTGTTTTTTGTATTTCCTGTTTTAACT
Source organism: Enterococcus ureilyticus (assembly GCF_001730315.1). GTDB lineage: Bacteria > Bacillota > Bacilli > Lactobacillales > Enterococcaceae > Enterococcus_L > Enterococcus_L ureilyticus. The sequence continues at coordinate 331,007 of NZ_MIKC01000001.1, forward strand.
GTCTCAAAAGAATGCTTAAATCAATTCCATAAACATGAATTTTGTATTCTTTCATTTTATTTTTCTCTTTTATTAGCTCTGAATCATAATGTGTTTTTTCTTTAAGTTTCTGATGAAATTTCTGGAATAGAATATCCAAATCAGCATGACTTAATCCAGTATCTTGAGCAACTGTTTGCTTCACATCAAAAATAATTTCATTTAGCATCATCGAATTCATCGAACTCAGATCAAGCTCATGCTCGTTTTTATTCGTGCTCTTTTCCAGATAAATCACTTCTTTAAAAAATTGCTCTTCCAACGTATCACCTACTTCTTTTTTCTCATGTTTGGAAGTATTAACTATCGTGAGGTATAAAAAACAAGAAGCTACCAAAACAATGATTAGTAAAAAAATACTATTTCTTTGATTTTTTTTCATATCTATTCATACCTTAAGGAAGTCGCCGGATCTAATTTTCCTACTTTCATGATTGGAACACTTGCTGAAAACAAGGACATAACAATAGCTAATATGACCGTTCCACCAACTGCTACGATATCTAGCATAAAAACACTAGAAATCTCTTTGGCCTTCATCGCTACAATTTCATTGATACCAAATCCGATGAATGAGGCAAATAATGTGGCTAATAATAGCGATAGTAAAGTAATAAATGCCGATTCCGAGGTGAAAATCATGTTGATATCACGATTTCGATACCCAATTGCTTTCATGACGCCAATTTCTCTTGTTCGTTCAATAACATTGATATACATTACAATTCCGATCATTACGATTGAAACAATGACTGCTTGTGTTGACATGAAAATCAAAAGTCCCTGAATAATCTTAATAAAATTAATAATAATATCGACTACAGCTGTCTGAGAAATCGCCACGTACTTTTTATTACTATTGATTTGCTCCATCACTTGTTTGTTTTCTGAAGGTTCTTTTAACTCTAAAATGAAATAAGGAATATTTTTTTCGAATTTATTTCGAGTAATAATCTGATTCATCTCGACTGGTGCCATATAAGAGTTCTCTTCTTCGGTTTCATCTTTAACGATCCGAATAATTTTTGTTGAAAATGTTCCAGTCTTTTCGCCTTCGCTTGTACTTTCAACAATGACCCCTTTTAATTTTTTTCCAATAATACTTTCAGCGGTAAGATTCTTTTTGTTCATTTTATTGAAATCTTTAAGAAAGCTTTCAGTTAAAGTAATGCCCTCTTCTTTAGGATCTTGGTATTCTTTTCCAGCCAAAATAGAGTCTTTTGTGTTAGAAGGAACTTTGATTGATGTATTATCATATAAGCTAACAACTTGAGAATAATTTGGTGTTGTATCCGTGTAATCTGCGTTGCCAACATCTTCTACTTCTACTTCAATCATTCTCATACCAAATGGCGTCTCAAAGTATTTAATCTTCTCTTGCCCTACTTTATTTTTGATATAGGTCAGATCATTTTTGTTAATAATACCGCTACTTTGTTGATTATTCAGGGAAATTTGAATTTGGGACGGAATTTTCCCCCCCTCCATATCTTGTTCAATAATTTTCACAATTCCATTCCCTAAACCTAAGGACAATAAAATACCTGTTAAACCAATTGATGTTGCAATAGAAATCATAACATTTCGCCATTTTCGTTGCATAAAATTGGAAAAAGCAATTTTTAACATGCTAATAAAGTTAAATCTGTTCTTTCTTATCTTTTTTGGTATCTTCGGTTCAGTAAAACTTCGGTCACTCTTTTGTTCCACTTCCACAATTTTCCCATCTCTTAATTTAACGACCGTATCCACACGCTCTGTGATTTCTTCATTGTGCGTTACTACGATCACTGTTTTTCCTTGCTGGGTCAATCCTTCTAAAATTTCTAATATGCGGTTTTGTGACTTTGAATCTAGTGATCCTGTTGGTTCATCTGCAATAATTAATTCTGGATTATTTGTAAGAGCACGAGCAATTGCTACTCGTTGCTTTTGACCGCCGGATAAATTTTTGACATTTTTATCAGCATATTTCTTTAAGTCTACGGAATCTAAAAGCTCTAAGGCTTTTGTCTTATTTTCTGAATGACTTTTCCCATTAAGATACATCGGAATCATGACATTTTCCAAAACACTCATATGCGAAATCAAATTGAAGTTTTGAAATACAAAGCCGATATTATTTTTACGAAAATCTGTCAGTTCATGGTCATTCAAAAATTTTAGAGACATTCCCTTATAGAGAACTTCTCCTTCGTAATCAGTATCTAACCCACTAATAATGTTAAGTAATGTTGATTTCCCACAACCTGATGGTCCAAGTAATGCTAAAAACTCACCATCGTGAACGTCTAAATTGATTCCATCTAAAACTTTTTCTTCTTCTTTTTCGTTGATTGAATACGATTTTTTAATATTTTTTACTGATAAAATACTCATTGATTTTCCCCCAAAGTTATTGAATAGATAAATTGAATTTGCTTAATAAGATAGCTTCCATAGATTATCAGAGTCATTAGAAAGAGAATCAAAAATATAATTTCTCCCCCATTAATCTCGTTTACTATTTTGAAAAGAGCCACACTAGCAAGTAATGGCAATGTTTGTATAAAGTAGAATAAATTTTCTTTAAGTGGAATGGTGTATCCTTCTAACTGACTAGAATAATCAAACTTCCCATTTAACTTTAAACCTTTCACCGCATGAATCAGTGTCAACAAAATACTTCCAGTTAATAATCCCAGTCCAGCCATAAATAACCAACTCCAATTATCGGTCAACCATTGTTTTGTCACCCATACGAACAGGATAAGTGCTGGGATGGTTTGAACAAGATATAGTACTAATGAACCACGTATTAAAAAGCGTTTACTACTATATTGAAATCCTTTCAGATAGTGACTATCCGTCATTAGCGCCAAAAAGCCATAGACCAGTCCTTTATCATTAAAAATAATTGCGCTCAAGAAAAAACTGACAATAAAAGCCTCTAAACTACCTGCTATCTGCGCAATATTAAAACCATAACTTAATAGAAGTGCAAATAGAAGAATTGAGATAATAGGTAAAAATAAAGCCTTAAAGAAAAATGATAACGTGAACAATCTGAAAATGTAGACTATCTTCACTACAATTCCATTAACAAGCCAGTTTTCTGCAATCATTTTACGATTTTTCAAGCGGCTTCTTTGCTGTTTGATGCTATAAACAACAAGTACAAAATAACTAAAACTATAGATAGCGAAACTATATAGTAGAGGCCAAAGAGTATAGTAAAAACACAAAAAAGTGATGACTGGTAAAACAATGATCATCGTTTTGAGTGCATTAATAAAAAAAATCTTTTTATTATTCATCCTAAAAAAAATAGCTAATGTTTGATGCGTATTTGTTTTGATGAAGAAATAATTCTCATAGCTAATCCCTATCAAAAGAATCACTACTAAACTAATTACAAGTAAATCATAATACCGAACCGACGAAAATGCTGATGATTCTTTTAAAAATAATGTCATGTCATATTTGAACAAAACCATCCCTAAAAAAATCAAGAAAGAGCCAAAAAAATAGCTATAGGTCAGTTGCACTAAATTAGTAAGTTTCATTGTCTTTTCTTTTGCCCAGATTCCTTGTCGTATAAAAAATACAGTCAATAGCTCCAAAAAGATGCGATTTTCTTTTAGCTCCATCATTAAAATGCTCCCTCCTTTTCATTTACAACTGAATCATCTCATCCACTTGTTGAAAAAGTTCCGCATGTTCATGACTAATGATGATAAATTTTTTGTCTTTTTGCCGCTCTTTTTCTATTTCTTGCAGTAGATTGCTCAAGGACTCTTGGTCTAATCCAGAAGTTGGTTCATCCATTAAATACAGTTGAGGATCATTTAGAAAAGCGCCAATCAACATCACTTTTTTCTTTTCTCCTAAAGACAAAGAACCCATTTCGCTTGTCATCAGCCTTTCAGAGAAATTAAAATTTCTCATAAGCTCTACTAACCGACTATTGAAGAAATTTTTTTCAATTCGAAATTCTGATCTTAAAAAATTAAAATAGAATAAAGGGGTTACGCCTTTAAAATAATTTTCAGAAGAATCTGGAACATAAGAGACCTTCTCAGTTTGGAAAATTTGTCCGCATTCTGGCGTTAAAATACCTGCCATTAGTTTTAATAATGTGGACTTGCCTGCTCCATTATTACCAACAATCAGTGTCAGTGAATGTGAAGCCATATCATATGTAAATTGTTCAATTTTTTTCTGCGCACTTATGTAGTATGTGATGTTTTCAACTCTCACCAAATCATGTCCTCTCTATTTTTAATTAGATGCTCCAGAAATAGAAAGGATAGAAAAAGTTGATATGCTAAATCAGAAAAAGATATAAGTTTCATTCGTATTTGTTAAGTTCATTTGTTCAACAACACTTTTTCATCATTTTCATTAAACTCTTTCTCATCCTTACTCCTCAAACTTTTGTTGGTTTATTTATAAAAAGTAAGGTCTACCAACCCAACCATTTTTTAAACCAACCCCAAATCGCTCTTTGCAAAACCCAACGAATAATCGTCCAGATCCACTTCCACATATAAACAACCCCACCTTTCTACCAATCAATGCTTAACAAATAATGCATGATTAAAACTTACAAGGCTGAGTATAGTGCGTTAATAGGGTTCATCGTTAAAAGGTCTCTTATTTGAGACAACATTGTTCATTAGTTTTTTTAATACAACTTAAAATAGTTCAATAAATGGTCCTCGATTTTTTCTAAAAAAAAGTAGTGATTATTATCTAGTATGTTCAATATTGTCATACTTTCCTTCATTTGCTTTTTTCCTTGCATGATATTCTTTGTCAATAGACAATCCACTCCCATAAAAAATTTTTTTAGAACCTTCTCGAGAATCAAATGCTCACTCAACTCTACTTGTTTCATATAGCCAATATATTCTTTCACTTTTTTAAAATCATTCAACTCAATTTCATAAAAAATCATGTTAGATAGTACTTTCACAGTATCAGACTCAAATGCTTTCAATTGTTCATATTTTTTTATATTATCTAAAATTCTAACGCTAATCGCTTCATTTAATTCTTTAGAAAATGCAAAGAAACTATTCGAGTATAGGACTAAATCATAATGGGTAAACATGTTTAAATTCATTAAATAGTCCTGTAAATACTCTTTTGCAAATGAATCATATCCGTCTTCCTTTAAACGATCAATCAATAATTGAATCACTAGGGCAATATGTTGGTAACGTTCTAAATTTGTTTTTTTATAGATGATTGTTGATTTTTCTTTTAACGACAAAAGTTTTTCTAGGTCTTGTTTAATGAAACTCTGATGGACTTCGGTAAATAGTGCTTTGAATCTTTCTATTTTAAAGTTATTTTTTATAAATAGAAACTCTTCTAATGAAACATTCAAATGTTCTAAAATCTTAAAAAAATTTGTTACCGTCATATCTGATTGACCATTTGCAATTCGATAATAATGTGCTCGTGACACAATTCCTCCAATTAAAGATTTAATTGGAATATTTTTCTTTTGCCTGATCAACTCGATCGTACTACCTATATCCATTCGTGTCCCCTTTCGTCTCGTATACACAACATCTCACGTCTTTATCTGAGTCCCCTATGTATGATAGAAATTAGAATGGAGGGAGAGTAAATAATGAATTGGATCGTAATTATTTTCTAGAAAGTAATTGTTTGGTGTTGGTATACACATTCAGATTACGTGTCTGAGCCATTAAAAATAGCTCAGACTTTTTGTCATTTAATCCTATCACTAAAATTTTATTTATGCAATATGTACAAAAATAATTCCAAAAAATTGAACCAGTTTTCATTTTTAGACGAATCACACTATGTGACCTCTTTCTCTATTTATGTAAAATCAATCGACATCTTTAAACATAATCAATCTAAAAACACAATGCTACTAGCAGTATAAAGAACATTCCCAACAGGATTCCTCTCTGATATGTATGGAATACACCCTTCCCAACTCCATTTATTTTTTCCTTTTTATTTGAATAGGTAGCAAAAGAATGAATTTATTTCCATGTAACCTCTTTTAAAAGAGGCTATTTCATTTTTACTAAAAAAAACAAGGACAAACTTAAAAGTAAGTTCTTCCTTGCTCTTTTTCACCAAGTTAATGATAATGGTTAATTTTTATTCTTCTTTTTTTGCTCCACATTTGCCAAGATTACCGTTGCTAACATTGCCAACCCAATAAATACCGCGGCGTTCGATAATACTTCTCCCGCCTCTGGAAGATCTGGTTTTTTCGGAACTTCTTTTTCTGGTACCACAGGAACTTCTGGTTTGTCTGGCGGATTGATGTGGTCATCCACTACCGCTATATTCTTGATTTGTTGTCCTGCAATGGCTTCCTTATTGATTTTAACTTTGAAGATAATTGTACGGGTATTCGTGTCGCTGATTGTTGGATATTCAGCGATTACTTTGCCGTCTTTTACCGTTAAATTTGTTGGTTTCGGATCGTCGCCTTCCGTTTTTATGCTATTTTCTACATAGGTCAATTCTTTTGGTAGATTGTCTGTGACTGTGACTTGATTCAACAGGCTATTTTCTACTGTATTGCGGAAACTGATGCGATATTCAAGCTCTTCATCGATTTTAACGGTCTTTTTATTGACTGTTTTCTCGCTTTCTAGTTTCCCTAGCGGTTGTTCTGGTGTTACGGGTACTTCGGGTTCGTCTGGTGGGTTCGTGTGATCATCGATTTTCGCTTTATTGATGATGGGTTGGCCAACTACTGCTTCTTCGTTGACCGTCACTTTGAACACGATGGAACGGGTTTTTGTATCACTGATTGTTGGGTATTCAGCGGTTAGTTTGCCGTCTTTTACCGTTAAGCTTGTCGGTTTTGGCTCATCGCCCTCACTTTTCACACTGTTTTCTACATAGGTCACGCCTTTTGGTAGGGCATCCGTGACGGTGACTTGGTTTAAAATACCATTAGTGATTTTGTTACGGAACGTGATACGGTATTCGATTTCTTCACCGATTTTTGGTGCTTGGTTATTGACTGTTTTCGTACTTTCTAATTCCCCTGGTATTTCCGCTGGTGTCACGGGAACTTCTGGCTCATCGGGTGGATTTGTGTGGTCATCGATTTTCGCTTTGTTGATGATTGGTTGTCCAACTACGGCTTCTTCGTTGACCGTCACTTTGAACACAATGGAACGTGTTTTGGTATCGCTGATTGTTGGGTATTCTGCGACTAGTTTGCCATTTGTCATGGTTAAGCTTGTCGGTTTTGGCTCATCGCCCTCACTGGTTAAACTACCTTCCACATACGTTAAGCCTTTTGGTAACACATCGGTGACGGTGACTTGGTTTAAAACACCTTTCGCTATTTTGTTATTGAAATTGATTCGATATTCGATTTCTTCCCCAATTTTCGGTGCTTGGTTATTAACTGTTTTCGTACTTTCTAATTCGCCAGGGGTTTCTACTGGTGTCACTGGGACTTCTGGTTCATCTGGCGGATTTGTGTGGTCATCGATTTTGGCTTTATTGATGATCGGCTGTCCGATAACGGCTTCTTCGTTGACCGTCACTTTGAATACGATCGAACGAATGTTAGTGTCGGTGATTTTCGGGTATTCTGCGACCAACTGGCCATTTGTTATGGTTAAGCTTGTTGGTTTGGGATCAGCGCCTTCACTGGTCAAGCTGCCTTCTACATATGTTACTCCTTTTGGTAGAGTATCTGTGACCGTAACTTGGTTTAAAACACCATTAGGGATTTTATTGTTGAAATGAATTCGATATTCGATTTCATCTCCGATTTTTGGTGATTGATTATTCACCGTTTTCGTACTTTCTAGTTCTCCTGGTGTTTCGACTGGTGTTACAGGTACTTCTGGTTCGTTCGGTGGATTGGTGTGATCGTCGATTTTGGCTTTGTTTACGATTGGTTCACCGACTTTTGCTTCTTCGTTTACTTTGACTTTAAAGACTATCGAACGGGTTTTGTTGTCACTGATTTTTGGGTATTCAGCGACTAGTTTGCCATTTTCCACCGTTAAACTTGTCGGTTTGGGTTCATCGCCTTCGCTTGTCAGACTGCCTTCTACGTACGTTACGCCTTTTGGTAGCGTGTCGGTCACGGTGACTTGGTTTATGACACCATTTGTAACGTTGTTGCGGAAGGTAATGCGGTATTCGATCTCATCACCGATTTTTGGTGCTTGATTGTTTACTGATTTTGTCACGTCCAATTGTCCAGGTGTTTCGACTGGGACAACTGGGATTTCAGGCTCATCGGGCGGATTGACATGATCATCTACGGTGATTTTATTCACGATTTTTTGCCCGACGATGGCTTCTTCGTTGACTTTGACTTTAAAGACAATCGTACGTACTGTTGTGTCTTGGATTTTTGGGTATTCCGCAATGACTTTACCATTCGCCATCGTTAAACTTGTTGGCTGCGGATCAGCACCTTCGCTGGTTAAGCTGCCTTCTACATAGGTCATGCCTTTTGGTAAATTATCTGTAACCGTCACTTGATTCAAGACGCCATTGGTGATTTTATTACGGAAAGACAAGCGATATTCCACTTCGTCCCCAATTTTCGGTGATTGGTTATTTACCGATTTAGTGCTTTCTAATTCACCGGGCGTTTCGACTGGTGTGACGGGCACTTCTGGTTCATCTGGTGGATTGGTGTGATCATCGATGATCGCTTGATTGACGATTGGTTGTCCGACTACCGCTTCTTCGTTCACGCGGACTTTGAACACAACAGAGCGGACGGTATTGTCGTCGATTTTTGGGTATTCAGCGGTCATTTTGCCATTTTCCATGATCAAGCTTGTTGGCATCGGATCAGCGCCTTCACTGGTTAGGCTACCTTCTACATAGGTCAACCCTTTTGGTAAGGTGTCGGTCACAGTGACTTGATCAATTACACCATTTGTGACTTTGTTACGGAAACTAATACGATATTCGATTTCATCTCCGATTTTTGGTGCTTGATGATTGACTGATTTCGTTACGTCTAATTGTCCCGGTGTGACAACGGGTGTGACGGGCACTTCTGGTTCGTCAGGCGGATTCGTATGATCATCAATTTTCGCTTGATTGACGATCGGTTGTCCGACTACCGCTTCCGCATTTACGGTGACTTTGAAACTAATCGTTCGTATGGTTGTATCCTTGATTTCAGGATATTCAGCGACAAGTTGGCCATTTTCCATCGTTAAGCTTGTAGGTTGTGGATCAGCGCCTTCACTGGTCAAACTTCCGTCTACATAGGTCAAGCCTTTTGGTAAGGTATCAGTCACGGTGACTTGGTTTAGGACACCGTTTGTGATTTTATTACGGAACGTGATGCGATACTCGATTTCGTCACCGATTTTCGGTGCTTGATTATTCACTGATTTGCTACTTTCCAATTCGCCTGGTGTGATGACTGGCACGATCGGCACTTCGGGTTCATCGGGCGGATTGGTGTGATCATCAATTTTGGCTTTATTGACGATTGCTTCGCCAATTTTTGCTTCATCGTTGACCTTGACTTTGAAAATGATCGAACGAATTTTGGTGTCACTGATCTTTCCGTATTCAGCAGTCAATTGACCATTTTCCATGGTTAAGCTTGTTGGCTTTGGATCGTCTCCTTCACTGGTCAAGCTACCTTCTACATAGGTTACGCCTTTTGGCAAAGTATCCGTTACGGTAACTTGGTTTAAAACACCGTTCGTGATTTTATTTCGGAATGTGATACGGTATTCGACTTCGTCACCAATTTTTGGTGCTTGATCATTGACGGATTTGGTGACATCTAAGCGTCCAGGTGTTTCAACAGGTGTTACTGGAATTTCTGGTTCATCGGGCGGATTGACATGGTCATCTACAGTTATCTTGTTTACGATTTTTTGTCCAACAATAGCTTCTTCATTGACTTTGACTTTAAAGACAATGGTTCGTACTGTTGTATCTTGAATTTTTGGGTACTCTGCAACGACTTTGCCGTCAGTCATGGTTAGACTTGTCGGTTTCGGGTCAGCGCCTTCGCTGGTTAAGCTGCCTTCTACATAGGTCATGCCTTTTGGTAAAGTATCCGTCACTGTGACTTGATTTAAGACACCATTCGAAATTTTATTACGAAAAGACAAACGATATTCGACTTCATCCCCAATTTTCGGCGATTGATTGTTGACGGATTTGGTACTTTCTAATTCTCCTGGTGTTTCTATTGGTGTCACTGGGACTTCTGGTTCATCTGGCGGATTCGTGTGATCATCGATCGTTGCTTTATTGATGATCGGTTGTTCGATTACTGCTTCTTCATCGACACGAACTTTAAAGGAAATGGTACGGGTTTCGGTATCGGCGATTTTTGGGTATTCAGCGGTTACTTGACCATTTACAACCGTTAATGTGGTTGGTTTTGGATCAGGCCCTGCACTTGTAACGCTGTCTTCAATATACGTTAAGCCTTTTGGTAAGGTATCGGTCACGGTTACTTGGTTTAAAATACCCTTTGGTACGGTGTTTTTGAATTGAATCGTGTATTCTATTTCGTCGCCGATTTTTGGCGATTGATTGTTGACGGATTTTGAGCTTTCTAGTTTGCCGACCAGTTCTTCTGGGGCGATTTTTACCTCTACGATATTGGATGTGTTCTCGATCATCGTATTTGTGGCAGAATCTACCCCTTGGAATGTGGCACTATTTGGAATCAGTTCTTCTCCTTTGGCTGTATCATTGATTTTTGCTTGAAATTCGTAGACTGTTTCCGCGATCGTTCCTTTGTAGCTACCGCCTTGTGTGCCGTTGGCGCCCTCTCCTACACGAAACGTGATTGCACGATCGGTTGCTGTGTATTCCCCTTGGTCATCGCCTGTGGCATCTGTTTTATTGCCAGCATTTGGACCACTTACGATGGATAAGCTGTCGGGTACATAATCTAAACGGCTATCTAATTGGTCTTTAGAAAGACTGTTGACCGCTTCTGTGTTTTCTTTGGTATTTTTGAGATGGACACGATAGGTTACGGTATCCCCGATTTTATACGTTTCTTTTGGATTTATAATTTCTTTGGTGACTTCAAGTTCGGGTGTTTCCGCATTGATTGAAAAACCGATCGCGTTGGTTGAATAATCATCACCGCTACTGGTTGTTTTAAAGTTAATTTGTTTCTGACTGTTAGTGATAATCCCTTCTGGTAAGGTCAAACGATCGACATCGATATCTAAAAAGTTTGGAAAGCCAGGATTAAATTGACCCGGATATTTATCCACCATGTGTTGATCGTTATCTGAAACGGTTCCGTTCATGACATTACCGACTGGGTTGATTGTATTGCTGATATTGACCCAAGTTCCTGCACTATTTTGGATTTGGGCATTGTCACCTGTGAAAAATTTATCGCCTTGAACGGTAAACCACGTCACGATTGGGTTTAATTTTCCTTGTTTAGAGGTTAAAAAGTCTTTCATGACAAATTCATTGTTGGTTCCAGCTTTGTTCCCTCTAGCGCCATAATAGACATTGAAGGCACGGGATCGTTTGGCTTGGTCTTTGGTCACGATAAATAAACTCCAACCACTGAAGTTGAAACTTTGAAATTTGCCTTGTAGGAAATCGGTCATCGGAATATCTGCTAATGTGTACGCGCCAGTCGCACTTTTATCTCCTTGAAGAATCGAGGTCACATCTGCAAAGTTAGAAAAGCCCGTATTATTAAACCCGAAACCTTGCCCAGGATTGGTAGTGTCTTGGTCAATTCGATGATATTTTTGTGGCGCAACACGGGTTACTGTTCCATTTGGCGTGGTTAATTGAACGGGGGCGCTGATTTCATCATCGGTCATATTCGTCGCTGTAGCTGGGCCTTTAAAACGGGATGCACTCCAAAATAAGCCTGCCCATGCGACTTCTTTGGCACCATCTAAATCGATGTAGGCTTTACTTGAGTTATAGGTCGTTGGATCGCCATCGACATCCGCAAATTTCAACTGAAAATTATTGATTGCTTGACCACTACTTGGGGCTCTGGTATTCAAAAAAGCGCTCGCTGTCGCTTCGTTTACAGGGGTTAAGTTGGTATTTCCTGTAGAGAATAATTCTCCTTTGTGGATGCTTTTATAAATTGGTTTATCAAAGCCGCGGCCTGGCGTTGGCGCAATTCTTGGTCCGATTGCTTGGGCTCTCGGTGCGGCTTGATTGTTTTCTTTTGAGGTCGTTGCTGCTGAGTCTTCTGGTGCAGCAGTTGTTGGCTCTTCTGATTGAGATTCTGCTACTTCTGTGTCAGCTTCTTTTTCTTGCAGTGATGTACTGCTCGTTTCTTGTTCGCTTTCTGGCAGTGTTAGGGTGATAACTCCCACTTTTTCATCTGCCTGATTTATTTCAACAGCAAACTGCTGGATTGATTCGTCTGTTTGCTCGGCACTGATTGTCAGATGTTTCGTGGTATGAGGTTGGATCGTGGTGATGGTTAGTTCTGTCCCCTCATCTTGGTTTTCTTTTTGGTCAAACTGGATCGATTGATCGTCGGGCGCCACCAGTTTGTCTTCGCTTTTTAAGGTTGCTGCGTCGAATTTTACTGGTGTGTCCTTTTGGTTCTTTTGTTTTAGAACTACGTGATCGATTGGTTGATCCCTTTTGTTCGTTACTTCGTAGTTTACGTCGATTAATTTGTTGTTCGTTTCATTTTTCTTGGTGTCAGCTTTGATATATAAGGATTCTGAGTTGAAGATATTCTCTTCTGGTTTGGTCAGTCCTTAGGCAAACACAATGGCGGCGGGTAACAAGTTGGCAATTACCAACATCAAAACGGCTAAATAATTCAGGGAAATTTTGTACACTTTATTCATTTATATCTTACCTCCTATACTTTTACTATAGTATGGCTAAATAAATAATTCAAAGATATCGGGTTGGAACATTAGTTTTTTCTCATAGCTGGAGTTCGGGCTTTTTTGGGTGAATATTGGTTGAAGAGGAAAAAGTTTTTTTGTTATTTTATCTTATATATAAGGGCGCTGTTTTTGGTGTTATTTAATGGGTGGAAATGCCGAATTTCGTTGCGGTGGGTGGTGTCTTTCGGTATAATAAAATGTGTAGGATAGAAATAAGAATCGAGATTGGGATAAACGGTGGTACAAAAACAGCTCCTTCGGAAATAAGCTGAAATTCACAAAAAATTGAAGAACATTTTTCGTGAATTCCCTCTTATTGCTGTAAAACACAACGAAAAATAAGTTGATGTTGCACAGTACCTACTTGGTTCTCGGAGCTAGACGTTTTCTCCCCAACCTCTGTTCAAAAAGATAAATAAAAATTGGCACTTCAATCGTTCGGCGGCAACCTTACGATCGAAGCCTTGTTAAGACTTTAAGAGCAAGTCCAAACAAGTTGCCAATAGTGCTAGCAACATGTACTAGCTTCTTTATTGTACCTAAAATAGGGTGAGATTTCTAGCGAATCTTTGCTTTTTCTGGGTGTGATTGGTTGTTGTGTATATGGAATTAGGCTATTGTCGACGGTATTGGGCATCTGCTCAATGCCGTTTTTTTCTGTCCTACGAGTACGTTTGAAGGGAGGGACGTTTTAAGAATCGATGAAAAACTGGATAAAACAAAAAGGCACTTCACCGTTTGGCGGCAACCGAACGATGAAGCCTTGCATAGAAAGTTAAGAGCCAATCTATACAAGTTGCCAATTTGCTAGCACCGAAGCACTAGCTTCTTTATTGTACCTAATTTTCTTTTGAAATTCTAGTTGGTTTTGTTAATTTCTTGGGATTAAGGGTGGTTTAGGAGTGAATTGTGGGGTTGGTTTGGCTGATTGATGACGGTATTGACAGGTTCGGTATCGTTTTTTGTTTTACTCTGGGAGAAGGCGTTATGAATACAGCAAGGCTTTGAAAGTCGTTTGTAGCGCTGGGTTATGGGTTTGCCTCGTCAATGTGCAGATAGAACGGTCACTGAATCCAGAAATTTAGTGAAAAAATTGGTGGGAGAAGTTGGATTTGGGCTTGGTTTCGTTTGGCGCTTATCGGCTTTTCTCCGCCTTATTTGAAGTAGATCAGGAGAATGGATAAACAAGGACAGAATTTAAAGGCGGTTACGTATCAGGATATTATTGAGTTGCGGGATTTTATGGAAAAGATGGCTTCTTGGCAGGAGCCTTTGGCGATTTTGGATCATTTTTTTCAGTTTCGGTCTGGGCCGATTAATAAGAAACGGATTGTGAAGGAGTATTATGCGCGGGCGCAGATGTTTCATGCTTTTTATGAGGATTATAATCGGTTGATTGAGTTGGGGGATGAATTGGTGATGGAGATGGTTAGGGCTGAGAAGGTTGAGACTGGGTTTGAGATTAGGAAAATGGATTTGGAATAGATTGCGTATGTTATAAAAGAGGATGGAGATGATCCATCCTCTGAAAAGTTATTTTTGTTTTGTGAAATTGTACGTTTCTAATGGAACAGCTTTCATCTTACTAACCATACATAAGAATAATACTTTTAAAAATGCTGACAATAAATTTATTGAATTATACAAGAAAAAAGTTATAATTAGAACGTACGTTCCGTATTCCGACTACCTAGTTACTTTTTTGATAATTATAAGTTATAATACTTAAATGATAAGGGGAGATATTATGCCGTATGTTATAGATTTATTTTGTGGTGCTGGGGGTTTTAGCGAAGGAATCATTCAGGCTGGCTTTGATATTGTTTTTTCTAGCGATAAAAGTTCTGAAGTCATGACAACATATAAAAACCGACACCAACAACTTGGTCTTATTGAAGGTGAGAATACTCATTTCGAGTTAGCCGATATAAGACAATTAACTGGTGACAATATATTTAAAGAAATAAACAAACTGAAAAAATATAAAAACATGAACTTTAAACGTGGTGATATTGATGTAACATTTGGAGGTCCGCCATGTCAAGGTTTTAGTAGAGCTGGTAAAAGAGATTCTAGTGATCCTAGAAACATGCTATTTCACGAGTACTTAAGAATTATTCACGATGTTTATCCAAAATATGTTGTTATGGAAAATGTTGAAGGTTTTATGGATATGCAAATGTTAGATTTTCCGAGTGTTTTATCCAAAAACAAAATCTATGAAGGACAAAGATTAGCTAAAGACATTTTAGAAACTGAACTAAAAGGTTTAGGATACAATATGTTAGAGCCTAAACTTCTAAATGCTTCAGATTATGGAGTTCCGCAAAATCGAAAAAGAGCCGTATTCTTAGCTTGGCGTGAAGGCATGAAAGAGCCTAAATATCCGACAAAAATCAACCAAAAAGTTACTGTGAAAGAAGCCTTATCTGGCATCATGAACAACTATAGATCTGAATATGCAAGACAGTCTAAATTCGGTAGAACGCCAAATACCATTGGTAATTATATTTCAGCAACTAGAATAAACAATCAAGAATTGTCAACTCACACCAAAAGTGTAATTCAGCGATTCTCTATATACAATCAAGGAGAATCGACCCGGATAGCTAGTGAAAGATTAAAGCAAACAGGATTGGATTTACTAAACGACTATCCAGAACTTTTTTTTGAGACTCTTTTTAACGTTAATAAGTCATCCAACATGTTAATAATTGAAGATATCTTACAAGAACTTGAAATTTCACTTGAAAATTCAAAAAAAGAAAGATGGCTGGGTGATACTAATAAAGTTCTAAGTATTTTATTTATGGCTAAACCAAAAGAAGAAATATATCACATATATTTTTCCAAACTAAAAAATCGTATAAATTCTAGTGAAGAAACTACACAAAAATTTCTTAATATGTGTCATAGTAGGTTAAATTGTAAAATTAGCTTAAGCCAGCTTTCTAACGCATGCATAAGTGGCTCTGGATTGACTGATGATATTTTAGAAGCTCTGTTTACAAAGAAAAATAGTAGGAAACGTCTTGATTCTCTTGGTCAAGCCCCTACAATGGTTACTTTACCAGATGATTTTATTCATCCTTTTGAAAATAGAATTTTGACAGTTAGAGAAATGGCTAGACTTCAGTCTTTTGATGATAGTTTTGAATTTTTGGGAAAAAGAACTACTGGAGGAGATAAAAGAAAACAAGAAGTGCCACAATATACACAAGTAGGAAATGCTGTTCCTCCTCTTATGGCTAAAGCAATTGCTTCCTCTATCATGAACTCACTTTACACATAATTAAATTATTTTTGTGAGTAAAAAAGATAGCAATTCGTCTCTTGATTTAAACTATACATTCTAAGTAAAAATCAAGAGATGAATTGAATTATTTATAGATTTTTTACCTAATCACCCTAATTTAAAATAGTCATATACTGTGTTAATTTTTTCAAGTTCTAAATCCAAATTTGTTATTAGTCTTGTGCTAGATTGACTACTTTTAAAATTCCGGTTAAATATTTCTTTTATTGATGAGGCCGTATCATTAAGGGATTCTCTTCCCCAAAAATTACCTCCAGATAAATTTCTGACTCTTTGAACGGCAGTTTTAGTAGGTGTATACTCCTCTTTATTTGTTGGAACAGTTACAAAAGAGTACTTAAAATCCGCCAAATTTTTTATAGAAAAACCGTTACCACCAATTTGAATTCGGTTAGAAACAAAAGAATCTGCAGAATATATCATATCCCACAACATTGGTATTTGAGCGTTATCATTCCAGTTCGTTTTGCATTGAATAATATTGATTGAAACTTTTTCAAAATCTCTATCTATAAGAAAATCTAATAACTCTGACCTATTTATTTTATTTTTAACGTAATTAGGTATCAATTCTCCTGAGCAATCTCTTATTAATAACTCATCTATATTAGTTAAATAAGACTCATCATTTGGAAATGAAATCGCAATCAAATCCGCTTCTGTATCAGATCTAAAATTACCATAATATACTGCGATCGCTTCCTTTAATGGTTTCGGAACAAGATTTTTCTTTTGTTTAATCACTACAGTTCTAGTGCCAATAAGACAAAGATTCAAGTACCAGCAAACCAAGCATTCCCATTTATATCCCCCACCAGAGACAGAACTTTGATTTCGTCCTTTACTTGTGGACTGAAATAGTTCAGAAAGAGAGTCTCCCATATTAAAAATATTTTTACCATTAACCTTATTTTCTATTTTTTTCATGAAAGTATCTCTCCAGCTCTCCTCCCATACCGCAGAAAAGCTAGTAGAAAAAAGCTCTTCTATAGCACACTTTCTTAATTCTTCTATCAAATTACTGTTAATCATAGTTATAAAACATTCCCTTACTAATTTTATTTTGTATAATTTAAAAAAACGGCTGTTCAAAAAATTAATAGATTTTTATATTAACAGGATCTTGCAATGGTGCTTTATTCATTTCAAATAATTCATTTGTTTTTCCCTTTGTTATACGACATTCTGCATCAATTTCTAATGAGAATAGTTCATCTATCGGAATGATTTTACATTTTCTTCTTTTTTTATTCCTCATGGATTTAACATTGATTCGCCTATAAATTTTATCATTTCTATCAAAAACAAACCATTTTACTTCTCCAATATATATTTTTTTTCTTTTCCCAGTGATTTTGGTTTCAATAATTGCATTGGTCTGAGGATTTACGGTATTTTCATGCCATATATTTGTAATTTTTATTTCAGAAACCAAAGTGTTATCTAATTGTTTAAACATTTTTATAGATTGACTAGCCTTATATTCATTAACTATAATCATAAGTTCTTTAAAAAATTCACAATAGTTCTTCAATTGTTTGGTGTTAAATATTAAATCAATATCATATGCATGGGATATTCTATTTCGATGAGTCACTAATGTATTAAGATATTTTTCAACTTCATTTTTTGGTACTTCTTCCCCTTCAATATCAATCTCCACATTTGACTGATTCAATTCTTCAATAGTTTTATCTAAGTTCTTATTTTTAAAGTGCTTTTGAAGATCATCTTTGTTAAAATTTATTCTTCCAAATAATTCTAACATCTCTTTATATTTCAAATTATTTGAGCTACACAAGTTCTTTTTTGATATTATTATTTCGTTCGAATCCAAAGTAGAAAGAAAATCTTTTTTGATATAACTTTTTGAAAAAGCATGCTCAATATAATCTTTTATAAAACCTGCATCCATTATCAATGATTTATTTTCTTCAAAAGAAGAATAAACAATATCTTTGATATAATTCTCCCAACAAGTATACAAATTTATTACAGATGATTTATACATATTCAATTTTAATATATTGGCTTCTTCTTTAATTCGGCTATGAGTTATAGTCAAAATATTCTCATAAAGTTCAATGAGCCCAATGACCTCATTTATTTTTTTTAAATATCTATCTATCATAGATAATGCTTCCTTTCAATTCGTGTTCAAAAAAATCTACACGTTCAGAAACATTTTTAATTGCAGTGTACTTTCCATTAAATAATTCTTTATTGCTATTAATTGCAGCATATTTCTTTTTGGATAAATTGTTGAATTTTACCTCATTTACATCTATCTCTTGTTCTTCTAAATCCTCAATAATACTAGCCATGTATAACATGACTGTATCATAAATCATCTTTTCACTTTTCTTACTTTTAGCTTCAGATTTAAATGCGTTCTCACCAAAAATTTGATATGCAAGGAATACTGTCTTAGTAAACAAAGATCTTAAAACTTCCACATCATTTTCTTTAAAGGTAATACTTTTTTTCATATAAGTATCCAATAATGCTTTTATTCCCTTAGATATTTTATGCGCTGTAGCACTCTTATATGCAAAAAAACGAAGAACTAATTCACAATCTTCCATTCTTTCAGATACCGCATTTTCAAATCCCCAAAGTTTTCTAAATAACTTATCTTTAGATAACTCAATTAGTAACTCATTAAATTTCCCTGGATAGAGAGCATTTCTTATTTCTTGGGGATCCAGCTGCATACCTCCTGTATTTAATCTCTCAAAAACAAATTGTTTCATTGTCATTTCACTTGATTCACTTTCAGCTGTTTCTTTCAATAAGATAGTTGCTGATATATACCTACGATTAATTCCTTTCTGAATTTCCATTGGTAATTCAGAATATTTTTTCCCGTTAAGTTCATGCCAAATTTCTAATCCTTCTAATGCAAATTCATCTGCAAAAAATTGAAGTAAAGTAGATACCCTCTGTTGCCCATCCATAACTTCATACTTTGAAAACTCTATTTCATATAAAAATATTGATGGAATAGGAACGTTAATAATAAAACTTTCTATTAATTTTGATTTTCGTTTTAGATCCCAAACTCTCCTTCTTTGATAATTTGGTTGAAGAATGTGCTCGGCAAAGATATTAGCTAGGTTAGCCAGTGGATATCTAGCTTGTTCAGTAACAATTCTGAATTCACCATTTTTATACTTACTAATTATGTCCGTTTCTTTAGAAAGTTGATTTGTTTCTTTAACTTTTTTTTCTAAAACATCATTATATTTAAACACCTAGTAACCTCCAATTTGTCAAAAATTATTATCATTACTATATTTTACAATATATCTGTATATAAAAAAAGAGTATTCTATTAAAAAGACTTTGCTCTCAAAAAATACATTACTACTACAAATGAAGATTCCAATTTTATATTAAAAGTTAAAAGCACTATTGCCGTACAAACACTGCTCAATCCTTTAAGATGGAAAACTCCAGTTCTATCACATCCAATCGTTCGTTTAGTTACCAATTTTTTTATTACCAACATAGAATAAGAGCCAATAACAAATAGTTATTGACAGCTTACTACAACTTAATTTTTTTCAATATCACCCAAGTGGTTTATTAACACCCCCTCTCTCAATCAACTTACCTTCACCATTTAGCCATTCAGTATATAATTGTTCAAACCGTTCTTCTTCCTCATCTGTATAACCATTAAACAAAACAGAATCAACATTTTCTTGATTAAAATAAAGCACTTCATTAGGATTTAACCCGCTTGGATATCTGCAACCGCTATAATCATACAAAACATTTTTGTCATTTTCATTTACAACGGGGCCTCTGTTTAAAACCATAATTTTTTGACTACCTTCTTTTAAGTAAACGATACTACCGATTGTTAACATAATTTTCACTCCTTTTCACTTGAACCTTGGCATTTTAATGCTATTTCTCAGGTTTATAACTATATTCCATGTTTTCCATAGGTTTTACTATTGACGTGTTTAAAAATGACACAAACACTAAATAGATGAATATGACTGGTATAACCGTTAAGGATTTAGCCTGGATCAATAAGGACAACAGAAAAACTAAGATTGCTATCAAAATAATCGTTCCAGTTACACAACGTTTTTTATAAAAAGTATTATCCTTCTTTAAAACAATCAGATGATCTAATTTTAGAGTTGTTTCCTCATTAAAAATTTTTTTCAACTTATTAAGATTAACTACAGATCGTACATATCTAAAAATGAAGCTACAGAAAAAAGCGATTAGAACAGCTAAAAACATAAGATTCATTGTTAGTTCTTCAAAAAATATACTTTCTAATCCTTTCATAAAAGCATAAATTACACCACCTAGCATAAATCCAGAAAACGACCATATTAAAGCGCCCGTTTTGTTTTTAGGAATTTTTTTAAGCTTAGTATATTGGTCTTCATTAATTTTTGTAGCGTTGTTAGCAACATACCACGTAGACATTGGAATCAGCCAAGTTGATTTGTGTGAATCTAAATCAATTAAATACTTATCCTTTTTATTGATTGTTGCTAATTTAAAACGAGGTATAGACGTATCTTCTACTCTCATTTCTATTTACCATATTCTATATATTTATACGACATATCACTGTAGGGTTTAACAACGAGAGTATTAAGGAAAAACAAGGCAAACGAAAGAATTAATAATATCACTAAAACTACTGCCTCTAGATAAGCAAGATACAAATACAATAATAAAAAATAAACTCCTAAAAAGATGAACATAGATTGTAAACAAATTTTTTTGTAGTATGGATTCTTTTCTGCTAATTGGATATATCCCACTGATTTTTGATTTATTTCGTAATTTTTTAATTGATACATGTTCACTAAAGATACGATATATCTCAAGATAAAAGCTATCATCACAATAACTAAAAAGGAAATTATCAAAGAACTAACTGTTGCTGTTTGAAAGACAATATCGATTACCCCTTTAAGAAAACTATATACCACACCACCTAAACCGATAGCTGCAATGTTTATACCTGTTGATGCTGAATATTTACTATCACGTTTTAGAAGATTGTACTGGTCCTTAGTTATTTCTACTGCTTCTAGTTTACTTAACCAGATAATCATAGGGAAGAACCAAATCAATTTGTTTGTATCCATATCTATGAGATATCTTTTTTCGTTGAGAATTGCTAGCTTGTAGCGACTTATTTTAGAATTATCTATTCTTACCTTTTACACCTCCAGAGACGATTACAAAGCTTTCTTATTTTTTGTTGGGATTCATACAAAAACTACTTCCATAAGGATATACATACCCTCTATTAAGGAATAGAGAAAACAAAACACAAATAATAAAAATCACAATCATATCAAAAGAATAGAACACGCTAATATATCCCACAACAAAGATAGCTAGGAAAACTATTAATAATGCCACTAAACTATTCCTTTTGTAATAGCTCGTTATACTTTCTTTTTCTATACTGATAACTATTTCTTGCCTTTTTTCTCCCAATTCATTTTTCATCTTATGCTTATTATAAACGGAAATAACTGCACGATAGCATATTAAAAGTATGCTAACAGCAATCAAATAAAGTGCTCTCATTTTTATTTCTGAAATAGTTATATTTTGAAAAATCATATTGATTAGCCATGTGGACGGTCTCCCAATAAGTATAGATAGGAACACAATCTGAACAACGCCATAACCAGCTTTTTTGTTGGTTAGCAGTTTCTCAAACACTCCTTTATCTATTTCTATTGCTTTGAACGGAAGTAGCCATACAAACATTGGCAGAAACCAAGATATTTTTTTACTATCTACATCTAATAGATAGCATTTTTCATTTAGTTCTACTAATTTGTATCTTTTGTTAGTTGATTCATAAATTTTCATATTCTTCACCATCCAAAACCAGAAACAAGATCATCAAAACCTTTAGATACAGACTGACCTATCTTATTTATTCCTTCACTTACCTTTTTTGCACCTTTATCAAAATTATCGGCCCATTCATTGCTCATATCTTGTATTCCCATAACATTATTGTCATACATTTTATTTGCTAACCAACTACTTCCCACTGCTATTCCTGCAACTGCCCAACCAGCAGGATTACTGCCAAGAAGTGCTCCTACAGCCATTGTAGTACCCGCCGTTATCCAAGTAGCAGTACCAGTTACTGCTACATTATGAGAAATAGCTTGTCCCATGCTACTTCCTTGAGACGTATCAATCATCATCCCAATTGTAAAGCCTGCAACAGGTAATCCAATATTTTTTGTCATTTGACCAACAGCATATGAACTTGCTCCATTTAAACTTGCATTCATAGAAGCACTATTAATATTTGCTAAACCAAAGGCAGTGAAGGACGAACTTCCATTAGTCAACATTCTGCCTAGAGCATCGAAATTAAGATACTCCCCTGCTGATTCTAAAAGTGCATCTAGCTCTATACCAGATAAATCATCAGCATACTTTCCAAAGGTTTTCTTTAATGATTCTAAGACTTTCTTTGGAAATGTTATATCTTTATCCCTTTTTTGAATATCTGCTAAAATAAGTAAATCCTTTGACGTTACCTTTTCTGGAAAAAGCTTAGCAATTCTATCCACTTCTCTTTTATCATAAGTACTACTAACTTTTTTCGTCCAATCCAACGCTTTCCCTTTAGGAACCGAAAACGTCCCAGTCGCAGGATTAAACCCACTATTCGCCTGCTGCAAGCCTTGCGACAACGTCGAATAAAAACTATTCACCCCATCAAAAATAGCAGGCGATGTTCCATTAAACGTCATTAATTTCTCTAACTTCTTCTCTAAATCACGTTTTGTCGTCTCTAACGATTCAATAATCCGCCGATTGGCTTGTTCCAATGGATTCGTTCCTGTCGGAAGCTTTGGCAAGCCTCGATTAATACTCTCCATATTCAGGATCGATGTATTGATTTGTCGGATTCGTCTTTCTAAGTCATCTGACTTTAAATCAATACTATCAACCTCAGATGTATATTGATCCACAAATTTTTGACAAGCTTCTGCTGTCATGTCCGCGCCTACTTCGGCACCTTGAACTAAAGGTTGGATCACTGCCGCAAAGAATTCTTTGGCAGAGTCATAGCCTTTACTTGATAGTTCGCCTGCACTCATAAACTGTTGATTGCTTTGCATCAACGACGTATAGCCTTGTGCTAATTGGCTACACGCACTTTTAACACTGGATGCTTGGCCTCTCGCTTGACCGAGGTACATATCAATACTCATGCTGTTCCGACCTTTCTTCTTTTGTTTTTATTTCTTGCCAATGTAAGTCTTCTTGTTGATCCTCTAATGCTCTTGTTTGTTTTTTTAGTTCTTGCTGTTGCTCCTCTAAAAATTCTTGAACGCCTCGGCTTTGCCAGTTGATTTGTTCAGCCATATCTTGATACAACATATCTGTCTGGCTTTGAGCAAATTCTTCTTGTAATTCATTGAATAATTGCTTTTGATAGAAAAAATATTCTTCGTAATGTTCTTCTGTTTGGTTGATGTCACGTTTTAGATCTTCGAGTTTTTCTTGTTCGCGTTCGAGTTGGATTTTTTGTTGGTTGATTTCTTCAAGGTTGGACATACTTTATTCCTCCTTTCAGCTTAAGGAAGCATTTGGTTATACTGCATTTGAGCGATTCGTTGATCAACTGCTTCGAATTCAGCTGCCACTGACCGGATATTGTTACTTGCTTGGGTAACGGCTTGGACAAGTGAGGTGTTAAAGGTCGTTAGTTGCGTGATAGCCTGTTGCGCATTGCTATTGCCTGCAACAGTTGTTTGGGTATCTTTTGTGATCGTTGTCCCTTGATTTAGAGAACTCACCGATGATGCTATAGAAGTAGCGACAGCTTGTGCTACTGCGGCATTACTGTTTATATCCTTTGGCATCGTTTTTTCCTCCTATAATTAAAAAGTAAACGTCTAACGACTTAGTTTTTATAATAGTATATATACTTAATTGTAATTCGTAAACAACTCAATGTAAATATATAATTTTCAAATGTTTTGTTTGCTTACTTAAAAGGAAATTATAAAATACATTTATCAGTTTGAATATGTGTTCTGTTTTCAATCTTTAAATTGATCCAAAAATATACACTTTTTTCCTACTTCACTATTATTATATACAGCAACCAGTGAAAACTTAATGCGCTCTTACAATGGTCGTTTAAAAGCTGAAGCTTTCCGAGGAGGTAGAGCTTTAGGATCTTTCACAGGGTCACATACGTTCACAAGTGGACATTTACTCACAGCTTTACGAGGTGTGTCTTATACAGTGTCCTATAAACGACAAGCGAATGGATATAGTAATAATTTTGCTGTCGGTTTTGGGAATAACTATTGCTATGCTATGATATATAAAACCTTATAAAATTGAAATAGTAAGATCTATGTCAAGATAAATTAGGACAGGAGTGAGTTTTCATAAAATATAATAAGTTGCTAATCATTACACTTAGTTGTCTATTTATAGTTTTGAGAGTTGTTGGAACTTTTCTGACACTGAATTTTTTACCTATTCAAGACCCTGAAACATTAACATTGGAAGAAAAGTTTAAACTGCAAAAAGAATTTTCTATCAATTATGATTTAGGAAATTCTATGATAAATCTAAGCAAACTATTTTTTGTAGTTTTGATAGCGTACTCGATATACTCACTTTATGTTTTTTGGAGAATTACTCACTCTGACAACAGTGATTTCATCAAATAAGATTTTTTTTCCTCCTTTGCGAACTTAAATGTAAAGGGAGTTTTTATATGGATCAAATTATGCTATCAGAAAATATTACTAATGATGGGAAAGGTGTTTTTTTATACAGCCTTTAGTTCATCTTCGCTAACTTTGAATATAGTAAAAAAAAGGATGGAACATCTCCATCCTTTTTGTACTATATTCCCACTCTAAAAACTCTTCATCTCACCAAATGGCAAAAGTTGCATCGTCACTTTGCCAATCACATTCTCTTTTGCAATTAAACCATAATGCCGACTATCCGTCGCATATGGTCGATTATCTCCTAAAACTAAGTAGTATCCCTCAGGAATCGCAACAGCAGAGGTCAACGTTCGATTCGTGAAATCTTCTGTATAATTTTTACCGTTGCGTTGGCTTTCATTGATTTCATCCATAATAAATTTTTCGTCTACTGGCTGGTCATTCACGAAAAGTGTATCGTCCGTGTACGCAATTTTTTCTTCTGGCAAACCAATGATTCGTCTAATTTGCGTGTTCCCATTGCCACTTTTAAAGGTAACTAAATCAAAGCGTTTGAGGTTCGTTGTTTTTTGAACAAGTACTTGATCTTTTTCGCGTAACGTCGGAATCATGCTAAAACCACGGACCGTCGCGATGGTCAGGAAAAAGGAAGTGATGAAAAGCATTAACACGACACCCAAACTTATGGCCATGATCAGTTCTTTAAGATAGCTTCTAACACGTTGTTTTTTTCGTTTAGACTTTTTATTAAGGTTTGGTTTTTTTTTGTTTTTCGTGTTTTTTACAGGTACATTTTGGGAAGGACGTTTTTTTCGTTTGGTTGTTGGCTTTTTTTTCTGTTTGGTTGTGTGCTTTGGTTTTTTCTCCATAAGAAATCACTCACTCAGATTACTTTTCTTCTTTAAAGGCGGATTCATTCACTTTGTAATAATCAAATGTTAGTTTTTCATAGTCTTGTGCTTTCTTGATGTCTGCTAAAAAACTGTCCACTAACGCTTGGTTTCCGAAAAAGTTTTTTGTTTGTGTACTTGCATTCATTCCTAATTGTTTGATCGAATTATAATAACGATTCAAAGTGATTTGTCCTTCTTCGGAATTGATGTCACTTGCTTTTTTTGTTCCGTAGCTTGCCATAGAAGTCGCTAAGTAACGAATATTTTTTTGCAATTTTTCTTCGTCGTCGCTTTTATCCCGTGCCACAATCAGTTGGTCTTCAAAGTCTCGCAGTAGGTAATAGCCTTTCACAACAGAATCTGAATCTCCTGTTGTGAGATTCATCGACTGGTAGTAAGAAAGATACGAGATGCCACCAGCTAAAACAACTGTCACAAATGACATTACCCAAAATAAGCGTATGCTCTTTTTTTTCTGGTTTATCAACTGTCGTTTTTTTCGTGCGATTTTTCTATTTTTCTTTTTATTTTTAAATTTCTTATTTGGAAGTTTTTTTAGTAGTCTACGTTTATGAAAAAACTGTACTAAAAAATAGCCTGACCCTAGGAGCGCAACAATTGACAGTGCTATCCCTATGATGAAAATCCAATCTAAAACAGACATACACTACAGCTCCTATACTTTCCTAATCCTTTTTCTTACTGCTTTTTCCATTAGATGACCCTTGTTGTTTCTTCTTTTTACGTTCTTTTTTTAAGGCTAATTCTTTTTCTTGTTTTTTCTTATTACGTATGCGAATAATGACGAAAATTAGGATAATTAAGGCTAAAATACCAACAACGATTAGGGCGATCAATTTCCAGTCCAGCCCTTTTTCTTGCACTAAACCTACATCTCGCTCGTTGAATTTGTTCGCATCTTTATCTGAAATGTTGAAGTCTTTAGTCCATTTCCATTTTTTATCGCCAGAGGTCACGAGAATGTTTGCTACATAATCTCCTGCAACCATCCGCTCACCGTTCATACTGACAGGAAAGTCAATAAAGGAATTTGGTGCCATTCTCATTGCGGTTTGTTTGCGTTCATATAGAACAGTCTCTTTCCCTTTCTCTGTAATTTGAACTTCAACAGTCATATTATCTAAATACGCTGCCATCACATTAGAGTAATTCACAAAAATAGCATTGCGATAATTGCTTTGGCCAGCTTTCACACTGTTCAATTTTAAATCTGGTGCAATAGCTTTTTCTGATTCTTGTAGTACAACACCAATCACATAGGCATATTGGTTAATGATTTTTGAGCCGCCTTCATTAGAAGAGGTGCCATTTTGATCTGCTCTCATCAACTGGATACCACCAGCAATCACTCCATCATAACTTGTTTCTGGCATTTGAATGGTCAAATCAAGATTCTTGGTTTCTCCTGGTGCTAGCTCAACTGATTCTGGTCCAGTGACAATATCGGTAAAATCAAATTGTACGGATGGATCGTTTTTAATTGTTGATTCACCGTATTCAATCACACCGTTTTGGTTCGTCTTTGCCCCATTCAATTTAACATCGATTGTCACTTTTTCAGTACCAGGATTGCTTAATGTGATAGAAATCTGTTGATTTTTACCTGGGTCCATTTTTAATTTAAAGTAGCCTAAATCTTTTTTTACTTGATTATCTGGAAACGTAATACTGTACGTAAACCCTGTAACACCTGCTGGATTTTTATCAGCGGAATAACTAGGAACTGCTTTTAAAAAAAAGAATCCAATAACCACGACACTCAAGAAAATACTCACCCATTGTTTTATAGATCCTATATGTGATTTCATAACTAACCTCATCTATTCTAAAGTATATTTTCTATGTACACAGAGGAACAAGTTAAACTTGTTCCTCTGCAAAAATCGAAGATCCTGCTTATCCTTCTGGCGTTACTTCTGGTGTTTCTTCTGCAGCTGGTGCAGCAGTAATTTTCCAAGTTACTGTAGCAGTGTAATCCGCTACAGCCATGTTTGAAGCAGTTGCTGCAGGAATTGTTAATTTTACAGATTCTGCATCTGTTCCTGGTGTTCCGTTTTGTGATGTTGAACTTTGACCAAATTCTAAGACGTGACGGCCTTTTCCTTCTTTTTTATCTTTATCAGCTACAACGACTGTTTTTGCATCGTTCGCCGCTTCTGTTAATTGAAAACCAGTTTGAACGTTTGAAGGAACAGCATTTGTGTTATCTCCTTGCGCTGCAGCAAGTCCGTTGCTGAAGTCAATTGTTGAACCAGATAATACGTTTGTTCCTGATGTAAATTGTTTTGTTAATTGTGCTGTGATTGTATATCCGAAAACGCCTCCGGCACGAACGTCAGCCCATTGTACATAAGCACCACGTTTTGTTGTTCCACCGTTAAATGTCATTGGTTTTGCATAGCTTGTTACAGTGTTGGCAGATGTTTTAACAGAACCAAAATCCAAATCAGTCGTTTTTTCAATAACTAATGACCCTTGTTCTGTGTTTGTGTTTTCATCTGGAGATTCTGGATCTGGCGTTGGTAATACTTCACCTGGATTTTCTGGATCGACTGTTTCAGATTCGCCACCACCGGCAGTTCCTTCTGTCACTTTTACTGTACCTTCTGACGTTAATTCAGTTGGTGCTGCGAATGCAGGTGTTGCCGCTCCTAGAACTGTTACTCCTAAAATTGCTACTAATGTTGATGCACAAAGACTTCTTGCTTTCATATTGATGTTCCTCCTAATTGTTTGTGTGTTATTTATTAAGGCAACTTGGCTAAAATCCAAGTTATCTCCGTTTGGTATTCTACCGGATGAATTTTTGTTGTTTCCGGTATGCTTAGCGTAATCGCTGAATTGCTATACACTGGTTTACTATAATGACTGTCTATCACTGGTTTTCCCGCTTGATCTACTACGGGTGTCAGTGTTGCAGGTTGCTTGCTAGAATTGGTATCTGATGCGCCAAATGCAATAGTCCAAACACCTTTACCGCTTCCTGCTCTGGCAGTTGCGACTTCATAGGCTGAACCAATCGAATTTAAGGCAATCGTTTCTCGCATCACGGTAGGCGCTTCACTCGTACCGCTGGAATTTGCCCAGCCTTTATCTAGTGAAAGAACCGCACCTTTTAAATCCTGCTCATTCGTTTCTTGAATAATAGGATTCGTAAACTGATAGTTTTGTTTGACTTGTAGGGTCCAACCGGACGATTCTGCTTGTTGATCGGTAATTTGAATGTAGCTCCCTCTAGGACCAGTTTCACCAAAGAACTGTTGCGCAAGAGCGTGATAGTCACGTCCATTTTTAGAAATCTTGCTTTCACCAAAATCAAGAGCAGAAACGTAATCAATACGAAGTGACCCTTCAGTTGAAGGGCTCTCCCCCGGATCAACAACATTCTCTGGATTTTCAGGGTCAATAGGATTGGTTACCACGCTTCCTTTGATGCTGACTGAACCTGATTGATCAAGCGTCTCAGGTGCAGCTTGTGCAATGATGCCTGATTCAATGGCTAGAAACAAACTGGCGATTGCTAACGACCAGATACCGACTTGTTTTAACTTCATTTTTGCTCCCCCTTTCTACGTTTTCGTAAAAAGAGAAGCAATAGCAATAGGAATAGAATACCTATGCCGAAAATGCCGTAGTTTTTTAGCAGCTCCCCCATACTAGGAAGTGTTTTTCCAGCTGGTTTCACTGTTGTACTCGAAGATGTCGTTGTGGATGAACTCGGTTCAATACTGGTAGAGGAATCAGACGGTTCTGTCGATTCTTCGTAAAATGAAATCTTACCGCCTCGATTGACTTGCCCACCTATTCCTTCATTCGCACTTGAACTGTTTGAGTAACTAAACATGCCGATCAACACAACCAGAGAGCAGACGATTAATGTTATTGTTTTATGTTTCATTTTCCACTCTCCTTTATGGTTGTCCAGCCATGACTTTCCAGGTAATTACGCCAACATAATCTCCTGTATAAACGGTATCAGATGAATTAATTTGTAATTTTATCCCGTCAGTATTTGCTGCTTTCCCCCAACTGTCACTGACATCAAAACTACCTGCTGTGCCTTTACTATTGGTGTAAACGACCTGCGCATTATTATTTAAAATTGTTTCCTTACCGCTCGTAACATAACGCAGAGCATTGACTAATTCTTGACCGCTATTGTTTTTCATCGGTGTTGTCAATGTAGCCGTTAAGTTCCAACCGTTTTTGGCATCTGCCCGAGTATCTGTGACCACTAATTGCTGATCAAATTCTGGGTCTTCTACTCGTTTCGTTGTTGCATTATACGCTAGTGAGCCAAAGTCTAACGCACTTGGTACTGAGGTCAAACTCAATACGCCTTGCACTTTGTATTGAACGGTTAGTGCAGTATTATTTATTTTCACCGCTGTTTCATTAGCTGGTCGTTCGGCAATATCATACCCGGCTTTCGTTACATTCGTAAGTTGTGTGGTGACACTCTCTTCTTTTGTTAAGTCAATCGTGTCCCCGACTTGCGTATTTAATTTAACGGTATAGCCAGATAATACTTGATTTGCTTCATTCAAGAATTCAACCGATAATACGGCATCAACATCAACTACTGTCACTTGAATCGTCGTTGTAATGTCTGTAGGCAATCCTGAATCAGCTGCTTTTACTGTTAATGTCACAGGATATGCTTTTGGTTGAAGTTCGCTCACATTATTTAAGCCACCAAAGTCCGTTACTGTTACAAATTGAGTCAGGTCTGTTTTGGTTCCATTTGCTAGTTTATAGGCTTCTGGCTTGCTCTGTTGCAGGATATAATTCTTTAATTCTGTTTCTGATAGATTTCGAATATCTACATAAGATGCCTCAAAATCAGAGCCTGAAACACCTGAAGCTTGGTCATAGACAACTAGTGTTGACTCAACGACTTTGGTATTCGGTGCTGGATTTCCATCAGCATCAACCGCCTGATCTGATACATTGATCTGTACCGTGTGAGTTCCTGGCGTATTCGCTGCTGTTTCTGCCGTAGTAGGATCCGTATAGGCATAATCAAAACCAGTATTGACTGGACTTGTATCACTAACGTCTTTCACCATGTCTTTTGGTGCAGGTAACGTATCCCCTTTTGTCATGTAATAGGTCACCGGTGAAGCTGTAGGTGGTGTTTTATCCAAGACTGTTTGTGTCACTTCTTCGGCTTTTAGATTCGCAAATCCGTAGGCGTGAATGACACTTCCAGCGGTAAAATAATGCCCGGCTGGTACGGTTACGGACCAATTCCCTGCCGCATCTGATTTCGTTGTAAAATTCGCACGGTATTCAGCTGGAGTAGACGTATCTTCTACAGGTGATTTTACGCTATCA
The DNA here is from genome assembly GCF_001730315.1 of Enterococcus ureilyticus. GTDB lineage: Bacteria > Bacillota > Bacilli > Lactobacillales > Enterococcaceae > Enterococcus_L > Enterococcus_L ureilyticus. Next base: position 362,196 of record NZ_MIKC01000001.1, read on the forward strand.
GTTGATGGATCAAAGGCTGCCGTGATCGAGTTATTGACTGGTACATCCCAAATGCGGACATAGGCATTTGGAATCGCATAGCCAGACACAGTGGTCGAACTATTATTGCCACGATTATCAGTTGCAATGCTATGAATCGCAATATTTGGATCTGGCACTCGGGTAAAGAGAACTCGTTGTTGTCCTCTCGTTGTAAAATTCGCGTTAAATCTAGTTAACGTTTCATTTGTCATCGCATTAGATGCTGTGATTGTAGGATTAAAGCCACTTCCATAAGCTAATCGCATATTACTCATCGGAATGTACTCATATGTGTACCCATTATCACCATCAGCCCCACCAGCCACATTATTCAATGACCATTGGAAGACATTTTGAACCGACACATCCAAGTTTCCTTGAGACCAAATCAACCCATTATTGGTAGATGTACCGCTAGTTAATGCGCTATTTTTTTGAAGATTCACTCGTTTAGCATCTGAGAATTTAAAAGTTGATGACGCTCCACCCATTCGCAATAAATATTGCGTGATCGATGTGCTATCGCTTTGAATATCAAACGAAGCATTCGGTTGGACGATAAAGGTGGAGTTATTTGCAACATAGAATAAATCAGTTGTACTGGCGCCCATGTTTACACCCTTCACATTTAAATCCCCTGAAACGTTGATCGACCCGCCATTCATATAGATTGGGTTATAGTTTATATTGTTGTTCCCCGTTCCAGAATAAGCATCTGTTTGAATATTTACCGTCGCATCTTTCCCAATATTTAATTCAGATGAAGCTGATCCTAGGTAGACCGCACCACCAAATGTCGCATGATGATTTAAGATATCAACGGTGGAACCTTCGCCTACAGATAATGACCCGCCTGAAATGTTCAAGTTGGTATTGTAGTATTCGGCTGCAGTTGTTTGATCGCCACGTTCCAGTTTAAGCTTGACATTTTTACCGATGGCAAAGCTGCCTGATGGTATATACAGTACGTTGGAACCTAGAGAAGAAATATAAACATCGGCATTATCTTCTACAACGGCTGTAGAAATCGCTAAACTTCCTTGTTGATAGTTATTTACATTCCACGTACGAATCGTTGTGCCGTCTTTCTTTACAGAAGTCCACGTACGTTGTTGCTCCAAATGAACTTTGTTTTTTAGTGTTAACGTGGTTTGTTGTGATTCTAAAAACTGAGTTCCATACCCAGTATAATTATCCATGGTCATTTTCCCACCATTGGCACCATTGTTAAAAATCATCGCACCCCAGTAGTTACCATGATAAACCGTCATATTACTAAATTGGATATCCCATGCTTTTGAACCGTTATTATTATAGGCTTGGAACGAAAAACAGAGCGAACCAAAATCTAGTGTGTAATTGTTCCCGTTGACTTTAACCGTCCGTGCATTTCCTTGTAGTTGGAAATACATATGGGACTCACCACCAGAAGCAATTCCAATCGATGTCGCTGTGGTCACATTTTGAGAGTAACGTAAATACGGACTATAAATAAAATAACTAGATGAATAGGTTGGGGCGTTTGTATAGATATCATTTAATAGTTCAACATTTGTTACCCATGGGTCATTTAGACCAATCGTGTACCCTAAAAAGTCTGTCACATTTCTCGTATTGGTAGCTGAATCAAGATCATAAGAAATATTCGCATTGCTTCGAATCGTTCCCGTTAACCCATTCGTGGCACTTTCAGTTGCCGTATACGATGAAATATAAAATGGTCCAGAATAGTTTGAGGAACTCATGTTAATGTTTTGAAATTTTAAATCCCAATAGCCAAAAATGGTTCCAGAACTTCCTGAGACATAACTCGTTTGGTTTAGAAAACCAATCGCTAAGTTGCCAAAATTAAAGTTATGACCATTTCCATCAATTGTCAGGGAGCGTGCAGTCGCATTTTTATTGATATACAAATAGACATTCTGCGCACTGGCTAGATCAACTGAACTAACACTAAATAGATCCTTATAGTTGTTCAACGTCCCAGACAGTGTAATATCATTTTGTAATGAAATGGTATTCACTGTGTTATCGGCGATTGCTTCAACAAAACTTTGCCAATCAGTCACTTCTGCTGTACCAGCAGCTCGAGTGTTTAATGTTCTTGGCTGAACGAAATTTACATTGTCAGAAGCTTGGCTGCTGGCTGTTGCCTCTTTCGCTTCTTTTACCGAAAGTTTTAGCTCTTGTTGTGCAACGCTACCTGCTTCATCAGCTAATCGTAGTGAGTAATCACCACTTTTGTCTGCTAATAACGCTAATTTCAAGGAAGATTTATCACTATTGACTGTAATCGTCAACATCCGTGTTTCATCATTCCAATTAAAAACAGGGAACTCTACTTTTGGGTCTTCTTTTAAAAGCATGTCTCTTTCTTCTGTTTCGTCAAAATTTATGCCTTCTGGCAGATAAACTTGCCAATCCTTTTTTTGCTCACCCAAATCAGTTGATGGATTACTATCATCAGATTTCTTCAGCTCATTTTGTGCTCTTGTGTCAGAAATTTGTAAATGAAAGAATTCATTTGCATAGCGTTCATCTTCAACAGTTGTCAAGGAGATTGGTGATTTAGCGAAAATTTTGGTTGATGAAGTAAACACCTGTGAAAGCATAGCTAAAATGAGGATTGAAAGAATGGCTATGCTCATTCCAACTAATTGAAATTTTCTTTTTTTTATCATTTCATTCATTTTCCCTCCTGCCCCTTTAGTTTAAAAACAATGTTCTTAGTTTTCTCACCTCCTTCAAGCTTTATTCATCCCAACATCATGTACTTGTTGATTAAGCGCTAATTTGTAACCGATTGTTCGCACCGTCTTAATAAATTTTGGTGAAGTAGGGTCTTCTTCAATTTTTGCTCTTAAATGGAATATAATATTACTAACTCGATACTCTTTTTTCTCAGTATTTTCATTTGCCCAAATCTGTTGATAGATTTCTTCATAGGATAAAGCCTTGTCATGTTTATTAAAAAGAAGTTCCAGTACTTTAAATTCCAATTTGGTTAGGTTAATTTCGACTTTTCCTTCTCTTAAAACACTTAGATTTTCTGGGAGTAATTCTAGTAATGCCTTAGTCGTTGATATATTCTGTAAAATTTTGAGGTCATCTTTATTCTCAATTCGCTTTAAGATATTGGAAAATTGTAGAACAAATTCTTCTTCATAAACAGAGACACCATCTGCACCTAGTTGTAGATAAATTTTCTTTTTTGTTTTTACTTCTTCATTATTATCAATCAACAACACCCAGATTAATTTATTCAATCTCATTCTTAATTCCAAAATATTTTTGCAAATACAAGATAGCTCCGTTAAAGCTGATTCTTCAATAATAAATGCATCTACATCTACTAGCTCAGAACCCACGTCTCCAACTTGTAAAATCGTAACCTCATGACCTAAGCTTACAAATTCTTTGGTATAATCCAATACAGGTTGAGACGAATCTCGAAAAATACCGATAGTATACATCACAGGTACCTCCTACTAAATTTATATCCAGAACTAAAAACTTTTCGCAGTATGTATTCAAAAGTAAATTACTATTGAAGATGTTTTGATCTGAAAATTGTACTTGTCACGCTAATAGTAAAAAACAAATAATGAATATCCTGAAAGAATTAAGTTCAAGATATTCTTTCGATTCAACCAATTATTACTCATTCTCCGAGATAATTTGACGATTCATTTGACGGCTAAAAAAAGAGACACTCAGCGTTTTACCGAATGTCCTTCATGCATTATAAAGTTATCTTTTCATCATAATTAAGCTGTTTATCTATTACCATCATTGCTGAGCGTCTAGTTTCCCACAAAGAATCTGTATAGATATCGAGTGTCATTTTGGTTGATGCATGTCCTAAGATTTTACTCAATGTAGCAATATCAATACCTGATTCAACACATCTAGTTGCGAAAGTGTGACGCAATGCGTGAAAGTGAACCGGGCCTATTTTTGCTTCTTCTACTGATTTTTTAAAACGATAATTAATAATACGTGGCTCTGTAAAACTGTTTTTGCAGGAAATGACGAATATACTCGTACTCTTTTGTTTTTTTTCCATTAAATATCTCTTCAGATTTTTAGATATCGGTATGGCACGTTCTCCATTAATCGACTTTGGTTTCCCTATAATAATCTCAGTCTTGTGGGATTCTGTTACTGAAGGTATTCTGGAAATGGTTCTTTTTACAATAATTCTATTATTTCTGAAATCGATATCTTCCCATTTTAACCCGCTAATCTCCCCGATTCTCATACCTGTATACAAGGCAATAATTTCTGCTGAGCACTCTTTTTTATATAAAGCAATTTGTTCCAATTTTTTTTGTTGCTTTCTATCTAAACTTTTTATTTCTGTTTTCATTAATGGGGGTAAAATGACTCCTTGACAAGGATTTTTTGAAATTTTATTATCATTAACGGCTTTTTTTAGCGCACTTCTTAGCATACTAATAATACTGCGAATAGTGTTGGAAGAGAGTTCTGATAGATACAATGAATAAATAAATCTGTCGATATCAGATGTTTCTAGCTCAGATAATTGCTTGTTTTTAAAAAATGGAGAAAGATGTCGTTTAATTCGCCCTCTATAATTTGAATATGTAGAAGGTTTGATTCTATTTTTCATTAAAATATTTAACCAATAATGTAACCATTCGTCTACCATCATTTCTTCTTTTGCAGACGCTTCTCCGTATATAGAATAGTCTGCATTTTTTTTTGATAATTTTTCTTTTGCTTCATTATATTGTTTTCCATAAACATATCCATAAATAATTCTGCCTTCTTTATCCCGGCCTTTTCTATAACGACCTTCCCAGCGCCCATCCTTTCGCTTATAGATATTTTCTCCTCTTTTTGACATATTATTTCCTCCTAAATCATTTGTATTTGACGGTTTTTGACGGCTAAAAAAGAATTATACATATAAATATCTCTTTTCCAAACTAAAAATAATCAACAAAACAATCAAAAATTATCATTTTTTTGCGTTTTTACATAAAAAATTGATAATAAAAAGATATTTTAGTACTAGACGAATTAAAAATAATAGAATATACTTATACAAGTAATGAATTCCACTCTTTTGAGTACATATAATAAAGAATAAAAATATCTTGAACTTAATTCTTTCAAGATATTAAAAAAAATGAATACCATAAAAAATAAGAATAAAAACATTAATCTTATATAGGAAACAGGTCGTTTAGAAATTGCTTATTTTCTAAACGACCTGTTTTGTTTGTGTACGTTTATTTACTTTTGTCTTCTTATCAAATCCAAGACAGCTATTAGATTCCCAACAACTATAAATATCTTAAATACTTCTGTCAGAAACAAACTAACAATTACTAAACTTGCAAATACACTACTATCGATTTTGTATTAGGCCTATAGTCTTTAAAAAAAGCTAGCTTAATCTTCATGAAACTATGTAACATTATATCCCATAATTGTAATACTAAAAAAACTAAATGTAAAATTATAACATCATTTTATATAAAAAATTAAAAAAAGACTATAAACTATTTTTTTAGAGCTAATTATACTTAAGCGCAACTATTCACTCGCATATATGTACAATAACTAGATAGTCTCATTAATATCAAAATAATTTTTGAACCTAATGCTGTTCTTTTGGATCTATAGTTACAATTTAACTGGTATTCAATAATTTTGCCTTTTCTATTTACAATTCCAACTTTCGTCATTCCTTTTTCCTTATACGCAATCTTTTTTAAACATACCATTCAACATAACAAGATTAAATCTCACAACTAGCAAAAATATCAGAAATCAAAATAATTCTTCTCTTGTGATTTTCCTAAACTTTTTGTTGAAGCACTTCAGTTTTACTTTTCAATTAGAAAAAAATATGAGGAGTATTTCAATAAAAGTCTATTGATATTGCTCCAAACAATAAAAAGAGAACTACCATTATTTGATAGTTCCCTCTTTAAACGATTTCAGTTATTGCTTCTATTATCATCAAAACACTCTATCCAAAATAACTCTCTGCTACAGCAATTCACTCCCATAGGGTATCGATGGTTGTGCTCCAAATCGCTGAACCGTTAAAGCCGCAGCTCTGGTTCCATACTTAATTGCTTCTTCTAGATTGCTAAAATCCTTCTGCAAAACAGAGACCATTGCCCCGATAAAGGTATCACCTGCAGCTGTTGTATCCACTGCTTTGACCTTAAGAGCTGGAATGATCCCGCTTTTTCCTTTTACATCGTAGAAAGCGCCCTTATTACCAAGTGTGATCACAACAGATTCGATACCTAAATTGTGTAGATAGTCAGCTGCTTCTTTCATGCTTTGCTCGGAGGAAATTTTGATTCCTGTTAATATTTCAACTTCTGATTCATTCGGTATAATTAAATCCGTATGTGCTAATAGTTCAGGCGGAATCTGTTCAAAAGCAGGCGCTGGATTCAAGATGGTTTTTACACCGTTTTGTTTGGCTAGTTTAAACGCTTGAATCGTACTATCCAGCGTACTTTCAAACTGGGCAATAATAAAATCACTTGCTTCAATTAAGTCTTGGTATGCTTTGACTTGTGCATTCGTGATATGATTATTTGCTCCAGAATGAATGATAATACTATTTTCTCCAAAACTATCAAGTAAGATATAGGCACTTCCTGTACTTTGATTGTCAATGACCTCTATCCCTGATATATCGATGGTTTCTTTTTCTAATAACGTAATCATTCTTTTTCCCGTATCATCCTTGCCAACCGCTCCAATAAAAGCAGTTTGTGCGCCATTTCTTCTTGCGGCGATGGCTTGGTTGGCTCCTTTACCGCCACCGGAAGTAAATAATTCAGTGGTGTGAAGTGTTTCACCAGGTTTTGGCAGATACTTCATCCTTAACGTTGTATCTGAATTGATACTCCCTATAATCGTAACTTTGTTCATTGGCTGAACGTCCCTCCATTTCAAACGCTTCATATTACATGATTACTTAGTTAGAAAAATGGTTGATTGTTTGAATCACCAATTCTTTGAACTTGGGAAGATCGACATCAAATCCAACCACAACATTTTTTTCTTTCTTAAATAAATCATCATAATCGACAACTGTGCTACCTAATGATAAGGTATTACTCGTTTCCACTTCAACATGCATAGGTAAGGCTTTAAACATAGACGGATCAATAACATAGGCCATCGCGCATGGATCATGCATATGGATTCCTTCAACATGTCCTTCTTCTGCTAAAAATGGTACTGTTGTTGTTAAATTGAAGAAGTCTAGCAAGTCTGCCATTGTCGTTGCGACTGGGTTTCCGATTTCACGGATTTCTTTAATATCCTCTTCAAATAATTGAGCCTTTAAGGTCACATCTAAACCAAACATAGCGACAGGAACACCTGATTTCACCACGATATCAGCCGCTTCTGGGTCAACATAAATATTGAATTCTGCATGTGGGGTGATATTTCCGCCAAAGCAAGCACCGCCCATAAAGGAGATCAGTTCAATTTTTTCTTTTAGTTCTGGATGAGAGAGTAAGAAAATCGCGATATTCGTTAAAGGACCCGTTGCAACGATCGTTATTTTTTCATCACTTTCACTTAACATTTTTGCGAGTAAGTCATTGGCACGAATCGTTGCTGGAGCTACCGTTGGCTCAGGTAATTCAGCACCATCTAGACCACTTTCACCATGGACATCATCTGCAATGATCAACTCTCTTCTAAGCGGTTTTAACGCACCCATTGCGACTGGGATATCTTCTCGATTCGTTAGTGCTAAGAGTTTTCTAGTATTATTGAATGTTTTTTCTGGCAGTTGGTTTCCAGCTGAAGTTGTAATCGCGACTAAATCGATATTATCAGATGCTAGTGCCATTAAAAGGGCAATCGCATCGTCATGACCAGGATCACAATCTAAAATAACTTTTCTTTTTGACATAATTCTAACTTCCTCCTCGTTTAAAAGCATAGTGGGCTTTGGGCTCGTTTAGTCTATTTTCCCAAGACCTTCACTCCCTAAAGCTTTCGCTCTTAGGAATTGAGATGATCGAAGCACAGCGTAGTGACTAGCCCGATATTATCTATGTGAAACTCTCTATTCATCTACTCTTGAATGACTATAGATCGTCTTTTTCGTTACTAGGAAAATAACGAGTGCCGCTAGCACGATCGCACCGCCCACTAGGAATACATTTGCGTATGTTGACACATCACCACTTGTTCCGCCAACAATACTACCGCCTGACATTGCGCCAGAGGACATCATGCCACCAAACACTGCTACACCAACGGATCCTGTAATTGCTTGAACTAAATCATTTACACCTAACACACGACCTGATTCTTCTGGTGAAACAGTTAAGGTTGCTGTATCGACGATTGGTGAGTAAAAGAACGAGGTTCCAAAGTAATAGATACAAGGTGCTACAGCCAATGCCCAAACTTTTCCATGAGGAATAGCAAAGGCGATGGCAATCAACCCTAATCCCATAAATGAAAGGGCCATGATGATCCCTGCAGAACGACCGATTTTTTTAATCACTGGTCCACATACAAACCCAAGAAACGCTGCTAATAAAATCGACCAAACTAATAATGTTGACACTTCTGCCGAATCAATCCCATAAACATTCAAACCAATCGCATTCACACCTGCGTTCAATGTGTAACTGAAGAAATAGCCAACAAAAATAACGGTCATCGTTGCGATAAAAGCAGGATTTTTAAAGAATTCCGGTGTAATAAATGGATTTTTTGCTTTGTTGATGTAAACGATAAACGCGATCAATGTCACCACAGAGCTGATTGCCCAAAATAGGTTCATATCTGTAAAGAACATCGTCATCGCTCCAGCAAAAGCACCAATCAAGGTAAAACCAACCCCATCGATATTAGCACCTTCTGCATGATCATCTGGTAGATTTTTTGCTAATGATGGAATAAAAATAATTGAAATCAATGGCACTGCGAACAACCAACGCCAATCGATTTTAGTGACATAACCTGCTGCAATTACGCCAAGTGCTGCCGAAAAACGAAAGACTGCAACAAAAATGCCATAGTAGATCACTCGATTTTCTTTCGCAATATATTTTGAAACTAACACTAAGAAAACAGAACCTGCTACTTGTCCGCCAGCTGATTGCAGAACACGTGCAATCACAACTGCCCAAATGCTAACTGGTCCTAAAATAAAACCAATAGCCGAACCAATAACAAGAATACTCACACCGAGCATGGTCATTTTCTTAAGCGACACAAAATCACCCAACGAACCATAAATCACACAAACGATGCCTAATACAATCCCAGGAATTGACGTAATCAATGGCGCTAATCCTGGCGTACCCAACTCTTGACCGATATTAACAAAAATCATACCAAATGCTTGCTGTTCAAGGATTCCAAAAATAAAAATAATCAAGATCAACGGAATTGCCCGCTTTGCCATGCGATTCATTTTTTCAAACTCTGCCGTGCCTTCCTTTGGTACAGGAACCCCCAATACTTTTTCTGCTTCGTTTTTAGTTGCCATTTCCACAACCACACCTTTCATGATTCTATTATTTTGTAGATACTGCTGCTATTGACTCTTATCGCTAAAAGTCACCCGTCTTCTACAATAATCCGGCTCATCACACTAGACATTCAGATTATCTCCTTTCCTCTTCAAAAACTTTCATAAAAGCTTCTGTTGTAAAGACTGTTTTTTTAAATCCCGCTCCTTGTCCAACTCTTGTAATTGGCGGAGGCGTTACAAAACTTTTATTTAGGGTTGCTACTTCTGAAAAGACTTCATCAGCAGATCCATCCAAAATGATTTCTCCTTGGCATAAAACGATAATTCGCTCAAAGTTGTCTGCTACAAATTTCATATCATGGCTGATGGCAATACATAAAACACCTTTATCCCTTAACTTTTGGATAATCCTTCGTAGTCTGAGATTGCCGTTTACATCTTGTCCACAAGTTGGTTCATCAAAAATGACTATACTTGTATTCATCATAATGATAGAACCGATCGTACAAAATTTCTTTTCAGTGGCATTTAAATCGAACGGATGGACCTCTAATTCATCTGAAAGCCCTACCAATTCAGCGACCCAATTCAAACGCTCTTCAATTTCTTGTTGAGGCATACCGATTTGTTTAGGTCCAAAGGTAAATTCTTTTCGCACGCTTTCTAAGAATAGTTGATCATCTGGATTTTGAAAGACGTAGCCCACTTTTTTAGCCCATTGTGCGGTTGTTTTCTGTTCGATAGATTCGCCTTCAATCAACACTTCTCCTGATTTAGGACGTAAAATACCATTAAAATGTTTCACAATGGTTGTTTTTCCAGCTCCGTTTTGCCCAATAATTGCTACAGGTTCCGTTCCACTAATAGATAAATCGATTCCTTTTAGAATGTCATCTCCTGTAGGGTACGCATAGCGGAGTTTTTTTAATGTAATGTCCATTACTTCAAAGCCTCCTTAACTAATGCTATAGTCGGTTCTTCCGTGATTTCTATTGCATGATGGGTATAATTTTTTTCTGCTAAGGCTTTTGAAAGTTTTACATAATCTGGTACATCAATGCCGTACGTTGTGATAAAGGGATCCTCAAATATTTTTTGGGGTGTATCGATTGCTACAATCTCCCCTTCTGAAAGTACCATGATTTTATCGGCATTTTGTGCAACACGTTCCATATCATGGTCTACCATGATCACTGTTACACCGTTTTGATTCAACTTTTTGACGATTGAAAATAGTTCGTCACCGCCTAATGGGTCTAACTGTGTCGTACATTCATCTAAGACCAAGATTTTAGGTTCTAAAATAAAAGTTGAACCAAACGCGACTCTTTGAACTTGACCACCTGACAGCTCCAACGGATTTTTAAAAAGAAGCTGATCGATCCGCATTAGCTTGGCTACATAGTCAACTTTTTGATGCATTTCTTCCCGTGAGATGCCTCTGTTCCCTAAGCCGTATGCTAATTCTTCTGCTACAGTTGCCGCCGTATACGATAATTGATTGAAAGGATTTTGAAAAACTAAACCGATCCTAGTTGATAATTCTGCGATGGTACTGGTTTCCGTTTTCAATCCATCAATTATGATTTCACCGGCTTTTTTTCCAACAAAATAATGAGGAATCAGTCCGACTAATGCATTGCAAAGTGTTGATTTTCCTGAACCATTTGCGCCAATAATACAAAAGAAGCTCCCTTCTTCTACTTGAAAATCAAGATTTTTTAATGCTCTTCTTGGGGTTTGGTTGTATCGATAAGAAAAGTTTTTTGCTTCAACAATCACCTTGTTCATAACGGCTCCCTTCTTATAGAATAGTAGATTTCATCAAAATAGTGACGGCTAATGTGAGTAGGAAAAATAGGATCAGCCCGCTATTGATTCGTTTGTCCAATTTGCTGACTTTCACATGAACGTAGCTTGTTTGTTTCACCCCTTTGATCCCGAAACCTCTTGTTTCCAGTGTCATTCCTCGTTCTTGGGCATCTGTTAATGAAGACATGATGACAGGTCCTAAAAGCGGAATGTATGACTTGATCCTGGAAAAAATCGTTCCACCAGTTTCAACCCCTCGTGCTTCTTGTGCTTCTTGGATCGTCGCTAATCGTCTTTGCATTTGCGGTACCACATTTAACGTTGCTAGTACGAGATAGCCAGCTTTGGGCGGCAAGCCACTATTCGTTAAAGCCGCGACCAGTTTTCCTTTATCCGTGGTTTGATTCATGATATAAAAGCTTCCCATAAAAACTAAGAGTGTGGTGACAATTTTCAAGGCATATAAAACACCTTCAAGTCCTAATTTTGCAAAACCAAAATCTGCAATAAACGTGACATTACTTGTACTATAAAAGCCTTGGATAAACAAAAGCATCACTGTAATTGGAACCCCAAATCCTACTATCAAACGGGTAAACGGTTTCAAAATCTTTGCCAAGTAAGAAATAATAAATAAACCGATAATAATAGCAAAACCTAACCAGATACTTGGAAAAATCAAGGTACTTAAACCGAGTGTAAAAACCGCTAATACTTTTGTCATAGGATTCAATCGCTCGATCACCGTATGTCGAGGAATGAATGTCGTTGATACCTTCACGTGTTGCTCCCTCCTAACTTCTGATTATTTCGCCCATTCTTCATCGTCTTCCAGCTCACTTTCATTCATTCCTATTGCATATTGACTGAGAAATCTTTTCGGAATTTTTTGGACGAGTAAGAAGGCAATCAAAAAGACAATACCTTTATCAATCACGTTTTCAAGCATCGATGTAGAGATCACAGAAAGAAAAATTTGTTTTGTCGTCGCAATTAAAGCGGCTGTAAAAACTGAACTGCCATTGACCCCTGTAGCGCCTCCGTAAACAAAAATTGTAATCAGTGAAGCTGAAACAGTATTTGTTAACGCACAAGCAAGCCAAGTCAAAATAGCGCCCCAAATGGTTTTGAACAACCCTGCCTTTACCATAAAACCAGTAACTAAGGCACATAAGATACTGACAACTGAATAGGGAAAGTAAACTGGATTGGCCACAAGCGTTAAAAAAACGTTTGTTAGTAATCCACACAAAGCTGCTACCCAAGGCCCTGAAAGACAGGCAATAATAATTGTACCGATCATATCTAAAAATAACGGTAATTTAAGTGCCGAGCAGAGTGTACCACCGATCAAATTGATCCCAACAGCGATCGGAATCAACACTAAAGATTTAGTTGTAAATTGACTTCTTATCCCTTCTAAAAATTTGTTCTTCTTCATCCTCGTCCCTCCATTCTCTTTGCACAATACTATCTTAATTCCATCTAAGAAAATATTTTAGGAAAACGTTTTCTTAAATTGAATTTAACACCAGTTTGCTGATTTGTCAACGTATTTTCAAATAATTTTTCGTATAAATGATAATGCTTACAAAAAGTCATATAATGATTCTTATTGACTTAATAGATTTAATTATCTATTATTTAGACAAGGTTGATTCATCATTTTGACAGATACAATTACTACTTTCAATCAATTTAACCGACATATTGTTCTAAAAATTTTAAAACTCTATGCGCTGAATATGAACTATAAAAATCTGATTTTCAAAAAATTAAATAACGTATGAAACGGAGAATAACAGTGATGAATATAAAAGATATTGCAAAACTCGCAGGTGTTTCAGCTTCAACTGTTTCAAAAATCGTTAACCAAAAAGATCAAAGCATCAGTAAAGAAACGAGAGAACGGGTTTTAAAAATTGTAAAGGAATACAATTATACGCCTTACGCTTCTGCTAATACTAGTTCCTCTAAAAGTTGGATTATTGGTGTTTTGCTGAAATCTTCTGCTTCATTAAATACAACCTTAGATGGAATCATTCAAACCGCTCAAGGTAACGGTTATAGCACCTTAGTTTTCAATAATTATTCGGATAAAGACCAAGAATTAAAAAACATTACTTCCTTATGCAAACAAAATGTAGATGGCGTTATTTGGGAGCCCCTAACGGAACAAAGTTTGTCTTTTGCTACTTATTTTAAAGATGCTTCGATCCCACTACTAACAGTCGGTCCAAATGGCGGGAAGCATGCAATCTGTTTTCCTTATGAAGAAGCAGCTTACCAAATCACCCAAGAGCTGATCGATCAAAAGCATAGTCAAATTGCTTGTTTACTTTCTAAAGGACGACGAACATCTGCCTTTTTAGAGGGGTATAAAAAGTGTTTGTTTGACAATCATATGAAACTAGATAAGGAATTGATTTTTGATGAATTAAATGATAATTTGGCTCAGAAACTAAACAATCGACAAATCACAGGGGTCGTTTCTTCCCACTATCATAAAGCTTTAGAATTTTATCAATTAGTAAACACACTTAGTTACAAAATACCAGAAGATATTTCGTTGATTTCTTTAAAGAGTGATCACACAGAGCCACTGACCTTTTCTGAGTTATCTGAGATTTCAACGTATGCAATTCAAAACACTGACTTTGGTACTTATATCGGCAACCAATTGATCCATCGGATTGAACAAAATAAGCAAAAATCACAGCCATTCGCACAAGCTTTTCACTTAAACAATCGAACAACAATCAGTTTACCTTTTAATCTGAATATACCAAGGCTCACCGTTGTAGGAAGTATAAATATTGATACTTATCTTACCGTTCCAAAGCTTCCCAACAGCGGGAAAACCGTTTCGATTTCCAGTTCATCTATTCAGCCAGGTGGAAAAGGGGTAAATCAATCCATCGGTGCTGCCAAACTCGGTCATCGGGTTGGACTGATTGGAAATATTGGATCAGACTTGGACGCTGATTATGTTTATTCTGCCTTAAACCAATATGGCGTGGATTCATTAGGAATCAAACGACGTCCCCATACGGATACAGGAAAAGCCTATATTTTTGTTGCAGCTAACGGACATTCGACGATTTCTATCTTGCCAGGTGCTAATGGGATCTTTACGCCAGAAGATATTGAAGAAAAAAAAGAATTGTTTGAAAATGCAGGTTACTGTTTGATCCAGTCAGAGATTCCTTTGGACACGGTAGCTAAAGCTTGTTCTCTGGCACATGAATATGGCGCTAAAACCATTTTTAAACCTTCTGCCTATGGAAAAATACCGGAAAACATTTTGTCGTTGGTTGATATTTTGATTCCTAATGAGGATGAGTTGAATGAACTTTGTCCTGAATTTTCCTCAATTGAAGAAAAAGCAAATTTTCTGTTAAATTACGGAATTCAAACGATTATCGTTACATTGGGTGAGCAAGGCTGTTATGTTAAAACGATTGATTGGACAGAGTATTTTCCAGCGGCTGACTTTCCAGCTATTGACACAACTGGCGCAAGTGATGCCTTTATCAGTGCACTCGCCTCTTACCTCTTATACGGTTATTCTTTAAAAGCTGCCGTTCGAATTGCCACTTATGCTGCTGGTTTTTGTATTACGCGCGATGGTGTTGTGGCTTCTTTGATCGATAGACATAGTCTTGAAACATACATTAAACAAAAAGAAGATGGCTTAATAAAAAAATAATCCTATTATTTGAGAATAAACCAATTATACAAAACAAAGAGCTTGGGACTGAAGTGAGCCCCCTAAGTTAGACCAGAAAATCTAACTTAGGGGGCTTTTTATAGTGGCTAAATATGATTATGACTTTAAAAAATCAGTAGTTGAAGCGTATCAGAGGGGAGAAGGTGGGTATGTGGCTCTAGCTCGCCGATACGGTATTCCAG
>NZ_MIKC01000002.1 GCF_001730315.1 Enterococcus ureilyticus
CATGGGGCTGTATCGATCTTGTTTCAGCTGGAACTGGCGAAATGAAAAAACGCTATGGATTCATTTATGTCGATCGCGATAACGAAGGAAATGGCACTTTGAAACGTTCGAAGAAAAAATCATTTGACTGGTATAAAAAAGTCATTGCGACAAATGGGGAAGATTTGACGAACGCATAATGAGGAGACAATCAAATGAAAAAAGCACTAAAATTGTTTGGAATTTTAATGTTAGGATTGTTAGTCGTTGCCGGTTGTGGCAACGAAAAGAAAGAAGAATCATCAACCGCTAAAAAAAGACCAGAAGAGTTGACTCTATATATTGTCCGTCATGGTAAAACCATGCTAAATACGACTGATCGGGTTCAAGGGTGGTCAGATGCAGTTTTAACTAAAGCAGGTGAAGATGCCGTAACAGCTGCAGGGGTTGGCTTAAAAGATATTGATTTCCAAAATGCTTACAGTAGTGATAGCGGTCGAGCAATTCAGACAGCTAATTTGATCGTAAAAGAAAACAAAAAATCATCTGATTTAAAAGTGATTACAGATGAACGTCTAAGAGAATTTAATTTTGGAACATATGAAGGTGACTTAAACTACACAATGTGGCAAGATATTGCCGATGATCAAGGAGTCACATTAGAAGAATTTTTAAAGAATATGACGCCCGAATCGTTTGCCAATAGTGTCGCCAAATTAGATGCTAAAAATGTCGAAGAAGCTAAAGTCAACTGGCCAGCAGAAGACTATAAGACAATTACTACTCGACTTCAAGCAGGGTTAGAGGACATCGTTGAAAAAGAAATGAAAAATGAAGGGTCTGGAAATGTTCTGATCGCATCACATGGATTAAGTATCTCTGCATTATTGGCTACTCTGTTTGATGACTATAAAATTCCAGAGGGTGGATTAAAAAACGCAAGTGTTTGTACTGTAAAGTATAAAGATGGCAAATACACATTAGATAAAGTCAATGATTTAAGTTATGTGGAAGCTGGACAAAAATAAATGCTTGGAATGAAATGATTTTTTACACTTAATTCAGGTTTGATTTATACAAAATTCGATCAAAGAAACATTTTTGATCGAATTTTGTGTATAATAAGAACAAAAAGAAGGAAAAGGGCTAAAAAATATGGTAACTATTACAAATTTTCGTGACATCGGTGGTATAAAAAATAAAGAAGGAAAACAAATCAAAAAAGGGGTGTTTCTACGCTCTGGAGAGTTGTCTAATTTAACCAATGATGACCAAAAACGTTTAGAAACAACCTATCATTTAGGCAAAATCATTGATTTAAGAAGTGAAGCAGAAGTAGAAGAAAGACCAGATATATCTGTCCCAAAAACAGAATATATCCATATTGATATTTTAGAAGATATTCAAGATGAAGGAGCTTCTATCAGTGATTTCGTTAAAATTGGTTCTCCAGAAAAGTCTGCCTCTTACATGGAAAAATTATACGCAGATATTGCGTTGAATACGACTGCTCAAAAAGGCTACAATAAATTTTTTGAAGAAATTTTAGCTTTGCCGCAAAAAGAAAGTATTTTATTTCACTGTTTTGCTGGGAAAGACCGTACTGGAATTGCAGCATTGTTGATTTTAGAAACATTAGATGTACCAAAAGAAGCGATTTACACAGATTATTTAGTAACAAATAATTTAAGAAAAAAAGAAAATGCCATGATTTTAGAGCAAGCTAAAACAGCACAGCTAGAAGAGTCTAATTTAGAAGCATTACATGTTGCTTTAAATGTTGATAGTCGTTATTTAGATAATTTTTATAAGACTGTTGAAAAACAATACGGTGATATCACGACTTATTTAAAACAAGCAATTGGGATCGATAAAACAACAAAAGAAACGTTGAACCATCGTTTTACTTTAGAATAAATGCGATAGAAGTAGAGGTTGATTATGAATAAGAAGCAACATATTGAACGGCTGAATCGGTGTATCGAAATTTCTAGAAAGGCCCGTGAGCATGGCAACACTCCGTTTGGGGCTTTGCTAGCTGATAAAGCAGGAAATATTCTTTTAGAGCAGGAAAATGTCGAAATTACTGAAAATATCTGTACAGGCCATGCGGAAACTACTTTGGCAGCAAAAGCTTCACAAAAATATAGCAAAGAATTCTTGTGGGAGTGTATACTATATACTACAGCTGAACCATGTGTAATGTGTACGGGAACAATCTACTGGGGAAATATAGGAACGATCGTTTACGCAATGACTGAAAAGCGATTACTAGAATTAACTGGAGATAATGATCAAAACCCAACATTCGATTTACCTTCGAAGGAAATCCTAAGCCATGGACAAAAGAATATTCAAATCATAGGTCCATTTCCAGAAGTCGAGCAAGCAGCAGCAGCTGTTCATCACGGTTATTGGAACTAACTAAAAAGTAGAAATCATTCATTTTGTTGAATCATTTCTACTTTTTTATTTCCTTAAACATAAAATGTCAGAATTTTCCGAAAGGTTATTGACTTATTAGCATGTTAAGGCAATAATAGATAAAATCACTTATAAAAAAATAAGAAGGAGTATAGTATAAAATGATTATTAAGCCATCACTACCGCAAGAAATGACGATTTTTTTCGATGCAGAGAATCAACCAAATAAAAATGTTCAGATGGGCGTTATTGTCTTACAACCAGGAGAAAAACGTCCTTTAGAAGGATTTGCTAGACATGACCAAGATGAATATTCTTACGTTGTCTCTGGTAAAGCACATACGATTTTAGAAGACGGCCAAGATTTGATTGGCACACCTGGCGATGCGCAATTGATCGAAGCAGGTGAAGGACACATCAACTATAACAATGGAGATGAGGCAGCAGTTGTTGTTTGGATGTTAGTTGAGCGAATAGAAACTAAATATAAGGGAGAAATGTATGAAAAAAACAATTAAATCGATCATTGGATTAACCGCACTGATGACCATTATTTCAGGATGTTCTGGTGGAAAACAAAAAGAAGTTGCAGAAGCCACAAAACCGTTAAATTTAATGTCACCTTCAGAATTAACGACTTTAGACACGTCGGTTATGTTAGATTTTCCAGATGCAATCGTCCAAACCGCAGCTTTTGAAGGTCTATACGCACTAGACGACAAGGACCAATTGATTCCGGCTACAGCAAAAGAAATGCCAGAAATCTCTGAAGATGGTAAAACATACACAATCAAGCTAAGAGAAGAAGCTAAATGGAGCAATGATGATCCTGTTACTGCAAAGGATTTTGAATATGCTTGGAAAAAAATGATCGATCCTAGCAATGGATTTGTGTATAGCTTCTTGGTCGTAGATACTATTTTAAATGCTGAAGATATTTCCGAAGGGAAAAAACCAGTCGATGAACTTGGTGTCAAAGCATTAGATGAGCATACGTTGGAAGTCAAATTGAAAGAAGCGAAACCATATTTCACCTCAGTTTTGGCTTTTCCAACGTTTTTCCCGCAAAATCAAAAATTTGTCGAAAAAATGGGTACTGACTATGGAACGACAAGCGAAAATGTTGTTTACAATGGACCATTTACTGTAGCAAATTGGAAACAAACCGATTTAAGCTGGGATCTCAATAAAAATGAAAAATACTGGGATCAATCAAATGTAAAGTCTGACAAAATCCATTATGAAGTCGTCAAAGAGGCATCGACTGCACTGAATCTTTTTGAAGATGGTCAATTGGACGTCGCAACCGTTACAGGTGAACTAGCAAAGCAAAATCAAAGTAATCCAGACTATCATTCATATCCGGCCGCTACGATGAACTATATTCGCTTAAATCAAAAGCGTAAAGACAAAGATACACCGTTAAAAAATGAAAATCTAAGAAAAGCCTTAGCCCTTGGAATCGATAAAGAAAACTTAGTAAATAATATTATTGCGGATGGCTCTAAGCCGTTATATGGAGCAATTACAGAAGGCTTTGTCAGCAATCCTAAAACAGGTGTCGATTTCAGAGAAGAAGCTGGCGATTTGATGAAGTATAATCAAGAAGAAGCCTTAAAATATTGGGCGCTTGCTAAAAAAGAATTAGGGGACAAGATTACATTAGATTTGATGGTCACAGATGATGGTTCTTATAAAAAAATGGGAGAGAGCCTTCAAGGGAGTCTCGAAAAACTATTCTCTGGTTTAACGATCAATGTTTCAGCATTACCGACTGAAACGGCATTGAATCTTAGCCGAGAAAGTGATTACGATATGTTCCTGATCTATTGGACTCCTGATTATCAAGATCCAATTTCTACCCTGAACATGTTACGTACAGGAAATGATCGTAATTACTCTAATCCTAAATATGATGCCTTATTAGATGATGCATCACAAAAATATGCGACTGATTTAGAGAAACGTTGGGAAACGTTGATTGCCGCTGAAAAAGAAGGAATTGAGACAACCGCTGGAATGATTATTATCAGTCAAAATCAACAATCCGTTTTGCAAAATCCACAAGTCAAAGGGCTGAGTTATCATACTTTTGCAGCCCCATTAACCTTGAAAAATGTCTATAAAGCAGTAGAATAAAAGTACTAAAAAAAGTCTTTTAAGAAAGGCTTTTTTTAGTCAAATCAATGAATTGAAAGAAAAGAAATGAGTGTGTGATAGATGACAAGAAAGATAGAAGTCATAGCCCCACAAAAAAGATGGTCAGAACAATTTGA
The DNA here is from genome assembly GCF_001730315.1 of Enterococcus ureilyticus. Taxonomy (GTDB): domain Bacteria; phylum Bacillota; class Bacilli; order Lactobacillales; family Enterococcaceae; genus Enterococcus_L; species Enterococcus_L ureilyticus. The sequence continues at coordinate 4,680 of NZ_MIKC01000002.1, forward strand.
ACAAGAACAAGACCGACTAGAAAAGGTATTCAACAAACAAATACTAGCAATTCATCACATTGGTAGTACAGCTATCAAAAATAGTAAGGCAAAACCTGTGATCGATATGCTAATGGTGGTAAAAGATATTCAAGTGATTGACAGCTATAATCAAGAGATGATAAAAATTGATTATGAATGTCTAGGGGAAAATGGTATTCTTGGTCGGCGTTTTTTTAGCAAAGGCGGAGATAATAGAAGTCACCATCTCCACGTTTTTCAAGAAGAGCATCCAGAAATTCAGCGACATTTACTGTTTAGAGATTTTATGAATAGTCATTCAGAGGAAGTTTTGGCATATAGCCGATTGAAGCTAGAACTAGCTCAAAAATTTCCTTATGATATTGAATCATATGTTGCTGGGAAAGATGCTTTTATCAAAAAAATTGATCAAAAAGCAAAAAGTTGGTATGGTAAAATGAAGTAAACATAAGGAGTCCAAATAATTATATGAATAATCGGCGAGTAACAGAAAATGATTATCAGAAGCTTGTAGAAGTTTGGGAAAGAGCTGTTAAGAAAACGCATGATTTTTTACAAGTAAACGATTTTCAAACGATAAAAGTGGAGTTACCAACTTATTTTCCTCATCTAGAGATGAATATTTGGCTAATAGAGGAAAGAATAATCGGTTTTTCTGGTATGGATGGAGATAAACTAGAAATGCTATTTTTAGAGCCAAACGATATTGGAAAAGGCTACGGCAAAAAAATCGTAGCAACATTAATTAAAAAAAATCAGCTTCGATTAATAGATGTTAATGAACAAAATCAGTCTGCGAGAATATTTTATCAAAAAATGGGATTTGAAGAATACGCTAGAAGTGAGATAGACAATGCAGGCAGACCTTATCCAATTCTACATCTACAGAAGAACTGTATTTAAAAAAGTCAAGTAAGGTCCTCTGATAGCTGTAAGAGCTATTAGAGGACCTTAGTTTGCGTTGTATAGTATAAAAATTAAGCGGTTAGTTTGGAACTTCGTGTGAACAGCTTGTTTAAAAAAACTTGACGTTGTTTTTCATTTGAATTTTTTAAAGAAGAGAATGAAAAATGCTTGACCTTTTTGATGCCGGACATACGTAGGACTTGTTTTTTTAGTACGGTACCATAATCTTGTTGGAATAGCGTTTTATACACTTTAGGCGCATCTTCAGTTGTTATGATCCAAGCAGATTTGCCAGTTAAGAGACCAATTGGGAAAAGACCTTTGTAACTATAAGCAAACCCTTTACTAAAGACTTTATCAATAAAACCTTTTAAAATAGCGGGCATACCGCCCCACCAAATTGGAAAAATAAAGACAATATGATCTGCCCAGGAAATCTGTTCCCGATATACGGCTGTTTCTTTATCAAATTGCATGTCTCTTCTTCTTTTTGACTTATTAAAAACTAATACAGGATCAAAATTTTCCTTATAAAGATCAATCGTTTTAACGGTATTTTGTTGCTCAATTCCTTGTTGAATCGTATTTAAAATAGCATGAGTGTAGCCAGTGGTATTAGGGTAAGCATAGATAATCAATATATTCATTAGTATTACCTCCATAGTTTAGTTGTGTAAATCAAAGAAAATCGTATCTGCAAATTCTGCTATTTCTCTTTTCATTTGATCATAGTTCGTTTTGCATTCTTCATACGTTTCTGGAATGGGGAGAGATTGTATTGAATGAATAATCATTTGATAATGTTGAATCGTTGTTTCTAGAGTACGAACTTTATTTGCTAAGAATTCTCGACTACGATTATTACAATCTAGTGAAACAGGATGATCAAATAAATTCAGTAATTCTTTCATCTCTTTTAAAGAAAAATGAGCATATTTCATGACAGAGATGTATTTTAATCGTGCCAAGTCTTTTTGGTCATATAGTCGATAGTTATTTACACCTCTTTGAGGATCGATTAGTTGTTCTTTTTCATAATAACGAATTGTATCTTCACTCAAATGCGTTTTTTGAGCAATTTCTTTAATAGTCCATTTTTTTGTCATCTTGATCCCTCCAAAATCATATTAACATTGGAGCATGCTCCAATGTCAACAGCTAAAATATTTTTTCAAGTCTCTGCTCTAGTTATGTTGAGCATTATTGTGTTAGAGGTACTTAATAATGTGTATAATAGAATTAAAGCTAATCTAACTATTTCTATTCCATAAAAATAGAATTACGTTTTATTTATTTTTGTAAAGTTAATTAAATATTTTTGGTACAAAAATTTTATGATAATTATAACGAGAAAAAATAGCTCTAATTCCCTGTGAACACTAGGGAGTGGGGACTTTTTTTATTTTAAAGTAGAAAAAAAATAGACATACGAATGAAAAAAATGACAAAAAAATTCGATTTTATTAGCATATTACTTGATATAAAAGATTGAGAGATACTATAATGGAAGTAAGTCAGCGGTTTTAGCTGCTTAGTTATGGGAGGAGAGAGCATTATGTTTAGTTATACAGATATGATTTTGTCAGTAATGCAACGAGTTGAAGTCTACAATGAGATTTTTAATGCCATTTCTAAGGAAGTACAAGAGAACAGCTGTAATCAAGCCATTAACAGAAGAGGAAAAGATACGTATGTATTTTGCCGAAGCAATGTTAATCGGTTCCTTGTGGAAGAAGCTAACTTTAGAAAAAATTTAGGTTTTTATGGTGAAAAAGAAGCAACCAAAATTTTATTGGAAGGCTTAGATACCTATAAAGAAGGTATCTACTTTTGGCTAGAAGCATTAAATGATAAATGTGAAGTAATTGATGAAATCAAATATAAGCGTGGCTTACATAGTACAGAAAGCTCGTTTAGATTGATCAATCAAGCGTGTAAAGAAGCTTGTGGTGGAATTCAAAGTGCACATAGTGTTCATAAAATGTAAATACGCTATCAGCAAGATGTAACAAAGATACGATGAGTCAATAATGTATGTTAAAAACATTAGTTGAAATAAGTAACAACTCTATTCGATTTTATTCATATTGTAATTTTCATTTTATTTATTCAAAATTCTCAAAATACCAAGGCAATGATTCATGTTGCCTTGGTATTTTTTTTAATTGCACAAACAAATTTATCAATCAAAGCGTCCAATGCTTTATTTAAGGTTTGAGCATTATCAGTATTTCTATTTAAGAATAAAGGTGGACAAGTGTGCATATCGATTAATTTTGTTGCAACTACCTGATAGTCTTCTAAAAAGACGGTAATCTGAGGATGAACAATCGTTTCACCACAAGAACCAGCAATGAGATAAGCTAATTCTATCTCGTTTTCATTTAGCTTGCGTAATCGATAATAACCATCTTTAATAAATTTCTTTTCTTCATTAAATAGAACAAACAAGCTATTAATTTGTGTACTTCTGTCCATAGCAATTCTCCTTTTTTATTAGTGTATCATACATTAAAAAAGTGTTATAAAATATTTTTCCCTTCAATTGACATCTAATGCAAATACTAGATTACTTAATAAAAAACGATATGAAATTCACATAATTCTCAAATATTTGTATTATTTATTAAAAACGTGATAAATAAAACATTGGAATTATGTAGACTTAGTAAATGAAATGAATTAAACTTATTTTAGTTTGATATATATATTAAATAAATATCTATATTATATCTTAATAGAGATGTATAGGAGATGAAAAACAGCTTTTTTAGGGATGAGCTGTTTGATTAACTAAAATATAAAGGGGACACCACATGTATAATATAGGATTTGTTTTGCTTGATGATGATACAAATGAGCAAAAATACATAGACTCACTAAATAGTGCTCAATTACATGTACATCCGATTAATAAAAATGAAGTTATTGAAACAAACGAAAATTATAATGGCATAGTGATTAATGAATACCATATACAAAATATTGGGTTGATTTGCGAGTTAATTTTATCATTAAAGAAAAAGACTGATATTTTTATTTGGGTGATTTCAAAGCGAGAGAATAAAATGAATCATATTGTGTACTTGCAACTAGGTGCGGATGGAATCATCGATCCTGAGACCGACACAGAAGAATCGAAATTACTGATGATAAATACCTTTAATCGATATAGTAGGATGTCTCTAAATGATTCGGAGCAGATAAGTAAATCAGAAGGGAATACAGAACTTCAATTACGCCCATGTAATTTTAGCGTCTTAATGAATGGCGAAGAGATTAGTTTGACTAAATTGGAATTTAAAACAATCGAATTTTTACAAACACAAAAAGGTGTAGCTGTTTCCTATGAAGAAATCTATAAAAACGTTTGGGAAAATGACGGAAACGACAAACAATATCGAGTCTCAAATCTGATTTTCCATCTAAGACAAAAAATTGAAAAAGATGCAGCACATCCTAATTATATCAAAACAGTTCGTTCAAAAGGATATAAGCTGACGCTATAAGCAATCACGTTAATTATAATAAAACAAATAGTCATGGCGGTTGATCTATTAGGAGACGAAAGACAATGACGGTGACAAAAAAACAAGTAAAAATGTTTTCTCTTTTTCAAGCCGATTGTTGAGCATAAACAAAATAGAGAAAATCAGTGCATGTTTGCCAACATCCGCTTAGAGAACTGCCATTCTCAAAGGATTTGTAAACAAAAATTCAGCACTAATTTCCCCCTGCATTGTGAATGTATCAAAAAACGAAACAATTGGCAAGGAAAATAGAAATAGATTGTGCATCTTTTAAGACAGATGTGTAAAAAATTGTTAAGGGAGGAGTTGAGAAGATATGAAAATCGGAAAAAAGTCTTATTTTATTGGACTAGTTATTTTTCTGTTCAGTATTTTAGCGGTTATTTTATTTAATAACTCTAACAAAATTGAAGCAGCTGAGGAACCTTTGATAGGAAACGTGGATTCTTCCACTCTATTAAAAACCGAAGAGGATTTGCATAATCAAGAAACGATCACTGTTCCTCAAATGGAAGCTTACATGGATGGAACTAATTATCAACCAGCTCAGACCAAAATTGAGAATAAAATCACTGGAAGCATGACAAATGAGCAGTATCAAACACAATATGCTGATTTGAATGCTCAGCAAAATCAAGCATGGAATACTCAATATAATTTCCGACCTGATACCAATGCGGTCCATGTAGGAACTTGGGCTGAGTTTAGAGCAGCTTTTGAGAATAATCAAGTCTCAAAGATCATCCTTGATGCAGATATTTTTTATGGCACTGCGATTGCTATCTCTAGAGCAGAATCAATTGAAATAGATGGTCAAGGGCATCTCCTTGAGATGCGAAATGGTTCAATCAATGTTGATGATCTAAATTCTTTGGCAAGTTTTGGCAAAGCGTTTTCTGACGTACCAGTATTCCACATGCATGATATTCAAATTGCGAATAATACTGGGTATGGAGCGCTAGAGGGGAATCTTGGAACTGCGTGGTCATTTGTTAATGGTAAAGGACAATGGGGAACTGGCGGTTCAACCGGCTCAAATAGAAGATTATGGCGTTACAGAATTGGGAATGTTTATACTCCTTATGACACTAGTAAAAAAAGTGATAACCAACGTGTGGGTGGCCGCTTAATCAGTGCTCCTCGTGCTGAAATTAGCATGTATGGATACAATGTCATCGTAACAGGTGCTGAAAATTTCTATACCGGTGGAATGACATTTGAGCCTAGTACCTTTTATAAAGGCACAAACGCTGAGTATGATTATTCAGTTGTTTGGTTCATGGATAATACTGGTAAAAATGGGGACACTGATTCAACAGGGACCAGGAAATTTGATATTGGAGAAGGCAGTTTTGTGTATTTAAATTATACTGCTAATGGCACCAATTATCCTGCAGTGTATAACTTTTTCGATGAGCTAAGAGTCGGGAAAAATGCAACTTATAATGCGAACATGCCAGGATCAGCTGCCTATTTTAATGTGGACGATGCAAGCTTTATAGCGGAAGAAGGTTCAACAGTCAATTTACTTTCTCGTGCTGGCAGTCGAGCTACTGTTCAATCTGGTGCAGTGAATGCTACAAATGCTGGTTCACAAGCAAACCCTAAAAACACTAAATATGAATTTAAGCCTAAATCAAATGTGTTCATTGTTGGGAATAATAATGGTGGAGTTCTTGCATATAACTCAACAAATGGAGGCAATCAGTTCATATTTGATAGTCCAGAGTCATTTGACATTCGTAATTCGTTTAATAGTACAACGACAACCAATGCCTTTTTGGGAGATACAACGTCGAATAGAGGAACCAACAGTTTCACTATAAAAAATTCTGATATATCTATTTGGAATAATCAAGTAGACATTGATGGTGCGCCAACCTATGATTATTCGAATGTGACAGACTTCACTGTAACAAATTCATCTGCAAATGGAGGAGTGACAAGCTCCGATCCGGATCTTCAAAGTCAATATCTTCGTCCAAATTATAAACGTATCTCAGGAATGAATAGTATACCTGAACTAACTTGGACACCCGTAACTGATGCGGATTTCGACCAACAATCACGTATTTTAATAGGATATACAGCAGTTGGTGGTAGTGACCCGTTTGATGAGGATGGTAATGCAAAAACAAAGCCAGTTTATGCAGATAGTATTCGTAAAGCCTATGTCGACTATATAGATACTTTAGGCAACACTTTTACTGGAACTAGTACCGATGATAACTATGTACATTGGAAAAAGGCAGATCATACGATACCAGGATTTCAACTTGCCGAGCAAAATATGTTTGGAACACCATATCGTGCATCCTTTGTTAATAATGTCCTGACCCCTTATAGAACAGGGGAAAAGACACCTACAACAGTAATTGATGTCACGCCACCTGAACCAGCAGTTGTTACAGGGGATAAAGTGACAAATGGGATGAAACAACTAATCGGTAAAGATGCTGAACCAAAAGCTAAAATCTATGTTGATATCAACGGTACACGTCAATCAGCAGTCGGAACAGTGAATGAAGATGGTACGTGGGCCTATAACTTACCTCGTTACTTAAATACTGGTGAGACTGTCCAAATCTTCCTAGAAGACAATGCTGGCAAGATCACAGAAGTTTTAGATCCAGCAGCACCATCGACCAACAGTGATAATGGAAATATCAATCCGGCTACTGAAATGAAATACCGCGATGCCACGTTTAAAGCGGCAACAAAGTATACAGTCGAAGATGCATTACCAGATAAACCACTTATGGAAAAAACAGTTGTTTCTTCTGGCGGACAAACAACCCAAGTTGGGGACGTGTTGACGTATACGTTAACTGCTAAGAATAATAAAGCAGCAACATTTACTACAAATTGGGCAAAAGTTGTGATTACGGATACACTTCCTGCTGGTTTAGACTTTGATCCAGCAACAGCAGATATCAAAATTAATGATGTTACAGCTGTAAGTCCAGCTGATTATACGTATGATTCTGATTCCCGTGTATTAACAGTCAATGTTGGAGATTTAGCAACAGGAGCAACAGCTAAGGTGACATTTAAAGCAACAGTTGCTGCCAAAGCTGTCGGAACGATCATTACGAATGAAGCTGAAGCAATCGGTGATTCTCCAAGAGAAACTCCCTTTGTCGAAGGTCCAAATGATCCAAACGCTAAACATGAAACCTATTCAGCGAAATCACTTGCTGTAGATAATCCTGGCGGCACAGTTTTTGGTGTCTTAGAACTAGCGTCTGCGCCAACGGAAATTGATTTTGGTAGTGTGAAATATCAAGGAAAGAAAACCCGCCTAAATACTGCTGAACATCATGGTGCTGATCTTATTGTTAAAGATAGCCGGGCGAATAAAAAAGGCTGGTCATTAACAGCTAAAATGACGACTCCAATGACAAGCACAACGCCAGATGCTCCTGTCTATACACTAGATGGAGCAGTGAAGTACGTTTACAAAAATCGTGAAATCACGTTAAATGGCGGTGCACAAGATATCATGGTGCAGGATGCTGTTACTGGCGGATCAATCGAAGGCGCGACCTATAACATTAGTGATACATGGTCTGAGTCTGGTGACGGATTCAAATTTGAGGTTTCTGCCCAAGATGTGAAAGCACTTGGTTCTTATCAAGGAGAAATTCTTTGGGAATTGGGCGATGCTCCATAACAGTAAAGGAGATTCTTAATCTATGAGAAAAAAAATCAATATTTTAGTCTTCTCCTTTACTTTGCTATTAACGTTAGTAATCAGTTATCCTTTGACTGCTGCGGCTAATAACAATGGAGGAGAAGTGCAAACAGATGGTGTGATTCGTTTTTATGAAGATAGTTCTTCAACGGAGCCGCCAACAAGCACACAACCATCAAGTAGCACGTTAACAAGCTCAGCCCAAGTTGCTAAACCTGTTGGACGTTATCCGAGCACTGGTGAAATGGTAAAAACAAGTCTTGTATTTACCGGAGCAGCCTTGGTTATTATCGGATTACTTCTGTTTTTCTGGAAACGCAAGAAGGAGAAAGAAGGGCGGGATAACACATGAGAAGATTGAAAAAAACAATTAAATTTCTCGTTATGCCAATTGCTGTGATTTCTTTATTAGTGCTTATCAGTGATACTGCATTCGCAGAAACAGACGCAATGAGCGGACCTGGCAAAATCGAATTTTCAGGTGAATATCCGCAAGACATCGTTGATCCAGAAAAACCGGGTGAAATTGTCGACCCAGGAGAAACACCCCAACTTAAAGGGGATTTGAGAATCGACTTTGTTCCAAAACTAGATTTTTACCAGAATAAAATTTCCGATAAAGATGAGACGTACTACGGAAATGCACAAAATTTCTTTGGTGCAACCAAGCCTAGAGGAAACTTTGTTCAAGTCACTGACTTGAGACAAAAGCCGACTGGTTGGACGTTACAATTGCGTCAGGAAATGCAATTTACCAACAAAGATACAGAACACAGCGAAATCAACGGGGCAATGTTATCACTAGATAAATCCTGGGTAAGTTCTACTCGAGATGCTAGCGGCGCGCCCCAACTCTCAAAAGAGATCATTAATATAGACAATGTCGGTGCTTCGTATAACTTAGCACAAGCAAATGCTGGGCAAGGTGCAGGGACCTGGACGATTTCCTTTGGTGCATCTGAAGAAAATCAGGATAACCAAAAAAACACACTGGAACCTAGACTAGATCATACTGGTCAAGCAGTTTTAGATCCAGTATTTGATAATAAACCTGTCTACTTGAATAAAGCTGTTTCACTATCGATTCCGGGCACAACGATCGTTGATCCGGTACCTTACACTACGGTGTTAACTTGGATATTAGCCGAGTTGCCATAAATAGAAACAACAACACACACTAACACACACAAACTAGGAGGAAACACACATGAAAACAAAAACATTATGTTCAGTAGCATTATTAACTTTAGTAGGAGTAAGCTTAGCGGCACCAGCTGCAGCTAACGCTGAAGCAAAATCATTACCATCAAACGGTAAAATCAAATTTACTGAAGACAACGATCCTAAAGATGTTGTTGATCCAGAAGATCCAGAAAAACCAATTGTAGATCCTAAAGAACCAATCATCGTTAACCCAGATCGTGGTTCATTCAGTATCGATGCTGTAACTGAATTAAACTTCGGTGAAGATAAAGTGAAAGCTTTCGCTTCAAATCCAGAATACTTTGCTGCAGCAATTCCAGTAACAACTGGCACTGGTGAGGATGCCCCACAGGTTACTCGTGGGAACTTCGTACAATTTACAGACGTACGTGGTGTTGCAAATCATAAATACAAAGTAAGCGCACAATTATCTAAACAATTTGAAGCCAATGGTAATGCTGGAACGTTCTTGAAATCAGCTACGATCGATTACTCAAATGCAGCAATCACATCTGCTGACCCAGCAGCACAATGGCCAGCAACAACTGTTGCCGGATTCCAATTAGCAGCAAATGCAGCTGGAACAGGTGCTGGTGATTCAGTAGTAGTGTTAGATAACAAAGAAGCGTCTAAAGGAATCGGAACTTACACAATTGAATTTGGTCAATATGGCGACGGAAAAGCAGATACAACTGCTGAATCTGTTAAATTAACTGTACCAAACACAAACGTTTTACTAGCTGATGAATACACAGCTGAAATCACTTGGACAATCGCTGAAGTATTATAATTTAAACTGAATAAGTAGGTTAAATTATATCGCATACTTTAAGTAGTTATGTTCAAATAAATGGCGAGACAGAAATAATTATTTCTGTCTCAGCCTTTTTAAAGAGAGGGATAGCGATGAAAAAAAAGCATCTATTATTTTTAGTAGTGACATTTATGATAACAATGCTTATGCCAATCAAGACATATGCAGAAGAAAACAGCGGTGGTAACGCAACTGGTTTTACATATGAAACAATTAAACCTGACAATCAGAAGAGTCAAGACACTGGCTACTTTGATTTAAGGATGACACCTGGGCAAAAACAAACTGTAAAAATCAAACTGAAAAACTTGGCTTCAGAAGAAGCAGAAATTTCAGTGAAATTAAACGGTGCTAAGACAAACGCCAACGGAGTTATTGAATATGGTCCGACAACGATTAAAAAAGACAATTCATTAAAATACGATTTTGAAAGTATCGTTAAAGCTCCTGAAACAGTTAAATTGCCAGCCAATGGCGAAAAGGATGTCGACATAGAAATTACGATGCCAGAAGCTTCATTTGATGGAGTGATTTCAGGCGGAATCCAACTGCAAAAAATTGAAAAAGAAGAAGCGGCAAAACCGAAGAAAACGGGCGTTATCAATAAATATGCTTATGTCATTGGGATGTTGCTTTCTGAAACAGACAAAGAAATTCAACCAAACTTAGAACTAAATAAAGTTTATGCAGAATTGAATAATTTTCGAAATACATTTTTTGTGAATTTTTCTAATGTACAACCTGCTTATTTAGAAAATATGACAACACAAGTTCAAATCATGAAGGACGGCAGCGATGAAGTTTTATATGAAACAAAGCGTTCGGGTATGAGAATGGCGCCTAACTCATTGATCAATTTCCCTGTAAGCATGGAAGGTGACCGTATGGTTCCTGGCGACTATCGTGCTAAAATTTTAGTGACGTCTGGTGATAAGAAGTGGGAATGGGACGAAAAATTTAAGGTAACAGATGAAGAAGCAGATAAATTCAATAATCAAGATGCCGGGTTAGAAGACGTTCAAACGTTCAACTGGCAGTTGATTGCAGGAATTGTTGGTGGGGTACTAGTCTTAGCAATCATCATCTTCTTCGTAATCAGAGCAGTGAATAAAAAGAAGCAAACTAAGAAAAAAAAGGCTAGAAAAAAGAAATCCAAAAAGTAATAACTAGTTTAAAAAACTAGCGACATTTTTAAATGAAGGAGGTAAACAAATGACTATATTAGATTGGTTTTTTATTGTTTCTTTGTCCATAGCCAGTGTAGGATTATTATTTGCAGGGACCTCCTTTTATCTGATGATTCAAACTAAAAAAGCTTTAAACAAAGTAAAAAGAACAAAAGTCAAAAAGAAAAAAAAGAAACAAAAAAGACGGAAAATCAGAGAACTAACGAAAAAAAGCAAAAAGCAGCGAACGTTTGGAATCGTACTTAGTATTCTATTTTTACTGTCAACGTTAAGCGCAGGTTATTCATTGTATTATCAATCCATGCATTTAAGCCAAAAAGATTCTAAAGCTGTCATTCAAGGCTATTACCTAGTAGACAATATCGAAAAAGAGCTACAAGCAGCAAAAACGACAGATAATGATGTTAAAGCAGGAAAAAATATTAAATTATTAGCAGGGCAGCTTTCGAGTTATGGTATTTATAAAGCAACGATCAGAAATACCGAACAAGGGCAAAAAGCGTTGAATAAGTACTATAAGTCAATGAAAGAATTAGGAATAAACTTATCCTCTCAAACAGATGGTTTTTTCAAGGATGAGACGCTCTTAAATGAGTTCGAAGCAGACGTTGCAGCAGTTAAGAAAAATCAAGAAGCAGTTGTCAGCTACTTTAAAATCAATGAAAAAGCGTTGGTAAATAAAAAATAACCTGGTGATTTGATGAAAAAAGCAACTCATAAAAATAGAACGAAACGAAAGCCCAAAAAACAGATTACCCAAACAACATCAAATGCTAAAAAAGCAGTCAAAAGAAAAGTTCCCACCAATTCAAAGAAACCGACTAAAAAGCGTAAGAAGAAATTAAATAAGAAAAAGAGCAGAAAAATGAAGCTTCTTTTTTTTGAAATAGGGTTAACTATACTTCTGACAACTGGCGTGGTCTATCTATTATCACTATTTACCTTTTCTCTTACAAAAGTTGAAGGTTATTCTATGAGTGACACTTTGGAAGATAAAGATGTAGTTGTTATCAATAAACTCACGGATATCAAGCGTTTTGATCTTGTCTATATGCGAGTTCCTAACTCTAAAGATAAATCAATTCGAAGGATTATCGGTCGTCCTGGAGAAAATGTATATTATAAAAATGGACAGTTGTATATTAACGAAGTGGAAAAAGACGAGCGTTTTATTGCTGACTACAAAAATCAATTTGAAAAAGATGGTATGATGTTTACCGAAGATTTTACATTAAAGAATTTGACAGGAAAGCCTACGATACCTAAAGGAAAGTATTTAGTTTTAGGCGATAATCGACCCTATGCAACGGATAGTCGTTATTATCAGCTAGTGGATGAAAAAGACATCATTGGGACTGTGGAAATGAGAGTATTACCGTTACATAAGTTACAGAAATTTTAATGAAATATTGAAAAAACACCACGATTTTATGGATTCGTAGGTGTTTTTATTTTATAAATCAATTGCTTATCTATCCAATAATAAAACAAAAATGTTTTGCTTAGAAAGTATAAAAAGTAAGTTTTTTCCTTGGAAATCTGTTATACTAGTAAGCGTTACAAGTTCCCGAAAGGATTTGTTGTAAAATAGTAGGCTTTTCGATGAACTATTCATTTTGGATATGACCGAGTGGTGCTACATTTTGACAAAGATGCCTTGTAACCGAATATAAATAGGGGGAATACATTATGACAGAGAGACATTTATTTACATCAGAATCTGTTTCTGAAGGACATCCGGACAAAGTTGCCGATCAAGTGAGTGACGCAATTCTGGATGCGATTTTAGAACAGGATCCGTTGGCCCGTGTGGCCTGTGAAACAAGTGTAACAACAGGTTTGGTTTTAGTTTTTGGAGAGATTTCTACTACAGCTTATGTCGATATCCAAAAAGTTGTGCGACAAACATTGAAAGATATTGGCTATACACGAGCTAAATATGGGTTTGATGGGGATACAGTCGCAGTTCTTGTTGCAATCGATGAGCAATCACCAGATATTGCACAAGGTGTGGATGATGCACTAGAAACACGTGGTGAAAAAGACACTAAAGATGACATTGGTGCTGGAGACCAAGGCTTGATGTTTGGGTTTGCAGTTGATGAAACACCAGAACTAATGCCGTTACCGATTTCTTTAAGTCATAAACTTGTTCGCCGTTTGACACAACTTCGTAAAGAGGAAAAACTTCCTTATCTACGTCCGGATGCAAAATCACAAGTGACTGTAGAATATGATGAAAATGGCAAACCGCAACGTGTCGACACAGTCGTGATCAGCACACAACATGATGAAGAAGCAACGCTGGAACAAATTCAAAAAGACGTGAAAGCCCTCGTCATTGATGAAGTGATCCCAGCCGAATTACTAGATGAAGAAACAAAATATTTTATAAATCCAACAGGCCGTTTTGTCATTGGCGGACCGCAAGGAGATGCCGGTTTAACTGGGCGTAAAATCATCGTAGATACTTATGGTGGCTATGCCCGTCATGGTGGCGGTGCCTTTTCTGGAAAAGATGCGACAAAAGTCGATCGCTCTGCAAGTTATGCGGCACGATACATTGCAAAAAACATCGTTGCAGCGGGCTTAGCTGAAAAAGTCGAAGTCCAATTAGCTTATGCAATTGGCGTAGCACAACCTGTCTCAATTTCCATCAATACTTTTGGAACAAGTGAAGTATCTGAAAGTAAATTGATTGCAGCGGTTAGAGAAAACTTTGACCTGCGTCCAGCAGGAATTATAGAAATGCTTGACTTATGTCGTCCAATTTACAAACAGACGGCAGCATATGGTCATTTTGGTCGTACAGACATTGAACTACCTTGGGAGCAGACAGATAAAGTCGAAGCAATCAAGAAAAGCTTGATGGAGTAAACGAGGCGGCGCTACTAATGAAATATTAGTGGCGCCGTTTTGCTGCGAATCACTGCGACTGCTGCGCAGAGCAGATGATGAGCAGTACTTGGCGAACGAAGAGAGCGAAGTAACCTATAAAAAAGAAACGCCAAGCATCATCAAGCCAAAGTAGACCGCCAAAAACATCAAGTACACTGTAGAGTACTATCCAAACAGCAGAGCAGATGATGAGCAGTACTTGGCGAACGAAGAGAGCGAAGTAACCTATAAAAAAGAAACGCCAAGCATCATCAAGCCAAAGTAGACCGCCAAAAACATCAAGTACACTGTAGAGTACTATCCAAACAGCAGAGCAGATGATGAGCAGTACTTGGCGAACGAAGAGAGCGAAGTAACCTATAAAAAAGAAACGCCAAGCATCATCAAGCCAAAGTAGACCGCCAAAAACATCAAGTACACTGTAGAGTACTATCCAAACAGCAGAGCAGATGATGAGCAGTACTTGGCGAACGAAGAGAGCGAAGTAACCTATAAAAAAGAAACGCCAAGCATCATCAAGCCAAAGTAGACCGCCAAAAACATCAAGTACACTGTAGAGTACTATCCAAGCAGCAGAGCAGATGATGAGCAGTACTTGGCGACCAAAGTAATCTAACTAGTGAATCACCAAACGTTGCAATCATGAAAAACAAAGAGCAGCCATTTACAAAATTTATCATGAAATAAATTACAATAAACTTAAAATTTCTACTATTCAATGTAAAGTCTCACAACACTACCAACAAAACTCTGTAAATGAATTTATGCGTAACTTTACTTAACTAAACTATCAAAAGGACGGAGATACATGGAAAGAAAAACAAACGTCAAACTTGTAACAATCAGTGTTTTCGTTGCAACGTTTATGACAGCAATCGAAGGAACAATCGTTTCAACAGCCATGCCCACGATTGTAGGATCACTACATGGAATGGAAATCATGAACTGGGTATTTTCTATTTATCTATTAACAAATGCCATGCTAACACCGATTTACGGAAAATTAGCCGATAAAATCGGACGTAAACCAATTTTTATGATTGGAATTATTATTTTTATTATTGGTTCTTCTCTGTGTGGATTGGCTCAAAATATGATCACATTGATTATTGCTCGGGCGATTCAAGGGATTGGTGCAGGAGCCATCATGCCCGTTGCGTTAACGATTTTAGCAGATATTTATTCAATTGATAAACGTGCAAAAATGTTAGGATTGAACAGTGCTGCTTGGGGGATTGCTAGTATTTTTGGCCCACTTGCGGGTGGCTTTATTGTAGATACAGTTGGCTGGCATTGGATATTCTTCATCAATGTACCGATTGGGCTTGTCTTGATGGGGTTGATTGCTTACTTTTTAGTGGAGCCGAAAAGAGAACAAACTAAGGTGCCAATGGATATTTTAGGCAGTATTCAGCTGATGCTGGTCTTATTAACACTATTATTAGGATTCCAATTAATTGGTGATGGCGGCTTTAGCTTAAAAGTATTCTTGTGCTTAGGGGCATCTGTTTTATTTTTTATTGGCTTTATTTTTGTGGAAAAAAGAGCAAAAGATCCAGTAATTGATTTAATGCTGTTTAAAAATTCTACTTTTGTGATTGTCAATATCGTAGCTGCTTTGATCAGTGGCTTTTTGATGGGCGTAGAAGTTTATATTCCAATGTGGATGCAAGGGGTCCTAGGAAAAAGCGCCGGAATCGGTGGACTTGTCTTAGCGCCGATGTCTATTTTATGGATGGTTGGTTCTTTTATCGCAAGTAACTTGATGGAGAAACATTCGACTAAAAAAGTGTTGACGATCGGCTTGAGTATTACTTTGTTGGGTGGTATTTTCTTAGTCTTAGTTCCAGCCTCAATTTCCTTTGTTTGGTTCTTTGCCATTTCCTCTGTTTTAGGTGTCGGCTTTGGGATCACGATCACAACTACTACGGTTACGGCACAAAGTAGTGTAGATCCATCGGAAATGGGTGTAGCAACATCGTTCAACACATTAGCCAGAACGATTGGACAGACGTTGATGGTTTCTATATTTGGTGTGATCATCAATGCTGTCACAACGTCAGAATTAGCGAAAAGTTCACTACAGGTTGATCCTGATGTGATGAATCAGCTAGTTAATCCACATACAGCAAATACGATTCCACAAGATCTATTAACGCCGTTACGCGGGATGCTGTATTCAGGACTGCATAATGTTTATTTAGTCGGAATCGGTCTGATTCTTGCGGCGATTATCTTAAATGGTGTTGTGAAAAAGAAAGTTTCTTAATGCCTTAGATGTCTATTTTTAGGCAAGGGTTTTTGGCAGAAAAACGATTTTCAAATTTGGAGTGTGAAATAAAGCGATGCTCGTTTTATTTCACACTCTTTTTCTAAGAGTAATAGTTTGCTATACTGAAGAAAAAGGAGTGCGACGGAAATGGGAATTATTAATTATGGCACGTTTATTGTTTCTGCGATTGTCTTAAATTTGATCCCTGGATCAGATACGATTTTCATATTGAGCAAATCAACATTAGGGAGTAAAAGACAAGGCGTTATTTCCGTTTTGGGGATTTCATCAGGTATTTTAGCGCATACTTTTTTAGCTGCCTTAGGCTTGTCAGCCATTTTAGCTACATCAACCTTGGTTTTTAATAGCATTAAATTGTTAGGGGCGACGTATTTGATTTATTTAGGGATTACGACTTTTCTAAGAAAAGAGGCGTTAACAACTGAAAGAGCTGAATTGACCGTTAATGATTGGCAAATATATAAGCAAGGCTTACTTACGAATCTTTTAAATCCGAAAGTCGCCTTATTTTTCTTATCATTGCTTCCACAATATGTTGATACACAGTCTCAAGCTGGTTCATTGCCATTTTTTATATTAGGAATTACCTTTGTTTGTACGAGCACAATTTGGAGTTTAGGGATTGCCTATGGTTCTTCTTTTTTTGTCGGTCTATTTAAGAAGAATGAGCGGACTAAAAAAATGACCAATAAAATTGCAGGCTGTATTTATATTGGACTGGGGTTAAATTTACTTAGAGCAACAGCTAAAACTAGCTAGAAGAATAAAACGTGTAGTTTTCTTTATAAAAACGACGTAAATAATGCATTTTTTTGACATGAAAAGTTCATATTCATTTTGTATTATAGAAACATACCAAGAGAAAACAACTTAGGCAAAAACATTTTTCATTTTCAACTCCTCCTCCGCTCGTTCTTTTATGAAGAACGAGTTTTTTATTTGTACATTTAGTCAAAAAACAATGAATTTAATGCTACAATAATAAAAAATAGAAAAAGAGGGATGCTTAGATGGCTTTTTTGCAAGCAAATATTTATTCAAATGTTTTAGAAATGGAAGTGTCACTGAATGTAATTTTACCGCAAAAAACAGAAAAAAAGATTGGTACAACAACCAAAGGAAATCTTACTGACGTCCCAGTAATGTATCTACTTCATGGCATGGGCGGCAACCATAGCGTTTGGGAACGCCGTACATCAATAGAACGATATGTAACAAACTTAGGGCTGGCTGTGATTATGCCGTCTACAGATCTAGGGTGGTATACAGATACCCGTTATGGAATGAACTACTGGACATTTATTTCTGAAGAATTACCTACTATTTGCCATGAATTATTCCCACAATTAACAACTAAAAGAGAGAAAACATTCGCTGTGGGACTCTCAATGGGTGGTTATGGTGCCTTGAAACTTGGGCTGGCTAAACCAGAGAAATTTGGAGCCGTAGCTTCTTTATCTGGTTCTGTGAATTTGGCCGAAAGAGTGGATGATCTTTTGGCGATTAGGGGAAAAAATTTTTGGGAAGGTATTTTTGGTCCGCTTGAGCATATTCAAGGCTCAAACAACGATCCGATGTATTTACTAGAGCAGTTAGTAGCAGAAGGTAAAAAAGCTCCAGCTATTTTTCTGTGCTGTGGAGAAGAGGATTTTCTCTTACAGGGAAATAAAACTATGGCAAAAGCATTGTCTGCTCAGAAGATTGATCATACATTTGAAACAGGTCCAGGTAGTCATAGCTGGGACTTTTGGGATATGTGGATTCAACGAGTTTTAGAATGGTTACCGCTAGAAAAATAAGTCGAAAAAGCTTGAACAGGTATAGTTGTTCAAGCTTTTTCTCTATCAATTTTTTAAATAAGAGAATCTAGCCCATTTAAAAAGACACGCAATGTTTTCATGAAAAAATCTTTTTGCTTTTCTTTTTGCCGATACTGAATACTCTTGCTGATATTGTCCAATTCATGCTCTTGAACGGATTGTTTCATTAGAATGATTTGTGTTTTCAAATAGTCATCCCCAGCCATCACTTTATTATAGAGCTTTTTTTCTTCATTAGAGTCCATCAACATACCAAACAATAAATGCTGTAAAGAGGTGATGGTCATATAACTTAGCTCAATGGAAAAACCTGCTTCATTGAGGATGCCAAGAATTGCATCAAGATTTTTCAAACGAGAGGAGTAGGAAGGGATCGTTTGAATTTCGATTTCAATAGCGCAAGGATATTGCTGATAGAGCTCATAATAATTTTCCATATAAGCATAAATCGTTTCTTTCCAATTGTCTTTAGGTGTAGGTGAAATAAAATGATTCTCTATTTCTTCTGCCATACGTTGAAGTAAAGCTTGTTTATTTTCTATATGCCAGTAAATAGCAGGTGCCTGAACACCGAGTTTTTTCGCCACTTTGCGCATAGATAATTTTTCAAGTTCAGGCGTTTCTTTTAATAGTTCAAATGCGGCTTGAACGATCGTTTCTTTTGATAATTTTGGTTCCAAATTTTCTCATCCTTTTATTTCAAAAATAGAAGCGAACTGCTTGAATTTCAGTTCTAAAAATGGTAAATTGTTATGCAGCCTTATTTTACAGCGTTAAGTTTGTGAATTTTATTGAAGGCAATCGTGTCTTGCTTCTATCACATCATAACATTAATTGATCGTTGAAAGTTGCACAATGAATCAAATTAGGCTAGTTTTACAAAGGAAGTTGGGATTATATGAGTATTATTATGAAGCATGTCAAAAAGTACAAGCTGGAAGTCACCATAGCATTGTTTACGGTTGTTATCATGGTCATGTCGGCATTATGGCAGCCTAAATTATTACAAAAAGTATTAGAAGCAATTATTAAAGATGATAAGAGTCAAATGAAAGAACTAGGCTTGTATTTGATTGGGATTGCCGGACTTGGATTGATTGCAGGGGTTTTTAATACAATTTATTCTGCCAAAGTAGCACAAGGTGTGAGTGCAGACATTCGTGAGGCAACCTTTCGTAAGATCCAAACCTTTTCATTTGGAAATATTGAAGAATTTTCAGCAGGGAATTTGGTTGTCCGTTTGACCAATGATGTAACTCAAATTCAAAATGTTATCATGATCGCACTACAGTCGCTATTTAGGATTCCGATTCTTTTTATCGGTAGTTTCATTTTAGCGATGATGACCTTACCTCAATTATGGTGGGTGATCGTATTATTAGTGGTTGCAGTGTTTATTATTACAGTTTTATCCTTTTCACAGATGGGCAAACACTTTATGATCATCCAAACCTTGATTGATAAAGTGAATGGCTTAGCCAAAGAAAACCTTCTAGGAATTCGTGTAGTAAAATCATTCGTGCAGGAAAAAAATGAGTTGAACCGTTTCAGCAAGGTCAGTGATGAACTGACAAAACATAACCTAATTGTAGGGACTTTGTTTTCAGTGATGATTCCATCGTTTATGCTAGCTGCAAATTTAGCAGTCGTAGGCTCAATTTTTCTTGTGGGAAACTTAGTGAAAGATGATCCAACTTTAGTCGGTAGTATCGCATCATTTATGAGTTATTTGATGCAAATTATGATGGCGATCATTATCGGCGGAATGATGATGATGATGACTTCACGTGCGGCAGTTTCGATCAAGCGTATCAAAGAAGTCATGGACACTGTTCCAGCACTTAGCTACAAAGAGGTTCCTGAACAAGACTTGGATGGTAGTGTGGTGTTTGATCACGTTAGTTTCCGTTATCCAGGAGATGATACCGATACACTGAAAGACCTCTCGTTTTCAATCAAGCCTGGTGAAATGATCGGGATCGTAGGGGCAACTGGGGCAGGTAAATCAACCTTGGCACAATTGATTCCTCGATTATTTGATCCATCACAAGGAACTGTGAAGGTCGGCGGTGTTGATTTAAAAGAGGTCAATGAGCATAGTTTACGTAAGACGGTTTCATTTGTTCTACAAAAAGCGATTCTTTTTTCCGGAACGATTTCGCAAAATTTGCGTCAAGGGAAAAAAGATGCTAGTGAATCGGATATGAGTCGGGCAACTGAAATTGCGCAGGCCAAAGAATTTATCGAAAAATTAGCCTTACAATATGAAGCGCCAGTAGCGGAGCGAAGCAACAACTTTTCTGGAGGACAAAAACAACGTTTATCTATTTCTAGAGGCGTGATCGGTGATCCTAAAATCTTGATTTTAGATGATAGTACAAGTGCGTTAGATGCTCGTTCAGAGCGTTTAGTTAGAGAAGCGTTGGATAAAGATTTGAAAGATACAACAACAATCGTGATTGCTCAGAAGATTTCTTCAGTCGTTCACGCAGACCGTATTTTAGTTTTGGATAAGGGACAATTAGTAGGCGCGGGGACGCATGACGAATTAGCAAAAACGAACCCGACCTACCAAGAAATCTACGAAACTCAAAAGGGAAAGGATGAAGATAATGACTGATTTAATAAGAGCGAGTAAATTCTTTTTTCATTATTTAAAACGCTATAAACTTTCCTTCTTCTTTATTTTTGTGACGATTATTATTGCAACTTATCTCCAAGTAAAAGCACCACAGTTTGTGGGAGAAGCCATCCAAGAGTTGGCTAATTATGTTAATGCATTGATGAAAGGAACGGATGATAAAAGTAAGTTTATTGATATTGTCTGGAAACTATTGATCTTTTACGTACTAACAAGTGCAGCGAACTTTATCTATAGTATTTTATTTACACAAGTTGTTGGGAAGTCGACGAATCGAATGCGTATTGGTTTATTCAATAAGCTAGAAAAATTGACGATTCGTTTCTTTGATTCTCATCAAGATGGTGAGATTTTAAGTCGTTTTACAAGTGACTTGGATAATATTCAAAATAGCCTGAATCAAGCATTGCTTCAAGTGTTGACGAATGCTGCATTATTTGTGGGCATCTTGATCATGATGTTCCAACAAAATGTTCAATTAGCTTGGGCAACAATTGCTTCAACACCTGTTGCGTTAGTGATTGCAATCGTTGTTATTAGTAAAGCACGTAAATACGTCGACATCCAGCAAGATGAAGTTGGAAAGCTGAATGGCTATATGGATGAAAAAATCAGCGGTCAACGCATGATCATCACCAATGGCCTGCAAGAAGAAACAATTGACGGTTTTCTTGAACAGAATGAAACGGTGCGTAAAGCAACGTTCAAAGGACAAGTGTATTCAGGTCTGTTATTTCCAATGATGCAAGGAATGTCTCTTGTGAATACAGCAATCGTGATTTTCTTTGGCGGTTGGCTAGCATTGAATGGCGATCTAGAGAAGAGTGTTGCGTTAGGCTTAGTTGTTACCTTTGTTCAGTATTCACAACAATATTACCAACCATTGATGCAAATTTCATCTGGTTACAGCATGATCCAACTTGCGATCACTGGTGCTCGTCGTCTGAATGAAATGTTTGATGAACCAGACGAAATCAATCCAAATGATGGAAAAGAAATCGATGGAATCAAAGAGTCAGTGACACTGCAGCATGTTGACTTTGGCTATGATTCTGAAGTACCAATCTTAAAAGATGTTTCGATCGATGTAAAAAAAGGCGAAATGGTCGCTTTAGTTGGTCCGACAGGCTCAGGGAAAACGACAATTATGAATTTATTGAATCGTTTTTATGATGTAAATAATGGCTCTGTGACATTTGATGGAACAGATATCCGTGAAATTGAATTAAGCAGTCTACGTTCTCATGTGGGAATTGTGTTGCAGGATTCTGTGTTATTTTCTGGTACGATTCGAGCAAACATAGCGTTTGGTAAACCAGAAGCGACAGAAAAAGAAATTATTGAAGCCGCAAAACAAGCCAATATTCACGAGTTTATCTTAGAACAAGAAAATGGGTATGATACAGAAATTACTGAAGAAAACAACATTTTCAGTACAGGGCAAAAACAATTAATCAGTATTGCCCGTACAATCATCACAAATCCATCATTGTTGATCCTAGATGAAGCAACAAGTAATGTAGATACTGTAACAGAAGCGAAAATTCAAAAAGCAATGGATGAAGCAATCAAAGGCAGAACAAGCTTTGTGATCGCTCACCGCTTAAAAACAATTCTAAATGCAGACCGGATCGTAGTCTTAAGAAATGGTGAAGTAATCGAAGAAGGAAACCATCATGAACTCTTGAAACAAGATGGGTTTTATGCAGAACTTTATCATAATCAGTTTGTATTTGAATAATAGTAGAGGTTGGGACAGGAGTGTTTAATCCCGAGAAATAAGAAGGAATTCACGAAAATTGCTCTTCAAATTTTTGTGAATTTCGGCTTATTTCCGAAGCCTTCAAATCTTAGTGCTTTAGCACTTAAAATTTGATGTGATCGAAGCGAAGCGTAGTGATTGCTTCTGCTCCCACCGTTTATACGGATTCTTTGAGTCTGAGATATAACTCGTAGAGTTATATCCCAGACTCTTTTTGTTCATCCATAAAAATTGGCTAAGGGTCAAAAGACGGGGAATTAGATGAGGTGCGTTAGCGAATTAATCTGATTGCCCTCTATTCTCATCATGGAATTGTTTTCTCATAGTTGTAGTATATGATGAACCAAATAAGACAATATGATAATGAAGGAGGCACAAAATGGCTATTAATAGTGATTCAAGTAATGTCTCTGGTATTCCACCATGCTTGGAGTACCAAACTGCGCATCATTAGCCCGTTCATTTAATAAGCGTTTATTACTTCAAAAGCTAAACGATCGATCAACCTACACCTATTTTATGTTTGAATAAAACAAAAGAACAACCCTATATTTTTAAGGATTGCTCTTTTCATTTAGTATATAGGTAAAAAATACAGCCGTTGACTCCCTACTTCTTCTCAATACAAAATAAAATAGGTGGGTTGTTCTTCTGATTAATAAACTGATAAGTCAAGACATTATACATTTCTTGCGGTAACTGTTGACAATACTCTTGTACAAGTTTCAGTTCCGCTTGACCACCAAAATGACCATAATAAACAACTAAAATAATTCGTCCCTTAGCTAGTAATCTAGGAAGCAAAGCGTCTAAAGCTTGTTCCGTAGTATCTGGTTTTGTGATAATCTGTTTATCTCCTTTAGGAAGATAACCGAGATTAAAGATCGCGGCTCTTAAAGAAGTTTCTGTTGAAAGCTGTGTATCGATCATTTCATGCCCCTGTTGGAATAAAGTTACTCGTGCTTGGTATCCTAACTCAATCAGTTTTTTTTCCGTATTGGCTAAAGCTTGTTCTTGTACATCAAAGGCATAAACTAATCCCCTAGGTCCAACTAACTCTGCTAAGAACGCTGTATCATGACCGTTGCCCATCGTGGCATCTACCACACAATCCCCTTCATGAATAACGTCTCTTAAAAGAGTGTGACTAAAATGTAGCGCGGTTTGTAGCATTAAGTGTGAACCTCCTGACTGTTTCGAACATTATAGATTCCCTGCACGCTATTTCGGCGTTTCATCTCATTGTCAATAGCATTTAAGACTTCCCACTTCTTAAGGCTCCACATTGGCCCTACTAAAGCATCTGTCGGTGCATCTCCAGTTAAACGATGGATCACGATCTCTGGGGGAATCATTTCCAATTGGTCGCAAATCACATTGACATAATCGTTCCGAGTCATTAATTGCAAGCGACCTTCATGATAATCCCGCAACATGCGAGTATTGGTCATTAAATGTAGTAGGTGTAGTTTAATCCCTTGGATATCGGAATCAAGGATCGTCCGCCGAACATTTTCCCGCATCATCTCCAAACTTTCACCTGGTAAACCATTGATCAGATGAGTACAGACTCGAATATTATGCTTTCGCAATTTCGCGACACCATTTAAGTATGTCTGATAATCATGTGCCCGATTGATTGTATTACTTGTATGTTCATAAGTTGTCTGTAAGCCTAACTCTACCCACAGATAATAACGCTGATTCAATTCGGCCAAATACTCAACCACATCATCTGGAAGACAATCGGGACGTGTTCCAACTGAAATACCTACAACACCTCGTTCGTTCACCACTTGTTCAAAACGATGCCGAATCACTTCTACTGGTGCATGTGTATTCGTGAAATTTTGAAAATAGACAATATACTGGTTCACTTGAGGCCATTTTTTGTGCATCATGTGTACTTCTTTTTGAAATTGGATGGGTAAAGGCTCAGAAGGTGCTACGATCATATCGCCTGAGCCAGAAACGCTACAAAATGTACACCCTCCTTTAGCCACCGTTCCGTCACGATTAGGACAGTCAAATCCACCATCTAAAGGTACTTTGAAAATCTTCCCACCAAACTGCTTACGTAAGGCGTAATTCCATGTATGATAGCGTTTGTTTGGATCTTCTGTATAGATAAATTCAACCATAATTTTTCTTCTTTCTATTGTTGTTTACTTTTAAAGCGCCAAACAAAACGTTTTTCTAAATAAATCGGATACGTCATCAACAACCACGCAAGCCCAAAACAAAAGCCACCTAAAACATCGCTAGGGAAGTGAACACCTGCATAGATTCGACTGATACCGATCAGGAAGATCCCTAAACCTAAGAGAATCTGTAACAAGAGACAAAGCTTTTTTTGTTTGATAAATTGCGGTAATAATAAAATAATCGTACCGTACAGCAGAACACTTCCGGTGGAATGACCACTTGGAAAACTGTAGCTATGCTCTGTAACTAAATGGTTTAAAGTTGGACGTGGTCGCATGAATAATAATTTGATCAATGGGTTTGCGACACCGGCGATTAGGCCAGTATTAATCAACAACCAAAGCATCTCAGCATAATATTTCCCTCTAAATAGTATAAACGCAATGGCTAGAGAAAGAATGCCTACCGTTAAAGGATCAGCAAATCTTGTATACCAAATAAAAAATTGATTTGCAGAAGGATAAGGTGTCCGTACTAGTGTTGTAATTGCTTGATCGAAACCGTTCAACCAACTAGGATAAAAGCGCACTACATAACCTAAAAACATAAAAACAACTAAAAAGCAGCTGCCAGCAAATTGATAGTATAATTTATTTTTCATGAAAATTCCTTTCCAAATTAGATAAAGTTTATTATAACATCAAATAATTAAGAAGACAGCTGAGATTCTCGAAAAAAAATAAGCCTATAGGAAAACTTTAAAAAGTTCTCCTATAGGCTTAAAAAATTAGAGGAATAGAAAATTATTCATCCTCGCCATCTTCATAATCGGAGGGACCTTCAACTGAAATGTCTCCAGAGTCTGTTCGAAGTTCAAATGATTTTGTTCCTTTTCCACGTTTAAAAGAAGTCCGTTCTTTTCCGAAAATCGTACTGTCTCCTAATTTGGTTTTTGTTTTGATCGTGACATCATACAGAATTTCTTCTGTATACAATTGAATGTCTCCTTGTTGTGTTTCAACGCGTAATTTCTTTGGAATTTCTGTTCCATACAGGGAAAAACTACCATTGACACTAGTCACTTCAGCTTCTCCTTTAAGATCAGTTGCTTCGATATCGCCATTTGTTGTGTCTAGTTTAGCGATGCCTTTAGCTGTATTTATATGAATATCTCCAGAAGTACTAGTAGCAGACCAATTAGAGGCTGCGAAATCATTTAGCTGAATATCACCGTTTTTCGTCTGAAACATCGCTTCGCCAGTTCGAACGTCATTATAAACATTAAGATAGCCATTCGCTGTCTCTACCGCTAATTTTTCTGTATCGATACTAGTAAGGTCGATATCAGCGTTCCCCATTGTGATCGCTAAATTTTTTGCGGTAACTTCTGAAATATGGATCGAGCCTTGGGCATTACCGTCAATGATTAAACGCTCAACAGAATCTGGTATCGTTAAACTAACAGCTGAACCTCTATTAAAAATATCTAACTTCATTCCGTCAAGTTCCTGTCTTTTCTTATCACTTTTTGCGGAAATCGTTAACTGGTCATTTTTTTCCTCAACATCTAAAGAGCTGTTCAAAGAAATCGGAAGTGAACTTCTAGAATTCATTACCACCTTATTTGAATTCTCAGTTAGAATATAAAAATTTGCATTCCCAGAAAGATTAAGGTGAATCTCTTTGGTATTTTGTTTGTTTTTTATCTCATAACTTTGTCTTTTCGTATCAGTCATCGAATGTTCAGCACGTCTGTAATAAACAGCACTGCCAATCCCACCGATGATCATAGCTAAAACGCCAATGGTCAGAAAAAAAGCAGTCGTCTTTTTCATATTAAATCTCTCCTCTTAAAACGCGAATATTCCATTGTAGGTAACGTTTTAAACATTTTCCAAAGAATTTTGTTAGTGGTGCTAAAATCACTAGTCCGATAATACCAGCACCAGAAAGGAATAGGCTAAGGAATAACTGGAACATTGTACCATCATTAAATCCAGCAACGAGCGAGATTCCTCCTAAAATTGGTGAAAATAAGAACACAACAGCAACGAGCCAACAGGCGAAAAAAACCATAACAATAGCAAAAATCATCCAAAACATAAACATAAAATTAAATGCAAGGACGCCTGCAACCTGACAAAAACGCATAAAACCACTACGATGAGGACGTTCATAAGAATGGTAGGTGTCATCATAAGGATGCTCAGGTATGTCTTCATAATAGTACTTATCATTGACAATTGGCTGAATCTCTTGCCAGCCATCTCGTTCGAGTCTTTTTTCAGGGACAGTAATATCAAACTCTTGTAAAATTTCTTCTGCAATCCCTCTTGGTTTTCCAAGACTTTTTGCTATTTCCTCTTCTGTTTGACCATCAGCTAATCGTTCTTCAAAAATCGTTTCATATTTATTTAAGATAAAAACTTGCTGTTGGTTAGTCAGAGGTTTTAAG
The DNA here is from genome assembly GCF_001730315.1 of Enterococcus ureilyticus. Classification (GTDB taxonomy): domain Bacteria; phylum Bacillota; class Bacilli; order Lactobacillales; family Enterococcaceae; genus Enterococcus_L; species Enterococcus_L ureilyticus. Next base: position 32,049 of record NZ_MIKC01000002.1, read on the forward strand.
TAGATTTTCAACTCAATTAAAAAATGCTCTTTATTCATTTTTTTCCCCCATTTCATTTTACGATCAGATTACTTCTTCTTCACTATAATTTTTTTTAAGAGCAATAACAAGTACTTCGTTAAAAAATCAGCCTAAGGTAAAGAGAGACATCAGACTTGAGACCGAGTTCTAATTAAAAAAATAATAAGAAAAAATAGCAAACAAGAAAGAAAAAAATTACACTTTTATTTGTATAATGACAAAGAAAAAAATAAAAAATATTTCTATTTTGTTTGAAAAAAGGGTATACTATAAATCAAGGAATACTTTTTTTAGAAAATTCGGAGGATATAGCATGGAGAAGTATAAAACATCTAGAAAAGAACGGAGGAAAGCTGAACAGAACAAGCTAGCTTACGATCAGTTCAAAAAAGGAACGACTGTGCTTAGCTCTGTGATTGTAGTTTCCTCAATTGCTGCACCGATCGCTGTACCAAAAATAGCAGAAGCCACAGAAGATCAAAATTCAAGCGCGCACGTAAGTTACTCGGAGATAAATACACATACAGAAGACGTTCAAAGACAAAGAACGGTAACTGACACGAACGATTCGATGATGCAAGAAAATCAGACCACAGCACCTGAAGAAGCTTCAAGTGAAGAAACATCTGAAACACAAGAATCATCAGAATTGAATACATCAGAAACAACTGAGAGTACTGAGACAACTGACGTTACGACAGACTCTAATGAAACAACGGATTCATCTATAACTGAAACAAAAGATACTGAGGCGCCAGAACTTACGATGCGTTCAGCGTTTGCTGCACAATCTAGAAGTATCAGCCCAAGTACCTTTATTGCTGATATAGCAGGACACGCTCGTTCTGTTGCAGCCGCAAATGATTTATATGCGTCAGTGATGATGGCTCAAGCGATTCTTGAAAGTGATTGGGGTAGAAGTACGTTATCTGCTGCACCAAATCATAACTTGTTTGGAATCAAAGGAAGTTATCAAGGGCAATCTGTTACAATGAAAACGTGGGAAGTTATTAATGGTCAGTGGATTCAAGTAGATGCTGCGTTTAGAAAATATCCGTCCTATTCAGAATCATTTAGTGACAATGCCTATGTGTTGAGAAATACATCATTTCAGTCTGGTGTTTATTATTATTCAGGAGCTTGGAAAAGTAATACGAATTCTTACAGAGATGCCACTGCTTGGTTAACTGGACGTTATGCAACAGATCCAAGTTACAATACAAAGCTTAATACGATTATTACAACCTATAACTTAACTCAATATGACACGCCTTCATCAGGTGGCGGGAATACTGGTGGTGATACCGGTGGCAACACAGGTGAGAGTAATACTGGTGGTAATACCGGTGGGTCAAACAACACTGGCGGCGATACTAGCGGTCAAAATGTGACGCACACAGTAAAAGCTGGAGATAGCCTATGGGCCTTATCGGCGAAATATGGCACATCGATCGCTACTATTAAAAGTTGGAATAACTTATCCAGCGATGTCATTTATGTCGGTCAAAAATTAATCGTGAAAAAAGGTTCTAGCAACACAGGTGGCGGTAGTACTGGTGGTAACACTGGCGGTTCAACGGGCAATACCGGAGGTTCCAGTAATACAGGGACTAATTCATATTACACAGTAAAATCAGGTGATTCTTTGTGGGCGATTGCTAATGCAAACGGGATAAGCATTGCGAACTTGCGTCAATGGAATAACTTGAGCGGAGATATCATCCACCCAGGACAAAAATTGATCGTGAAAAAAAGCTCTGGTAGCACTGGTGGTAGTACTGGAGGAACGACAGGCGGATCGACAGGTAGTACTGGCGGCTCAGGGAATACAAGCTCTTCAAATGCATATTATACTGTAAAATCAGGTGATAGCTTATGGGCAATTGCTAGTGCAAACGGCGTAAGTATCGCCAATCTACGTCAATGGAATAATATAAATGGAGATATCATTTATCCAGGTCAAAAGTTGATCGTGAAAAAAGGTGGTTCTAATGCTGGCGGCGGCAGTACCAGTAATGGCAATAGTGGTTCAACTGGTAACACTGGTGGATCAAGCAATGCAGGAGCCGCTACTGGTCATTATACGGTGAAGTCTGGGGACTCTTTATGGGCGATCGCTAATGCAAACGGGACAAGTATTGCCAATTTACGTCAATGGAATAATATAAATGGAGATATCATTTATCCAGGACAAAAATTGATCGTGAAAAAAGGTCAAACAGGTTCAACCAATTCATCCAATACTCAAGGAAGCATCCAAACAGCCGGATCTCACACTGTAAAAAATGGTGATACTTTATGGGGACTGTCTCAAACATATGGAACAAGCATTCAAAAAATCAAACAATTAAACGGATTATCTGGTGATACAATTTATATTGGTCAAAGATTGAAAGTTAAATAAAACGATTGAAATCCGTTAAGAAGTTTGGTAGTATGATAGCACATGATAGATAAACAGTGAAAAGGAATAGTAGAAAGAACCATGTTTTAGAGAGCGTATGGCTGGTGAAAATACGCACAGAAGCTTTCGAACTCGCCTTTGAGTTATTTTACTGAACAAGCGATGGAATGTAGAGTTTTCGTTTTCTGATTTAGGAAATCAAAAAAATGCCAACAATCCTTCAATCTTCATTAAGTAAAATCGGCGACGGTCGTTAAAACGTTGAGGCTTGTTTTATACAAGTGAAATTAGGTGGTACCACGTTGTCAGTCACACGTCCTATAGGAATTTTTCCTGTAGGGCGTTTTTGTTGCAAATCACAGCGATTGCTTGCAGAGCTGATGAAGCGCAATACTTGGCGACCAAACTAGTAAATCATCACCAAGCCAACACGTTAACAAAGTGAAAAGATTAACCTAAGAAATAGGCAGAAATCATCAATAAATAGTTACCGAAATAGGAGGACAAAAAAGTGAGTTACGATCACAAGAAAATCGAGAAAAAATGGCAAAAATATTGGGCGAAACATAACAGTTTCACGACTTATGATGATCCAAATAAAGAAAAATTTTATGCTTTAGACATGTTTCCATATCCATCAGGACAAGGGCTACATGTTGGGCATCCAGAAGGGTATACAGCAACAGATATCTTATCTAGAATGAAACGAAGCCAAGGCTATAGTGTTTTACACCCAATGGGCTGGGATGCCTTTGGATTACCTGCAGAGCAATATGCCTTAGATACAGGAAATGATCCAGCAGAGTTTACGAAAAAAAATATTGAAACCTTTAAACGCCAAATCAACTCTCTAGGATTTAGTTATGATTGGAATCGCGAAATCAACACAACAGATCCAGAATATTACAAATGGACACAATGGATTTTTACGAAATTATATGAACATGGTTTAGCTTATGAAGCGGAAGTAGCTGTTAACTGGGTACCAGAACTAGGAACAGTGATTTCTAATGAAGAAGTGATTGATGGTAAAAGTGAACGCGGTGGTTACGACGTTGTCAGAAAACCAATGCGTCAGTGGATGCTTAAAATTACTGCATATGCAGATCGCTTACTAGATGATTTAGATTTAGTGGACTGGCCTGAAAGTATTAAGGATATGCAACGCAATTGGATTGGCCGTTCTGAAGGAGCAAATGTTGATTTTAAGATTAAAGGAAGCAATGACACGATAACAGTTTTTACAACTCGTGCCGATACCCTATTTGGTGCTAGTTACTTAGTTGTTGCACCCGAGTTAAAAATTGTTGATGAAATCACAACGTCAGAGCAAAAAGCTGCAGTTACGGCTTATCAAGAAGAAGTAAGTAAAAAATCTGATTTAGATCGTACAGATTTATCTAAAACAAAAACTGGAGCTTTTACAGGTGCCTATGCAATCAATCCAGTGAATGGCAAAGAAATCCCAATCTGGATTGCAGATTACGTTCTAGGAAGCTATGGAACAGGTGCTGTTATGGCTGTACCAGCACATGATGAAAGAGACCATGCCTTTGCTAGTAAGTTTGACATCGAAATGATCCAAGTCATTGAAGGTGGGAATATCACCAAAGAAGCATACACTGGGGATGGTCTTCATATCAATTCTGGTTTCTTAGATGGTCTAACAAAAGAGGAAGCAAATGAAAAAATGTATCAGTGGTTAGAAGCTAATGGCTGTGGCAAAAAAGAAGTCACATACCGCCTACGTGATTGGCTGTTTTCTCGTCAACGTTATTGGGGGGAGCCGATTCCTGTGATTCATTGGGAAGACGGTACGACAACAACCGTGCCAGAATCTGAACTACCATTGAAATTACCTAAAACAGATGATATCAAACCAAGTGGAACTGGTGAATCTCCACTTGCGAATATTACTGAATGGATCAATGTGATCGACCCTGAAACTGGTAAAAAAGGTAAACGTGAAACCAACACCATGCCACAATGGGCAGGAAGCTCATGGTACCATTTACGCTATATTGATCCTCATAATAAAAATGAACTTGCTAACTATGAAAAATTAGAACGCTGGTTGCCTGTGGATATTTATATCGGTGGAGCAGAGCATGCAGTATTGCATCTACTATATGCACGCTTTTGGCATAAATTTTTATATGATATCGGCGTAGTTCCTACAAAAGAACCTTACCAAAAACTATATAATCAAGGAATGATCCTAGGTCAAAGCTTCCGAGATGGCCGTGGAGCATTAGTTCCTACGAATATGGTCGAAAAACGAGATGGTGTTTGGGTAAATATCGAAACGGGTGAAGAGCTGGAAGAAGCACCAGCTAAAATGAGTAAATCATTGAAAAATGTCGTAAATCCTGATGATGTTGTTGAAAAATTTGGTGCAGATACTCTTAGAATGTATGAAATGTTCATGGGACCGTTAGATGCCTCTATTGCGTGGAGTGAAAATGGACTTGAAGGCAGTCGTAAATTCTTGGATCGTGTTTGGCGCTTGATCGTTGATGAAAATAACAAGATGCGTGATCGAATCACGACGATAAATGACGGTCGTCTAACGAAGGTTTATCATCAAACTGTGAAAAAAGTGACAGAAGACATGGAGAATCTCCACTTTAATACCGCAATTTCACAATTGATGGTCTTTGTTAATGAGGCAAATAAAGTTGATGTTTTACCATATGAATATATTGAAGGCTTTGTTCAACTACTAGCACCGATCGCACCACATATTGGGGAAGAGCTATGGGCAATCCTTGGCAATGAGGAAAGTTTAACAAACGCACCTTGGCCGACCTATGATGAAGCCGCATTAGTAGAAGATGAAGTCGAAGTGGTTTTCCAAGTGAATGGGAAAGTTCGGGCGAAATTAAATGTAGCACGAGGTTTAAGTAAAGATGAATTAGAAGCACAAGCATTAGCGACAGAAGAAATTCAAAGTTTTGTTGAAGGGAAAACAGTTCGTAAAGTAATTGTTGTACCTGATAAATTGGTGAATATTGTCGCAAACTAGAAAAGTAAAACAGACTGAGACAAAAGCATTTATTTCCGAAGAAGCTGCTTTTATCTTGTCGTCTATTCAAATTTTGAGCGCGAAACAAAACTGACTTTTAGTTTTGTCTCGCGCTCGTTTATTATACGCATCTAGATAGGAGGAAAGATCGTGATTAGTCATATGACATTTATTGTTCATGATTTGATAAAAGCTAGTTTATTTTTTGAAACAATATTTGATGCAAAGGAAGTCTATAATAGTGGAATGGATACATTCTCAGTGGCGCAAGAAAAATTTTTCTTGATTAATAATGAGCTTTGGATTGCAATCATGCAAGGAGAATCTTTACCTACAAAAACCTACAATCATATTGCTTTTAAGATTGAAGAAAGTGAATATGACAGGTATTTAGAAAGAATAAAGGCCATAAAATTAGAAATCAAACCTGGACGCTCACGAGTTGTTGGTGAAGCAAGATCTCTTTATTTTTACGACTTTGACAATCATTTATTTGAATTGCATACAGGAACACTAGAGGAACGCTTAGAATGTTACCAGCAACTAGGATAAAAAACTCATTTTGCACAAATGAAAACATCATGATACAATGGTAAGCAAGAAATGACGAAGGTGGTGAATAAGTACAATGGTCAGCATGCCAAAAATAACAGTAAGCTTTTCATTTATAATAGCGTATTTAGCTTTTTGTCATGTGATTATTTCCAATTTTTTAACTCAAGGGACAAGTGTGTCCAAAAAGGGTTGGAAAATTAAATAAAACAGACCATTCAGACTTATTTGCTTAAAATATCTAGTCATAAAATAACAAGAAAAACGCTAAAATATTTCACTTGTAGGAGACAACAAGAATATGGATAGCTTAGCCAGAGTAAATAATGAAGGTTGAACGAAGAACGTTGTTCAGCTTTTTTGTGTACGCTAAAATAAATGGTACTTTTTATTACTGTTGATCTGTCTGAATGGCAGAAAGAGGAAGAGATGTTAGTACAATTACAAAAAATAACTAAGAATTATGGAACAATACCGCTATTTGAAGAATTAAATTTACAAATCAACAAAGGTGAAAAAATTGGACTGATCGGAACCAATGGCTCAGGAAAATCAACGATTTTAAAAATAATTACTGGGCTTGAAGGGGTAGAATCGGGAACTATCAGTTGCAAAAAGAATGGACGTATTGGATATCTAGAACAAATGCCAGAAGCCAGTGAGCAACGAGTAAGAGACTATCTTTTAGAAACGTTCACATTTTTGAATGCCATTCAGAAACAATTGACACGTTTGGAAGAACAAATGACTGCATCAGAATGCAATTTAGAAAAAACATTAGCTCACTATGGACAAAAGCAAGAAGAGTTCCAGCAAGCTGGCGGTTATGAAATGGAAAATAAATTAGAGATGATCAGTAATGGTTTGATGATCAATTACTTGTTAACAAAAAAACTATCCGAATTAAGCGGTGGAGAGCAAACGATTGTCGCTTTAGCGAGAATTTTACTCCAAGAAAATGATCTAATCTTATTAGATGAGCCAACGAATCATTTAGATACTAAACGAATCACTTGGCTTGAAGGCTACTTAAGACATGAAAAAACAGCTTATTTAATTGTTTCTCATGACCGTTTATTTTTAGATCATACAATCGACAAAATTGTAGAACTAGAAGATGGATGCTTACAAGAATATAAAGGGAATTATTCAGCCTATAAAAGACAAAAAGAAGAGCAATTAGAAAAATTAAGAAAAGATTTTGCGGAACAACAAAAGGAAATTCAAAAAATAAAATTAGCGATTCGTCGTTTTCGACAGTGGGGACATGAAGGGGATAATGAAAAATTCTTCAAAAAAGCAAAACAACTTGAAAAACGGTTAGAAAAGATTCGAAAAGTACCGAAACCCAGAGAAGAAGGGAGAAAAAAATTAGGGAAGAAATTTAAAGAAACACGTCGTTCAGGTAAAGAGGTGCTTCAATTCAAGGAAGTGAGTAAAGCTTATGCAGATCGAATCGTGTTTGATAAGGTAGAGTTCTCGTTATTTTGGCAAGATCATTCAGCAGTCATAGGCGAAAATGGTGCTGGTAAAAGTACCTTACTAAAACTTGCTTTAGAAGTGGAGCCATTAGATGGTGGACAAATCAAGCAAGGTACGAATATTCAAGTGGGCTATCTTCCTCAAGTGATTGAGTATGGAAACCCTAAGCAAACAGTTTTACAATCATTTAGTCAAGCTTGCTCACTTGCTGAACAAGAAAGTCGTCGCATATTAGCGAAGTATTCGTTCTTTAGTGATGATGTGATGAAGCAAGTGCATTTTTTAAGTGGTGGCGAAAAAATTCGCTTAGAATTAGCAAAACTGATGCAAAATGAAGTGAACTTTTTACTACTAGATGAACCAACCAATCACTTGGATATCGAAACAAGAGAAGAGATAGAGGAAATATTAGAAGAGTTTAAAGGGACGATGCTTGTCGTATCTCATGATCGATTCTTTTTACAAAAAATGTTTGACACATTTTTAATTGTTGAACATCAAAAAATCAAGAAAAAGACAGGACCTTATTTGGAAATACTGATGTCTAATTAAATATTTATATAGGTAGAAAAATAGAAAACACGTGTTGTTTTAGCGCTATTTTTCTATCTTTTTTTACTTTCTAATGGACAAATTAGAAAGAATGATGACGATTATTAAATAGGGAAAAGCCATAAAAACGTAGAAAAAAATATAAAATTTGAAGAACTTTAAAAAAACTTAATATTTGTGAACGTTAAAAAAATATAGAAAAAAGCTGTTAAATATATAAAAAGTAAAGGAAATGTTACTAAAAAACAAATATTAAATAAAAGAAATGAAAAAACATATGTTATTAAATTGAAATTACACTAGAATTACAATACAATAATATAAGTAATAAAGATTATTATTTAAGTTCTATTAAAAAGTAGGGGAGGACGGTCATGAAAAAAATTTTTCGTTTAATTTTTATCAGTATGATTATTTTAATGCTTTTTCCGATTGATTGGTCCTATGCTATAGAAATAGAACAATTAGACGAAGAAATGCAAACGACAACTGAAACGTCTGAAGAGGGTGTTTTGGATTCGACAGAAGCATCAACTACTGATTCATCCGTAACGCAAGAAACGTCTGAAGAAGAAATAGAGGAAGATGAAAAAATAACAGATAGTAATGATATAAAATATTCTTCTGATGATAATGGAGATGAAATAAATAATAAAAACATATTGAGAGCGACACCGACACAAGCAGATGATGGTTTTTGGTTAGTTGACTCAGCAGCTACTTTGACGGAATACTTAAAAGATAGCCAAAAGTTAAATTTGCGTTTAACAAATGATATTGATCTTGGAAAAGGAGCCTATCAGCTCAGAACCAATATGATCATCGATGGTGCGAACCACATTATTACATACGATAAAGAAGGCTATTCTGATAGAGGGTTGTATATTAATCAGAAAGATGCAGTAGTAGAGATTCGAAATACACAATTTGGAAATAGTGATGGCACTGGAGCTGTTGGATACTATGGTTTCTTATCAGGCGGTTCCGCAATAAATATGACCTTTATTTTTGACGGTGTCGATTATTATTCAAATAATGGACAAATGATACATAACGTAAACGGCTCGGTGATTATGAGAGGTCAAAATACAATTGATCAAAGAGGAACAGGTGGCTATTCTCAAGAGTGGGCAGAAGTCAATTCCGTAGAAATTCAAAATGGTTATACATCTATTAAACATTCTTCTAATCAAACCCTAGCTTTTATCTGGTCAACGAGTACTTATCTAGCCAATCCTTATGCAGGAAAATCTCAAATTGCGGTAAGGGAAAATGCAAGACTTGATATACAGACAAATAGCAATATGACCTATGGAACATTAGCACCAAGTTACATTGTTGAGAAAAATGCTGTATTCAATTTGGATAAAGTCACGCTTGCAACTGGTGGCTCAAGAAATCAATTTTTCGCATCAGCTCAAACACAACCAGTCACATTTGATTTTCAAGAACAGTCTCAAGTTGATTTTAAGCTACCAGAACCAATTAATCTTTATACGGCAAAAGGTGGTATGACGATTGGAGCTGCTGCAGATGTTTCAGTCGATGTTGCTAGTGGAACGATTTTCTCGACTGCGTCATCTAGTCAATTTGTAATCAATATGAACAAATCAAAAAGAGTTTCATTTGCAGGAACAAGTCCAGGAACACTAGGACTAAATGGTGTCTCTAACGGCGTTAATCTATCTTTTGCAAGTAATTATTTACAAAAGATAGAGACGTTTTCAAATAAAACAAGTAGTACACCTACGCAAGAAATAATGAAAGAAGCATCAGATCTAACTGTTCAAGGGGCGAACTTTGTGAATGCATCAAGCTCAAGTGATCCGTTTACTGCCCCTGAATTACTTGCGTTAAAAAATTCACAGAAAATGGTCTTTAGTGAGTTTATCGATGTTCCAGATCAATTAGGATTATTTACACATGATGCAGAAGATACATCTGTTTCGTTATCGGGAAATTCAGTGAATAATGGGAGCCCGGCGACAGAGGTGAAGTTCTTTATATTTTCTGATGAAGAAGATACAAATGATCTAAGAAATGCAAGACAGATTGTTACATTGGACTCGTTTGATGGACAAACAAATACAGCACTTAAGTCCTACTACAGTGTCTTAGTAGATGGCTTAAATCCTAATACACTTTATTGGGCTCAAATGGTCGTCACCAATCAAGCAGGAGAAAGTGAATTTTCTGAGGCTGAAGTGTTTGCTACCAAACCTCAATTAAGTAACATAACAGCTAATGTCACTACTACTACAGCAATCATCAGCGGTGAACTAGCAAGTGATACAGGAAAATGGACAGATTATTCAAATGGAGAAGCTGCCGCAATACCTGATCAACAAGCTTATTTTGGCAGTAAGTATAATCAAGTTACAGTAGAATACAGTAAAAATAAGACCTTTCCAGCAAATGAGACTAATGCTCAAGTTGCAGATCTTTCAGGAGACAAGAATCAAAAGTTTAGTACGAAATTAAAAGGACTTGATGGGGAAGCGACTTATTACGTTCGGGTGAAAGTTGCAGGAGTTTATGGAGAAGAAGTTATTTTGGTCATGTCACCTTTGACAGAATTTCAAACAGTGACTGAGATCATCAATGTGCAAGTTCCTATTGAGATGGCCTTTCAAACGAAGAACCAAGACATTGGAACGGCCAAAGAAGGACAGCTAACCTCAGCTGATTATCCAATTATTAATAATGGGAATGTAGCAACAAAAATATCGTTAACAAATCTAACGAAAGAAAATGCAGATGCTAATCAATTACTACTGCTGAATCATCTTTCAGGGAATCAAGGACAAGATGCATTAGCCTTGCAGCTACTTGTTGATCATGATCAGTCGAATCCTTTATTTCTGACGAATGGACTATCAAGTGTTCCATTGTCTCTAGGGATTTTAAATACGAATGAGCAAAAGAATCTTACGCTAGCAGGAAAATATTTCAATCCAACTGGATCAGTACTATTTCCTACTTATAAAATGACGTTCAAAGTTGAAAAGAATGAAGAATGAGAGGGAATCTATGAATAAACCAACGCAAACAAATGAAGAAAAAAAGAAAAAGAAACGACTATTACTTCTACTATTGCTGCTCTTATTTGCAATAGCGGCAGGTGGTATATACTATTATTATTCGACTAAAACCGAACCTGTTCAGGTTGTTTCTGGGGACTATCTGCCCGAGACAAAAGACGCTAAAAAAATGAGTGACAAAGAGCTCAAAGCAGCTGAACAAAAAGCAGTTGATGCAAGCAAATTTAATATGGTTATCAAATCGGAAGCCGTATTTGAGACTAGTGATAGTGAAGGGAGTCTTTATATTCAAAATCCAGTCGAAAATGGCTATCCTATCAATGTAGTGATTCGTTTAGACAGCAACAATGAACAAGTTTATTCCTCTGGTGCAATTCAGCCAGGTTATGAAATAAATGGAGCAAAGCTAGAGCAACAACTTCCTAAAGGAAAGCATCCTGCAACTGCCACCTTTGATATTTACGATGCGAAAACAAATAAAAAACGTGGGCAAGTTCAGGCAGGAATTACGATTCAGATCAACAACTAACATAGTTATTTGACAGATTTTCTGTTAAAAATAAATCATCTTACACATAAGAAGGAGAAACGATATGAAAAAAACAAATATTTTACTTACTACAATGATGTTAGGCCTAAGTGTATCAGGACTAACACAATTTGCTTCAGCTCAAACAGTCGATGGAGAAAATTCTGCAGATGTGATCATCAACGGAACAATCGGTAAATTAGATAATACAGATCCAGATGCAACAATTCCAGAAGGGTCTGATGAGTGGATCAATGTTACTGTGGATACTGCAACGGCATTCCATACAACAACAGCAAGTGCCCATAAAAATATTGAATCAGCTGATTACAGTATTGTGAACAATTCAGGTCGTGGTGTAGCTGTGACTTTGAATAAAATGGAAGGTACACCAACATATGTTGATACCTTGACAATCAATGCCAAAGGAAATGGTCTCGCTACCACACCAGCAGCGACTAAATTAGTCAATGGCAATGCGTTAGTTGATTTAACAAGTACATCTACTTGGATGACATTGGCAAATAAAGATGGTCGTTTAAATATTGATACAGATGCTGCTTCAGCGTATGCTAATGCTGCAACGTTTTATTATACAGGTACGACGGTTGCCAACTTACCAGCCGATGCCAATGAAAAAGCTACAGCAGAAAACTATACGCTAACATTAAAATTCACATCGATTCAAAAAGATGGTACAACAATTGGTGTAACGCCATAATTTCACAAAAGGCTGTGATAAGCAATGAAACAATTTAATTGTCACATCATCACATTTATTCTTTTACTCGGCTGTATTGGCTTTTATCAAAAAGCTGCATACGCGGACACTGCTGAGGTAGAGATTAATGGACAAATCGGCGGCAAGACAGTAAATGAACAGGCACCAAAAGAACCAACCGGAAAACCGAATACCAACTTAGCAAAACCTAAGCAATCCCACATAACATTAAGAAAATTTCCAAATAATGGTAGTATTATTGACACACTTACCCCAATAGGGATATTGTTGCTGTTGATTTATATACTGCTCCTCAGATGGAAAGCACATAGAAATAAATATTCGTGAAAAACGGAAACAAGACGATCAACGTTTTGTTTCTATTTTCTTTATAAAAGAGAGTGATGAAGAATGAAGGAAACGAAGTATTCGATCATTCTGGAAAACAGACATTTTGGTGGTATAAAAAAATTGCAGCAAATATCTTATATTTTTAATCGAACTCATAGAAATGTCAAGTCAAGGGTTGTTGTATGAACAAACAGTGGTATACTGCTAATGAGACGAATTCGGTGATAAGTTAATCGAATGATATGAAAACCTGCAGGAGGCATAACAAATAGATGAAAAGAGTATCGATCAAGGAATTAAAGGAACTAATCGAGTTAACGGTCAAGGAGCCAGTTTCGATCATCGATGTTCGCGAAGTAGAGGAATTTGCTAAAGGGCACATTCTTACAGCGAAGAACTATCCATTATCTACTTTACCAGAAGCAATGTCAGAAATTAATCGAGAGCAGCCGCATTATGTTATTTGTCAACATGGTATTCGCTCAGAGCATGCCTGTTCTTTTCTCGAAAATTATGGTTATAATGTTGTTTCTGTTTCAGAAGGAATGTCAGTTTGGGACGGAGAAGGGCAAGAAAAGAGCTATAGATAAGAAAAGTCGTGATAAGTATGATACTTATTACGGCCTTTTTTTATAGAAAATAAGCTTAAAATGAGAATTTTTGAATAAACTTATTTTTAGTAAGTAAAAACACTTGTAAGTTCACTTACTTTTTGTTAGTATATAAATGTAGACAAGAAAACAACAGTTATTGGAGGAAAATATCATGACAACAAAATTATTGATCGCCTATTACAGCTCAACAGGAACAGGAACACAAATGGTAAAATGGGCAAAAGAAGCAGCAGAAGCAAATGGGGCTGAAGTTCGTTTGAGAAAAGTCCACGAATTGGCACCAGATGTAGCGATTGACTCAAATCCATTATGGCGTAAAAATGTAGACGCTAGTACCGATATCCCAGAAGTGACAAGTGATGATTTACTATGGGCAGATGCTTATATCTTCTCTTCACCATCTCGTTTTGGTGTAATGGCTAGCCAATTAAAACAATTTTTTGATTTACAAGGTGGACTTTGGGCGCAAGGTAAATTAGCAAATAAATTTGTAACAGCTTTCTCTTCTGCACAAAATCCAAATGGTGGACAAGAACAAGTAATTCAAGGAATCTATACTGTTATGCAACATTGGGGCGCAATTATCGTGCCAGCAGGATACGTTAATCCATCAACTTTTGCAGCAGGCGGTAATCCTTATGGAACGAGTGCTTCAATTGATGGCGAAGGAAATATGTTGAAAGCAGATGAAGTGAAAGCAGCGATTCAAGATCAAACAAAACGTTTGGTGGATGTGACAACTAAATTTTTAGGGTAGGAAGCAGCGATTAATAACTATCCTAGTGTTTGATGTTTTTATAAGTATGTGTTTTGATTAGAAAAATGACGTGATGAACACAAGAACAAACACCCCTCAAGGGAGCCGAGCTCTCTTGAGGGGTGTTTGTTTAAAGTAGTCTATTTTGTAACATCTTCGCCAAACCATTTCGTTGAGATTCTAGCTAATTCTCCCGATTCTCGAAGCTTTTCAAAACCGGCATTGATTTTCTCAGCTAATTTTTTGTCAGATTTTCTCAAACCGACAGCAAATGCCTCACTTTCAAAATCACCACTGACAATAGAATAGTCGGCTAAATTATCTTCATGAGAAAGATAATAGTTTGCATAAACCCGATCGATCAATAACCCATCGATTCGTCCAGATTTTAAGTCCATGAAAGCTTCGTTGAAGCCATCGTACAAAATCGCGGTCTGATCTTTAACTAGATTTTTTAGAATAGTCGGCTGCTCTTCAAAGCTATTGATACCAGAAGAGCCATTTTGAGCACCTAAAATTTTGCCTTTCATATCAGAAAAATGATTGATATTGTTCTTCTTTAAAGCGACAACAACTTGTTCATTTTTCATGTATTCATCACTAAAAAGGACTTTTTCTTCTCGTTCAGCACTTTTAGAGTAACCATTCCAAATCAAATCAATCGTTTGATTCTGTAATTCGTTTTCTTTCATTGACCAATCAATCGGCTGAAAATCAACGGTGATATCATATAAATCAAAAACTGCACGGGCTAGATCAATATCAAAGCCGATGATTTCGCCAGATTTGTTTTGAAAACCCATTGGCACAAAAGAATCATCCAATCCGACAATCACTCTTTTTTCATCATTGATGCGCGTCCATTGATCTGTATCTGTTTTTTTTCTACCACAACCAGCTACAGATAAGACAGCAAATAAAATTGTCATGAGAAAGAATAAATAGCTTTTTTTCTTCATATAAATGTCCTTTCTATTGAACAGGTGTGACTGTCAATAAGTTATCAGCAATATTTTCAGCAAAATTCATATCATGAGTTACAACGATTTGGGTCATCCCTTGTGCCTTGAGGGTTAAGATGACTTCTTCAACTTGTTGGCGAAGTTCAGGATCAAGCGCACTCGTTGGTTCGTCATAACCTAACACTTTAGGCTTCATTGCTAGGGCACGTGCGAGAGCCACTCGTTGTTTTTGACCGCCAGATAATTGATAAGGATATAAGCGTTCTTTTCCGCTGAGACCAAATTTTGTCAGTAAATCGATTGCTTCAGATTCACTAGCCTCTTTTGATTGTTTCAAAGAAAGGATCGGTGCTAAAGTTATATTGTCTAAAACTGAAAGATGAGGGAATAATTGGAAATCTTGGAAGACAATACCGACGACTTGATCTGCATTATCCATTTCCACAGGATTAAAAGGCACACCGTCCATCGTCAGTTCACCCGAATCAATTGTCTCCAAACCAGCTAAACAACGTAGTAGAGTTGTTTTTCCACCTCCGGAAGGACCAACGATCGTTAGAATTTCACCATCTTTGATTTCTAAATTTAATTGGTCAATGATTCGACGACCATCGAAACTTTTGGTTAAGTTTTTAATAAGTAGCATGTTATTACCTCCTAATAGTAAATACTGAAAATATTTGTTCAGGCCTGTCAAAAAAATAGAGTAAATGAATTGATCTTTTGTCAGATGCTATTTCTATTTTTTCCTGAAATGATAACCCGAATGGGATTACTTATTTATAATACTGATAATGTTTTTCAAGTTTTTTCGATGCAAGTGTTAAGATTGCAGTTAGTAACAAATAAATAATCCCCACTAAAACTAAAGGCAACAGGCTTACATCACGGCTCATCGCAATTTTTCCAGCGCGTAGTAAGTCTCCTAAACCAAGGACATAAATCAATGAGGTATCTTTTACTAAATTGATTACTTCATTGCCGATGGAAGGCAATACGACTTTGATGACTTGAGGTAAGATAATTCTTGTGACTGTTTGAAAGCTAGTTAAACGCAGTACCTTAGCAGCCTCATATTGTCCTTCAGGAATCGATTGAATCCCACCACGAAAAATTTCTGCAAAATAAGCTGCATAATTTAAAATAAAAGCGAACAACGCAGCATCATATCGTTCAAAGACAATCCCAATCAATGGGAGACCATAAAAAACAAAGATAAGTTGCAATAATAATGGTGTTCCCCGCATTAGCCAAATGTAAATATTGATTAGAAAATTCAAGGGTTTAAAATTTGTCTGTAAGCCAAACGCAACTAAGATCCCAAGTGGAATCGACCCCAGTAGTGTAAAAATAAATACTTTTAATGTCATAAGTGCACCGTCTAATAAAGCCGGCATGATTTCTAAAATGTAGTTCATAATTTTTCCTCCCGTTTTTTTATTTTTTTTCTAAGAGTAAACAAAAAGCCCTCCTGGCAAAATCAGCCAAGAGGACGAAATAATCGTGGTTCCACCTCAATTTGTTACTACCTCACAGTACTAACCTCATAAAATCTTTAGTTTAACTAAAGATTTTTTCTGATAACGGAGAAGACCGCAAATTCCTACTTGATTCAGAAGTTGACTAAAACAGATGTGTTCATCAAAGGTTTCCAGCTTTTTCTCTCAGCAAAATAAAAAAGTCTCTGTCAGGAAATGATCAGTGATTACTTGTTCTGTTTGTGTGTGTTGGTTTTATTAGAATGGTTGATGGATATTTTTTTACAATTTATTTATGTCAGATGTAAGCTGTTTGGAGATTTACTAGTAAGGAAACTGCTCTCTTGTTGGTCACCAAGTACTATTCATCATTTACTCTGACAAAGCCAGACGCAGTCCTCTAATTCTTAGAGCTTTAGCTCTTAGAACTTGATGAGATCGAAACGAAGTGACGTGATGAATCGTAAAAAAAATCCTTTGGCAATAAAGCCAAAGGACGCAAAATTCGTGGTTCCACCTTTTTTTATTATCGCCTCACAACGATAACCTCATGAAGTCATAGACTTCCAATGCTGTAACGGGCATTCCCGAACTTTCCTACTTAGTTGTTCAAAAAGTTAACTCCCAGATGTGTTTCGCTTTATCTTTTTGTCTTTTTCCACCAAGCAAAGACTCTCTTCAATAAAAAAATAAAGGTACTCTTCTGTTCTTTGTTTTTTATTACTTTACCATCAGTTTTTCCACTTGTCAACAACTCTTTGTTTGGAAAATTCAGAAAATAGCTTATTTTAAGCATAAAAGTAACCGATTAAGGAAAATTGAGGTAAAATAGAAATAGTTATTTCCTATTAAAAAGTAAGTAAATTGTGATAGCCAAAAACTATCGCACCTTTTCTATTTGTACTATCCTTTCATATATATATCTGATAAACTATGTACAATTATTATCGGAAAGTAAAAAGGAGTGGTGTCGATTGAGTCGGCCAATTATTGGAATTGCAGCGAATGAAATTGAAGATGCAGGAGCGCGGTTGTACCATTTACCAATTAGTTACACTCCTTGTGGTTATATTAAAGCAGTTCAACATGCTGGAGGTTTACCGCTGGTTCTGCCAGTGGGTTCTCCTGACTTAGCTAAGGATTATATCAAACAGATCGATAAGTTGATTTTGGCTGGGGGACAAAATGTTTCACCAGGATTATATGGCGAACCAATCCAAGTTGAAGAAGCCTCATTATCTGAAGACAGAGATCGCTTTGAGTTAGCTTTGATTAAAGAAGCTATTGCACAAAAGAAACCGATTTTTGCCGTTTGTCGTGGTCTCCAACTGGTTAATGTAGCGCTTGGCGGTAGTTTATATCAGAATATCAGTCATTTTAGTGATATGAACATTGCTCATATGCAAGTACCGGTATCTAGAGAAATTCCAACACATCAGATTCACACAGAAGACAAGAGTATTTTACGTGAAATTTATGGAAAAAAAACGGCTGTTAACTCATTCCATTTTCAAGCGGTAAAAGAATTAGCAGAAAAACTAAAGGTTACAGCGTTTAGTGAAGATGGGATCATTGAAGGTGTGGAAAGTAACGATCCAAGTATAGTCTTTTTAGGTGTACAGTGGCATCCTGATTTTGCTTATGATCATTTAGAACAAGAAATGGCTGTTTTTCACTATGTGGTTAAAAAATTATAAAGTATCTAGTTTTTAAAAAGAGGAGGATTTTGATAATGAAGAAAAAGTTTGGTGTTTTTGTATTAGCAGCGAGTTTATTGTTGACTGCTTGCGGTGGAGGTAAAGGGACAAGTTCATCTGGCGAAAAACCGGATGGTGGTAAAACAACTCAGACACAAGTAATCAAAGTGGCCTCTGGTGGAGAATTATCAACATTAGATAGTGCGCATTATACGGATGTCTACAGTTCTGATATGATAGGTCAAGTTGTAGAAGGACTTTATCGGATGGATAAAAATCATGATCCAGAACTGGCAGTGGCCGCTAGCGAGCCAACTGTTAGTGATGATGGACTTGTTTATACGTTTAAATTAAAAGAAACAAAATGGAGCAACGGTGATCCAGTTGTAGCAGGGGATTTTGTGGCGTCCTTTAAAAATGTTGTAGATCCAAGCTTTGGTTCAAGCAGCAGTAACCAAATGGATATTTTCAAAAATGGTCGAAAAATTCGTGAGGGACAAGCCCAATTAGATGAACTTGGGGTCAAAGCACTGGATGATCAAACCTTAGAAATGACACTTGAATACCCAATTCCCTATTTAGCACAAGTATTGGTGGGCACACCATTTATGCCTAAAAATGAAAAATTTGTCAAAGAAAAAGGCGAAGCTTATGGCACGTCAGCAGACAACTTTGTTGGAAATGGCCCATTTGTGATTTCAGGTTGGGACGGTAATACAGAAAACTGGAAATTAGAGAAAAATAAGGATTACTGGGATCAGGAAAATGTTAAATTAGAGACGATCGATGTTCAAGTGGTGAAAGAAATTGGGACAGGGACGAATCTTTTTGATGCAGGAGATTTGGATTATACTGTATTAGCGGATACCTATGCCCTACAATACAAAGACTCACCACAAGCTAATTTTGTGCCTAAAGCAATGGTTGGTTATTTAAGTCCAAATCATAAACGAGAAGTAACAGGCAATATAAATGTTCGCAAAGCGATTCTGCAAGCAATCGATAAAGAGACTTTCGCTAAAGATATTCTAGGAGATGGTTCGACGGCAATCAATGGTTTTGTACCAAAGGATTTTGCAAAAAATCCTGAAACCGGCGAAGATTTTCGTAAAGAAAATGGTGATTTTCTTCCGTTTGATTTAAAATCTGCTCAAAAAAGCTGGGAAACCGCTAAGAAAGAATTAGGGAAAGAAGAAATCGAATTAGAATTACTTTCAGCTGATTCCGCGCTTGCAAAGAAGACAATTGAGTATGTCCAAGGGCAATTACAACAAAATCTACCTGGATTAAAAATTACATTGAAATCAGTTCCATTACAAAATCGTTTGGACTTACAAACAGCTAGTAATTTTGATCTAGTTTTCGGTACATGGACACCAGATTATGCGGATCCGATCAACTTCTTAGAATTCTATGATTCTAAGAGCGGTTTGAATACAGCGGGTTACGACAATCCCGAATATGATAAAGGATTGAATGATGCCAGAATTACTTTAGCCAACGATCCAGAAAAACGTTGGGATAAGTTGAAAGAATTAGAAGAAACATTGATTGAAAAAGACGCCGCTGTATTGCCTCTATATCAAGGTGCGATTGGTTACCTTAAAGCGGATCGATTAAAAGAACTACAAGTCTTTCCATTTGGACGAACAGTTTCATATCGTTTGGCCTATGTAGAATAACTTAAAAGAATACGAATCAGTTGAATGCCAATTTTCTCATCTTGGTATTCAACTTTTTTTATTGTGAAAATAGCTGCGAGAAATACTGATATAGCAATCTTTAGTCAGGAAAAACAGTTTCAATCAAATGAGAATAGTGATAAGAAGTATGCGTATCTTTTGTAATTGTTGAATAATGCGTTTAACATAAAATATAGAAATAAGAAAAATTATTTGAAAAAGAAAAAACAATGTTGGAGGGGAAATTCTATGCGAGTGCTTAAAGGTCTTATTTCTTTATTACTAATAGCAGGTATTTTTGGTATCGTGGGTTTGTATTCCCAAGTGGAAAACTTAGGCGTTGTGAGTACCTTTTTTGAGAACTTGCTATTTGAAGGAGAGTGGCTCTTTTATTTTTACCAAGTTGTTCTTTTTACCCTCTTAGCGGTATTAACCTTAGCGTTTTTAATGGTGATTTTTAAACCAATCACTAAAAAAGAAGTGCACATAAAAAAAGACATGGGGCAAATCAATTTACCACTGCATACGTTGGAGTCTATTGCTAAGTCTGCATTAAATGGGATCGTAAATGCCGATAACGCACAAGTGAAAGTTAGGCTAACGAAAAAGCAACTGGCGAATGTAGAAGTAATAGTCGCAGATGAGAATCAAAAAGAATTGCTAAGCAAAGGCAAAAAAATCCAAGAACAAATTCCACAAGCTTTACAACAGATGGCAAGAATCGAAACGAATAAGACGAAGGTAATTTTCAAAAAGAAAAAAACAGGAGCTTCGTTGTTGCCGATTAGTAAAAAAGAATCCCGTGTGGTTTGAAGGAGGCGGAACAGTGAAAAAACTAAAAAAACTCGAACCTTACCGCAATCAAATTCTATACACGAGTCTAGCTGTTCTAATCGCTATTCTTTTGATGACAATTGGCTTTTGGAAAACAATTTTATTGGTTCTTTTAATCGGGATCGGTTATCTTATTGGGAAAATGCAAGATGAAAAACGCTCTATCTCTTCAATTTTAGCTTCTATACAAGCTTTTTTTGAAAGATAAAATAAATTGAATCAAAATCAGAAAGGTTGAGAGAAAATGGATAACAAAACAAATGTAAACACAACTGAAGGAAAAAACACAAATGGCGTTAAAACAAAATTAACATTTGACGATCAAGTCGTGAAAAAAATTGCTGGTATCGCCGTATCAGAAATTCCTGGAATTTTAGGGTTGAGCGGAAATGCAATCACCAACTTGACTGATAAATTTACGAACGGAAATAATCCAACCAAAGGAATCAGTGCCGAAGTAGGAACGAAACAAGTGGCGATTGATTTAGATGTCATTGGAGAATATGGAAAAAATATTGCACAAGTCTTTGATGCCGCAACGAAAAAAGTTTCTGAAGAAGTAAAAAATATGACAGGCTTAGATGTTATTGAATTTAACATGAATGTCGACGATGTTATGTCAAAAGAACAATACGAAGAAAAATTTGAAAATAAGAAAAAAGATGATAGTGACAACGATAAAAAATCAGATGATAATACCCGGGTATTGCAATAGGGTATGACTGATTTCGATTAGAGGAGGAGAAGCATTATGCTAAGTTTTATTTGGTCATTGATTGTCGGCGGGGTGCTAGGTGCCATCGCTGGAGCAATTTTAGGTAGAGATGTTCCAGGTGGTGTGATTGGAAATATCATTGTTGGATTTATTGGTAGCTGGGTCGGTACTATGTTATTAGGAAACTTTGGTCCAATTATCGGTGGATTTCCCATCATCTCAGCGTTGATTGGGGCAGTGATTTGTATCGCAATTTATTCTTTCATTGCCAAACGCATGGCTTAAGTGCAAAATAATAAAACCAGTTCCGATTAGCGATCATAGGCTATCGAAACTGGTTTTTCTAATTATTTATTCATACATTTCTGCGGGTAGTAAAATTGTTTCTTTATTGCCATCATCAAAAGCAAAGACTTGAGATGGATAAGCATCAGAATAAGGGAATGGTAAATCAATGGCCATTTGGACATCACTGATTTCTTGTGAAAAATGAACAGTTACTTTCCCACCATTGTCGATTAAATCAAAATACAACATATTCGTCAGCGGAATCACACCTTTTAAATCCAAATCAATAATCAGCCAGATACTGTCGATCAAGGCTGCAGGCAAGCTCTCAACTACACCTAAAGAAGCATAACGATTACGTGCGCTATCAAAACTTTCAACCATCAATTTGACCTCCTTTGTTTACCTACTAATAGTATACCTTATTTGTATAAAACTCGCTTCTGTTGTGTTTGAGAATAACTGCAAGTAAAAAGCTCAATAAAAGAGCAAAAAAGAGATAAAGTCAAAGACCTTATCTCCTTTAAGTTCTATTCAATCAATGCTTTATTCTGGTTTTTCACCAATCACAGTAGGCTCAGCTGCTTCGCCAGTAGATTCTTCTTCAGCTGCTTTAGCTTCTACAACGGCTGCAATTTGTTCTTCACCATCAGTAATAATATCGTAATCTTTATTTTTGGGTAGATCAGCCACAGTGATGGCATCGCCAATAGCAAGTTTAGTAATGTCAACTTCTACACGCTCTGGTAATTTATCTGGTGTAGCGGAAACAAGCACATTATATAAGTTTTGGTTTAATTCTCCACCAACTTTGACTCCAGCAGATTCACCAACAAGAACGATTTCAGCTTCAACTTCAGTTGTTTCTTTCATGTTTACAGCAAGAAACTCGACGTGTTTCATTTGGCTGGTGAATGTATCTAATTGTGCTTTAAACATCAATGTATTGATTTTTTTTCCACCAATAGTCATTGTGATTACAGCGTTGGCGCCATTATCTCGTAAAATTTTTGTTAATTCTTTTTGATCAACTGAAATAGGCGTACTTTCAATTTCAAATCCATAAACAACGGCGGGAACTTGACCAGTGTGACGTAGTTGATTTCTTAGGGAACGTGGACGGACAGCTCTTTCTTTAACTTCTAATGATACTGACATAACCAAAATCCTCCTTAAATTTAAAGCGTAATGGGGCTCATTGAGTTCTAAAGAACTAGCCCAATAGCTTGATAAATCAAAATGAATTTATATTTGGTTATCTGCAAAAAGCAAAATAATGTAAAAAAGGAGTTTTACTGACGCTTCGTGTAAATGGATAAAAGTTGGAACTTAGCTAAAGCTCTTCGGTTCATTTATGAAACGAACAAGCAACTTCTATCAAGAGGACAGCAAAGACAAAAAAATCCCGAATAATTGTGCACAATTATCCAGGGGAAAATTCCATATGATATCTTATTCTCTCCCAGGTCATTACGCTGTTTTTGAGAAACCTTATTCACTTTCTACATCAACCATAACGCGAATTCAAATTTAAGTCAAGGGAAGAGAGCGAATAGCGGGTGTCTTTTAATTTTTACTTAAAGATTGTTTTGTTACTTGTAAAATAAAATTAGTCGTGTTTTCTTTCCATTCGTTGCACTTTGTACTAAACTATTAAGTGAAATGAGGAAAGTACATGCGTTTAGATAAATTAATGGAACAGGAAAATTTTGGTTCTCGAAGGAAAGTCAAAGCCCTGATTCGTAGTAAGCAAGTGAGAGTTGACGGACATATCATTATGGATGAAAGTTTAAATGTAGATGCAGCTTTGCAAGAAATTTTTGTTGGGGAGCGGCAAATACTGCAAAAAACACATGTCTATTATATGCTGAATAAGCCTCAAGGTGTTGTGACCGCCGTCAGGGATGTCAAACACCAAACGGTTATCGATTTAATCGAGAAAAAAGATCAAAGAGCAGGATTATATCCTATTGGCAGACTAGACAGAGATACAGAAGGACTATTACTGCTCACAGATAATGGTCAACTGGGTTACCAGCTTTTGCAACCACAAAAAAAAGTACTAAAACGCTACGAAGTGATCGTTAATGAACGACTGACGAAGGAAGATTGCGTAGCATTTGCACAAGGAATTGTGTTTTCGGATGGCAAAAAGTGCCTAGCAGCTAAACTTCAGATTTTGTCCGCTGAAGAACATCAAAGTCAGGCTTATCTTGATATTACAGAAGGAAAATTCCATCAAGTGAAAAAAATGTTTTTAGCTGTGGGCAAAAAGGTGATTTACTTGAAACGGTTATCAATGGGACCAGTCGTATTGGATCCAATGCTTAGCTCAGGTGAGTATCGTTCTTTAAATCCAGAAGAATTACAGGCATTGTTGCCTTATTTCACTATACATAAAAAAGAAACGAGTGTGAAGCATGAAATTTAAAACACTACTATTTGATGTTGATGATACATTATTGGATTTTCAATTAACGGAGAGAAAGGCGTTACAAGCGCTATTTCAAGAAGAAGAATTGACGTTGACAGATGAGATAGAAGCGATTTACAAGAAAATTAATAGCCGATTATGGCGAGAGTTTGAGCAAGGAAAAACAGACAAAGCCACTGTGACAGATACCCGTTTTAGTTTATTGTTTCAACAATTGAACAAAAAAGTCGATGGCAAAAAGATGGGAGAGCAATATCGCTACCATTTAAGCCAAGGACATGACTTGTTAGGGAATAGCAAAGCTGTCATCGAAAAACTTAATTTCGATTACGAGTTGTATATTGTCACAAATGGGGTGGCAAAAACCCAGTATCAACGCTTAAATGATTCTCAAATGACGAAATTTTTTAATGATATCTTTGTTTCAGAAGAAGTTGGTTATCAAAAACCGATGAAAGAATATTTTGATAATGTGTTCGAACGAATTCCTAATTTTGAAAGGGAAAAAACAATGATCATTGGGGATTCGTTAGCCTCGGACATTCAAGGCGGGCAGTTAGCTGGAATTCAAACGCTTTGGCTTAATCCAACAAAACAAGCAGCATCAGCAACAATTCAACCTAATTATGAAATCAGCCGGTTAGATGACATTTTTGATATATTAGATTAAAAAAGAGGTAGAGGCAAAATTGTGTAGCACTGAGAAATAAGAAGGAGTTACCTTCCACTCCATACTAGGGTTAGAGGGTAAACTTATCGACAGATGAGTTTACCCTCTAATCTTAGTATGTTTTATACGTCTTGGCTTAAACGAACCATATCTTTCAAAATTAGCTTGTTTTCAACAATTTCATCTTTGTAGTGACGAACAAAAAAATCGCGATCAATACCACTCATACGAAATCCACATTTTTGATAGAGATACAATTGGCCTAAGCTAGTGCTGCCAGTTCCGATTTCTACTGTTTTATAGTGATTTTGTTTGGCATGATCTAGTGCAAAATGTATCATTGTTTCACCAATTCCTTGCCCCTGGTAGTGATCAGAGACGGCGATATTAATGATTTCCAGAGTTTCTGGGCGTGTCGGCAATAAGACTAAGATACCTACAATCTGCTCATTTAAAATAACCTCAAAACATACTCCGCGTTTTACATACTCCGTGACTAAACGATGATCTGGATCAGCTGATTGCAATAAGTCATAGTGAAGTGACTGGATTTCTTGAATTTTTCTAATCATCATCTGGATTTTTCCTCTCTAGGTGAAGTGAATGAATGAAAGAATAGTTTATCAAAAATGACAGTTTAGAGCAATAAAGGAAAAGAGGTCTTTTCAGAGTGTGTTGACAGAATCTGAAAATATATGATTAAATAAATAGGTTCAAAATTAAGGAGGAAATTAACAGTGAGAGAAAATTTAAAGGGTGCAAAACAAGAAATGAAAGATAAGGTTAGGCCGTATCAAACTTATGGGTATTATTTTTCAATACCAATCATTATTATTGCTGTGTTTATATTGCCTTTTTTAGGCATAAATGTAAGATCCATAGGGACGATTATTTTTGTTTTTATAATTTTTGCACATATTGGCGCAAGTAAGTTAGAATTGGTCTCTAAAAGAAAGTATGTTGCCCCAATATTAATGTATGTTGCAGATCTAATTGGTCTTATAATGGGAATTTTAATGATTTCTGAAATTTCAAATGGGGGAACTGGTGATGTAGCGTTGGGCTTAATGGGGTTGATCGTTTTTCCGCTTGAGATTATAGCTATTATTTTCTTTTTCATTACGGCAAATGATATAAAAAAAGCCTACCCAACGATGAAACAAGCATCAAAAGAGGCTCGTGAAGAGTATTTATCTCTTAAAAAAAATAGTCAATAGATCAGAATGTGGTTGAGACTGCTTTGAAATGAATTAAAGCAATCAATCGTGAGAGTCTGCAATCTCTACAGAGAATTAGGCTATAGAGTTGCCTAAAACCATAACGAAACTCATAATTTTAAAAAAATAGAAAAAATTGTAGCTTTCTTTCGAGTTTCTATTATAATAGAAAAAGGTTATTAAGACTTTTAGACTTATAAGAGAGAGGTTACCTTGAATGAAAAATACTCAACCAATCGTGATTGGTGTTACTGGCGGTTCCGGCAGTGGAAAAACCAGTGTTAGTCGGGCGATTTTCAATCACTTTCCAAATCATTCGATTATGATGCTGGAACAAGATTCTTATTATAAAGATCAAAGCAACCTGAGTTTTGAAGAGCGCTTGAAGACAAATTATGATCATCCGTTCGCTTTTGATACGGACTTGTTGATTGCTCATTTACAACAACTGATAAACTATCAGACAATCGAAAAACCAGTGTATGATTATGTGGCTCATACGAGAAGCTCGGATGTTTTGATTCAAGAGCCAAAAGAAGTTATCATTTTAGAAGGTATCTTGATTTTGGAAGATAGCCGCCTAAGAGAGCTGATGGATATCAAGCTTTATGTGGATACAGATGATGATATCCGTATCATTCGTAGAATCAAGCGAGATATGGAAGAACGTGGCAGAACGCTAGATTCTGTTATTGAACAATATTTAACGGTGGTTAAACCCATGTATCATCAATTTATTGAGCCAACGAAACGCTATGCCGATGTGATTGTTCCAGAAGGTGGCGAAAATCATGTGGCGATTGATTTGATCACTACTAAAGTAGCGAGTATTTTACGTGAACTTTAAAAATAGTCAAGAATAAAAAGAACAACAGCCCTATTTGTGAGTAGCAATGTGGGCTGTTTTTTTGTATTAAAAAAATGAAACATGGACAAATCAAGCATAGTTATAGTATCTTAGTGAGATAACTATTGTTCACAATGACAGTGATTTTGAGAGGAACGATCAGATGAGAATTTTAATTATTGAAGATAATCGTGAATTGGCAATGTCTGTACAAAAAGGATTGGAACGAGAAAATTTTTCAGTTGATCTCGCTTTTTCCGGTCTAGTTGGTGAAGAAAAAGCCTATGTGAATGCGTATGATGCTATTTTATTAGATTTGAATTTACCGGATAGAGATGGTTTATCGATCTTAAATTTTTTAAGAGAATCAACCATTGACACGCCGATCATTATTACTACCGCTAGAGATGAAATCGAAGAGCGTGCGAAAGGACTTGATTTTGGTGCGGATGATTATTTAGTCAAACCATTTGAATTGCTAGAATTAGTGGCCCGTATTCGCGCGGTTATTCGACGTTTTCATGGACGGACAACGCCTTTTATCAAGATCGATCAATTGATGATCGATCCAGTAAAACGGTTTGTCAGCTATGGCGATACGGAAGTGTTTTTAAAACCAAAAGAATTTGATATTTTGTTATGTATTGCTCAGCAGCATCCAGCAGTTGTTTCAACGGAAAAAATAGCTGAACATGTTTATGATGAAAATTTCGATCCATTTTCTTCTGTTTTGCGGGTCCATTTGGCTCGATTAAAGAAACAGCTTGCTCAAGCTTCCGGAAAAGAATTACTTAAAACGATTCGAGCGAAAGGATATCAATTATGCGAATAAATTTTAAAATCAGTTTAACCGTTTTAACCTTTGCTTTTTTTGTCATCTTGATCATCGGTGGCGGTTTTTTTGCTGTAAAAAGTAATTGGCGTGCACAAAATATCGGTCAGTCGATTGGTTCAGCTATTTATGTCGTGAATGATGCTAGTGAACCAATCTCACCAGCGACTGCAACAGTTGAACTAAAAGCCTCGGAGTTAGTCAGTACCGAAGCGTTAGATGACATTTATTTGAATAGTCTATTAAAATATTTGCCAATGATCATTTTAGTTGTATGCTCAGCTTTGTTAGTGTTAACCATGAGCTTATGGTATGTTTTGAGACGAATCTATACCAAACAAATGGTGTCGATCATTCATGATTTACAGTTTTTAGAAAAATTTTCTGAAGAAAAAGTTGAAGATAAAGCGGTTGCGACAGCCTTTAAACAACTTAGAGATAAATTTGATGGAAACCTGGATGATTATAAACGGCTCAGTAGCTACCTTACTCATGAACAGAAGAATGCAATCGCCATTTTAAGAGCTAATTTGGAATTAGAACAAAATGAAAGTGGGAATCTCCAGATTTTAGATCGTTTGACAGACAGTATCGATGATATCTTAACCTTGTCCAACAGCACTGAAGAGGCGATGAGTGAACAGGTCGATGTTTCATTAATTTGTGCGGAAGTTTGCGATACCTATCGAAAAAGCTATCCCAATCTCACGTTTTCTTTTAATGAAATTAAATCGACCTTGATCTTAGGCAAAAACCGTTGGATTTATCGGGCAGTATCGAATTTAGTAGACAATGCCATCAAATATGGTGAGAACAAACCTATTGAAGTTTCTGTCAATAACCGAAAAGGCAGCATTATAGTTGAAATAAAAGACCATGGCAAAGGGATCGAACCACAAGTGCATACGAATATTTTTAATCATAATTATCGAATCAATGGACTAAAACAAGATGGTTACGGGATTGGTTTATCAGTGGTTTCTCATGTTTGTGATTTATGTCAAGGCTTTGTCTATGTCGAAAGTAAAGAGAATCAAGGATCCACATTTTATTTATCATTTCCGCAAATTGCTGAAAGTTAACATTCAGTTAACAATTGATTTGGTATTGTAGTACCAAGAAAGGAGGAGAGCTAGATCATGTTCGTCTTTAAACATGCTTGCTTAAATCTTAGAAGACACATCTGGAGTCATATACTAGTGGGTATCATTTTATTTCTTTTGATTTTGGTCACCATGATCACAAACACTATGTACACTTCGGCTAAATTATTCACTAAAAATTATAGTAAACAGTTTATGACCTTAGTAACGATTCTAGAACCAGATTTAAGTAATTCAACGCATGAAAAAAAACTAACAAAAGAACAATATCTCAAATTTGGAGCATCTGACTATGTAAAAGGAATAAAAATGGTCGGCAGTCTGCCCGTTTCATTTCCAAAATTAAACACAAGCGCCCTGCCTATACCTGCTCAATTTCAAAAATTAGAAGATGACGAGAGTACGCTCTACTCTTATCAAACAGCTGCTACATGGTTTGGTGTTGATCCAAAAGATCTGATGAGTGAGCTTGCTGAAAGTAATATGGAAATTCGTTCTGGAAGTCCCAATCTAAAAATGGATGAGTGTTTGATCAGTAATGAGTTTGCGCAGTTAAATAAGCTTAAAATTGGTGATTCAATTCAGGTCATAGTCCCTGTCAATGAAAAGAATGAGGGGAAAAAGCTAATTGTTGCGGGAATCTATCAACCCAAAAAAACAACGCAATCAAATGAGGCATCTATGGTGATGAAGATTCTCGGAAATGATATCTTTACGAATTGGGAAACGATACGTACTATGAACGAGTTTGATTCTCTAGGAGATAACAGTGTATCCTATGAATTAACAACTAGGGCTGCTTTTGACAATTTTTTAAAAGAAGTAAAAGCAAAGGGATTACCTAGTGAATATCAAGTTGTCACCAATGAAGTCAATATGAACATGCTTTTAAGTCCTGTTAATGGAGTAGTAACCCTAGCTGGGACGGTTTTATTAGGCTTTTTAATTTTTGGAAACTTTGGTTTGATATTATTTTCAATTCATATGTTTAAAAAAAAGCAAGCTGAAATTTGTGTGTTGCGCAATATTGGGATAACTAAGGCACAACTTATCAAAAGTAGGACAATTGAATTATTATTTGTGACCATGGTTAGTTTTGCTTTCGCTTTTTTGACAGCAAGCTGGATCGTACAACCAATTGCAGATTGGCAATTAATGAATCAAAGAGTAGTGATGGGAAATGTCGATCAGCTATTTAGTGTTGTTTCTAATGGAACAAATGAAACAATCACATCGATTCCTATGAAATTCAATCATGTATCGTTCATCTTTATGATTGGAATCATTAGCTTATATTTCATTACGATCATCACTGTTGATAGTTATAAGCTTTTCAAATTTGAGACAATTGAATTTTTGTTAGAAAGGAATCTAGACGAATGACGATTCTCTCTCTTAAAAATATAGTATATACGCATAAGAAAAACCAATTGACTGTGCTAGAGGATGTCACAATCAATTTTTCAATGGGGAAGGTTTACGGTATTCTAGGAAAAAGCGGAGTAGGGAAAACAACATTACTAGCGTTACTTGCAGGGATTAGCACAGTTGATTCTGGTAGTATTCTTTTTAAGGAGCAAAACCTTGAATTAATTGATCGAAATCAGTATCGTCAAAAGGAAATCGGAACAATCTTTCAACAATACAATGTATTATCGCAAGTAAGTGCTTTAAGATTTCTTAAGTTATGTGCGATTTCCTCTGCTAAACAAAGTTATGACGATTGTTATTTCTACGAACTATTGAAAAAAGTTGGACTAGATAAAAAACTGGCTAACCAACCAATCCAAAAATTGTCTGTTTCTAATCAGCAGCGTGTCTATTTAGCCAAAGCAGTTGTAAATGATCCGCAGATTATTTTACTGGATGACCCTACAAAGTCACTAAGCGAACTATCATTAGCAATGGTTATGAGTTATTTACGTATATACGCAAAAAATGAAAAGAAGTGTATCATTGTCAGTTCAGAATCGAAAGAGATCGCTGACTATGTGGATGAATTATGGGGGTTGAATGGTAGAAAACTATCATTTATCAAAGACGTTTTAGAAAACTAAGCCGCATTAATGTTGTGGCTTAAGGGTTCTTGATCGTTTTGAAGTGGAAAGGAATAATGTATGAACTATTGGAATCGGGCAATATGCAGCGTGACAAGAAGAAAAGGAAAATCAGTAATCTTATTTGCCGTTATTTTTATATTAGGAAACGTTATAGCAGGATCGATTGCTATTCAGCAATCCACTGCGAATGTAGAAAAGAAAATCAAGCATGATCTAGGTGCGACTGTAAGTGTTGATTTTGACTATCAAAAAATGATGGATGAAGGGGAAACAGTATCGCCAACCTCTTTAAAAGTAGAGGATATGAAAAAACTAGGTGAGTCTACCTATGTGAAGGAATTTGATTATAATGTGAAATCCAGCTTAATCGTCAAAAAAATCAAAACTTATGAGATGAAAAATACAGCTGACTTTGGCGGAATGCCTAAAGTATTAAATCTTAAGGGAAATAACCTACTAGAGCCGTTAGATTTTAAAGACAAGAAAGTCAAACTTGTGGAAGGGCGGACCTTTAAGCAAGAGGAAATCAACAATGGGAAAGATGTCGCTATCATGTCAAAAAAGGTGGCAGAAGAAAATGGGTTTAATGTTGGGGACAAAGTCGTTTTAGATAGTTTAGTTGTGGATTACAAACAGGATGGTTCACAAGAAGAACTAGCGAGCCAAGACCATCCTGTTGAAATTATTGGTCTGTTTGATCCGATTAGTGTTGAAAAGAAAAAGTCAGATGGAAAAGAGCAACAAGGAATGAATGAGCAGTTTATGGAAACTGAACAATTCAATACGCTCTATATGCCAAATGACGCTGTGATCAATATCAATCAAGCTGAATTTGATAAAGGGAAAGAATTACTACCAGATCGGTATAAAAATACGGATGGAACTGAAGCAACAGTGGACGATATGAATCAAATCGTACCTGTCTATGTCCTTAAAACACCAGAAGATGTCGAAGCTTTTAAAGAAGAAGCCAAGCCATTGATTCCAGAAGGCTACAAGTTAACAGCTTCGACCGATCAATACGATCAAGTTGGAGGGACATTCAAAAAAATGTCGCAAATTTCTGGTTATGTTGTTCTTTTGGCGATTGGTGCCACATTATTGATTATTTCTTTAGTGGTCATTCTCTTTTTACGTGATCGTAAACATGAATTAGGTATCTATCTTTCATTAGGGGAAACAAGAGCGAAAGTCATGCAGCAAATCGTCATAGAATTGTTGCTGATTAGTCTAGTTGCAATGTGTGTCTCACTAATTACAGGAAATGTTCTTGGGAAAATGGTTTCAGAATCTTTGATTGCTAGCGATGCATTTTCACAAACAGGTGATGCAGCAAGTTCTGGTGGCGCAATGATGATCGGTGGCGGTTCTAGTTTGCCAACCTTGACTACAGAAGATGTCGCTAGTGCTTATGAAGTGAAATTTTCAATGAGCTATATCATGACCTTCTTGATTGCAGGATTAAGTACAGTTTTATTATCTGCGATTTTACCTTTGACATATGTCTTACGGTTGAATCCAAAAAAAATCATGATGTAGGAGGAAACCAATATGACAATTTTACAAACAAAAAACGTGAGCTATTTTTATCAAGATGGCGACAAACGGCGGATGATTTTACAAGATACGTCCATTAATTTTGAACAAGGACAATTTTACACGATTTTAGGACAATCTGGTTCAGGAAAAACAACCTTTCTTTCGTTGATCAGTGCATTGGATGAACCCAAATCTGGTGAAGTCATGTATAAAGGTCAAAATATCAAAAGTATCGGGTTGGAAAAGTATCGTAGAGATGATATCAGTATTATTTTTCAAAGTTACAATTTGGTCCCGTATCTGACTGCTTTGGAAAATGTTTTAGTTGCGATGTCGATTACAGACAATGATATGCCCAAAGACCATCGTGAAGTAGCCTATAATTTATTAGATTATATTGGCATCAATAAAACCAAAGCGGATCGGTTAGTCGGTCAATTATCAGGTGGGGAACAGCAGCGGGTAGCAATTGCGAGAGCTCTGGCAACGAATGTGGATATCATCCTTGCAGATGAACCGACAGGAAACTTAGACGAAGGAATGGAACAAGAAATCGTTGATATTTTCAAAGACTTAGCTGAAACACATAATAAATGTGTAATTGTTGTAACGCACTCAAACGAGATAGCGAAGCAATCAGACAAAACTTATTTTCTTAAGCAAGGTGAGTTGATAGTCAATGAGTGACTTTTTATCTAACTTCAATAAATCGAATTACGAAGATACGAAAGAAAAAAAACTTCGTGATAAAGCAGAATTACCAAAACAGGAATCAGAGGTACAACCGTCAAAAGAGCCAGTCAACGAAAGAACCACTAAAATCGGACCAAACAATCGGACTGAATCTAAAAAAACGGACATTGAAACAGAGCAAGAAATTCCGATTCAATCACGAAGCACTCAGTTAGATGATGGGACAGAAATAGATCCAACGTATCATAAGAAAAGAAAACAAAAAATGATATTAAGTGGCATACTAAGTGTGCTTGTACTTTGTTTAGTATATTTTGCTTACTATCAAATGACTCACGTTAAGCTACCTGATTTTACAGGAAAAGATTTGGCTGAAGCACGAGCTTGGGCAACCGAAAACAAACTGAAATTAACTGTCGAGCAAACGTACAATAAAGAAATAGACATAAACAAAGTCATTTCACAAAATTCAAAACAAGGCAGTAAACTCAAAAAAGGTGCTGAATTGACTGTCAAATCAAGCTTAGGCGCAGATCCAGAAGAAAAAGTGGCATTGCCTGATTTTATGACGATGAAAAAATCAGAAGCAGAAAAATGGATAAAAGACAATCAAGCAGATAATGTATCCTTAATCGATGAATACAGTGATTCGATAGAAAAAGGGAAAGCAATCCGCTTTGAAATTGTGAACAAAGAAGTGAATAAGGACAATTATAAACGAAAAGATAAAGCAAATATGTATTATTCTAAAGGCAAAGAAACCTTTGAAAAAAATATTTCTGTTCCTGACTTCACCAAAAAAATGAAGAGTGAAGTTGAAAGCTGGGCAAAAACGAATGATATCAAAGTAACTTATGAGGAAGCAAGTTCAGCGGAGGTTCCAACAGAAAGTATTATTTCTCAAAGCATTGCTAAGGATCAAAAAGTGGCTAAAAAAGACAGTATGACTGTGACCGTGTCATTAGGTAAAGGTTATGTTGTTCCAAATTTTGCTGAGTATACGCAAGAAGAAGCAGCGACAGCTGTAGAAGGTTTAACAGTTCAAGCCAAAAGTGTTTTTACCAACAATGTACCATATGGACAATTGATTTCTCAAAGTGTTGAGGCGGGTACTCAACTGACGAGTAAAGATGAGTTGAAATTAAAAGTATATTATTCTGCTGGGCAGCCATATTTAAAGGATCTCAGGGGAAGTACGTTGGAAGGGGATCTTCAAAAGCAATTCTATGATGACTTCCAATCAAAAGGAGCGAATATTCAATACACAGTAAAATATGTTGATTCAGCTGAACCCAAAGGGACCGTGGTTGGAATGAGTGCGTATAATCTTTATGTACCGTTGGATTATACGGTAACTTTAGATATTAGCTTAGGTAACTTAGAGGGAGCTTCAAATTATACGCCTAAGTCTCCTGAAAAAGAGTCTGATGAGAAGCAAGAACAACTTCAGTAAAAAAAGGGCATCCAAAAGTAGGGAGCACTTGACGGGAATGCTCCTAGCTCTGAAAATTTCAGTATATTTCTAAAGGGGCCGATTTTTATCACTGTTTATTGGATTATAAAGAGCATGGATATAACTCTTCGAGTTATATCCATGCTCTTTTCTGGTTTGCAAGAAAAATTATAGCTCAAAGTAATAATTTGATGAGAATAAAAATTTTCTTTTATAGAAAAAAATGAATACGTCGATTGAAGTAATTTCTTTGTTAAAAAATTAATTTTGATAGAAATATTGAAATAAGAAAATGTTTTTTTATAATAAAAATTTATTAATTCGTTTTTAGCGAAGTTTATCGTGTAGGTGTTTTACGACATAAGTTCCTGTTTTTGTTGTATTTTTTATAAATTATATTTTAAAAAATGAAAATATAATGTTTTATAACAGTTAAGTTAATGTCGAATAAATGGTTTGATTTTGCCTAAAATGAACCTTCTTTTTTCTCATAAAGGCCTCTTTTTACTAGAGTTTATCAAAGTTTTAAGGGGTTGGTACAAAATATTGAAAAATATTATTATAAAAGCATGATATAATTTACACAAACAGTTTTTTGTTAGGTAGGGGTGATAAACTATTATGATGAGAAGGGGAGAAATCTTTTATGCAAATCTTTCACCAGTTGTTGGTTCAGAACAAGGGGGGATTAGACCGGTCTTGATTATTCAAAATAATAAGGGCAACTTATTTAGTCCAACATTGATTGTGGCGCCAATCACTAGGAACGTGAATAAAAAAATGCAACCAACACAGGTTAAGGTGGATATACCACATGAAGATCGTATGACGCCATCATTGGTATTACTTGAACAAATCCGAACGTTAGATAAAGAGCGAATTCTTCACAAGATATGTCACTTACAGGAAGATGATATGCTAAAGGTTAACCAAGCACTGAAAATAAGCATTGGGATTCGTTAATCCGGAGTAGTACATAGGTAAGATATACATAAATATTCGCAGACAATGGATTGCACGCATTACGATAACAGATCAAGTAATTCGCGAATATGCTTTTTTAAGGAACATGAGTAAGTGATTGTGGGAAAAGTCGTTTAGGAACTTACTGAAAATATCGGCTTTTCACACTGTTTATCAAGAATCTAAGTGATTAGGTTGTCACTCGTAGAGAGGACCTAGTCACTATTTTTCTGTAGAGATCTATTGTGATAAAAGTATCTTTTTGTCTTTTTCAAGATATACAGCTATAGTAGGAACAAAAGGAGTCGATCAGAATGAGGGAAATTCGTTATGGTATTTTAAGTACCGCACAAATCGTGCCCCGATTTGTTGAAGGAATCAAAAAAAGTAAAGCTGGAAAGGCTGTTGCCATCGCTTCAAGAAGTTTGGATAAAGCGGAGAAAATGGCGGAAGCGTTGGCTATTCCCAAAGCGTATGGTAGCTATGAAGAATTATGTCAGGATCATGAAATCGAAATTGTTTATGTTGCGACCTATAACAAAGGGCATTACGAAGCAGCAAAAATGGCCTTGAGCCATCATAAACATGTTTTGGTTGAAAAACCTTTTACGCTTTCAATAGTTCAGGCAGAGAAACTGTTTGCATTAGCAGAACAAAATGGGTGCTTTTTGATGGAAGCCCAAAAGTCAGTCTTTTTACCAATCAGTTTACAAGTGAAAAAAACCATCAAAGATAATAAAATTGGTGCCATCCGTTGGCTCCAATCAGTGACGACGTATCCTAATGTAGAGCATATCAGCTGGTTTCACTCATTAGATGCTGGCGGGGGAGCACTTCACGGATCGGGAAGTTATCCTATTCAATATATGCAGTTTTTATTGGATCAATCAATTGAAGAGTACAATGGCAGTGTGACCAGAAAAAAAGGATTGACGGATGATCAAGTAAATGTGGGATTAAGGTTTCAAAATCAAGTGTTAGCCTCTATTTTCATTTCAGTAAAAATAGACATCCCGAGTGTTATGACGATCTACGGTGAAAAAGGCCGTATAGAAATCCCTTACTTTTGGAAAGGCCAACATGCGACTATTTATTATGAAGATGGCAGTCAAGAAAAACTAGTTGGCGAGTTTGACAGTGAATTTGTATTTGAAGTGGAGCATGTGAATGAATGCTTACAAAAACAGTTGTTAGAAAGTCCTGTAATGACTAAAAAAATGACTCTGGATACAGTTCGTTTAGTAGATCAATTGTATACTACTTGGTTGACAGAAGATGAAAAGTGAAAAAGCCATTGCAATTAAAAGCTGTCTGTGTTAAAGTAATCCTCATGCGACGAGTTGACTCAATCAGACAGTTTCGGCTGTTCCGTTTTGACGGCTAGTGATTGACAAAACAACAGAGGCACATATGTTTAATCATACCTACCGGATGTAGGCGTGTCGGATAAATATTTTTGTGGAGAAGATTTTATCTATTTATTTTTATAAGTACTGTGGCGAAAAGAAGACTTCGGTCTTCTTTTTTGCTGTGAAGAGAAACAGAACGAATAGCGATGTTTAATGCCTGTAACTCTTGTTTACGTTCATGCGAGATCTAGTTATAAAAATCCTGTGTTGGTGCAAAAAAATTAATAATAGATAACTCTAATTGCACTAAGAAGAAAGTACAATAAAACTTGTATTTCCTAACAAAAAATCTGATAGAACGAAAAATAAAATAACGGTTAAGAGAATTTAAATCAGCGAAGAAGAATAGTATACTAAGAAAGTTGCACTTGTGTAAGTGCAACTTTTTTGTGTTGTTGTGTTATAAAAATCAAGCTATAGTTCAAGTGTAAGGAAAGAGAGTTGGTGAGTAAATGTCACTGCACTTATCAAAACGGGAAATAAAAATCTTGTTGCTGCTTTTGGATTTAGAAGAAAGTGTAACGACAAAGGAATTAGCTGAAACATTCAAAGTTAGTGTACGGACGATCAAATATGATTTAGATAATGTACGTGTTTGGTTCAAAGAGCAAAATGTTTTACTGCAGTCCCGCCGTAATAAAGGCATATGGTTGGAGATACCAGATTCAGAACGTTTGACCTTGAAAAATGAAATTATCGAAGTTGAACGATTCGAAACCTATCCCGATCAAGAATTGCGAGTCAATCAATTGATTTTTCGCCTATTATTAGCATCGAAGTGTTTGACCTCACAAGAGTTGGCAGATGAGCTGCAAGTCAGTAGAAATACGATCATCAGTGACTTAGATCGAGTCGAAGAACAAATTCAGCTCTACAACTTGGCGTTAAAACGTCAGAGTCGTCAGGGATTTTCGATTACAGGGAATGAAAGCAAAATTCGCTTGTTGATGGAGTATATCACGCAAAAAGAAATAACTGAATATGATATCTATCAAATCATGAGCTATTTTGTCCAGTCTGGTCAGCAGAAGAAAATGCAAGAAGTTCATGTTGGAGTCAACACGATTTTTCAAAAAATTTATCAAATTGCCTTGAAAGAAATGACCCGTCTTTTAGATCCATCTTTGTTTGATCAATTCAACTATGCTGAAATTCTTTCGATCACATTACGAGTCGCCATCGCAGCGGCAAGAATGCAGCTCCATCATACTGTTGGTGGCTATAAGATGTTGACCAATCAAAAAGTATTGGAGCAAAAACAGGAATTACCCTTTTTATTGATGAAACAAGTTTTTGATCATTATGACCTACCGCTTTTAGCAGATGAGTATTTTTATATTTATAGTGATGTATTTGTTGCGAATAATCAGCAGGATATTGTGGGACTAACAGAAGAGTTAATTAAAGATGTATCACAAGAGATTGATTTTCCTTTTTATCGAGACCGCCAATTATTTACGAATCTGTTTGCCCATCTATCTCTGCGTTTGACTAAGAAACATCTATTTATAAATGAATATAATCCGTTTGTTGATGACATCAAAGCGAAGTATCCACAGTTATTTTCAGCGATCCAGCTTGCCAGTCAAAGTGATATCGTAGGTTCTGCCTTATTAATCAATGATTCATTTATCGCCTATATTGCACTGCACTTTTTAGTGGCATATGAAAAAAATCTGCATGAGGTCAATGTAGTAAGAATCGTTTATGTATGTTCCACAGGCTTAGGTGTGACTAGTTTGATTGAACAAAAAATTCTTGAAGAAGTCTCTAATGTTGACATCGCAGGATTTGCTTC
Organism: Enterococcus ureilyticus; assembly: GCF_001730315.1. GTDB lineage: Bacteria > Bacillota > Bacilli > Lactobacillales > Enterococcaceae > Enterococcus_L > Enterococcus_L ureilyticus. Next base: position 70,772 of record NZ_MIKC01000002.1, read on the forward strand.
AGTTTTGAATGCAGTAGATGTAATAGAAGAAAAGAATCCAGACTTAGTTCTGAGTATTTTCCCAATCGAAATCTTGAATCGCCCGTTTGTTAAAGTTAACCCACTACCTACAGAAGCAGATCTTCATAGTATTCAAGAAGAAGTCAACAAAATTTTAATACACACGAAAAGCGGTAAAGTTCCTCGGCTGATTCCTCGTCAGCAGGTGAAAGAAAAACAAGGAATCGAAGCAGAAAGTCGCGATATTCTGGTTCGAACGTATGTGATCTATGAAGAGTTATTGAAAGCATTTGCTGACAAACTGACGCAAGAGTACAAAGAAGCGTTTTTATTACATGTCATGTTGATGGTCCATCGAATCACATTCGATGGTCAGTATGAAAACGAAGGAAACATTGTAAAAGAAACGTTGTTGGCGCAGCAAGTCTTAGTGGGAGAAATCGAGCAGATTTTTGCCAAAAACGATTTAATGGTTAATCAAGCAGAAATTACTGCTTTATTGAATTATATAAGAGAGGAGTAGTATGTATGAAAATAAGTAACGAGGCACAAATAATAATTGATGAAAGTCCTAATAAAGTCGAATTAGAAGCGGCACTAGAAAAAATTAATGGGTTATTGAGGGCGCAAAAGATTCAACCAACTGAATTACAATGGACGATTTTGATCAATCATATAAATGAAATGATTAAAAGGTCTAAAGCAGGTGAAAAAATGGCTGTGGTCGATCCAGCAATGTTTGAAGAAGTATCGAAAGAAGCGCTGAGGATGGCTGATAAAGTGGTTCAACTAATTGGCAATTTACCTCAAGATGAAATGTATGTATTATCGATTCATTTTGAAGCCGCTAGACAAAATGAAGAATAGAGAATAGACAGTGAACAAAAGAACTAAATTAAATTATCTAGCTTTTCAAGCTTATATTTTTAAAAATCAGGAGGAATTAAGATGATAACAGTAGTAATCGCAGATCGTTTAGGTAAAGGGCAAAATGTTGCAAAAGGGGTAGAGTCAGCTGGAGGTAAAGCTATTGTTGTTCCAGGAATGGGAGCAGATATGCGTTTAGGGGATGTCATGCAACTAGAAAATGCTGATTTAGGCATTTCATTTTGTGGTAGTGGTGGTGCAGGTGCTTTAACAGCAGCGACCAAGTATGGCTATAAAGAGCGGCATGGAATGCGCTCAATCGACGAAGGAGTAACGGCAATCAATGATGGTAAAACAGTTTTAGGTTTTGGTTTTATGGATCAAGAAGAATTGGGGAAACGAATTGTTGAAGCCTATATAAAAAAGAATGGCTAATCATTAAAGCATAGCGCACAGAAAAAGAGGGGGAACTGAATAAGGAGTAGTGCAGTCATTATTTTCATTTGTTAAAACCGTGAAGAGAAACGATTCAGTTTTAAAACAAGAGGAGGAAAACCAATGGGAAACGTAACGGCTAAAAAGCGTCAAGTTATTCAGGTTGAAGGTACAGGCAAAGAACAGAATCTAGCCTTTGCTAATGCATTGAACCAAATCCATAATCGTGTATTGAAGGAAAAAGATGATGTGATTGTTCGGATCGAGCCTGTAGCTATTCAAATTATCAAAGCAGAACAAGAAACCTATACAGAACGTTTTTTCTTTTTCTTTTTACCTCGAAAGCGAGCGGATTATCGTGTATTACTGAATGTCGAGGTAGAGATTACCTTGATTGAAATGGAGACGATTTCATTTGTAGAAAAAAAAGTTGCTGATCCAAATGGTCTTTCTATTCCTTTTGGGCAGAAAAAAAGAATACAGAAGGAGGCAAATTAAATGGATGTTGTAGTCGTTTTACTCAAATCTTTATTGATTGGAGGATTAGTCGGGTTTGCAGCAGGAGCAGGAGCCGCGAGAATGTTTCATGCACCAAGTACGCAAGGTTTAGGTGCTTTTAGAACTTTAGGGGAAATGAACGCTTGTGAAGGAGATGCAGCCAGTCATTTTTCTTTTGGATTAGGCTTCTTCTTTAATGCGTGGGCTTCAACTGTTGGTGCGGGTGCATTTACACAAGATGTAGATCATCGTGTGATTCCAAACTGGGCTGCTGCGGCTTTATTAGTCAAAAATAAAAATGTTGCTGAAACAATGCATAACCCTAAAAAAATGGGGATCTCCGGTGCAATTGTCGGAATGGTAGTGGTTGCTTTCTTGAATACGACAGCATCAGCAATTCCAGAATCACTACAGGTAACAGCGGTAGCTGTTTTAGTGCCAGCAGCAAATCTTTTGATCAACACTGTCATGCCTGTTTTATTCTGGCTAGCAGCAATCGATGCTGGTAAGCGTTCTGGTCTTTGGGCAACAATATTCGGCGGTCTTGCGACGATGATTATGGGCAACGCAGTACCAGGAGTTGTTTTAGGAATTTTGATTGGAAAAGGTGTCGATGAAATCGGCTGGAATAAAGTAACAAAAAGTATGATGGCAGCTGTTATTTTATTATTTGTATTTAGTGCATTTTTCCGTGGCTTCGATTTACAAATGATCGAAAGTTTCCGTTTACAGATTCCAGGTTGGTTACAAAATATGCATGATGTTTTTAGTATCGGTAAATAAGTAAATGGAAAGTGAGGAAGCAGGATGGATGAAATAGTAGAGTTGGAAAAAAAGAATTTTTGGTTTGCTGATTGGTCATTTCCTATTTTAGTTGGGTTATTGTCAGCTGGTGTATTCGCTGGAACGCATATGTATATTGAACATGGTGTAGGGGCCTTTAATGAAGTAGCCATCGTAGCGATGTTGAAAGCAGGAATGGATGGCGGTTCATATGGTGCTGCCGCTGCCTTTGGTGCTAGTTTCTTGTTTGCTCGTATTTTGGAGGGGTCACTAGTTGGAATATTGGATATTGGTGGTGCGATTTTAACGGGTGTTGGAATTGGTGTTCCTGCGATTTTTTTAAGTATGGATATTACAGCTCCAGTTGAAAATTTTAGTCTTTCATTATTAACAGGTATGCTACTTGGCTTAATCATTGGTGGTATTATTATCATGATTCGTAAATTTACCATTAATCAGTCAAATTCAACGTTTGGTGCAGATGTGATGATGGGGGCAGGGAATGCTTCTGGTCGTTTCTTAGGGCCATTGATTATTATTAGTGCATGTGGCGCGTCTGCGCCAATAGGCATTGGCTCAATTATTGGTGCTGTAATTTTCTATGTTTGGAAAAAACCAATTGCTGGTGGTGCGATTTTAGGAGCGATGATCTTTGGTGCACTATTTCCAGTAGATTTACCTAGTTAAAAAAAGGGCAAAATTGCACTTTTTCTTTTGAAAATCGTTTACATTATAATATTACCATGTTATTGTGAAGAGGAAATAATTTGATTGTTGGCATTCTAATTGGACAACCATTATTCCTAGTGGGATCGGTCACTATTTTTTGCAGTTCAGTCATTTTATGGAAGTATAGACATAAATTCGACTATCTAGAGCGGGGGAAAAGTGAATGAAACGAGTATTAGGCGTATCCGTGTATCCGGATCACAGTGAGATAGAAAAAGATAAAGCCTATTTGAAAAAGGCTAGTGAATGTGGCTTTTCGCGAATCTTCATGAGTATGTTGGAAGTAACGCAAGGGAAAGAAGTTGTTAAGGAAAAGTTCAAGTCGTTGATTTCTTATGCAAAAAGTTTAGGCTATGAGACGATTTTAGATGTTGCACCAACTATTTTTGATGAACTACAGATTTCATACGATGATCTAACATTCTTTTATGAGATGGGTGCTGATGGGATTCGGTTAGATGTTGGATTTGATGGAAATAAAGAAGCTAGATTGACGTTTAATCCATTTGATTTAGCGATTGAATTGAACATGAGTAATGATGTTGCTTATCTTGATACTATTTTGACCTATGAAGCAAATGTTCCATTTCTTTATGGTTGTCACAATTTTTATCCTCAGGAAGGAACAGCATTACCGTATGATTTCTTTGAGCGTTGTAGCGTTCGTTTTAAAAAACATGGGATTCGCACAGCAGCATTCATCAATTCCCAGGCAGGTAAAATTGGCCCTTGGGATGTCAACGATGGCTTACCTACGTTAGAGATGCATCGGCATTTACCTGTAGATATTCAAACAAAACACTTATTTGCAACAGGTCTGATTGATGATGTGATTATTGGGAATGCTTACGCATCAGATGAAGAATTAGAGTTACTAGGCAGTTTAAATCGTTATCAATTGGAATTAACAGTTGAGTTTACCAAAGAAGCCAGTGATGTTGAAAAAATAATCACATTAAAGGAGCAACACTTCCGTCGCGGCGATATCACAGATCAAGTCGTACGTTCAACAGAAGTTCGTAAAAAATATAACGATGACGCTAATCCTGCTCATGATAATACCAAAGAGTTTCAAATCGGAGATATTGTAATCGGAAATGATGCATTTGGGAAATACAAAAATGAATTGCAAATTGTTCTACAACCGCATTCAGATGACCGTAAAAATAAAGTAGGTCAAATCACAGAAGAAGAATTGTTGTTGTTGGATTTTGTAAAGCCCTGGACAAAATTTAGATTTAAAGAAAAGTAGGGGATAAAATGAGTTATGATTTGATCATTAAAAATGGGAAAACCATTACTGGTCAGCCCATAGAAATAGCAATCAACGCTGGGGAAATCGTGAAAGTTGCAGATGAAATCAATGAAAAGGGTGAGGAATTGATCGAGTTAAACGGTGATGCGTATGTATCCGCTGGCTGGATTGATGATCATGTTCATTGTTTTGAAAAAATGACTCTTTACTATGATTTTCCAGATGAAATTGGTGTTAAAAAAGGTGTAACAACCGTCATAGATGCTGGTACTACAGGGGCCGAGAATATCCATGAATTTTATGATTTAGTGAAAAAAGCGAAAACAAATGTATATGCCCTAGTGAATATCTCAAAATGGGGCATTGTTGAACAAGATGAATTGGCTGATCTGAGTAAGGTTAAAGAGGAACTAGTTCATAAGGCATTAACTGAGATGCCAGATTTTGTTGTAGGGTTCAAAGCTCGTATGAGTAAAACGGTGATTGGGGACAACGGGATCAGGCCGTTAGAAATGGCGAAAAAAATTCAAAAAGCCAATAATGGATTACCATTAATGATACATATTGGTTCAGCTCCGCCAAAGCTAGATGAAATTTTAGCCCATATGTCAAAAGGCGATATTTTAACTCATTGTTTCAATGGCAAACCAAATGGCATCTTAAACCAAGCAACTAGTCAAATCAAAGACTTTGCTTGGGCTGCTTACGATAAAGGGATTGTATTTGATATTGGTCATGGAACGGACAGCTTCAATTTTGAGGTTGCTGAAACGGCTTTAAAAGAAGGCATGAAAGCAACCTCGATCAGCACAGATATTTATATCCGCAATCGAGAAAAAGGTCCAGTTCATGATTTGTCAACTACGATGGAAAAATTACGCGTGGTAGGCTATGATTGGCCTGAGATTATTGAAAAAGTTACATCAGTTCCAGCTGGAAATTTCCATTTTGAGACGAAAGGTCACTTAAAAGAAGGCTATGATGCTGATATTACGATTTTTACGATTGAAACAGGTCAAAAGACTTTAACTGATTCGAATGGATTTAAAAGAGAAGCAACAGAATTGATCAAACCTGTAAAAACCATTATTGGAGGAACAGTTTATGACAATTAATTATGAAAAATTCAATTTAAAAGAAGTGATCAATGCATCGGGTAGAATGACGATTTTAGGTGTGTCAAAAGTTTCTGAAACTGTTTTAGCTGCACAAAAATTTGGTGGAGAACATTTTTTTGAAATGAGCGAATTAAGTATTCAAACTGGTGCGTATCTAGCACAATTATTAAAGGTTGAAGATGCCCAAATCGTTTCTTGTGCATCAGCGGGAATCGCTCAAAGTGTTGCCGCTTTGATTGGTGAAGGATCTGTTTATCATGCCTATCATCCTTATACTGATAAAATCGCAAAACGTGAAATTATTTTGCCAAAGGGCCATAATGTAGATTATGGGACACCGGTTGAAGTTATGGTGGAACAAGGTGGCGGACAAGTGATTGAAGCTGGTTACGCAAATATGTGTACACCGGAACATATTGAAATGATGATCACAGATCAGACTGCAGCCCTTTTGTATATCAAAAGTCACCACACAGTTCAAAAGAGTATGTTAAGTGTGGTAGAGGCTGCAATTGTAGCAAAAGCTCACAACATACCATTGATTGTTGATGCCGCAGCGGAAGAAGACTTAGTTAAATACAGCGAAGCAGGTGCTGATTTGGTAATCTATAGCGGTGCCAAAGCAATTGAAGGCCCGAGCGCTGGTTTAGTGATTGGCAAAAAACAATACATTGAATGGATCCGTCTGCAAGGTAAAGGGATTGGGCGTGCTATGAAGATTGGTAAAGATAATATTTTAGGATTTACACAAGCAGTGGAAGATTATGTGAACAATGGGAGTGAATCAGGGGCCCTGATGCAAGCTCGTTTAGCACCTTTTATTACAGCTTTGAACGCAATTCAAAATATTGAAGCTAAAATTGTCAAAGATGGTGCAGGGCGAGATATTTATCGTGCCAGTATTAAAGTCAAGGGTGCAAAATCAGCGAAAGAAGTCATTCAAGAATTAAGAGCTGAAAGTCCAGCAGTCTATACGCGTGAGTACCAAGCAAATAATGGAATTATTGAATTTGATATTCGTTCAGTAAATGAAGAAGAAATGAATAAAATCGTAACCCGTTTAACAACGATCATGCATTAAAAACTGTCATACTAAATTAGGAGTGAAACATTATGTCATTAACACCGAACTATCTAGAAAACCGTATTTGTTTAAATGTTTTAGCGAATTCCGTAGAGAATGCTAAAGACTGTTATGAAGCCGCAGAAGGGCATATTGTTTTAGGGGTACTATCAAAAAACTATGCGACTGATGAAGCTGCAATCGAAGAGATGAAAAAATATGCTGATGAAACGAATAATGCTTTATCTGTTGGACTAGGTGCAGGGGACCCGAATCAAAGCCAGATGGTCTCAAGACTGTCCAAAGAACTACAACCTCAACATGTTAACCAAGTCTTTACAGGCGTGGGCACTTCACGTGCTTTACTAGGTCAAAACGAAACGGTTGTCAACGGCTTGGTGTCGCCGACAGGTAAAGTTGGGATCGTCAATATTGCTACAGGACCATTAAGTTCGCAAGCACCAGTTGGTGAAGTAACGATCGAAACCGCGATTCGTTTATTGCAAGATATGGGTGGTAGCTCAATCAAATTTTTCCCGATGAAAGGTTTAGCGCATATCGAAGAATACAAAGCTGTAGCTGAAGCTTGCGCAAAATATGATTTTTACCTAGAGCCAACTGGTGGAATCGATTTAGAAAACTTTGAAGAAATCGTACAGATCGCAGTAGATGCTGGCGTGAAAAAAATCATTCCCCATGTTTATAGCTCGATCATTGACTCAGAAACAGGAGACACAAGACCAGAAGATGTTAAATCGTTACTAGGTATGATCAAAAATACGTTGAAAAAATAAAAGCTGAACATGCTCGTTCAGGACTTCGGAAAAAATAGAAAAACTGAGCCTCAGGCAATTTTTATCTTTTTTCCGAAGTCTTAGCTTGTAAAGCTAGGAAGTAGGCAGGGATCGAGATGAGAATTGCGGCCTTTGGTGAAATAATGATGCGTTTGACACCACCAGAATATTTGATGTTGGAGCAAACGAAGGAATTACGGTTAGATTTTACAGGTACAGGAGTCAATATTTTAAGCAATCTTGCTCATTTCGGCACTCAGACAAGTCTGCTGACGAACCTTCCAGATAATCGGTTAGGTGAAGCAGCCAAAGCCAGTGTTCGCCAATTAGGTATTCAAGATTGCTGGATCGGCAGTTTGGGGGATCATATTGGTTCCTATTTTGCAGAAATGGGATTTGGTCCAAGACCAACGCAGGTGACGTATCAAAATCGTCGAAATAGTTCATTTGGGATCAGTGGTGCTTCTGATTATGATCTTGACGCTTTTTTGGAGGAAATAGATTTAATTTATATTTGTGGGATCTCGTTAAGTTTGACGGAGAAAACGCGAGAAGCAGCCCTTGTATTAGCTGAAAAGGCGCATAAGAAAGGGAAAAAAGTTTGTTTTGATTTTAATTTTCGTCCTAGTTTGAACGAAGCCCATGGTGTTTCGCTTATGCAAGAACAATATGAAAAGATGCTACCTTATTGTGATGTGGTTTTTGGTAGCCATCGTGATTTAACAGATTTACTGGGCATGGAGTTAGATCAAACATTGGATGTCTCTGAACAATTTGAAAGAGTTGTCCGCCAGTTTATGGCAAAATATCAGATTGAACATTTTGCTGGAACCATTCGCCAAGGTGAAGGTGACAGACGATATTTGACTGGCTTCCTATTTGATGCGGAAAACTATGTTCAAGCCGCTCCACGTCAAATTATCAATTTAGATCGAATCGGTGCAGGAGATGGTTATGCCGCAGGAATTTTATTGGGTTATAGTGAATCGTGGTCATTAGTGGAAACAGTAGAATTTGCTACGGCTAATGGAGTCTTAGCCCATACGATCCAAGGGGACGTACCGTTAACGACACGGAAACAGGTAAAACATTTAATGGAACAACCCACTGTTGATTTGATTAGATAAGAAAAAGAGTAGAATGAATTAGTGTAAATGCGTTTATACTACTTTCGTTCTAGTCTTTTTTTCATTATAATGAGGATAAACAATGAATTTAGCGAAACCATTTACGTAGTTAAGATAAATTGGTATGCTAAGGGTCAGTGGCTATTATTATTCGTTGCATTTATATAGAACAGTCTGTTTACAGGAGGAGATCGACATGACCGATGAAAATATTTGGAAAGCACTAGACGATAATGTTTTGAAAGATAGTATTCGCAAACGACCAGGTATGTACATTGGTGGAATTGGTCCCACTGGCTTAGAAAGTATGGTCTTACAAGTGCTGGATCATTTACTGCAATTAGCAGTTGATCTAAAGCAGGAAGAGCTTTCAATCGAACTATCAGATCAACAATTTATTTTTTCTTTTTTCAGTAAAAAAGGCTTACTTCTAGATGAAATTCCAAAAGAACAGTATACACCACCGTATCTTTTTCTTTCTGTTGTTAATGCACTATCGGAGCAATTGGGCTTTGGTGTAGAAAAATCAGGAAAACGAACGATCCAAATTTATCAACATGGACTGTTGAATAAAAAAGCGTTGATTCCTTCAGAAGATGAAGGGCAAAGAATCGAATTGGCATTCACGCCTGATGCAAGTTTATTTGGTCACGCACCGTTATCTTATTTTGTTTTACTGAATCGTTGTCAGGAATTGGCGATGCTACACAGCGGATTGACGATTTCGTTGACTGATGGAAAAAAACAAAAAAATTATTTTCATTACAAGCAAGGACTTGTTGACTATATTTTTCAAAAAGATGATAGCATCACGCGTAGCGGGCAGCCGTTGATCATTAATACGATCAGTGAAGGTGTCACAATTCAAGCAGTTATTTCAAAAAATGGCTCTACGAGTATTAAAGATAGCTTTGTTAATGGACACCTACCAGCTGATGGCGGTACGCATCTGGATGGATTTATTCAAGGAACGGTGGATGGAATTAATCAATTTTTGGAAGAAACGAATCGTTTGAAATACCTCACAGTAGATAATTTTTCTGAACGTTTTGATATGGTTCTTTCAATCAAAGTCAAACGGCCAAGATACACTGGGGCAATTAAAAAGAAAATCAGAAATCCCGAGCTATATAAAATCGTGAGAGAAGCGGTTTTTTCGGAAGTATCATTCTTTTTAAAACGCCATCCTGCGTGGTATTTAAATTAAAATGAGCGATAATCATTGAAAGGTGCGACTATGAAAATTTTTATTGATGGTGATGGTTCACCAGTGAAAGAAACTACGATCGAAATAGCATTAAGTTATTCGATCGCAGTTGTGATTGTGACAAGTATTGACCATTACTCTCTGAAAGAATATCCTGAGAATGTTTCTTTTGTTTATGTTGATAAAGGCGCAGATGCAGCAGATTATAAAATTGTTCAATTGATTAGACAAGGTGATATTTTGGTGACGCAAGATTATGGCTTGGCTTCATTGGTGTTGCCAAAGGGTGTGCGCGTGTTACATCAGTTAGGGTATGAGTATACAGGCGGAAATATTGATGGATTGCTGGAACAACGGTATTTTAGTGCGAAAGTTCGTAAAAGTGGCGGACATACGAAAGGACCAAAAGCTTTTACACAAGCCGATCGCGATAAATTCAAAAAGACGCTTGTTGAGCTGATTGAACAGAAGAAGTAAGAACAGTTTCATTTTCATTCTAGCTCTATATGGGAATAAGAGCGCCTTTTATTTGTATGACAAGCAAAAAACTTTTTGATTGAATTCGCTATTTGTTTCTATTCCGAGGAATGGTTTTATGCTAAAATATGAAAGAGCAATTTTGAAATCTTTTTTTAGATAGAACCATAAATACAAGAAAATGATTTAGCTTGACGATAAGTTCTCCTAGCAATTAGAAACAAGAGATCAGCGTGAGTGGCTTAGGAACTAAACCTTTCGTTTAGCTTTAAAAATTAGGAGGAAAAGCATTTGAAGATAACTTTGTTATATGGTGGAAGAAGTGAGGAGCATGATGTTTCGATATTGTCTGCCTATTCCGTTTTAAATGCGATTTATTATAATTACTATCAAGTTCAGTTAGTTTTTATTAGTAAAGATGGGCAGTGGGTTAAAGGACCTCTTTTATCAGAAAAACCTACAAGTAAAGAGATCCTCAAGCTAACTTGGTCAGAAGATGGTGAGACAGATAAGTGGGGTGAGTTCACAGGTCGCGTAATCATGCCTTGTGAAATCAAAGAAGAAGATACGATTGTTTTTCCTGTATTACATGGACCTAATGGGGAAGACGGGACGATCCAAGGGTTCCTAGACACATTAGGATTACCTTATGTTGGAGCTGGTGTGCTTGCAAGTGCCAATGCGATGGATAAAATCATGACCAAGTATTTATTGCAAACAGCTGGCATCCCGCAAGTGCCATTTGTACCTGTATTGAGAAGTGACTGGAAAGAAAATCCTAGAAAAGTCTTTGAACAATGCGAGGGTTCATTGATTTATCCGGTATTTGTTAAACCTGCTAACATGGGCTCAAGTGTGGGGATCAGTAAAGCTGAAAATCGTGAAGAGTTGCAAAATGCATTGGAAGAAGCGTATCGTTACGATTCAAGAGCAATTGTAGAACAAGGAATCGAAGCACGCGAAATCGAAGTGGCAATTTTAGGTAATGAGGATGTTCGGACAACATTACCGGGTGAAATCGTCAAAGATGTTGAATTCTATGATTACAATTCAAAATATATCGATAATCAAATCACGATGAAAATTCCAGCTGAAGTGCCTGATGAAGTTCATCAAAAAGCGCGAGAATTTGCAAAAAAAGCGTACACTATTTTAGACGGCAGTGGACTAAGTCGCTGCGATTTCTTTTTGACTAGTAAAAATGAGTTATTCTTAAATGAACTGAACACGATGCCTGGTTTCACAGAATTTAGTATGTACCCATTACTATGGGAAAATATGGGCTTAAAGTATAGTGATTTGATCGAAGAATTAATTCAGTTAGCATTAAATCGCTTCAAACAAAGACAAAGTTTTTACGAAAGATAAACCACAAAAAGGGAGGAAGCAAAACGCAGTGAGTTTTGTTTCAGCCCTTTTATAGTGAACTAGACAAATCATTTCTGATTTAAAAGGAGAGAAAACGATGCAATTAACTTTCTGGGAAGCGGCAAAAGCAGTCAACGCCACAAATGACTGGAAGAAGTGGAACGATTTTGATTTGACAGGTCTGGAATTTGATAGCAGAATAATTACCAAAGGCAATCTTTTTATTCCGCTAAAAGGTGAAAATGATGGGCATTCATTTATAAAGAATGCTATAGATAAAGGTGCAGGTGCATCATTTTGGAGTACTTCAGAATCTGCCCCAGATCAATTGCCAGTTTTACAGGTAGCAGATACTCTAAGAGCAATGCAAGATTTAGCTATTTATTATTTAAAAAAAATGGCGCCGACAGTCGTTGCCATCACAGGAAGCAATGGCAAAACAACAACGAAAGATATGACAGAAGCGGTCTTAGCGCAACAATTTCAAACTTATAAAACCCAAGGAAATTATAATAATGATATCGGCTTGCCGTACACTATTTTACAGATGCCTGATAAAACGGAGCAATTGATTTTAGAAATGGGGATGGATCATGCTGATGAGATCGATTTTTTATCAAGATTAGCTCAACCTGATGTAGCTGCGATTACCATGATCGGTGAGGCGCACATTGAAAATCTTGGATCGAGAGAAGGGATTGCCAAAGCAAAAATGGAAATTACGTCTGGGCTGGCTGCTAAGGGATTATTGATTATTCCGGCAGAGGAACCACTGCTATCTCCTCTGACAAAAGGATTAACGCAAACAATTAAAACATTTGGGTTTGGGAAAGCTGATTGTCAAGCAGAGATCATTGAAGCGCAAAAAGAATATACTTCTTTTAAAATCAATGGCTCACCTATTTTATATACCATTCCTGTTCCTGGAAAGTATAATGTGGGGAACGCTTTGATTGCGATTAGCATTGGTCAATGGTTTCAGCTATCAGAAGAAAAAATCCAAGCGGGCTTAGCCAAGTTTCAGTTAACTAAAAACCGAACACAGTGGCTAAAAAGCAAGACGGGAATCGAAATTCTAAGTGATGTTTACAATGCGAATCCAACTGCTATGAATTTGGTCTTAGATAGCTTTAGTCAAATGCCAACAAAGGGAAAACGAATAGCGGTTCTAGGAGATATGCTTGAATTAGGGCCAGACTCAGCTGCAATGCATGCATCTGTGGAGGAACATCTAAATCCGGCTGAAATAACAGAAGTTGTCCTCTATGGTGAGCAAATGCAGGTCCTGTACGAAGAATTAGTGAAAAAGTATCAAGAAAACAAAATCCACTATTTCCACAAAGAAGAAAAGGATCAATTAACAAGCACATTAAAATCAATTTTAGAACCAAAAGATACGGTTGTTTTAAAAGCCAGCAACGGAATGGGTTTAAGTGAGGTCGTTAATTCCCTTCTAGAAAGTTAGCAAGCTTTCATAAAACTTGCTGAAAATATAAATATATGCTAAAATAACCTATTGCCGAAAGATCGAAGTAGATAAAACGAAAGTACCTATTGAAGATACTTTTCTATCATATAAAGATTAAAAAAGCTGAACGAACTCGTTTGGCTTTTCTAGTGCCTGTAGCTTCATAAGGTGGATTTTTCGGTAACACTAATGAGAAAATAAACTAGACCTATGTTGAAGGTTTACAGACTCCATGAACATTTTCAAAATTAGTGAAAGTCAAATCACCTGTAACACCAATTTTAGAAGAAAAAATTTCTTCTGCAACAAACATTATTAGGAGGATATCATTTGAAATTTAAAGAACTAGGCTTAGAAACAGACTTATTGGCAGCAATCGAACGCTCAGGATTTGAAGAAGCAACACCAATCCAAGAGGAAACGATCCCTCTAGCATTAGAAGGAAAAGACGTTATCGGACAAGCACAAACAGGTACTGGTAAAACAGCTGCTTTTGGCTTACCGATGTTGCAAAAAATCGATACAGCAAACCGTGTTGTACAAGGAATCGTTATTGCACCAACTCGTGAATTAGCGATCCAAACACAAGAAGAATTGTACCGTTTAGGTCGTGACAAAAAAATCCGTGTTCAAGCAGTCTATGGTGGCGCAGATATTGGCCGTCAAATTCGCGGACTAAAAGAAAACCCACATGTGGTTGTCGGAACACCAGGTCGTTTATTGGATCATATCAATCGTCGCACCTTGAAGTTAGATACGATCGAAACATTGGTTTTGGATGAAGCAGATGAAATGTTGAACATGGGATTCTTAGAGGATATCGAAAAAATCATCTCTAAAATTCCAGCAAAACGTCAAACATTACTATTTTCAGCAACAATGCCGCCAGCAATCAAAAATATCGGCGTGAAATTCATGAAAGAACCAGAACACGTAAAAATCAAAGCAAAAGAAATGACTGCTGATTTGATCGATCAATATTATGTGCGTTCAAAAGACTTCGAAAAATTCGATGTAATGACACGCTTACTAGATGTTCAAACACCAGAGCTAACAATTGTCTTTGGTCGTACAAAACGTCGTGTAGATGAATTAGCACGTGGATTAGAAGCACGTGGCTACAAAGCAGAAGGTATTCATGGAGACTTGTCACAACAAAAACGTATGAGCGTATTACGTTCATTTAAGAGTGGTAATTTGGACATCTTAGTAGCAACAGACGTTGCAGCTCGTGGATTAGACATTTCTGGTGTCACACACGTTTACAACTACGATATCCCGCAAGATCCAGAAAGCTATGTTCACCGTATCGGCCGTACTGGTCGTGCCGGAAAAGGCGGAATGTCAGTGACATTCGTTACACCAAATGAAATGGGTTACCTACATGTCATTGAGGAATTAACGAAAAAGCGTATGACCCCACTACGTCCACCAAATGAACAAGAAGCATTTAAAGGACAATTGGGTGCAGCAATTGAAACAGTCGAAGAAAAATTAGCTGAAAATGGTCTAGAAAATTACTTGCCATCTGCTAAAAATCTTTTGGAAAAATATTCTGCTGAAGATTTAGCAGCATTACTACTAAAAACTATTTCTAAAGACCCATCAGATGCTGTACCAGTAAAAATTACACCAGAACGTCCATTACCATCTACGAAAAAAGGCTTCAACAAAAATAATCGTGGTGGTGGCGGTGGTAACAGCCGTAACCGTAATAAAAATGGTGGCGGTGGCTATCGTGGCAATAAAAATAACAAAAGCACAGGTGGTAGCAGCAGTGGAAATGGCGGCGGCTACAATAAGAGCAAAGATAATCGTTCGGCCAAACGTCATAACGACAAAAAACGTAGCTTTGTTATTAGAGATAACTCAAATTAATAAATCAATAACAGTTGGAAATAAGAAATAACTATTTCCAATGTATGACTTATTGGATTTTAAAAGAGTGGAACAAAGCTTAGACTTTGTTCCACTCTTTTTCCTTTTTAGTAAAAGGATGCAATAAAGAAGAGATAAACTGTATTTCTACCCCTTTTTTCGCTCCTTAAAACCGAGTGTTATCAACACATAAAGCTTTTTATTAATTTTTTCCATTATTATGTGGAAAAATTGCTAAAATTTGATAGAATAAGAGTAATTTATAAAATAAAAAAAGAGGGCTTGAAAGAATGATAAAAGGAATTGGTATAGATATGGTTGAGCTTTCAAGAATCGAAAAAATCATCGAAAATAAATCTTCTTTTGTTCAGCGAGTTCTGACGAGTAATGAATATGAACTTTTTCAAAGATTACCTCACAAACGTCAGGTCGAGTTTTTAGCAGGCCGTTTTGCTTGTAAAGAAGCTTTCTCAAAAGCCTGGGGGACAGGGATTGGAAGTGTCGGATTACACGATATTGAAATCTTAAAAGAACAAAGTGGAGCGCCGAAAGTCACAAAATCACCTCATAAAGGAAATGTATTTGTATCCATTTCCCACACAGAAACCTCTGCGGTTGCTCAAATCATCTTGGAAGTTGGTTGATTAGCTACTAAATTTGAATACCGGTCGAGATAAAAGCGATTGATCAACGATCATGGGCTGTATTCCCACGAGGAACTGTATAAGCAAATGATTCGGCTGTTTCTGATCCGACCGTAAAAGAAAGAAGGACATATATGGCTGTAGGATGGCATCGTCCCACAAAGTTAGTGATCGATACACAAGCGATCAAAGAAAATGTTTCAAATGAAGTCAAACGAATGCCGCAAGGTACAGAGCTATTTGCTGTAGTCAAAGCAAACGGATATGGACACGGAGCTGTACAAACGGCTCAAGCAGCGATTGAAGGAGGTGCTACGGGCTTTTGTGTCGCAATCCTAGATGAGGCCATCGAACTAAGAGAAGCTGGCATTACAGAGCCAATACTGATTTTAAGTGTTGTAGATGTTTCTTACATAGACCTGTTGCTAAAATATGATCTATCCGTCACGGTAGCAACTCAAGAATGGTTAGTACAAGCAATTGATCAATTGAATCAGATAAAAACACAAGCACCATTAAAAATACATATAAAAGTCGATACAGGTATGGGGCGTATTGGTTTTACTACACCAATTGCTGTAAAACAAACAATTGAATTAATTCAGTCAACGCAAGTAATCGCTTGGGAAGGCTTGTTCACGCACTTTTCTACAGCAGATGAAAAAAATACGAGTTACTTTGAAAAACAATCAGAGCGTTTCCAAGAAATTTTATCTGTTCTTTCAGAGTTACCCCAATATGTACATGTAAGTAATAGTGCAACTGCACTTTGGCATCCTAATAATGCGGGAAATATGATTCGATTTGGTATAGCAATGTATGGACTGAATCCATCGGGACATGCATTACCCGAAATTTATCCATTAAAACCAGCCTTGAGTTTAGTGTCAAAGCTGATTCAAGTGAAAGAACTAGCAGTGAATGAAGGAATTGGTTATGGAAATACGTATACGACTACAAAAAATGAATGGATCGGTACTGTCCCAATCGGGTATGCAGACGGCTGGCTCCGTCATCTACAAGGGTTTTCAGTATTAGTTAATGGTGAAAAATGTGAAATTGTTGGCAGAATCTGCATGGATCAATGTATGATTCGCTTGCCGAGAAAAACGAATGTAGGGACAACTGTCACATTGATAGGACACGACCATGGAGCAAATATCACATTGCAAATGGTGGCAGACAAACTAGAAACAATCCACTATGAAGTGGCATGTACATTTTCTGAACGTATGCCAAGGGAGTATAAATAGAATAGGAGGCTTCAAATGGTCAAAAGGGGTGACATATATTTTGCAGACTTATCCCCTGTTGTAGGATCAGAACAAGGGGGAGTGCGACCAGTACTCGTCATACAAAATAATTTAGGAAATCATTTTAGTCCAACCATTATTGTAGCCGCAATCACAGCAAAAATGGCTAAACCCAAATTACCTACACATATCGGCATCAATTCTGAAGAAACTGGAATCGAACGAGATTCAGTCATTTTACTAGAACAAATCCGCACCATTGATAAGATCCGTTTAAAAGAAAAGGTTTGTCATTTGGGAATAGATATCATGGAAGCGGTCGATCGTGCGTTAGGTGTCAGCGTAGGAATTTTGGAAGCAGAACTAGAAGAAGAGAATCTTGGTACATATCGTTAAAAGTATCGGACATTTGGCTGGAAAACATAAGACATATCCAGTTGTATTCCTATTAGGATAATTGTTTGAGACGACGTAATACGAAATGGAAACAGGAACACTGTGTTAATTACTTAGATCTTGTTATTATTAATTATTTAACACTTAATAATAAAACCACTCTTATCAATAGAATAAAACTGAAAATTAGACCTATAGAAACAACATTCGTTCACTGAATTAGTAAAAAAACACTAAAATTTATCACGTACCCTGCTGTTTTTATTGACTTTTAGTTGCGTTTATAAAAAAAAGTTGGCAATAGCGCAACGTAATGTTACAATAAACTATGTATAATTGGGTAGAAAGTGAATAACTTTCAAAAAAGTAGATATATTTAGTGTTTTTTTATTAAGGGATAAAGGAGTTTATATTTGATGACGATTTTCATGTTTGTATTAGTAGTAATACTGTTTCTTTTTTTCAGTTATCAGTTGTATGTTCGATTCCAACTGGAGAGCTTAGATTCTGATAGTCCAAAAATGAAACGCAAGATCAATTTTTATAAGTATCAAGAGAATAATCGATCATTATTATTTTTGATGATTGCAGCAATTATTTTTTGTTTAATCCTTTTTGGGATACTGTATAATCAAGATACTTTAAGAAAAGATAATAAAGAGTTAGAATTCAAGATAGAAGAGATCAAGGACGCCAGAGGAACAGCTTCTGGTGCTGAAATTGAGAGCTATAAAGAAAACACGCTAAAGTTAGCTGAATTTCCTTGGAAGAAAATTGTAGAAAGTCGAGATGCCCAAGCGCTAGACAACTACGAACTTCTACTGATAAGAGATTGGCAGCCCTTTTTTGGAGAAGCGAATGTCGCGATCATGATCAGTCAAAAAACGGGAACGTTGACAGTATCAGTTTTTCCTACGGCCTTAAGCTTTAATGATTTCCAGACTGCTGAAAAAAACATTGAGGCATTTATCAAAGAGTTACAGCCAGTAAAAGAAATCACAATGATCGATTTTAACTTTACATATCGAGATAAAACCAACAAACTCTCTAAACAGTCGTTCGTTTTCACAAGAGAGGCGAAAGACAGTAACTTAGAAAAAGTAAAACTAGATAAATAATGGAAGATAGAAATAAAAGACGGGGTGTAAACACATGGCAAAGAGACGGTTAATTAAGAAAATTAACGAAGTTTCCGAGGAAGAATTAACGCAGGATGTAGATTTTAATTCGGAAGAACCACAACGACCAGCTACTGTAACAACTACGAACAATAGTAATTTATTAGCTGAACAAGAACAAGAGATCACTCGTTTAAGAGAATTGATCGAAGAATATAGATTACAAGAATCTGAATTTGAGAAAAACAAAGAAGAGAACTTTCGTTTATCTCAACAAAATAAACAATTAGTGATCAAAGTTGAGAGTAACCAAAATGAACTTGAACAGATGAAAGAAAAGAATGATGAACTAGCAACACAGCTCAACCAAAAAGAAACTGAGATCTTTGAATTAGAAGATGGGCTTGAGTCAGACGATTCTGCTGAAGAAATCAATCGTTTGAAAGCGGAAATCGAAGTACTGAAAAAAGAAAATACTAGTGGACAAGAACAAATTGCCTACTTAGAAACTGCACTTGTTGAAAAAGATAAAGCCTTAGAAATCCAAATTTCTGAAAAAGAAAAAGAAATCCAACAATTACAAACAGAGTTAGCTGCCCGAGGAACAATCGGAGAAAAACAAGAAGCATTGGAGACGGTGAAGATGGAATTAGAATCATTGAATGAAAAACTTCAAACTACTAATAAAGAAAATCAAGAGTTAACACAAAAACTTGCTGATCTTCAAGAACAAATGCACCGCTTACAACAAGAAAACCAAGAATTAAAAGACAAAGAGACCACTTTATCAACAAATAGTGATGTGTCTGTTGATAACAGTCGTGTTGAAGAATTGAAAAAAGAATTAGAAACAGTTCTTAAAGATAAGAGTGAACTAGAAGCAAGTCTTGGTCGCATCCAAGGTCTAAATGATAAATATTCTATTCAAAAAAATGTTTTCGAATCTGAATTAGCAGGATTAAGAAATAGCTACAAAGAAAAAGAAGAAGAGCTAGAAAACTTAAATGCTGAATTAGAAACAATGCGTAGCTTGTCTACTACAGGAGAAGCAACAGGGAATCAGCTAGCTGAATTATTACAAGCAAAACAACAAATCAATGACTTGTTGTTGAAAAACCAATCCTTACAAGAAGAAGCGTTGAAATCACAACAAGAGATCGGTGAAGTAATGGTTTCTGCTAAGAAGGAAGCAAATCGTATTATTAGTGAAGCGCAAGTTGAATCAAAACACATGATCAACTCAGCAGAACTTGAAATGTTGAACATAGGAAACCGTGCGAAAAATATTTCAAATGAAGTAGAAGAATCTAAAAATGAAGTAATGACGATTTACCGTGAATTGGAAGAACGTTTAAGCAAATTATCACGTTTAGATAAAACTGGAAACTAAACCATTAGAAAACGAATGAGGGGAAGAACAATATGAAAAAACAAATCAATAAAAAATACCGCATACTGTTGATTTCTTCTGCAATATTGTTTAGTACTGTTGTTTACTTTATGTCTGATTCATTGATTTTAGGCGCATCAGCTGGTGGTGGGGGTACAGTATCTGCACCTGTAACAACAGATGATAGCGAAGCCCCTACATCTGCTTCAATACCACAGGCAGCTCAAACACAACAAGAAAGCAATTTAAGCAGTGATGTTGCTTCTGAAGATAAGAATAACGAAGTGCCTAAAGAAGTTTATGTGATAAAGGCTGGTCAGACATTATGGGAAATTGCTCAAGATTCAGGGTTATCAATTCAAACATTAATGAATAAAAATCAGCTTAGTAGTAGTGTTATTGTTGAGGGACAGGAATTAGTATTCGATTGATTATGAGTTTAGGGGGTGGAGCAAAACTTTTAGAGTTTTGCTCCACTTATTTTTTTACATAGGGAGACCTATTGCAGTACTTCTCTTAATTAGCGGGGTTTTATATATGGAAAAAACAGCAACACTCTGTTATCCTTAATTAAGAGTATTAATTGGTATGATTGAGGTGTATCATGGATGAACTAAGAATACGTTTTGAACGACTAAAAAGACAATTAGAACGTAAGTTTAATAAAAATAGAAAGTCAAAAAATAAGAATCGAAAGCGCCCGCACGCTGGCACTAAAAAGAAGCGTCCAAAACCTAGAGAACGAGCAGAAATAATAAGAGAAGAGCCGAGAGTTAAATCGAGACCTAGAGAAGAACGAATTCAAAAAGCTGCTTCAACCAATAAAAAGCGCAAAAAGAAAAAATTAACGAAAGAAGAATTTGAGAAAAGAAAAAAGAAAAAAAGAAAAGAGAATATCACTGAAATCATCAAATTCATGCTACCTATCGTATTATTTGCAGTTTTTGTATTTTTCTTTATTCTGAATACTTCCCCTCACATGGTTGATGGGGATTCAATGAAACCTACTTTATTAGATGGGGATCGAGTGATTGTTCGTCGGACAAAAGAGCCTAAAAGATATGAGGTCATAACATTTAGCCCACCTGTAAAAAGCGAGTTTCAATATGTGAAACGAATCATAGGGATGCCTGGGGATTTAGTATGGACAGAGGGTAATGATTTATTTATCAATCATCAAGCAGACTCTTTACCAAAAGCATCTGAATTATCTGCTGCAAATGAATTACCAGATGGGACAATCAAAGTGAATATATCAGAAGACAGTCTAGCTCAAATGTCACAGCTGAAAAAAATCCCTAAAGGTCATTATTTTGTATTGGGGGATAATCGAAATAATTCCAGTGATAGTAGAGCATTTGGTTTAGTTGATGGTCAAGCTATTGAGGGTGTTGTATCCTTCCGGTTTGCACCGTTTAATAATATTGGATGGATAAAATAAAAAAACGATAAATTTATCGTTTTTTTTATTTTTATAAATCGATTCACTGATCATTATTTTTTATTATATTTTAAAAAATAAAAACAAATTATAGCGGAATCTATGTTAATCTATAATTATGGTTATTCTCACTAAATTTAATATATACAAAGAAAACAG
This sequence comes from Enterococcus ureilyticus, assembly GCF_001730315.1. Taxonomy (GTDB): domain Bacteria; phylum Bacillota; class Bacilli; order Lactobacillales; family Enterococcaceae; genus Enterococcus_L; species Enterococcus_L ureilyticus. The sequence goes on from NZ_MIKC01000002.1 coordinate 92,240, forward strand.
AGAACATAAAGAGAGCGTTCTCTGTTATAATTTCAATTAGTGATGTAACCAACAAGTTTGGCACTATCTTGTATCGATTAACTGAATAATCTGTTTTTCGATTTCAGTCATGTCATAACTATTACCAATATCTGAGAATATATAAACTAATTCTTGTTTTTCAGAAATCACTTCATTGTATATGTTAGAAAGAAGTATGTCATAATGACTGTCTTCTTTAAAAGCTTCAGCTTTGATTGGGTATTTGTGACCTAAAACATTGGTCAAATGCTGAATAACTAATTCACCAATAAAAGGATTCAGTGAATGATAGACACCGATCGCAATTTTTTCTTCATTTAATTCAGCAATATGATTTAGGATGATAGTGTAGTGGATTTCAGTGAATTTATTTTTATAGCTTCCTTTTTCACCATCTTGATCAAATTTTTTGGTCGCAATGTCCATCAGTTCAAAAACTTCATTACCAGAAAATGGATGACGGTGAGCATTGACGATCGATTTGATGGTCCAACTATCAAAGGGCAAGATAAATCCATCAAAATAATAAAGCTGAGAATGTAGCTGAAACAATAAATTTTCAATATACAGTAAGCGTGCAGATGAAGCGTAATTGGACAAATAGCCTTGCTGTTTTAAATATTTTAATATTACTTTATTCATATAGTTTAAATAAGAGCTTTCTCTGCGCTGCTTTTCTGCCAACCTAAAGGCAAAAGATGAATTAGGCGAAAAATTATGCATGGAACAAAAGAAGTCATAAAACATGTATGCTTCATAAATAGTATATGGACGGTCGATCTTTTTCATATATGTATGTAAGGACAAATTAATTTCTTCAAAGAGCGGTCGATCAGGATAATCATAGTTAGGGCTGATAACAGGATTATATTCAGTAGCCAGTCGTCTAAAGGATATTTTCATCCATAATTTTATTTGCAAGACTTCAGTAGGATCAAAGACTACATTGAGAGACTCCCTTAATATATCTACAAAGCCAAGATATTGATTAGCGGTTTCTTTTTCTAAACTGGTTTTATCCTCAAATAGAAACCAAAAGAAACTAAAAAAGAAATAGCGAATCTGTTTTTCTTCTCCGATCAACTTTCCACGTTTGATTTGTAGGCGAAATTCTTTTAAAAGATCGTTTAATTCGGTGATCTTTCGATAATAAGTCGCAGAGCTTATCGCATAATTCAATTGAAAATAGTCGCAAGTCAGTTCACCTTTAGAGAATAACTGGTTCACCATTTGAAATTTTATCGACTTTTCGAGAAAAAGTACAACAACGTTCTTCAAGGGAAAAGTCGGTTGCTTTTTTAAAGTAATATTTTCACCTTTTAACGTTAGTTCAACTTGCTCATTTACTTGATTCTCTTCAAGAAAACTTTGCAGGAAAGACAAATATTCATTTAAAGTCGGTAAGCTAATTTGAAATTCACTAACTAGCTCATTTTTTGTCGCCTTGCCTTGATTGTTGTATAAAAATAATAAGATATCATTCATATAATCGAAGGGCTTTTCTAAAAAATCTCGTTTTAGCATAATAGACACCTCACTTAAAGGATACTTGATTCATGAGAAAATGGCAATACGCAACTTATAAAAAGAAATTAGTCTCTATAATTATTTAAAAAAATCATTTTTTTATATATAATGAACTAGATTGTTACTTTTAAATTATATTTATATAGTTATAAAAATGACTTATTTGATTGAAGGGAGAAGAACCTTAGTGAAAGTAGTAATTATCGGAGCCTCACACGGTGGACTTCAAGCGGCATTAACGTTAAAGAAATTAGATCCTCAAACTGAGGTTGTTCTAATTGAAAAAAGAAGTGAGCTTAGCTTCGTTTCAAGCGGGATCATATTGAGAATGAATCAAATGGTTGATGAGCTGGATAATGTGAGATATCTTACAGCAGAAGAATTGAGTAAAAAAGGCATAGTTGTTTTACTTAATACAATGGTTACTACGATACAGCCGGAAAAAAGCACTATTATCTATGAGGATGATGCTAAAAAAACTTGTAAAGTAAGTTATGACAAGCTAATTCTCGCAACAGGTTCAAACCAATTTTCAACTAATCTGACACTACCAAGTAAAGATAAAGTGACCGTTTTCAAAAGTTACTCCAGTTCAGTGGAAGTATTGAGAAAATTGGAACAGGCAAGATCAATCTCGATTATTGGTGGCGGATATATCGGAGTGGAATTGTGTGATGCTTTGAAAGAAAAAGGCAAAGAAATCCACCTGATAGAAAGTGCAGGATCTGTTCTTTTCCGTTATTTGGATAAGGAACTGTCATCACTCATTGAACAAAAAATCGTTGATTCAGGTGTAAAACTTCATTTAAACGAAAGTGTTATTGGTTTTTCAGATATAGAAGAAGAGAGTTTTATCACCCAAACCACGAATGAAGAAATCAGAAACGATTATGTTATTGTGGCCGTAAATGCTCGTCCTGATACGACATTAGTGAAAGAATTTTTAGACTTAAATGCTAATGGAACAATTCGAGTCAATGAACATATGCAGACAAGTGATCCAAATATTTTCGCTTTAGGAGATGTGATTTCTTATCCTGTCCGCAATAGCTATCGTAAGTCGTTCATCCCTTTAGTGAATAATGTTGTTCGAAGTGCGACCGTTGCTGCTATGAACGTTTTAGGGCATCCGATGAAGTACAATATGACGCAAAAGACAACGGCCACTAAAATTTTCAACAACTATATTGCTACTACAGGGTTAACCGAAGTAGAAGCAAAGTTTGAAGGAATCGAAGTTGAAAGTATCTTTTTAACATTACCAAGTCAGTTGCCTTATCTTAAATTGCAGGAAGAGGTGCATATCAAACTGGTTTTCGAAAAAGGTACGCATAACTTGATTGGCGGACAATTGATGTCTGAAAAGGATATTACGCAATCGATCAACACGTTATCTTTAGCAATTGACAAAGAAACCACACTAGAAGAGTTAGTCACTATGGACTTTTATTTTAACCCAGGAATCAACCAACCAATGGGAATTATTAGCCGTGCTGCATATGAATTTTTGATTGAGAAGTATAGGGTATAAAAATCTTGTCTTTGTATAAGAGGGGTGAAGCATTTCTTTGGCCCTTTAATAGTTATTAAACTTTTTCTAATAGCAAGAGCAGCAAGACAAACATGTTTATGCTGTTTTTTTGTATAATTATTGTTTTTTGTAATAAAAGCGAATTGCTACTACTAATTGTTATTTAAGCGTATAATAAAATAAAAATATAGGAGGGGCATAGCCGATGAAAGCAGCAGAAAAAAATTTTTATGACTTCATCTTAGATCGTACAAAAGCAGATCATCAAGAAGACATGAAACATTTACTAGCAGAATTGCTGGAAAGAAAATCAACGGATAAGCTCGATAAGATGTATCTTATGGGTGTGGTTCCCAGAGCACTTTCTTATCTAGAGCCTGATTCAGTAAATGAAGTGAAAAAAGTAGTATCAGAGTTCTCAGCAAAACTATAGCAAAAAAATAAAGGCAAGCTGATTCATTTGGATGAGTTTGTCTTTTTTAGGTGTCATAAAATAAGAAATGTCCCATTGAACGTGAAGAAAATGGATATGAATGGTTCATAAATAACAATAGACTTGAATTCTCTACGACAATTCAAGAAACCTGTCGTAGAAATGGACAAAAATAGTTTTTTTCATTTGTTATTGATAAAAAAATTATGCTAAAGTAAATCAGTCATTAAAAAGAGTGGGTGAGCAGGATGAAACATATAAAGAACACATTAAAGTTATTTAAATTAGATTGGCAACGTATTTTTAAAAACCCGATCGCTACATTTTTGATTATTGCACTGATGATTATTCCATCACTTTATGCATGGTTCAATATCAAAGCCTTGTGGGATCCTTATGCAAATACAGGAGAATTGCCGATTGCAGTCTACAGTGACGACCAAGCTGTGACATTCAAGGATAAAGAAGTCGATATTGGAAAAGAAGTATTAAAAAATCTTCATAAAAATAAACAATTAGGTTGGCGTTTTGTTGATTCAAAACAAGAATTAGACAAAGGGGTAAAATCAGGAAAGTATTATGCCGGTATCTATCTGCCAAAAGATTTCTCAAAAGACCTATTAAGCTTTACTACAGGGGATATTAAAAAGCCTAAAATTGACTATTCAATCAATGAAAAGATCAATGCGATCGCACCAAAAATCGCTGAAAAAGGTGCAACCTCATTACAAGCGCAAATCACAGATGAGTTCACTAAAACAGCAAGTGGTACTTTGGTTCATGTATTTAATGATATTGGCTATAATTTAGATTCTAATCTGGTTAGTATAACGAAAGTGAAGGATATGATCCTTTCGACAGATGAAAATATTGGTCAAATCGATAAATATATGCAAGAAGTTGTTGCGCTTCATGGGAAAATGCCTGAGTTGAAAACAAAGCTAGCGAAAGCCAATGAATTTGCGGAGTATTTGCCTCAAGTTGATGCTTTAGGAACAAAGCTAGTTGATTTAAACGACAAGATGCCAACAATCAAAGAACAAGCTAAAGTTATTTTGACCTTACAGGAGAAAATCCCAGAAATTCAAAATGCTGGGAAACAATTAGCGATGATTGACGAAGATTTTGCTTCAGTTGAACAAACAATGACGGAAGGAATCGAAGAAGCTAAACAAGGTTTGACCATTATCCAACAAGTTCAAACGGCTTTGCCAGATATTGAAAAACTTGGAGAGCAAGCAGATCAATTAGCGACTGCAACCAGTGAAGGAGCAGTAAAATTACAAGAGGCGTTACCAAGCATTACAAGCAGTATCAAAGTAACGCTAGAGTCAGTTCAAACAATTGGATCAAATGTATCCGCAATTGCTGGTCAAATCGAGCAATTATTGACTGATAATGAATTGACACCAGAAGAACGTGAAACGCTGAAGAAAATGTTGCAACAATTTAGCGACAGCTTAGGGAAGCAGCAAGCAGCAATTGATCAATTGGCTGAAATGCTGACAAGTATTCAAAATTCTTCTGGTAATCAAGAACTTCAACCAATCATTGATAATTTAAATAATCTTAGTACGTTGATTGCAGGGCTAAAAAATCGAGTGGATAGTATTGATGCTGATGGGATTTCAGTGGATCAGTTGAAAGCTGTATTAGGAGAAATTGAAAACATGGCCAACAATATCGCTGGGATTGCTGGCAGTATCAATGTAGATGCAGTTGCAACAGATGTAAATAACATTTTAACAAAGCTCATCACTACGATTTCCAGCGCTCAAGGCTTGCTCGACAAAGCTAAACAAATCGATTTTGCTACATTATTAAATTCAACACAAGCAACTGTTTCTAATGCAATCAGCATCTTAGAAAAATACCAAGCAGAATTACCTGCAATCAAACAAGAAGTGCATGATGCCAATGTTTTACTGAATGGTCATATGGACACGATCGTAAATGGCATTAACAAAGGTGCAGAACTTTACAACAATGAATTGCCTGTCATCGAAGAAAAACTTGGCTTAGCTGCTGATTTTATTCAAAATGATTACCCAGGGATCAAAGAAAATATCACTGGTACTTTAAAAACAGTCAATGACAAAATGCCGGATTTAGAGTCTGCCTTGAACAAAGCAAATGACTTAGTTCAAAATGACTGGCCAAATATCAAGACAGGTGTCCATAAAGCCGCAGAAGCGATCCGAAATGGGGAGAAGGATGTTGACCTTGGACAAGTGATAAAGTTGCTTAAACTGGATGCTAACGCTGAAAGTGACTTCTTTGCTAAACCAGTTGAAGTGAAAGAAAATAAAATTTACCCAATTGCTAATAATGGCTCAGCTAGTACACCATTTTACACAGCTCTTTGTTTATGGGTTGGTGCCGTGTTATTTTCAAGTGTGGCAACAACTGATTTTTATTTAGATGAAAAAGACCGCGGCAACTATTCAAAACGGGAACAATTTTCTGCGAGGATGTTAACCTTTTTAGTAATGGGACTAGCGCAAGCGTTGATTGTGACGTTAGGAAATTATTTCTTGTTAGGAGTAGATGTTAGACAACCAGTATATAGTGTATTATTTGCTTTGTTGATCGCCTTTGCGTTTATGATGATGGTCTATGTACTAGTGGCACTATTTGGCAATGTCGGAAAAGGGGCTGCGATCATTATCCTGGTACTTTCAATCTCAGGAGGTGGCGGAAACTATCCAATTCAGGTTTCCGGCAAATTCTTCCAGTTTATTAATCCATTTTTACCATTTACCCATGCGGTAAATCTATTAAGGGAATCAGCAGGAGGTATTTATTGGCCGAATGCTTGGAAGGCGATTCTCATTTTACTAGGAATTTCAATTGTGTTTTGTGTGTTGGGCATTCTCTTATATCCTTATGTTGAAGAAAAAACGAAGAAGTTAGAGAACGTTTCGCATGAAAGTCATATTTTCCATTAAAAATAAGAAATAACTGCTGGTGAAAGCTTGAATCAAGCCTATAATGGGAGTGATTCAAGTTTTTTTCCTTATTTGTTATCTTTCAAGGTGTCCCTAATAAAAAAACAAAGACATCCAATTGATCAATTAGGGGGATTCTAAACAATAAAAACTCACTAAAAAAAACAGCATTTAACTATACAAATGGCTGAAATCATTTTATAGTCTTAAGATATGCTAAAAATGAGGTAGGGATCACGATGATAAAATTTTTAATAGAGCGCTTTGAAAAAAGCCAACCAAAAAATTCAGATACTCGAACAGCTTTTGGGATTTTTGCGGGGATCGTAGGGTTACTATCTAACTTGCTGCTTTTTGTTGGAAAATTGTTGATTGGACTAATTTCTGGCAGTGTGTCGATTATGGCTGATGCAATGAATAATTTGTCGGATACGGTTTCTTCTGTGCTAACGCTCGTCGGTTTTTATATTTCAGGGAAACCAGCAGATAAAGAACATCCATACGGTCATGAACGTTTTGAATATATCAGCGGTATGTTAGTTTCGTTATTGATTACCTTTGTTGGGTTTCAATTTTTTATGACATCGATTGAACGAATCCGAGATCCTCAAAGTATCAAAGTAACACCAGTAATTCTGATTGTGTTAGTATTGTCGATTCTCATCAAAGTTTGGCAAAGTATTTTTTATCAACGAGTAGCCAAAAAAATTGATTCTAATACATTAGTTGCAACGGCTAAAGATAGTTTAAATGACGTATTTACGACGATGGCTGTACTCGTTTCAGCGACAGTAGAAGGCTTGACTGGCTTGAAAATTGATGGCTTTGTAGGGCTATTGATAGCGTGTTACATTATTTTTAGTGGTTTACAATTGATTCGAGAGTTTGTCAACGAGTTGATGGGGCTTAGACCTGATCAAGCAGCGATAGATGAAATGAAACGATATCTATCCTTAGTACCAGAAATCGTAGGGTATCATGATTTACTGATCCATCAATATGGACCCAATAAAACATTTGCCTCTGTTCATATTGAAATCGATGACCGCTGGAATCTGACTCAAGCCCATGAAAAGACGGATGATATCGAAAAGAAATTTAAAGAAGCGTTGGGGGTTGATCTTGTTTGTCACATCGATCCTGTGAACTTACATGATCAAAGACAACAGTTTATTCACCAAGAGCTGAAAAGAATCATCAAAGGGATCAATAGTGAATTAAAAGCCCACGATATACGCTTAGTAGATCATGGCAGTCAGCCTCGTATTTTATTTGATTTGGTTGTTCCAAACCATTTTAAAGCAACAGACCAGGAACTAAAGATTCGCATTCAAGAACAAGTATATCGAAATATTGGGGATTATTTAGTTGAAGTAACATTTGATCACAATTATTTACTTTAAATTTCTCTTTAATGATAAAAAAATAATAGCTATATAGTTGTTTTTCTCAAAAATATACATAAAAATGATTGTTTTAGCTAAAAAAATGAGAAAATATTGTTCTCTAACATGGTAACATAGGGATGAAATGTTAGGAGGAATGAAAAGGATGGATCGTAACTTATTAATCGTTCTCTATTTTTTTGTTGTTGTGATTGTTGTTTTAACATTAGTGATTGTCAGAGATAAACAATTTTTACGGAGTTTATTAGGAAAAAAAGAAGTACAGCAAGAAGAAATCACGGATTTGAAATTAGAGAAGATTCGTTTGAAACATATTATAAAAATGCAGGATGAGACGATTTCTCATATGCTGAGCTCAACTCAGTATATTAAACCGATGAAAATAGAACCAAACGAAGCAAATCAAGAGACAGAATGGCATTTGGATGAATATACCAGTATGAATCGAGAGTATCACGAATTATAAGTAAATAGAAGAAGTTGAACTATAACTCTTAGAGTTTCCGGTTCAACTTCTTTTAGTTGCTATCCATTTGTCCTTGTATATGAATCGATAAAAACATATACTAGCCTTAAAAAGGAGGTTATTGAATGAATGCTCAATGGATCGTACTTGGTTTTGTGGGGCTGATTATATTGATTATCAGTGTAATGGAAATTTATAATCGCTTAAAATTACGAGCAATGGTCAAAAGTAAGTGGGGAACATTTCCTAATACACGTTTTTTTGATAAAGAGGAAAGCTTGAGGGATGCGTGGTATACAGCTAAAAAATATCGAAAGTATGATAGTGAAGTCGATGAGATCACTTGGTATGATCTAGACGGATTTACTCTGTTTGAAAGAATCAATGCAACCTATTCAAGTGTAGGCTCAGAAGCACTGTATCAGCGTTTACGCAATTTTAACTTCTCAGAAGATAGTCATGACCGTTTGGAAACATTGATTGAGTATTATGAGCAAAATCCTCAGATTAGAGAAGCGATTCAATTTCAGTTTGCCTGTTTAGGGAAACAAGATAAGAATAATGTTGAAAGCTATTTAAGTGAAACTAGAAACCAAGTGCTGCCAAATACAAAACTCTACTTGTTTTGTGGGAGTCTACCGATTGCCGCCGTCGCTTTATTACTGTTATTTCCGAATACCGTATCGATTGTCCTATTGTTAGGCTCGATTTTATTCAATGTGATTTATTACCAAATAAAAAAGGAAAAATTACAACGTGAGCTGATCTGTATGGGGTATTTAGTCCAAACGGTTGTATGTGCAAAGAAATTAGCTAAAGTGAAAACACCTTTTCAAGAAGAGTTGGCAAACAACCTTAAGCCGTTGGCATCAATGACTAAATTTGGTATTTCCTTTCGAATAAAGTCTAACAGTGAGGCTGAAATGATGTTTGATTATTTTGCGATGATCTTCATGCTGCCCTTTATTTCATATAACTTTGTTCTGGAAAAATTAACCAATTATGAAACTCAAGCAAAAGAAATGTGGCGTTTACTTGGAGAATTGGAAGTTGCAGCAGCAGTTTTGAATTTTCGTAAAGTCATGCCAGATACAAGCCAACCTGTATTTTCAAAAGGCATTCAAGTAAAGGGGGAAGAAGTTTATCATCCATTATTAGCCTCTCCTGTGCCAAATGAAGTGAACTGGACAAAAAATACCCTAGTAACTGGTTCGAATGCTTCTGGCAAGTCTACCTATGTTAAAAGTGTAGCGATCAGCTGTATTCTTTCTGCGACGATCCACACCGCGTTAGCGACCAAGTTTCAATTGCCGTTTGCACATATTTTGACATCAATGGCAGTTGAAGATGACATTTTTGAAGGCGATAGCTATTTTGTTGCAGAAATCAAATCAGTTAAACGAGTCCTTGATTTAGCTGAAACAAGAGTTCCGTGTTTATGTTTTATTGATGAAATACTAAAGGGTACGAATACGATCGAACGAATCGCCGCATCATCTAGTATGGTTCATTGGTTAGCAGATTATCCGTCGTTGGCTTTTGTTGCTACCCATGACATTGAACTGACAGAAATCTTAAAAGAATCTTGTGATAATGTCCATTTTCAAGAGCAGGTGACAAAAGAACAAGGTGTATCATTTGATTACCGTCTAAGGCAAGGACCATCAACTACGAGAAATGCCATTCAGCTTTTGCAGGTGTTGAATTATCCGCAACGGATCGTGGCACAGGCAAAAAAAGAAGCAGATTATTTTGATGAATATCGTACTTGGCAAACAGTAGAATAGCAATCAAGACATGAAAATCGTTTTGGATGTTCATGTCTTTTTTCTTGTGACGACAGCGCAAAGGCAGAATCGTTTCCTTGAAAAGATAAGCTTGTTAAAATGAAAAAAACAGTGCTCTAAGAATTTGTTTAAACGATGGAAAGAAGAGCCTAAACATTTCAATTATTTAGCAGGGAAATAATTGACAATCTTACTTTAGAAGCGTAGCATATGTGATTGTTTCGGAAAAAAATAGGAAAAGGAGAGGTTGATCAAGTGGATTATTTAAAGCGATTATTTATCGGTAAGCCGTTAAAATCGACTGAAAATGATGAACATAAGTTGAGTCGTTTTGCCGCATTGGCTTTATTGTCATCAGATGCATTATCCTCTATTGCTTATGGTACTGAACAAATCGTTGTCGTGTTAGTTACGTTATCTGCTGCGGCTATCTGGTATTCACTGCCCATTGCCGCTTTTGTCATTATTTTACTTATTTCATTAACACTATCTTATCGGCAAATCATTCATGCATATCCTCAGGGTGGCGGAGCTTATGTCGTCAGCAGTGAAAATTTAGGGAAAAATGCTGGACTAATAGCAGGCGGTTCTTTATTGGTCGACTACATGTTGACTGTAGCAGTTTCGGTGTCGGCAGGCGCTGAGGCGATCATTTCAGCAGTACCAGCTCTATACGGGCACCAAGTTGTGATTTCCATCATCATTGTTTTATTGATCATGTTGATGAATTTACGAGGCTTAAGGGAATCAGCTGGCTTTTTGATGCTGCCGGTCTATAGCTTTATTGCGATTATTACTTTATTGATTGCTACCGGGCTATTTAAAATTATCACAGGTGTAGTGCCGATTCATGCAACAGCGGTGCCGGGGGCGGTGGTTCCTGGGATTACAATTGCGTTGATTTTGAGGGCCTTCTCTTCTGGCTCCTCATCATTGACTGGGGTTGAAGCAATTAGTAATGCTGTTCCTTTTTTTAAAAAGCCGCGAGCAAAAAATGCGGCTGGTACGTTAACTTTGATGGCTGGGATTTTAGGCTTTTTCTTTGTAGGAATCACGTTTATCAACTATTGGTATGGGATTGTTCCACAGACGGAAGTGACTGTCTTAGCTCAAATCGGTAAAGCAGTATTTGGTCAAAATATTCTTTATTATCTCTTGCAGTTTGCAACAGCTTTGATTTTAGCTGTTGCAGCTAATACTGGCTTTTCAGCGTTTCCAGTGTTGGCCTTTAATTTAGCGAAAGATAAATTTATGCCGCATATGTATATGGATCGTGGGGATCGTTTGGGGTATTCAAATGGTATCTTGACTTTAGCTGCAGGTTCAGTGGTTTTGCTATTAATTTTTCAAGGCTCAACAGAACGATTGATTCCATTATATTCAATCGGTGTGTTTATACCGTTTGCCTTATCTCAGACTGGGATGGTAGTAAAATGGCGTAAAGAGACAAAAAAATGGTTGTCAAAATCAATTGCAAATATGATTGGAGCATTCATTTCTTATGGAATTATCGTTATTTTATTCATGTATCGTTTGGGAGATATTTGGCCATTTTTTATTATTATGCCAGTACTGATTTTTATTTTTTATAGTATTCATGCTCATTACAAAAATGTAGCCGAACAGCTGCGCTTAGAGGAAACTGTGGAACAACAAGAATTTTTCGGCAACACAGTGATTGTGTTAGTTGGAAATGTGACGCAAGCCAATGTGGGGGCGGTAAATTATGCCCGTTCAATCGGTGATTATGTCGTTGCGATGCATGTATCGCTTGATGAGAATGTGGAAAAGGAAAAAGAAATCGAGACGGAGTTCAAAAAACAATTTCCTGATATTCGTTTTTCTGTCGTCCATTCTTCGTATCGTTCGATCACAAATCCAATTCTTCGTTATGTCGATTTGGTTAGTAAAAATTCAGCTAAGCGGCATTATACAACGACGGTCCTGATTCCTCAATTCGTCCCTAATCGTCGTTGGCAAAATATTTTGCATAATCAGACGAGCTTACGTTTGCGCCTGCGCTTATCTTGGCGCGAGAATATTGTCGTTGCAACATATAGTTATCGTTTGAAGAAATAAAAAAAGCAAGTAAGAATCAGAAGAGATTCTTACTTGCTTTTTTTGTTAAAGCTAAAAAGGCTCATACCGCTTTACTAGATATAGCGGCACAAAACAGCCTTTGAAGAAAATAGATAAGCGTTTTGTTCCACTTTTCTATGAATGTTTACTAGCTGGATCTAAGCGGCGTTCGATCATGCCTAACACCCAGTCTGTAATGATCGCCATTAAGGCCGTTGGTAAGGCACCAACAAGAATGATCGCTGTCCCATCAGTTGCATTAGTACCGCGAATGATGATATCTCCTAACCCACCGGCACCGACAAAAGCACCAATTGCGGTGATCCCGATTGCTACGACAAGAGCATTTCTAATTCCTGCCATGATCACAGAGACAGAAAGCGGCAATTCTACCATGTAAAGCCTTTGCCATTTTGTCATGCCCATTCCTTTGCCCACATCTAATATATTTCGGTCGACTTGGATCATCCCAGTATAGGTATTTTTGATGATCGGTAAAAGCGAATAGAGAAAGACCGTGACGATAACTGTGTTGACACCCAGACCAAGACCTAACATCAAGATTGAAAGCATCGCGAGAGAAGGAACCGTCTGAATCAAGTTTGCAATACTGACGACCCAACCAGCCATTTTTCTTCTACGGGCAATGAAAATCCCGATAGGTATACCAACGATAGCGGCAAATAATACACCGTAGATAGAAATTAAGAAATGCCGAACGAATTGACTCAAAACATAACTGCCATTTTGCTCAAAGTAATAGAAAAACTGCTGCAGTAAATTCATATCTTGTAAATTCTGCATTATTTTCCACCTCCTTCAGACTCGAAGAAATGGTGTTCTTTTAAGAAATTATCCGCAACGGTTTCAGGTTCCATTAGATCATTGTCTGCTTGATAGTTTAGCTTTTGCATCGTTTCGGTTGAAATTTTTCCTGATAATTTACTAAGGACATCACTTAATTCAGGATGTTTTTTCAAGATTTCATCTGTTGCGACTGCACAGGCATCATAAGGCGGGAAGAAATGGAGATCATCTTCTAAAATAACCAAATCATAACTGCCGATTCGGCCATCTGTTGAATAGCCTAAAACAACATCCATTTTATTCGCAGCCACTGCGTCGTAAACTAAACCAATCTGCATTGGAAACACTCGTTTAAAATCAAAGCCATAGGTTTCAGTAAACCCTTTATAACCGTCCCCTTTACGGTCGATCCAAGATGTATCAACACCAGCAGTTAGCTGGTCGCCAACTTTTTTAAGATCACTGATTGTTTTTAAATTATATTTCTTGGCCGTTTCTTGTGTAACCATAAAAGCGTAGGTATTGGCAAATCCGTAGGAATTAAACCATTTTTGCTGGAATCTTTTTTGAAACTCTGATTGGACTACCTCAAAAGCTTTTTTAGGTTCTTTGATTGGTTCTAGATTAAGTGTTGTAGTCAAATCAGTCCCTGTGTACCGGGCAGCTGAAATTTGTGCGTCACCATTCATCATTGCTTGGTGATTGATTGTAGTCGTTGCTAAATTATTGATGATCGTGGTTTTTTCATCCGTGTAATGCTCGATCATACCAGCGACTAGGCTTGCTAATATCTGTGCTTCTGATGTGATTCCGCCAGTAATAGAAATCGTAGAGTCATCGGCGTTAGAAGCAAGTCCAGGTAAGGAGCAGCCCGATAATAGTAAAGCACTACAAAAAGTGATGAACAATAATTTTAATTTTCGTTTCATGATTATTCCGCCTCCCTTAATGCTTTAGGCGTTAATTTTTTCTCTAATAGCCCTAGTAATAGATCTGCGGCCAAAGCCAAAATAGTAACAGGAATCGTTCCGGCAAAAATCAAATCGGGTTGATAATTATTTAATCCGCTGAAAATGAAGTCTCCAAGACCACCAGCACCGATATAAGAAGCTAATGTGGCCCATGCAATCACATAAACGGCAGCTAGGCGAATCCCTGCCATGATCGTCGGCATCGCTATTGGTAATTCGACCATAAAGATCGATTGGACATTGGTCATGCCCATTCCTTTGGCAGCATCTTTATAATCAGAGCTGACTTCTTTGATTCCAATATACGTATTTCTTAAAATAGGTAATAAAGAGTAAATAAACAAAGCAATGATAGCTGGAATTTTTCCAACACCAAAAATTGGGATCATCAATGCAAGTAAAGCTAAAGAAGGGACAGTTTGTAAAGCACTGGTTAAGCCGATAACAATGGCCGCTGTTCTCTTAGTTCGTGTCAATAAAATTCCAATAGGTACTGCAAATAAAATACCCAAGAGAAGAGCTATCCCGGAAATAAAAATATGTTCACCGATTTTAGTGACAAGCTCATTTCCTCGTTCTAATAAAAACTGATTCATTTTTTTACACCTCCGTTTGAGGCTGTTTGACATCAGTTGGTTCTGTTTCTCTTGAAGCAGTCGTCACATTTTCTGTGTCTTCTTCACCCCAGATAACATCGTAAACGATATCTACTAGTGAGGCTCTAGTTAAAATGCCAACTACTTTTTGTTTATCATCTACCACTGGAACATATTTTAAACCACGTTTTAAGATTCGTTGTAAGGTATCGCGTAATAGTGACGATTTTTTTACAAAGAATACTTTTGGATTCATGATATCACTAACGCTAGTCGCAATATTTCTACGGCGGTCAAGGGTTTCAACATCGATAAAGCCTTTTAACACGCCTGCGCCATCCACCACTAAGAGTGTATCAACACGTTTTTCTCTCATGAGTTTGATTGCTTCTGACAATGATTTTTCTGGTGTGATCGTGATCGCGTTATTCAGCATCACTTCACCAACAGTGGTAATATCTGGTTTGGCTTGAATCAAGCGGTCTTCGCCAATCAACTCTTCAACAAATTCGTTGACTGGATGGCGTAAAATATTATCAGGTGTATCAAACTGAATAACTTTTCCTTCACTCATGATGGCGATTCTATTTGCTAATTTTAACGCTTCATCCATGTCATGAGTAACAAAAACAATAGTTTTTCCTAAACGTTCTTGTAAGTCTTTCACTAAATCTTGTAGAGAATCTCTTGTGATCGGATCTAAAGCACCAAAAGGTTCATCCATTAAAATGATATCCTGGTTGGCTGCAAGAGCTCTTACAACACCGATTCTTTGTTGTTGCCCACCAGAGAGTTCATTTGGATAACGATCAAGCATTTCTCTAGGTAGTTCAACTAGATCGATCATTTTTTCTGCAATTTTATTCCGTTCTTCTAAGTCGACTTTTAATAACTTAGGTACAAGTACGATGTTTTCTCGGATCGTCATGTGTGGCATTAAACCGATATTTTGAATAACATAGCCGATTTTTCGACGTAACTCCACTGGATTGATCGTTTGGATATCTTCTCCATTGATCATGATTTTTCCTTTTGATGGATCGGTCATCCGATTGATCATCCGCATAGAAGTTGTTTTTCCGCTACCACTAGTTCCGATAAAGCAGATAAATTCACCTTTATCAAAAGACAAATTGATGTCATCTACAGCGATTTTTCCACCTTTGTAAATTTTTGAAACATGTTGAAATTCGATCAACTTTCTCACCCCAAATTCTTTTTTCTTGGTCTTGTTTCTTAACTAGTTTCAGTGTTTCCTGACAAATGTATCTACTACTAGTATGCTACAAAACAACGATTTGGACAAATCAGATGTTTTTTTCGCCATTTTAGGATTAAAAAATAACAAATGTAGGTAGAAAATGAGGATTTTTAACGATAATTATGCGGGAAAGTGTAATAAGATTTTCAAATCCAGCTATTATTCTATTGACAATAGCTGGAAACCTTAGTATATTGATGACTAGCTACTACTATTTTATGAATAATAGGGAGTGAAAAGGAGAAGGTAATGGAGAAGGTTGGATTAGGATACATGGTATTTAGTTTAAGTTATTTATTCTTGTTTTATTTTGTATCTAAGAAAAATGAACACTATAGAAAATTTGTTTTATCAGGATTTGTTATTATTCAATTTATTTATTTAGTTTGGCGTTTGTTTTATACGATCCCAAATGGAAGTATAGTTGAGATAATTGCTGGGAGTTTATTATATTTGGCTGAATTTATGGGATTTATTCAAGCCTTTACGTTAGTCATCTTATTTTGGAAACCTTATAAGCGAGCTGAAAAATCATTAGCTGAATTAAAAGAATTGCCAACAGTTGATATTTTGATCGCTACATATAACGAAAACATTGAAATTTTAGAAAGAACGGTGGTTGGGTGTCTATCGATCGATTATCCTAAAGAATTATTGAAAATTTATTTTTGCGATGATGGGGACCGAGCAATGGTGAAAAAATTAGCAGAAAAACATTGTGTTGAATTTATCGCTCGTCCGACTCACGAACATGCAAAAGCGGGGAATTTGAATTATGCGCTGACAAAAACAAGTGGGGAAATCATCGTGACTCAAGATGCTGATATGGTGCCTAAACGCGAGTTTTTACAGCGGACATTAGGACATTTTTCAAAAGAGCTAGTTGGTTTTATTCAAACGCCGCAGACTTTTTTTAATTCAGATATTTTTCAGCATAATTTATATTTAGATGGTGAAATCAATAATGAACAAGACTTTTTTATGCGCAGTTTAGAAGAAGGGAAAGATCGATTCAATGCGGTACTTTATGTAGGCAGCAATGCTTTATTTAGAAGAGCTGCGCTAGATTCTATCGGAGGTTTTACAACAGGTGTCATCACAGAAGATATGGCTACAGGATTGCTGCTACAAAACAATGGATGGGAGGGTGTATTTGTTAATGAAGCCCTTGCCTCAGGACTATCCCCAGAAACGTTAGCCGATTATGTGAAACAACGAGATCGTTGGGGACGTGGCAATGTACAAGTTATCAAAAAATATAGATTGAATACATTGAAAAAACTATCATTTATGCAAAAGTGGTTTTATCTTGATGGCGTGATGTTTTGGTATGCAGGGCTCTATAAATTGATTTTTTTACTTTCCCCCTTTCTTTATTTAGTTTTTAACATTTCTAGCCTAAAAACCACATTAGCTCAGCTGGTGATTTTTTGGCTGCCAGCTTTTTTATCTGGAAGTTTGATGTATAAATCTGTTGCTAGAAAGAAATACAATTCCTTCATAAGCAATATTTACGAGCTAGTGACAGCTCCTCAAGTTTCTTGGGCCGTTTGGAAAGAAACGTTATTTAGCCCTAAAAAGAATAAGAAATTTCACGTAACAGTCAAGGGGATTCAAGGGGAAAAAGGATATTTTGATTGGCGTAATTGTAAAGTACAGATTTTATTATTAGGTGCAAACTATTTTGCCTTGATTTATTATATCCTGCACTTGGATTTCAACCACTTACAATGGTGGGATGTTCTTTCCATCAATATTTACTGGCTGTTTTATAATATTTTTAGTTTGAGCGTCGCAGTTAGTGTAGCATATGAGCGGCCACGCATGCCGATGAATATTCCTGTCGATTACGAAGGGGAAATAGTCAAGGGCGATCAAGTGATCCCAGTTCGAATCAATTATTTAGGTGAAAAAAGTGTAACGATCAGCGTTGATCAAAATGAGCCGTTTTTAAGCGCCTTACTCAATCAAGACGAAGGCTACCTCTCTTTCCAAAAAATCAAACATGTCAAAATGATACGCTCGAGTATTATTAATGTAGCGGGAAATGTTGAAATGACCTTCAAGATTCAAAAATTTTCACGTAAAAATCATTATCGTTGGCTAGGCTTGATTTATTCTGATCCGACTTATGGAGTAGGGGATGTTCAGTCAATCAGAGTTAAGTTTTATACCATTTTCAAGTATATAGTCAAAAATAGAAGAGATGCACAAAAAAATCAACAGTTATTGTCATAAAGGAGCCAAGTAGACGTATGAAAAAAAAGAGAATAATTAGTATGCTAATTTTGATCGTTGTTGTTTTTACTGGATGCACTAGTAAGACTGCTGATCCAAAAGATGTCGCTACAACATTTATTAATAATGTGATTTATAGGAAAGATAAAGATGATGCTGAAAAATATTTTTATAAATTAGATGCACCAAGTCAAACAGATATGGTCGAGGATTTTTCTGAGCTATTCGATCTATCAAAAGAACAAGCCAAAGAATTGGTGAGCATTTACCAAGAGCAATTGGACAAAGAAACAAGCTTTTCAGTAAACATAAAAGAGAGCAAGTCAGAAAAAAAAGAAGCGCAAGTAACGGTCACAGGCTTGGATCAGACAAACTTTGATCAGACGATTGACCAAAAAACAGACGAAGAATTGGTGCAATGGTTAAAAAATAAAGGCTATGATCAGCTTGAAAAATTAGATGATATTGACAAAATTTCCGATGAAAAGCAATTAAACGGGATTTTAAAAGAACTAGATGCATTAAAAGACGGAGACCTTAATCAAATCCAATTCGAAGCACTTAAAAAAACGTTTAAGGAATTAAAAGCCGCAAAAGAACCGAAAACGATTCGATTGGAATTAGAGCCAGATAAGAAAGAAAAAAAATATTGGCTCATATTAGAGGAAGAGAAACGATTTAGCGAATTACTAGATGCTTTCCAAGGATAACTATAGTATAGAAATATGTTGATTAAGGAGAACTTAGAATGAAAAAAATGATAGTATTTTGCATAGCTCTTTTAATGATCGGTATCGGGATGACCCAGACAATAAATACCGCAGATGCTGCTTTTTCTAAAGATGAAGTCGTCAGAGAGCGCTTTGCTTTAAAACGAGAACAATTAGCAGAAGTGGTTTCAAAAAAAATCGCACATGTTGAAAATTCGATCAAGAAAAAGCTCAAAGAACAAGAAGCCAACAAAATCAAAAAACAAAAAGAAGAGGAGGATAAAAAAGCTGCAGCTAAAAAAGCAGAAGAAGAACAAGCGGCCAATCAAGCCGCAGCCCAAGAGGCTGCACAAGCAGAAGAAGCGGCAAAACAAGCGGTGATCCAAGAAGAACAACAAGCACCTCAAGCGCAAGGAGATGGAGAAACAGCTGATGCTGTGTCAGGTGCCTCTGCAAATGGGCAAGAGAGAGGGCAAAGAAATAGAGAGTGGGGCAATCAACTGAGCGATCCTAATTTGACACCGGCAGAACGTCAAGGTATCATTCAAGAGAAAAAGAATTACAACCGCAATAACCACTGACAAAGAACGAAACAACGCCTTGTACCAAAGCTCAAAGCCCTTTGGTCTAAAGTGGATTTTAGTCATGTTTGCTCTTTTGTTATTTCAGTGGACATTATCGAACAGCGGGTAATTTGTCAATCAAAACTGTGATAAGGGGATTGAGCGATGAGGGCTTCCAGCCAATTTAAAAAAGGTGCTTTAGAAATGTGTGTACTTCATTTTATTCAAAAAGAAGATCGATACGGATACGAATTAACACAACGAGTAAATCAATTTATACCAATCACTGAAGGGGCGCTTTACCCAGTTTTGCGTCGATTAGTCAAAGAATCATACTGTGTCATTTATACCAAAGAATCGCCTGATGGTCCTTCTAGAAAATATTATCAAATGACAGATAAAGGAAATGAGTATTTAGAACTTTTAGAACATGATTGGGATGAGTTCGTTGAGCAAGTCACTAAACTGAGGGGGGCCGATTAGTGAAAACAATGAAAGAATATTTAAATCAGCTACAAGCAGCTTTTGCTGAAGAAGATATAGAAGAGTTTAACGAATTAAAAGAAGATCTATTGGAACAGTTAGCGATTTGTTTAGAAGAAGGTCAGACTGAAGCAGAAGTTGTTGCAGGCCTTGCCCCACCCGAAGAGATTGCAGCGGATTACTACGCAGATTTAAGTTTAGATGCTGCAATCAATGCTAAAACGTCAGTTGTTCCAAGAGAAGAAATTCAAGATGTTTTCATTCAAACGCAGAAAAAAAGAATACAGAAATTTATGGAAACAGTCTTTAAAGTATTGAAACCATTATTTCTTCTGTTACTTTTAGCCTTGTTGGCTTTTTTCTTGACGTACACAATCAAAGAGTTGATAGAAGAGCAGAATCTTGCGGGGATTCCAACGATTTTCTGTTTACTGTTGATAGCAATCATTTTGCAAGTAATAAAAGGCTGGCAAAGTGAAAAACGATCATGGATCAATGGTTTGTCGATTGGCTTTTTAGCCTTTGGAATGGGCTTGCTGTTATTTTGTTCAATGACGAACCGATTGATGTATACAGGGAGACAATACTATAAAGAAATCAGTTTAACATCAAGCAATCATGCTGCGTTTAGTTTTGATTCAGATGCGGATGTCGAAATTACAACAGTAGAAGTATCTAGTACAGAAAAACCTAGTTTGATGGTCAAAGGTCGCTTTAAAGAAAGCGATATCAAAAAAATTGAAACGGGTTCATATGATAATAAAGTGAATTTGACTTTAGATGAAGAAAGTATCTTTGATACCTTTACCCGCACTGGACGATCAGAAGTGATTTTCTTTATTCCAAAAGGCACAATCTTGGATGATTTTCATTTGGGATTAAGCCGTGGAGATCTGCGCCTGTTAGATATTCAAACAAAGAATTTTGACTTAGATTTACTCTCTGGAGATGTTTACGCTAAAAATATTATTGCAGATGATGGCAATGTCAGTAGCGAGTACGGTGATGTGATCATAGAAGAATCCGCAATGAATTTAAAGGTTAAAAGTGTGTCTGGTAAAACAGTCATTACGGGTATGCTGGGTGATCTAACAATCAACGGCGATAAAGGACTCTCCATCCTGAAATTTTTACGCTCAGATAATGTTGTGTTGAATAATCATTCAGGTAGAATGATCCTAGAAGATTCGGAAACAAAAAAACTGACAGCAACTGCAACAGATGGTCAAGTTATCGTTAAACGAACAAAAGGGGATCTTTTGATGTCTAATGAAAGCGGAAAAATCGTTTCAGAGGAAAATCAAGGCACATTAGATTTAAAAAATGGCTCCGGCCAAACGATTGCTGTCCAAGAAAGTAAAGTAAATGCGCAGGTCTCTAGTCAATCCGGATTTATCAAATGGCTGCAAGATCCTAGCCAGTCAGTCAAGATTACAGCAAGTACAGGGACTGGCGAATTGAGAAATGATTTTTCAGATGTAGCAAACAACGGAAAATATAAAGTTAATGTGAAATCGAAAACAGGAGATGTTAAAATCTTAGAAAAAGTTGAATAAACGTAACAATTTTAGTCGCTTAACGTTATGAAAGATGGGTGCCACAATTAGTGAATTAAGGAGAGCTAGACAAAACGCAATACGTTTTGTTTTGCTCTCCTTAAATCTGAACAAGTGGTTAAGAAACAACGGAGAATTTGTTTTAACGTACTTCCTAGGAAAAAAGTTTTTAAGGAGAAAAGATGTTTAATAAAAGGAAAATAAGAAAATGGTTTAAACAAGGACAGCTAGCTTTGAAAGAAAATGATCACCAACAAGCAGTCTATTTTTTTAAGCTAACTATTGAAACAAGTATTAAAAATGGTGGGATTCAATTAAATGAGTGTTTTAATGCATTTGTTTTACTTGGAGATATCTATAGTGAACAGATGTGCTTTGGAAAAGCGGATCAACTTTATCGAATGGCTGCTGGGCTGGATTTTTCAGCAAAGTATGTTTTGTTAAAACAGGAACTCTTCCATGATGAAACAAATTATGAAACGAATAGCAAAAAATGGTTGGAAAAAAATATGATTGATTTTACTGATATTATTCAAACAAAAGATAGAAAGAATTGGCATTTTCTTATTGAAGAAGGAAAAATCAGTTTACAAAAATTATTGCCCCCCAATAAAATAGAAGATCAAATGCAGGTGGAAACGGATCAAGATTTTGTTTGGTCTTACGAAGAGTGCGCAGATATACCGAATATGTAAACGAAAAAAAGCCGAGAATAAAAATGGTTTATTCATTTTATTTTAGGCTTTTTTTAATTAGTTCTGGTTCAAACATTTTATGTAAGCGAGCAAAAAGTGAAGAAAATTAGCTTTATTTTAATAATAAAACCAGATAAATAAAAAAATTTTTGACACTTTGTTGACTATGAAATTGTTTTTCTTTAAAATGAGTAATAGGATAGAAACGAATATAATAAAAAGGCACTTCAAAAATCAGTTGGCGCTGATTCATGAAGCCCTGAAAAGTCAGAGAACGCTGACCAATCAAGTTGCCCTTGTCAATGCGTAACATCGACATATTCCATTTTACTCAATTTTCGAAGAAATATCTAGAACTTTCTTTATGGATTTTGAGATGGATCATGTGATGCCTATTTGTTGAACATGCAATGGTGTTGGTAGAGTTTACCAGCACCATTTTTTTATTTTGTTTCTATCCAGAAAAAGTAAAGCGTTGTGTTGTGGGCTTGTGACACAGATTGAAGCCGACAATCGGTCACGAGCTAACAATGTGGGCTTTACGAAATGAAAAGGATCAAAGACGTACAAGTGCTGGTAGAATCGTTGAAGTGGTAATGTTCTGTGCAGCAAAATGTAGTTTTTGATACTTTAAAGGATACAAGCAGGAGGAAAGAAATAATAAGAATGGTCTATTCTAGCTAAACCAGTCTATTATTATCTTACACACCTGCTTGTATTTTTGAGTATAAAAAAGCTCTATTGTTCTTTATAAATAGTTGTTTCGATTTCTAATCGTTTTTCTTCTAAAAAAGGCGGCAAAGCAAGGTGTTCTCCCAATGAATTTAAGGGCTCATCGATCGTAAAACCAGGACTTAGAGTAGCAAACTCAACACGCATACCACCAGGTTCTTTGATGTAGAGGCTTTTAAAATAGCCGCGGTGTACTGATTTTTCAATATTCCAGCCTTGGTTTTGCGCTTTGTTATGAAGTTTATCTAGCGCTTGTTCATCATTGACTGAAAAAGCAATATGATCCATACTTCCTCGTCCCATCCGTGTTTTCTCAGTTGTTTCTGTTGGTAAGAGCTGAATAAAATCTGTTTCATTTAGCTGGATACGTCCTTGATTATTTTTCCATCCTAACAATCGATAGAAAAAGTCTGCTGTTTTGTCAAGTTCAGCACTATGAAATTCAGTAGAAGAGAGACCAAGAATTTGCTTATCTCCTGGAATAGCATTTTTAACCTGCAAATTCTGTTCTAATGGACCTTGTTCCACTTCAATCAAGCGTAAATCTACGTGATCCTCATCTGTAAAATGGAGTAGGTTATCTTCTTTAACGAATTTGATTTGTGCATCAGCTAAACGTTGGGCCCAAAAATCTAGGCTGCCTTTAGGGATTTTTAAACCAATCGTGCTTAAAAAAGAATCGTTATCATAACGTCGTCCAAGTGCAGGAACTATAAAAAACGTAATAACTGATCCAGGCGTTCCAGCATAATCACCATAATAATAGTGAAGCATTTTATGATTCTCTTGGTTGACTGTTTTCTTTACAAAACGTAAACCAAGAATAGTTGTGTAAAAAAAATGATTTCTCTCAGCAAATCTAGTTAATAGTGAAATGTGATGGATAGGTGCAAACATAGCGGTTCCTCCTTTTTTTAAAAAACTTACTTTTAGTAAGTGTAACGTTTGAAAAAGACAGTTTCAAGTAATTTGTCTTTTTGAGAAATGCTTTCTTCATAGCCAGATACTATAAAAAATGGTAGAATGACCAAGACAAATCAAGGAGAAAGAGTGACAACTATGTTAAGTACAGAAGATTTTGATTTTGATTTACCTGAAGAACTGATTGCGCAAACCCCTTTAAAAGATCGAACGAGTTCACGTCTTTTAGTCTTAAATCATGAGACAAAAGAAATTGAAGATAAACATTTTCATGACATCATTGATGAATTAAAGGCTGGAGATGCACTAGTCATGAATGATACAAGAGTACTTCCAGCTCGATTGTACGGTGAAAAACCAGAAACGGGTGGTCATTTAGAAGTCCTTCTTTTGACTAACACTGTAGGGGATACGTGGGAAACATTGATCAAACCAGCCAAACGAGCAAAAGTTGGGACCAAAATCAGTTTTGGTGATGGTCGTTTAACAGCAACTGTCGTTGAAGAATTAGAACATGGCGGTCGGATCGTCACGTTTAATTATGAAGGAATTTTCTTAGAAATCTTGGAGTCACTGGGAGAAATGCCCTTGCCTCCGTATATCAAAGAACGGTTAGAAGATCCTGAACGATATCAAACGGTGTATGCTAAAGAAAATGGCTCTGCAGCAGCTCCTACAGCGGGTTTACACTTTACGCAGGAATTACTTGCTAAAATCCAATCAAAAGGCGTGAAGCTCGTTTATTTGACCTTACACGTGGGATTAGGCACATTCCGCCCTGTAAGTGTGGAAAATATTGCAGAACATGAAATGCATAGTGAATTTTATCGTCTAACTGAAGCAGCAGCAGAACAACTGAATGAAGTTCGTAAAATGGGCGGTAGAATTGTTGCGGTTGGGACAACATCGATTCGAACATTAGAAACAATTGGAACAAAATTTGACGGACAAATCAAAGCTGATAGTGGTTGGACAGATATTTTTATCACACCCGGCTATGAATTTAAAATTGTTCAAGCCTTTTCGACTAACTTTCATTTACCGAAGTCGACCTTAGTGATGCTTGTTAGTGCTTTTGCCGGCAAAGATCTGACCCTTACGGCTTACCAGCATGCAATCGATGAACGCTATCGCTTCTTTAGCTTTGGCGATGCGATGTTCGTAAAATAATCTAAGCTAAAAAACTCATTCTCTTTTAACTGAACACCAGTGAAGAATAAATACGCTGCAAACGTGCAAAGGTATTTATTCCACATGTTCTAGCTAGAAACAGAATGAGTTTTTTTGATTTTTTACTTCGAGGTAGTAACAGTCATAAGCCGCTTAAAAGTAAAGTTTGTGATAATTCTCTTTTGCGAACAGCTCTAGGTAAGAAACAGCGAATTTCATCTTCATTAAAGCCGATTTGTAATCTTTTTTCATCGATCATGATTGGACGACGTAATAGTCCAGGATTATCTTTTACCAACTCTAGTAATACATGTAAAGGAAGCTCATTAATATCTGTATCTAGTTTTTGGAAGACCTTGGATCGGATGGAGATAATATCTTCCGTGCCTTCTTCGGTAAGGATCAATATATTTTTTAGTTCGTCTAATGTAATAGGAGTAGTGCCAAAATTCTTTTCCTCAAATGGAATATCATGGTCAATTAGCCATCTACGTGCTTTTCTACATGACGTACAACTATTGGTGGTATATAATTTTAACATATTTTTTCATATCCTTTCAAAAATATTGGTACATACCTCTTAATAACTATAATATACGAAAAGTAAAAAATTCACAAAACAAATGCTTACAAAATAGCTGTTTATTTCTATCAAAAGGCTGAAATAACTAAAAATTCACAATCTTTTGTTATTTTTGTTGAATAATTTTCAAGGTTGATCGTAATAGAGGGAAGCAGACATGTTATGTATAGTTTTGGTAAATTAGATAAGCTTTTCACTATTTTTTGATAACGCTTTCGGTAGGCGTGGGAATTTGTTTTTAGTGAGTAGTGTTAGAAGGTTCGGACAGATAGTCACAAAATAACCATAGTATTTTGGCTATTTATTTATTATTATAAAGAAGAACAGAGAAAATAAAGGAGAGGTAATGATGATTGAGGAGTTGACATATAGTTATGCTACAACAATGTCCGAAAGAATCCAAAGTTGGAAAGCGTTGGATTTAGGAGACGATGGACAAGAATACTTAGCGCAATGGCAAGCGCGTAAAAGTTTAATGAAACTAGCTGACTATGATAAAATGCTTAAAAGCTATCACTTAGATGAACAAACGTATAGTGTTGGATTGCTCCCTTTCACTGAAAAGCGGGCACAGTCATTACTTCCGACTGTCGAAAAAAGTGACTGGTTTCAATTACATAGACAGCTATTTAAGTCTGAGATTACGATAAAAGAAATGAGTTTATCCGCAGCATTACGTTTTCATCTACATTATTATGAAGAACATATTAGATATCTGAGAGATAAATTTTCTTTGATTCAGTTATCAGAAAGAGTAATCAAAGAACTCATTGATCAATTGTCAAAAGAACTTTTTTTCCTTGCACAAAAAACATTGGTTTGGGATATTCATCAAATGATTGAAGAATATCAATTACAAGCGGCAACAAAAGAGGAAGAATTTACTAAATATATCGAAGAATTCCTTGGTGATAAACAAAGAACCTATCTTTTTTATGGTGAATATCCAACTCTTGCTAGAATTCTTGCAGTTAGATTGACCTTTGCTTGTGAAATGATTGAAGAATTCTTTGCTTCGCTAAATGATTCAACAGAACAATTGGCGGAAACCTTTGCTATTTCGACTCCGCTAATACTTACTCAAATAAAGCTAGGGCAAGGAGATAGTCATGATCGTGGGAAATCAGTAATCCAGTTTCAAGTGCAGGAGCAGTCGCTGATTTTCAAATTTAAAAATTTGAAAATAGGCGAAGGGTTCAATGATCTACTAAAGTATCTAGAAGACTTAGATAAAACGTTATCGTTCTATAAAATCAAACGAATTATCGCATCAAACTTTACGATTGAAGAAAAAATTGCTTATCAAGAATGTCAAAATGAAAGGGATGTGGTGGACTTTTATCAAAGGTACGGACAACTGTTAGCTGTTGTCTATTGGTTAGGCGCAACTGACTTACATATGGAAAATTTGATTGCCAGCGGATCGTATCCTGTCTTGATCGATGTAGAAACACTAATTCGTCCTGAAATGTTTAAACAAACACAAAAATTATCACGACAAACTAGAATAGAAAAACACTCTGTGATCGTTTCAGGATTATTGCCGCAAAAAAAACAATGGAAACGTGTACTAGAAATGGATGCATTATCTGGGACAAAGCAAAAATTACCTGAAAAAGTTAGAAGACTGCGAAATACTCGTTCCAGTGATATCGCATTTCAACTAGAAGAAGGATACATGGATGGGGCTCAAAATATTCCTTGTTTAGCAGGAAAAGAAGTTGATTATAAACATTATCGTGATGTGATCCAAACTGCGTTTCAAGCAACCAATCGCCTATTATTAAAAAATAAGGCAGCCTTTATTGCAAAAGTCAAAGCGTTATTTGCAAATCAGACGATTCGATTGATTTACAGAGATACACAAAATTATGGAGATTTATTGAATTTTACATTGCATACTGAGAGTATGTCAAACTATATTGAACGAGAAAAGATTATTGAGAATTTATGGGCGAGTAAAATCATTCCGGAAGCCTTGATTCCTTTTGAAGTTCAAGCGATGTTGGATCATGATGTTCCTTTATTTACGGCCAATACCTCTTTAACGAATGTCTATACTAACAATCAAGAGTTGCCTAAATTATTAAGAAAGACACCGCTACAAGATACTATTGAACACATGGAACAGATAACAGAGAAAACAAGTAATTTTTCCTATCTATTACTAAAGGAAAGCTTAGGGACTTTAGAATATCAGGAACAACCAATAACAATATCCAAGAGAAATCACTCAATCAAACAGCCATTCCTACAAAAAGCCGCAGATATTGGGGATACGATCATTGACCAACTGGTATTAGATCAAACAAATGGTGAAATTGACTGGATGTCGGTTTTGCCTGAATCTGATAAAGAGATAGGGATTGTATACCCTAGTACGAATCTTTACGAAGGAAGCGCAGGAATCTATCTATTTTTCATCTACCTGAATCATTTTGCTCCAAAGAGTAGCTACCAAAAAGTAATCGAATTATTGGAAAAAGAGATTTTTCAAACATCGGTGGATAAAAATAGCTATGAGAGTGCTTTTTTTGACGAAGGAATGCGTTTAACAGTAGCTTTTTATGTGACAAAGTTACTTGATGATTCAAAACATCGGACCTATCTGGAAAAGAGTTTAAAAGCTTTAAAAACAGAGGACATACAAACAGAAAAACAATCAAATGAATGGCTGTATGGTAAAGCTAGCTTACTAGCTATTTTAGCAGCAGTTTATCAGGAGTTTCAAAGTGAAGAGGCCTATGAGCGGCTTTGGGACTACACACAAGTATTAAGCTGTCATGAAATGGCAGATAACAGCTTTGCTCATGGATATGCAGGTGTTTGTTATGGCCTAGTTAAAGCACATCACATCCTTCAAGAAACGTGGGTTGAAGAAAAACTTGGCTGGTATCAGGAACGATTTGAAGCAATGCTTGAAAGTGACGAAATCCAAAATGATTCTTGGTGTCGAGGGAGCGTAGGAATTAATGAGGTTTGCCAAGAGTTGGGCCTAGATTTTCCAGATAAAATGTCCAGAAGTGTAGAAAATAAAGAGCGGTTAGATGATTGCTTGTGTCATGGAAACTATGGAAGTGCAGACAATCGTTTGGATGATATTCAGTTATTATTAGGAGATGTTACCACACTAAAGTCTGATCCTGCGAACGTTCCTGTGAGCCTTTTTTGTGGTATAGCAGGGGTGGGATATCAACTATTGAGAGCTTACGATCCAGTAAATGTTCTCTCCTTGTTATTTATTAAGTGACACAAACTGAAAAAAGAACTTTACTTATCGGCGAGAACGCTTTATAATTTAGTTATTAACGCAAGGGGGAGAAATTATATCATGAGAAAATTATCAATTGAAAAAATGGAAGCAGCAAAAGATTTGAAGAAAGTAGATGAAGTTGTAGGAGCTTCATTTGAAAGAAGTAAAAATGCCGAGGATACTGATCGTTCAGAAACGATTGTTGCGAATACTGTTAATGGTTGGACACGTCTTATTTGTTTCTAGTAGGAATGATAAAATAAAAAAAGAATGGGATAAGTTTTTATCCCATTCTTTTTAATTTAATTTTCTTAAAATTAGTATACTAATTACGTTAGATCCAGAGATAATTACTAACATAAAATTTAATAACCAAGAATATGCGTTCACACTGCTAGAAGCAACATCATAGAAAAAGTTACCTAAAATGAAAATTGTGATCATAGTAACGATAAATGAAATAAAACTTGCCGTTGAAATGATTTTCTTTCCTCGTTCATCTTTTCCTTCTTTGCTAAAGAAAAAGTAGACTGAGTAAATAATAAATATCAATGAAAGTCCAATAATTAAAAAGCTAGACCAATGATTTACAGGCAAGTCATCAAAAAAAGATTTAAGTGATTCAGTCATAATTTATCCTTTCCTTCCGTTAGTCGGTTTCTTCGTTCGTTTGCTCGTCTTCTGTTAATTTCTTGAACGTGAAGATCTGTTCAATAGGCACTTCGAAAACGTCTGCTATGTCGTGAGCCAGTAAAAGGGAAGGATTGTACCTATTTCTTTCTAACTGAATAATTGTTTGTCTAGATACTCCCACCTTGTCAGCAAGTTCCTGTTGGGTCATGCGTTTCATGGCTCTGTAGACGTGAATGGAACTCTCAAAAGATGAGTTCTTCTTTTTTGGCAATGCAAATCCCTCCAATGGTCTAATTTATGTAGTAAATAAAAAGCGCATAGTCAATATACCATATCTTACTTTCACTTACAAATATCTTGCAAAGAAAAAAGCCAAGCTTCTCGATTAGCTTGGCTTTTGTTTCTGGAAGGAATCAGCGTATTGAATCATAAATGTTTTACTTTTCGTTATACATGTAAAGTAATTAGTCGAATTTCTTGTTCATAAACCAAATGTTGTTTTCATTACATTTTCTACATTTCTTTTTTTAAATTTTTTTAATCAAACTATCTTTATATGTGTTTTTTTATTGTATTTGGCTTGTTTCTACAAATTTTTGCACATATTCACTATTTGTAAAGATGTCTTTATGATTTTTATACTTTACATATATTTTTGTTGAAAGGTGAATGGTGTTCTGTTAACAATTTTGTGTTTAATTTTGTCATGCTTCGAGAAATTCTTCAATACAACTGATGGTACCTCCTTCCTTCTATAAACAGAATAGCATAATTAGTAAGCGTTTTCAAATAAAACGACTTTTGATTACAGAATAAAATTTTATTGGACGAATGATCTACTTTTAAAAAAAGTAAGCTAAAAAAATGAAAATTTAGCCATATTTATTGAAGTTTGAAAAAAAAACATGGTATAGTGAGTATAGATACTATATTAATAGAAGGAAAAAATAAGAATGGGGGGATAGGATGGAAGCATACAAACAACCTATCGAAACAATTATCAAAGAAGTGAATACGAATAAAGAGCAAGGATTAACGGAACAAGAAGTCAAGAGACGGCTTGCTGAGCATGGTGCCAATAAGTTCCATGAAGCCAAGAAAGAGTCGATAGTAAAGAAATTTCTTCATAGTTTATCTGATTTTACAACAATCATTTTATTGGTTGCGGCAGCTATCTCATTTTACACAGCCATTGCAACAGACCATGGGGATTATTTTGAAGGAATCTTGATTATCGCCATTGTGATCATCAATGCAGTATTAGCAATCGTTCAAGAGGGCAATGCTGAAAAATCGTTGGCCGCACTGCAGGATATGAACAAACAAAGTAGCTCTGTTTTACGTGACGGCAAAGTAGAAACGATCGATGCAGAGGATGTAGTCGTGGGTGACATACTTGTATTAGAATCAGGCTCCATGATTACAGCAGATGCTCGTTTGATCCAGGCATCACAACTTAGAGTAGAAGAATCAGCACTTACTGGAGAAAGTGAACCTATTGAGAAAGATTCGGAATACATAGGGAAACAAGATGCACCGATCGGTGATCAAATAAATATGGTCTTTAAAGGCTGTACTGTGGCAAATGGTCGTGGGCGAGCAATCGTTACGTCTACAGGAATGCAAACAGAGATGGGAAAAATCGCAGGCTTATTGAACGACGATGTGACCCAACAGACACCTTTGCAAAAACGTTTAAATCAATTAGGGAAGCGTATCAGTTTTATTGCTTTAGGAGCTGCGGCATTGGTATTTATCATAGGTGAACTACAAGGGGAACCTGTATTGGAAATGTTTATGACAGCTGTGTCCTTAGCAGTTGCAGCAGTGCCTGAAACACTGATGGTGATCGTAACATTAACACTTGCATATGGTGTGCAGAAAATGGCGAAAAAACATGCCATTATTCGTCGTTTGCCAGCGGTTGAAACATTAGGTACAGCAAATGTGATCTGTTCTGATAAGACGGGTACGCTGACGCAAAATAAAATGCGTGTAAGACGCGTTTGGTCACGCGGCGATGAAGTGACCGATACAGAAGATGCAATGACCGATGAAGCAATGGAAGTCTTGAAAATGGCCTCTTTGTGTACTGATGTGATCGTAGATAAAGATGGAGACGATTTAGTCATTCAGGGAAATCCTACTGAGGCAGCGATTGTCCGTGCTGTTGAGGAAAACTATCATACAAAGGCTGAATTGGAAGAAAAATATCCAAGAATCGGTGAAATTCCTTTTGACTCAGAACGTAAGATGATGACGACAGTTCATAAGATGGGGAAAAAATACATTTCTGTAACAAAAGGAGCCTTCGATGTCTTATTGACTCGCTTTCGTTTTGGAGATGTTGAACAGGCGGCTGTGGTCAATGACCGTTTTGGAAAACGTGCATTACGCGTAATAGCAGTTGGTTATGCAATCTATGATGAGGAACCCACGGAGATCACTTCAGAGGCTTTAGAGAAGAATCTACGTCTATTAGGATTGATTGGTATGATCGATCCGCCAAGACCAGAGAGTAAAGGTGCTATTGCCAGAGCCAAAAAAGCTGGGATCAAAACAGTGATGATCACAGGAGATCATGTGGTGACGGCTGGAGCAATTGCAAAAGAATTAGGCATTTTAACGGATAAAAGTGAAGCACTTACTGGCTCAGAACTGCAAAAAATGTCCGATGAAGAATTAGACTCTCGCGTGAAATCACTTTCTGTTTATGCTAGAGTAACGCCAGAAGATAAGATTCGCATCGTAAAATCTTGGCAGCGGACAGGTGCTGTTGTTGCAATGACAGGTGATGGTGTCAATGATGCACCAGCCTTAAAAGCGAGTGATGTCGGGTGTGCTATGGGAATCACAGGAACAGATGTAGCTCAAGGCGCAGCAGATATGATTTTGACGGATGATAATTTTGCTACGATTGTAGATGCTGTTGCTCAAGGGCGAGCAGTTTATCGTAATATTCGTAAGGCGGTAAACTTTTTATTAAGTTGTAATATTTCGGAGATTTTTATTGTACTGATTGCGATGTTACTTGGCTGGGGAGCACCATTCACAGCTGTTCAATTATTATTTGTAAATGTCGTAGCAGATGGTCTTCCAGGCTTTGCTTTAGGGAAAGAACCTGTTGAAAAAGGGATCATGGATGAAGCACCGATTCCTAGAAATGAAGGGATTTTTGCACGTGGTTTGTGGCAAAAAATCGGAATCAATGCCTTTGTCTTTACAGTTATCACACTGTTTGGTTTTTATTTAGGAGCAAATGTTGATTCTGTTTCCTACTTCTTTGAAGCAAGTCATGAAATCGGACAAACAGTTGCCTTCTTGATTTTAGCTTATTCATCGATCCTACATGTTTTTAATGTAAGAAGTACAGAATCGATTTTTAGAGTCAAGTTATCAACAAACAAATCACTTTTCGAAATGGCCGTGTTAGCAGTGATTATCACAACGGTTATCGCATTGTTACCATTTACACAGGATTTGTTTGGGTTAGTTCCAATTGGGATCAACCATTGGTTGTTAGTAATGGGCTTATCGATCATTCCGATTTTTGTGAATGAAATGATTAAATTCCACTACTCAACTGAAGACGACGAAGAATAAATTAATTATTGAAGGAACACTTGAAGGTTGATTTTCTTAATGAAAATCAGCATTTCAAGTGTTCTTTTTAGTTAAGTTAACTCAATTGAAAGAAGTCTTTGAAAATACTATTGAATTTATTTACATAAAAGACTTGCTAAAATAGTAAAGGAGTATTATAGTTGTTATCGAAATCAGTTATTTTGATTTTTTTCTACTATTTTTCAATTAAATCATAAATCGTAACCGATATTTTTGTTTGGACATCCAAATAAAAATCTTAGGGGAGTAGCAGCATAGTCTATCTATGTTTTTAGATCAACAGCAAGTGTGAAAACACTGGTCTAAGAATGAAATTGCGAGACCTAAGTGTAAGGGCCAAGTGTCGTTTCACTTAGGTCTCTTGTTATATTCAAAAGTGACAGTAGCATCTCATTTTTTTATAAAAAAGTGTGGTATCCTATTGAACTTTCGCATTATCTAGCTTTGCAGGCAAGCCTGCTCAGCGTTTAAATTGGAGGAGAATCTTGTGGTAGAGAAGTCTAAAGTTTCGCATCATCAGAAATTGACCGCTGCTGGTCTGTTA
This sequence comes from Enterococcus ureilyticus, assembly GCF_001730315.1. GTDB lineage: Bacteria > Bacillota > Bacilli > Lactobacillales > Enterococcaceae > Enterococcus_L > Enterococcus_L ureilyticus. Next base: position 125,778 of record NZ_MIKC01000002.1, read on the forward strand.
GTAGCAATGGGTGTCGTTTATGGAGATATCGGAACAAGTCCGCTGTATGTAATGAAAGCGATCGTAGGTGACAATGGAGGTCTTCAAAATGTTTCCGAAAATTTCATTATTGGTGCGGTATCATTGATTTTTTGGACATTAACGATTTTAACAACGATTAAATATGTTGTGATTGCGTTGAATGCGGATAACCATGGTGAAGGAGGAATATTTTCTTTATATACACTAGTACGTAAAAAAGGAAAATATCTGATCATTCCAGCTATGATCGGAGGAGCCGCACTGCTTGCAGATGGGGTCTTAACGCCTGCTGTAACAGTGACCACAGCAATCGAAGGTCTGCGGGGAATACCAGTGTTCTTTGATCGCTTTGGTAGTGATCAAAACATTATCGTGATGATTACTTTAGTGATTATTCTTATCTTATTTTCTGTCCAACGTTTTGGGACAGATGCAGTTGGTAAAGCGTTTGGACCGATCATGCTTGCTTGGTTTACATTCTTAGGTGTGATGGGACTAATCAATTTTGGACAAGACTGGACGGTGCTTCGTGCATTGAATCCTTATTATGCGATTCAACTGTTGCTTAGTCCTGAAAACAAATTAGGGATCTTCGTTTTGGGCAATGTTTTTCTAGCTACAACTGGGGCCGAAGCACTGTATTCTGATTTAGGTCACGTTGGAAAACATAATATTCGAGCTAGTTGGCCATATATCAAAGTTTGTTTGATTCTTAATTATTTAGGTCAAGCTGCTTGGATCTTAAGTGCCAAAAATGATCCATCTATTTTAGCGATTGAAAATTTAAATCCATTTTTCCAAATGATGCCAAATAGCATCATGCTTATCGGCGTTGTGTTTGCGACAGTTGCCGCTGTAATTGCTTCGCAGGCGTTGATTTCCGGTTCATTTACATTAGTGTCTGAGGCAATCAAATTAAAATTATTGCCAAGATTGAAAATTATTTATCCTGGTGCCAATATCGGTCAAATGTATATTCCAGCAGTCAACATGATGTTGTGGATCGTTTGTTCACTGATCGTTATCACCTTTAGAACCTCTACCCACATGGAGGCTGCTTATGGTCTGTCCATCACTGTAACGATGTTGATGACCACGATTTTATTAATGTTTTATTTACTTCAAAAAGGAGCGCCACGTTGGGTTGCTTATCTTGTTACATTGTTCTTTGGTAGCATCGAGTCGATCTTTTTTGTCTCAAGTATTGCGAAATTCTTCCACGGGGGGTATGTTGCTGTAGGGATCGCTTTATTGATTTTAGCTGTGATGACGATTTGGGAATGGGGCAATATCATCAAAGAGAAAACCTCTGATACCGTTCCACTGAAGCAGTATGTCGAACAATTGCGGATGCTAAAAGAGGACACGTCCGTTCCAAAATCGCAAACCAATGTTGTGTTTATGACTCCGGATACGATTGGTGACGAAATTGGACGCCAGATCATTTATTCAATCTTAGATAAACAGCCGAAACGAGCGAATGTATATTGGTTTGTTAATGTTGAAGTAACAGATGAACCTTTTACGAAAGAGTATTCTGTTGATATGATGGACACAGATTTTATTGTTCAAGTCCAACTATATCTTGGTTTCCATGTAGCGCAAGAAGTGAATGTCTATATCCGTCAAATCGTTTATGATTTAATGAAGGAAGGTCGCTTGCCAAAACAACCACAAAAATATTCATTGACACCAGGTCGTGAAGTTGGTGATTTCCAATTTATTATTATTCGAGAAGAATTATCAAAAGTAACAGAATTGAAGAAGTGGGATCGTCAAATCATGCAACTGAAATTAGCCATCAAAAAAAGAACAACTTCTCCAGAAAACTGGTTTGGTCTAGAATATAGTGAAGTAAAATACGAATCCGTTCCGTTGATTATTGGAGATGCGCGGAAAACGCGATTAAGGGAAAGAAAAGTGTTATTATAAAAAATTAAAATCTCTAAGACTGCCGCCGAAGGTCTTAGAGTTTTTTGTTTCTCCTCAATAGCTCCTATTCGCGCTAATTAAAGAGGACAAGTATAATAAGAGAGAAGAAGAAAAACGAGGTGTAAATATGCTTGCAATAAATTTTTTCATACTATTTTTAATGATTGCGATCACAGCATTTTTTGTAGCAAGTGAATTTGCTTTGGTCAAAATCCGAATGTCCAGGTTGGAGCAATTAAAAAAAGAGAATGTCAAGAACGCCGAACTAGCAATTCATGTAACACATCACTTGGATGCTTATTTATCGGCTAGTCAATTAGGAATCACATTGACAGGGTTGATTATTGGGTGGGTCGGTGAAGGATCAGTCGCGGCATTGTTGCATCCACTTATTGGAAACTTGCCGATCAGTACAGCCCTTAGCCGAACAATATCAGTTATTTTAGGGTTTGCTATCGTGACGTATGTCGATGTCGTTGTAGGTGAATTATTACCAAAAAGCTACAGTATTGCACAAACAGAGAAAGTCGTCTTAGGAATTGTTAAACCATTGCATTATTTTTATAAAGTGATGTATCCCTTTATCTGGTTATTGAATCATTCGGCAGCTAGATTGGGGAAACTGTTAGGGATCCGTTTGGTCTCAGAAGGTGAAGAAACATTGACTCAGGAAGAATTGTTATATGTAGCAGTTGATTCCTATAAAAAAGGTGAACTAACCAAAGAAGAATATCATTATATGGAAAATGTTTTTGAATTTGATGATACTTTAGCGAAAGAAATCCAAGTCGACCGAACATCGATGGAAGTGTTTGAAGCAGATGAAACGGTCGAACAAGCAATCCAACATTCACTAGAACGTGGGCATACGCGCTATCCAGTGATCGAAGAATCCAAAGATAATGTTCTTGGTTATGTAACGTTACCAGCCCTGATCAAGGAGTCGTTTACCGATAATCAAAGAAAAGTCAGTGAATTAGTTGAAGAACCGATTGTTGCTTTGGCGACAACGCCAATTAAGAGTCTTTTAACGATGATGCGCAAAGAAGGAAAGCATATCGCCATTTTAAAAGATGAATATGGTGGAACGACAGGGATGGTAACGATCGAGGACATTTTAGAAGAACTAGTTGGCGATATCAGAGATGAAACGGATTTAGAAAATGCCTTGGTCGCTAAAAAATCTGATAATAGCTATATTGTTTCTGGAAAAATCACACTTGATGATTTTGAGCGTTACTTTAAAGTGAAGCTCCCAACGTTCGAAGCGTCTGACATGTCTACATTAGCTGGCTTTATCGTAGAGAAAAAAAACAATCAAATTATAGTTGGCGATCAAATTGTGATTGATGATTTTACTTTTGAAGTACTAGATTATGAACATGCTCATATTGATTATTTTAAAGTAACAAGAGCCGTAAAATAAAGCGAATAAAAAAGTAAGCAGAACTACTTCTAGATTTTGCTTACTTTTTTATGTTATTGAAAGCAAGGTGAAAAGAACTATTTTTAGTGAGAATGCTAGAACAAACTAGTTAAACAAATTCTTGAAAAGAAGGTTGACCAAAGGTTTCGATTCAGCTAGGATTAATTGTAAAAGGAAGTGTTTGAATGCGTAAGGTAGGAATCATTGGTTTAGGACATGTTGGGGCAACTCTTGCTTATACCTTAGTAATGGAAAGTTTGGTTGACGAACTAGTTTTGATCGATAAAAATGAACAGTTGGCGGTTTCTGAGCAATATGATTTGGAAGATGCACAAGTTTTTTTAACAGGTAAAACAAAAATCCTCATTCAAGACTATCAAGCGTTAAAAGATGCAGCAATTATCGTTTTCTGTGCGGGACAAATCAGTGCACTTGGTGAGGATGGTGATCGGTTTAAGGAACTTGAGATCACTAGTAAAATAGTGGAAGAAACGGCGCCTAAAATCAAGCAGTCTGGTTTTACTGGCATTATTTTAACGATTACTAATCCATGTGATGTGATTGCGGCGTATATGCAAAAACTGACAGGATTTGAAACATCTAAAGTTTTTGGGACAGGGACAATGTTGGATACAGCTCGCATGAAACAAGCAGTAAGTCGAAATTTAGCAATTGATGGACGCAATATTGGCGGATATGTTTATGGCGAACATGGGGATTCCCAATTTGTTGCTTGGTCGACCGTAACGGTTGGAGATCAACCACTTTTGTCTTGGAATACTGAACTTGATTTAGAAAGCTTGGATGAAGATGTTAGAGCAGGAGGATGGAAGGCCTTTTTTGGAAAAGGTTATACAAGCTATGGTATCGCAACTTGTGCTGCTCGTCTGATTCGGATGATTTTGAACGATTCAAAATCAATCGTGCCTGTTTCAGCCTATAGTCATAAACTAGATGCCTATTATGGGCAGCCTGTTGTGATCGGGAAAAATGGTGTAGAATCGTTTGTTGACTGTTCGCTATCAGAAAAAGAATCTGGTTTATTAACACACTCTATTCAAATTATTAAAAATGGACTGGATAAACTGCCATTTAAACAGTAAAATAAAAGAGAAGGCTTATTAAGTATGGAGGCTATTCATTGATAAATTTAACAGAAATAACGGAGAAAATGTCTCCCAATCAAAAAATAAATTATGATCGCGTTTTACAAAAAGTTATCTTAGAATGGGAAAAGTCTGCTCTACGACCGACAATATTACTTCACAGCTGTTGTGCTCCTTGTAGCACATACTCTCTTGAATACCTGACGCAATATGCAGATGTTACGATTTTCTTTGCGAATTCCAATATTCATCCAAGAGCAGAATATCAACGTCGAGAAATTGTTCAACAAACTTTTGTAAAGGACTTTAATAAACAAACTGGCAGTAAAGTCAAATTTTTAGCTGCTCCTTATGAGCCAAATAAATTTATCCAAATGGTGCAGGAAAAAGAACTGACTGAAGAGCCTGAGGGTGGAAAACGTTGTTCAGCCTGTTTTCAAATGCGTTTAGATATTGTAGCGGAGAAAGCACAAGAATTAGGCTATGATTATTTTGGTAGTGCACTGACGTTATCACCAAAGAAAAATAGTCAATTGATCAACGAAATCGGAATCGATATTCAAAAATTTTATGCCACTAATTATTTACCTAGTGATTTCAAGAAAAACAATGGCTATAAACGTTCGATTGAATTATGTAAAGAGTATGATGTTTATCGTCAATGTTATTGTGGTTGCATGTTTGCTGCAACGAGGCAAGGCCTGGATTTGAAAGCTGTTAATAAAGAAGCAAAAGACTTTTTGGCGCAACAAGAAAAATAGTTTAAATAGTTGAATTAGAAGAAACAGAGCTATGACTCATAGAGTCATAGCTCTGTTTCTTTTATTAAATATAGTTTTAAACTATATTTACCAATAGTAAATAAGTGTTATTCTATATTTCTTTCTCGTGGTAAAGTAGTTGAAATACCTTATTGAAGGAGGAAAAGTATGAAAACATCAATTATTGGGTTCCCGCGGGTAGGAGAGTTAAGGGAATTAAAATTTGCAACAGAGAAGTATTTTAGAAAAGAAATCACAGCAGAAGAATTAGAAAAAAAAGGAAAAGAATTGCGCCTTAAACACTGGCAGTTGTTGGTCGATCAAGGAATTGATTTTATTCCGAGCGGTGATTTTTCATTTTTTGATACAATATTAGATACAGCAGTTTTGCTGAATCTCGTGCCTAAGAAATATCAAGAATTGGGATTGCCGCCATTAGAGACCTACTTTGCCTTAGCGCGAGGTTATCAGGGTGAGTCTGGTGACGTTACTGCTTTAGCTATGAAAAAATGGTTTAATACCAACTATCATTATATGGTTCCTGAAATCGATGATGATACAGAACTAAAACTAGTCGGCAATCAACTATTCACAACTTTCTCTGAAGCAAAAGAGGCTGGCATTCAGACTCGCCCAACAATAGTAGGGCCATTTACCCTATTGAAATTAGCAACCTATCACGGTCCCAAACAGGCAAAAGATTTTTATGAAGAGGCAATCATAGCCTATACACAAATCTTTGATCAACTAACAAAACTTGGTTGTGAATGGTTTCAAATCGATGAGCCGGCCTTGGTTTTAGATTTAACGCCAACAGATATTCAGCAATTTAGAGAATTGTATGAAAAGCTTTTAGCAAAAAAAGGTCAATTAAAAATCTTAGTTCAAACTTATTTCGGAGACGTTCGAAATGGGTATCAAGAATTAATTGAACTACCATTTGACGGGATTGGATTAGATTTTGTTGAGGGGCGAAAAACAATAGATTTACTCGAAGAACATGGGTTTTCAAAAGAAAAAACTTTATTTGCAGGCATTGTAAATGGAAAAAATATTTGGAAAAATAATTATCAAAAGACATTAGAATTACTAGAGATGATTCAACCGTTCGGTGATATTGTATTAAATACTTCCTGTTCATTACTTCATGTTCCATTTACCTTAGCGAATGAGAACGTGTTAGAAAAAGACGTGACAGCTTATTTTTCTTTCGCTGTAGAAAAATTAACCGAGTTAAATGATTTAAAAAAAATCCTTGAAGATAAAAAAATAAATCAAGATCTGTTAAAGGCGAACAGTGTATTATTTACTCAGGAACGTTTTGTCAAAAACAAACGAGTAGCAAAACAAATCGAAGCATTGACAAAGAATGATTATGTTCGTTTACCAAAATTGTCGGAACGAGCAATTATTCAAAAAGAGAAACTAGAACTACCTACTTTACCAACCACTACGATTGGTTCTTTTCCACAAACAAGAGAAGTCAAACAAAACCGGGCAAAATTCAAAAAAGGAGAAATCACAGAAGCTGAGTATATAGCGTTTAATCGGAAAAAAATCGATGAATGTATCGCTTTTCAAGAAACGATCGGCTTAGATGTTTTAGTTCATGGAGAATTTGAGCGGAATGATATGGTTGAGTATTTTGGTGAAAGTTTAGAGGGGTACTTATTTACTGAAAAAGCTTGGGTTCAATCGTATGGTACTCGTTGTGTCAAACCACCGATCATTTGGGGAGATGTTTCGCGCTCGAAACCAATTACTGTTGCGTATTCAAAATATGCGCAAACCTTGACCCATAAGCCAATGAAAGGGATGCTAACAGGTCCAGTAACAATCTTGAACTGGTCATTTCCGCGAGAAGATATTAGTTTAAAAGAAGCGACATTACAATTGGCTTTAGCAATTCAAGAAGAAGTTTTAGACTTAGAAGCGAATGGAATTGAAATCATTCAAATCGATGAAGCTGCTTTACGTGAAAAGCTACCATTACGTCAATCAGATTGGCATACTGAATATCTAGATTGGGCGATTCCAGCATTCCGACTTGTTCATAGTAAAGTACAGCCGACAACACAAATTCATACACATATGTGTTATAGCGAATTTGCCGATATTATTCAAGATATCGATCATATGGATGCGGATGTCATTTCCTTTGAAGCTTCCCGTTCAAATTTAGATATTTTAGATGCTTTAAAAGCAATCGATTTTCAAACGCAAGTGGGACCAGGAGTTTATGATATTCACTCGCCACGTGTTCCTTCAGTAGAAGAAATCGAAACAACGATCCAGAATATCTTAAATAAATTACCAATCGAAAAAATTTGGATCAATCCAGACTGTGGCTTAAAAACCCGCGGTGTATCAGAAACACAAGCAAGTTTGAAAAACTTAGTATTGGCAGCTAAAAAGGTACGTGGAGGGGTGTAAATGAGGACTGATACCTTGTTCAAAGAAAAGACCGTTTTCTCCTATGAAATTTTTCCACCTAGACGAACAGCACCAGTTGACACGATTTATCATACCTTAGATCGTTTGAAAGGCCAACAGCCTGATTTTATCAGTGTAACTTTAGGTGCTGGGGGAACCGGTGCTAACTTAAGTACAGCAGATATTGCACAGAAAATTCAAGATGAACAATTTTTACCTAGCGTAGCACATTTACCTGCTGTAAATTTTTCAAAAGATGAGATCAAAGTTATTTTAGAGGAACTTAAACAAAAAAAGGTAGAAAATATTCTAGCTTTAAGAGGAGATATTTTACCAGATAAAGAACCAAAGAAAGACTTTTCTTATGCGAATGATTTAGTCGCATTTATCCAAGAACAAGGTGATTTTAATATTATCGGTGCTTGCTATCCTGAAACCCATAGCGATGCCGCAAATTCAGTTGAAGATATCAGAAACTTAAAACGAAAAGTTGATTCTGGAGTCAATCAATTGATCAGTCAATTGTTTTTTGATAATAACTATTTTTATACATTCAAAGAAAAGTGTGATATTGCGGCTATTGAAGTACCGATTCAAGCGGGCATTATGCCTGTTGTCAATAAAAGACAAATTGAGCGTATGATAAAGATGTCTAATGTGACGTTGCCAACGAAATTTTTAAAGATGATGGAGCGTTATGAGCATAATCCGGAAGCTATTCGTGATGCAGGGATCGCTTATGCGATCAATCAAATTGTTGATTTAGTTTCACAAGGAACAGAAGGGATTCATCTTTATACGATGAATAACCCGTATGTAGCACAAAAAATCAGAGAAGCAACACGTAGTTTATTTGAAACGTAGCACAAAGTAGAATGTTCAGTTATGGAAAGGAAGAAGCCTCTTTTTTTAAACACTCTTTGCTTGATAATTATTTAAATCTAAAGTGCGAATTCAAAACAAGTAGTTTGTTTTGGGTTCGCACTTTTTTTGATAAAATGTTAAAAAATGAATAAATAACTTGTTTATTGTTATTTTTAAAGGATGAAAGTCCCCTTTTTTTTATCTAATTAAATAACATATAAATAAATTTCGTTTCATCTTTTCTTTTAGGTGTATTTATTTATTTTTTTGAAATTAAAAAACTTAGAATTAATGTAATTTTTTTAGAAAATTCCTTTTTTTTGAATAAACTCTAGTTTAACGAGGTTTATCGCTGTTTTTTATAAATTTTTGTGCTGTTTCCAATTTTAGATAAATCAGTTTCCTCTTTTAGTAAAAAATAATGACTGAAAAAAATAGAAATAGATTGACATAAAAAATAACAAGAGATATAGTTTACATGTGGATTAAAATAATAATGTATTGTCATGTTTTTTGTTTTTTATGGTTGTATCTTATTATTTGTTTTTATGAAAGTCATGATGAATGAAATTTTATATGACTGATTATCTATTGAAATGAAAGGAGATTGTATATGCCAAGAAGGACTCCTGTCCGAAAAAATCGCCGTTCTATAGATGAAGAGGTTAGGCAGAGTATTCCTAAAAAACGTTCACGCACTTATTTAGAGCCCGAAAGGATCTATATAGAAGACGAAAGCCATAGGCAACGTATTGGAAAGAAAAGAGGGCGGCCAACAGCGCAAAGCTCTCGTAATGATTTTTCCCAAAAGCCTAGACGATCTGAATATCAAGAGTCTCCTCGAAGGCATCGACCTCGTAGGCCTGACCAAGAACGCGGAGTAACAGCTGAGTATCTTAAAGGGCGTGAGCAACCATCTAAAAAAAGTTCAGGTATCCTAATATTTTCTTTTTTGAGCAATTTGGTATTTTATGGTCTTACGATTGGAATCATTTCGATGGCAGTGATGTTTTCATTTAGTTCGAAATCGACAGCCTCGATTTTTGGGTATCGGTTTTATACAGTTTTGACTAATTCGATGGTTCCACAAGAAAATGGTCCCAAAGGTGGTTTTTATGCTGGAGATATCGTTATTGTTAAATTGACAGATGGGAAAAAAGTCAAAAAAAATGATATTGTAACTTTTGCTGTGGGAGATGGCTCACGCTATCTAACTCACCGAATGGTGGAATACAAAAATGAATTGAACGGAGAAAAAGGAGATTATCTTGTTACTAAAGGAGATGCCAATAAGAGCAACGACCCGCCAATATCGGCAGACAGAGTATTAGGAAAAGTAGTATTTGCAGTGCCGAAGGTGGGAAGTATCATAGAATTTGCTCGAGAAGAATTTTGGGCTTGTTTAGTTTGTATTCTTTCTTTATATGGATTCTTTTTAGTATTGAAATCTTATCTGTTTACAGCAAATGAAGAGTCGGTTGGCAGGAAAAGAAGACGCCCAATGTATGAAAAGGGATATTAACACTATGCTTTACTTAAAAAAGCAAGTGAAAATATACATTATAATTTATAGGAGGATTATTTAAAATGAAAAAGAACAAAAAGAAAAAGTTGGCAGCAGCCACGGGATTAGCTTTAGTAGCATTCCTTGCAGGTACCTTTGCTTGGATCAATTCTCAAGACCAAAAAATTAACCGTGTTGATGCGGCTGCAATCAAAGATGACAGTGTTACTGTGGAGGAGAACTGGAAACCTAAGGATATTATCCCAGGAACAGAGGCTACCAAAGAAGTAGCTATCAAGAATACAGGGAACGTACCAGTATTTGTTCGTGTATCTTATGAAGAAGTTTTGAAACATTTAGCGGAAAAAGGTGCTGTAACAAACCGAGATACAGGTTGGAAGGCTAGTGCTACACCAAAACCGTTAGAAGATGATATTCCTGTTGAATATGACGGAGATAAGTATGTCAAACAAGCAAATGATTATACAGATGTAACAAGTAAGGTCAAAGATGCTGGAGGAGCAGCTATACCAGAAGGTGTAAAAGTTTATGCAAAAGGTTCTGTCACAACAAACCCTGTGACAAACGCAGATGTCACAACATTTACATATTCAGCATTCTATGAATATGCACCAGGTAAATATCAAGCAATGGAAACTAATGTGTCCGTGGCTGGAGGAAATACTGCTGGAACATCAGTAGAAAACTGGGATTTTGCTTTATCTAAAGCGAAATATTCAGTTTACAGTGGTGGCTACAAATATGCAGTATCAAACTGGGCAGCCTCTACTTTAGATGGAGCGTCTACAGAAGCAACAGCAGCAAAAGCTGCTCTATTAGGAAGTGCTGGCAAAAAATACGACGTAGATTATGATTATACAGTCGCAACTTTAGGACTTGCAGCGATTCCACCAGTTTCTGTCGCAACAGCAGCTGATCAAGTACCAGTAGCTGATTCAGAGAAAAAAGGTGTTCAGACAGATAAGGCTGCGTTAAACGTTAGTGGGATAAACATTGAGTATGGCACAGATATGGCGACGATTGCGGATCTGAAGAATGATAAATGGGCATATAATAAAGAAGATGGCTATTTTTACTTTACAAGCCCAGTCAATTCTGGAGCAACAACACCGCACTTATTGAAAAAATTAGTGTTTACAAATTCTATAGGAAAAGAGTTTACAAATGCAACATACGACTTAATCATAAAAATGGAAGCCATTCAAGCAACTAAGGAAGCTTTGGTCGATAGTACTGGTTGGAATTTAAATGGAGCTGACGGTTCAGAAACAAAAAAAATCACGACTTATCTAGATGGTCAAGCAGTAAGCTAATTATGAATAAAGCGTAAAAAATGGGAAGGGGGAAAAATGATGCAGCAACAATTAAAGCGAAAACATCGATTATTTCTGGTGTTATGTAGTTTGTTAAGTCTGTATATCACTTTTACCAGTGGAACACTACTAGCTGTTGCCCGTCAAACCCTTCCTCCAGGAGTGGTCATTGGCGATGAAACTGGAGTATCTGCTTCTTCAGAAGGAGAGTACTATGTTGATTTGCCAAATGTCTTACCTGGAGAAAGTTATGAAAAAACAATTACGATTCGTAGTATGGATATAGAGGAACCATTTGAACTAGGTATTTTAGCAACCCCAAAGTCTACAAAAGGTGTAATTGATTTTGATAAACAGATCACATTGACCTTATCACTTGATGGGAAACAGTTGTATCAAGGGCCATTGTTAGGAAATGGGGAATTTGATTGGACCGTTCAGCCTTTGATAATAGGGACTTGTGAATATGGTAAGGATCAAATTTTGACGGCAGTATTTGAAGTAGACAAAGATTTAACTCTTGCAGACTATAAAGAAGACAGTCAATTACTATATCACTGGACATTTGTTGCAACAAAAAACCAGCCCGAGTCATCAGATACTAGTAGTAGCAAAGACTCCCCAGCAAAGGCGAAGCCCAAAGGCATGTTTCCGATGACTGGTGAAGAAATAAAAAATTTACTTTATAAAACCTTAGCTGGATTGTTGCTGATGTTGATCGCAATTTTATTATGGAAAAAGCGTAAAGATGAACAAAACAATATTGTGTAGAGGAGGGGGAGACCAATGAGAAAAGGAAGAAGATTATTGAAAACAATTAATCAAAATAAACCTTTTTTAGCCATATTTTCTGTGTTTTTAAGCTTATTACTGGTAGTGGGAAGTACATACTCTTGGATTACCTATAGTGATGAAAAAATCAACCCAAGTATGACCAATACAAAAAAGCTTTCTGCAACAATCGATGAAGTCTTTACCCCAAATCTGCAATGGATACCTGGAACAACGACGGAAATGAAATTATCAGTAAAAAATAATGGACAAATACCAGCCATTGTTCGCATCTCTTTATATGAGTTTTTAGGTCAATTTGAACAGGATATGACAGATGGGACAGGGAATGGCAGTCTAAAAACTGTCTCTAAATCAAGTGGCTCAGATATAAAGATGGAAGATGTCGCTACATGGACAAAAGGGAGTACATACAAGCTAGCTTCGGGAAAATATTATATAGCATCCAAGATTTATAAAGCGGATAAGAACAATTCAAATACAGCATATGTGTATGACGGGAATCGATTAACTGAAGAGCTTAATTATTTAACGATTCAATTTAATAGTACGGCTATCTATGATGTAAACAATAAACCCGCAACTGGGGTACGTCACTATTGGTATTATTCAGAAGGTTATTTTTATTACTCAGAGGTATTACAGCCTAAGGAACAAACGAAGCAGCTGATTCAAAGTGTGACAGTAGATAAAATGTTACCAAACAAATATAAAAGTTCGTTATATCAATTAATTCCAGTTATGGATGCTCATGATATTACAAAATCCTTACTAGCTGATTGGGAACTCACTTCTAATTCATATGTAGGAACAATGTATCGTGAAAAAGTTCGTTAGGAGGAATTCAAGATGAAAGACAAGAAAAAGTTTATCCGTTTTCTCTGGATGATCCCTGCGTTAATCATGTGTTTAGTTATTGGAAGTGTAGTAGCATATGCTGCAATGACAGTAAGGGAAGAGAAAGTAAATTTTTTTCAGATTGGAAATTTTCAAACTAAAATAGAAGAGGTTTTTAAAGAACCAACAACGATTTCACCAAATACTTCCGTTGAAAAGAAAGTAACTATAAAAAATACAGGCTCTGTTGATCAATTTATTCGAGTGATGATACTTCCGGAAATTCGTTTAGAAAGTGGTGAAAGTAATCGCTTGTTACCTTCAAAAATTGGTGAGGAAGTGCTTTTGGACCTGAATACGACACAATGGAAGTTGGGAGAAGATGGATATTATTATTATTTAAATGTCTTGGAATCTGATCCGTCTAAAGTTACAGAGAATTTGTTTACAAAAGTTACATTAAAAAAAGAGTTAGGTCAGGAGTATCAGAATGCCTCTTTCAATTTGTTAGTAAAAGTAGAGGCAATTAATTGTGCAAAATTTGCTTATCGTGATGCTTGGTGGCAAGGAACTACACCGAACAATGGGAATTTACAAATAATAGATAATCAATTAGCTGGAAAAGCAAAATAAGCTAGGCGCATGGAATAATTGTTCCATGTATGCCTTTTTCAATTATTCAACACTCATGAAATGAGTGTTTTCAACAAAGAAACCATTGATTTGATGAGTCTTGAAAAGAAGGGGATAGAATGAAAATAAGAGGACGAAAGAAAAAAATTAAAAAGAATAGTAAGTGGTTGCTTTTACTGATAATCGCTCTAATTGTTGGTGGTTATTTTTTTCTGAATGATAAGTTGAAAGCATCTACTGTTGTTAATAATGGAGACTTTAGGCTGACTGCTGAGAATAAGTGGAGTTATAAAGACAAAAAAAATTATGCGTCTTTAGAATGGGATAAAGTTACTGGGTTGAATCAGTCTGGTTATCGCTTATATCAATCTGAAGATGGTACAACATGGAGCAATAGATCTTTGAACTATGGTAAATCAATCAAAGTTTTAAATATATACCCCGAACAACCAAAATCAGATACGTTGAAAGACTGGATGAGCAGTTTGAATTTAGAAGCTACTGATGGCTCTGATTTAATTCAAGTGACTTCAACAAAAATAAGTGATTATAATGCAAATCCCAATGCCTATTTAAAAAATAGTTCAGGTGAGTATCAGTATGATGTTTTGATGTTTGGTTCGTGGGATAATAATAACAGACAGGATTTAAATACTAATAGTAAAAATGAAACACAAGCATATATTGATAGTGGAAGAGGTGTTTTATTCGGGCACGATACCACCAATCATCCAATGTTTGCCTCTTTTAATAAACTCTTAGGTTTAACAAACATAAATCCAGCCGGTGCACCAGCGGATATTCGTACAGGTGGATCTGAAATAAAAGTCACAAATGATGGTTACTTAATGAAATATCCATTTGAACTTGCCAATGGACAAAATCTGACGATTCCACCAGCACATAATAACTTACTTGCTAGTAAGTCAATTGGGACCAATTGGATTATGTTTCGAGAGCCCTATACTGTATTTAATACAACGCTTTGGGAAGATAGTAATTGGACGATGGGTTGGTACTTGAAAACTAATAATAATGTTGGGCTGATTCAGACTGGGCATAGTAATGGTGCCTCTACCATGGATGAAAGAAAAATAATAGCTAACACATTATACAATTTAGCACAGGTATCATCGGAGAACTTTGCTAATGATCAAACGGTCAGAGACGATAAGGCGCCTAATATACCCAAAGTGAGTATTCGTAGCGGTAAAAATAATAATAGTTTAAGTATTAAGGCGGACTCTCTTGATAATGGTAAAGAGTATCAATGGTATGTAGAAGCTAATACTAAAAATAGCGGTGTCAAAAAATCAGATGTCGTAAAAGAAGTAATCATAAGTAATATTGCTGGCTATTTTTATGAAATAAACAATTTGCAAACATCAAATTTAGCAAAACAGGTTGAGACCTATAAAGATTCATATGGTAGGATAGATCCAGACAAATTTGATCACTATGTTGCACCAGATGATGATTCTCTTAATTATGAGACAAGAAGTACATTTACAATTACGGAAAATAACAATTCAGGAAAATATCTGCATGTTTTAGCTGTAGATCGTTCTAACAATATTTCTCAAGTGAGTAGTCAAAAAATCAAAGACATTCCTCAAGATATTGATTTTAAAGTTGAACGTACAAAAAATGAAACTAGACTCATTGAACTGAATATAGATAGCTCTTTAGATAATTTAATAGAAGAAGTAGAAATCCGTATCCCTAAGAATACAGAAATTAAAGATTTCACTTCTCTGATACTGCCTACAAATTGGATTGCTCTCGAAAATAGTGAAACGGCTGACTATAAATCATTCTCGTTTATGACCAAAGGAAAGAATGATTTGATAACACTTACTAAATTTATAAATGATTTACGCTTTTCAATTAATACTCCAGTTAATCAAAAAGGGGAAATCCAGATAATGTTACATGAAATCCCTCAAAGCACTACACAGGTAAACGAAGTCACCAAAGTTTCTTGGACAGCAGAAGTTCCTCAAAAAATTTCTTTAAAAGCATATAGTGAGACTGGAGAGCCACTTCCTGCTGGAGATTTGTTATTAGATCAGCAGATAACGATTAGTAAAAAGGAAAGCATTACACCGAAAAGTGTTGAGTTCTATGACTTCATTAAATTAGTAGGTATTGGAGGAAATCAAATTTCACCTCTTCAATGGATTGTTACCGATGAATTTCAAGAAGGTCGCTTAATTTATAGGAGTCGTAAGCTAACCATTCATAGCCGACAAGTTGTGACTAATCCGAATGATCAGGTAGTATTGCCTAAAAAAGGATTTGGAGTATTAGGAAGTCAGACTGCATTAGGGCAAATGAAAGAGGAATTTCCACTAACAATGAGTTCTTCTATAGATAATGAGGCAAACTTTGATACGTACATTATTCGTTATCAAATCAGTCAGCCAATTTATACTTTTGTTCCAAAGGTTCCAATGAATTATGGACTCCTTGGATATGTACTAACAACTAAAGAAGCACCTCATTTACCTAGTAATAGTACAAAAATTCCAGTCAAGATTGATGCATCGGCGAACCCAGAATTTTGGTTGACGACATATATCGAGCCGGTAACAGAAAAACCTACTTTCTATCATTGGGAGTATAAGGAAAATAAATTAGGTGCAATTAAAGTAGAATAAAAGAATAGTCTATCTAAGGATATTGAGGGATTTAAGAAGTTTGGTTCATAGGGTCCTCCATTACTATAGAATGATGAAAACCCTAAATCTATATAGATAGGAATAACATATAATGTATTTACTGTTGATAGTATTAGGGATTATTACGTTTGTTCATAGTGTATTATTCATAATTGTTATTCAAAAAAATGCAGAAATAACAAATAAGCTTAATCAAATTACTAGAAAAAAAACTTATTCCAAAGCAAACGAGCAACCTTTTGCATCAAAAAAAGAAATAACTAGAAGGGATAAGCGTGCTACAGATAAGAGAATAATTGATGAAACGAGGAAGTAGATAACGATGAATATAGGCTATGCTCGTGGCAATAAATTGAATCAACAGTTTGATTTTTTAGAAAATTATGAAGTAGAAGAAATTTTCTCGGATAAAAGCCAGAGCTATGAAGTACTTCAAGATCCTGAAAGTGACTATCAACGCTTATTGGACTATACAGAGCCAGGTGATTGTGTAGTGATTGCGTTTTTAGAAGCTATCTCGAGAGATTATCAAAAACTACTAGAATTTTTTAATGAACTAGATGAGTTGGAGCTTGATTTAATTGTATTGACCTCGCCAGACTTAACTTTGGCTGAGTGGCGAGAAGTACTTTTGTGGATCAATAAAAACGATCGCTTGTTGCATCCGCGTCTGATCAAACTAAAGTTAAAACAAGAAAAAAATAGAAATAAAGAGAGCTACTCAGTTTTTAGTAGAGATAGTGAGGCAAAGCAGTTATATCGGGATGTTTTATGGCAGCTGATTGGGAAACGGAAACTACGAGAAATTGCTCAACAAAAAAGTGTTCCTATTGAAACAATCTATCGAATTCAGCAAGAATTCAAGCGGATAAAATTAGCAGGAATTTTAGCAATTTGTTTTTTTCTCGCAATTGCTACGCTTAAAATATCGGAAAATTTTTCGGATAATCTGTGGATTCAAATCACTGTGTGTATTGTCGCAACACTGGCCATTTTGTATAACGTTTTAGCGGATAATGAAGAGTTGTAGTACTTTTTATTCCTAAATAAAAATAGTTTTGCTTTTTCCGATTGGTTAGGGAAAAGCAAAACTATTTTTAGGTTAAAAATGCATCTTCTCAATTCGGTCAAATGCATCTTCTAAAATTGTGATATCTTGAGTTGCGGCTAAACGTACATAATTATCTCCAGTTGTCTCACCAAATGCCTTTCCCGGAATCATCAATACGTTCGTCTCTTTCAAAACTTTCTCCACAAAAGGAACGGAAGTCATTCCTGTTTTAGAGATATTGATAAAAGCGTATATGCTGCCTTTGACAGGATGTAAAGACAGAAATGGGATTGTTGCAATACGTTGTTCAAGATATTCTAAACGTTCTTTAAAGACAGAAACGACGTTTGGTACTAAACTATCAGAGTGATTTAAAGCATAAATCCCTGCCTGTTGAGACGGACTTGGTGCAGAATAGGTAATACTTTCATTGATTAGTTTTGCTGCATCATTGATATATTCAGGTGCGACCATATAGCCAATTCGCCATCCAGTCATAGCAAAAGTTTTTGAAAAACTGCTAAAAGTAATGGTATTCTCAGGTGCGAAGGTAGCCATTGGGACAAAATTATCGTAGAAACAAAATGCTTCATAGACTTCATCAGATAGAATATAAAACTCTTTCTCGATGGCTAAATCTGCGATAGCCTTAAATGTTTCTGGAGAAAATACGGATCCAGTAGGATTATTAGGCGAATTGATAATAATTGCTTTTGTTTTATCTGTGATTGCGGCTTTTAAAATGTCGATATCAATCTGAAAACCATCTTCTTCATAGGTTGGGATAAATATTGGGTTGCCGCCAGCTAAAAGTACTTGATCTTTGTAGGGAGAAAAATAAGGCTCATGGATGATCACTTCATCATCAGGGTCTAAAATCACCTGTAACGTTAAATACATACCATGCAACGCACCAACTGTTGCTCGGATTTGAGCAGGTTTGAAGGCCAAACCATATTGCTTTCGATAAAAGTCAGCTACAGTATCGATAAATTCTTGACTACCGCCGGATGCAGTGTATTTTGTATGACCATTTTTGACATCAGCAAAAGCCGCATCAATAATTCGTTCATCGGTAATTAAATCCGGATCACCAATCGATAAATCAAGTAGGTTGGGGACTTGTTTAGCTAAAGTGGCAATATCCATCAATATATTTTCAGCAGGATGCTGGTGCTTTTTTGAAATAGTTGAAATGTCCATAATTCTTTCCTCCAATAGTTACTTGCTTTAATCTATTCTATCTTACTTTGTGAAAGAGGACAAAGCAAATTTAGATGAATTTGCTTTGCCCTCTTTCAATGTTATAGTACTTTTCTAAGAAAATCTTGCGTACGTGGATTTTTTGGTTGTCCAAAAATTTCTTCTGGCGTCCCTTCTTCTTGGATAATTCCAGCATCCATGAAAATAACACGATCGGCAACTTCACGAGCAAAGCCCATTTCATGTGTCACAACAACCATAGTCATTCCTTCGACGGCCAAAGCTTTCATTACTGCCAGCACTTCACCAACCATTTCTGGGTCCAGCGCAGAGGTAGGCTCATCGAACAACATAACATCAGGATTCATTGCTAGTGCTCTTGCAATGGCTACTCGTTGTTGTTGACCGCCAGATAAACTGGAGGGATAGCTGCTGCTTTTATCTTTTAGCCCTACTTGTTCTAATAGAGCCTGAGCTTTTTCTTTAGCGGCTTCAGCAGTTTCTTTTTTCACTTTAATTGGACTAATCGTTAAGTTATCTAAAACTGTTTTATGAGGAAATAGATTGAAGTTTTGAAATACCATACCCATTTTTTGACGAAGGGCGTCGATATCGGTATCTTTGTCTAATAAATTTTTTCCTTCAAATCTAATCGTTCCATCTGTTGGTTGTTCTAATAAGTTCAAACAACGTAAAAAGGTACTTTTTCCGCTACCTGAAGGTCCGATGATTACAACGACTTCGCCAGCCTTGACATCTAAGTCGATGCCTTTTAAGACTTCATTCTTTCCGAATGTTTTGTGTAGGTTTTTAATATTAATCACTAGTACTCATTCTCCTTTCAGCAACACCTAATAGGCGGGAAATCGTAAAGGTTAAAACAAAATAGATCAATGAAACAACTAGATACGGTAAGAATGGTTTAAAACTTGCGCCTTGAACATTACCGGCTTGGAAAATCAATTCAGAAACACCAATAACTGATACAACTGAAGATTCTTTGATGACTGTTACAAATTCATTTCCTAATGCAGGTAAAATATTTTTGATTGCTTGCGGTAAAATGATATAGCGCATTGCTTGAGGTTGGTTCATTCCTAAAGAACGGGCCGCTTCTAATTGTCCTTTATTAACAGCGTTGATCCCAGCTCGAACGATTTCTGCAACATAAGCGCCACTGTTTAAGGCAAGAGCGATACATCCAGCTGCAATTTTTGATAGATCAAGCCCTAAAACACCTGTACCAAAATAAACGATGAAGATTTGTACTAATAACGGAGTACCTCGAACATATTCTATATAACAAATTGCGATGCCACGTAAGATTTTTGATTTGGATAATTTCATCAAAGCGAGTAAGCCACCGAGAATTGCACCAAACAAGACACCCATAAAAGCTAAGAAAATCGTATAGCCAGCACCGCTGATATAGAATTTACCATACTTCCCAAGAAAACTTTGATCGTCAGTAAACATTAATTTCCCGGCTTCTTTTTTATAACCTTCTAACAAGTTATTGTCATTGATGGTTTGAATCGAAGCGTTGACCTTTTGTTCTAAGATAGGAGCATTTTTTGGAATAGCAACGGCGGCGTCCTTTTGCCCTTGTTCAAAGGTGACATCTGCAAATGTCAATTCTTTGTCACGATCGACATAGGCTTCAGCAACTGGACCTTCTAACACTGCTGCTTCAACTTTTTTATTTTTTAAGTTCATGATAATGTCTGGAACTTTTTGTAAAGAGGTTGGAATCGATCCAACTAGTTCTGTTTTCGCTAATTCTTCTTGGGTTGTCTGTTTTTGAACACCAACTTTGACACCATCAAAATCTTTTGTTGACTGAAAGCGATCTTTATCGTCTGCTCGAACAACAACTTTTTGTTGAACGGTCATATAAGGTGTCGAAAAATTGACTTCCTGCAGCCGTTCAGGTGTTGGGGCCATCCCTGAAATAATCAAGTCGATTTTACCAGTTTTCAATGCACCTAATAATGCATCAAAACCCAATTCTTCAATTTTTAATTTTACACCTAAATCATCAGCAATTTTTTGCGCGATAGAGATGTCAAAACCCACGACCTGGTCTTTGCCATCAATATCTGCATGGAATTCATAAGGGGCATAATCGGCTGATAAGCCAACGATTAGTTCGCCACGTTTCATGATAGCATCATAGACTGGATCTTTTTCTTCAGCTAAGGCTACACTGGTAGGCAAAAAAGTGAGTAATACCAATAGTATTGGTATGATAAGTGCTAAGGTTTTTTTACATAGTTTCATTTGTTCGTCTCCTTTATAGTAGATTGTTCATAAGCATAAACACTCGATAACTTTCTGTTTCAATAAATATTCTAAAAATAGCATATATATGTATAAAAATTTATTGTTTTTGGATGTGTTTTATCATATCATAGATTAAGGGAAAGGAAAAGTGAATTTTACCAAAGAAGTCATAATTTTTCACTTTTGCATAAAAATAAGAAAAAATGAAAGGTCGAGAACGATGAATCAATCATTAATAGTAAGAGGGGCACCGCAAGAATATGAATGCCGAGTGGGTGCGTGGGATAGTTTGGAAGAGCACTTAAATAGAAGAAACATTAAGTGTGTCATGATTTTACATGGGAAAGACTCGTGGGAAGCAGCTAAACCATACTTTCCTACTTTCATGCATATAGATACATGTTTTGTTGAGTATGGTGGAGAATGTACGGATGAAAAAACAGCAGAGCTAAAAGCGATTTTTGAGCAAAAAGAGTTAGATGGGATCATAGCTGTAGGTGGTGGGAAAATTGCAGACTTAGGTAAAGCGATTGCGAATCAGTGCCAAACGCCGATTTTAATTTTACCTACATTAGCGGCTACTTGTGCGGCTTATACCCCCCTAAGTGTCATCTATAATACAGATGGTTCGATGGACCGTTACGATGTATTTCCTATCAGTAATGCCTTAGTTTTGATTGAACCAAAGGTGATCTTGACCTCTCCAAGCGAGTTGATGATTGCAGGGATTGGCGATACGGTTGCAAAATGGTATGAAGCAGATGCAATGATCTCACAGTTAGCAACCCAACCAATTGAAATTCAAGTGTCCGCATTCGCTGCTAAAAAATGTCGTGATGTGTTGCTTCGTGATAGTCAAGAAGCGTTGAAGGCCATGGCACAAAAAGAAATCAATCAAGCCTTCTTAAATGTTGTAGAAACGAATATTTTACTTGGCGGAATGGTTGGCGGCTTTGGGGATGATTATGGACGGACGGCAGGAGCGCACTCGATTCATGATGCGTTGACGATTTTACCAGAAAGCCATCAACAACTACATGGAAATAAAGTAGCCTATGGTGTGTTTGTTCAATTGGTAATCGAAAATAAATGGGATGAGATCGAACGATTGATTCCATTTTATCAAAGCTTGAAGTTACCTGTTTCTTTAAAAGCGATGAATATGGTTTTATCTGAATTCGATTACGAGCAAGTTGCAGAACGCGCTTGCGAGTCGCATGAAACCATTCATTATATGAAAGAAAAAATCACACCAGACGTTGTAAAAAATGCGATGATGGCATTAGAAACAGCAATGAAGAACAAATAAATGAATTAAAAACTCAACGAAACTAGAGACAAACGATTGTATACTTGCCTCTAGTTTTTATTGTCTAAGGATATACTAAAGAAAGCCTGTAAAACCTTGCAAATACGAATAAAAAAAAGTATGATGATTGAAGTGTAAATTTGTAAAAGAAAGTAGGGAAATGAATGACAGAACCAGCCATTCGTTATCGTTTAATAAAGAAAGAAAAGCATACAGGTGCTCGTTTAGGAGAGATAATCACACCACATGGGACTTTCCCCACACCGATGTTTATGCCTGTAGGAACGTTAGCGACAGTAAAAACAATGTCACCAGAAGACTTAAAGGAAATGGGAGCAGGAGTGATCTTGAGCAATACGTATCATTTATGGCTTCGTCCTGGAGATGATTTGATTGCAGAAGCAGGTGGTTTACATAAATTTATGAATTGGGATCAACCGATTTTAACAGATTCGGGTGGTTTCCAAGTATTCTCATTAAGTGATATGCGTAAAATCACAGAGGAAGGTGTTCATTTTAGACATCATTTGAATGGATCTAAGTTATTCCTTTCACCAGAAAAAGCAATTAATATTCAAAATAACTTAGGATCTGATATTATGATGAGTTTTGATGAATGTCCACCGTTTGATGAAAGCTATGATTATGTGAAGAAATCAATTGAGCGTACATCACGTTGGGCAGAACGAGGGTTGAAAGCTCATGCTAATCCAGATCGTCAAGGCTTGTTTGGAATTATCCAAGGGGCAGGATTTGAAGATTTACGTCGTCAAAGTGCTAAAGATTTAATTAGTATGGACTTTCCAGGTTATTCCATTGGTGGTTTATCTGTTGGGGAGCCTAAAGCTGAAATGAACCGCGTATTAGACTTTACGACACCTTTGATACCTGACAACAAGCCAAGATACTTGATGGGTGTTGGAACTGCTGATTCATTAATTGATGGTGTGATTCGTGGAATCGATATGTTTGACTGTGTACTGCCAACCAGAATTGCTAGAAATGGAACTTGTATGACCTCTAAAGGTCGTTTGGTTGTTAAAAATGCTCAATACGCTAGAGATTTCCGTCCGTTAGATGAGAAATGTGATTGTTACACATGTAAAAACTACACACGTGCATATATTCGTCACTTGATTAAGGCTGATGAGACATTTGGTATTCGTTTGACTTCGTACCATAACTTGTATTTCCTATTGAATTTGATGAAACAAGTTCGTCAAGCAATTATGGATGATAATCTATTGGAATTTCGTGAAGCCTTTTTTGAAGAATATGGCTTTAATAAAGAGAATGCAAAAAGTTTCTAAAAAAATGATCAAAAGACTAGTGTTGAACAAGAAATTTTGTTACAGTAAACTAGTGATTATACGATAGAGAGGTGAATACAAAATGGGCGGAGGACTTTCGTTTATTTTACCATTAATTCTTTTAGCAGGAATGATGTTTTTTATGACTCGTTCGCAAAAGAAACAACAAAATGAACGTCAAACACTTTTAGATGCAATGAAAGTGGGCGATGACGTTGTAACGATTGGGGGATTACATGGTGTAATCTCTGAAATCGACAATGACAAAAAGACTGTACTGATTGATTGTGAAGGAATTATCCTTGAATTTGATCGTGCAGCAATTAAAACAGTTAAACCAGGTACAGTAGTAGCGAATGATAGTGATGTTACTGTAGTTGAAACGCCAGAAGAAACAATCGTTGAAGAGACAACGGTTGAGACAACTTCTGAAAACAACGAAACGAAAGAATAAATTCCAGCTTGCTGGAATTTTTTCTTTCTAAAGCACATATAAAGAATAGCATAGATCATTTTTTACAAAGAGGAGGGAGAACCATCGAAACGTTGTCGTGGCATCAAAAGTTCTTATTAAAAAAAGAATTAAAAATCACTTGCCGATCGTTTCAGCAACTTGGTTATTCATCAGTCAATGAAATAGAATTGATGAATTACCTCGTTTCTTATCGTTGGAAAAAGAAAGCTCCATCGTCTATCAAGGCTTGTCGCGAAGACATTTTACATATTGAACCAAACGAGTTCTTTGATTATCAACAATTGATTGCACAAACAAGCAACTTAACGATCAAAGATTGGCATGATTTAACGGATTTATTCTAGTATAGAATAAATTCGTTTTTTCTTTTAGTACGATAAAAAACGCTTACGATAATAAGTTGAATAAAAATAGGCTTAAATGTGAAAAAAATCACAATAAACTATTTACAAGAAAAAAATAATGTTGTATGATATTTATGTGAAATGGTTAACAAACAAAAATAAATTACTTATTTTTCTAGGAGGATCACAATGGCTAAAACAATGAAGCAAGAAGAGACGAAAACTGTTGATGTACCAGCAATGATTGATGAGTTAGCAAAAAAAGCAAATGTTGCTTTAAAAGAAATGGAAGACTTCGATCAAGAAAAAGTCGACCACATTGTGCACCAAATGGCAATGGCAGCATTAGACCAACATATGCCTTTAGCAAAAATGGCTGTAGAAGAAACTGGCCGTGGAATTTATGAAGATAAAGCAATCAAAAATATGTACGCTTCAGAATATATTTGGAACAGCATCAAACATGATAAAACTGTTGGGGTCATCAACAAAGATGACCAAACAGGTTTAATTGAAATTGCTGAACCAGTAGGTGTGGTTTGTGGTGTTACACCGACAACAAATCCAACATCAACAACGATTTTTAAAGCATTGATTTCCATCAAAACACGTAACCCAATCGTATTTGCTTTCCACCCAAGTGCGCAAAAATGTTCTGCAGAAGCGGCTCGTATCGTTCGGGATGCTGCAATCAAAGCGGGTGCTCCTGAAAACTGTGTACAATGGATCGAACAACCTTCATTAGAAGCTACTTCAGGTTTGATGAATCATCCTGGAATCGCAATCGTTTTAGCTACTGGTGGTGCCGGCATGGTGAAATCAGCTTATTCAACTGGTAAACCAGCATTAGGTGTTGGACCAGGTAATGTTCCTTCATATATTGAAAAAACAGCGAAAATCAAACGCGCAGTCAACGATTTGATCGTTTCTAAATCATTTGACAACGGAATGATTTGTGCTTCTGAACAAGCTGTAATTGTAGATAAAGAAGTTTATGCAGCTGTAAAAGCTGAATTTGAAGCACATCAAGTGTACTTCGTTAAACCAAACGAATTACAAAAATTAGAAGATGCCGTTATGAACGAAGGAAAATATGCAGTAAATCCTGCGATCGTTGGGTACTCTGCTGAACATATCGCAGAACTTGCTGGCATCAAAGTACCAAAAGGCACTAAAATATTAGTTGCTGAAATCGAAGGTGCTGGAGCTGAATATCCATTGTCACGTGAAAAACTATCGCCAGTTTTAGCGATGATGAAAGCTCAAAATTCAGAGCATGCTTTTGATTTATGTGAAGCAATGCTTGAACTAGGCGGGTTAGGTCATACTGCTGTGATCCATACAGAAGATGAAGATCTACAAGTTAAATTTGGATTACGTATGAAAGCGTGCCGTATCTTAGTGAACTCTCCATCAGCTGAAGGCGGAATCGGTAATATCTATAACGAAATGATTCCTTCATTAACATTAGGTTGTGGTTCGTATGGTAAAAACTCAGTCTCTAAAAACGTATCTGCTGTTAACTTGATCAACGTCAAAACTGTAGCGAAACGGAGAAATAATATGCAATGGTTTAAATTACCACCAAAAATTTTCTTTGAAAAAAATTCATTACAATACCTACAAAAAATGGAAAATGTTGAACGTGTTATGATCGTTTGTGATCCAGGAATGGTTCAATTTGGTTATGCAGACACAGTTCGTAAAGAATTACAAAAACGTAAAAACGACGTTCAAATCGAAGTATTCTCAGCAGTAGAACCAAATCCATCTACAAATACAGTGTATGCTGGAACAAAAGTTATGGTTGATTTTGAACCAGATACGATCATCGCTTTAGGTGGCGGATCTGCAATGGATGCAGCCAAAGGCATGTGGATGTTCTATGAGCACCCAGATACAGAATTCTTTGGCGCTAAACAAAAATTCTTAGATATCCGTAAACGTACGTACAAAATTGAAAAAGCAGTTAAAACACAATTTGTATGTATCCCAACAACATCAGGTACAGGTTCAGAAGTAACACCATTTGCCGTTATCACGGATAGTGATACTCATGTAAAGTATCCATTAGCTGATTATGCATTGACACCAGATGTTGCGATCATCGATCCACAATTTGTCATGTCAGTTCCAGCTTCTGTAACAGCTGATACTGGGATGGACGTTTTAACACATGCAATCGAGTCTTACGTTTCAGTAATGGCTTCTGATTACACTCGTGGCTTAAGTTTACAAGCAATCAAATTAGTCTTTGAACATTTAGAAAATTCAGTGAAACGTCCAGATGCAGAAAGTCGTGAAAAAATGCATAATGCATCAACAATGGCTGGTATGGCATTTGCCAATGCATTCTTAGGAATTTGTCACTCTGTAGCTCATAAAATTGGTGGAGAATATGGGATTCCTCACGGACGTACAAATGCGATTTTATTACCGCATATTATCCGTTACAATGCCAAAGATCCTTCAAAACATGCAATGTTCCCTAAATATGACTACTTCCGTGCTGACACAGATTACGCTGATATCGCGAAATTCTTAGGTCTTAAAGGGAAAAATACAGCCGAATTAGTGGATGCATTAGCAACAGCTGTATACGATTTAGGCGTATCTGTTGGAATCGATATGAACTTGAAAGCACAAGGTGTGACACAAGAAATTCTTGATTCAACTGTTGATCACATGGCTGAATTAGCTTACGAAGATCAATGTACAACAGCAAATCCAAAAGAACCATTGATCAGTGAATTAAAACAAATCATTATCGATGCTTATAATGGCTAGTCGAATATAGTAAGAAGAGCGACGTAAAAGTTGCTCTTCTTTTTTTATTTAGAGGTATAATAAAGTCAAAAGAAATGGGAGCGATGTAAGATGACGATTAGAGAAGCAACGTTAGAAGATGTAGAAGCAATCAATCAGCTAAATACTGGTCCATTAAATCACGAATATCCCTTGGCCGATGCAAAAAAACAGTTGTGCTATTTATTATCTTCTCCAGTAAATAAATTATTTGTGAAAGAGTTAGATGAAAAGGTTGTGGGCTATATTCAATTAAGTGAATATGTTAGCACATATGCGCCTAGATTAATGAATGTTTTAGCACTTGTGGTAGCTGAGGATTTCCATAGTCAAGGGCTAGGAAAAGCCCTGCTTGATTATGCAGAGCAATGGGCAAAGGAACAAGGTGTTAAAGGGATAAGGTTAAACTCGGGTGTAGAAAGAACCGCAGCCCATAAATTTTATGAGAAGCAAGAGTATGTGAGAGTGAAAAATCAAGTCAATTTCAGAAAATTATTTAACGAAAGAATCTCAAAAGAGTAATCAAAAAAATGAAAGTTTTTCTTATTCATTATCAAAAATATAGCCGCTTCTATATAATAAAAGTAGAACAAATCCAATTGAAGAAAATGAACAATTAGGTTTATCAAGAAAGGATGATCCGAAATGCCAAAATTTTCTCCATGTTTGTGGTTTGATGGGAAAGTAGAAGAAGTGGCTGAATTTTATGTTCATGCTTTTGAACAAAGTAAAATCAACAAGGCCGATTATTATGTAGATAGTGAACATCAACCAAAAGGATCAGTTTTTGACTATAGAGCTGACACTTGCAGGACAAGAAGTTATTTTGCTAAATGGTGGATCAGATTTTTCATTTACCCCCTCAATCTCTCTTTTTGTAGAGTGTGAAACGGAAGAACAAATTGATAAATTATGGGAAACGTTAAGTTTCAATGGCAAGGTATTGATGGAATTTGGGCCCTATCCATTCAGTGAAAAGTATGGCTGGTTGGAAGATCAATATGGCGTTTTTTGGCAACTGGTTTTGACGTGAAGGACGCAGTCGACTACACCAAGCTTTTTGTTTTCGGGAGAGCAGTTTGTAAAGGCAGAGGCAGCTATGCATTAGTGGATCGAGATTTTTGGTGAGGGAGAAGTAGAGTATGTCAAAAAAAATCCAGATGGTACTGTTGCTCAAGCTTTATTCACAATGCATGGACAATCCTTTCGAGTGATGGATAGTGGTGAAACACATGTTTTTACCTTTTCAATGGCTACTTCATTTTATGTCTATTGTAAAGATCAAGCTGAAATCGATCGTTTATGGAAAGCTGTGACATCAAGAGGAAAAGAATGGCCGTGTGGGTGGATGGAAGATGAGTATAATGTATGTTGGCAAACGGTTACGAAAGATATGGATATGTTATTCGATAACTCAGATCCTGAAAGAGCTTATCGAGTCATGCAAGAGTTGTATAAAATGAAACGAATCGACATAACTACGTTGAGACGAGCGTATGAAGGATAAATTAAAAAGAAGATTGGGCTTTTTTGATGTGACCCCCAAAAGTTGTACGTGGAAAATACAATTTTGGAGGTTATTTTTTATGAGTTATTATGAGGTAGAATTCAAATTAAAGCTAGTGAAAGAGTACCTAGAAGGCCCTCTGGGCGGACGAGCCTTGGCTAAAAAATACGGACTCCCATCAAATGCCTTAATTTACAATTGGAAACACTCCTATCAATTATTTGGGAAAGAAG
>NZ_MIKC01000003.1 GCF_001730315.1 Enterococcus ureilyticus
GACGACTTAATTCTAAAGGATATCAGGGTGTCTTTTCTATTATTTTGCATTAAAAAGATGCCGGTGATTTCTCACCAACATCAGAAAGTATAGAGCCATAACTCGTAGAGTTATGTCCCAGACTCTTTTTAGTAGTTCCAAGAACATTTGTTTTTTTGATATAGCTAAATATACTTACTTGGTATAAGTGTCTTACCTACTTTTATTAAGTTCATAACTAATATAAGTTGAAATTTATATTGATTGCTAGTTTTGAATAAATCTCATTTTTTTCTAATTAATTTCTTCTAAAACTATTGAATATATAATGTTAAGTGGTAAAATTAATTATATTAATGAAAAAAAGGAGTTATTTTATGAAAAAGAAATTAAGTTTATTAGGGGTTACCTTATTATGTAGCTCAGCGCTAGCTACAACTGTTACGTTACCGTCTAAAGTATTTGCAGAAGGAGCATCCACATCAGATTCGACATCAACTAATGATTTAGTCGCACAATTACAAGCTGTTATTGATGGAGCTAAACCTTATGTAGACTATACCAAGTATGAAAAAGGACCTGTAGATACGTTAAACATGTATATAGGATTTGCTGAAAGTGACATCACTAATGGATATATTTCAGAGACTACTCTACCAGGACATATTGATGCCATCAATAGTGCATTAGAACTTGTAAAATCTTCTCCCTTAGACGTAAGTGAACCATCAAGTACAGAATCTACAAGTTCCAGCACTTCTGAATCTGAATCATCAAGTACAGAATCTACAAGCGCCAGCACTTCTGAATCTGAATCATCAAGTACAGAATCTACAAGTTCTAGCACTTCTGAATCTGAATCATCAAGTTCAGATTCTACAAGCTCTAGCACTTCTGAATCTGAATCATCAAGTACAGATTCTACAAGCTCTAGCACTTCTGAAGAACTTAAACCAACTATCAATGTTTCAGATAAAACAATGTATGTCGGTGATAAATTAACAGAAGAAGATATTTTGAACTGGGCGACATTTGAAAATGTGGATGGTTTAAAAATTGGTTTTGAAGTTATTGGTGACCCAATTCAAGTATATAAAGTGGGAAATACTTTAGCTGAACCGGGTGTTCACCAAATTAGATATTATGTAGAGGCCACCACACGTGCTAGTCAAAAACGTTATTTAGCAGAAGAAACTATTACACTAACGATTAATAATAGAGGCATTACAGATACTACTTCTTCAACTACAACTAGTAGCTCTAGTTCAACGGGAATTACAAATACGACTAGTTCACCTGGAGCATATACCAAACCAACAGGTAAAACAACACCAATTAGTTCAGCTTCTGCAATTGCTGGATTGCCACAAACAGGAGAAACGAACTCACCATTGCTAACAGTAATTGGTTCTATGGCATTACTAGCAGGTGGAGCTTATGTATTAACTCTTAAACGCAAAAAAAGTAACTAATATCGTCATTTAACACAGTTGTAAACATAATCGTGATTAACTAAAGTAGCCCACATATCTCTTGGTATGTGGGCTACTTTAGTTAATATGATTTCTGAAAATTAAAAAATGTTCAATTTTAATGGTATGTTGACACGTTGCCTTTTTTCGGTAAAAATAGCAACATGCATTATGTACCAAAATATCTGAAGGTAAACGAAATAGTATTTTTTTAATTGAGCTTATTAATTTTAGGTGTAGTTATGTGGGGTCTATTCACTCTTATAAGAGCATCTAGAAAATGTATAGTGAAGTGGTTGAAGCTGTTTCAATAGTGATAATAATTCTTTGTGTACTATTGCGTGTTTCCGGAGTACTACTTTTCAAAAAGGATGATTCACTCTTTATAAACTAAAAAAGACCTACCTTTGGGGAAGGTAGGAAAAGGAGTTAAAAATGAAAAAGTTTTATTTGTTAGGGTTGTTTGTTAGGTATGAGTAAATAATACAATTCAAATTTGAATTAATTGTGATGAATTAGTATAGAATTTCTGAAATAAAAAAATTATTCCTCAAAAAGGATCGATAGCTGCATCGTATGGAAGGTTTATTTGCAACAATTGGAGATTTTTTTAGTTCCGTAGCACTAGCAATGTATAGTAAGAAGAAAAAGTAAATAATATTAAAAAAGAGTAATATGGAGGATACTGTGAAAAATAAAATAATAAGATATGTGGTGTTTTTTTTCTTGTTTTTTGTAGGATTGTATTTTTTCGTAGAAGAAAAAGATTTTCTTAAAACGATCCAACTATCAGTAATTTTGTTGATAGTAATTACATTGTCGGAAATCCTATTTCCAGATAAAAAAAGATGAGTTATACCAAAAAGGATCAACAACTAAGAGAGGATAAGTCTTGTATGGAAAATAAAACAAAATCAATAAATATAGCTAATACTCCTAAGAATAACATGGAAGGAATTTTGTAGTTATGGGAGAAGCAAGAAATAGAAAAATAACTGAGCTATACACCAAGAACTTCTATGGCAATTTTGTAATAAATTTAATTCTGAAAGGAAAACCAATAATTCAAATACTACCTGACGGAGTGGTAAGCAACTTTTCTAGAAAAACAATTTTTGTGCCTTGGTCCGAGATATTAACTATTTTTGATGAAAATGTTTCAATCCCAGGAAGTCTTTCTTCCCAATATATAATTGGAATAACTGTATCCAACAAGTATGCTAAACTTAATTATAAAAATGCCCTTCCAATAAAAAAAATCATTCGACAATCAAAACCGTTTAGATTTTCCGATGGAATTTCAGGGACAAAAGGTAACATAAAACTGAACCATGATTTTAGTAATGAAAAAGTTGTCTTATATATTAATCGCAAACAACTTCGAAATAAAGGGAAGGACCTATTTAGTATTTTGAAATCAAATCTAGAAGTTATTAAAACGGGCTATACTTACAAATGAACAAGTACAAATTCTAGTTGAAAGAGAAAAAATCTCAAAGGCTCTTTCAGGGAATGTTGACAAAGACTTAGAGAAATTGGAACAAATAGGAAAACTAATGAACAGATATAAAGCTTTACAGAAAAAAGAAGATAGAATTCCCAAAAACGATCACTAAAGGAGTAAACAAGTGGATAGTAAATATAGCGGTTATCGAGATAGAAATGGAAAACCATTGAATGATGGAGATAGTGTGTTGATTGAATTTTTTGAGAAAGGGTATTGGACAAAATACAATATAGTAAAAATAGTCGTTACAGAAGATGATGTTCTAGTTACCGACTATACAGATTATTGGTTTGCTCCTGCACCAACTCCCATAACAACTTTTATGAGAGCTCACAGTTTTAGATTTACCAAAAGCGATCAGTAAAGTAAGGAGATTAATAATGATTATTCCATTCATTCCTTTTCTTGTATTTGTAGAAATAGGTATAATTCATATTTTGATTTATTATTTAACGAACAGAGTATGGAAAAATTTAAAGTTTGGACCAAACTTATATATAACAGGTTTGCTATCAGGGGTGATTAGTTATGTGGTAGATTGGTATGGTATTTACCCATTTCTATTTGCTAGAATAACTGAGGGATTTATGCTGGGAATCGGATTATTTTTGTATATGTCTTGGGTAATAGTACCTGCATGTTATTTGATAATGTTGAGTATTTTCTATCTAATCAAGAAAAGGCGAAAAAAATTGTTAGCTTAGGAGTAAAAAAACGATTCATGTTTTTAAAAAGATCAGTAGAGAAGTATTGTGACAAAAGGATTAAGCGATTACTCCAAAAATGTTTAATCTTCTGCGAATGAACATGAATAACAGCTTAAAATAATCATGCCACATTTTTTATTATGATATACTATCTAATGAGGTGAAGGTAAATGGTCAATATGAATGATGTTGCAAAAAAAGCAAACGTGTCTAGAGGAACTGTATCAAATTATGTCAATCACGTAAAAATCAAGCCAGAATTAGCTGCTAGAGTAGAAAAAGCAATTGAAGAGTTGAATTATATACCAAATCAAGCGGCTAGATCATTAAAAAAACAAGAAAGTGACATCATTGTATTTATATTACCAACGATATGGACGCCATTTTTTTCTGAATTGGCATACTATATCCAATTAGAATTACAAATTCAAAATTTTAAAATGTTATTATGTAATTCTCAAAATGATTATAATTTGGAGTTAGACTATATAAAAATGGCGCAAGAACAGAAAGTCAAAGGAATTTTGACTATTTCCTACAGTGATATAGAACCCTATCTTATTTCAAACATACCGATTGTTTCAATTGAGCGTTATTTTAATAGTGCTATTCCATTTATAACAAGTGACAATTTTGGTGGCGCTAGACAAGCAGCAGAAGAATTGCATAAACGAGGTTCAAAACGACTGCTGTTGATTTTAAGAGAGTTACCTAATAATTTAGGTATTTTTGAACGAATGAATGGTTTTATTGATTATTGTACTCATAATGAATTAGAATATGAAGTTTATTTAGATAAAGGAAACTCAATTGATTTTCCCAAAAGACTGGATCTATTTCTAACTGAAAAATTTTCAGAGAATTGTCCTTTTGATGGGATTTTTACTGTAACAGATCGATATGCAGAATTTGTTTTTAATACATTTGCACATTTACCGTGGTCGATTCCAGAAGATGTACAATTAGTTGGTTTCGATGGTGCTAGAAGCTTTTCTAATCAGTCATTGACTATTTCAACAATGTGTCAGGATGTGCGTGAGATTGCTCATTTAAGTGTGAAAGAGTTAGTGGAATTTGATGATAGCTTAGCTATACAAAAGAAACATATATTGCCAGTGAAGTTTACAGAATTTAAGACGACTAGAAAATTGGATGAAAAATAAATCCAATTTTTTTGTTTGAAAGCCCTTGCTTTTTTGGAACGTTCCAAGTATTATAATAATTATATATGGAACGTTCCAAAAATGGTTTTTTCTAAAACAATTAAGGAGATGAATAGTTTGGATTATAAAAAAATTGCTGAAGAAGTATTAGAAGGTGTCGGGGGAAAAGAAAATATAGCGAATGCTGCTCATTGCGTTACGCGTTTACGCTTAGTATTGAATGATAGTAATAATTATAATAAAGAAACATTAGAAAATATCGAAGGCGTTAAAGGAGTATTTTTTAATAGTGGACAATTACAAATTATTTTTGGTACAGGAACAGTAGAAAAGGTTTTTGCTGCATTTCAAGAAGTTTCAGGGATAAAGGAAGCTTCATTGCAAGATGTAAAAGCCTCTGGAACGAAGCAACAGAATAAATTACAACAAGCATTTAAAGTATTCTCTGATATATTCATTCCAATCATTCCAGCTTTTGTTGGGGCGGCGATGATTTTAGGATTGAAGTCACTATTAACGACACAATTTGGCTTTTTAGGCGGATCAATGGCGGAGGAATGGCTTTGGGCGCAAGATTTAGCTAGTTTTCTAGGCGTTATTGCGACAACATTTGCTTATCTTCCTGTCTTAGTCATGTATTCAGCAACCAAACGATTTGGTGGAAATCCGATCTTGGGTTTAGTGTTAGGTTTTGTGATGATTACACCAGATTTGATGAATCGTAATGACTTTGTCTTGGGCAATTATGATACCCTATCCTCTTGGCATGTATTTGGATTATCCATCCCACAAGTTGGGTTCCAAGGCGGCGTGTTTCCAGCAATTTTAACGGCATGGTTCTTATCAAAAACAGAAGCATTTGCGAAGAAAAAAACACCACAAGCGTTGAGTTTTATTTTGGTACCGACAGTTACGATCTTATTCTCTGCTCTTGCTTTATTCTTGGTATTTGGTCCGATCGGTAATGCAATCGGCACGGGATTAGGATGGATCATTGATATTCTATACAACAAAACAGGATTTGTGGGTGCCTTTGTTTTTGCAGCATTGCTTCAGCCACTTGTTGTAACGGGCACACAACACGCGATCCAGGCTATTGAAGCGCAATTAGTTGTAGCTACAGGATTCAACTACATTCAACCATTATGGTCCGTTTCAATCATCGCACAAGGTGGAGCAGCATTGGGCATGTTTTTCCTTGCGAAGAAAAATTCTAAGCGTCGTGAAACAGCAATGTCTAGCTTTGTTCCAACATTATTTGGTATTTCAGAACCAGCTATTTTTGCAGTCAATTTACGTGACTCGATCATTCCATTTCTTGCTGCTTCATTTTCAGCAGGGATCGGTGGTGCTTTTATGAAAATATTTGATGTCAAAGCAACAAGTTTTGCTTTAACAGGTCTACCAGGTTTGACGATCGTATACCCGCCTAGATTGATCTTTTATATCATCGGAAATTTAATGGCATTTATTTTACCAATTATTATTTTGATTGTTTGGAATCGCGTTAAAGGGGTAAAAGGAGCAGAAATAGGAAAAGGTAGTACCTTATAAAAAGAAGGGACGTCTGAGAGCGATTGATGAGTAAAAAAATTGAAAAATATACATTTTATACGACGGAATGGCAAGAATATTTAAGTCAATTAGAAGAAAAAATAAACGAGAGCGCCTATCTCCCAAAGTATCATTTATACCCCAAGACAGGCTTGATGAATGATCCAAATGGTTTGAGCTATTTTAATGGCAAGTATCAAGTATTTTATCAATGGTTTCCATTTGATTCTTTTCATGGAATGAAACATTGGGGCCATGCTACTTCAGAAGACTTAGTTAAATTCAAGGATGAAGGTTTTGCTCTTATTCCTGATGAAGAATATGAAAAAAATGGTGCGTATTCTGGTAATGCTTTCGAATACAATGACGAACTCTATTTGTTTTATACAGCGAACTATAAAACAAATACAGGGAAAGTAGCGAAGCAAGCTTTGGCGATCATGGATAAAAAAGGGACTATTACGAAATATCCGAAGAATCCAATCCTTGAGGGTGCACCGAAAGGATTTAGTCAAGAATTAAGAGATCCTTTTGTTTTTGAGCGTAACAGTTCTTTTTATATGTTACTTGGCGGAGGTCGTTTTTTGGAGGGAGAACAAACAGGTTTCGGTGACATTGGTGAATTGCTTTTGTATAAGAGTACTAATTTAGTGGATTGGACGTATCAAGGAACGATTGATTTACCGATCGATAAAGGTTATATGTTAGAATGTCCGAGTCTTGTAACGATTGATGGAAAAGATGTTTTATTTCTATCACCGATGGGCTATGAGAAAGAAACGTATCGTTACCAAAATCGCTTTTCTTCCATTTATTTAGTAGGACAATTGGATGTTGAAAAAAGAACGTTTGCATTAGAGCATGTGGATGAGTTGGATGCTGGCTTTGATTATTATGCCCCTCAATCATTTTATGGAAAGAATCAGTTGCCATTAACTTTTGGTTGGTTTGGCTGTGGTGAGCAAGTGTATCCAATTGACACTGAAGGTTGGAAACATGGATTAACGACTGCACAAGAAATGAGACTAGTGGATGGAAAATTAAGACGTTTTCCAACAGAAGAAGTACAAAAACAGTTTACTGATAAACAAACAATAAGAACTAACCAACTTCTTTTAGAATATCCCTATTATCATCTTCAATTTGAATTGAACAAAGAACAAGAGTCGACTATTTGCTTTGGTACAAAAGATGATTTTTGGCAATTGAATTTAGATGAAAAAAAAGAAACAGTAACAATTGATCGTGGCCATTTAGCCAAAAAAATTGATACCGAATATGGTATGAAACGAACATGTGAAATAGCTGAATTAGCAAATAATATCACAGTTGATGTGTTTGTTGATAATAGTTTTATAGAACTGTATTTGAATGAAGGCGAACGTGTTTTTAGTTTTAGGGTCTTCTTAGAATCAGAACAAACCACTATTTCGTTTTCAAAAGAAACTGAAGCCACGTGGGCATATTTAAAATAATAGAGATCTCTCTGCGCATCTTGATAGATTTAGTCAAGGTGTGTATAGAGTTTTTTTGTGCGACTTTTTTTATGCATAACATTTTTACTCTGTCCTTGTGTTCAGCAGAAATTGAATCTGTCTGAAAGGTGTATAAGGGTGGGTTTATCTACTTATTTTGGTGAAAAATTGAAAAAAATGAATTTATTTGATTAACAAATGAACTCAAGGAGCGTAAAATAGTCTTATGAGAAGTGCTGACCGACTGGCAAGATAATAAGGAAGAATATTTACTGAAAAAATAATTAAAAATGGGTATACGTTCTTAATAACAATCAAAAGAAATGCTCACTCTTCTTTTCAACACGAAAAACAATTAATCCTAAACGATATCACCACATCGTTTGAAAAAGGTAGCCACACAATTATCACTAGACCATGAGGCAGTGGGAAAAGTACCTTTCTTAAATTATTGGCTTTTATACTGACAACAACGAAAGGTTCAATTATGTTCAACAACCAAAACATTGAAAATGCAACACCTGAAAATTGTCGCATGCAAGTCTCCTACTGCTTTTAATAACCAATAGAACTGAAGGAGGAAGTATTATGGAAAAAGCTTTATGTATTATGATGGAAGATGATGATCAAGCGAAGTATGTATATGAAAATATAACTTTATTGAAGTTGGTAGAAGATATGATTGAAGAGTAAGAAGTTCTTCTCTTCACTTCAGGTGTTAAGGACTGTGGAATGAGTACATTTGATATTGATTTGTTTCGATTTGTTCCTATTGCTTCAGACTTAGCTACATACTTTAAGAATAATGACAGTTAGGTGCATAAGGTGCGATTCTCAAAAAGAAGGGTTAACTTCTGGTAAACAAAAAAGACCTCCCTTAAGGAGAAGGTAGGAAAAGCAGTTAAAAAAGGAAAAAATGTTTTGTTAGGGTTGTTTGGTTTAAGTAAATAGTACCTTAGAATAATGAATAAAAAACATCATTAATCGCAAGCAACATCAAAATAAAGGGAAGAACTTATATAGTATTTTGAAATCAAATCTAGAAGTTATTAAAACGGGCTATACTTACAGAAATAAAAAATTGAAGATAGATTATAGTGAATCAAGTATAAATTGGAAATGATAGGTATAGATTCTCAAAAAAATGATAAATAAAATATATCTAAAAATAGGAGGAAATGACAATTAAAACGCTATATTTAATGAGACATGGGCAAACATTATTTAATTTAAGAGGTAAAATTCAAGGGGCTTGTGACTCTCCTTTAACTGAGATGGGAATCGAACAGGCGAA
This sequence comes from Enterococcus ureilyticus, assembly GCF_001730315.1. Lineage (GTDB taxonomy): Bacteria > Bacillota > Bacilli > Lactobacillales > Enterococcaceae > Enterococcus_L > Enterococcus_L ureilyticus. Next base: position 9,152 of record NZ_MIKC01000003.1, read on the forward strand.
TATTGCAAAAAATTATTTTAAAGATAAAGAAATTACGTTTGACCATGTATATTCATCAACACAAGAAAGAGCAGTTGATACTGCTGAGATAGTTTGTGAACATAGAGATGTTGTTCGATTAAAAGGATTAAAAGAGTGGAATTTTGGTTTATTTGAAGGTGAAAGTGAAGAGTTAAATCCCAAGATTAAACCCGGTGAAACTTCTTATGGAGATTTTTTTGTAGATTATGGTGGAGAATCTAGCGAAATAGTACAAGAAAGAATGAATGATACTTTGACTGAAATAATGAAAAAAGAAAGTCATAAGAATATTTTATGTGTTAGTCATGGAGGTTCAATGTATCGATTTATACAAAAATGGTTATCTCAAGAACAAATTAAAACAATTAAATTTACGAACTGCTGTATTTTAAAATTTGAATATTCAAATGGAAGGTTCGAATTCATAGAGTCAATTAGTCAAGATATCTAGTTTCTCACAAAAAGGATCGTTTGAGAAAGTAGTTGATTTCTGTCGGCTGCATAGTGAGATCCACTAGGGAAAATACACTTAGAAACGAATGAGCAACAATGCCAAGACAAGGGCCAAACTCAAAAAATAAACTTAAGGAGGATGAATCCTTGGTAAAAAATAAATTAATTGCGCATATACTATTGAAAATAGACGATAAATATCTTTTCATAAAGAGGTCAACGATAAAACGAGGAGAAGAGAATTTTTTAGCAGGTTTTTGGGATATACCAGGAGGAACAGTCGAACAAGGAAAAACACCAAAGCAAACTGCTATAAGAGAAGCATATGAAGAAACAGGTCTAAAAATTTATATTGAGAAAATTATTCATGAAGATAGTAATTATGATTCAAGAAAGGAAACTATTTTTACTAGATTGGTGTATGAAGGGAGTATTGAAGGTGAAAAAGAAATAACTTTAGATCCAGAAGAATATACAGATTTCATGTTAGCAACTTCAGTTATAGAAGTTCCAAAACTTGTAAACTACTTAAAAAAATATTTCTCAAAAAGGATGGTTAACTCCTGGTAAACAAAAAAGACCTACCTTAGGGAGAAGGTAGGAAAAAGAGTTAAAAAAGAAGAAAATGTTTTGTTAGGGTTATTTGATATAAGTAAACAGTATCTTATAATAATGAAAAATAGGAATAAAAATCATCATTTTACACTCTCTTTTTATGGATTCTACTAGCTAGCAAAAAAAGAGATTTGCGACCAACTAGTGTTATAAGGCATGATTTTCCTCGGATTCCCAGGACAGTATCGGTTTCCCAGTGACCAAGTTCTTCTCTATTTTAGCCTTTGCTGGACGTTCATGGATCGTTCCCACATCCGTGAATCTTCTACGACAATCACCAATTCTTCATTCACTGATATTCTTCCTTTTCGTCTTAATAATTTTCTAACCGCAGGACTTCCTTTAGAAAACTTTGATTAGATAGACCATTATAGATTGAACGATAAATAGTAAGATAACTAATAATAGATCTATTGTTTTCTAAATTAATTCTATTGGCTATCTGTTCTGGAGATCACTATTCTTCAAAAAGTAACTTACGAATCTTTTCTTTATAGGGTGACTGATCCAATATCCTCTTTTTCCCGCATTTCTCCTTGTTCTTATGATAAGATTTTTACGCTATTACTGATCAAGGTGGAACTGAATTAGGAACCGGTACAGTAGGAGAAGATGGTAGTATCAAGATTGATACAAACCGTCCACTAGAAGCAGGCGAAGTGATCACGGCAACACCAAGTACAGGTGAAAATATCGGAACCCCAGCAACAGTAACGGTATTGCCAAAAAGTGAAACCGGCGAAGGAGACACAGGCAACATAGGAACGCCAGATTCACACAAACCAACAATTAACCAACCAACAGCAGGCGACCAAGTAAATACAGGTGGGGATATATCTAAAGGAAAAACATTTTCTAAAGATCTTCCTAAAATGGGTGATGAAATTTATCAAAGTATCTCTATATTAGGCATTTTGATGATTTTATTTAGTGGTGGTATCTTTTTGATAAGGAAAAAAAGTTAACTACATGATTTAAGAAAATTTAATATTTATATTTTTAAAAGTAAATAAGAAATTTAGTAAGTATTTCGTAAAAAATTGAAAGGAGCAAATACCATCAAAAAAGAATATTTGCTCCTTTCATAGTATCTATAAGGGACTGTAAAGAACTTAAACAAAATTCTTTACAGTCCCTCTTTTTCTTATTTTTGGTTTCTATGTAACTTCCTTCAGATGGTGCATATCTACGCTTACAAGTTGGACAATCAAAGTAGGGTTTCATATAAACTTTTCCTATCAATTCTCCTCAATCATATTCAACAAAAAAGTCAAGCTACGATTATAAGTGTCTATAGGTACTTTAAATTACATTGACCTAATGCTTTTATACTCATGCTAAGGCTCCTTTTTTGCTTTTTTCTTCTATTCTAAATCCAGTGCAGAATCAAGGAGCATTTGAGTATCCAGTTTTTCTCCTAGTGATCGACCAAAATCAATGAAAAAAGTATTAATCTGTTTTAAGTTTTTTCAGCATGACCCTTTACGATGATTAAGGAGGAATCAACATGAAGAAAAAAAGAATAATAATTTAATAGCACTCTTATCTTTGGGAATATGCTTTGGGTCAGCATACCTAGACATGGCTACAAGGTGATGATAAAAAATGAATGCTTTAAAAACAGTATTAAAAGATAAAAAAAGTCATTGTTAATGAAACAGGTGAATATGAGCCGTTTAAATCTTCCTTGTTAAAAAACGTAACCATAGTTAAAAGTCAGGATGAAGCTGATGAAATTCTCAAAAAAAGATCAATAAAACGTGAATTGCGTTCCAAAATACGACCGAAAGAAAAAGTAAAAAGCCATTTTCTTTCAGGTCGTATAGTTATTTTCTAACTACAGGGAGTTTTAAGGTGATTTTTTTATGTTCAAAATCAAGTAACTGAATGTTAGTTGTTCCGCCAATATCATATTCAATGGTTTGATAAAGCTCACCATAGCAGGCACCAATAAAATGATCGATATCTGCTAACGTTTCCCAAGGATTTGTGAAGACTGCATATGTACCACCAGCTAATGTAAAGGTTCGATTTCCGTCATTATCTTCGATAAAGTATTTATACGTACCGTTACGTTTATCGGGATCATTCATAATAAAGGCCTGAATCTTCTTTTTATCAGTAGGTAAAATCTCTAATTTCTGATTATTGACTTCAGTAAAATCTTCAGGGGTTTTAGGAATAGCGAACTTGTACTGTTTTCCAGTGATTTCTTGGCTATTCAAATACTCGATACTAAAAGACATAGATCGTCACGCTCCTCTTTTATATTAGTCCGATGTACTTTAACGACTGATTTAGGGTTTGCTAAAAACAGGAGGTACATCATCTCAAAAACCATAGCAATTCTACTTCATTTTGTCAAAATTTTAGTCAGGCAAGTTTCTGTTTTAATCAGATTTTTCAGCAAGCTCTTTACTTGATTGGTGAGCTAGTAATTCAATCAAGGTCACAACTGGAATTTGTGTGGTGATATTGATATACGGATCTGTGTAAATCGATCGTTCATCAGGCATGTAATAAGAAATGTTGTAATCAGCCAACCGAGCTATCGTTGAATGCTCATCATTAGTAATACTGAGTATTTTAGCTCCTGACCGTTTAAAATCAGTGACCTGTTTAATGAGCTCAGAGGTTTCTCCTGAAACAGATAAAATGATTACTAACGTATTTTCAAAACCTCTTTGAGGAATTGGGGTAAATGGATCACCGATACTATAAGCATTGATACCCATATTTGTAAAATAGCGACTGCCGTATGTTCCTAAAATCCCACTGGTGCCAATTCCTGAAAAAACGACATGACGAGCGGAGGTGATCATCGTGATTGCAAGTTTCAATGTTTCATAGTACGTTTGTTGATTAAGGCGCTTTAAAAAAGAATCAACGTGTATCGTAGCAGCGTAAAATTGGTCAAAAAAGGTTGTTGTTCTTCGCCATTTTTGATAGCGTATTTCAATTCAGAAAAACCATCAAAGCCTATTTTTGAACAAAAACGTAGAATCGTTGAAGTGGATACATGACCATTTGTGGAAAGTTGACGAATCGTCAGCTTTGGAATATTATCCATATGTTCCAAAACATAGTGATAAACAAGCATTTCTAGCTCATTTAACGACTGGACTTTTTCTAAATCAAACAAAAAGATTCCCCCTGTACAAAAAAATACGGTTCCTTCATTTTTTATATAAGAAATGAAAAAATGTTTCCTTTATATTGTACAGGAAACATAGTTATTTCGCTTGTTATTACTTTTTTAGCTAAAAAAAAACAGTCAAAGAAAATTAATTTTCCTAACTGTTTTGCGTTAATTCTTTTCTTCTGTGGAACCGTTGATAAAGAAAATAAGCAAGCAATGTAAATAGCAAAGGCCCCATCAATAAGGTTAGACTCTGTAGTAGATTTCCTTGAGAGAGAGGCTGATAAAGTTGGAAGCCTATAGCTAAACTAATACTGATGATCACACTGCGACTAAGAAAAACAGCGTAGGCGTTTGAATGAATCAGAACGGTTTCTGGTTTGTCTTTTAATTGTTTTTTCTTAAAGGCTGGGTATGCAAGCGCCACTAATAAATAAGGAATAGCTCTGGAAAGATTTGTCATCAGCGTCAGTTGGTTATATAAAAAGACAACATAGTGACTGCCAAGACTAATACCTAAAATAAACAAACTAACCAGTCCCCCTTGAATCAGCAAGGCATAAATCGGCATATCATGTTTATTTTTTTGTTTTAAACGAAGGTGCCAATAATGCTTAGGGGTCCCCTCTACAAGCGTTCGAATCGGCAGATAAAAAATCGTCGATAATAAACTAATATAAGAAAGTAATAGCGTCAAAGCAGTAAAACGAGTAAGTACTTGGGCTAATAATTGAACGTGTGCAGCTGATAAAGAAAGTGCGTGACCACAAGCATAGCCTAACTGTTCCATTAATTCATACATTAAATTCCCTAAATGAATACTATTATTGGCTTTTAAACGGACTAAATCTGTTCCGCCGCTCCATAAAAGAATACCTAAAAAATAACAACTAACAACGAAAAAACTGCTGAAAATCAATAATTTGGGAAATTGTTTTTTTTGTTTGCCTGTTTTATCAACTAAGCTTGCAATTGTGTCTAGACCGCCAAAGGCTGTAATCGCAAAAATCAGAAAAGACAACTGCCCGACCAAGCTTTGTTCAGATGACGAGTCTGTCGGAATCACTTTGAAACTAGCCGTAAGGTTTGGTAGGATATCAGGGCGATTGGTGATCCATAGCAATAAATTACCGCCAAGACTTGCAACAAGTAAGACAGTCATCATAATTCCGCTTAAATATAATAAAGATGCAATCCCTTTAAAGCCTCTACTCACAAAAAAGAGCATTACTACAACTGCTAGAATAGAGAACAAACCGATGATGCTAGACGTTGAAAAATAAGAGCTCGTCGTATTTTTTTTTGTTAAATCTTCACCAAAAAGTAAAATCGATGCAGGAATCCAAATCTTCATAAATAAACTGATCATCCAAATAAAATAACTACAATACCATAAAAAAGCAGCAATAAACGCAATTTGTTCAGAGAGATGTCCAGCCAGCCATTGATACAATCCGCCAATATGATTTTTATAAACCCCAGTAAATTCTGCTATAATGATAGCATAGGGAATAAAATAAAACAGAGCTGCACCGATAAAATACGGAAACGCTTTGATGCCCATTAAGAAAAAAGCTGTCGTCATACTAGAAAAAGAAAAAACAGTCATCGTAATGATCATTACTAAATGCTTGGAACTGAAAGTAGTGGTTGTTTTCATTAAAAAATCCTTCTAAAATAAGATATGTTGGCTTAAGAATAAGAGAAGATTTAGTAGAAAACAAGCTTTTTATCAAAAATTAGGGAATAGGAGTAGTCAAATGACGGATCAGATTCAACGAAGAATCGAGCAAATAAAAGAGGAACTTCACGTTGATTTTGTTGCTTTAGCATTGTCCACAATTAATGAGGTGACTAAAGTCCGAGTGATCCGTTGGAATTATGTGGCTGGAAATACTAATCAACATTATCAACGGATTCGGCTGCAAGTTGGGAAAGGTATTGGTGGTATTGTTTGGCGAACTGGGCGAGCATACCAAGCGACAGAATTACAAAAGCAACCGGAAAAATTAATTGAACTGCCGATTACACGGCTGGAAAAACTAGAAACGGTTGCAGCCTTTCCAGCATTGGAGAATGGTGAAGTGAAGGGGGTTCTGCTCATCGGCTATCGACAAAAAACAATTATTACAGAAGATTTTTTGACTGTTGCTAAAGACAAAACAAATGAACTTGTTGTTTATTTATAGGTGAAAAAAATGAAAATAAGCATAATGGAAAAAGTATTTGAAGAAACTAAAGATGCACTTTTTTTAATTGATGGAAATACGTGTATTAGGCAGAATAAAGCGGCGAACGACTTGGCTTCTAGCTATCTGTTGCCTTTAGAAAAAGTGCTAGAGATTGCTAAAGGAGAAGGCTGTATGCTTCATTCTACGATGGAGAAATGTCTAGATTGTGAGGTAAGAGCTGATTGGGATCAAGCGGCCTTTCCTTTGGTTTTAGAAAACTTAAAAGGTGGACAAGAGCAATTTAGCGGTAGTTATACGATGATTGATCAACGTAAGACCTTGCTGAGTATTCGTCGTTTAGCGGTTGAAGATCGTCTACAACAAGTGATTCAAAATAAACGTTTGATTGAATACGTCAATCAAGCCCATGAAAATGAGCGTCGCGTATTGTCTCAAGAACTGCATGATGGACTGGCTCAAAGTATTTATAGTCTGATGTTGGAAACGAGACAGTTAAAATGGTGTCAGCAAACAGAGGACTTATCAATAAAACTACAAAAAATCGATGAAGATTTTGTTGCCTTACTCGGTGAGGTGAAACAGCTGGCGATGGATTTACGGCCGACAGCTTTAGATGACCTAGGCTTGATTCCAGCAATCGAGACTTTATTGCATCGTTTGACAGAAACAACGGGTGTAGTGATTCATTTTATTCCGATGATCGAAAATAAACGTTTTCCTGATCGTGTGGAAACAATTACCTACCGCGTCTTACAAGAAAGTGTCATGAACAGTATCAAACATGCTATTGTAGATGAATTGTTTGTTACACTAAGCGAACAAGCAGCACATCTCGTTCTAACTGTTCGAGATCATGGCAAAGGGTTTGACATCCAAAAAGTGACCGAATTTAGTCAAGGTTTAGGTCTTTTAAATATGCAGGAAAGAGCAGAATCGATTGGCGGGCATCTAACAGTTCACTCGGAAAAATCAGAAGGAACCGTTGTGACATTGCGTTTGCCTATTCAATGGGAGGTTCTCAAATGAACATTATCATAGCAGATGATCATGCAGTAGTTAGAAGTGGTCTTCGTTTGTTACTAGAAAGCCAACCGGATATTACTGTGGTAGGGGATGCCGCAGATGGTACTGAAGCATTTTTACTACTTGAGAAATATCCTGTGGATGTTGTCTTGATGGATATGAGGATGCCACCAGGTGAAAACGGCTTACAAACAACACGGCGTATTACAGAGCATTTTCCTCAAGTGAAGACGATTATTTTGAGTATGCATGATGAGGAAGAATATATTCGCACAGCGTTAAAATACGGTGCAATGGGATACATTCTTAAAAGCTCGCAAGATATTGTCTTATTAAAGGCAATCCAGCAAGTCGCCGCTGGAAACATTGTGATCGATCCATTGTTTGGTTCGTATGAGCAAAACTATTGGCTAAAAAAAGTTGATAAAGAGGAAAAAGATGAGAAATACAAGCGTCTGTCCAAAAGAGAACGTGAAGTTTTACCGCTTGTGTCTTTAGGATATAGCAACAAAGAGATTGCTGAACGGTTATTTATTTCTGTTAAAACAGTGGAGGTACACAAATCCCACGTAATGAAAAAATTAGAAGTTGAAACATTTAGCGAATTATTGCAATATAGTATGAAACATCAATTAATCGACTTATGAGGTGAGAAAAATGATCGGAATTCTTTATATCTTTCACGGTAGTCAAAAAGCTGAAAAAAATCAAGCTGCAATGGACTTTATTCAACGATTAGAAAAAAGGCTAGATCCAAAGTTTTACCAAGCAACAGCTTTTTTAGAAAATCATCCAGATACGATTCCAAGCGTTGCGACAGAAATGATCAACAAAGGGGTGACGAAACTAATCGTTGTACCAGTATTATTATTCGCCGCCAAACATGCTTTAGTGGATATTCCCGCCGCACTTGCAACAGTCAAAACACAGCATCCAGAGGTTCAATTTAGTCAAACGGAAACATTTGGTAGTAAGAAAGGGAGCCGTCAAGTCTTATTAGAACGTTTCCAAGAAGTCGCCGACGCTTATCCAGATGAGCAATTAGCAGGTATGTTAGTGGCTCATGGAACAAAGCAAACGGATGAGCCGCAACAAGTGTTAATTGAAATTGCAAAGGAAATCCAGCAGCAAGTTGGGTTTTCAATTATTCCAACAAGTTTAAAAGGGCAACAAGATTATTTGTTAGATAGTAAAAAGCTAGTAATAGAGAAGCAAAAAATAGTGATCGTACCATTCTTTTTATTTGATGGGCATTTGATTACGATCATGAAAAATAAGTTAAACGAAACCTTTCCAACAACGGAGATTACGATCACACGAACGTTAGAATTCGATCCACGAATATTACTTGATTTGGAACAAATCGTTAATGAGGCCGTCGCATGTATCCAGTAATGCTTAATTTGACAGGTAAGAAAATCGTAATCATCGGAGGCGGAAGAATCGCGTTACGAAAAACAGTAGAGATTTTAAAAGCTCATGGACAAGTAACGCTTGTTGCACCAACCTTTCTGCCTGAATTCAATGAATTAGTGAATACCACGTTAATCACAGCAACTTACACTGCTGAAAGGATCAAAGAAGCCCATCTGATTTTTGCCTGTACAGATTCTAAAACGATCAATCAACAAATCGTCAAAGATGCTAAAGCGTATCAATGGGTCAATGATTGCAGCCAAAAAGAAAACAGTGACTTTTATAATATGAGTACGATTGAACAGGAGGATTATTTGATTGCACTATCTTCTTATGGGACAGATCCTGCTGCGTTAAAAGGAAAGAAACAAGCGTTAGTCAATTTATTGAGTAAAAAGAATAAATAAAAAGGTAGGAAAAAAATGGGTGAACAGTATTTAATAGAAAAGAAAAACAAAACTTTAGGAAGAACCGTTTTAATTTCTTTTTTTGGCGTTTTTGGTTGGCTAATGGTATGTGGTCTTTTAATGAGTATCAACGAAACATTCATCATGTTACTCTTTTTTGCAGGTGTTCTTTTCTTTGGCTATTATTTTATTAAAGGAATTTATTTGAGCATTAAAGGGAAAAAGGTGATCAGTTGGACACCAGAACAACTAACGATTTATTCAATTTTTACAAACAAAGCAAATTATTCGATTCCTTGGGATAACATTGAAAGTATCAGCTATGCATATGAACAAGGCGTTATTTTTATTAATGATGACAAGATCTATGAAGAACTAGGAATCCAGACAAGTAAATTGAACCAAAAATTTCAAGCCCAAAACGGTGTCTATTTCAATTATCAAGCGATCAAAGGTTATCAAGAAAAAGAAGTTATACTCTATTTGAGATCGCTCTTGCAAGAGTATGCACCAAAAGATTGCGCAGATGAAAATACTTCAGAAAATAAAGAATCGATTGAGCAAAACCGTGAAAGCAATATGGAAGAAACAAAACAAACCCAAGGTGGTAAGATTCGAGGATTCTTCGTAGCAGCCGCACTGCTTGCTCTCGTAATGTTTGTACTCTTGTGGATCATCAGTTTATTTTCTGTTGGAATCAGAGAATCTAGAGAAGTTGAAATTATCAATTTCATTTTAGAAGCGATTATTGCCATGGGTCTTATTTTAGTGGTGTTTGAATCCTATAGTACTAAAGGAAAGTTAACGAATGAGCAGAAATTGAAAGAGAAAGAACTAGAGAAATAAATGAATGGAACATGAAAAGCCGCTGACTATTAGGTGATTCCCTAATAGTCAGCGGCTTTTATTCTTGTTATTCTAAAAAAGACAAAGCATCGAACGGATTGCTCAAAAAATCACAAAAGGAGAGTTTATATAGAATGAAAGAAAAGCTTGTCTTAATTGGAAATGGTATGGCTGGTGTGCGTACAATCGAAGAAATCTTAGATCGTGCCCCTGAACGCTATCAAATCACGATCATCGGAGAAGAAAACTATCCAAATTACAACCGGATCATGCTAAGTAATGTTTTACAAAAGAAAATGACGGTTTCAGAAATCATCACGAACCCACTCGAATGGTATGAAGAAAATCAGATTGAGTTGATCAATCATGATCCAGCCGTTCAAATGGAGACTACGAATAAAAAGATCACGACACAATCAGGGAAAGAAATTTCTTATGATAAATGCATTTTAGCTACAGGTTCCAGAGCATTTATTTTACCTGTTGAAGGTGCTAAACTACCTGGTGTTGTTGGCTTTAGAACAATCGATGACACAGAAAATATGCTTGAAGCAGCTCAAAAATACCAAAAAGCCGTCGTGATTGGTGGCGGTTTACTTGGCTTAGAAGCGGCAAAAGGGTTGTTAGATCAAGGAATGGACGTAACGGTTGTTCATTTAGAAAAATGGCTGATGGAAACTCAGTTAGATGAAAAAGCAGGGAAGATGTTACAAGCCGATTTAGAAAAACAAGGGTTGAAATTTTTAATGGAAAAAGCTACGCAAAAAATCCTTGGTGAAAAACGTGTTACTGGTTTAGCTTTTAGTGACGGAACTACGATTGAAACGGATATGGTCGTGATGTCGATCGGGATTCGTTCAGAAACAACGCTAGCAAAAACAACGGCTATCGAAGTCAACCGTGGAATCGTTGTGGATGATTTTATGAAAACCAATATTCCAGATGTTTTTGCAGTAGGTGAATGTGCTGAACATAACGGCAATGTCTACGGTTTAGTTGCACCATTATTTGAACAAGGCAAAGTATTAGCGGATGTGCTGACAGATCGTGAAGCGAAACCTTATCAAGGGAGTACTACTTTCACGTCTTTAAAAGTCTCTGGCTGCGATTTATATTCTGCTGGAACGATTAAAGAGACAGAGGGAATCAACAGCATCGAAGCGTTTGACGGTTTAAATTATACTTATAAGAAAATTTTTGTTCGAGACAATCAAGTTATCGGTGTTGTTCTTTACGGAGATACAAGTGAAGGCAATCGCTATTATAATATTCTCAAGAAAAACGAAAGCATTGAAGACTATACACCAGTTTCTCTTTTGCATATGGTGGGTGAAGAAGCTAGCGCTGACGTAAGCGAATGGCCAGATGATGAAGTAATCTGTGGTTGTAACGGAATCGATAAAAAAACGATCATGACCGCAATTAATGAAAAAGACTTGACCTCTGTGGCAGATGTGACCAAACACACCAAAGCAGGCGGTTCTTGTGGAAAATGTAAATCAGTGATTGGCGATGTCTTGGCATATGCTTTAGGTGGCGAGGTCGTTTCTGCACCAACTGGGATTTGCGCGTGTACTGATTTAACAAGAGATCAAATCGTAACCCAAATCTACGCAAAAAAATTAACTTCTTCTGAAGAAGTCTATCGTGAACTGGATTTTACCAATCCAGAAGGTTGTCCAAAGTGCCGACCCGCAATCAATTTTTATTTAAATGTAGCATGGCCTAAAGAACATGAGGATGAAAAAGAATCTCGTTATGTCAACGAACGACTATATGCTAACATCCAAAACGATGGTACATTTTCAGTGATTCCAAGAATGCGTGGTGGGAAAACCAATCCACAGCAATTACTATTGATTGCCAAAGTGGCAGAAAAATATGATGTACCAATGGTCAAAGTAACCGGTAGCCAACGCATTGGCTTATACGGAGTGAAAAAAGAAGACTTACCAAAAATCTGGGAAGAACTAGATATGAAAGCAGCTGGTGCCTATGCAAAAGCGGTTCGTTCAGTGAAAACCTGTGTGGGTGCGAATTTCTGTCGTTTTGGTACGCAAGATTCAATGGGACTTGGTATCAAACTAGAACAACGTTATGAGTTTATCGATACCCCACATAAATTCAAAATGGGTGTTTCTGCTTGTCCAAGAAGTTGCGTGGAAAGTGGTGTGAAAGATTTTGGCATCATCGGCGTGGAAAATGGTTTCCAAATCTATGTTGGTGGAAATGGCGGAACAGAAGTCAAAGAAGCAGTATTACTAACGACCGTGGAAACAGAGGAAGAAGTGATCGATATTTGTGGAGCTATGCTGCAATATTATCGAGAAACGGGTATCTATGCAGAACGCACTGCACCATGGATCGAACGTATGGGCTTTGAGGTTGTGAAAGAAGTCTTGCTAAATGCTGAAAAACGTCAAGAATTGCTAGCGGCACTTGATGAAGCAGTTGCAGGACGTCGCGGCAATCCTTGGGATGAAGTGGTTGAAGATCATAAAACACAGCAAGAGTTATACACAGTGGGGAGAATATAAAAATGGAAAAAATTTATGTTGGGCAATTAGGAGAGTTAGCACCTAGAATGGGCAAAGAAGTGATCGTTGGACAGCAGAAAATCGCTGTGTTTCGTTTAAGCGATGATCGTGTCAAAGCAATTGAAAATGTTTGTCCACATAAACAAGGGCCTTTAGCTGAAGGAACCGTTTCTGGTGACTATGTATTTTGTCCATTACATGACTATAAAATCAATTTGGATGATGGGCAAGTCCAAGAGCCAGATGAAGGGTGCGTTCGCGCCTATGAAACGATTGTCGAAGATGATCTTGTTTATATCGTGGTGTAGTTTATGGGAAAAGTTTATTTTGTTGGTGCTGGTTCGGGAGATCCTGAGCTATTGACACTTAAAGGGAAAAGAGTACTGGAATCAGCAGATGTGATCATTTACGATCGATTGGTTCATCCAGTTTTATTGTACCTTGCAAAAGATTCGGCACGTTTTATTTATAGCGGGAAATATCCGAAAAATCATGTATTAAAGCAAAAAAATATTAATCAATTATTGGTAGAAGTAGGACAACGAGATCAGATCGTGGTGAGGTTGAAAGGCGGCGATCCTGGTATTTTTGGTCGTGTAGGAGAAGAAATCAGCACACTTCAAAGTGAAGGAATCCGCTATGAAATCGTTCCAGGGGTTACCGCTGCTTCGGCTGCTAGTAGTTATAGTGGAATCCCACTAACGCACCGTGAGTATAGTAGTAAATTAACGCTAGCAACCGCTCATCGTCAAGCGGACGAATCAATTGATTTTAAAGGTCTGACAGCAAACGGTACGATTTGTTTATATATGGGCGTAGAAAAAGTCAAAAGTACACAGCAGAAACTTTTAGAGCAAGAGGTTTCACCACAATTACCAGTGGCAATCGTTGAGTGGGGAAGCTTAGGTCGTCAGCGTACGATCACAGCCACGATTCAAACGATGGTAGGAACTATTGAAGAGCATCAAGTTCAAAATCCAGCGTTGATCATTTTAGGAGAAGTCGTTTCTTGTCGGAAGGGTGCGGATTGGTTTGAACAATTGCCGTTGTTTGGACATAAAATTTTGTTGCTTGATACTGAGAAAATCGATTTTGAAACGATTTTGGCTTATACACAACAAGGAGCTGATGTGTATGCAATTCAAGTTGGTGAGCATCGTGATCAGCGTTTTGATGAGGTGCATCAGTGGTATTTAAGTGATCACTCTTTTGATGAAGTTGTGTATTTGGATGAAGAATTGACGAGGATGTATAAAAATCAATGGGATGTTTTAAATGAGCAAATTAATTAAGCTACGCGGGCTAGTCTCTCGAAAAAAAGATAAAATCTGCTTGTGACAGAGAGCGTCACAAACATATTTTCCTATTTTTCTGTCAGAGCTAAACGAGCCACTTCGCTTTTGCTTTGAAACACAGTGAATGAAAAGAACTGATGTTGAAAAGTACAAGGTGCAGCGAAGCGGAACGTTGTTATCATGTATTATCTAGCTGCATGGGCTAACCTTTCGGAAAAAAGATAAATTATGAATAAGGCAAAGAGCGCCTCAGTCATAATTTCCTATTTTTCAGTCAAGGTTTAACGAGCCCGCTACGCTTTTGCTTTGAAACACAGTGAATGAAAAGAACTGATGTTGAAAAGTACAAGGTGCAGCGAAGCGGAACGTTGTTACCATGTATTATCTAGCTGCATGGGCTAGCTCTTCGGAAAAAAGATAAAATCTGCCTGTGACAGAGAGCGTCACAAACATATTTTCCTATTTTTCTGTCAGAGCTAAACGAGCCCACTTCGCTTTTAAATCAAGGAGGTAAATATGGGATCACTTCAACCACCAGAAATAGTGGATGTTACAATTGAAAAAGGCGTGCAAAAAGCGCGTGCTAGTTTTTTGACGTTAGCAGTATTAGGATTTTTAGCAGGTGTTTTTATCGCTGTTGCAGGGATTGCGATGATTAGAGCAATGGGAACGATGCCAAAGGAATGGGGGTCGCTGGTAAATGTGATCGGTGCAGCTGTGTTTCCGTTTGGGCTGATTTGTTTATTGTTAGCTGGGGGAGAACTGGTTACGGGAAACATGATGGTTGTTTCGATGGCGTTGTTTGTTAGAAAAATCAGTGGCAAAGAATGGCTGAGAAATATTGTGATCGTGACGCTTTTCAATCTGATCGGTTCTTTATTTGTAGCCTACTTCTTTGGCTATTTAAGTGGCGCTTTACAAGGGGATTTTGCTGAACGAGCAATTCAAGTTTCACTTGGTCGAACCAAAGATACTTTTTTACAAGGATTTCTTTCAGGGATTGCCTGTAATTTCTTAGTCAGCACAGCCGTGTATTTAAATTTTGCGGCAAAAGATTTCATTGGTAAGATTGTAGGGATTTTCCTACCAATCATGGGCTTTGTGATTTGTGGCTTCCAACATGTTGTGGCAAATATGTTTTTGATTCCAATGGGGATTCTTTTAGGCGGCAATACTTGGTCGGCTTTTGGGCAAAATATGGTGAGTGTCTATCTGGGAAATATCATTGGCGGAGGTTTCTTTGTAGCAGGGCTTTATTTCTTAGCATATAAAGTTGGCACTGGCCAGTTGTCAAAAAAATAAAATCTAGTAAGATAAAAAGAGAAGTCAAGAAAAAGGAAGTAAATTGAATGAAAACCGTCCGTGTCGGTACCAGAAATAGTCCTTTAGCAATGAAACAAACAATGATCGTATTAGATTTACTGAAAGAGGCTCATGGTGATTTTCCAGTTGAAATTGTTCCAATGACAACTAAAGGAGACCAAATGCTTTCTGTTAGTTTGTCTAAAATCGGTGGAAAAGGATTATTTATCAATGAAGTAGAGCAGGCTTTATTGAAAGGCTCGATCGATTTTGCGGTCCATAGTTTAAAAGATATGCCTGCAAAAGTTGCAGATGGTTTGACACTAGCTGCGATTCCAGAAAGAAGTGATCCAGCTGATTGTCTGATTTTTAGAGAAGCTAGCTCTGTAGCAGAGTTGCCCAACACTGCTAGAATCGGAACGAGTAGTTTACGACGTGAATTTCAAATGAAAAATTTACGCGAAGATATTCAAGTGGAATCGATTCGAGGGAATGTGGGGACTCGTTTGAAACGAATGGAAGAGCAAGGACTAGATGGCATTGTTTTAGCTGTTGCAGGGTTAAAGCGATTGAATTGGTTTGCTGATCCTACGCACCCTTATCATATTTTAACGTGCGAACAATGTATTCCAGCTGTAGGACAAGGAGCTTTAGCGGTAGAATGTCGCAGTCAGGATCAAGCGATGAACGACTTTTTAAGACCAATCGATGATTTATCAACAAGAAGATTAGTCATGGAAGAACGGGCTTTTTTAGCAATGTTAAATGGAAATTGTGACATCCCGATTGGAGCCTATGCTGTTCAAAAACAAAACGGCTATCACTTTTCAGGGTTCTTAGGCGATAAAAAATTACAACAGTCATTCACTAAAAGTATTGTTGTACAAGAATTAGTCGGTGTTGGAAAGCAAGTAGCAGCTGACTTGCTAAACGAAATGGATCAGGCATCACGATGAAAAAGATTCTTCTAACACGGTTGCCGCAGGATAATGTCGACGATTGTCTTTATTTTCAGCAAAAAGGGTTTGAAACAGTGGAAATTCCTTTACTTGAGTTAAAAAGACGAGTAATGGGGCAATCTTTTGAAGTAATGCTAGAACAGAGTGAGTGGGTTTTTCTAACAAGTCAGCATGCTGCGGAATTCTTTTTTCAGCAAATAAGTAAAAGAGATGTTGAACAGAAAAAATTTGCTGTGATCGGTGAGAAGACTGCTCAAGTCCTCTTAGCGAATAACGTAAAATTAATGTTTCAAGCACCACGCCCAACAAAAAAGCATCTATTTGAAGCTTGGGCAGCTTGTAATAGAGAGCCGACATCAATTTTATATCCAAAAAGTAATTTAGCAGATAACCTTGGCGAAAGCGAATTAATAGCAAAGGGGCATCAATTGTTTACACCCATTCTGTATGACAATTACGTTCCCCAGAAAAATCAACAAAAACTAAAAACACTTTTATTGGCCGACAAAATAACCTCAGTTTATCTAGCAAGTCCGTCCTTATGGCAACGTTTTTTTGCAGTTTTTAAAAATACAACCTTAAAAGAAATGCCGATGCTATACTGTTTAGGTGAAACAACAAGACAAGCTATTTTAAAAGATGGTTACGAAGCAATAATCAAAAAAGCAGAGAAGTATAGTTGAAAGAAGGCATGCACTTCCTCTCAACTATGCTTCTTTTGTTAGACAAAGTAGTTGACGAAAGCGTTAAAACAGGTACAATAAATAGTTCGAGGTAAGAGAACGTTTAATTGAGATGGAGGTTTTTTTGTGAGTAGAGAAGTTATTTTATATATCGCAGCAAGTGTTGATGGATATATCGCAGAGCCAGATGGTAGTATTGATTTTTTAGGTGGCGGGATTGAATTAGTAGAAGAGGATACTAGTTACCAAGAATTAATGGAAAAGATCGATACAGTGGTGATGGGGCGAACGACTTATGATCAAGTAGTCAATGAATTATCTCCAGAGCAGTATCCCTATGAAGAACAGCTATCTTATGTCATCACGAGTCATCCAGATAAAAGTACAGACAAGCTGTTTTTTACAAATCAAGGGCCCGTAAAGTTGATTCAGGAATTAAAAGAACAAGAGGGAAAAGCAATCTGGGTCGTTGGTGGCGCTAGTATTATTGCACCTTTAGTGGAAGCAAACTTGATTGATACCTATATTCTGACAACAATCCCAACGATTTTAGGAAAAGGGATTCGGTTATTCAATGAGTTGAATGGACCGGTTAGTTTACAAGTTGAGCATGTATATGAAAAAAATGATCTGGTATATACTACCTATTCAACAAAAGCTCATTCATAAGTTATAGCAACACTGTAATTCAAGGTATTTTCTCAAATATGAAAAAAACCTAGCTCCTGTCTTTCAAAGGCAAAAGCTAGGTATTTTATTACGAATAAAAAAATTGATTTACAAAATTTCAACATCATTTTCATAATATTTTTTAACTTCATCCAATAATTGATCATCAGTAATCAACAGTTCTAATTGATTCAATTTAGCAAATGTCGCAATTGATTTTTTCTCAAATTTAGTACTATCGATCAATGCGATCGTATGTGGTGCAATTTCTACCATACGTTTTTTTAATTCCACTTCATATAAATTAAAATCAGATAAACCTTCAGAGGAAGAAATCGCGTATGCAGAAGTAAACAAGGTATCGATATTTAACTTCTTCAAAATCTCAATCCCTAGAATTCCTTCAACCGCATTGGAAGAGCCCTTAACAACACCACCGATTAAAATCACCGTCAAATTAAAATTTTCCTTCAATAACGACGCTGTCCGGATACCATTCGTTAAAATCGTTAATTTTAAATCAGATTGATCGATCAATTTTGCCAACTCATAACAAGTTGAGCTAGCATCTAACACAATACATTCACCAGGTTGAATATAAGCTAAGGCTTTTTTGGCAATCTGTGTTTTCTTATCTATATTCTTTTGTTTGCGAATATCATAATTTTTGTCTATTTTAAGCGTTTCATCCTCTTTGCTGCGAATGGCTCCGCCATGTGTACGAATCAAAAGATTATTCTTACTTAAATAGTTTAAATCAGAGCGAATCGTGGCTCTGGAGACATTTAAAACTTCTGTTAATCCATTAACAGATACAGACTCTTGTTCCTGCAATAGGGACAAAATCTTCTCTCTTCTTTGGTCTGTATACAATTTTTATTCCTCCTTAACTCCTTATGTTAGCTAAAGTATACAGGATTAAGGGTCAAATGACAAATTTGTTGTCGTTTACTTTCGTTTTTTGTCTTATAAGAAAAAATGAAACAATTCATTCACTCTAAAAGTTTAATTGTTCTCTCTGGAAAAGGCTATATTGACCTAATCTCTAGATAGATTACTTTTGATTTTCGTTTTCGATAACTTTCTTTTTTATTTAAATCGAAAACAAACGAAAATAAACGTTGACAAAGTGAAGGTTAAAAGCTAATATGAATGTAGACAACGAAAGAGGTGGAGAAAATGAAAATCGGGATCGGCTCAGATCACAATGCATTTGAAATGAAAAATCAATTAAAAGACTATATTGCAACCTTAGGAATAGAAGTAATCGATTTTGGCTGTTTTTCACCAGACGAAGTAGATTATCCGAATATTGCTTTTGAGGTAGCCAAAGGCATTAATGAGGGCAAAATTGAACGTGGCATCTTGGTTTGTGGAACAGGTATCGGCATGGCGATGGCCGCAAACAAAGTTCCGGGAGTTAGAGCAGCGCAATGCCACGATACGTATTCAGCAGAGCGAGCGCAATTAAGCAATAATGCGCAAATCATTACCATGGGGTCAAAAGTTATTGGCATAGAAGTGGCAAAAAAAGTTGTATCAGAATATCTTTCGGTAAAATTCGAAGGTGGAAATTCTGCACGAAAAATCGATCAAATTATGCAAAAAGAATCCGAATTTAGCAAATAAACGCACAAAGAAAGGGAGCGAGACAGATGAAATTTTTTCTTGATACAGCCAATGTTGATGAAATTAAAAGAATCAATGAATTGGGTTTAGTGGATGGAGTAACAACAAATCCGACAATCATCTCTAAAGAAGGTCGAAATTTTAAAGAAGTCATCATAGAAATTTGTGAACTTGTAGAAGGTCCTGTAAGTGCAGAGGTCATTGCACTTGACACAGAAGGAATGCTCAAAGAAGCCCGCGATATAGCCAAATGGGCAGAGAATGTTGTGGTAAAAATTCCTATGACAGAAGCAGGATTGAAAGCGGTTCATATTTTGAGTAAAGAAAATATCCAAACCAATGTGACGCTTGTTTTCACCGTTGCCCAAGGATTGATGGCAGCCAAAGCAGGGGCAACGTTTATTAGTCCATTTGTAGGTAGACTGGATGATATTGGAACAGATAGTTTAGCCTTGATCAAAAATTTAAGAAATGTATTGGATCAATATGGTTATTCTACTGAAATTATCGCCGCTAGTATTCGCAATTTGAAACATGTTGAAGAGGTTGCTGAATTAGGGGCAGACATTGCCACGATTCCTGGCAGTATTTTTCCAAAACTGTGGTCACACCCATTAACAGATGCAGGCATTGCAGCCTTTATGAAAGACTGGGAAAATTTTACTAAGTAAGAAACGAATTCGGAATCTTTAAGTAATGACAGCTTAAGGATTCCGAATGAAAAGAAAGGAGGAGCGAGTGATGACGAAAAGAAAACCGATTGTGGGAATCAGTTTAAAAATGTATCAAAATCAATTAAAAGAAGCGCAACATTTTGCTCAAAAAATATCTGATTTAACGGGACAAGTCGAGGCAGTTGAGCAATTCATGTGTCCGGGTATGGGGGTTCTTTATCCAGTCTCTGTATTGCTCCGTGAAACGAACATTGGGTTAGGTGCACAAAATATGGCACCGGTTGCTTATGGCGCCTATACAGGAGAATTTTCGATTGATTCTTTACTGGATATGGAAGGAACCTACGTTGAATTAGGACATATCGAACGACGGACGATTTTTAGTGAAAGTGATGATATGATCAATCAAAAAGTGTTATTGGCCTTAGAAAAAAATGTAATACCCGTTCTTTGCATTGGGGAGTCGGAACATAGTGAGGATTATGAAGAAATCAAAAATTTGTTATTGAAGCAATTATTCCTAGCATTGAATCAAGTCCCGCATAAACAAGCTGAAAAAGTTATTCTAGCCTATGAACCAGCTTGGGCAGTCGGAAAAACATTGGCAGCAAGTGCTGTTCACGTCCATGCAGTTCATGGAATTATTAGAGAGTGTCTAACAGAGTTATATTCATATGAAACAGCTCAAAAAACACGAATCATTTATGGGGGTTCTGTTTCTCAAGAAAATGTTCAGTTGATTGTTTCAGATGAAAATGTTGATGGGGTTTTTGTCGGACGATTTGGTCATGATCCTGAGCGCTATGCGAATATTGTGAAGACCGTCAAAATGATCAAGGAGGGTAAAGGATGTTTGGAATAATTTTGGTTTCCCATAGTCAAAAAATTACAGATGGCACAAAAGAAATGATTGAAGAGATGACAGGTGAATTAGACGGTGTGCGGGTTATTTCAGCAGGTGGGACAGGTGATGGACGTTTAGGAACAAATTCAGTGATGATTATGGACTATATAGAGAGTTGTCGGGATTGCGAACATATTTTAATTTTTTGCGATATTGGAAGCGCTATTTTGAGTTCGGAAACAGCGATCGATTTAATTGAGGATGAAGGGCTAAAAGATAAAGTAGAAATCATGGATTGCCCTTTAGTAGAAGGAGCCTTTGCTGCTGCGGTTCAAGCATCCGTTTCACAAAATAAACAACTAGTTGTTGCAGAGTTAAGTCATTTATAAAGAAAAGGAGCAAAACAATGAAGTTCATACGAGGATTGATCGGCTACACGATTGCGGGCATGATAGTGATGGCGGTTTGGGGACAATTGGGGGCGTTCGGCATTTTTGGTGGCTACTTAGCTGCGTTTATCATTATTGGTCCGATGTGGTTTATGAATCATTTCGTTAACTTAGTCGGAAACGAAGATGATGCGGCGTTTGTTGATATGGGATTAGCAATTGGGGTCTGTGGTATTATGCGAGACACATTTATGAATGGGACAGAAAGCCTCGTCTCTTCATTACCAACAATTGGTTTAGTTATTATTGGGGCTGTCATTGGTGGAATTGTTGCAGCAGCGATTGAAAAAAGCATGGCAAAAGAGACCGAACATGAAGCAACTGCGCCAGAACCTGGCATGACAGAAAAAGAATTAGATCGTTTAGCAGAAACAGAATAAAGGAGGGAATCAAACATGACGATTAGTTTAGGGATTGCAACAGTTTTAGGCGGCTTTTTATTTCCATTTGCCGTTCGAATGATCTGGGGAAAAATGGTTGATCAGTGGGGTGCAATTGGTGGTTGGATGGCAGCGGCATTTGTTGTGGGAACTGTGTGGTGTATCAATCATGGGATTTCGACACCGATGATCACACAATCTGGAACAGCCTGGGTCGATATGGGGTTAGCAGCCGGAGTTGGTGTTTGGGTTGCGTCAGCTTTAACTGGAGGCAATGTGAAAAAGTCGTATAGAAATGTCTTAGCAGCTGTTTCTGGCGGTATTCTTGGTGGATTCTTATTGTCATTATTTTTATAAAATGAAGGAGAGATTTAGATGAGAAGATTAGTAAACGATGGCTATGAAGTTGTCGAAGAAATGTTAGAAGGTTACTGTGCTGCACATAAAGAGTATGTTCGATTTGCTGATAATAAAAGAGTATTAGTTAGTCAAAAAATGAGTGAAGAACCTAAAGTACGTGTGATTGTCGGCGGTGGCTCTGGTCATGAACCTTTATTTATCGGCTATGTTGGAGAAAATTTTGCAGATGCTTCGGTTGTTGGTAATATCAATACTTCACCAGCCCCAGATGCCTGCTATGATGCGGTCAAAGCTGTAGATAGTGGCAAAGGCTGTTTATTCATGTACGGTAATTATGCTGGTGATGTGATGAACTTTGATATGGGTGTAGAATTAGCTGCAGAAGATGGAATCAGAGTAGAAACAGTCCTGATTACAGATGATGTCTATTCCGCTAAAAATGTACCGGATCGTCGTGGTGTTGCAGGGGATGTACCGGTCTTTAAAGTTGCCGGAGCAGCAGCTGCTAAAGGCTACGATTTGGATAAAGTCAAAGCTTTAGCAGAAAAAGCGAATAGTAACACTTATTCGATGGGCGTTGCATTATCCTCTTCAACCTTACCAGTCACAGGAAAAGCTATTTTTGAAATGGATGAAGGAGACATGGAAGTTGGCATGGGGATTCATGGTGAGCCAGGAATCAAACGAAGTAAATTAGAACCAGCTGATAAAGTCGTAGATCAGCTGTTGCGCTATATTTTAGAAGATGCACAGGCGAAGGCTGGTGAAGAGTACCATGTCATGGTCAACGGCTTAGGCGGGCTACCTGTCATGGATTTATATGTTTGTTATCGACGCGTGGCAGAAGTATTAACAGAGAAAGGCATCGTTCTCCACAGACCATTAGTTGGAAATTATGCAACATCAATGGATATGGTAGGAATGTCGATCACAATCGTTAGATTAGATGAAGAATTGAAAGAATTGTTGGATATGTCATGTGATACGCCGTATATGAAACTTTAAAAAAGGAGAGTACAAAAAATGGAGTATAAAGGATATGATATTAATTTTGGTTTAACGGATAAAGTAGCGATCATCACTGGAGGGTTAAGCGGAATCGGTGAAGCAATCGCAGCGCTTTTTGCACAAAAAGGGGCTAAAATCGTTATTTTTGATATAAAAGACGAGACAGAACAACTTGTTTCAGAAAAATTCAAAGAAAATGGCCTTGGGATCAAAGTAGATGTCACCAATAAAAAGAATGTAATCCAAGCTATTACTACAGCAAAAAGTCATTTCGGCAAAATCGACATGCTCGTCAACTCGGCTGGTGTCGCTTTACTAGATGATGCTGAAAATCTGTCTGAAGAATATTGGGACAAAACATTTGCGATCAATGTAAAAGGCAGCTTTTTAGTCGCACAGGCAGTTGGAAATGAACTAATCAGTGGCAATGGTGGGAAAATCATCAATATGGCTTCACAAGCAGCAGTCGTGGCATTAGATAATCATGTCGCTTATTGTGCAAGCAAAGGAGCCATCGTTTCGATGACAAAAGTGCTGGCCTATGAATGGGCGCAATATGATATTAATGTGAATTGTATTTCTCCCACGGTGATTTTGACGGAATTAGGGAAAAAAGCTTGGGCAGGTCAAGTTGGTGAAGAGATGAAAAAACAAATCCCTGCTGGACGTTTTGGCTACCCAGAAGAAGTGGCAGCTTGTGCACTCTTTTTAGCAGCTGATGCATCAAACTTGATCACTGGAGAAAACCTTGTGATCGATGGCGGGTATACGATCAAATAAGGACCTAGGTATTGAGTAATAATTGTTTTAACTGATTATTACTTAATACCTAAAAGAATTTTATTTTAGATAGGAGTAATGAGCTATGACAACAGAAGTAATCGCAAATAAAACCTTTTTTAAAAACTCACTTATAAAGATGGCAGAGCTATCAGAAGAGCAAAGAGATTATTGGACTTCTTTGGATTCGAACATCGGAGATGGGGATCACGGAATCAATTTGAGCATTGGCTTTCGCGGTATTTCTAAAGAAATCGAAGAGCTGGATCAGACAACAGAAGATATTCATTCATTACTCAAAAAATCTGGGATGATTTTACTGTCTAAAGTAGGCGGAGCATCAGGACCTTTATACGGCAGCTTTTTCATAAAAATGGGCAAAGAGGTTGAAGGGAAAACAGAAGTAACCTTCCCAGAATTTGTAGAGATGCTTCAGTCTGGTATTGATGCCATTCAAGCCCGAGGCAAAGCAGAACTACAAGATAAGACAATGTTAGATGCACTGCTGCCAGGGATTGAGTATCTACAAGCCCATAAAAATGAGGAAGATTATCTGACAGTCATGGAAAAAGCAATTCAAATGATGCAAGAAGGAGCCGAATCTACTATTCCCTTAATTGCTAAAAAAGGTCGGGCAATGCGCCTTGGTGAACGAGCAATAGGGCACAAAGATCCTGGTGCTGAATCTTCTTGGATGTTGCTGAACGTTTTTTACGAAGAAATGAAAAAGAATAACTAAAGCAGGATGTGTGGCATGGAAAAGTTAGAAAAAAAAGCGCAAGAATTGAGAAGGATGATTATTGAATCATTAGCGGCTGCAGGGTCAGGACATCCCGGTGGTTCCTTATCAGCAATCGACATTTTAACAACCTTATATTATCAAGAAATGACGATTAATACGCAAAACTATGAACAACGAGATAGAGATCATTTCATTTTATCCAAAGGACATGGTGCCCCAGCCTTATATGCGATATTAGCAGATAAAGGTTTTTTTCCAAAAAGTGATTTAATGACATTACGTAAATTTGGCAGTCACTTACAAGGACATCCAGATAAAAATAAAACCTATGGCGTTGATGCATCAAGTGGTTCATTAGGTCAAGGACTATCAATTGCCAATGGGCTAGCATTAGCGAAAAGAAGTAACGATAGTGACTGTTTTACCTTTGTGCTGCTAGGTGACGGAGAACTTCAAGAAGGGCAAGTTTGGGAAGCGGCGATGAGTGCGGCTCATTATCATTTGAATCGGCTCATTGTGCTGATTGATCACAATGGCTTACAAATCGATGGCACCAACGAAGCAATCATGGGAGTCGGTGATATTGGAGCAAAATTTGCTAGTTTTAATTGGCATGTACAGCAGGTAAATGGACACACTATATCAGCTATCGCTCAAGCGATTCAGATGGCAAAAAAAGAAACTGAGGCACCAAGCGTAATTGTTTGTGAAACCATCAAAGGTAAAGGAATCAGTTTTATGGAAAATCAAGTCGGGTGGCATGGAAAAGCTCCTTCACATGAAGAAGCAGCATTAGCCTTGGCAGAGTTAATGGGAGCTGAATAAAATGAAAAAAGCAACAAGACAAGCATATGGTGAAACGTTGGTAAAGCTAAAAGAACATCCAGATTTAGTTGTGCTAGATGCAGATTTATCTGCGGCAACAAAAACAGAAATTTTTGCAAAAGAGAGTCCTACCAAATTTTATAACATGGGGATTTCAGAAGCGGATATGATCGGTACAGCGGCTGGTCTAGCACTAGGTGGAAAACGTCCTTTTGCGAGTAGTTTTGCTATCTTTGCAGCTGGTCGGGCCTATGAACAGATTCGCAATAGTGTGGCGTATCCGCAGTTGAGTGTCACGATTGCTGCGACGCATGCAGGCGTAACTGTGGGAGAAGATGGGGGCTCACACCAAGCAATTGAAGATATTGCATTGATGCGAGTGATTCCGGGCATGACGATCCTCAATCCTGTGGACGATTTAGAAACAGAAGCTGCGATAGAAGCAATCATGGAACATACTGGACCAGTTTATTTACGTTTAGGTCGGTTACCGGTGACCAGAGTCCACGCAGAAAAAAATACGTTTAAAATTGGAGAAGGAGAAACACTGACAACAGGTTCTGACGGAACCATTATAGCAACAGGCTTGATGGTACAAGAAGCTTTGATTGCTGCTGAAAAATTGAAACAGTTAGGAATTGATCTTCGAGTTTTAAACTTTTCTACGATTAAACCGCTAGATGAAAAGCTTGTTTTACAAGCAGCTAAAGAAACACCTTGGCTGATTACGGCAGAAGAACATAGCGTAATCGGCGGCTTAGGTTCAGCTGTCTGTGAATATCTTTCAGAACATTATCCAACAAAAGTGATAAAAATCGGAATTCAAGATCGATTTGGCCAATCCGGGGATCCAGAATTACTGAAAAAAGAATATGGCTTAACTGCTGAGCATTTGATTGAAACAATAAAGAAACTCTCTTTTCAATAAAACAAGATTGAAAAACTTCTGAAAATTTAACAGAAGTTTTTTGTCTATTCACAAATGACTTTCTCCTCTTTGACAAACGTATAAAAAAGAGTTATTATTAATTTAGTGATTGACTACGGATGTAGTTCTTTGTGCTGTTAAGCAAGAGAATAGTAAAAGGGAGACTTTTTATGTCAGAAAAGAAAAAATCATTAAAGATCACAGATGCAGAGTGGGAAGTCATGCGTGTTGCATGGACAACGAAAGCAACGACGAGTAAAGAAGTCACTGCAGCTCTGAATGAAAAGACTGAGTGGAAAAGTACGACAGTTAAAACGTTGCTAAGCCGTTTAGTCGATAAAGGAATGTTGGGCACAAAGCGGACTGGGAATAAGTTTATTTATTTTCCTTTAGTAGAAGAACGCTCTAGCATTGAAATACTTTCACAAGAGCTGTTGACAAAAGTTTGTAGCAAAAAAGTCGGTAAAGTTCTTGAATCCATCATCAATGACAGTTTATTGAGTGTTGACGATATTACCCGATTAGAAACACTGCTTAAAGAGAAACAGAAAACCGCAGTGAAAGAAGTACCTTGCAACTGTATTCCTGGTCAGTGTCAGTGTCATTTAGTGAGTTAAAGCAGTACAATTAAAACAAGGATAAGGAGTGTTTACCAATGGAAAAAACAGTAACGATCAACGGAATGAAATGCGATGGTTGTGTAACGATCGTCAAAGAAAATTTTGAAAAAATTGCAGGTGTCCAATCAGCTAGTGTTGATTTAAAAAATAAATCAGCCGTCGTGATTAGTGAAAAAGAAATTTCAAATGATGAGCTACAGCGTTCGCTTTCTGAAACAAAATTTACTGTAGCGTAACGAACAGTCAAAAAAAGTTTAGTTCCGAAAAAAATGGAACTAGACTTTTTTTATGCTCTTTTTTGTATACTAAAATTAGCTTTTTTTATTTGCTTAAATATGATTGCGCTTACATTTTTGCAAGTAAATGTTGCAACAATCTCTACTAATCAATTGCAGCAATCAGCTATATACTGAAATCAGACAAGGAGAGAAACAGATGAAAGATCGAACGATACAAATCTTAAAACGCTTTATTTGGTCAGACTATCCAGTGACTTTAGATGAGCTAAGTGAAGATTTTCGAATTAGTCACAGAACTATCAGAAATGAAATTAAGGAAATTAACGAATTTCTAGCAAATCAAAAACTACCAGAAATAAAAACAATCAGAAAAAGAGGAATGTTTTTAGCCTTACAATTAAAGGAAAGAACGAAGTTGGAACCTCTGATTGATGAAAAAAATGAATTTGATTATTTAAATCGGGAAGAAAGGATTTTCGACTTGATTTTGGCTTTTTCTTTGTCTGAACAACCTATTTTTTTATACCAAAAAGAAAGTGAGTACCAAATTTCGAAAAGTACGATGGATGAAGATATGCGCAGAGTTCGAACGATTCTTTTGAGGTATGGTATCGAAGTTTTGAGTATGCCAAAACAAGGAATCGTCTTAAAAGGATCAGAGCGAACCATTCGTACGATGATTTATGATGTGATCAATCAAGCGATAGACAATTTGCAGTTTATTGATGAAAGTGAGATGGGACTGACAACTTTAGAAAAGCAGTTATTTCGTTACATGCCTAAAAATATACTAAAAAAAATAGATCAAGTCTACCATCAATCAATTTCTCCACGAGAAGATATTTATCGAAATCATTCTGTTATGTTCACTGCAGTTTGGCTGAGTCGTTATTTTAGGCAGGAGTTGATCGTGACGTCATCTTGGGAAATAGCGGATAGTGTTCAAAATAAGATTCGGTCTTTTATAGATCAATTATGCCGAACACTTGCAGTTAGACCGCCAACAGCTGAAATAAATTATATTGTGTTTATGTTAGAGACGATTCAAACAGGCAGCATGAGTACTTCTGTTGAATGGGTCCAAGCACAATTGCTATCGATCCAGCTCATTCAATCTGTCGAACAAGCGACAAAAATACCCTTTTCAAAAAAAGAAGAATCATTACACGAAGGATTATATCGACACATGGCTGGTTTGATCAATAGAGTCAAAAGTGAAATTCAACTTTTAAATCCTTTAAAAGAAAACATCAAGCGCTATTATGCTTCGATATATTTAGCCATAAAAAAATTTGCACCAACGATCGAAGCTATTACGAAAAATGAATTGAGTGATGATGAAATTGCCTTTTTGACGATTCATTTTTCTACATCGGTTAGTGCGATCAATCAAGAGTTGAAATACACGTACAAAGCAGTTGTGATCTGTAACCACGGAATAGCAACAGGAAAATTATTAGCAGAAAATCTAAAAGAGTTATTCAACATTGAGGTAGTAGCTGTTTTAAGTTCTGGAGAAATGGAACTGATCTCAAAACTAGATGTCGATTTGATTTTTTCAACAGTCAACTTGACCTATCAAGAATTACCGATTCTAGTTTTAGATCCGATCATTAAAGAAGAAAGTCGTCAAAACATTCAAGAATTTTTAGAACGAAATAAACAAGTTCAACGCTTGATCAATAATGGGAAGGATTCTACAGACTTATTTTATGAAGTACTTGATTTGATCAAGACAAGTGGCGGAATCGTTTCTAGTGAAATTTATCAAAGTTTAGAAGAAGCATTTGATAAGAACAATTTAAAGATAAATAAAAAGGAGTTGCAGCCGATGCTGAGAGATGTCTTAAAACAAAGCGATATCTTATTATTAGAAAAATGTCCAGATTGGGAGTGTGCGATTCAAAGCGTTGCGCGTCCATTGTTAAAAGACAAGAGTATTGAAGAATCCTATGTCAAGGCTATGATTGCCTCAGTCAAAGAGTTTGGTCCATATATTGTGATCGGAAAACATTTAGCTTTGGCTCATGCACGACCAGATGATGGCGTGAATAAACTAGGAATCAGTGTCGCGACCATGGCCGAACCCGTTGTATTTGGAAATGAGGAGAATGATCCGGTAAGTATTATTTTTTGTTTAGCCGCAGTCGATTCATTTTCTCACTTGAATATTATGAAAAGCTTGATTGAATTGATCAATGACGAGACGAAGATAAACCGTTTAGCTCAGTGTACGACTGTAACAGAATTTGAAACGATTTTGTATGAAGAAAGTATGAAAGAAACACAAAAATAAACAAGACAGGAGCAAATCATCATGAAAAAACTAACGATTCTATTTGTTTGTGGTGCAGGATTGGGGAGTAGTTTTGCAGCGCAAATGGCGGCAGAAGATGTGTTAAATCAAAAAGGAGTCGAGGCAAAACTAGAGCATACGGATATCTCATCGGCTGTTTCTATGAATCCGGATATCATTATCACTGCTCAAAATTTCCAATCACAATTCGAGAAATTTAGCATTGATGAGGAAAAAACAGCGATCATCTATTTGAAAAATATTGTATCAAAAGTGGAAATTGATGAAAAAATCACACCCGTTTTACAAGCAAAAGGCGCAATTTAGCGACAAAAAATTAATGGAGGGATTTTAACATGGGGGTAGTCAATTTTATCATCGAAAATATTTTAACACAGGCTTCGATTACAATTAGTTTGATTGCAATGCTAGGATTGATCTTACAAAAAAAATCGATTGGGCAAGTTTTATCGGGCTCATTGAAAACACTGTTAGGGTTTCAGGTGTTGAGTGCAGGTTCTAGCATTATCGTAGGGAGTTTGACGTATTTTGGTGAGATTTTTACAGAAGGGTTTCATATGCAGGGAATCATTCCATCGATCGAGGCAATCAACGGCCAAGCGATGAATGAACTGGGGTTAGGTCGAGACATTGCGTTGACCTTTCTAGCTATTTTTGTTTTTAATATTCTCATTGCCCGTTTTACAAAATGGAAATATATTTTCTTAACAGGCCAAGCGATATTATGGATGGCAACGATGACGACAGTCTTTGGTTACTTTGCCGGTCTTCGTGGAATAGCCTTGATCATTGTAGGTGGCTTTATCGGTGGCGTTTTCGCCGTTGCAATGCCAGCAATCGCGCAGCCTTTTATCAGAAAAATCACTGGCTCAAATGATATTGCTTTAGGTCATTTTTGTACAATTGGCTATCTATTTGAAGCAGGAGTCGCTTGGATTTTTGGTGAACGTGGTGAAAATAAGAAGTCAGTAGAGGATCTTAAATTACCGAAATCCTTTGAATT
Organism: Enterococcus ureilyticus; assembly: GCF_001730315.1. Lineage (GTDB taxonomy): Bacteria > Bacillota > Bacilli > Lactobacillales > Enterococcaceae > Enterococcus_L > Enterococcus_L ureilyticus. Next base: position 39,507 of record NZ_MIKC01000003.1, read on the forward strand.
TCTTCAAGATACCTATTTGTCTGTAATGGTTGTGATGGTGCCATTATATATCGTGACGGTGTTATTCGCAGGAGAAACATTTGCTTCGACATTATCAGGTAACCAAAATTATATCATGTTTGCTTTCCTACAAGCGATCCAATTTGTTGTTGGAGTGTATGTTTTATTAGCTGGTGTACGCTTATTACTTGGAGAAATCGTACCAGCCTTTAGAGGGATCGCGATGAAACTTGTACCAAATGCCATTCCAGCATTAGATTGCCCTGTATTTTTCCCATATAGCCCAAATGCAGTGATTTTAGGCTTTATTACAACTACGATCGGGGCTGTCTTAGCAATGTTCATTTTACCGACATTTGGCTTAGCAATGATCTTGCCAGGTATGTTGACGAACTTTTTTGCCGGTGGAACTGCTGGGATTTTTGGAAATGCGGTAGGTGGAAGAAGAGGCGCGATCATTGGTGGCATTGCCCATGGCTTTTTCATCACATTATTACCAGCCTTGTTAGTCACGATCTTCAACAGCATGGGCTTTGTCAATGCCACAGCGACCGATGTAGACACCGTTACCGCAGCGCTTCTATATGCTTGGATCATTAGTCCAATCATGAGAGCCTTTTAACAATAGGAGGGAACAGCATGTTTAATTTTCTCAAAAAGAAAACTGTTGTGAAAACAGAATCTGAAGCGCAACTAACAGAAGAGCAGCAAGATGAAATGCGCAAAAAAATCGAACAAATAAAACGAGAAATCGATACTCTAGAATTAGCGGATAAAGAATTAGCTGAAAAATATGAGGAACTTGGGCTATTATTGGCCCAACTAAAAGAAGACGAGCAGGCGATTGCTATGCTAGAAAAAAGCCAAATCTATAAAAAAAGTATCGGAGCAGGCTATAAAAAGTTGCTCAATTTATACAATCAAAAACGTGCAGAAGCTGCCAGAAATGGAGATGATGGGGGAATCGATCACTGGATGAACAAAATGGATGAGATGCGACAAATTGCAAAACAAGTTACGATTGGTGGCAAATAAAATCAATAGACAGGAGACGGACACATGTATACAACCTTAAAAGAAGTAACAGCAACGGCAACAGAATTGAATTTTACAGTAGGGGCTTTTAACGCCCATAATTTGGAAATGTTGCCTGAAATGATTCGGGCAGCAAAAGAGATGGGGGCTCCGATTATTATCCAAACTAGTGTTGATACAGCAAAGTATATTGGCTACGAGGTCTTGGTTTCAGTGGTGAAAACAATGGCTGAAAACGAAATGGTTGATGCGGTCCTTCATTTAGACCATGCGCGGAATTTTGATGACATTAAAGAAGCAATCGATCAAGGGTACACCTCTGTTATGTACGACGGTTCACACCTCCCTTTCAAAGAAAACATTCTAAAAACCAAAGCGGTAGTCGAATATGCTCATAAACATGGTGTTTCTGTTGAAGGAGAATTAGGTACGATTGGTGGAACGGAAGAAGGAATCCATGTGGCAGAAAATGACAAAGTTTACACTAAACCAGAGGATGCACTAGCATTTGTAGAAGCGACTGGAATCGATGCCTTAGCCATTGCGATTGGAACAAATCATGGACAATTTAAATCTAAAACCGAAGTGAACCTACCTCTGCTTAAAGAAATCCACGCAATTGTTGATATTCCATTAGTTATTCATGGCGGAACTGGCGTTAAAGAAGAAGATTATCCAGAACTAATCAATAATGGTATCCGCAAATTTAATGTTGGGACGGAACTTTTAGTGAATTGGACCAAGATGGCCAAAGAGTCATTTGAAGAGACTGCTGTAAATAAATCATTACGATACAATGTGATTCCCGCCAATGAAGTTTGTCACGACATTGTGAAACACAAAATCGGTTTGTTTATGAATAGCAACAGTCCATTACAAGTAAGGTAGATTAATGAAAAAGTATTTAATTCTACTGGCAGGCAGCCCAGCAACAGGTAAAAGCTATCTCATTCAAAAAATCCGCGAACAGATTCCTGATCTTTTTCTAATTACACCAGATGAAGGAAAAGAATTGTTTGCAGATTCAATCGGGTTTGATACGCTTGCCGAAAAAGCGCAGCTGGAGAAAAAAGTTTGGCATTTTTACTATGTTGTTTTAGCGCTCTATATGGAAGCAGGCAAGCAAGTGATTGTTTCAGAGTATCCTTTTAGTGATAAACAAAAAGAAACACTAGCGAACTTGGCAGATACTTATGCGTATGAAGTGATCACGATCCGGTTGGTAGCTGATTTTGAAGTATTATGGCAAAGAAGAGCCCGACGAGATTTAGAACCAGATCGCCATCTCAGCCATCTCATGTCTCATTATCATTTTTCAGACAGATTAGAGGATCGAAGTCAGGCAGACAATCTAATTACGAAGGAAAACTTCAAACAAATCACTCAAACAAGAAAATACGATCAATTTCAATTAGGAGAACTTCATGAAGTAGATGTCACTGATTATGAGAAGGTCGATTACACGTCGTTGATCGACTATCTAAAAAAGAAAGTTCAAAGCAAAAAAAATAAATAGAAAGCAGAGAGACTCCCAAAAAAAATGGTGGGTCTCTTTGTTTTCTATTGGTAAAAATAACCGATTATTCGTTATCTTTACGGTAAACCATTAAGTAATTCATCAGCAATACACCATTGCGGTAATTGATTTTTTGTTCTTTCGATTCAAAACCAAGTGATTCAAAAAAGGGCTTAGCTGTGATCGACGAATAGACCGTAATCTCTTTAGCGCCAGCCTTAAATGCATGAGCAATCAGATCGTTCGCAATTAATTTTCCGACACCGTAGCCGATCCATTCCTTACCGACGTATAAGTAATCAAGCTTTCCTGAATCAGAAATACTTCCGAAGCCAAGTATTTGCATTCTATTTTGTGCAACGACGGTATAGTTTGTGTCAAGTTTGGCATGCCATTTTTCATAGTCAGGTGTTAGCTGAACCCATTGCTCTATTTGTTGGGGGGTATAATCTTTTTTATTGATTGCTTGGATTGTTCCGTTAAATAAAGCAAGTAACGTTTCTAAGTCAGATTTCTGGTAATTTCTCAAATTGAATCCAGTCATTAGTTTGTTCACTCCTATTCATTAAGCTTAGTTTAATCACATAAAAGAAATATGTCAAAGTATAATTTGGAAAAAATTCAGTTTTTACTAAAATAAGCTCTTAAGAATAGAAAAAGATTACTTAGGCAGATGAAAAATAAAGAAAAAGGGTAGGAAAAGCGAAGTCACTTTTCCTACCCTCACCTTATTTCCCACGAATTGTTTGGATATCCTGATAATATTTTTTTGTTTTGTGGCTGTCTTTATTCGTATAATAGTACAATTTATCCTTCGTTCTTATTTCTAAAATTGGTTTTTCATGCGTTAAAACCAATAAATAAGCAGGCTTGTTATCGACCCGAAATTCTCCTGTTAAATAATTTTCTGTCGCTGTGCCATAGAGACGGATTTTATCTTTAGGCAATGTGTCGATCAATGCCACAGATTCAACATCGTCCCACTCGATTTTTCTACTTTGAGTCATCGGTGCAGATAAATGAATACCAATATGAGAAGTGCTTAATTGAAAGGGATTAGCAGTAAAGTCACTGATCAGCATAGGGATACTGACACCAATCAAAGCAAATATAACAATAACGGCCAGTATGCCCATCGTCAGTTTTCCGCCAAGTCTACCTAAATTAGTTGAGATATTCATGCCGACACGGTCCGGTACAAGGATCCTTTTATCATCTGGATTAATATAAATCGCATACTTCCAATATTGATCTTCATCACTGTAACGATATTCCTTGGCTTGTGCAATCAATTGATCTTGTTTTTTTCTAGCGGAGAACAAATAATAAAAAGTAAAGAGCACAAAAAACAAAATCAAAAGTGCAAAGATCAAGGATACAATCAGCATTTGCTCATAAGGCAGAACAATCGAAATCGTTGAAATGAAAGCAAGTGGACTTAGAGCAAAAGCTGAAAGAGCCATTAGAACGGACCAATGGTGGCGCATGGAATCATTGACTTTTTGATTGATCGCTTCATCACTTGTCACAGCCTTGACTGGAAAACGTGCAATAAAATAATAGAAAAGCCAAAACATCGCCATCATAAGAACAGCAAGCAGACAGAAAAGCCAAGTCCCACCTGTTGCTCCAAGTGTTACGAATGAATAAATAGAGCCCAAAAGAACGATTAAAAGGCTGGGTAAAAACCACCAGATAGAAATTAATTTCCGGTTCTTATTTGCCACAAGTTTTGTATCCACTAAAATCGGACGAACGGGCAATACCCAATTGTTTTTCACTTTCACTGCGGTCATTTTTCGAATAGACAAGATTTCCAAATAGTAAAATGCACCAATAAAACTGAATACGTTCACGATAAAGTAAATCAACGTCAATGAATCGTAAGGAATGATTAAAATCGGTAAGGCTAGAATAGTAAAAATAAAAGCACCTTGAAGTAGTCTTTTTTTATAAGTCCTACTAACAGCAAGAACTTGTTCATCTTGAAGCTTATCTTTCGGTAAAGTTGTTTCCAAAATAACATTTTTATGCGGATTTGCAGGTATTCTGCCAGAAAGAGCCATTAAAAAATTGACACCTACAAGTAGTAAATAGAGAAAGAAATTCATTTTCAACACACCTTTTACTGTTCAAATTTTTGATAAATCTGTTTGACCTCGTCTTGTATTGCGTTTTCCGATAGCTGATGAATCTGGGCTTCAGCTAACAACAGTTCCAATCTTTTTGAAAACCGTTTTTGAAATGACGGTTCATTGACTTGCTTTTCAGCTACTTTTGTTCCATTTCGGCGATCAGTCAAAATGTAACCATCATTTTTTAATAAAGTGTAGGCTTTTGAAACAGTCATCATGTTCACTCCGATTTCGTCTGCCATTTGTCGAACAGAAGGCAGAAGTTCGCCTGGCTGCAACTTATTTGTGGCAATCCCAAGGATCAATTGATCACAGATCTGTTGATAAATAGGGATCTGACTTTGGGCATTTATTTCTAATAACATCATTTCACCTCTTTTCACTTTGTATTACATATGATAATACACGTGATGCAAAAAAGCAATGATATTTTTATGAAATGCTTGAGAGAATGAAAATTCAGGCATATAATAGAAAAGAAACGTGATGTGTGAAAGGATGAATGAATATGTCAGCAATTGAACCAACTGTTACAGAAAAGTTTCATGATACATTTACAAAAAATAATAAACAAAATGCCTTACAACGCGGAGTAGTAAAAAATGGTATTGCAGCTTCGGCTCAAAATCAACGTGCTGAGGTCAATAATGTACCTGTTTTTTCAGTGGATCTTACAACTGGAAAAGTGGCCAATCAAAAACAAAGTGGCCGCTGTTGGATGTTTGCAGCCTTAAATACATTTAGACACAAAATGATCAACAGCTTTAATCTAAAAGATTTTGAACTATCTCAAAATTATACTTTTTTCTGGGATAAATATGAAAAATCAAATTACTTCTATGAAAATATAATTGCGACGGCTGATCAAGCGTTAGATAGTAGAAAAGTGGCGTTCCTATTAGCGACACCTCAACAAGATGGTGGACAATGGGATATGATCGTATCACTTTTCCAAAAATATGGTGTTGTTCCTAAAACAGCCATGCCTGAAAGCAGCAATAGCTCAAACTCTCGTGATTTGAATAATTACTTAAACAAAAAATTAAGAAAAGACGCAACGATTTTGCGTGAGTTAATTGCTAGTGGCAAACCAGTGCAAGACATTCAAACAGCTAAAGAAGCGATGCTGGGTGAGGTTTACAACTTTTTGGCAATTTCATTGGGTACGCCGCCTGAAACTTTTGATTTTGAATACCGTGACGAAGAGAAAAAATACCATTTAGATCAAAACTTAACGCCCAAATCATTTTATGACAAATACGTTGGCATAGATCTAGATGAATATGTAAGTATAATCAATGCTCCAACAGCAGACAAACCTTATAATCAAACCTATACAGTCGAAATGTTAGGGAATGTCGTTGGTGGTAAAGAGGTTAAATACATCAATGTGGATATGACCACTTTCAAAAAATTAGCTATTGCTCAACTTGAACAAGGAGAATCGGTTTGGTTTGGCTGCGATGTTGGTCAATCCTCTACAAGAGATAGTGGGATCATGTCTTTAGATGCGTATGATATGAATGATCTATTTGATATCGATTTTACAATGACGAAAGCACAACGTCTAGATTTTGGTGAAAGTTTAATGACGCACGCAATGGTCTTGACAGGTGTCGATATGATCGACGGCACATCGACTAAATGGAAAGTTGAAAACAGCTGGGGTGAAAAAGTCGGTGATAAAGGTTTCTTTGTAATGAGCGACGCTTGGATGGATGAGTATACGTATCAAATCGTTGTCCGGAAAGAATTATTATCGAAAGAATTGCAAAATGTCTGGAAACAAGAGCCAACAGTGTTAGCACCTTGGGACCCAATGGGTGCCTTGGCGTAAATAGAAAAAAAATCCTAGCTCATCCGAGCTAGAATTTTTTTTGTTACCCAAAGTATGCGCATATTTTCAAAAAGATTTTAGTGTGTTATAATTTGTATAGACAAAAGAAAGACGCTGATATTACTACCGCCTAAAGTAAGTAATATCAACGTTAACTGATTCACTAGGAATCTTTTTTTGATAAGTTAAGTGTATCATATGTTGATTAGATTTACAAAATCGTAAGACAAATATTTTTAGAATTATTCGATTAATTTGTTTTTTTAATAAGTTAAAATAAACTAATGAAGAATTGTTGAAAGAAATTTTTCTAAAATGCTTGGGTTTTTGGACATTTAATTAGAAGTATCTAAAATAAAAGCACTTCTGACTATTTTTATGGGTAAGACAGGTTATTTGTTAAAATTTAATTAATTAATTAGATAGAGAACGACTATTGCCAAATCATGGATTGTGTAGTAGGATGAAAAGTGACGTTAATACATTGAAATAATAAAATTAAATCAACTAACTTTGATAGGTAGCGCCGGCTATTTATCAGCAAAAGTGTAGATCAACAATTCTTAGGCCTTAGAAGGAATTGTTGATGGACACTTTTTTTTATTTATGTCGTATAGTTGCATAAGACTATACGAGTCTGCAATGCTTTTAAATTTAGGAGGTTTTTAGATGAGTAAGGATTGGATAAAATTAATGATTGGTGCATTTTTTGAGGTTCTGTGGGTCATTGGAATAAAGCATAGTAATACTTGGTGGGAAATTTTAGTAACGGTTATTTGCATTCTCATCAGCTTCTACGCATTGATAAAAGCAGGAGAATCACTGCCGGTTGGAACAGCGTATGCGGTGTTTGTTGGGTTAGGTACAGCTGGGACTGTGGTTACAGGCATTCTTTTTTTCGGCGAAGAATTTAAACTATCTAAAATTCTATTAATCATCATATTACTTATTGGTGTGATGGGCTTGAAATTTGTTACAGGTGAGAAGGGAGCGAGTCAAAAATGAGTTGGATCTTTTTGATTATTGCGGGAACTTTTGAAATGCTGGGAGTTGGATCGATCAATCGTTTTAATTTGAAAAAAGATAAACAGTCTTTATTTCTGTTATTTTTAACGTTTGGCGCAAGCTTCGTTTTTCTGTATTTAGCTATGAAAACTCTACCAATGGGTGTTTCTTATGCGATTTGGACAGGGATAGGAGCAGCTGGCGGAGCAGTTTTAGGAATGCTTTTTTATGGGGAATCGAAGGATTGGCGTAGAATTATTTTTATTGGAGTTATTTTAGGGTCTGTTATCGGTTTAAAACTAATTGGCTAGTGAAAAGAGGATCGCAGCGTAGTCTACTTTTTTCTCGCCGTTTATACGGATATAGAGAGCGAAACAAAACTGTTTTTAGTTTTGTGCCGCTCTCTTCCTTTTTTACTGTACAATTTGTGTATATCTTGTAGCAAACTCATTATTATAAGAAACACCATTTACGTTTGTCCCAATGTCCCAGTTGGCTGACCAGGTCATTAGTCCTTTCTGCCGCTCCTTCCAGTTGCCCTTAACTAGTTATTTTACGTTAACATCGAGGACTTGGTAAAATGCATTTGTTGTATCAAAAACATTCCAAACTGCATAAATCACGTGATAGCCTTTACGATCTGTTGGTACTGTGAGGGTATGATTGACCGTAGCTCCAGGAATAGTTCCTTTATCATCAACACGCCCGATCAAGTCAAAGTTGTTGATCGCTAATGGTTGATTTGGATCCCATCCCTGTTTTGTCATATAGTAATCCCATGTCGAAGTTCGATGTTGAGCAGTCAGTGTCCACTTGATTGAAAGTGGACCTGTAGCGATATCCGATTTAACCCACCGATCAGTGGTCTGTGTATCTAATGGTTCAAAACCGCTAACCCCAGCACTAGCTAATTTCCCAGGAGTAAATGTATTTTTAGTGGCTTCAATACTTTGAGGTTCCCACTCAGCACGGCCAACATTCTTATTTACTTTTCCACCTTGGGCGCTGCCGAAATAGGCGCGGCTTCCCGGGGATGAAACATATCCGTGAGCATGTGTAATAGTCGATGAAACAGATAACCCTCCAGCTAATAAACCAAGTGCAAGGACTGCTTTGAGCATTGTATTTTTCAATGTGATTCCTCCTAAAAGTATTTTTTTGTAGCGCTTACATTGGTAAATATATCATGTTGTTTCGTATTGTTCAAATGATATGAAATTATTTTTAAAATAATATATATGTGATGAAAAGATAAAAATGTCAGAATGGATTGAGCTCAATTCATTCTGACATTTATTGTTTTAACGATTCAAATTTTTTTCATCATTTGCAATCACACTTAACAAGCTTTGATTGTCGTTGAATGTGGCAAAAGCCTTCGCACTATTAAAATCAGGTGCTGTCAAATCTGAGGAGCGCATAAAGTCGTTAAATGCGGCTTCATACGCCAAAAGGTCCAACATATATAAGGATTGGTAGGTCCGATTCAAAATCATTCCTTCACATGCTAGATCAAAAGCTGTGTTGTAGTCTTCGATCAATGAGTAAAATTTCGCAGTATTGAAGAAAATCTTAGTGGCTTCGATCGGCATTTTAACCGTCATTTTTTTCAGCATATTGATGGATTTTTCATAGTAAACTTGCGCTTTGTCTAATTCATTGACCATTTCATAGACGATTCCTAAACTATTGACTGAAAGAATCGCGTAAACAGAGTTTGAATCACCAAGCTCATCGGCTCTATAGAAATAATACAAACTATCGGTTGTATTGTTGTAGCCTAATAAATTAGTGATCCCCATGAAATAGAACCAGCGAACCTTTAGTTCTTTATTTTGGAAATTCGTTACGTCAATCGAGTTTTCTTGTAAAAGTGAATAAGCTTCTTTATGTTTAAATGTATTACATAATTCTTCTACATGATTTAATAGGGACGTTAGTTTTTTCTCGTCATTATCATCTAATACACTTTCCAGACTGAGGTTTAATCTTTTGCAGATTGCATCAAGGATCTCAAGACTATCACAGACATTTTTATTTTCAATGTTACTAACAGTTCCCTGTGTACAAATTCCAGCAGCCAAAGTGACTTGCGACATTTTTTTTTGCTTTCTTACTGAACGGATGATGTCTCCTTTGATTCTCATATTTTTCCCCTCTATGTTTAAGCGTTATTGTTCTAGTTTTATATAATAGTATGGTATTATCCACTTAGAATCAACTGAATTTTTGGAGGGATAAAAATGAAAGCGCTTTTAATTTTATTGGATGAAGTGATCCGCTACGGAAATACTGGGCACGTCTAGTGTAAAAAAAATAGTGAATAGAAGTGTTTTTTTGACAAATAGCTTAAGCATGAAGGCTTTTCAAGTGGAGAGATTTTACTCTTTAAATTTGAAAAGTTTTTTTATTTTATCTAAAAAATAGGATGTAGTTTTTCTCACTGTATAGTTTCACTCACTTTCAAAATTTGTAAAAAGAACAGCTTCTGTAAATTGTACAAATTTTGCTCTCACAAGTGCAATAGTGCTATGATATGTTGTTTTTTGTAATCGATTACAAAGGATGGTTAAAGGAGAAGGAAATGAATAAAATTGAAAAGATAATCAATGAGCGACTCATGCCAGTCGCAATGAACATTCAAAATAATAAGTATATGAGCGCAATTTCAGATGGTTTTTCAATGATTTTACCGATTACGATGCTAGGAGCCATTTTTACTTTGTTCTCAAGTATGCAGTTTGAATGGTATCAAAGTTTTCTAAAAGTAACCCACTTAGCAACTATTTTAAGCTACACATCAAAAGTGACGACAGATATGATCGCTCTTTATGTGGTATGCGCGGTAGCGTACAATTTAACGATAAAGCTTGGTTTTAAAAAAGATGCTTTCTTTTCAGCACTGATTTCACTTGTTTTATTTTTCTTGTTGTTACCCAATGGAGTAGACCATCAATTGAATACAGGAGAGATCGTTCCTATTTCAAATGCTCTGGCAACGGAATACTTAGGTGCCAAGGGAATGTTTATGGGACTTATTATAGGGATCATTGTTCCGATAATCTATTGTGGCATTATTAGGTGAGGAATTATTATTAAAATGCCAGCAAGCGTTCCACCAACCATTGCCAAATCTTTTGCTTCTATAGCACCAGCATTTATTCTTACAGGTATTTTTTCAGTCGTATGTTTCGGCTTTGAAATGACTTCATATGGAGATGCGAATAACTTTATTTACTCTATTTTAGGTGGACCGTTACAAACATTAGGAAATAGCCCATTTTCATTTATCATGTTAATTATTGTTGCTCAGCTATTATGGTTTTTCGGTATCCATGGATACATGATCATTCGTCCTATTTTACAAACCGTTTTTATTCCATTAAGTTTGATGAATCTAACGGCTTTTGAGGTAGGAGAGCAATTGCCAAATGCGATTACGTATCAACACTATGGAACCTATGCTAATTTAGACGGATCTGGCGCCTTGCTGGGATTAGCGATTCTGATGGCTTTTACGGCGAAAAGTGACCGCTATAAAAAGTTAGGAAGAATGGCTTTGCCTGCTACTTTCTTTGGGATCAATGAACCTGTTATCTTTGGCATACCAATGGTACTGAACACAGTCTTTTTCATTCCTTTTATCATTGGTCCTATCGTGATGTTTGTGATTCCCTATTTACTACAGGTTTTTCATGTAATCGAAACATTGCGAGGCATTCAGCTGCCGCTTGGAACACCCGCTTTGGCCTATGGTTGGTTAGAAGGAGGACTGCCGATTCTACTTGTACAAGCGATATTGATTGTGGTCCAAATTATTCTGTGGTTACCCTTTTTTAAAGCTGCGGATAAGCAGGCCTTGCTTGAAGAAAAACAACTTGATACAGAATTAACAGTAAATGAAGAAGATAAGGTGGGGAATTCAATTGCAGAGATTTAAAGAGGATTTTTTATGGGGTGGTGCATTAGCTGCCAATCAATCAGAAGGAGCCTATTTAAAAGATGGGAAAGGTCCTTCGATCATTGATATTTTACCAGTGGGCGTCCCGCGTAAACGTGGGTTAAAAGATCCCTTGCAGGCACTTGAACAAACGTACGATTATTATCCTAGTCATCAATCCATTGATTTTTATCATCACTATAAAGAAGATATAAAACTTTTAGCTGAACTTGGAATCAAGTGTTTGCGGAAATCAATCAGTTGGCCTAGGATTTTTCCAAATGGGGATGAATTAGAGCCAAATGAAGCCGGGCTTCAATTTTATGATGCGGTCTTTGATGAATGTTTAAATTATAAGATTGAACTAATTGTTACGATCAATCATTTTGATACACCGCTCTATTTAGCAACAGAGTATGGCGGTTGGCAAAGCAAACAATTAGTTGGGTTTTATAAAAGATACTGCGAGACAATTTTTAAACGATATCAAGGGAAAGTAAACTATTGGATAACGTTCAACGAAATCAACATGATTTTACGCAATCCCTTTTTAGCAGGCGGCTTGATCGATACTGAAAAAGGCGAGAGACAAAATCACATTTTTCAAGCAGCACATCATCAGCTACTTGCATCAGCGGAAGCAACCAAAGTAGCAAAAGAGATTGATCCCAACATGCAAATAGGCTGTATGTTAGCAGCAGGGAGTGTGTATTCATATACGTGCAATCCTAAAGATGTTCAATCAGCGATTGAGCGTACGAGAGAACAGTATTTTTTTATTGATGTTCAAGTCAATGGGACCTATCCTTACTTTGCGCAACGTTACTTTGAAGAGCACGACATTCAACTGTCGATTTCAAAAGAAGATGCTGATTTGTTAGCTAAACATACGGTTGATTTTGTGGCATTTAGTTATTATACCAGTCGTTTAGAGACTAGTGATAGTGAATTGTGAAAGAATCTTATCGAAGGAAATGCAATGGCAAGTGTCCGCAATCCCTATTTAAAGGATGCAGGCTGGGGCAGACAAATCGACCCATTAGGCTTTCGGATTACTATCAATGAAATTTATCAACGTTACCAACTACCACTATTTGTTGTTGAAAATGGGTTAGGTGCAGAAGATGAATTTGTTGAAGGACAGATCCATGATTACTACCGCATCGAGTACTTTAGTCAGCATATCAAACAAATGGCTGAGGCTGTAAAAGATGGTGTTGAATTAATAGGTTATACCACTTGGGGCTGTATAGATTTGATTAGTGCCGGAACTGGTGAAATGAAAAAACGTTACGGCTTCATTTATGTCGATTTAGATAATGAAGGCAAAGGTAGCCGTAAACGTTATAAAAAAGATAGCTTTTCATGGTATCAAAAAGTCATTGCGACCAATGGAGCAGATGTATAAACAGGCCGTGATGACCCACGAAAAGCTACGTCATTTATAGTAAACAATCATCATTATGAATAAAGGTGGTAGTAACGAGAATAAAGAATATCAATCAATAATTGGGCTTGATAAGGAGCAGCCTTTTTAATAGAGCTTTGTCCCAAATAAAGGACTTCATCAAAAATATTTGCGATTCTCATCTGAATATTCTGTGTGATGAGGACTGTGTAATTGTCCTTTGAAGATAAGTCAAATAAAAGATCGCTGAATTTTAAAAAGTAATTACCATCCGTAGAAAGAATAATCACTAAACTATTTTTGGTGATCTGTTGGAAGGCTTTTCGTTGATTCATCCGCCCGTTAAAGTATGTAACGTATTTTCCGCATGAAAATAATTGATATTGAAATTGTTCTAATAATAAGCCGGAACTGTGCGTACCAAAAAAATAAACATCTTCAGTATTATGGATTCGCCGACATAAGGCATCGATCTGCGTTAAATCAAGATTTTCTTCTAATGATAAAAAAGAATGAGCTATTTTTTGGATATAATGACTAAGCGAACGCTCACTATCGGCTTCACCAATCGTCAACTCAAAATTATTTTTATTGATAAATTTTGCCGTGTCCGATTGATACTCGATAAATGCTTGTTTCATATCAGAAAATTTTGAGTACCCTATTTTTTTCGAAAATCTGCTGATGCTAGCAGTTGAGGTAAAACACTCATCTGCTAAAGACTCAATGGTAATATCAGGTGCATCATGGCCAACTTTTTTGAGTAATACGCGAGCAATAGTCGTATTTATATTTCCTTCAGTTGTGGAAATAACGAGATCCTGAAGTTTCCCCACAATACTTGTTTTTTCCATGGACTCCTCCCGAATAACTATGATTATGTAAAGTATAACAGAAAAATGAAGGAGGTTGGGACAAACATCCTTTCATACAATATTCTTGTTATGTGTCAGATATCTTATGTTATAATTTAACTAGTTAGACAACAAAAAGGAGGAGATCCAGTGGCAAAAAAATTTACAACTCCATATGAAGTAGCTTATTATGATGGCGATATTACAAGAAAAATGACGATTCCGTCAATGTTGGCTGTTGTGATCAAAACTTCCGAAGAGCAAAGCGATGCCTTAGATCGAGGGGCAGATTTTGTCGCTTCGTTTGGTCTCGGCTGGGTCATTACCAATTATGAGATTCACATCACACGCCTACCTATAGTTGGTGAAAAGCTTGCGATTACGACTCAAGCGATCGCTTATAATAAGTATTTCTGTTATCGAAACTTTTGGATTCATGACGAGCTAGGAAACGAATGCGTCTTGATCAAGTCGACGTTTGTCTTGATGGATAAAGAAAATCGCAAAATGAGCAGTGTGCTACCCGAAATCATAGAACCGTACGAAAGTGAAAAAATCAAGAAAATTTATCGCGGCGAAAAAATCGAAAAAGTTGAAAACGGTGAGTTTTTACCTTATCGTGTCCGTTATTTTGATATTGATGGCAACCAACACGTAAACAATGCCATTTATTTTAATTGGTTACTAGATGTTTTAGGCTACGATTTTTTAAGTTCACATGAACCAACATTTATCAATGTAAAATTTGATAAGGAAGTGGAATACGGTCAAGTAGTAGAAAGCCACTATGAAATGTTGGATACTGAAAACGGTAAAGCAACCCGACACGAAATTAAAATCGCTGGTCAAACCTATTGTGAAGCGAATATGAACTGGAAAAAAAGTCAATAAACGATGGGGTTAAATTATTTTTTTGACTAAGACAACTTTTTGTTTTGTCTTAGTCTTTTTTGGTATAGAATAAAAGCATAGCATGACTGTTTTAACTATATGTACATAATATTGCTTTAATAGGAAGAGAAAGGACGAAAGAGATTATGATTCGTTTAGGGTTAACTTCTTTTAATGAACATGATAAGCTAACTGGGAAAAAACGTTCTACATTATATGAATATGCAGGATATTTACCCTTAGTTGAGATGGATACTGCTTATTATGGAATCCCAAAACAAGATTCTGTTAGAGAATGGACAAAATCAGTTCCTAATAATTTTCGTTTTGTCATGAAAGTATATAGTGGTATCAGCTGTCAAGGCGAGTGGCAGCAGTATTACCAAAGTGAAGAAGAGATGGTTGAGGCCTTTTTGACAAGTATGGCGCCTATGTACGAAAGTGGCAAACTGTATGCGTTTTTGATTCAATTTTCTGCAACATTCAGTTGTACAAAAGAGAATGTCCAATATTTGGAAAAGATTCGTCACTGGTTTGCAGGATTTCCAGTTGCTATAGAATTACGGAATGGTTCGTGGTATTCCGCTAAATATATCAAACAAACCCTATCATTTATGAAAAAGAATGATTTTTCACTAGTAGTTGTAGATGAACCGCAAATTCCAACTAATCCGGTCCCATTTTTTCCTTATGCGACAAATGATCAATTTGTATTGTTTCGTTTTCACGGGCGCAATGCAGCTGGTTGGATGGCAAATGATAAAGATTGGCGCAAAAAACGGACACTCTATCGCTATAACGCAGAAGAAATTGCAGAGTTGAGTGAAGCCGTCGGAAAAATAGCTCGGGAAACCAAAGAAGTCGGGGTGATCTTCAACAATAATTCTGGTGGAGATGCAGCAGGGAATCTATTAGAAATGAAAGCAGCTCTAGGCCTAGAATACGAGCAGTTAAATCCTAAACAAATGGGCTTGTTTTAATCATAAAAAAGTTGCATAGAGAAAGGGATACCAAGCATGATAAAAGCGATATTTTTTGACATCGATGGCACACTAGTAAATGACCACGGCAAAGCATTGGAATCAACAAAAAAAGGAATTGCTCTGGCACAAGAAAAAGGAATTCTCTGTGGTGTTGCAACTGGACGTGGCCCCGTACAATTGAGCCAGCAAATCGATGCGTTGAACTTTGATTTTTTTGTGACTTACAATGGTCAATTAGTTTATACGCAAGAAGAAACCATTCACGCAGCACATTTTTCAGATGAAACGCTTAATAGAATCATCTCTTTTTCTGACCGTTATCATCGGCAAATCATGTTTGGTTCAAGACGAAGTTTAGATGGGAGCTCATTGATGCGTTTTGGTCAAAATAAATGGGCAAAAAGAATTGTACGATATTTACCAAAATACTTTCCCACCACGCTTGTAAAAAATCTGATCAGTCGTTTTTCAATTCACAGGAAAGAACAACGTTACCGTGAATTAGAAATAGTAAAAGAACCCATTTATCAGTGCGTTTTATTAAGTCCAACATCAGAGACGCAGACGTTAAAAGAGCAATTGCCAGATTGTCATATCACACGCTCTAATCCTTATACCGTAGATATTATTCCACAGTCAGGTTCTAAACTGATTGGAATTCAAAAATGTGTGGAATATTTTGGTTTCACATTAGATGAAGTCCTAGCATTTGGTGATAGTTGGAATGATCTAGAGATGTTGAGTGGTGTAGGCTTTGGGGTTGCAATGGGAAACGCAGAAAGTGAAGTTAAGGCAATTGCAAAATATGTGACGCAAACAAATGCAAAAGATGGCATTTACCAGGCGATGAAGTATTATAAAATTATCTAGCTCCATGGGCTAGGCTTTTATGATTAGGAGGAACCCCATGAAAATCGAGAATCCATTTGAAAAAACAGAAGTCTTTCATCAGAAATTTGATAATAGAAAACCTAGAATCCCAACAGCATTTTCTGCTAAACAAGCTTCAGATAGAGCTGGTTTTAAAGCAGAAGAATTAGTAGAATTTTTATTTGGGGCAGCCAATAATGATCCAGTAGTGTTTAAAGAGTTAGTCAATCAACTGAAAGAGTCTGTGGATCAAGCAGAAGAAAAAGTTCTAAGTAAACAAAAAGAGGTAACGGATCCTTTAGTAGAACAGGTTGATGCGCTGATTGATTTGTTATATTTTACGTATGGCTCTTTTTCTTTGTTAGGTGTCGATCCAACAGAGATTTTCTCAATTGTTCATGAGGCGAATATGGGGAAAATTTTTCCAGATGGAAAACCGCATTATCATCCCGTTACACATAAAGTGTTAAAACCTGACAACTGGGAGGCAGACTTTGCTCCAGAGCCAAAAATCAAAGCAGAGTTAGAGCGACAAAAAAGAGCTGCTGAGATTGAGTAAATGAAAAAACGGATTAGAAAAGAAATTCCTTTTCTAATCCGTTTTTTTAAGAGAAGAGAGCCCAAAAATGAGTTCGGTAATAACGAATCCACAGAATAGATACCAGACTAAGAAGAGCTAAAACACATAAATTAAGTGGCCAAAACGGTAAATACATCGCAGCAACACCATAAAGTACAAGAACAATCAAACTAACAAAAATCGATCCCAGCATCGTTAAGACTAACCCCACGTTGCCCCCACCACGGTTGAATAGTTGGCTAATACTAGTCCACTCTAATAAAATAAACCGATAATCCCTTGCAAAAAAACGAAGGCAGAGAAGGTAACTTCCCAAAAGCGAGCCTAGCAGCAAACTGATGATAAATAAAAATGGCAGTTTAAAAAGAATCCCACCGATCAAAGCAACGCCACTCGTCAATAGACATTGAACGATAAGCCCAACAAAGAACTTTTGCTTCATATATCCATGCATTGAAAGAGGCAATGACTGGATAAAGTTGAAATTTTCCTGATCAAGAGAAATTAAATTACTAATAAAAGAAGTTTGGTTAATGGTCATCCAAGCTAAAGCAATCCCTGTTAAAAAAACGACTCCAATAAATCGAAATTCTAAAGTATTTAAATTCAGCGAGCCGCCAAGTGCAAATGTAACGATAAAAATCAACGGCATCAATAAAGAATTAGACAAAACTTGCATAATTAAGTTGGGTTCTTTTATTAATTGCGTATTATAATTTATAAGCAATTGTTTCAAATTTTGATTTTCTTTACGTTTTCGGCGACTGCTTACTTTAGCGGTAGAAGCATCAGTCAATTGTTCATAAAGTTTAGGCAAGATAAAGAGCTTGATCGCTAGTAATAATAGTAGCAATAAACCTAACAGAGCAATGAAACTGAGCAGACCCGTTGGTGAAAACGGCTCAGAGATGATTTGGAAAAGCGGAATGAATAGATAAATAGGCACACGATCCATTTGAGTCGTCTCTGAATAAGAGGTTTGGCCGTTCATCATAATAATCCCGATAATCGCAATAGCCATTGAAATGCCCAATAATAAACTAGTTACGACTTTTTTATGTTTTTTGAAGAAAGTCGTTCTTGTCAAACCAAAAACGATTAGACAACAAAAAGCAAAGATCACAGCTAGAACTAACAAGAAAAGTAAAATTGCTAAAATAATCGTAATTGGTAACAAAACCCCAGACCGCCACCCAGTCAGTAGAAACACAACCAGCATCGGAAAGACAAAGGGCACTACAGTCAACGCCACGACCAAGATTTTAGCTGTAAAAATCATACTTTGTCGAAAGGGTAAAGGAAGGTAAGCAGGTAAGTCCTGACTTTCAAAAAAAACATTATAAATAACCGTTATTCCTTGTGAAAAAGCTAAAATAGCAAATAAAGCGACATAATAGGTAAAAAAACCAGGCATCTGACTAAAATCTATCATGAACATCGTTACGCCATAAATCATCAAGAACAACACACCGGAGAGCAGATATTGATTGATCAAGGATCTGGTCAATGCTTTGCCGCTTTTCCCTTTTTTGCGAGCACGTTCAGTTACTTGAGGATTAGCATAACGCAAATTTACACGTGTCAGTTCAAGCAGCTGTTTTTTATTCATAGGAATCACCTTCAATAGTGTCTAAGCCTTGTGTGTCAGCTTGACGTCCAGCCATTTTCAAGTAAATCGTTTCTAACGATTCATTTGGCGATTGCGCTAACAATTCATCCACAGAACCATTATAGATGAGTTCTCCTTTTTTTAAGATTGCTAATTGATCGCACAATTGTTGGGCAGTGTCTAATGCATGTGTCGAGAAAATAACCGTTTTCCCTTTGGCTGCATGTCTTTTCATCATTTCTTTAAGATCAAATGCCGCTTGAGGGTCTAAGCCTTGTAAGGGTTCATCTAAAATCCAGATATCAGGATCAGGCAATAAAGCGCCGATGATGATCGTTTTTTGCCGCATCCCATGAGAGAAACTCGCTAAGGTTTCCTCTTGATGGCTTTGCATGTCGAATAAAGAAACTAGCTCATTCAAACGAGTCTGACTTCGGACAGAATCAAGATCATAAGCTGCCCCAATCAAATCCCAATATTCTCCAGCAGTCAGTTGTAAAAAAATATCAGGTGTATCAGGAACATAAGCAATTTTTTTCTTGATTGCTTGCCGATTTTCTGATAAGTCTAAACCATCTACTGTGATAGTGCCGTTAGAAGGTTGAATAATACTAACTAAACTTTTAATCGTTGTTGATTTGCCAGCGCCATTATGACCAAGAAAGCCAAAGATTTCTCCTTGTCTAATTGTTAAACTCAACTCATTTAGTGCTTGTTTTGTTCCGTAACTTTTACTAACTCTTACTAATTCAATCATCATCTTTCCCACCTTTTCTTTGTTATCATATATTCTTATTGTACTCCAGACTTTTAATGAAGGAAATGCTTTCTGTAAAAGGACAAGCACAGATAAACAGTATTTTGGGGTGAAATCATGTTAAGAGTATGTAAAAAGTCGAAAGAGCAAACCTAGATTAGGTGTGGTCTCTTTCGACGTTTCTCATTGACTATTTTTCAAAGAATGTGCGGTATAACGCTTCGATTGCTTTTTTCTCCTGATCTTCCCGAATACCGAACATGATACTCACCTCAGAAGAACCTTGATTGATCATCTCCAAGTTGATCTTGTTGAAAGCTAAAGCAGCCGTACTATCTGCCATGACACCAATTCGTTGGCGCATGCCTTCACCTACCACCATTAACATAGATAAGCCATGAGTGATTCGCAACTCATCAGGTTCAAGCTCGTTTTCCAAACGTTTCATCAATTCTTCTTCGATCTCAATAGTTAATTGCCGTTCTCTCAAAATAATCGAAATATCATCGATTCCAGAAGGCATATGCTCATAACTAAGACCTAATTCTTCCAGTATCTGTAATAAACGACGACCGAAACCTAGTTCTCTATTCATTAAATACTTACTGATATAAATGCTGGCAAATCCTTGGTCACTGGCAATCCCGACCACAGGATCATGTTGTACAGTTCTTGATGTTGTGATCAAAGTACCAGGATGGTCCGGATTATTTGTGTTTTTGATGACAACAGGGATATTCGCACGATAAGCAGGCATCAATGCCTCATCATGAAGCACTGCAAAACCAGCATAAGCTAATTCACGCATTTCTCGATATGTTAATTCTTTGATTGTTTTCGGTTCATGAACAATCCCAGGATGAGCAACAAAAATCCCATTGACATCTGTAAAGTTTTCATAAATATCGGCCTGCACACCAGCGGCAACGATCGAGCCAGTAATATCCGAACCACCTCTAGAAAATGTACAGATATCGCCAGCTTCTGTAAAACCGAAAAAACCGGGGATTACTAAAATTTCTTCCGTTTCTTTAAATTGATTGATTTTACTTGAAGAAGACGGCAAAATCCGTGCATTGCCAGGCTCGTCTGATACAATGATTCCTAGGTCTAGAGGATTCTTATAACAGGCATTTAAGCCTCGTTGTTGGAAGAAAGAAGCAACAAGCTTAGCATTGTTATCTTCACCACTAGCTAAAAAAGCATCAAAAAGATGAGGATTGTCTTCTTTAGATAACGTTGCTAAATGTTCGATTGCTTGTTGGATATCAGCTAGAACGGTTTTGTTAATGCCTAACGCATCTAAAATCCCTTCGTAGCGACCAACAATTTTACTAATGATTTCGGTGGTGTTCTCGTTATTTAAATAAGCATTGTAATACGCAATAAGTAAATCAGTCACTTTGATATCATCCGAAGAACGTTTACCAGGAGCTGAAACGACGACAAACTTTCGTGAAACGTCTTCTTTTACGATTTGTAAAACTTTTTCTAATTGCGTAGCAGATGCTAAAGAACTGCCTCCAAATTTTATGACTTTCACTTTTTTCACTCCTAATTCTAATATATTTTTCATTATAATAGTAAAAGAATACCGAAATATAGACGGAAAAGCAACCGTAAAAATGACAATTATTCGATCTTTTCAATTGTTTTTCAACAAATTTCTTCATTTTTTTTCAAACTTTTGTTAGACTAGTAGAGCTGAACAAGAATAGTCACACAAAGGAGCACCAAAATAATGCAAGAATACAATGGCATAATTTTCGATATGGATGGCGTGTTGGTCGATAGTGAAGAGTTCTATTATCAACGTAGAAAAGCGTTTCTTAAAGAGTATGATCTATCGATTGAGCAAATTCCAATCCCTCTATTTATCGGAGCAGATATGCGGAGTCTATGGGAGCTGATTCTGGCTGTTAATGATACAATCTATGATGAAGCTTTTTTAAGTGAGAAATATCAGGAATACAAAAGCCAGCGCCCGATTGATTATAGTAACTTGATCGATCCAGATGTAAAACGCGTTTTGCAGTTTCTTAAACGAAATGGTTATCGAATTGGTCTTGCATCTTCCTCAGCCATGGATGTGATACAAGAAGTCTTGAAGGTCGGTCAATTAACTAGCTATTTTGATGTGATCGTCAGCGGTACACAATTTAAACAAAGTAAACCAGCACCAGAAATTTACGAATATACAGCGCAAGAGTTAGGCATTGAACCTCAGAATTGTGTAGCAATCGAAGATTCTGAAAAAGGGATTCGTTCAGCTCATGATGCTGGTCTAGCAGTCTGGGCTTTGAAAGATACTCATTTTGGTATGAATCAACAATTGGCTGATTTAAAACTAGATACATTGAGCGATGTGTGCAAAAAGTTGCAAAAAGCAGAGCGAATCGGTTAAACTGACTAATAGTCGGCACGGATTTGTTGCAATATTACAAAGTCAAAACATTTCTTAAAAAATTATAAATTGTTAGTGCTTGATTGAGTGGTTTGTGCTATAATTTTCTGTAGGTGTTTTTATAGAAATTTAAGTAGATAAGAGAATATTGTGAGAGCAGATAGTCGTGTTTTTGTTATTTATCCGCTGTTGCATATCATATATGGACTAATAAACGGAGGAACCATGGATGAAGAATAATCTGATCATTATCGTAGTTTTAGCTATAATAATCATCGCAGCTGTTTTGTATTTAGTTGGTTATTTTATGAGAAAGAAAAATCAAATGAAACTCGATGATCTGGAAAAGAGGAAAGAAGCGCTGTTCGACTTGCCTGTGATCGAAGAGGTCGACGATGTAAAAAAAATGCACATGGTCGGACAAAGTCAGAACACGTTTAGAGAATGGAATCAACGTTGGACCGAGATTTATACTCGCTCTTTTGCAGAGTTAGAAAGTCAGATTTTTGAAGTTGAAAATTTAAATGAAACCTTCCGTTTTATGAAAGCAAAAAAAGCAGTTGCTGAAGCTGACGAGACGATGACTGAAATGGAGTCAGAAGTTGAAATCATTCGTAATGGCTTGAAAGAGCTGCGTGAAAGTGAAGAACGTAATTCACTTGAAGTACAAAAAGCGCTAGATGTTTATGAAGAGATCAGTAAATTACTTCACGACGAAAAATCAGAATTTGGTTCAGCTTACCCTGAGTTGCAAAAGCAAATCAAAAATATCGAGATCGAATTCACACAGTTTGTTACATTGAATACATCAGGCGATCCGATCGAAGCGCGTGAGGTGTTGGAAAATGCTGAACGTCACACCTATGAATTAGATGATGTGATGAAACGTATTCCACCACTTTATGATGAATTGAATCGGACTTTCCCAGATCAACTAAAAGAGATCGAAGAAGGATACAAACGTCTCTTAGCAGATCATTATGTTTTCCCTGAAAAGAATTTCGAAGATGAGTTAAGACGTGTTCAAAAACGTGTGAAAAATTCAACTGTTGATTTGGAGAAGACTGAAGTCGACGCTGTAGAAGTTGCAAACCGTGACACTGCGAATGCAATTGATGCATTGTATGAAATCATGGAACGTGAGATCAACGCTAAGAAATATGTCATGACGAATCACAAGGTAGTTGGAGATTATATTGCCCATGCATTGAAAAATAATCGTCAATTGATGATCGAATTAGATCATACATCTCAAAGTTATACGTTGAATCATAATGAGTTAGGTCGCTCAAGAGGCTTCCAAACGGAAATCGAAGAATTGATTCGCCGCTATGAAGATTTTGAACCAAAATTAAAAGAGCATACAATTCCATTTTCAGAAGTTCAAGCATTCTTCAAGGATTGCTACAAAATATTAGATGACATCGAAAATCAACAACTTGAAATCGATGACTCATTAAAAGAATTACGTAAAGGTGAAAAAGCTGCTCAAGAAAAAGTTGATCAATATGATTTCCGTTTACGCAATATCAAACGTCATGTTGAAAAACAACGTTTACCTGGATTACCAGCTGATTACTTAGAATTCTTTTTCGTTGCGACAGACCGCATTGAAGAATTAAGTAAAGCTTTAAACAGAATTCGTATTAACATGGAAGAAATCAAAAAACTTTCTGATCTTTGTAATGAAGATTTAGAACTACTAGATAAGAAAACAAATGATTTAGTTAATTCGGCTGCATTAACAGAACAAATGATGCAATACGCTAATCGTTACCGTCATACACACGAAGCCATTCGTGTAGCGATGGAAAATAGCTTAGAACTATTTTCAAAAGAATACAGATATCAAGATGCTCTGGATGAGATCGGCACTGCACTTGAAAGAGTGGAGCCAGGTGCATTTAGAAGAATCGAAGATTTTTACTTCAATAATCTTGATGTGATTTAATCATCTAAGGTGAGACAAGTGTCTCACCTTTTTATTTTGATTTGAAGGATTGTGAGGTTGAACTACAAAAATAGAAAGTATATAATAGGAAAGAATTTCAAAAGAAGAGGGTTTTTAAAATGATATATTTTGATAACAGTGCAACAACGCCGATTTATCCCCAAGCTTTAGATACCTTTGTAAAAGTTAGTCAACGTATTATTGGTAATCCATCCAGCTTACATGACTTAGGCAATCAAGCAAATCGTTTGTTAGAACAAGCACGCAAGCAAATAGCTGAGTTAATTCAAGTTCAGTCAAATGAGATTTATTTTACGAGTGGCGGAACCGAAGGCGATAACTGGGTATTAAAAGGCACAGCTATAGAAAAAAAAGCATTTGGCCGCCATATCATTATTTCAGATATTGAACATCCGGCTGTTTCTGAAACGGCAAGCCAACTAGCCGAAAATGGGTTTGAGGTTTCTGTTGCACCTGTTGATGAGCGTGGATTTGTCAAGGTGGCTGAATTAGCTAAATTAATTCGTAAGGATACGATTTTAGTTTCGATCATGGCTGTGAACAATGAGATTGGGTCGATCCAACCGATTCAAGCAATCAGCGACTGTTTGACTGAATACCCAACGATTCATTTTCATGTAGATGCGGTTCAGGCAATTGGTAAAGTAAGCCAAGAGCAGTGGTTGACACCGCGTGTTGACTTTGCTACATTTTCTGCACACAAATTTCATGGTCCACGAGGTGTAGGCTTTATTTATTGGAAACATGGACGTAAACTTGCCCCTTTATTAAATGGTGGTGGTCAAGAGAGCAATCAACGGAGTAGCACTGAAAATGTTGCTGGGATTGTTTCAATGGCGAAAGCCTTACGATTATATGTAGATAAAAAAATGGACAAACCAGAACATACGGCAACTATTCGCCGTTATTTGATTGAAGCCTTAAAAGAGTACAAGAATGTGACCGTCTTTTCAAAAGAAACAGCAGATTTTGCTCCTCATATTATCTGTTTTGCTTTAAAAGGCATTCGTGGGGAAGTTTTAGTCCATGCGCTGGAAGAAAAGCAAATTTACACTTCAACGACAAGTGCTTGTTCAAGCCGTAAAAAACTAACGAGCAGTACGCTACATGCGATGAAAGTACCAGACTCTTTAGCGACATCTGCGGTTCGTGTCAGCTTAGACGAAAGTAATACAATCGCAGAGGCTGAACAATTTATGATTATTTTTAATCAACTCTATAAAAAATTTTTAGTGTTAAATGGATGAGCAATGAGTATTTAGTGGGTGAAGATGATGGGATTAAATAAATTAGTCGCAAATAGAATGTTTTGATGGAAAACAAGTGATGATTGTCAAAAGAACAGAAGCTCAACATCTAGGAGAAGATTTACAAATGACTTGTGACGAAGAGCAACAATAAGATAGATGCAAGACTAACAGGTAATGTTAAACGTGGCAATGAAAGACTTGCTAAGAATAGGTTGAAAAATCAAGCTTCATAGAAAAGGATTGAAAAATTGTGAAATATACTGAAATCATGGTTCGCTACGGGGAACTTTCAACAAAAGGGAAAAATAGAAAATTATTTATTTCCCAATTAGCACAAAATGTCAAAAGAGTACTAAGTGATTTTCCAGCTGTTAAAATACATGCTGACCGAGATCGGATGCATCTATTATTAAATGGTGAAGACAGCGTACAAATCATGCCGAAATTAGAAAAAGTGTTTGGTATTCAAAATTTCTCTCCTAGTGTCCGAGTAGAAAAAACAATGCCGGCAATTCGTGAAATGGTCCAAAGTATCATCCAATCTGCCTATCAACCAGGGCAAACGTTTAAAATCACGTCTAAGCGTTCGGATCATGATTTTGAATTGGATTCAAATGAATTAAATCGAGAATTAGGTGGGGCTGTGTTTGAAGTCTTCCCTGAAATTGCTGTGCAAATGAAAAAACCAGATATAAATATTCGTGTCGAAATCCGTAAAGAAGGTGCCTATCTTTCATATGAGACGCTTCGTGGTGCCGGTGGTTTACCAGTTGGGACTAGTGGGCGTGGTATGCTGATGCTTTCTGGAGGCATCGATTCACCAGTTGCCGGCTATTTGTCGATGAAACGTGGGGTCGAAGTCGAGGCTGTCCATTTTGCTAGTCCGCCATATACAAGTGAACAAGCATTGCAAAAGGCAAAGGATTTAGCAGCAAAAATTGCACCGTATGCTGGTAGTATTCAATTCATCGAAGTTCCTTTTACTGAGATTCAAGAAGAAATCAAGCGAGTTGTACCTGAAGGCTATCTAATGACGGTGACGCGTCGGATGATGTTGCGTTTAACGGATACTATCCGTGAATTAAGAAAAGGATTGGTGATCATCAACGGTGAATCACTAGGTCAAGTTGCATCTCAAACATTGCAAAGTATGGTAGCAATCAATGAAGTAACTACTACACCGATTATTCGTCCTGTCGTTTCGATGGATAAAGGGGAGATCATTGAGATCGCAGAAAAAATTGATACCTTTGAATTAGCAATCCAGCCTTTTGAAGATTGCTGTACAATTTTTGCTCCCCCTCAACCCAAAACAAGACCAAAACTAGACAAGGCCCAAGCATATGAAGCGCGATTAGATATTGAAGGTTTAATAGCTCGTTCGATAGCTGGCTTAAAAGTTAGTGAAATAACTGAGTTGAGTGAAAAAAATGAAGAATTTTCCGATTTACTATAAAAGTTGAAAAAACAGACTTGATAACGCTATCGAGTCTGTTCTTTTCATTATTAGGTTTTTCTAATATCTATTATTTATTTCACAAACAAGTTGCTCCTTGTAACGAAGCATGCTAAACTATATATGTGAAATGAGTAACAAGGAGGTCGGGAAATGAAAGAATTACATAAAGAAAAAACAATACCAAAAGCAACTGCTAAACGTTTGCCGTTGTATCTACGCTATCTAAAAATGCTAGGTGATTCTGGTGTGACTCGAATCAAATCTAAAGAATTCAGTGATGTGATTCAAGTCCCATCTGCTACGATCCGTCGTGATTTTTCGCATTTAGGGGAGCTAGGCCGAAGTGGTTATGGTTATGATGTCCCTTATTTGATTGAAGTGTTCAGTCATATTTTAAATACACAAGAAGAGAAACGGATTGCTTTGATTGGTTGTGGTAATTTAGGGAAAGCGCTGATAAAAAATAATTTTAGGCGCAATGAAAATTTAAATATTGTTTGTGCCTTTGATACAGAAGCAGAATTAATTGGCTTATCGGTCGATGATATCGTTATTCAGCCAATGGAAAAATTAGAAGATGAGATCAAACGAACAGGTGTAACAGTTGCGATATCAACTGTACCAAGTCAATTTGCACAAGAAGCAATCGATAAAATTGTTGATGCGGGTATTACAGCAATCTTAAATTTTGCACCTGACCGTGTGACAGTTCCACATAACGTGAATGTACAATACATTGATTTAACAACAGAACTACAGACATTGATTTATTTTGATGAGACTTTTTCTAGTAAAAAAGCTTAGAAGGCAAGAACTTTGTCATCTGGCCCTCCTTCCTCTATACTAAATAGAGAGCAGTAATTGTCATTTGTTGAGCTCTTGAAACTTAAATATATAGCTTTATGAGTCTGTATCTCGGAAAAAAGATAAAATATGAATGTGACAAAGAATGTCACAGCCGAATTTTCCTATGTTTCTTCGATGATAAGTGACGTATTCAGTTTTTAAATTAGAGGAGGAAAAAATAATGAACGTAACAAAAAAAGGCGAAGTAGTAGAAATCATTGGTGTTCAACCTGAGGTAGGGACTAAGGCCCCAGCGTTTTCACTAAAAAATTTAAACGATGAAATTGTAAACTTGTCAGATTTCACTGGTACGCCAGTTTTGATCAGCGTTGTACCAGATATTGATACTAGAATCTGTTCATTACAAACGAAACGTTTCAATCAAGAAGCAGCGACTGTTGCTGGCGTTAAATTTATCACGATATCAAATAATACAAAAGACGAACAAGCGAATTGGTGTGCAGCTGAAGGTGTAGATATGGAAATTTTACACGATACAGATGGAACCTTTGGGAATGCCTATGGTTTATTTATTCCGGCAATGGGACGTTTAGCTCGAGGTATTTTTGTGATCGATAAAGAGGGTAAAATCACTTATGAAGCAATTTCCACTGAAATTTCGGAAGAGCCAGATTATGATAAAGCGTTAGAACAAGCCAAAGCAGCTCGTTGATTTTTTTCAAATTGACTTATATTCCTATTCAATGTTAAAATAAACCAAAGACCATGATCAAGAGGAGTACGACTGGCATCGTTATAGAGAGAAAATCACTTGGTGGAAGATTTTCACATAACCAGTAAGAAGGTAGCTTGGGAGTCAATGATTTGAATGGAGTAGAATGATTCGAGTAGTGATCGTTACCTCACGAATGAAGCGGTGTCTGGATCGTCAGACACAATTTAGGTGGTACCGCGTACAGAAGTTTACGCCCTAAAATACGAAAGTATTTTAGGGCTTTTTACATGTTCGACATCAGATTGTGAAGCAATCTGATGTTGAACAGTACAAGGCGACTAATAAGAAACGTTGTCACCTTAGTTTGTCGTTTCACCATTCATTTAAATTAAAACTGAAAGAAGGAATCTACATGACAGAAGAAAAAAATCTGCCAACTAAATACCAACCCACAGCAGTAGAACAGGGCCGTTATCAAAAATGGCTAGATCAAGATCTATTCAAACCAAATGGCAACAAAGATGCAAAACCCTATTCGATCGTGATTCCGCCGCCAAATGTTACGGGAAAACTTCATTTAGGTCATGCTTGGGATACAACCTTACAAGATATGATCATCCGCCAAAAAAGAATGCAAGGCTTTGATACTTTATGGTTGCCAGGAATGGATCACGCAGGTATCGCAACCCAAGCAAAAGTTGAAGAAAAATTAGCTGAACAAGATATTTCTCGTTACGATTTAGGCCGTGAAAAATTTGTTGAGCAAGTTTGGGATTGGAAAGAAGAATATGCTTCTCATATCCGTGAACAATGGGCAAAAATGGGCTTATCACTAGATTATAGCCGTGAACGTTTTACTTTAGATGACGGATTATCTCAAGCTGTTCGTAAAGTCTTCGTTTCTTTATACGAAAAAGACCTGATTTATCGTGGGGAATACATCATCAACTGGGACCCAAAAGCCAAAACAGCCTTATCTGATATCGAAGTTATCCACAAAGATATCGAAGGGGCCTTTTATCATATGAGTTATCCACTGACTGACGGAACAGGCGTTGTGGAAATCGCAACAACACGTCCTGAAACAATGTTAGGCGATACAGCGATTGCTGTTCATCCAGATGATGAGCGTTATCAAGCCTTGATCGGAAAAACAGTCACATTGCCATTAGTAGACAAAGAAATCCCGATTATTGCGGATGAGTATGTAGATATGGAATTTGGAACAGGTGTCGTAAAAATCACGCCAGCCCATGATCCAAATGACTTTGAAGTGGGTAATCGTCATGATTTACCTCGTGTAAATGTGATGAATGAAGATGGTTCTATGAATGATTTAGCAGGTAAATATGCAGGAATGGATCGTTTCGCTGCACGTAAATTGATCGTGTCTGATCTAAAGGAAATGGGTCGCCTCATTAAAATCGAAACAATGAATCACAGTGTTGGTCATTCAGAACGTACCGGCGTTGTCGTTGAACCTCGTTTATCCACACAATGGTTTGTTAAAATGGCACCACTTGCTGAAAAAGCAATCAAAAACCAAGATACAGAGGATGCAGTAGAATTTTATCCACCACGCTTTAATCAAACATTCTTGCGTTGGATGGAAAATGTCCACGACTGGGTGATCTCACGTCAATTATGGTGGGGTCATCAAATTCCTGCCTGGTATCATAAAGAAACAGGTGAAATGTACGTTGGCATGGAAGCGCCAGCCGATCCGGAAAATTGGACTCAAGATTCAGATGTATTAGATACATGGTTTAGTTCAGCTTTATGGCCATTTTCAACAATGGGTTGGCCTGATGAAGCAGCAGCTGATTATCAGCGTTATTTCCCAACTAGCACATTAGTAACAGGCTACGATATCATTTTCTTCTGGGTTAGCCGCATGATGTTCCAAAGTTTAGAATTTACAGGACAAGCGCCATTTAAAAATGTCTTGATGCATGGCTTGATCCGAGCAGAAGATGGACGCAAAATGAGTAAATCGCTAGGAAACGGAATCGATCCGATGGAAGTCATCGATAAATACGGGGCAGATGCGTTGCGCTGGTTTATGTCCAATGGTTCAACACCTGGTCAAGATATGCGTTTCAGTTATGAAAAAATGGATGCCTCATGGAACTTTATCAATAAAATCTGGAATGCCAGCCGTTTTGTGATCATGAATGTTGAAGGAATGTCTTATGATGAGATCGACTTCAGTGGTGAAAAAACCGTAGCAGATCGCTGGATTTTAACACGTCTAAATGAAACGGTTGCTCGTGTAACGGACTTGTTCGATCGTTTTGAATTTGGTGAAGCGGGTCGTCAGTTATATAACTTTATCTGGGATGATTTCTGTGACTGGTATATTGAAATGAGTAAAGAAATTCTGTACGGTGAAAATGAAGGGGCAAAACAAACAACACGTAGCATTTTAGTCTATACATTAGACCAAATTTTACGTTTACTACA
Organism: Enterococcus ureilyticus; assembly: GCF_001730315.1. Taxonomy (GTDB): domain Bacteria; phylum Bacillota; class Bacilli; order Lactobacillales; family Enterococcaceae; genus Enterococcus_L; species Enterococcus_L ureilyticus. The sequence goes on from NZ_MIKC01000003.1 coordinate 69,997, forward strand.
CCCAATCATGCCATTTGTGACGGAAGAAATTTGGGAAAACATTCCACATCAAGGTGTATCGCTAGTTGTTGCTGAGTATCCTGTCGTGCACGAAGAATTTTCAGATGAAACAGCCGCTCGTGGAATGGAAGTCTTAAAAGAAGTGATTCGCGCAGTACGTAATATTCGTGCGGAAGTGAATACCCCACTTTCTAAACCAATCACATTATTGATCAAAACAAGTGATGAGGCAGTGGATAAATTCTTGATCGACAATACCAATTATATCGAGCGTTTCTGTAATCCAGAAGAGTTGACGATTGCAAGTGATATCATTGCACCAGAACTAGCAATGTCAGCGGTTCTAACTGGAGCAGAGTTATATTTACCATTAGCAGGTTTGATCAACGTAGAAGAAGAAATTGCCCGTTTAGAGAAAGAATTAGACAAATGGACGCAAGAAGTCAAACGCGTACAAGGGAAATTAGCTAATGAACGCTTTGTTTCTAACGCACCAGATGATGTTGTAGAAGCTGAGAAAGCAAAAGAAAAAGATTATCTAGAAAAACAAGTGGTTGTGAAGGAACGAATTGCGCAACTGCGTACAGTGAATTAATTATAAAGAAGTGGATCGTTAGTCAGAAAAAAATCTGATTAACGATCCACTTTTCTTTACACTCAATTACTAGCTCGTCACCTTAACAGTAAATCGTTGAATCTCAATACCAGCATCATTCAATACAGCTAGCTCAACTTTGTCTGTAGGTGAGGTAATAGCAACACCTAATAAGCTAAATGTGCCATCTTCGGCTATTTTCACTGTTTGTTGTCGTCTTCTATTTACATAGAGACGAACAGTTGTAGCGGACTTGCCTGTTACTTTACCCGTTACAAAAGTATCATCTATTTTGTATGGGCTTAGTGTCATCTCTACCGTAGGTTCTTGAATCCCTACGTCATTTCGAGTGATTTCATCTTCATAACGATAACCAACGATTTCTACTTCGTCATCTGTGTAGTCAATCAAACCTTCAACATCAAAAGTAAATTGTCTGGTTGAAGATAGTAACTTACGTTCGATTTCTTCGCCATTGATCATCAAAGCGACATGCGTATGAAAATAATCAGTTCCACCTGTGATTGTTTTATCTTCATATAAGGTGTAAGGATTCACAGTCAAAGAATAAGCTTTTTCTTCGATAGTCACAGTTGCTCGCTCTAATTCCTTATTTTTCCGGTCTAATGCGATTACTTCGACTTTATCCGTTACATTTTTGATCAGTCCATCTGTGTCTAATTCAAAACTGCCATCTCTAAAAATTGTTGAGGTAGTAATCAGTTCATCATTGATGACTAATTGGACTTTTTTTGCTGAAGAACTAGTATCTATACTCCCGATTACATAGTCGTCAATTCCTAAGTAGAAGGTATCGAGTAAGAAAGAACTCTGCTCTGTAACAGTAATAGTACTACTTGCTTTAAAACCGCCATCTTCTGTTGTTGCAGTAATCACAGCTGTTCCTTTTTTTAGCCCTTTCACTACACCATCTGATGAGACGGTGGCTATAGAGTTATCTGACGTGGTGTATGTGACGTTTTTATTCTTTGCAGTCTCAGGTGTAATCTTTGTTTGCAAGGTTATTTCTTCAGAAACACTTAATTCTATAGAAGGAGGGGTTAACTCGATCCCAGTTACTTTTAGACTGTCTCCAACTTTTTCTCGAACATATTTCCCAGGTTTTGTTCCATCATAATTTGCCATTAAGTCTGCACTACTGGAATAACTATTTTGTGTATCTGGAGAAACTAACCTCCACTTTCCAGTATAGGTAGCATCTTTTTTCTCTGGAAAGCTAGCTGTTTTTAGAATATTTCCTGTATTTGCACCTAAAATTAAGGTATTTAATGAATTTGTATAAGCAAATAGTTGCTCCATTTTTGTCACATTACGGGTATCCCATTTACTTATGTCAATTGCGGTTAGATTTCGCGTATTGTAAAACATCTTAGTCATATTTTGCACATTAGTTGTGTTCCAATTACTTACATCAACTGTTGTCAAGTTGGTTGTTTGATCAAACATTTGGTCCATGTATTTCACTTTACTTGTATCCCAAGAGTTCGTATTTAGTGTTGTTAGACTTGATGCAAAGTTAAACATATTCTGCATATAAACGATATTGCTTGTATTCCAACTGCTGACATCAAGCGTTGGCAAATTTTTTACATTATAAAACATAAAAGAGGTATCGTAGACACTACTTGTGTCCCAAGTGCTCACATCGAGAACTGCTAAATTTTTTGCCCCTCTGAACATATAAGACATATCTTTAACATTACTGGTATTCCACTTACTGACATCAAGTGTTGTTAGACCTTCTGTGTGAAGAAACATTGCTTGCATATTTGTGACACGACTCGTGTCCCACTTGCTCACATCGAGAGCGGTCAGACTATTTGTCCAGCCAAATAGGTAAGGCATAGTCGTGACATTACTGGTATCCCACTTGCTTACATCAAGAGTGGACAAACTGCTTGTACAATAAAATAGATTCGTCATGTCAGTCACATTACTGGTATTCCACGAGCTGACATCAAGAACAGTCAAACTACTAGCAAAATCAAACGTTTTGAACATTTTTGTCACATTGCTGGTATTCCACTTACTAACATCAAGAGTTGTCAAATTCTTGGCATTGGAAAACATATAAGACATATCTGTTATGTTACTTGTATCCCAATTGCCTGTTTCAAGTGCGATTAAGCTAGCTGCACCACGGAACATATCAGCCATACGTGCGACTTTACTGGTATTCCACTTACTGACATCTAATGTTGTTAAACTACTTGCCTCTCTAAACATAGCAAACATACTCGTCACGTTACTGGTATCCCAGTTACTCACGTCGAGAGTTGTCAGGTTGCCAGCAGAAGCAAACATATAAGACATATTCGTAACCTTACTGGTATCCCAGTTACTCACATTTATTGTGCTTAGTTTATTTCCAGGTCCGAAACCTGCACCAAACATATAAGACATTCCTAAAACATTACTTGTGTTTAATTGCTCTAATCCATCAATTGACTCCAATTCTCCTAACTCATAGAATAGATAATCAGAGTTTCTATTGGCCATAACAGGCTTCGTGAAAATTATATTTTTGATTTTTTTTCCTTCTAGGCGATTAAGTTTTTCTATTTTGGGTAAGATACCATTTAGCCAATCTGAACTAGGAAAATTGCCCTCTCCAAAAGTAAGCGTTTGTGTTTCCGAGTTCCAAGTCCAAGGAACCGTTCCATAAGTACCTGTAACGGCCTCTTTTTTCTCAGTGATGGTCAAAAGCATTGAAACACTTTTTTTATTAGAAGTGCTTGCTGTAATGGAGACAGTTCCTACTTTTTTACCTATAACGATTCCAGTAGAAGAAACAGTCGCAATCGTTTCATCACTCGTTGTCCATATAGCGGTTTTGATATTACTTTCTGAGGTGATTTTAGCAGTTAAGGTAAGGCTCTCATTGACTTCTAGTGTTGTTTTTTCACTTAAAATTTCTATTGTTGTCGGAACCATTTCGTTTGTGTCTTCCGTTTGTTCCGTGGCGGTTGATTCGTTAGAATTCGTTTCTTCCACAGTTTTATCTTGTGCTTCTGCTAAAACAGAGGAAGAGGAATACCCGATGCTCCCAATCAATCCAACAAGTATAAGACCTTGAATCAGATAGTTATTTTTCATATTTCCTCCTTAGGTAACTTAATCTTCTTTCTCAAATCCTAAATTTGTTAATTTTTTTGCATTTGCTTTTTCACTTGCTGAATCAAAATCCCCGTCAGGTAAAGAGATCAATGGCAACATTTTGGCATCATCTTTAGAAAGTAATTTTAAATCTACTTCAATCGTTTCTACTGCTTCTTTTTCTTTAAAGATAATTGAATAGTTCAGGCCTTTTTTATCAACATATAATTCTTTACTAGGCTTTAATAAGCTTTCTGCCTTTTTTTTCGTTTTTACCCCCATTGTTTCGTATTGAATAATGGTGGTAATCGTTTTTTTTAGTAGCGTATCATTTTTGTAACTATTTTGAATCGTTACATTTTCATCATCTTGCCTAAGTTTGTACGTGGCTGTTTGACTTTTTGCTGTACAAGCACTCATAAAGACGAGTAATAAAAAAACTATACCAATAACTCTCCAATCTTTTTTCATCTTTTCACCTCCTTAATTAAACATGCAATGTTAATCATAACATATTTAAAGTAATTTAAATTATTCTTTTTGAATTTTTTAAGGGGTGAGGGGGAATATAAGTAATACGAAAAAACAGCAAGCTAGGAGATCTGCTTGCTGTTTTTTCGTATGTGAATTTCTAATAGATCAAAAAATGGTTAAACAAGAACAAGATGGCATAGCCATAACTGGCAACAGACCAAAATTTAAAGAGTAGCAAAATCTTCATATATTCCTTGAAAGGAAGGTCTGCAAGTCCTGCAACTAAGCAAGCTAAATCGTCAGGGGCAAAAGGGACTAATAACGTGACAATCATTAATTTCTTGATTCCTTTTTCAGGACGATCCAACATTTTCTCGAATTTTAAATAGCGTTTTTTGGTCAAAATCAATCGTGCAAAGGGCTTGCCATAGTAGCGTGCCAACCAATAAACGATGATCTCACCTATAATCAAGCCAGCATAACTATAAAGTAGTCCAGGGATATTACCAAATATCAGCATACCGACAACCGTCGAAATCCCTCCAGGAAGAATCGGCACAATAACTTGGAGTATTTGTAAAAAGATAAAGATGAATACAGCATACTCACCAAACTGCTTGATAAAATCTTGTAAAGACTGAACTGAATGAAAAACACCTTTAGAATAGCCATAAATCACTAAAGTAGTAAAACAAAGGACACCTAGAATAGGCAGGACATAAATAATTCGTTTCAGAATTTTTTTCCCCATGACTGCAGTTTCCTTTCGCTGTTACGTTGCTTTTCGTAACACAAAATGTTTTAGTAGTTGATAAAATAATACGCCCAAAAGAACAGAAATGCTAATCAAAACGCCTATAAGAAAATTTTTCTGCTGATAAACCATCCTGATTTGATGCTTTCCAGAAGTTAAGTTGATGCCTATAAAATTATCTAATACAGCGATAGCTTTGACTTTTTTTCCATCCACTGTGATTTGCCAGTTTTTATCATAAGGAATAGCGAGATAAAGTAATGAATTTTCTGAAGCATCAACCGTAATTTCACCAGTCAATTTTCCAGAAACTTCCTCATTAAGTTGAATGGCTCGGGACTTTTGCTTATCAATGAAAGAATCAAACGCTTCTTGCTGTAATGTTTTTAAGTCGATTGTTTTTTCTTCAAGTTCAGCTTCAGACTCGATCTGAATTTGAACGGTGGCATCATTTTCAAAGTAGCCCAAATTAAACAATTGGTTGGTTACAATATAAACAGCCGGCTGGATTTTTTGCCCGTTTACTTTAAATGAGGTGATTTTTTTCCAATTGATTTCTGGTGCATAGAGATAAAGTTCGCCGTCGGCTGTTGTTTTAGTAGTAAGAGTATAACAATTATCTGGTTCTTCACTCCAAACAATTCTTTGTGTTTCTTCAAAGTAGTGTTGTTGTTTTTTCTGTATCTGTTGTAAAATCATTTCTTGATTTTTCAAGGGCTGATTTTTTGCTAGTTTTAGAGTAGCAAAATCTTGTGGGACTAAGTACCCCATCCCGATCGCTTCAGCATTTTCATAGATATTTGTTGACGGTTCACTTGACCTGTTTTTTTGAGGAAATTTATTTTCTGGTGTTAGTTGATAATGAACATTTAAAAGAAAATTGATCACTTTCGATTCATCTACATATGCGATTCTACGATCATTTTTTTGATAAAGACCTAAAGCATGCAATGTATCTTGTGTTTTGGCATCCAGCGTAGAAGTGTAGCTTGAAACACCAGCATATCCATATAAAATTGGATTATTATACCCATTATTTTTTTCATTATAACCGGCCTCATCTGAATCGATCGTTTGTTTTATACGGAATAAATGGTTATTTTCATTATGCAAATCTGAAATAAGTTTATCTTGAATTTGATAAGTCTCGGCAAATTTTTCTTGGTTACCAAAAGGAATATCTTTAACACTGATCCAAAAATTAAAGACTAATTCAGAACAAACGACAAAAAATAGTAGAAAATAGAGCCCATTTTTTTTAGCGCCATTTTGGTTCTGAAGGAAGAAAATTAAAGTGAAAATCAACCAAATACCTAATAGTGAGAGAATAAAATAATGATCGGATAATAGATAAATTTTTTCCTTTGAAAATTTTAGAGCAATAAACCCAATCGTCAGTAATCCAGAAAAAATAAGCGGAACAGCAATCGGTATTTTTGCCCCAAGCTCTAATTTAAGAAAGGCTTCATAAGCAAACTTGATTATCAAAAAACTAAAGATAAACGTATTTCGATAAGGAAAGCCTGCAGGACTTTGAAACATATGCCAGATAGTATTAACTAATTCCAACCAAAAACTTAAAAAGATAAATCCGATTAAAAAGCCAGCTCCGAGTTTTTCCTTTTTAGTAATACTTGATAATTGGAAGTACGCAATGAACAATAGAACCATCAGAATCCCAGAAAAAATAGTTGGCAAATGTTCCAAACGCCACTCAAAATTAACATTCCCTAAACCAAACTGAGAAAGAAAATTTAACCCGAAATTTGGTGTGGGTAAAAACGTATGCCAATCAAAGCTTGTTTTCTTTGTTGCCAACATGCCTTCAACAGCTGGAATCAGAATAAAACTAGTACTAATTCCTGTAAGAAGAGAAGTGATAAAAAATAATCGACCCTTTTTAATAAATTGCCAAAGAGACTTTTTTTTAGCGTCATCTATTTTTTGATAATACCAATACAGACTATAACAAACTGCAAAAATACAGAGCATATAGCCCATATAGTAGTTTGTCACAATCGATAGAAACAAGATCGCTGCATATAGCGCATATTTTTTATGATCCCATAAACGTTGGATACCCAGTACCAGTAAAGGCAATAAGATCAATGCGTCTAACCACATGAAATTCAAACAATAAACAGTCACAAAGCCACATAAACTATAGGAAGTCGAAAAAAGTAAAGTGGCAACTGTAGCATGTTGATACGTTTTTTGAAGGTAATAAAACATAGAGGTCCCCATAAGTGAAATCTTGAGTGTAATGATCAATAATATAGCAATCGGTAGTTGTTCATATGAAAACAACAAAACGATAAGATTAAAGGGACTTAGCAAATAATACGCACTTAAAGGCAAAATCGTTCCGCCAAGTGCGTCAGAAAATGAATACAGAGAATGCGTTTCTCCTTGGAAAAATTGTTTAAAGGCACTTAAAAAAGGCATATACTGTGAACCTAGATCACTAACTAAGAGATTGTTATTCCCAAAAGGCGCTAAGCCCAAAATCGACCAGAGTACGATCAATAATAAAAACGGCAGCAAAAAACTTCCACCAATCAATGCATATTTTTTTACTTTTGACATAATTTAAACTGCTCCTCTATTCTAATAATTTGTAACTGTTTTAGGATAAAGGTCCAATCAATCTTGCGAAATCAAACGAACTACCTGCAACAATAATATGATTCAGAACTAATGAATAATAAATCCAATATTTCTCTAAGTTTATAGTCTATCATGGATTCAAGGTGTATGTAAAAGAAACACTGCGTGCTTCATACATATAGTCTTGTTTATTTTATCACAACCATTGTCATTTAAAAGGATTGTGAGAATTTTTTACTCTTTTTTAGAGAATGACTTTTTTTAGTAGATGAATTATTTATGGAATTAAAGATTGTAATTAGTGAAAAGCACGCAAGCTTTCGCTATAATAGAGAATGAGGAGTTGATAAGATGTCATTAACGATAGAAGAAGCAATCGATTGGATTCATAGTAGATTGTTGTTTGGCTCTAGACCAGGGCTTGATCGAGTAGAAGAATTATTAAAAAGAATCGATAATCCTGAAATAAAAGTGCCAACGATCCATATTGCAGGGACAAATGGTAAAGGTTCTACGGTCACTTATTTACGTTGCATGCTAGAAGAGCTAGGCTTGAAGGTAGGTACGTTTACATCTCCTTATATCGAACAGTTCAATGAACGAATCGCGATTAATGGACGAGGGATATCAGATGATCAGATTATCTTGTATGTAGAAAAATATCAAGCATTGATCAAAGAGATGGATCAGCAACCTGAAAGTGCAGGGATAACAGAATTTGAAACATTGACAGTAATGGCTTTGGATTACTTTCTTGATGAACAAGTGGATATTGCCATCATCGAAGTTGGCCTTGGTGGGTTGTTAGATAGCACCAATGTGGTCAAACCAATGTTAACAGCGATTACGACCATCGGCAAAGACCACACCGAAATTCTAGGTGAAACAATCGAAGCAATTGCCTTTCAAAAAGCTGGGATCATTAAAGAGAAGATTCCTGTTGTTACAGGGAATATTGAAGAAACAGCATTCGTCGTGATCAGTGAAGTCGCTGCTGAAAAAAATAGTACAATCTATCGTTATGAACAAGACTACAAAGCCAACTATCTACATCCAGATAAAAATTGGGGTGAAATCTTTGATTTTTATGGAGAAGTGGGCAAATTACCCAAGGTCAAAGTCCCATTGTTAGGTCGCCATCAAGTAGAAAATGCCGCAGTTGCGATTCAACTATTTTACCTCTATTGTCAAATGCGGCAAATCAATTTTACCGATAGAGATGTGTATCACGGACTAGCTCAAGCACAGTGGCCAGCACGGATGGAGAAGATCAGTAATGAACCATTGATCATCTTGGATGGTGCTCACAATGATCATGCGATGCGCCGCCTTGCTGAGAATTTAAAAAAGGAATTTCCAAATCGAGAGATCCACATTCTATTTTCCGCTCTATCATCAAAAAATATCGATCAAATGATTGCTATTTTGCGGAAGGTACCGAATGTCCATTTATACTTGACCACCTTTGACTATCCTAGAGCGGTCGAATTAACAAAAATGGCCCATTATGAAGATGAGAAGACTGAAATTGTTTCATTATGGCAATTTGGCTTAGCAGAAATTTTAGAAAAAATGTCTTCTGAGGATTTAATGTTAGTCACAGGTTCGCTTTATTTTGTTTCACAAGTACGTGAATTATTACTAAATATCTAATGTTGCTCATTAATGATTATCAGGAGGAAAAGATGAAAAAAATTGACGGTGTGATTTTTGATATGGATGGTTTATTGTTTGACACTGAGTTGATTTACTATCAATCAACGCAAAAAATAGCAGATGCAATGAGTTTTCCTTATAGTAAAGAGTTGTATTTAGAGTTTTTAGGTGTGTCTGATGAAGAAGTCCAAGAAAACTATCATCGAATCTATAAAGATTTCGGTAAGGAAAAAGTGAATGAGTTTATAAACCGTTCCTATGACGAGACCTATCAAGTATTTAAGTCAGGCGAAGTTCCATTAAAAGAGGGTGTCTTAGCGTTACTCGATTTTCTTGATCAACAAGAGATTCCAAGAATCGTTGCTTCAAGCAATGTTCGTCCAGCAATCGAGTTATTATTAGAAGGTGCTGGAATCAAGGAACGTTTTTCTGGAATTGTTTCGGCAGAAGATGTGACCCGAGCAAAACCAGATCCTGAGATATTCCAAAAAGCATTAGCTAATCTCGGCACAAAGGCTGATAGCACCTTAATCTTTGAGGATTCGTTTCATGGCGTGACAGCAGCAGATGCAGCGGGGATTCCTGTGATTATGGTTCCAGACTTATTGGCACCAACTGATGAAATCAAAGAAAAAACACTGGAAATTCTTGATAGTTTGACTCAAGTTCCAGCTTATCTAAAAAAATAAAAAAATCACTCCTTTGCGTATCTTGTAGTAGAAGCGTATAAAGGAGTGATTTTTTGATTAAAGAAGAGAAACTATTTATTAGAGAAATGCCGGAAGATTGTCTGCCTCGTGAACGTTTGGAAGTTGTAGGAGAGAAGGCATTGTCTAATCAAGAGTTATTGGCCATTCTATTACGTACGGGCTCAAAGAATATAAATGTTATGGAAGTGGCTTCAAACTTCTTGAATTATTTCAATCATTTATATGAATTAAAAAATGCAACACTTACTGAAATGATGGAAATCAAAGGGGTTGGTAGAATTAAGGCAATTGAACTAAGAGCAGCTATTGAGTTTGGGTATCGAATTCAGCAAAGTACCCAACTGAAATTTGGCAAGGTGTCGTCTAGTTATCAAATTGCTCAAAATTTAATCTATGAATTACAAGATTTTCAGCAAGAACATTTAGTTTGTTTATATTTGAATACAAAAAATGAAGTGATCAAGCAGGAGACGGTGTTTAAAGGTTCCTTGAACCAGTCAGTAGCTCATCCGAGAGAAATTTTCCGTAGCGCAGTGAAATGTTCAGCCGCGCGTTTGATCCTCGCACATAATCATCCAAGTGGTAATCCAACACCATCTGAAAGTGATATACACTTTACTCAAAGAATGCAGGAATGTGGAAAAATGATGGGGATCGAAGTATTGGATCATATCATCATTGGAGAGCAAGTTTACATCAGCATGAGAGAAGAAAATTTTTTTGCTGTAGACTGACTAGAATTCTTGCAAAAATGAAGGTTCACATGTACAATATATCTGTAATCTTGTTTGGGACAATATAGAAGTTTTAATTTTAAAACCCTCTATCGTACACGGGCAATGTTACAATATTTAGTGCTTAAGCACGAGGAGGAACAAAGAATGGAACAAGGAACAGTAAAATGGTTTAACGCAGAAAAAGGATTTGGATTTATCTCTCGCGAAGATGGTAGCGATGTATTCGTACATTTCTCAGCTATCCAAGGAGAAGGATTCAAAACAATCGAAGAAGGTCAATCAGTAAGCTTCGACGTTGAAGATTCAGATCGTGGACCTCAAGCAGTTAACGTTGTAAAAAACTAATTCATCCATTCCAAAACACTTAGCAAATTTGCTAAGTGTTTTTTTTATTTTAAATCAAAGCGACTACTTGCAGAGCTGAGGATACAAAGTACTTGTCGAACGAAGGGAGAGAAGGTTCATTCGTTTGATGGATGAGCAACTTAGGTTTTCCTTACATTTTTGTTACTATCTTTTTTTTTTAGAAGTTGTAAACTCTTTATTAAGAGGTGATAAATATGTTAAATCTTTCTTTGGCGATCTTTTTTGTATCTTGGGCATTTCTTGGGTTAGCAAGTATTCTCTATCGTTGGCGAGCCTTTACTAATAAAAAAGCGTGGAATGGTATGGTGGTTCCACTAGGCGCATTTGGCTTTGTATTGTTAGCAGTTAGCTTAATAATGATTTATCTTAATTATCCAAAATGATGTTCCACACTAAAAAATAAGAGGAATGGCTAAGCGAAATTTAAGAAAACAAAAAAGGCATCCGTGATTTACCATTCACAGGATGCCTTTAAATCGTATTAGAACTTGAATCGCTCATTTAGGTTGATAACTCCTTAAATAGATTTTTTCAATTCTTTTACTGCTTGTGTAATCGTGATACCATAAGCAATATTTGCTTGGTTATTTGCATCGATAGCCATAAACAAATTTTTCTCTGTATCAAGTGCTACACGGTATTTTAATACTTTATTACCAAATGTCATAATAATTCTCCTTTCTTGATTCTTAATGAAAGGCGACGATATCTGATAACGAAATTCCATGATTACTATAACATGGCTTGTTTGATGTGTAAAGAGGAAAGTTTTAATTTAGCAGTATTTTTTGTTGAAAGCAGTTTTAAGTAGTATAATGAAGAGAGAAGAGAAGGAGGTTTTTATCATGGAAGAATCGTATAAGAATATTTTAGTCGCTGTAGATGGTTCGGATCAGGCAGATAAAGCATTTCAAGAATCAATAAAAATTGCGAAGCGCAACGGTGCTGCATTACACATTTTATCTGTCATTGAAGAGATGGGCAATTACTTTGGCGAACTGACAATGTCGATGGGAACACTGATGGAAGATCTTCGGACAAAAGAAGAAGAAGAGATGAAAGACCGAGAAGCAAAGGCCCTTGAAGAAGGAGTAGCTCAAGTTTTCACATATGTACTGTATGGTTATCCAAAATCGTTGATCGCTGATTTTACAGAGTCAAAAGAACCGATAGACCTAATTGTAATCGGGAGAACAGGATTGAATGGTTTTGAACGGTTGATGGTCGGTTCAACGACTTCTTATGTTGTTAATCACACAAAAGCCAATGTTTTAGTCGTGAATAATGTAGTTTAAAATTTGTAATACGCATCAAAAACTAGGATGGGACAGAAGTCTTTAACCTCGAAACATAAGAATAGACCTGTTTTTTTCTCCCACCGTTTAGTCAGATTCCTGGAGACTGAGATATGACTCGTAGAGTTATGCCACAGTCTCTTTTTTTTGCCATTGACATTAAAGTTTGGTTTCATGTTATAGTACTAGCAAAGAAATTAGAGGAGTGAAATGATGGGCAAAAATGTGAAAGAAGTAGCGAAAAAACTTAGTATCCCAAAATCAACATTAAGATATTACGACAAAGTTGACTTACTAAAACCAAGCAGAGAAGAAAATGGCTATCGAGTATACCAAGAAAGTGATCTATTAATGATCAAATACATATTAGTTATGAAATATGGTGAATTTAGTCTTGAAGAAATGCAGACAGTGTTAAATACGATGCAAATTGACCCAACGAGTGTTTGCATTGAAAAAACAGAACAATTAATAGCGGCCAAGAAGAAGCTTTTCCAAGATAAAATCGATTACTATGAACAAATGGTCGCTCTATTTGATAAAATTCCAGACATAATAAATTTCACTAACGAAGAGGAAAGCGAGATCGATTGTTGTATTGAAGAAATTTACCAAACGATTGTAGCAAATGGAGACACTCAATGAAAACATTATTATTTGCGCCTGAAACATTCAATTTAGCTGAAACGACTAGAATGATCGAAGTAGCAAAAGAGTGTCAGGAAAATGCGCATTGTATTTTTATGGGCTATAGTACAAAATTTGTACCATTTATAGAAGCTGAGGGGTTTTCTTTTCGATTATTAGCACCTCAGCTTACGGAAGAGCAGATTAAAATGATTATGAAATTTGATCAAATGAAAACAATAAAGCTCCCTTTCTCATACGGTATGTTAAAAGAAAGAATAGAAAATGAAATTCAATTGATCGAAGAACTAAAACCTGATGGGATCATAATTGGCTCTACAATGAGTTTACTGATAAGTGCTCGCGTCAAAGAGACACCATTGATTTATGTAAAACCGTATGCTTACACTCAAGCTCATGTACGAAGTCCATTATTTCTAAAACATTCAACTAAATACTGCAGGAAAGCAGTCCAATCAATCTTTTTAAACCTAAGATGGCTGCCCAAAAGTATCAAAAAACTTGTAAAAGAGTATGATGTGAAGCATAGATTCAAGTATACGTTAGCTGCATTAGATGCAGATCTAAATTGCATCACCACGCCAGTAAACCTGACTCGAAACCCTGACTTACCAAAAAATTCTATTTATGTTGGACCCATTTTCGCGAACTTAAAAAAAGAAATACCATTAGGTTTAAAAACGTTACTGGGATCATCTGAAAAACCATTAATCTTTTGCAGTATGGGCAGTTCAGCAAATCGTCAACTTATTGTTGACTTATTGCAAAGTTTTGCGGGTATTTCAGTCGAAGTGATCAGTCCGATGAAAAGTTATTTAACGGAGACACAAATAGCATTACTTCCAGTAAATGTTCATCTTTATGATTGGTTGCCAGCAAGAGAAGTACAACAAGCCGTTACAGCTTCTGTTATTCATGGTGGAGAAGGAACGGTACAAACTGCCTGCGTATCAGGAAAACCTTTTTTAGGTATTGGTTTACAAAAAGAACAGGAATATAATATTAGCTGTTGCGTTGAATATGGAAATGCTCTTTCAATGAAACAAAAGCAATTAAAAAACAACGTTTTATTTAAAGAAAAAGTCAACGAACTATTAAAAAATCAACGTTACACTGTCCAAGCAAGAAAATTGCAGCAAGAGCTTGGTGAAATTAAGGGAAATAGATTAGCTGCAGAAGAAATAGGCAAATTTTTAAATAAAGAATAGTAGTGTGACAAATACTCGATCTTATACATACTCAAGAAAATGTCTCATTGTACTAGAAGATATTACGATGAAGGAAGAGAAAAGCTTGGAAATAAAAATTTACAAATGTTTGTGTTAAAAAATATCAGTAAGTAAAAGGTTGGGACAGAAGAAGTTGCTTCTACCCCAACTGTTTATTCGGATACTAAAAGCCTGAAACATAACTTTTTGAGTTATGTTTCAGGCTTTTTTACTTTAGCTAAGTTTTAAGATGTCATGATCATTGGTAAAATCATTGGATGACGTTCAGTTTTTTCAAACAAGAACGGCTGTAATGCAGCAGTTATCGCATCACATAATTTTGCTTCTGTACAATTTTCATCACGTAGAGCTTCACGAATTGCATTGAATAATAAACGCTGTCCTTCATGAATCATTTCGCCTGATTCTCTCATATAGACAAATCCGCGAGATAAAATATCTGGACCAGCCAAAATTTCTTTATTTTTAATATCGACTGTAGCAACTGCTAAAACCAAACCTTCTTCAGATAGAATTCGGCGGTCACGCAAGACGACATTACCGATATCTCCAACACCGTTACCATCTACATAGACATCATTGGCATTGAAATGCCCAGCGATACGAGCATCATCAGCAGTTAAGGCTAACACATCACCATTTTCCATGATGAAACAATTGTTTGCTGGAACACCGACATCTTGTGCTAAGGATGCATGGATTTTCAACATTCTAAACTCACCGTGAACTGGTACAAAATATTTAGGTTTCATTAAACTCAACATTAATTTTTGTTCTTCTTGACCACCATGGCCAGAAGTATGGATATTATTGATCTTTCCATGAATAACTTCAGCACCCGCTTCTGAAAGCAAGTTGATCAGACGGTTAACGCTTGTTGTATTTCCAGGGATCGGTGAACTTGAAAAGATGACTGTATCTCCCGGTTGGACTGAAATTTGGCGGTGAGTTCCGTTAGCAATTCGGCTTAAAGCGGCCATCGGTTCACCTTGAGAGCCAGTACATAAAATCATTGTTTCGCCAGCAGGTAATTGGTTCAGCTCACTAGCATCAACAAACGTTCCTTTAGGTACATTAATATAGCCAAGCTGCTCGCCGTTAACGATTGCATTTTCCATGCTACGGCCAAATACTGCAATTTTTCGTCCCGTTGCCACAGCTGCATCCGCTGCTTGTTGTAGACGGAAAATATTGGAAGCAAAACTTGCAAAGATGATTCTACCTTCGATTTTTTCAAAAATCTTTAAAATAGAAGAACCAATCGTTTTTTCTGACTTGGTAAAAGTTGGAATTTCAGCATTTGTACTATCTGAAAGAAGACACAAAACACCTTCTTCACCTAATTTTGCCATTCGATGCAAGTTAGCTGGCTCACCAACTGGTGTAAAGTCAAACTTAAAATCGCCCGTTGCAACGATATTACCAGAAGGTGTCTTCACAACCACACCTAAAGCGTCAGGGATACTATGAGTCGTTCTAAAAAAGCTGATTGCTGTTTTGCGGAAACGAATCACAGTATCTTCATTGATTTCATGCATCTCAGCATCTCGCAATAAACCATGTTCATCCAATTTGTTTGTAATCAGAGCTAAAGCTAAAGGTCCAGCGTAGATCGGTATATTGGCTTGGCGCAATAAATAAGGAACGCCTCCGATATGATCTTCGTGTCCATGGGTGATAACCAAGGCTTTTACTTTGTGTAGGTTTTGAACGATGTAGCTATAATCAGGAATAACATAGTCGATCCCAAGCAAATCATCTTCTGGGAATTTGATCCCAGCATCAATAATGATAATCTCATCTTGAAATTGAACCCCATAAGTATTTTTCCCAATCTCGCCCAAACCGCCTATTGCAAAAACGCCGGTTTCATTGTTTTTTATATTTACTTTCATGTTAAAACTCCGTTAAAGAAAATTCCGCATGTTCTTTTTCATAAGCCAAGTGATTTTCATCAAGAGCTTGGATGTATTCAATATTGTATGGGGTATTTTCTTCTACTTGTTGACGAACGATAACATCGCTTTCTGACTCAACGTAAATCGATTTTGTATCTTCTCTTTTTGGGTTTCTTGTTTTTGTTTCTTGATAATAAACTTTATAAATCATATTTTTTTCTCCTTTATCTGCCAAAGCAGTTGATATTTATTTTTATATTTTCTTACTGTAATTTTGAACACAACAAAACGAGGTGGTTATCCACCTTTAAAACAATTGTCATCAGAAACAGGAGTTAATGATGAAATGAAGCCTCGACTTTGCTCCACATTACTTGTTTTATGGAAACTTGTTTTCTTTCAACCGTCCCTTGTGTTGTGTTGTACAACAATTAAAGGTATTTTATCACAAAACAATGAATAAGTATAGAATCAGACTTGTCGCTTTAACGAAAACCTTATTATTTATTAGCTTCTTTTAAAGGTGTGATTTTCTTTTTATTAAAATACAAATTTAAACCAATCAGATGAGCTAAAAAAACGATAGCTAAAGTCGTTGTCATGAATAGATTACGAACGAGCAAACAAGGAATCGCAAAGATCACAAACAAAGTTGAAAATAATTTCACTCGGCCAAAGGGTGTGATTTTCTTTTCTATGATTGATTCTTGAATGTATTTTTTATAATAAGTTGATTCAATAAATTTACTATACAAAAAGTCAGAGCTGCGCATCCAAAAGAATGCAGTCAAAATATAAAAAATCGTTGTGGGTAAAATCGGTAGGAAAATGCCTAATGTTCCCAGTCCGAAGGTCAGACAACCTAAAGCCATATAAAGTATTTTCTTCATTAAATTGAACCATCACTTTCATTCTATAATTGGTGGAAAAAATAAAGTAATTACTATTATAACATAGTAAAAATTGTCCAGTTTATTCTTCTGAAGAAAAGTCTCTGATTTTTATTTAAATATAATTTACCTGACTATTAGTTTTATGCTATAGTGGAAGTACTGGATTAAAAATTGGGATAGGAGATGATTGATTGAAATTGATGTGGCGTTACACGATGAGATATAAAAAATTATTATTTTTAGATTTCATTTGTGTGTTTGGATTTATATTGATAGAACTTGGTTTACCAACGATTTTAGCACGAATGATCGATGTTGGGATCAAAAACAATGATTACAATTATGTAAAGCAGCAAGGTTTGTTGATGATAGGAATCACTGTTGTCGGTGTAGCAATGAATATTATGTTGGGCTATTTTGGCGCACGCATGACAACAAATATTGTTCGTGATATTCGTGATGATTTATTTGAAAAAGTACAGACTTTTTCCCATCGTGAATATGAAACGATCGGTGTATCATCATTGATCACCAGAACAACCAATGATGCATATCAAATCATGTTGTTTATGGGGAATATTTTGCGAATCGGTTTCATGACACCAATGATGTTTTTTGTCAGCTTATACATGGTCATGCGGACGAGTCCGTCCTTAGGTTGGTTTGTTTTAGGGGCCTTGCCATTTCTTTTGGCAGCAGTGGTATTAATTGCTAAGATATCAGAACCTCTATCAAACAAGCAGCAAAAAAACTTAGATGGGATCAACGGAATTTTAAGAGAGAATCTTTCTGGATTAAGAGTAATCCGTGCGTTTGTTAATGAGAAATTTGAAGAAAGTCGCTTTAGTAAAGTCAATGAAGAGTATACTAAAAGCTCTAAGAGCCTTTTTCGCTTGATGGCAGCGGCTCAACCAGGCTTCTTCTTCCTCTTTAATATCGTGATGGTATTGATTATCTGGAATGGGGCACTCCAAATCGATCAAGGCAGTTTATTAGTGGGTGACTTGATAGCATTTATTGAATACATTTTCCATGCACTATTTTCATTTATGTTATTTGCTAGTGTTTTCATGATGTATCCTCGTGCAGCCGTTTCTGCTCGCCGAATTCAAGAAGCCTTTGATATGGAGCCTGTGATTCGTGAAAATGAAGCAGGTATAACTGAAACAGAAACAAAAGGCTATTTAGAATTTAAAAATGTAACATTTGCTTATCCAGGGCATTCAGAAAGCCCAGTAATTCGAAATGTCAGCTTTACAGCATCTCCTGGTGAAACAGTAGCTTTTATTGGTAGTACAGGGAGCGGAAAATCAACATTGATCCAACTGATCCCTCGCTTCTATGATGTTTCAGAAGGCCAAGTTTTGTTGGACGGGGTAGATGTTCGTGACTATAAACTAAGTACTTTACGTGAAAAAATCGGTTATATTCCGCAAAAAGCGTTGCTATTTACTGGAACGATTGCAGAAAATATGCGTTATGGTAAAGAAGATGCTACGATTGAAGAGATGGAACAAGCAGCGGATATTGCTCAGGCAACGGAATTTATTTCACAAAAGCCTGAAGGATATGACGAGCTTCTTTCAGAAGGCGGAGCAAACTTTTCTGGTGGACAAAAACAACGGTTGGCGATTGCTAGAGCTGTCATCCGTCGCCCGGAAGTTTATATTTTTGATGATAGCTTTTCAGCACTAGATTACCAAACTGATGCGAATTTACGAGCTCGTTTGAAAAAGGAAACAACAGAATCAACTGTTTTGATCGTTGCTCAACGTGTTGGAACAATTATGCATGCGGATAAAATCATAGTCTTGAACGAAGGCGATGTTGTTGGTATCGGTACCCACCGCGAATTACTTGAGAATTGTCCTATCTATTATGATATTGCCGCTTCTCAATTGTCAGAGGAGGAATTAGCATGAAAAACGCACTTTCTTCCATTAGACGTTTAGGTAAGTATATCGATCCATATAAAGGAACGTTTATATTAGTGATTATCTTTACTGTTTTAACAGTTGCTTTTAATGCGGCTCTACCTTATGTTTCTGGACTTCCAATCACCGAGATTAGTAAGAATGTGGCTGAAGGGACAGGACTAAATTATGCGTATATCATCCAGTGTTTGATTTGGATTTTAATTGTAGGGATCGGTTATTGTGTGGCACAATTTTTATCTGGTTATCTTATGGCCGCAGTCGTGCAGCATTCCATGCGTGATTTACGACGAGATATCGATGAAAAAATCAATCGTTTGCCGGTTTCTTATTTTGATAAAAATCAACAAGGAAATATTTTGTCTCGGGTGACTAATGACGTTGATGCAGTAAGTAATGCTATGCAGCAAAGTTTTATTAATATTGTTTCAGCTGTTTTAGGGATCGTAATGGCGATTGCAATGATGTTTTATATCAACTGGCTGATGGCATTGATTTCGATCGTGATGATTCCATTGTCGTTGTTTATTTCAAAAACGATTGTTGGGTTTTCACAGAAATATTTCCAAGGCATGCAAAATGCACTTGGGAATCTAAATGGATATGTGCAAGAGAATATGACAGGGTTTAGTGTCTTAAAGCTTTATGGACGTGAGAAAGAAACGTTAGATGGTTTTAAAAAGGTCAATCATAACTTAAATAGCTTTGGCTTTAAAGCAACTTTTATTTCTGGATTGATGTTGCCTCTTGTACAAATGACCGCTTATGGTACCTATATTGGTATGGCTGTCTTGGGGAGTTATTATGTGATCACAGGAGTTATTGTCGTTGGACAGCTACAAGCATTTATTCAATATATTTGGCAGATCAGTCAACCGATGGGGAATATTACGCAGCTGTCCGCTGCACTTCAAAGTGCTTCTGCTGCGACGACACGTGTCTTTGAAATCTTAGATGAACCAGAAGAAGAGTTAAATGAGCACGATATTCCTTTACCAGAAAAAGTTCATGGTTCAGTTCAGTTTGATAATGTTAGCTTTAGTTATGATCCTAAAAAACCGTTGATCAGAAACTTAAATTTTGAAGTCAAAGCTGGTCAAACTGTGGCAATTGTTGGACCAACTGGCGCAGGGAAAACAACATTGATCAATCTATTGATGCGGTTTTACGATGTCAGTGATGGAGCAATCAAAATTGACGGAATCGATACGAAGAAAATGGATCGTAGTGACGTTCGCTCAGTCTTTGGCATGGTTTTACAAGATGCTTGGTTATATGAAGGGACGATCGCTGATAATATTCGTTTTGGTAAATTAGATGCGACTGATTATGAAGTGGTGGATGCAGCCAAAACGGCGAATGTGGACCATTTTATCCGTACAATGCCAGATGGCTACGAGATGGAAATCAATTCTGAAGGAGATAACGTTTCTTTAGGACAAAAACAATTGTTGACCATTGCAAGAGCCGTGATTTCTGATCCAAGAATCTTGATTTTAGATGAGGCAACAAGTTCTGTTGACACGCGTTTAGAAGCGCTGATTCAAAAAGCCATGGAACGTGTGATGGAAGGTCGTACAAGTTTTGTGATTGCTCATCGCTTGTCAACGATTCGTGAAGCTGATTTGATTCTTGTAATGAATCAAGGAGCGATCATCGAAAAAGGAACGCATAATGAGCTATTAGAGCAAGGCGGCTTTTATGAAAAATTATACAATAGTCAATTTGCTGAAGACGGCGATTATGATTAAAGATGAGCAAGGAAGACACCTAGTTTGGGTGTCTTTTTTTCATTAAATGACTATTCAAAAAAGCGAACTGATCTAATAAACGTTAGAAATCTGTTATACTTATAGTCAATAAGAAGAGGTGAAATGTATGACAAATGATTATTTTATTGCGCCAAGCGCCGACGTTTATGGCGACGTGAGGCTAGCAAAAGATACTAGTATTTGGTTTCAATCGGTGCTAAGAGGTGACAATAATTCAATTACGATTAATGCAGGAAGTAATGTTCAAGATAGCACTGTCATCCATGTTGATAAGGATGCCCCAGTCGTTATTGGAGAGAATGTCACAATTGGTCATCATTGTATGCTCCATGGGTGCAAAATAGAAGATGGCGCATTAATTGGCATGAGCTCAACTATTTTAAATCGCGCAACTATCGGGAAAAATAGTTTAATCGGAGCAGGATCTTTAGTCACAGAAGGTACTGAAATTCCAGCGAATGTTTTAGCGTTTGGCCGACCTGCCAAAGTCATTCGCCCTTTAACAAGAGAAGAGCTTCGGAAAAATAAAGAAAATGCGCAACATTATGTTGAACGATCAAAAGAATTTGCAGCAGATCAGTATCCAAGGCTAACTTAATAGTAAAACACCTAATAATGGATTAGTTATCAAGTCGATCAACGGCGGATTCACATTTAGTGTGTTGAACAATTGCTCAGCACGTATCTTTCGAAAAAAATATAGTTAGGTGTTAGGCTTAGTATTATAATAAAAGAAAGAAGTGAAGAGTAGATGTTTTTAAACGTCAGTGAGGAAGCACAGGTAAAATTGATGCCTTATCTTGAAGATAAGGCAATCATTGTATTGGATTTAGATGATGGTGTTGGCAAATATTCTAAAATGGGTGTTTGTTCACTCGATACTAGTTTTCGTCTATTGCTACTGGATCAACTACAAGATAAATCAGATTTTGGTTTGACTTTAGATTCAGATATTGGTGCAATCTATATCAAGGATTACTCTAAACGCTATCTAGATGAAAAAATGACGCTGGAAATCGATCCACGTTTGCAAGTCTTTAAGCTAAAAAGTCCAAGTGGAGTCCTAGACGGTAATGTTCCAATTGTAGATTTGCGACCAGAAAAAAGTAAATAAATAAAAAAAGAACTGAGGCATAACTCTATGAGTTTTCCCTCAGTTCTTTAAATTTCGAACGAATCTCGGATCGATTCAACGTCTGTCCGAACCTCTATTAATCTGGTCTTTTCAAGTCAAATAATCCGTCGATATGAGCATAGGTATTACCAGCTAAACGGGCAATTGGATTAAAGGCTTTAGGTAAAATATATTCAGTTTCTTTATCAAAAATCGCTTCATCAAAATAGAAATCTGTTATTTCTACAATAAACAAATCAGTAATAATTTGATCTTCGTGATTTTTGATAGGAACATACTGGTAGAGACGTGCTTCCATTCGAATCGGTGCTGCTTTGATGCCAGGAACAGCAACTGATTTACTTGGTATCGTTGCTATCTTGTTGATAATGATTTCACTCTGATCAGCCTTCAAAGAGGCAGCTGTTTGATTCATCGACGCGACAACTTGATCATTGACTAAATGAATCACAAGTTCTTTAGTCGCCAGAATATTTTGGGCGGTGTCTTTTATTTCGCCGTTTCTTCTAATAATTGATAATGTTACTAATGGGATATCAGAAGCTGCAGCATTAAAAAAACTGAAAGGAGCAGCGTTGATCGTTTGAGTTTTATCATTCAATGTTGTGACCCATGCGATTGGGCGTGGAATGATACTGCCAGAAAGAAATTTATAGGCTTGTTTTGCTGATAAATTGTTTGTCGGGTAATGCAGCATTTTTCTTCTCCGATCCATTGTTTTTAACGTGCTTTATTTGCATCAGAAGTATCAAAAGGACGTACAAATTCTTCGATTTCTTTGCGTTTTCCTTCTAAAAATGGTGGTAAAGCTAATTTTTCACCTGCAGCCTCGTAGGTTTCATCTTCTAAGAAACCAGGACCATCAGTTGCTAGTTCAAATAAAATATGCGGAGCAGCTCTGAAATAATCAGATTTGAAGTAGAAACGTTCAACAAATCCGGAATTAGGGAATTGAAGCTGATTGATTTTATCGATCCAAAAGCGCAAAGCTTCTTGATCTGCAACACGAAGAGCTAAGTGATGGACATTACCAAAGCCTTCTTGCGCATCAGGCAAATCATCACGATGTTCAACGATAATACTAGCACCATTGCCACCTTCTCCTACTTCAAATAAATGGAAACGACCTTCGGCATCAATCAGCTTAAATCCTAAAACGCCTACTAAAACACGTTGCATATGGTCAAAATCTGCTACGGTTACAAAAACAGGTCCCAATCCAGTTAAGGCATGCTCAGCAGGAACATCTGTTTTTTTCCATGCCGTGCCACTAGCAACACCTTGATTGTTTTCATCTGAAACCAATTGATATCTTTGATTATCAAAATCTTCGAATTCTAGATATTTCTTGCCGAAACGTTCTTGAATTTCGCCATGATCGATTTGATGTTCGTTAAAGCGGGTGACCCAGTAATCTAAAGAAGCATCATTTTTTACTCGGAACGATGTGTGAGAAATTGAGTTGGTTCCTTTAGTTCCTTTGGGAATCCCAGGGAAATCAAAAAATGTCATGTCTGTACCGGCAGAACCAAGGTCATCTGCAAAAAATAAATGATACGTTTCAATATCGTCTTGGTTAACAGTTTTTTTGATCAGTCGTAAACCTAGCAGATCAGTGAAAAAACGATAAATCTTTTCTGCACTTGATGTCATGGCTGTAACATGGTGAATTCCGCGAATTTGTGTATTCATAATATAAAACCTCCGAATTGATAATTATTTTTATTTAACTTACTAAAAGTAAGTTTACATCTAAACTAATAAATAAGCAACCTTTTTTACTTTTCCTAACTATTGATAGAAAGATTAAAGAGGAGTACTATAAGATTACGAAGCTGTTAAAGAAGGTAGGGAGAATAATGGAAGAGAAAAAAACATTTCATGTCAATGGCTACATTGCATTGGTAGTATTGGTTATTTTACTTGTGATTGGTAGCTATTGTCTGTATATCGGGGTAATAGATGAACGCTTTAGTATGATCACGATCGGTATGGTGTTATGGGTGATTTCTGCGCTATTTTTAAGCTCGCTAACGATCGTTAGTCCCAATCAAGCCAAAGCCATTTTATTTTTTGGACAATATCTCGGCACGATCAAGGATAATGGTTTATTCGTCACAACGCCATTAACACAAAAAATCAATGTTTCGTTAAAGGTACGCAACTTCAATAGTTCATTGTTAAAAGTAAATGATTCTGATGGTAACCCAGTTGAAATTTCTGCTGTGGTGGTATTTAAAGTAGTTGATACAGCTAAAGCGTTGTTTGACGTTGATCGTTATCAAGATTTTGTAGAAATTCAAAGTGAAACTGCGATTCGTCACATTGCGACACAATATCCATATGATACGTTTAATGAAGACGACCTCACTTTACGTGGCAATACCAATGAAGTTTCAGAAGAAATGGCAAAAGAACTTCAAGAACGCTTAGCAGCAGCTGGCGTTGAAGTGATCGAAACCCGTTTGAACCACCTTGCATATGCGACTGAAATTGCAAGTGCGATGTTGCAAAGACAACAAGCCAAAGCCATTCTATCTGCGCGGCAAATCATTGTTGAAGGTGCGGTATCTATGACTCAAATGGCGTTAGAACAAATTGAAGATGGACAGGAAATCAATTTCACAGACGATCGCAAAGTTCAATTGATTAATAATCTGCTAGTATCAATCATTACAGATAAAGGAACGCAGCCGATAATCAACACTGGAGATGTTCATGAACGATAAACAAAAGAAAGTGAGCCTGGTATGAGCTATAAAACGATTTTATTTGATTTGGATGGCACGATCACGGACTCTGGTGAAGGAATTATGCACTCTGTCGTTTATGCCTTAAAAAAAATGAAGGTAAAGATACCTGATCAAAAAGAATTATATTCGTTTATTGGTCCGCCATTAACTGATTCATTTAAACGACTCTATCATTTCGATGACCTAAAAGCGAGCTTGGCAGTGGAGTATTATCGTGACTATTATCAAAAACAGGGAATCTATGAAAATCACGTATATGCAGGAATTTCTGAATTATTGATTAACTTGAAAGCTGCTGGCTGCACTCTTTATATTGCAACATCTAAACCAGAGATTTATGCTAAACAAATTTTGACTCATTTTGATTTAAGCAGTTATTTCGATGGAATTTATGGCGCAAGTTTGGATGGCGGACGGTCAAGAAAAGGAGATGTTATTCAGTATGCACTAAAGAAGTCTGCAATTACTCACTTTGAAGAGACACTGATGGTTGGTGATCGCAGTCACGATATAATTGGGGCTAAAGAGAATAGACTAACTAGTATTGGTGTGTTGTATGGCTTCGGTGACCAAGCTGAGTTGGAACTTGCAGGTGCTGATTATATTGTTGAAACCCCTAAAGAGATTGAGAAAATAATTATAAACAATTAATGACAAAAGAGCGTTATGAGACTAAATGAACAGTATGACAGAAGCAATTTTTCTGTAACATGCTACTGTTTGATTCTCAAAACGCTCTTTTTTAAAATTATTCATTACTCCTTTGATAATCTGGGTAAAGTCTAATCAATCCATGAAAGAAACATATTCAACTATTATAAAACAATAAGCCTTTTTTTATTATTTGGTGAAAATGATGAGGTATTCTCAAATATTTTAATGAAATGCTTATAAATTGATAAAAAAAAACCCTTTCTTCGGTTATAATTAAGTTCAATAAATCACATGAAGGAGAGTCTTATGAGTAAAACAAAAACAGTTATTGTCGGTGCCAATCATGCAGGAATTGCTGCTGCAAACACATTGTTGGATGCGTATCCAGATCAAGAAGTCGTAATGATCGACCGTAATACAAACCTTAGTTATTTAGGTTGTGGGACAGCGCTATGGGTAGGACGTCAAATTGAATCTTACGAGAATTTATTTTATACAAACAAAGAAGCATTTGAAGCCAAAGGTGCTAAAATTTACATGGAAACAACAGTAGAGCGTATTGATTTTGAACAAAAAACCGTTTTTTGTAAAAAGCATAATGGTGAAGAATTTACAGAAACCTATGACAAACTGATTTTAGCAACAGGATCAGCACCTATCAATCCTAACATCCCTGGAAGAGAGCTGAAAAATGTCGAATTTCTAAAACTTTTCCAAGACGGTCAAACTGTGGATGCAGCTATGGCTAAAGAAGAAGTTCAAACAGTTGCTGTGATTGGCGCAGGCTACATTGGTGTTGAGATTGCTGAAGCGGCGAAACGGCGTGGTAAGAAAGTTTTACTATTCGATGCAGCGGACAGATGTCTACCAAACTACTATGACAAATGGTTCACAGATGATATGGATAAAGTTCTAGCTGATAATGGCATCGAGCTTCATTACAATGAATTAGCTAAAGAATACAAAGGAACTGAAAAAGTTGAATCTATCGTCACAGACAAAGGAGAATATGCTGTCGATCTAGTTATCAATGCAATTGGTTTTAGGCCAAATAACGGATTAGGGAAAGACCACTTGGAATTGTTCGCTAATGGTGCTTACTTAGTGGATCTACACCAACAAACAAGTGATCCCGATGTTTATGCAGTAGGAGATTGTTCAACGATCTTCTCAAATGCTGTACAACAAACAACGTATATTGCTTTAGCGACAAATGCTGTTCGTTCAGGAATCGTTGCCGCACATAATGTTGGCGGGACACCACTAGAATCCATCGGTGTTCAAGGCTCAAACGGCATTTCAATTTTTGGTTATCATATGGTTTCTACAGGATTAACGGTTCAAGAATCTGAAAAATTAGGCTTGAAAATAAAATATACTGAATTTGAAGATTTACAAAAACCTGGCTTCATGAAAGAAAACAACAACGTAAAAATTAGAATCGTATATGAAGAAGAGTCTCGTCGAATCGTGGGTGCTCAGATGGCTTCTTATGAAGATATCTCAATGGGAATTCACATGTTCTCCTTAGCAATCGAAGAAAAAGTCACGATCGATAAATTGAAATTACTAGATATTTTCTTCTTGCCGCACTTTAATCAACCCTATAACTATATTACAATGGCGGCACTTAGCGCTGAATAATCATGTTTTAGAGGCTGGGGACATAAGTCCTTAGCCTTATTTTAAACGTTTGAGAGAAAAAGCAAATCTTACAAGTTGGTGACTTTTTTCTAAAAAAGTTTAAATTTAAAAAGCTTTCATGTATAATAGTTAAAGTTAACGAAGATACATAAGAAAGTAAGGAGGATTTGTTTTGGCAGAAGATAACCAAAATAATCAAGATCATTCCAAGTCTTCATTCAAAGATCAGGTCTTGCGTTCTTTGCGGGGAGAAGAAATAGGCAATGATGATTCAGCTTCTTCTGAACACAATGCTCAGAACTTATCGCACAATAACGAAGCAGAATATAATCAAGTAGACCATGTTCAGTCTCATAAACAGGAAGAATCAATACCATCAGAAGAAATATATTCAGTAGGTTCTCGTAGTGCAGAACATCATGCAAAACAAAATGAACAACCAGATTTTGCTGCAAAACCAGAACTGGAAAAGCATCAAGGTCCTAAAAATGAAGAATCGAATAAACGTACTAGAAAGAAAGAAGATCGAATCGTCAGCCGAATTGTATTGATTGTTGCCTCTGTGTTGATATTGGTGATCGCAATTTTTGGATTCACGTTCTATAAGTATGTTGATGCAGGTCTACAGCCGCTAGACAAGAAGAATTCAAAATTAGTTCAAGTGCATATTCCAGAAGATTCATCCAATAAGAAAATCGCGAATATTTTAGAAGAAAGCAAAGTGATTAAAAGTGGCTTAGTTTTTAACTATTATGCAAAGTTTAAAAATCTAACTGATTTTCAGGCTGGATACTATCAAATGTCGCCAGATATGACATTAGATGATATCGGTGCACTTTTAAGAGAAGGCGGAACAGCTGAACCAACCCAGCTTGCCGATGGCAAAGTCACAATTCCAGAAGGCTTTGATATTGAGAAAATCGGAGAGGCAATCGAAAAAAATACCGATTTTAAGAAAAATCAATTTATTGAATTGATGAAAGACCAAGCATTTTTTGATTCGATGAAGGAAAAATATCCGGAATTATTGGCAAGCGCAGCTGAAGCAAAAGATGTCCGTTATCGTTTGGAAGGCTACTTATTCCCAGCAACCTATGACTACTATAAAGAGTCTAAGTTAGAAGAGTTTGTTGAACAAATGATCGCTAAGTCTAATAGTGTGATGGAGCCCTTTATTCCAATGGTCCATGCAAAAGGGATGACAGTCCAACAAGTCTTGACATTAGCATCATTAGTAGAAAAAGAAGGGGTGAAAGAAGAAGACCGCAAGAAAATTGCCCAAGTTTTCTTTAATCGCGTAGCAGCGAATATGCCGTTACAATCTGATATTTCGATTTTATATGCTCTAGGTGAACACAAAGAATTAGTCACATATAAGGATTTAGAAGTCGATTCACCCTACAATCTTTATAAAAATACAGGGTATGGTCCAGGACCTTTCAATAGCCCTAGTGAACAAGCAATCAACGCTGTCTTAAATCCAGCACCAAATAATTATCTCTATTTTGTTGCAGATATCTCAACTGGAAATGTTTATTTTGCTGAAACGTATGAAGAACATCAAGAGTTTGTAGATAAATATGTGAACAATACTGATACTGAAAAAAGTGAATAGCTTATAAATTTGCGTATTATATTACGAGCCAACCTATTATTTAGGCGGCTCGTTTCGCTTTACTATAGAATAGGTGGATTATGATCCAAAAGAAATACTTTAAGAATCATCTGTTAAAAAAAGTTTAGCAGATTTATAAAAATTAAGTGAATATTATTTACAATTTGCTTAAAGCGTGGTACTCTTTTGTGGATTGAAAGCGGAATTTTTCAATGAAGATAAAAATAAAACATTGTAGTAAGTTAAGAAGGAGAAATTAACATGGTAGAAAAAGTATTTCCGATGACACTTGAAGGAAAAGAAAAATTAGAACAAGAATTAGAAGAACTAAAAACAGTTAAGCGAAAAGAAATCGTTGAACGTATAAAAATTGCAAGAAGTTTCGGTGATTTATCAGAAAACTCTGAGTACGAGTCTGCTAAAGATGAACAAGCATTTGTGGAAGGAAAAATCACTACATTAGAAAATATGATTCGTTTTGCACAAATCATTGATAATAATGGCGTCGATTCTGATGAAGTTTCGATTGGGAAAACTGTAACATTTATTGAATTACCTGATGGCGATGAAGAAGAATATACTATCGTAGGTAGCGCAGAAGCAGATCCTTTTTCAGGTAAAATTTCAAATGATTCACCAATTGCACAAGCATTAATTGGTAAACGATTAAACGATCAAGTCGCTATTGCAACTCCAGGTGGAGATATGCAAGTCAGAATTACAAAAGTCGGTTAATAAAACAATCAATAAGAACAAAGGGCGAGCCAAAGCTATCATTAGTTTTGACTTGCCCTTTAAACCTGAATAAATTATAGAGGGACTCTTGTCTGTATTTAAAATTAGGGCTAAAGTCCTATAGCAAAATGAGGCTTTAGCAACTAACATTAGCATGGGAATCAAGGTATACTAATTTCATAGGAAGGGGGATTATAATGAATAACCCATGGCGTTTTTTTATCGTAGTAGAAGCATTACTTTTTATATTAGCCTTATGGCAAATTATACATAACCCAGGTTTAGTAGTGGTATTAGTATTAGGTATCTTGAGTGCAGTTTATGCACTTAAAAAAGTACATCGCAGTAATTTCAATAATTTCCAGTTAGTATTGGGGATCATTTTGATTTTGATAGGAGTAATGAATAGCCCGGCATTTTGGTTGATGTTGGTTTTTGGTGTTTTATTTATTGGTCTAAAAGGTGTTGAAATCGCAGGAGTTGATATTACTCAACGAGCTCCGTGGCGAAAGAAACAAATGATCATGGTAGAAACAACGAATGTCGAACCTAAAAGCGGTCGCCGCTTTAAGCGTCCTTGGTTTGCCAATGAACGTATCGGGAGTAATGTTTATGAATGGGATGATATCAATATAGACGTGCTTTCTGGGGATACGATCGTTGACTTAGGCAATACCTTATTACCTAAAGATGATAGCATCATCATTATCCGCAAAGGCTTTGGCCGAACTAGAATTTTAGTTCCTCTTGGGGTTGCAGTTATGCTAGAACATTCGACATTTTATGGAAATGTTAATTTTGAAGAAGAAAAATATCATTTAAAAAATGAATCATTAAAACTCTATAGCCATGATTATGACACAAATAATCGCCGCCTAAAGATCATCACCAATACATTAGTCGGAGATTTAGAGGTGATCCGCGTATGATGGGGAAGATATCCAGACAGATGCTTTCACTATATGCCGCATGTAGTACGTTTATTGTCGTTCTACTCACTCTGTTCTCTTATTTTCATTCAATCAAACAAAAAAATTGGATGTTGGAATTACTTCAAAGGAAAGTATTTT
The DNA here is from genome assembly GCF_001730315.1 of Enterococcus ureilyticus. Classification (GTDB taxonomy): domain Bacteria; phylum Bacillota; class Bacilli; order Lactobacillales; family Enterococcaceae; genus Enterococcus_L; species Enterococcus_L ureilyticus. The sequence continues at coordinate 100,288 of NZ_MIKC01000003.1, forward strand.
ATATTCCTTTGATTTTCCATATGCTCTTGATCTCACTGTTAGTGGGATTATCAACATTTCTACTCGTATCTATTGTACAAAAAGCACAATATGGTAGAATTGAAGAAAAACTTCGTTTGTTAGCTCGAGGCAGTTACGAAAATCCTGTCATTACTAAAAGCGTACCACATGCGAGCAATGATCAATACATCGGCGAAGTCGATCATGATATTTTCAAAATTCGAACGAAATTATTGGAAATGTCAAAAGAATTGCAATTATTGAATAGTCGTCCACAAATCATGGATGGAGAGACAAAAGAGGAAATCTTAGAAGCGGAACGTCATCGTCTAGCTAGAGAACTTCATGATTCTGTCAGTCAGCAGTTATTTGCTGCGATGATGATGTTATCTGCTTTGAATGAACAAGCCCAACGTAGTGATACGCTAGAGATGTTCCGTAAACAATTGGTAACTGTAACCGATATTATCAACGCCTCTCAATCTGAGATGCGTGCTTTGCTGCTTCATTTACGTCCTGTGAGCTTAGAAGGTAAGAGTTTACGTAAGGGAATTGAACAATTATTAAAAGAATTACAAACGAAAATCAAAATCGAATTGACTTGGGATGTTGAGGATGTTCATTTAAATAATAGTATCGAGGATCATTTATTCCGAATCGTACAAGAACTATTATCCAACACGCTTCGTCATGCAAAAGCAAAAGAACTTGAGGTATATCTTCATCAAGTAGACAAAAATGTTCTGTTGCGTTTAGTCGATGATGGTGTCGGTTTTGATATGAGTGAAAATGATAATAAGGCTGGAAGTTATGGCTTGAAAAATATTCGCGAACGTGTAGCAGGTATGGGCGGTATCGTGAAGATCATCAGTTTTAAAGGACAAGGGACAAGTGTTGAGATCAAAGTGCCTGTAATAAAGGAGGAAATGATAAGTGATCAAAGTAATGTTAGTGGATGACCATGAAATGGTGCGATTAGGAGTATCCTCATATTTGTCGATTCAAGAAGATATTGAAGTCGTTGGAGAAGCGGAAAATGGTCAGATCGGTTATGAAAAAGCCCTCGAATTACGACCAGATGTGATTTTAATGGATTTAGTCATGGATGTGATGGATGGGATCGAATCAACAAAAGCAATTTTAAAAGATTGGCCCCAAGCCCGTATCATTATTGTGACTAGTTTTATTGATGATGAAAAAGTCTATCCAGCCATTGAAGCTGGTGCTGCGGGCTACCTATTGAAGACCTCTACGGCACATGAAATTGCCAATGCCATACGTGCTATTGCTAGAGGTGAACGTGTGTTAGAACCAGAAGTAACGACTAAAATGATGGAACGCTTAACGAAAAAGCAAGAGCCAGTTTTACATGAGGATTTGACGAATCGTGAGCATGAAATTTTAATGTTGATTGCCAAAGGTCGTAGTAATCAGGAAATTGCAGATGAGTTATTTATTACGCTAAAAACAGTTAAAACACATGTCTCGAATATCTTAGCAAAACTAGATGTTGAAGATCGTACACAAGCGGCAATCTATGCATTTCAGCACGGTTTAGCAAAATAAAAAATAGACAACTACGGGTGAATAAGGCAATCTTGTTCACTTTTTTTAGTAGTAAAATAAGTACTCAGCAGTAACAAATAAAGTAGAAATAGTACGTACAACACGGAATGATTTACTGTTTCTGTTCAATTAGCTATCTGTTTGTTATACTTAAACTAAATCTAATGCTAGGAGAAATAAACATGAAGCAAAATTTTGCAATTATTGGTCTAGGAAGATTTGGCGGCAGCATTTGTCAAACGTTGATCGAGTCAGGTCAAGAAGTTTTGGCGATTGATAGTAATGAAGACCGAGTAAATGAATACATGAATATAGCAACCCACGCAGTTGTAGCAAATGCGCAAGACGAAGCAACATTGCGTTCTTTAGGAATTCGTAACTTCGATCATGTCGTTGTTGCAATCGGTGAAGATATTCAAGCGAGTATTTTAGTCACTTTGATGGTAAAGGAAATGGGTGTTCCAAACGTTTTAGCTAAAGCCGTGAATGAGTACCATGCCAGAGTATTAGAAAAGATTGGAGCTGACTTGGTTGTTCATCCTGAAAGAGACATGGGCATCAGAGTAGCACATAAATTAGTTTCTCGAAATATTTTAGACTATATCGAACTATCAAATGAAGTATCATTAGCAGAGGTTCGCGTATCAAACCCTAAATTTTATGGCAAAACACTGGGGGACTTGAATTTTCGTCAACGCTTTGGCTTGACCGTAGTGGCCATCCGCCGCTCAAAATCAGAAGTAATTGCCTCGCCAGCAGCTGAAGAGATGGTACGAGAAAATGATAACCTATTGGTAGTTGGCGAAACAGACGATGTTGATTTGCTGGATGAAAAGATGAATGAGTAAGGTCAAGCACTTTATTCTCTGAAAGACAAACTCTGTGCTAAAATAACAAGAGTGATAACTAGCTTTCATGTTAGGAGGAAATTGCAGATGAAATTAACAATTACGCCGCGTGCGCAACAATGGTTCAAAGAGGAAGTCGGTGTTACCTCGGATAGTGGTATTCGTTTTTACGGTAAAATTTACGGTAAGACAGATGTCCATGAAGGGTTTTCTATAGCCATGTCAGTAGAAGCGCCAGATCAACCACTAGTCAAAGAAGAGATTGAAGGCATTACTTATTTTATTGAAGAAACGGATGATTGGTTTTTTAAAGGGTATGATTTATTAGTGGATTATGATGAAGACAAAGATGAACCGAAATACAACTTCGCTGAAAATAAAGAAGATTTGAAACAATAAAAAATCAGCTTAGCTGGATGAAGTAAATTTTCAATAGTTTCTTTTATAGTAAAGAGCCTTAGACATAACTAGCAACTAGTTTTGTCCAAGGCTCGTTTTTTAACTAGATAATGAAGTCGATTTTTCTGTATATTTTTTATGTAACGTATCGATAAGATTCGCTTGATAATCAAGGGCATGTGATAATGGAATGACTTGGAAATTATCAGTTTGCTTGATTTTTTCTGGCAGCAATAGTTTTGATGCTGCTATGTAGAAATCATAATCATCGTCAGATGTTGAGGAGACAAAAGAAACGGTGACAAATGAAAGATGCTCTAAAAAATCAAAAAGAGGTTTCAAGAATATAGCATTCGGCGACAAAATAATTCCTACATTCAACTGATATTTAGGATTATTTCTTTCATAAAAAGGAAGGAGTAAATAAGAACAAATATAAACTAAATCTTCCAAACAATTCTTTATCCAAGCGAATTCTGGGAGTAAAATGATCTCAGCCAAGAATGATCGGACTTTTACTGAAAGTGGTTGATACAACGGATTTTGCTCTTTGATACATTTCTCCATAAAGTTAATGGCCAGTGGGAGTGAATCTTTCAATACAAAGTGATTGAGACAAGTAGTAAAGAGATTGGCATTTAGTAATTCTTTTATGTCATTAGATAATTTTTTCTCAGAAAATAAAGACTGATAAAAGCCTTCAAAGCGTTCAATCAAATTTCCTAAAGGCTGCTGGTCACTTCTCATATACTCTTTTACATAGCTTAGCCTAGGATCGTCTGCGTAAAAATAAATGCTCCAATAGAACATCATAAAGGAAAGAAAAGTAGCTTCTCTTTCTATGAATTGCTGAGGGATCTTCGATTGTTCCAGCTTTTTAATAAAAGACATATTTACTTTTGGAAAAGTTAATTGTTTGAAGGGAGGCTCGATAATGAAGTGTTTCTTTTTGATTCGTAATTGAGAAATTGTTGTTAGTAGATACCATTCTCTTGGTTCAGCATAAGTCATCCATTGATGGTCATGTGAATCAAACAGCTCAACCCCTCTTTTTGTTTCATCTAACGCTAAAAAAAGATCTTCCCCGCATGATGCGATCCAAAAAAAGTTTAGATAAACAATGCGAATCAAGTTTTCTTTCCCTGTAAGTTGGAGTTTGGAACAATTCAACTGAATATCGAAATCTTTTAAATAATTAATCAATGGTTGCAGTCTTCGAATAATCGAAGCCCGACTAATAAAATGATCTCTGCAAAAGTGTTCAATCGTATAATTATTTTCCAAAATTGTCGCAAGTAAAAACTTATAAGGTAAGCTTTTACGAAATAAAAATTGAGCGTATGGAATATCTCGCAGCTTGGATAAATCAATATGTACCTTTCCTTGATCGTTCAATAATTCAAGGTTTTGTTTCTCCATGAGATCCTCATGTATCTCAGCAAACAAAGAAATTAAACGAGCATAAGAAAAATCTGTGAACTGTTCAAAATAATGAATGCTATATGTACCATCTGCTGTAGCTAATAGTTGATTAAAAACACTGATCTTGCGTTGGGCAACATCATCTAATAAAATGTCTTCTAGCATATTTAGTCTCCTTTTAGTGATTTTGTTTAAAAGTTATTGCAATTTCTAATGATTAGTTTTACAAAGATAAATAGAGCATAAAAATTAATTCTCTTTATAATAACCATTTAATCTAGGGATTTCAATTATAAATTAGAAATCTAATAATTATTTAAAGTTACATTAATATTTTATTTGTAGTTTGTATTGTTGCATCTATTGGAATTTATATTTTTTAATTTATATATAATTAAAAAATATGTGTTATTTATATAGTTGAAATTTGTTTTTTTCTATATTTTATAGGAGGCTTCCCCCTTACATTATGGTGGATACGTTTATACATAATTTTATTATTATTCAGTTAAGAATGTATGCTATAATCAAAAAAGAATACTTTTTTGGAGGAAATTTTATGCTATCGATTATTGTTCCTTGTTACAATGAAGAGGAGTCAATTCCATTGTTTTTTGATGAAGTGGAAAAAGTGAGTTCGGAAATACAACAGGATATAGAATACATATTTATTAATGATGGATCGACTGACCATACCTTAAGTGCACTTAGAAAATTATATAAAGAGCATCCTGAAAAAGTACGTTATCTTTCTTTTTCCAGAAACTTTGGGAAAGAAGCTGGGTTGTATGCAGGGCTTAAGGAAGCAAATGGAAGCTTGGTAACTGTCATGGATGTAGATTTACAGGATCCGCCAGAGCTATTACCTCAGATGATCCAAATGCTGGAAACGAATCAAGAACTGGATTGTGTGGGTACCAGACGGGGAGATCGTGCCGGTGAACCGCCTATTCGTAGTTTTTTTGCGAAAATGTTTTATCGTTTAGTCAATAAAATTGGAGAAACTGAGATGGTTGATGGCGCACGTGATTTTCGTTTGATGACACGCCAAATGGTAGATGCGATTTTAGAATTAACTGAGTACAATCGTTTTTCAAAAGGCATTTTTAGTTGGGTTGGCTTTAATACAGAATATCTTTCCTATGAGAACCGCGAACGAGTAGCTGGAGCTACGTCTTGGTCTTTTTGGAGTTTACTAAGTTATTCGATCGATGGAATCGTTAATTTCTCAGAAGCACCATTAAATCTTGCTTCTTATATTGGGGCTTTTTCATGTGTGGGTTCAGTGATAACAATGTTTGTGATTTTCTTCAGAACAATCATTAAAGGAGATCCGACAAGTGGTTGGCCGTCGATGGTTTGTATTTTTTTATTTGTTGGGGGATTGCAGTTACTTTGTCTGGGGATCATTGGGAAATATATTGGGAAAATTTTCTTAGAGACAAAAAAACGGCCGATTTATCTGGTAAAAGAAACAGAAAAGGATCGGAAATTATAAAAAAACACTGATTCAGCGCATTAGAGTGAGCGTTGAATCAGTGTTTTTTTGATCAATAGCCTTGATGCAAGGATATTTCATTTTTTACTAGTGTATGATCTTTTAGAAATTGTTTGAGGTTTTGCATAAATATTAGTGATAGTTTTGTTTTAAATTTAGGGGTTAACCCAGAAATATGAGGAGTGATCAAGACATTATCCATGTGCCATAATGGGCTGTCACTAGGTAACGGTTCCTCTTCAAAAACATCCAAAGCCGCAAAACGTAGATGACCCGTATTCAATGCATCAATCAAATCATTTGTATTGACAGAAGGTCCTCGCCCAACATTGACAAAAGCGGTTCCAGGCTTCATTGCAAGAAACAATCTTTCGTTATACATCTGATAAGTATCATCGGTCAAAGGGAGAATATTTACAACAATATCCATTTCATTGACAATCCGACTGATATTTTTATGTGAGTAACATTCAATAAAACCATTTGTTGCATGACCAGATGTATTTACGCCATAAGTTTGGATTCCTAGTCCTTGTGAGAAAACAGCAAGCTGTTGTCCGATATGTCCCGTTCCAACGATCAACATTTTTTGCTCAGAAAGTTGCTGATAAGTGATATTTTCTCTTGTCCACTCATTTTTCGATTGGTTATTGATACTGGCTCGAATCCCACGGAATTCAGTCAATAATGTCCCTAAAACATGTTCTGATATAGATACGCTGTGAATGCCGCTAGCATTAGAAAGCAAGATTTTTTTATCAGCGAAACGCTTCAAATCGTAAGAGTCTACACCAGCTGAAATAGCTTGGACCCATTGTAGTCGACTTGATTCAGAAGCTAACAAACGTTGACCTAATTCTTTGTCCCAGCCAAGCATAATCTGGATATCGTCCTCTATCATTTGAGTTGTTTCTTTTTGAGCATCGATAATAGTATACGCAGGAGCAGCTCGCTTGATTGTTTCAACTTGCTCTTCTTTCAATTGTTCATACAGATAAATTATTGGTTGTCCCATGTTGATTCCTCCTCGCTACTTTATTGTAACAAAAAAGTATCCAAAACCAAAAAAGAGTGAACTGATAATCACATCATTCCACTCTTTTTTGGTTTTGGATTATATTTTTTCTCCGCGAGCATAAGCCGCAGCAAGAATATCGACTTCTTTCTTCAATTCATCGACCATGATTTCTTCTGGAACAGTTCGGATGATTTTCCCCTTTTTGAAAAGCATTCCCTTACCGTTTCCACCAGCAATCCCGATATCAGCTTCCCGCGCTTCACCAGGTCCATTAACAGCACAACCTAAAACCGCTACTTTGATGGGTGCTTTGATGGTTTCGATATATTCTTCAATTTCATTAGCGATTGGGATTAAATCGATTTCGATCCGTCCACAAGTTGGACAAGAAATTAATGTCGCAGCATTACTTGCCAAACCAAAAGCTTTTAAAACTTCTTTGGCGACTTTGATTTCTTCGACAGGATCGGCTGATAATGACACTCGACAAGTATTTCCAATACCTCGTGATAACAATGCCCCAAGACCAGCAGCTGATTTTATACCGCCAGAAAATTTTGTTCCAGCTTCTGTAATGCCTAAATGTAGCGGATAATCGAACGTTTGTGCTGCTAGAGTATAAGCTTCGACTGCTAAGTTAACATCACTTGCCTTCAATGAAACAATAATATCGTAAAAATCTAACTCTTCAAGTATCTCGATATGTTCAACAGCACTGGCTACCATGGCTTCTGCAGTTGGATACCCGTATTTTTGCAAGAATTTTTTCTCTAATGAACCAGCATTGACACCGATTCGGATTGGAATTCCTTTGGCCTTACAGGCTGTGACGACTTTTTCTACACGATCTTTACGACCAATATTTCCTGGATTGATTCGGATTTTGTCTACGCCTTGTTCGATAGCTTTTAGTGCTAAACGATAATCAAAATGGATGTCAGCAACTAAAGGAATCGAAATCTGACGTTTGATAGCACCTAAAGCTTCTGCTGCTGCCTCATCAGGGACTGCCACACGGACGATTTGACAACCAGCTTCTTCTAAGCGTTTGATTTGAGCTACAGTGCCATCGATATCATGTGTTTTTGTGGTACACATACTTTGAATAAACAACTCATCACTTCCGCCAATCGTTAAATCGCCAATCTTAACCTGACGAGTATTTTTACGATGGGTCAATTCTCCCATAATTAATTCTCTCCCTATTACTATGCATTTATTTTATAAGACATTTCTAAATAAGTATCATTTATGTTCCAGTTTCTTACATAATTATAAGCCAAATTATGTAAGAAATGTTTAAGATTCAATTCATTTGTTTTTATAAGTTAAACTAAAGGTGTTTCTCGCCGTTCCTCATTACGAATAGCAAAAAAGAAGATCAGTAATGAAGTGAAGACGATTAGGAAACTGTCATCAAATGAGCGAGTGAGAAAATGAAGAATACTACTGATGATCACAGGCAGTGTCGCACAATAAGTTGCGATTTTTAAACAATCTAAAAAACGTAATTTATACAAACGGATCTTACTATAAAGATTGGCACCGATAGTTATCATAAGTAAGTTGATGACCAAGTTGATGAAAGTGGGATACAACGTAACAATAAAGACAATTAACTTTATCCAAAAAGGGACATTTGCCTTATCTAAAGCTAGTTTCAACTCTTTACTATTCAAGCCGTCTAAAGTTCCTTTAGAATAGGGGACTTCAAATTGATTAGCGCCTAACAACGCATCGGCAGCACCTGAATTAGGCAAAGCTACAACAAATTCATCTTTCAAAAAACCTAGACCAACAGCGCTTCCTACGGAATCAGCTGCCACATCATTAAGAGTGCGTTTTCCATCTGGATCAAATGTAAAAATGATTGAGTTTGTCTGATAGATGAAACCTTCAGCTTCTTGAGAAGTTTGAAATTTTCCATCTGTAATGTTGAAATCAGGTAGTTTTGTAGCGATTTCTTGTCCATCACTCTTAATGTCGTTCATAATAGAAAATATTTGCTTTGTTATTGGCAAGGCAAGAATGATACTTAGAAAAAAAACATATAAAATAACTTTCCAAAAAGGCATTTTTTTTGCCTGATTGAGATCAGTTAATCTAAATAACGAGTGTTTAAAAAGCGTAAATGAATTCATGATTTCTCTCCTGACTTGAAATTGAGTATACACGTCATTTTAAAGGAGATATCAAGGAAAAACAAGTTTATATCAAACTTTGTAAGCAATTACTTTGAAGGTTGCCATAAAATCTGTTATGCTATAAATGTATGAAACTTTATACTTAATTAATGGAGGGATTTTTTATGACTTACACTTTACCAGATTTACCTTATGCTTATGATGCATTAGAACCTCACATCGATGTGGAAACAATGCATTTACACCATGACAAACACCATAACACTTATGTGACGAATTTAAATGCTGCAATCGAAAAGCATCCTGAATTAGGGACTAAATCAGTAGAAGAATTGATTGCTGATATGGATAGCATTCCTGAAGATATTCATACAGCAGTACGTAATAATGGTGGCGGACATGCCAATCACTCATTCTTCTGGGAAATCATGGCACCAAATGCTGGTGGTGCGCCAACAGGCGACATCAAGGAGGCTATTGACGCCGCATTTGGTAGTTTTGATAAATTAAAAGAAGAATTTAAAACAGCTGCAACTGGACGCTTTGGTTCAGGTTGGGCATGGTTAGTTTTGAATAACGGTAAGCTAGAAATTACTTCAACTGCAAACCAAGACTCACCTTTAATGGATGGTAAAACACCAGTTTTAGGTTTAGACGTTTGGGAACATGCTTACTATTTAAATTACAAAAATGTACGTCCAGAATACATTGATGCATTTTGGAACGTAGTAAACTGGGATGAAGTGAATAAACGCTTTGCAGCAGCTAAATAATTAAGAACAAAACAAAGTTTTTAGAAACTTTTTGAGGAAAACAGTAAATTATGCTGTTTTCCTCTTTTTGTTTGTGGCATACTATTAGTTAGGAATATAAAATTAGGGAGAGTAAGGGAGAACTATAATGAAGATAACTATGCAAAAAGTTCATGGATCAGAAAATGATTTCTTTTTAATAGATGAAACGCAGTTGGATGAGCCCCTTACGGAAAAGAAAATCGACACTTTACGCACTCGTCTATGTGATAGAGAGACAGGTCTTTTAGGTGGTGCTGATGGCTTATTGCTAGTGGAAGAAGTACTAAATGGTGAATCACTCGCTAAGATGCGGGTGATCAATCGCGATGGTAGTGAAGCCAGTATGTGCGGGAACGGTTTACGTACTGTAGCTAGGTATTTAGCCGAAAAGTATAAAAAAAGCTCCTTTACTGTGGAGACTATGTTTGCTGACCTTAAAGTACGCAAGGCGCCTAATCTAGCGGAACAAGTAGTTACCTATCAAGTAGAAATTTCACCTGTTCGTTTTGAAGCAGCTGCGATTCCGATGCAGACTGAAAATAATACCATAATGGATGAAGTGATCCCAGAATTGTCTAACGATCTGAGATTTTCAGTAGTAGCTGTTCCTAATCCACATTTAATCACATTTGTAGACCGTCAAACTCTTATGGGAGAAGAGTTTAAACGAATCGCGGCATATGTAAATGGTGTCAACCCACTATTTCCAGATGGAGTCAATGTGAGCTTTGTTGAGATATTAGGAAAAAATGAAATCTTTGTGCGCACGTTTGAACGTGGGGTTGGATTCACTAGCGCATGTGGAACTGCGATGTGTGCAAGCAGTCTAATGTATGTCCTGTTGAACGAAGGAGAATTCAGTGAACCGATTACTGTTAAAAATACTGGTGGCATGGTAAAAACTGTAGTTCATGAAGATGATTCAGATGGCTATTGGATGGAATTGATAGGGAACGCGACAATTACACATTTGGTATCTGGTTTACAGACTGATTTTTTAGAAGGTCACTTCAATAAAATAAGTGTTAAGGAAACTGTTGAACAAGCAGATTATTTGGCATTTTTAGCATCTATAAAATAGAGGCACAATAAGTATGAGGATTGGTATGTCCAAAATACAAAAGTTGGTTATTTAAAAGTAAGGTATCCCTAAAGGAGTGTAGTAGTGATAAAAAGTGGAAGGTTTGGTAGTAAGTCAGTAATGAAGGTCATCTATTTGATTGTAATCATCAGTTCAATTGGTATTTGTTTTTTAGGATTACAATCAAATGCTAATAAAGAACGTCAACGAAAAGTCGAATATGCAAAAACAACGATAAAAAATGAAACTGTAAAAATACAAAGACTTAATAAACAAATTCTTCAATTCTATCAAAATGATCAGGAAGAATTTTTAGTAGAGCCTGTTGATATGGAGAAATTAAAGGAAATGGAACGTGAAATCCTTTCTCTAAAAACAGAAGCAAAAGACTTCGATTTAAAAAGTAATGATTTTTCTGTAGATACTGTCGAAGTAACACAAGGAAAAAAAGAAATGACCACTAAAATAAAGAATCTTAAGAATAAAAAAGAAATACAAGAGCAAATAACCGCATTACTTGTTCATGCGCCAAACGACTGGACAGCTCAGACTATAGATATCATCATCAACGAGCTGGCGTCAGTTACAGCTATTTCTAAACTTCGTAGTAAAATCGCTGATTCTGAAAATGAGTGGAATAACGCCATCATTGCATTTTTAACTGAAATGGATACTCAAGTCAAATACTATTCTGATTTAAAACAAGAAATTACTGCTATGAGCAAAGATGGAGTATTGTCTGATAGTGTAACTATGGATAATTTTATTCTTATTTTTAATCAGTTAGATCAGATCAAAAATGAAACATTGAAAAAAGAGTTAGTTGATAAAATGGATGTAATTGACAACCTTCTAGAAAAGCAAGCGATGGGTGAAGTAATAGTAAATCAAGAAGAAATCCTGCCTAGTGAAGAACCTCTAGGATAAAGCTTTTTGGCTTGTTAGAATGAACTCTATCAATTATTTCAATAAATATTGAAATAATTGATAGCTATTCTGTACAAATAACCTTGTAGTTGCTTCAGCTAAAATCTATAATTATTTGTAAGTAGTTAATTGGAGGAAAAAATGGAAGAGACAATCAGTTTACAAGAATTAATCGGAGTATTAAAAAAACGTATCGGTCTAATCATCGTCAGTATGTTTTTAGGGTTAGGTGCCGCTGGAATATTAACATATTTTGTAATCACTCCTAAATACAGTTCTCAGGCGCAATTGATCGTGCGGTTACCGCAAAATGAAACAACCAACGTTAATGATATCAATGGAAATTTACAGATGATCAACACCTATAAGGATTTGATCAAAAGTGATACGGTAATGACCGAAGTACAGCAAAGAATGAAAACGGAGCATGATAATGATTTAACTGTTGAAGCTTTGGGTGAAAGTATCTCAGTAAATCAATCACAAAATTCTCAAATGTTTTCAATCGTTTCCAAAGTAACGGATCCACTTGTAGCACAAAATATTGCCAATCAGACTGCTTTGGTTTTCCAAGAACAAGCAAAAGATATGCTGAATGTAGACAAGATCACGATTATATCTGCGGCAACTGCAAATGTGAATCAAGTCTCACCAAACGACAAAATAAATCTAATGATTGGTTTGGCTTTAGGAATTATGTTCGGAATAGTTGTAGCTTTCATTTTAGAATTATTTGATAAAACAATCAAAGATGATAGTTTTGTAGAAGATGAGCTTGGCTTTACGATATTAGGTGTCGTACCTAATATGACAGCCAAGGAACTAAATGCAAAAGTAGTACGTAATCCATCGGTGTCTGATTCATTTGTGAATGATCCTAGAGGGCCGGCTAGAGACGTACCTAAACCTACCACAACAAAAGAAAATAGTAAGCCTGATAATTCTACGCCACCAGTGCGTAGAAGTCGTCCACGAGTTTAAAGGAGTATAGAATGACAAAAAATATAATAAGAGCGCAAAAAAAACAGAAAACAAAAGCTGTAAGTTTAATTACTTTAGCTGATAAATCTTCCCCTATTTCAGAACAATATCGAACGATTCGAACCAATATTCAGTACGCTATGGTAGATAGAGACTTAAAGACCTTGGTTATTACTTCTTCTGGCCCAAGTGAAGGAAAATCCACTACATCTGCAAATTTAGCGATTGTATTTGCAAATTCTGGTAAACGTGTCTTACTAGTGGATGCGGACATGCGCAAGCCTACAGTAGCCAAAACATTTACTTTAGATAATGCACGTGGATTGAGTACGTTATTAGGTAGCCGTGAAACGATGTTACATCAAGTGGTGCAACCTTCCGGAGTTGATAATTTATTTTTGATGGCAAGTGGCCCGAAACCACCTAATCCTTCAGAATTATTAGATTCTAGAAGAATGCAAGAATTGCTTCAGGAGTTAAAGCATCAATATGATTTGGTTATTTTTGATATGCCGCCTGTTGTTGCGGTGACAGATGCACAAATCGTTTCATCAAAATCAGACGGTACGATTCTAGTGGTCCGTGAAAATGTTTCAAAGAGAGACTCTTTGCTGAAAGCGAAAAGCCTACTAGAGTTGGTGGATGCAAATATCCTAGGGGTTGTTTACAATGGGTCGAAAAGTATAGAAGATCAAGGATATTATTATGGATCATAAAAAAGAATAGAGAGGGGAAAGCCGATGATCGATTTACATTGCCATATATTGCCAGGTATTGATGATGGCGCCAAAACAATCGACGATTCCCTTGATATGGCACGGATGGCTGTTAAACAGGGAATCACACATATCCTTTGTACGCCGCATCATAATAATGGTAAATACGATAACCCAGCTGAGCAGGTCATTACCCACGTGGCAACTTTACAAAAAGAATTAGATCAGCGGAGTATCCCACTTACTTTATATGAAGGACAAGAAGTACGGATCAGTGGAGATCTACTGGAACAAATTCAGACAAATGATATTTTATTTACAGATCTTGAAAATCGATATATTCTAATTGAGTTTCCGAGTAACGATATCCCTGCTTATACGGAACGATTATTTTTTGAGCTACTAAAAGCGGGGCACATTCCGGTGATCGTTCATCCAGAAAGAAACAGTAAATTTATTGAAGATCCTAATCGATTATTGCCGTTCTTAGAGATGGGGATGCTCACTCAATTAACAGCTCCAAGTTACGTTGGTGTTTTTGGAAAACAGATTGAGCGTATAGCCAAACAAATGGTTTCACACAATATGATTTATATGATGGCTTCTGATGCCCACAACATAAAAAAACGCGGTTTTTTTATGAAAAAAGCTTATGATGCTATTGAGAAAGATATGGGCGTGGAACATGTGGCGGTTATGCAGCAAATGGCTAAAGATGTCTTGAATGGGGATGGTATCCAAAGACCTATTTTTAGAGAGATTAAAAAGAAAAAATTTGGTTTATTTTAGAGATAACAAATAATTAAATGATTTTATATATTGTTGTTGGTATGTTTTTAATACATAGTTGTTGGTATGATCAAATCAGGGCTAAAAGGGGTGCTTAATTTGGAGGGGAAGTTTGTAAATGTTGGTAAAGACAAAGAGAAAAAACAAGCATATATAAAAAGAAGTAATGAATCTAACAATTCGCATTTAGAAAGAGATTTTGCACAACGATCTTTATCTTTTCGTATATCAAAAAGAGGATTAGATATTTTAGGAAGTTTAATAGGACTTATATGCTTTAGTCCTTTATTTCTCATAGTAGCTTTTTTAATAAAAAAAGAAGATTCAAAAGGTCACGTGTTATTTGCGCAACAACGAGTCGGTAAAAATGGAAAGCCGTTTATTATGTATAAATTTCGTTCTATGTGTACTGATGCAGAGAAGAAATTAGATGAGCTATTGGAATATAACGAAATTGAAGGTGCAATGTTTAAAATAAAAAAAGACCCTAGGGTGACCAAGATCGGGAAAAAGTTACGTCAAACAAGCATAGATGAGTTACCTCAGCTTTGGAATGTTTTGAAAGGTGACATGACATTAGTAGGACCAAGACCTCCACTAGAAAGAGAAGTTAAAGAGTACAGTCAACATGACATGCTAAGACTGACTGTTAAACCTGGTTGTACAGGATTGTGGCAAATATGCGGCAGAAATGACATTCATTTTGACGACATGGTGGAACTTGATTTAGAGTACATCGCGAATCCTTCTTTAATGAGTGATATTAAAATTATTTTTGCAACAGCCAAAACTATGCTATCAATTAATTCAAATAGTAATGGTGCATATTGAACAATTTATGTTAAGAAAAAATAGGAGTTCAACACTGATGAATAATGAAAAAAAAGTAATTAGAGTTGCTATGATTATGGGAAAGATGATTGGGGGGGGAATTGAAGCTGTTGTAATGAATTATTATCGTCATCTTGATCATTCTAAAATTCAATTCGATTTTATTATAGATAATGATTCAACGATTGTTCCAAGAAAAGAAATTCAACAATTTGGTGGTCGTATTATTGAAATCTCACCCTATCAATCAATACTAAACTATAGTAAAGATTTAGAAAAGTTATTTAGAAAAGAAAAATATACGATTGTTCATTCACACATAAATTCATTAAGTGTGTTTCCATTAAGAATTGCTAAAAAATGTGGTATTCCTATACGAATTGCGCATAATCATAGTACCGCGGCTCCAGGTGAAATAAAGAAAAATATTTTGAAATATACATTAAGGTTATTCTCCACTGTGTATCCTACACATTATGCAGCACCCACTTTGTACGCTGGACAATGGCTATTTGGAAAAAAAATTGCGAATAATCAATTGGAAATAATAAATAATGCGATTGACCTTCAACATTTCGCTTATGATGTTGAAACCAGAAATAAATTCAGAGAACAATTTGGATATTCTGAAAATGAGTTTGTCGTCGGAAATATCGGTCGTTTTGTTTGGCAAAAAAACCAATTATTTATTATCGAATTGTTCAACGAATTATTAAAGCAAAGAAAAGAAGCAAGGCTTCTTTTAGTTGGTG
Source organism: Enterococcus ureilyticus (assembly GCF_001730315.1). Classification (GTDB taxonomy): domain Bacteria; phylum Bacillota; class Bacilli; order Lactobacillales; family Enterococcaceae; genus Enterococcus_L; species Enterococcus_L ureilyticus. Next base: position 116,054 of record NZ_MIKC01000003.1, read on the forward strand.
AGGGACCTTTAAAGGAAGTATTAGAAAAAAAAATTTCTGAATTAGGGATAGCGGATGAGGTAACGTTTGTTTCAAATACTAAAAATGTCAATGTATACTATCAAATTATGGATATTTTTTTGTTTCCTTCAAATTATGAAGGATTAGGGATGGTTGCAGTGGAGGCTCAAGTTGCTGGATTGCCAGTGATAGCTTCTGAAAAAGTTCCTGTAGATGCAAAAATATCGAATAATTATTGGCAAATTAATTTAAGTGCTGGAAAAAAAGCATGGTTAGAGTGTTTAAAATTAGTAAAAGTAGATAATAGAGAAAGTTACATAAATGATGCTGAAAAAAAGGGATATAATATTAATAACGCTACGCCCAAATTGATGAATTACTATAGGCATCTTTTTGAGGAAAATGATAGGTAATTTATTTTTTCTAAATGTTAATATGGTATGCATGGATATGCAAGATGAATAGAAATTAATGGAGGACTTATTATGGTTAAAGTAGCAGTATTTATGTCTACTTATAATGGGGAAAAATATTTAAGAGAACAAATTGAATCAATACTTGCCCAAAAACATGTAAAAGTATTTTTGTATGTTCGAGATGATGGTTCATCTGACACAACGGTCGATATCTTGAAAGAATTCAAAGAAAATAAAAAATTAGAATTCTATGTTGGAGAAAATATTAACTACGGAAAAAGTTTTTGGGAATTGATGCTAAAATATGGTGAAGCTGAGAAGTTTGATTATTTTGCTTTCTCTGATCAAGATGATTATTGGGAACCTGTTAAGCTTTCTAAGGCATTAGATCTATTAGGCAGTAATGCTCATCCAAAACTATACTTCTCAAATATGGAATTTGTTTCAAGTGATTTGAAGAGTATCGGGCTAAAGAAGTTTGACAATATGAGAATTTCTTTAGGAAGTGAGATGATTCGACACCGAGTTGCTGGGTGTACATATGTATTTAACAAATCATTATTTGAATTTGCTAAATATGTGGATTTTACTTCATTTAAAAAGAAATTTGAACATGATGTGTGGCTATATATTTTATGTTTATCTGTTGAAGGTGAAGTAATTCGTGATAAATCTAGTTATATAAAGTACAGGCAACATAGTGATAATGTTACAGGTCATAGACAAGGACTTATCAAAAGAATGAGGAGAGAAGTTCTGTCTCATTATTTATATCAAGAAAAGAAGAATCTGAAACAAAGTTATTTTCTTTGTCTGTATAAACATTATGAAGACTATATAAGTAACGAAAATAAAAAAATTATAGAACAAGTGATAAATTATAAAACAAATTTAGGCAGTAAAATTAATCTATTAAAGAACAAAGACTTTAGAAGTGGTAATTTTGTTTTTGATACTATTTCAATTTTAGAAGTTTTCTTTGGGGTATATTAAGGAAGTGAAGTAAATGAGAGGTGTATATTTATCGCCAAATGTTTCGCATAATCCTGGGATAAATCAAAAAGTTCTGAATCAAGTAGAAGCCTTTAAGGAAACTGGAGCGGACATTTGTTTAATCATGGATAATAGGAGTGGGAAGTTAAAAAAATTACAAACTGCTATGCCTATTTTTAGTAAGCAATTTGATCGTTTTTTTCCAAAAAAACTAAATAATTACGATTTTGTGTATATCAGAAAACCTTACTATTTTGATTTTGATTTTATACGAAAGTTGTCAACAGTAAAAAAAAGTGGAACTCAAATTATTTTAGAAATACCAACTTATCCATATGATAGTGAATTTAAACATAAAATTTTAATGTTTCCTACGGTATTAAAAGATAAATTGTCAAGAAAAATGTTAAAACGATATGTTTCTCGAATAGTGACTTTTTCTGATGACGAAGAAATCTTTGGTATTAAAACAATTCAAACATTTAATGCATTTGATTTTAAAAGTACTAACTTATCAAAGAAAGTAAATTATAGCAGTAAAATGGAGATAACGCTAATAGCAGTGGCTAATATAGAAAATTGGCATGGTTACGATAGATTAATAATAGGACTTTCAGAATATTATTTAAATAAAAAGGATGATGATCCTGATTTTAAAATATTTATAGTTGGTGGAGGTAATAAGAAGATCATTCAACTTTATAAAAAGATGATTTTTGATAATGATTTAACTGATAGAATTATTTTGACAGATAAAAAAACAGGGAAAGAATTAGATGAGTTGTTCTCATCAGCTGATATTGGTGTTGATTCGTTAGGAAGACATAGAAGCAAAGTGTATTATAATAGTTCACTAAAAGGCAAAGAATATTTAGGCAGAGGCTTGCCTATAATTTCCGGTGTTGAGACTGAATTGGATAATCCAAAATATAATTTTCCCTATTACATGAGAGTTTCAGCAGATGATTCGCCGATAAATTTCAAGGATATTATACTTTTTTTTGAAAAAATACACGATAATAAAAATGCATACTCTATAAAAAAATTTGGGGAAGAAAACTTTAGTTTTCAGGCATCCGTAAAACCGGTAATTGATTATTTAAAGGAAAATGAAGGAAAACACAGTTATGAATAAAGACAAATTAAAAAATATAATCCCTATTTTATTATTGTTATTTTTTTCTTTAAAACAAATTATTGTCAACTATTCAACAATCAATCAATACCATATGTATTCAAAACTAAATCATACATTGACTTTTGGTATTGTTTTTTTACTAGTATTTTTCATAATATTTTTTTGTCAATATAAAATTAAACAATATGCTGCTATAACCTTTATTGGAATCATGATCGTAGTTTCTAGTTTTATAACAAAAGATTTGGCTATAGTAGTGTTTTACTTGTTTGTTTTAGCATTGAAAAATATAGACTATAAGAAAATAGTGAAAACAATCTGCTTTTCCCAAATCACTGGTGTGAGTCTAATACTTATGTTATTTAACTTAGGACTTATTGATGAAAGAATTTCTACAAGGTTGGGTATTGTGAGAAGGAGTTATGGTTTTGGTCACCCAGCTTTTCTATCGACATTTTATTTAATGATTGTTATGGAACTATTTTATCTCTATGAAAATAAGATTAAATACTACCATATAATCATTGTAGTGATTTTAGCAGAAATAATCGATAGAACGACTGATGGAAGGACAAATATGTATTGTTTGTTTTTATTTCTATTTTTATTTGTCATTAGAAAGTCGTTTCGCAAAATTTTAGATTTAAAGACAATAATGTATGTAACAAATTACATCTTTCTATTTTTAGCTTTACTTTGTTCTGTCTATTTAGCAGCAAAATTTAATCCTTATAATATTTTGGAAGCGAAGCTAAATTCAATCTTATCTAATAGACTGTATCTATCTAATTACTTTTGGAATAACTATGGTCCGAGTTTATTTGGTCAACCATTGAAATTTATTTCAACTTTAGAAGGTAGTCTGACAGGTCAGAGCGTATTGATTCTAGATAATTTTTATTTGAATTTAGTTATTAAATTTGGTTTAGTCATGACTGGTTTATTTGTGGGATTTGTATTAAAGTTGTTGAAATTACTTTACTTAAGAGAAGAGACAACTTTGTTAATCATAGTATTTGTTTTTCTAGTATACTCATTAATATCGCCTATAATTATAAACTTGGAGCTTAATTTTATCTTCTTTGCTGGCGTTTTTATATTTCAAAAACAATATAATCCCAAAAATGAACAGTTCAACTAAGCTGAACTATGTTACTCCAAAATATAAAAATATTAGAGGTGAGTAAAGTGGAGAAAGAAAAAATAGAAATAGTTTTCAGTAAACTACTCTCTATCCCTAAATCAATTTTTTGGAATTTTAGACTACTTCCTTTTAAACAAGCGCTACGTTTACCATTGTTATTTCACTTTAAAACTAGGATGTATGTGAATAGGGGAACTATGATTTTATTAAAAGATGCTAAATTATTCAATTTTTCTTTTGGCTTTGGCGGTTCACTTGGTGTTGCTAGAAATAAAGAGTCCTTCTTTATAGTTAGAAATAGCGGAACATTAAAAATAAAGGGTAAAAGTACATTTGCTGCAGGTTCTTCCATTCGTGTTGAAGAAGGGGTCTTGGAAATTGGGGCTAATTTTAATGCAAATAAAAATTGTTATATAAGTGTTTTTAAAAAGGTAATAATTGGTGAACAAGTTTTATTGGGTTGGAATGTTACTTTAATTGATAACGATGGTCATACAATTGACAGTAATCAAAATGTAGGTGAGATTCATATATCCAACGATTGTTGGATAGCAGCACATAGTTATATTTTAAAGAATGTAAGTTTAGGATCAGGAAATGTCGTGGCAGCCCGAAGTCTGGTGACGTCATCTCTTATGAAGCAAGGTACACCAAGTAGGTCAGTTATTGCAGGACATCCTGCAAAGGTCATTAAGACAAATATAGTTTGGAGAGAGTAGAAAAGTGAAAGATAGTTTGGGACAATGTCCGTTAGTTTCAATCATTATGCCAGTTTATAATGTTGGAAGATACTTAGAGGATTCTCTAAAAAGTGTTGAAAAACAAACTTATGCCAACATACAGTTGATTATTGTAAATGATGGTAGTACAGATAGTAGTGGTAACATCATCAAACGATTTATTAAGTCTACTAAATTAACTAATTTGATTTATATAGAGCAAGAAAATGCAGGCCTTTCCGAAGCGAGAAATACAGCGATTAAAAGAGTAGATGGAAAGTACACTTACTTTTTTGACTCCGATGATATTTTAAATGCTAAAGCTATAAAAAAATGTGTTGATTTTATGGAAAAAGAGAATATTGATTTACTTATGTTCTGTGCTGAAGCTTTTATTGAAAATGAGCATAGCTATCAAAGTAAGTATGTATTTAGACCTAAACAGCTTAAAAGTGAAGCTGTCTATTCTAAACAGGAATATATTTTTAAAATGAAAAATGAAAGATTTTCTGCTGTATGGTTATATTTATATAGAACTGAAATAATAAAAAGGAATTCACTTTGTTTTTATCCAGATATATATTTTGAAGATGCGTTATTTACCCCTATTGCGTATTACTATATGAATACTGTAGGTTTTTTATCAGATGTTTTTGTCTATCATAGAATAAATCCTCAATCTATAACAATGCGAGATGATAAGGATGAATATAAAGTTTCATCTTATCTAACTGTATTAAAAGAATTAGATTTATTTGTTAAAATGAATGTAGCTGACAAGTGGTTAATCAATTATTATTCGAAGCAACAAATGTTTACAGTAAGAGAGATTCGAAATTTTTCTATACTGGATAAAGTACATATAAGAACTTTATGTAAAAACTATAATATTGGTTTTGATGTTATTTATGAGTTGAAATCAAGAATAAAAAAAATAGTTAGAAAAGTTTAGAATGGGGAGTAAAAATGTCTCATAAATCTAGAATTCACTATTCCGTACTGAATTCCTCAATATCAGGGGGAATTTATGTTCTGAAAATGCTTGCTCAATTTATTTCCAGAAGTCTTTTTATTTATTTTTTGGGTAAAGAACTTTTGGGGTTAAATGGCCTATTTACGAGTATTTTGAATATGCTTTCTTTGACAGAGCTCGGCATAGGTACATCGATTATATATTCTCTTTACAAACCTTTAAATGAGAAAGATGATCATCAAATTAAGGCACTGATGTCCCTATATAAAAAGATCTATACAACCATAGGTATAATTGTTGGTATTCTAGGGTTAATGTTAGTTCCATTCTTACATATTTTTATAGAAAGTGCTTCAGAAATAAATGGATTATACTACTATTATATATTGTTTTTATTAAATTCTGTTATAAGCTATTTTTTTACATATAATCGTTCTTTATTGAATGCAGATCAAAGAAGTTACATATCAGCAATCAATGATTTCATATTTCAATTATTGGTGATTATTGTTCAAGCTTTCGTTCTTTTTTTAGGAAAAGGTTATGCATTTTTTTTGATTGTTCAAATTATTGGGACTTTACTAAGTAATATTACGATTTCTATTAGAGTGAATAAAGAGTTTCATTATTTGAAAGATGTTCCGATAATGAAGCTGCCAAAAGAAACTGTAGCCACTTTAAAAAAAAATACCATTGGTAATCTATCATCAAAAATAGGACAAATTATTGTTAATGGAACTGACAGTTTATTGATCTCAATATTTGTAAGTTTGGCATCAGTAGGAATATACTCAAATTATTTTTTGATAGTCTCAAGCGTACAACAATTATGTGTTCAAATTACCAACTCAATAACTGCAAGTATTGGTAATGTGGCTGTTGCCGGGGACGAGGAACATGGTTTCGCGGTGTATAAAAAACATTATTTTGTGAGCTTTTCTTTATTATACTTTTCATCGACTAGTTTAATGATTGCCTTAGATCCATTTATACATTTATGGTTAGGTAGTTCATACCTCTTATCAAAAGCAACAATGCTTGCTATAGTTGTAAATTTCATTGTAAAACTTTTTAGGCAAACTCCACTTGTATTTATTGATGCATATGGCTTAGCTTGGATACAAAGATGGAAAGCAATAGTTGAATCCATTGCAAATCTAACTTTTTCTTTGCTTTTTCTTATAGTTTTTGATTTAGGAATTGTTGGGGTGATGTTAGGGACAATCCTTTCTTCTTTGATGACTGTTTCTTGGTACGAACCATATGTAGTCTTCAAATATGGAATAAACAAACCGTTTGGAACTTATCTAAGAATCACAAGTAGATATCTTTTGATATTATTGTTTACATTACTACTAACCTATAGTGTAAATAATCAAATTGAGATTTTGGGAATTGTGGGGTTATTAATCAGATTAAGCGTAGGTTTAGTTATCGCGCTGTTGATTTATCTAATAGTATTTAAAAATGATGATGAGTTTTTATCAATTATGTTAATAGTAAAAAAATTGCTGAAGCGATAGTTCCACTTTTTTAAAACAATGTAAGTCCACTGATTAGTGGAATCCAAAGAAAAAACAATAATCGGATCATTAGTCGTTATTTTACAAATACATTAAGATATCATGCCAATTCTTCAAAAATGTTGCTAGGTGCTTAAAATTGTGAGAAAATAGACATCATGAATTATTCTTGCAAAAAATGAGGAAGTGTCTTATGAAATTATGGAAAAAAGTAATATTGACCGTTTTAGGATTGGTTCTTATATCAGTTGCGGGATTTTGTGCATACGGGATTAAAATGTATTCTGATGCAACCTATACTGTAAAAGGGGTTTATGAATCGATTGACCGGACTTCTAAAAGAAGAGAAGCGGCCGTAAATATCGATGCACAAGAACCTTTCTCTGTTTTATTAATGGGAATCGATACTGGAGATTTAGGCCGTACAGAGCAAGGCCGCTCAGATACTACGATGGTAGTTACTATTAATCCTAAAGAAAAGAAATCGACGATGATCAGTTTAGATCGAGATATATTGACTGAGATTGTTGGTAATGGGACAGAAGATAAACTAAATCATGCCTACGCATTTGGTGGAGCTAAAATGGCGATTGATACAGTATCAGAGTTACTGGATATTCCAATCGATAATTATGTATCGATCAATATGAAGGGACTAAAAGATTTGATTGATGCTGTAGGAGGAATTGAAGTTGATAATACATTAGGTGAGTTCACCTTGGATGGTATTGTTGTCCCAGCAGGTAAAATCACGCTAGATGGTGAGACTGGGTTGGCATATGCGCGTATGCGTAAAGAAGATCCTGATGGAGATATAGGGCGTCAACGTCGTCAAAGAGAAGTTGTTGAAAAAATTGTCAACAAAATTATCAGTTTAGACGGTTTAACAAAGTATAGAAAAATTTTGGATGCGGTAAAAGATAATGTGAAAACTGATTTAACTTGGGACAATATGGTAGATATTCAAAAGAAATATATGCCTGCTTTTAAAAATATCGATTCATTGCAATTAGATGGAGAAGGTACAGAAATTGATAGTATTTATTATCAATTATTAGATCCAACTAAATTATATGAAACTCAAACTGAGCTACGTGCGCAATTGGGTATGGCAAAAAATGAAGAGATGCAAGCTAGAGATACTAGCAATTACAATAATTACGCTGGTGGGAATACTGCTGCATATGGTGGCACTTCAACGGATACTACTAATTATAGTTATGATCCAAATACGTATGTTGATCCGAATACTGGTGTAGTGGATTCTACTTATACAAATCAAGAGGAAGCTGTTTATCCAGATAATGGTTATTAATTATATAACTTCTATTTTCGAAAGAGAATAGAAGTTTTTTTATTTTCACTCACTTTAGACTAGAATTCTTTTTTATAGGGTGTTATAATTGGACTATACCAAATAAGAATACGAGGGAGTAACTTGCAATGGAAATTATCAAAGTAGCGAACGCTGAAGAAGGCGGAAAAAAAACATTTGAACTGATCAAAGAAGGCATGAGTAATGGTGCAAAAGTATTAGGACTTGCGACAGGCAGCACGCCAGAAACATTATATAAAGAAATGACTGCAAGCGATTTGGATTTTTCTGAGATGACTTCTGTGAATTTAGATGAATATGTTGGCTTAGGCGGAGAAGACGATCAAAGCTATCGTTACTTCATGAATGATCAACTATTTAACAAAAAACCATTTAAAAACACCTACGTACCAAACGGAAAAGCAGAAGATTTAGCAGCTGAATGTAAGCACTATGAAGGGATTATCGACGATAATCCAATCGACATTCAAATTCTAGGTATTGGACAAAATGGGCATATTGGGTTTAACGAGCCAGGGACACCACTAGATAGTTTGACTCATGTAGTTGAATTAACTGAGTCTACAATTAATGCGAACAAACGTAATTTTGAAAAAGTTGAAGATGTACCAACTAGAGCTGTTTCAATGGGAATCGGCTCAATCATGAAAGGCAAAAAAATGATTTTAATGGCATATGGATCAGCAAAGGCTGATGCGATCAAAGGAATGATCGATGGACCTGTTTCTGTTGACTTACCAGCAAGTGCGTTACAAAATCATTCAGATGTTGTTGTCATCATTGATGAAGAGGCTGCTAGTAAATTATAAAAATATGAAGCTGTGATCACAGGATTAATTCCTTTGATCACAGCTTTTTTTGATGAAACTAAGCATCATTCTCTCAATTCAAATTAGTGCTATAATAGGATAGAAGATCAATAGGAGGATTGAGTATGGTGGATATAATTTTAACAGTTCCGGAAATCATTATAAGACTATGTTTGGCAATGCTGATTGGTGGAGTCATTGGATTTGAACGCCAATACAAAAATCGCCCAGCTGGTATGCGGACACATATTTTAGTTTGCATGGGAGCAACGATCATTGCATTAATTCAAGTTGAAATCGCTGCTAGTGCTTTGCAAGATGCGATTAATCATCCAGAGTTAACTGGTGTGATCCGCTCCGACCAAGCAAGACTAATTGCACAAGTTGTTAGTGGAATCGGTTTTTTAGGTGCAGGAACGATCATAGTGACGAAACAGTCCGTTACCGGCTTGACCACAGCCGCATCCTTATGGGCTGTCGCAGGTTTAGGAATTGCGATTGGTATGGGTTACTATGCTATTGCGATAACTAGTTTTATTGGTGTTTTTATTGCTTTAACAGTTGTTAGAAAAGTAATCCATGTCCCGACAACAAAGAAACTAGAAATTCGTTATATACACAAACAAGAAACAAAAGAATTTATCAACCAGTATTTTGAAGAACACAAAATTGAAATCGAGGATGTCAATTTCAATGTAGTCTTAGTTGAAGACGTGCAGATTTACACGAATATTTATACGATTGATCTACCTAAAGGCATGACCTATGCTGAAGTGATAGAGGACTTATCGATTTACAAAAATATCACGAAACTGCGGCTAGTTAGTATATAAGTTATCTTATTATTATAAGGAAAATAAAGTGAGTTTGAACGTGTCATCATTCAAGCTTACTTTATTTTTTGATAAGGCGTTCTTATTCCATAAAAAAAGTAAGCAACCAACTGAATAAAACAGTCAAACTTCCACTAAAAAAGTTGACCCAATCATTTGTTACCCATGAAATTCCGCTGATTTTTAAGGTAGATTGATGATGATGCTGTTGTTGTTCAGTAATAGATCCGCAGATGGGGCAGCGATATTTTACTTGAAAGATGATACCTAGTAGGCTATCGATCAAAGAATCAAGAAAGCCGCAAAAGAGTGGAAGGCTGAACAATAGAAGGGGTGAAAGCTGAAAATCCTCATAGCTTCCAGAGTTTAGCCAGAAGGCAGTAGCAATCAAAAGACTACCTAACAGTGAAGAAATAGTCCCTAATAGTGAAATACCGCCAGAAAGACCGGGCGTAATCGGTTTAAATGAAAGAATAGAATAGGGGGCTTCTTTACTTAAAATACCTATTTCAGATGCCCAGGTATCTGAAGTTGCACCTGCGATACCGCTAACATACCCAATTAGGAACAATTCAATGTCTGTATAGTAGAACAGAATTAAAGAAATAATAGCAGGGAGACTATTGGCAAGCACTTGGCAGGCATCTCTAGTATGTCCTTTTTCAGTTACACTCGAGTCTGAGCCTCTTTTCATCCCTTTCTTTATCAAATGGATAAAGCCAGAACTGGCAAAAAATAGAATTAACAACTCCCAAACGGGCCATGAACCAAACCCACAAACAATTATAGCAACAAAAATCATAGCCAATGTGCCAGATTTGGTAAGTAAATGTGTAATATAAGAAAATATGCCAATAAAACTGCCTACAATCATGCCTATTAATAATTTATAAAGTAAAATAGTCATCATACACCTCTTAAATAATTGGTTCTGTCTAAACGGATAAACAAAATAAGTATAGCATGGAATGAGAGGTAGTTATAAAATCTTTTATAAGATAACACGAAAATTGAGACAATAACCCCTTTATGCTAGTAAAGAATGATAGAATAAAAGTATTCGTTATGGGAGGTTTTGTATGGGATCGTTATTCAAACAATCAAAATTATTATTTTGGACAGTAGAAATTGTACTTACGATTATTGGGGTTTTCTTTTTATTGAAGATGCCTAACGTTTTTAGCCCGATTTTAGGAATGATATCAGCTGTTTTTATGCCATTATTGATTGCAGGTTTTTTATATTATATGTTCGATCCACTTGTTTTATTTTTAGAAAAACGTGGTCTTCCAAGAATTATTGGCTTTTTGCTTTCATTTGCGGTCTTAATCGTTTTGATTACACTAGTTGTCATGAATGTCGTTCCTCAATTAGTTAATCAGTCAGTTGAATTAAGCCAGTCGCTTCCTACCTATGCTGAGGAAATGAATCAATGGTTGAATGATTTAGGAGAGCTTGAAGCATTTAAAGGATTTAATATTCAAGAACAGTTAGATAAAGCGAATATTACAATTAGCAATATTTTGAATTTTGCAATTGTGGGTGTAACAAGTAGTCTTTCAAAAATTGTGAGTATTTTGATGCGATTTTTCATTTTGCTTTTTACTGTACCGTTTATCTTGTTTTTTATGTTTAAAGATGGGCATAAATTTTTAGACGCATTGTCTCATTTTTTTCCAAAGAGTATTCGTAGTGAGTTACAGCAAACCGTAAAAGAGATGAATCAAACTTTGTCAGCATATATTAGTAGTACGGTTTTAGATGCATTTATTATTGGGATTTTAAGTTTTATCGCGATGACGATATTTAAGCAACCATATAGCTTACTGTTAGCTGTATTTTGTGGTCTGACGAATATTATTCCCTATGTTGGTCCATTTATTGGGGCAGTTCCAGCAATTTTAGTGGGTCTATTTATTTCACCCTGGCAAGCTTTATATATGGCAGTGTCGATTTTAGTTATTCAGCAACTGGATGGCAATTTGATCAAACCATTGTTGATGGGGAAATCTCTAAATGTTCATCCTTTAACGATCATCTTAGTTTTGATTGCAGCGGGCAGTGTCGGTGGAATCATCGGGATGCTGATTTGTATTCCTGTATATGCAGTTATTAAAACATTGGTTCTTAATATTAGTAAAATTTATAACATTAAGAAGGAGAGTAAGGATCGTTCCTCCAACGAACCAATCAGTTAAGTCTTGCTGATTCAGCTTTTTATAAAGTAGATAGAGAAAAGGCGACAAGCAAATAATTATTAAAAAATAAGTCTAGGCTAAAAACTCAAATGGTTTTAGCCTAGACTTATTTTTATGTGTTCAAAAGAGATGATTAGTCCATACCAATCAGGTAATCGTCATCTTTCATTGCTTCAACAGTTCCTAATAGGTAACCATTACCGACTTGTGAGAAGAAATCATGGTTGCTAGTACCAGTAGAGATACCATTCATAACGATTGGATTAACATCATTTGCTGTATCAGCAAATAATGGATCCATACCAAGATTCATCAAGGCTTTATTCGCATTGTAACGTAAGAAAGTTTTCACTTCTTCAGTCCAGCCTAACTCATCATATAATTGCTCTGTGTAACGTTCTTCATTTTCATATAGCTCATAAAGAAGATTATACATCCAGTCTTTCATGTCATTTTGTTCTGCTTCATTCAATTCATTGAAGCCTAATTGGAATTTGTATCCAATATAAGTACCATGAACAGACTCATCGCGAATGATTAGTTTAATGATTTCGGCAACGTTTGCTAGTTTATTATTCCCTAAGTAGTAAAGAGGAGTGTAAAAACCAGAATAGAAAAGAAAGGTTTCCAAAAATACGCTCGCAACTTTCTTTTCGAGTGGCGTACCATTTTTATATATTTCATTGATTTTTTCAGCTTTTGTTTGTAGATAAACATTAGTATTTGTCCATTCGAAGATTTCATCGATTTCTTTTTTAGTATTTAATGTACTAAAAATGGATGAATAGCTTTTTGCGTGAACAGATTCCATAAATTGGATATTGTTTAAAACAGCTTCTTCATGTGGCGTACGAACGTCGTTTCTTAATTGTTCCATACCACTTTCAGACTGAACAGTATCTAGTAGAGTCAAACCGCCAAAAACGTATCCTACAGTTGTTTTTTCTAAATCTGAAAGAGTTCTCCAATCATCTAGATCGTTAGACAAAGGAATACGAGTATCTAACCAAAATTGCTCCGTTAGTTTTTCCCAAGTAGACTTATCGATCACATCTTCGATAGCGTTCCAGTTAATCGCTTCATAATATGTTGCCATGTATGTTCCTCCTCATTACCTTTACGTTAAAATACAATAAATCATAGAACAAGGCGACCAGAGGACGCCTTGTTTGTATATATGTTTGCTGGTCTTAATTTTTAGATGACACAACTCTCACATTGGTTGCTACCGATTTCTTCAGCATCATCCGTAAATGTTCTTACGTAATAGATTGATTTTACCCCTTTATGGAAAGCATAGTGACGTAAAATATTCAAATCACGAGTGGTTTGTTTTGGTGAATCTTTCCATTCATATAAGCCTTCAGGAATTTCAGAACGCATAAACAATGTTAAACTCATACCTTGATCCACATGTTGTTGCGCTGTTGCATAAACATTAATGACTTTACGCATATCCATGTCATAAGCAGATGTATAATAAGGAATCGTATCATTTGCGAGATAAGGCGCAGGATAATAAATTTTACCAATTTTCTTTTCTTGACGCTCTTCGATCATCCGAGTGATTGGGTGAATACTAGCACTCGTATCATTGATATAAGAAATAGAACCATTCGGTGCAACTGCTAAACGATTTTGATGATATAAGCCGTCTTGCTTCACTGCATCACGTAATTTTGCCCAGTCTTCAGAAGTTGGGACAAAAATATCTTTAAAGATTTCTTTGACTTTATCTGATTGTGGAGTGAAGTCTCCGTCAATATATTTATCAAAATAAGAACCATTAGCATAATCAGATTTTTCAAAATTATAAAAGGTTTCATTATATTGTTTTGCAATGTTATTACTTTCTACTAAAGTCCAGTAGTTCAATAAAGTAAAGTAAACATTGGTGAAATCTAGTGAATCTTTAGAACCATACTCCATATGGTTTTTAGCAAAGAACGTATGCAGACCCATCGCACCAAGTCCGATGGTATGACTTAATTTATTTCCGTTTTGAATAGAAGGCACCACATCAATATCAGATGCATCCGTTACAAAAGTTAAAGCACGAGTCATGGCACGAACAGATTTACCAAAGTCAGGACTGTCCATCAAGTTGACAATGTTTGTCGAACCTAAGTTACAACTGATATCTGTACCAAGTGTTTCATATTCTTGTTTGCCATTTAAAACAGAAGGTGTTTGAACTTGTAAAATTTCTGAACATAAGTTACTCATGATGATTTTGCCATAAGCTGGATTACTTCTATTAGCTGTATCAATATTGATGATATATGGATAGCCAGATTCTTGTTGTAATTTAGAAATTTCATTTTCTAGATCACGCGCTTTGATTTTACGTTTACGAATCTTAGGATTGGCAACTAGATTATCGTACTCTTTGGTAATATCAATATAAGAGAACGGGACACCATATTCACGTTCTACACTATAAGGGCTGAATAGATACATATCTTCATTATTACGTGCTAATTCATAAAATTTATCAGGAACCACAACGCCTAACGATAAAGTTTTCACACGAACCTTTTCATCCGCATTTTCTTTTTTTGTTGAAAGGAACATTTCGATATCTGGATGGAAAACGTTTAGATAAACAACTCCAGCACCTTGACGTTGACCTAGTTGATTAGAATAACTAAAGCTATCTTCGAACAATTTCATAACGGGAACCACGCCGCTGGCAGCTCCTTCATATCCTTTGATCGGAGCACCTGCTTCACGTAAGTTTGCTAATGTGATACCCACACCGCCACCAATACGTGATAATTGTAAAGCGGAGTTGATTGAACGGCCGATACTGTTCATGTCATCTGTTACTTGGATCAAGAAACAAGAAACAAGCTCACCACGACGTTTACGTCCTGCATTCAAGAATGAAGGTGTAGCTGGTTGATAACGTTGGTGGATCATTTCATCAGCTAAAACTAAAGCCAATTCTTCATTACCATCAGCAAAATACAAGGCATTGAAAGCCACACGATCTTCATAGCTTTCTAAGTATTCACTACCTTCATTGTTTTTAAGTGCATATTGTGAATAAAACTTATAAGCTGCCATAAATGATTTGAATTCAAAGTTTTGTTCATCTAAAAACGTATATAATTTTTCAATAAAAGCCATAGAATATTTTTGGACAAAAGCAGTTTCCAAATAGTCGTTCTCGATTAAATAATTGATTTTTGCTTCTATAGTGTCGAAGGTTCTTGTGTTAGGAAGGACATTTTCTTTGAAAAAAGCTTCCAATGCTTCTTTATCCTTATGTAAAGGAATTTGTCCGTCAACAGGACGATTGATCTCATTATTCAGCTTAAAATAGCTAACATCTTTAATTTCTTTTAGACTCAAGTTCATTCACTACTTTCTTAAAGGATTCCACGTCTTCATTCGTACCGCTAAATTCAAATGCAAAAAGCATTGGAACGTTATAATCACGTGCTATGTCTTTGGCTGTATATACAAACAAATCTGCGAAATTGAGGTTTCCGCCTCCAGCAACGCCTTGCAAGTATTCTTGATTATTTTTGTAATCAAGAAAATCATTCACTACTTCCGTGATTTCTTGGTCATAAGTAGGAACGACTAGGACAAAAGGCTCATTTATCTCAAAAAAAGGATTCGCAGGCTCAATTTCACAAGCTGCTAAATCCAATTTTTTAATGAAGCGTCTAGTTTGTCCAGTGACTGAGAAATAAACAATTTTCATTTTAGCTAGCCAATTGTTTTAATTGATCAGGACGGAATCCTACAACTGTTGCAGCATCAGAAGTGATAACCGGAACACTTTGGAATCCGTGTTCTTTTAACCAGTCGATTGCGTCTGGTTGGATATCGATATTTACTTCTTCAAATGCTATATTATTCTCGCTCAAAAAGCGTTTTGCCATTTTACATTGGATACAATTATTTTTAGAAAAGATTTTTACGTTCATTTTTATTTCCCCCTCAATTAGTTTACTTCACTAGTATAAATCTCTCAGAAAAAAAGTCAACACTTAGGCACTACATATTGTGGTCGTTTTTTGTTTGAATACCATGTTTTGTGTTTTTGAAAGAAATATGAAAGCACGTATTCTCTAGATTTAAGCGCCTTTTCTTACCATTTTTGTGTTTAAAAAAAAAATTTATTAAATTTTGAATCGGAACTTCTAATTTCAAAAACACAAGATATAGTGGTCAATCAATATACAAGACACTAGGATAATGGGACCAATTTTAATGGGAGAATATTTTCTTACTATAGGTAGAAAGAAGATTGATTTAAGTATCACAAACAGGTATACTTAATGAGAACGATTATCAATATCATTGAGAATCAAAATGAAACTTTTTCACAATAAAATAAGAAAATAACAGTTAAAATAGGGAGGGTATCCAATGTTAACATTGGCACAGGCAAAGTTGAATAAGGTTTATACAATTGAAGAGATCCAAGCAGAAGGTTTTGCACGGAAGCATTTGAATAATCTGGGTCTTGTGCCAGGAGGCAAGGTTGTCTTGGTCAATTATTCCAGTGAGAATGGAATTGTCCTTTTACACAATAGCCGAATTGCGATCAACCTATCTGTCTTAAAACAAATTATAATAGTAGAAAAAAGTATTGATGAAGAAAATTGGTTGTCTTTAGATCAATTAATTGTAGGTGAAAAAGCACGAGTCATCGGGATCCATGGACAAGGAGCTGTCAAAAGACGGTTGATGGATATGGGGCTTACAAAAGGCGTTGATCTACTTGTTAGAAAAATGGCTCCTTTAGGCGATCCAATCGAAATCAATCTCCGTGGCTATGAATTGACGTTAAGGAAGAATGAAGCAGAACTAGTCTTGGTACAGAAAGAGGGATAAAAAATGAAAGAACAGCATATTGCTCTGACAGGAAATCCGAATAGTGGGAAGACAACTGCATTTAATGCACTGACAGGAGCCAATCAATATGTAGGAAATTGGCCAGGCGTTACCGTTGAACGAAAAGAAGGTAAATTGAAAAAAAGCAAACAAATAACGATCCAAGATTTACCAGGTATCTATTCCCTTTCCCCATACACACCGGAAGAAGTTGTTGCTCGGGATTACTTACTTAGTGGCAGTCCAGATGTGATTGTTAATATTGTGGATGCGACAAATCTAGAGCGTAATCTATATTTGACAACTCAATTGATGGAAACTGGGATTTCTGTTGTAGTCGGATTGAATATGATGGATATTTTAGATAAAACAGGAAGAAAAATTAATATCGAAAAACTTTCCTATGGTTTGGGTGTAGATGTACTAGGTGTCAGTGCTTTAAAAAATCGCGGGCTTGATGAATTAATTCAAAAAGCGGTTAAAGCAACAGAAGTCTTTCCGCTAGAGTTCAATTATCCAACCTATGATAATCGTTTAGAAGCAGCCTTAAATGAAATTGTGGATGTATTGGGAAACAGTGTGCTAGAAAAGCAAGCACGTTGGTACAGTATCAAATTATTTGAAAGAGATGCCAGAGTTGAGTCAGAATTAGAATTAAGTAGTCTTCAAAAAAATGAAATAAAAGAAATCATTAAAATCACTGAAAAGATTTTTGGGGATGATAGTGAGGCAATCATAATTAATGAGCGTTATGAATTTATTACTCGTTTAACTGCTCTTTGTGCGATCGAAAAAAATGAAATAACATATAGTACCAGTGATAAAATTGACCGAATTGTGACAAATCGTTGGCTAGCACTACCGATTTTTGCTTTGATCATGTGGTTTGTCTATTACTTAGCAATTCAAACTGTGGGCACTATGGGAACGGATTGGATCAATGATGAATTATTCGGAAATATTGTCCCAACGACAGTTAGTAATTGGCTTACAAATTGGCAAGTGGCACCGTGGATGCAAAGTTTGATTTTAGATGGAATCATTGCTGGAGTTGGAGCAGTTTTAGGATTCTTACCACAGTTAGCTGTTTTATTCTTGTGTTTAGGCTTTTTGGAAGATTGTGGTTACATGTCAAGAATTGCGTTTGTGATGGATCGCTTGTTTCGGAAATTTGGCCTGTCGGGAAAATCCTTTATACCGATGCTGATTGCGACCGGTTGTGGTGTACCAGGTGTCATGGCAAGTCGTACAATCGAAAATGAAAAGGATCGCAAGATGACAATCATGGTGACAACCTTTATGCCTTGTTCAGCAAAATTGCCGATCATCGCACTGATAGCTGGAGCATTTTTTCCAAAAAGTAGTTGGGTTTCACCATCGGCTTATTTTATCGGGATCGCAGCGATTGTGTTATCGGGTATTGCTTTGAAAAAGACACGGTCATTTTCTGGAGATCCAGCACCGTTTATCATGGAATTACCCGCATATCATATGCCCCAACTACGTGGCGTGCTCCGTCATGCCTATGATCGCAGTAAATCATTTGTGAAAAAAGCGGGGACGATTATTTTTGTGATGAGTATCATTATTTGGTTTACATCTACTTATACATTTACCTTACAAGAAGCGGGTGCTGATCAAAGTATTTTAGCAAATTTAGGTAAAATAATTGCACCATTATTCGCACCGCTTGGCTGGGGAACTTGGCAAGGAGCGGTTGCTACGATCACAGGCTTAGTTGCAAAGGAAAACGTGATCGGCACATTCGGTATTTTATTTGGGCATTTAGGTGAAGTTTCTGAAGATGGCGTTGAGGTATGGTCTGCTTTACAAGGTGCTTTTACCCCAGTTGCTGCATATTCATTTTTAGTTTTTAACCTATTATGTGCACCATGCTTTGCAGCGATTGGTGCAATTCGCAGAGAAATGGGTGATTGGAAATGGACATGGGGAGCGATCGGCTATCAATGTGGTTTAGCCTATGTTGTAAGTTTTATCATCTATCAATTTGGGCATGTTATTTTTGAAAATGGCCAAATTGGTGTTGGTATTTTTATGGCAGGATTTTTAGTTATACTCATGGGGTATTATTTAGTTAGAAAGCCAAAAGTAAAAGAAGAACCAGTTGTGACATTGGCAACTTTAGAAAGAGGGTAAGAAGATGGGCACGATTGTTTTAGCAATACTGATTTTCGGAGGAGCAGGATCTATTGTTTATACTCGAATCAAGAAAGGGACAAGCTGTGATGACTGTCATACAACTTGTCCAGTGAAAAAAGGGCAAGGAGAGTAGACAGTTTGGACGCAATGAGATAAATAGAGTTAAAATTTATTTCATTGTGTCTGATGTTCCCTCTTGAATAAACGACTTTCAAGTGCTACAATATTTAAGTACTAATTATTTGGGTCGTTAGCTCAGTTGGTAGAGCAGCTGACTCTTAATCAGCGGGTCATGGGTTCGAGCCCCTTACGACCCATTGGGTGCCAAACCCACGAGAATGGTATTCTGTCGGCGTCTTCTGACGTTTAGAAGATGGAATATGCGTTCTCTTTTTTTGTTTCAGAAATTTACGAAACAAAAGGCTCTTTGTCAACTAATGTTGGTGAAGAAAATCCAAAGAATTAAATCAATGATGAAGCCTAGAGGGAAATTCCTCTAGGTTTTTCCATTTTTAAAAAATTTTCATTAAAAGTAATGTTTTTGTTTTATCGAGCTAAATTAAAAATCAAAACAATTGTCTAAGACTCAAAAGCAAAAATCGCATCCCTAATCATAAGAAGTGAGTAATCGGTTATTTGATGATAAACTAAAGAAAAGAAAGTTCTAGGAGGGACAAAAATGAAAAAGAAACTCATTTATTCATTCATACTACTTGCAGGAATATCACTAGCTGCCTGTGGAGGAAAAAGTAAGACTGTTGAAAGTTCAACTTCGAATAAAAGTACAGAAAATAGTAGTCAAAGCACTAGTTCAACTAGTAGCACAACAAAATCAAGTTCAATCAAATCCTCTACAGAGAACTCAGCTTCGTCTGAATCAAAATCAAGTGAAAGCCAATCAGCAGTCAAAGCAGAGACGAATGCTCCTGCAAAACAAGCAGATGCTGTGTTAAGTCAGCTCAGCACAGCATTTCCCAATGATCGTTTACCCCAAGCGATATTAACAAGTAAGACAGCTGACTATTTAACCGCAGCAACGACAAGCACGGCTGATCAGGAGAATTTCAGAATTTTATATTATGCTGAAAATCATGCAATCGAGGTCAATGATATTGTAGTTAATGACTTGCAACCAATTGCCTCGTTTGAAAAAAAATCGTATGATTCCAATGAAACAGCTGCTAGTGTAGTAAATCAAATTATTGATAATGGTGGAAGTAAAATAGATTTAGGGTATGGAATTACTGGCTATCAACAAGGGGCAGCGGGATCAAGTTACTTATCGTGGCAAGAAGGAAATTGGAGTCTGGTTGTTAGGGCTTCAAATATTGGTGGAGAAGTTGCTGAACCGTTAGCTAAAGAAGCTGTGGCTTACTTAGAAACAGCGATGCTTCCAGCTCCTCAAAATATTGGACAAATTTCTTTAACAGCTAGTACAAGTGATAGCTATCAAAATAATTCAATCGTTTGGCAAAAAGGATTGATTGTTTATACAATTCAACACTTTGATGCACTTCAAGCATTAAAAATGACAGTATCAACAAATCAATAACTATAGTTACATGCTTCTTAAAGAAACAAAACAAAAAAGTGATTTGCTATTAAACAAATAATATTGAAAAAAGTGTCTGTCTATTTTTTATTTATATAAAGATCGATTTTTAAAGGAAAAATAAAGCTCAATCAGCATTGACGAAACATTCACTCATCTTGTACAATGAGTACATGATAGAAGCAAAAATAATAAAATAAAAAAGGCACTTCATAGTCTGGTGGCCGCCAAACTACGAAGCCCTGATGAGTCAAGACACTGACCAATCAAGTTGCCCTCGTCAATGCAAAAGCACTGACATGATTCATTGTACTCAATTTTTAGGAAAATATCTACCCCTAAAAGTATACGAGATGATGAACATGACAGGGTTTACTTATTGATTGATACAACGGTATTGGAAGGAATTCTAATACTGTTTTTTTATTTTTTGCTTCTATCTCTTGTTTTAAGTATCCTTGTTGAACAGTCTTAGATATGAAGCTAAGTAAGGTTCAATGAATAAAGGATATGTTGGCTAAAGTTTACCACTATAGGCATTTGATTTATCTATTGGGGAAGAAAATCAACAGCTGAAAAAATGTGCTCATTTATCAGAAAGAACTCTTGTTGCCTATAGTGGTAGCTTTATACCTAAGTATAAGAAAATGTCATATACTTTAAACTTATTATAATGGCAAGGTTACTAATGTAGCAATTGAAACGATGTTAAAAAATAAAAAAGAGTCGAATTATTATTTAAGTATCAAAAAATTGATACAGTAAGATTCGACTCTTTTTTTGATTGAAAATTATTGTGTGATACGGCTTTTATCCGGTTGAGAATGAGCTAAGCGACTAGCAGCAGCTGCTGCGATGGCCCCCACAATATCATCTAAAAATGTATGAACATGCGGTCCTTCATGAGAATTTAATTTAGCAAGAATGCCAGGTTTTACTTTATCGATGTAACCGTAGTTTGTAAAGCCGATTGAGCCATACACGTTGACGATCGAAAGCGCCAAAATTTCGTCGATTCCATACAGCCCTTCATCTTCCTCTAGAATTTCTTGTAAAGGATGAAGCAATTTCTTTTCTTCAGCTAAGATATCTAATTGAATACCTGTAATAATCGTATTATGAACCTCGCGTTTAGATAAGACACTGTCGATATGTTCAATACAGGTTGCTAAATCAAGATCCTCAATGTAGGGCTTTTGTAAGAATAAAACTAATTCAGCCAAATCTTCCATCTCAACGCCACGATCTTTTAATAACTGTCGTGCTTTGTTTTCTAACGTTTCACCTTTTATCACCAAAATAAAAACCTCCAATGCGTCATTTATAGACTTAGAATACATCAATGGTATACTATCTAGAGAGAAAATTGCAAGGAGAAGATCGATGAACCCACTAATAGAATGTTGTGAACAAAATTTGGCTAAAGGCGCAGAGCTATTGTTAAGTGATCCATTTATCGAAGAAAATGGAGACGTAATCTCTTATTCTTGTATGAATGAATGCATTCTTTGCGCCCAAACATACTTTGTTTTATTTGAAGGAGAACGAATTACCGGCGAAACACCAGAAGAGCTTGTGGTTAATATAAAAAAAGCCCTTGTCCTTTGGCAAGAAGAAATGGGTTAAAAAAAGAGAGCGAAACAAAACTGATTTTTAGTTTTGTTTCGCTCTCTTTATCTGAATAAATGGCGAGAAAAAAGCAGTGCATCTTATTTCTCGGAGCTAAGCACTTTTGTTTTGGGCTTTTTGATTAAAGCATTTTCGCTTCTTTTCCTTCAAATAAACTAGTGCTGTGCATCGGTTGCGTTCTAGCATCTGGCTTAATGAAGTGCAATGCGTTATTGACAGCTGTTGGTGCTTCACCGAAGCCTGTGGCAATCAATTTTACTTTGCCGTCATAGTTGCAAATATCACCAACTGCATAGACACCAGGAATGTTTGTTGACATGTCTGAGTTTACTTCAATCGCATTTCGGCTGACATCTAAACCCCAATCTTTCAAATGCCCTAATGAAGAAGTGAAGCCATAATTAATAATCAAAGAATCCAAATCAAGTTGTTCGAAATTATCTGCTTTGGTTTCTTTTAATTTGATACCTTTGAAGGAATTATCTTCTACTAATAATTGATCAATGACATAAGGGGTATAAATAGATACGTCAGAATTTTTCAAATTATCTACACTATGTTCATGTCCACGAAATTCAGGACGGCGATGGATAATTGAAACTTTTTCAGCGATAGGTTCTAACATTAGCGCCCAATCAATGGCAGAGTCACCACCACCTGCAATCGCAACTTTTTTACCAGAAAATTTGTTCATATCAGTAACATAATAATGAACGTGATTTCCTTCAAGTTCTGTCGCACCATCAAGGGTTAGACGTCTAGGTTGGAAGGAGCCATTTCCGATAGCAAAGATAACGGCTTTAGAATAGTGAACACCCTTCGAAGTTTCGATACGCAGATAACCATCTTCTTGCACTAAGTTTCTTACTTCTTCCTCTAAACAAGTTTCATGAGCAAAAGGCGCAATTTGTTTTTCTAAATTGTCAATCAGCTCGCTGGCTTTAATTGCAGGAAAACCAGGAACGTCATAAATATATTTTTCAGGGTAAAGCGTAGATAGTTGTCCGCCAAGTTGGGGTAGGCTATCAATAATTTTTGTTTTTGCTTTACGAATTCCTGCATAAAAAGCGGCGAAAAGACCGACGGGGCCTGCGCCGACGATAGTTAGATCATAAATGTTTTTTGAATCAGACATCAAAATTCCCTCCAGTTTCTATAATAAAAAAGGTTTCATCTATATAAAATGAAAGCAAAAAATGTAGTATATCGTTTTTCACAAAATAGCACTTGTAGCAGAAAAAAGCAAGTGGGAGTTTGTGAAAAAAGGCTTCTCTTAAAAGAATAACAAAGATAATGGAATTTTCAAGTGAAGTTGTTTATGATAGTATAAGTAAGTAAAAATTAATAAGGAGGAAACAACTATGTCAGAATTTCCACAATTAGATTTAGCGAATGTTAAAGGCCCAAAAGCCGTGATTAAAACCAACCGTGGGGATATTACTGTTCAACTTTTCCCGGATCATGCACCAAAAACAGTTGAAAATTTTGTTCAATTAGCGAAAAAAGGCTATTATGATGGTGTGATATTTCACCGTGTCATTCCAGATTTCATGATTCAAGGTGGCGATCCCACTGGAACAGGTATGGGCGGCGAAAGTATTTATGGTGAAAAATTTGAAGATGAGTTCTCTAAAGACGTATTTAACTTGCGTGGAGCTTTATCAATGGCAAATGCGGGCCCTAATACAAACGGCAGTCAATTCTTTATTGTAAATAATCAAAATGTCCCTGCAAATATGTTTGGTCAATTAGAAGGGGCAGGATTCCCTACAGAAGTGATCGAAGCGTATAAAAAAGGCGGTACCCCTTGGTTAGACTTCCGTCATACCGTTTTCGGTCATGTCGTGGAAGGTATGGATGTTGTTGATGAAATTGGTGGTGTACAAAGAGACTCACAAGATCGTCCAACATTTGACGTAGTGATCGATAAAGTAGAAATCAGCGAATAAGCTCATTTATTTAAAATAAAAGCTCAAAACAAAATAGACTTTGTTTTGAGCTTTTTTTACTATTCAAAAGAATGTTTGATTCTGTGCAAACCTTCTACAAGAGTTTCTTTTGGACATGCGATATTTAAGCGCATATGCTGTGTCCCGTTAGGACCAAAAGAAATTCCCGGATTTAAAACGACTTTTCCTTGATGAACAAGCCGGTTTTGGATTTGTGTATCAGACAAATCCAAAGCAGAGAAATCTAACCAAATTAAATAAGTCCCTTCTGGGCGCATCATTTTGACTTTAGGTAGTTCAGTTTGTAAGAATTCACTCACAAGATCGATGTTTTCTTTTAAGTAAACCAATAATTCTTTTAACCAAGTATCACCATTTTTATATGCAGCTTCCGTTCCAACATAACCAAAGATGTTGATCTCATTTTGAAAATTTTGTTCTTGTGCAGCGACAAATTTTTTCCGTAAATCAGGATTTTCAATAAAAATCATTGAGTTTTTAATCCCTGCTAGATTGAACGTTTTAGTAGCAGCGGTTAAAGTAATTGAAAAATCCTTAAATGTCGGGTGGACATTCGTGAATGTTGTAAACACGTGAGGAGCAAAAATCAAATCCTGATGGATCTCATCACTGATAACAAGAACATCATATTTTGCACATAATTTGCCAAAAGCTTCCAATTCACTTTTGCTCCAGACACGGCCGCCAGGGTTGTGAGGATTACAAAGAATAACAACTCGTACATTCTCATCCACGATTTGTTTCGCCATCATTTCCAGGTCCATAACGAAGTGTTCTTGTTCTATTAATAGCTGGCTTCGAATCAGTTTACGATTATTTTGTTCAACGACTTTGGCAAATGGAGGATAAACTGGATCGTGGATCAAAACAGCATCACCAGGTTCAGTGTATGCTTGAATAGCTAATGAAAGACTTGGTACAACACCACTATTGAAAAGAATAGCTTCTTTACCAACGGAAAAATCATGGTGCCGCTTTTGCCAACTTTGAATTGCTTCGTATAATGAATCGGGAGCAGGCGAGTAACCTAAAATTCCTTGCTCTGCTGTTTCTTTTAAGGCCTCAAGGACTGGCAGATTTGCTTTGAAATCCATATCAGCTATCCACAAAGGCAAAAGACCATCTTCTCCATAAGTATCTTTAATGGAATCCCATTTTGAACAATTTGTATTACGGCGATCATAAACTCTATCAAAATTGACCATTCAATCCATCCTTTCTATTCTAAAACATTTTTCACTAAATAAACTCTAACTATAGTATAATAGACTTTCGATAAAATATGAACAAAAAGAATTAATAAATAAAGTAGTAGAAATAAATTCATGCACTTTTTAATGGAACGTGATATCATTTTATAGAAGCAAAACATTTTGATGGGATTTATGAAAAGAGGATAAGAAAATGGAATACAAAATAGGGATGATTCTTAACGGAACGATCACAGGGTTACAACCCTACGGTGCTTTTGTTTCATTAAGTGATACAATCCAAGGATTGATACATGTTTCAGAAGTACAAGCTGGCTATACTAAAAATATTCACAGTTTATTGACAGTTGGACAAAAGGTTAAAGTGCAGATTATTGATGTTGATGAATACTCAAAAAAAATCAGCTTATCTTTAAGAACCTTAGAGACACAAATCCAGCAACCAAATCTTCGCCGTAAAAAATACTTTACCAATAAAAATAAAAAAATAGGGTTTGAGACATTAGAAAAAGAGCTTCCTATCTGGACTAATGAAGCGATGAACGAGTTACTTGAGAAATAATTCTGTTTTTTTTCAGAAAATATGGTACAATTTTCGTAGTTTATGAAAACAAAAATTAATTGAGGTGGATGTTTTGTCTAACAAAAAAGTCGCTGGTACTATTATGCTGAATCTAAATGATGGTTCAAAAAAGTTTCTTGTTCATCCTGATGGTGAGTCAATGGCGTTTGTGACAACAAAAGTTTCTGAAGATATGACCGGATTGGCGAGTATGTTACAATTTTTTAAAGAAGAAATTCAACTAGATGTTACTTCAATTAATTTAGTCGAGTTAACAAATGCACATACAGATGCTGAAAATATGCCTTTATTTGTATTTGAAATGAACGAAGAACATATGAATTCTACGAACAATGATAGTTACGTGTGGGAAAAACCATCTGAATTAAAAAATTTACTAGCTTCTTATGATATTCAAGGAGTACCAATGTTTTAACATTAAATAGTTACATAATAATAAAAGGCACTGTGGTGACCTCTTTTATTTCAGAGTTTAAAAAACAGGACAAAGCAATCATGTTTTGTTCTTTTTTTTTACAAAAGTATATATAGATAGGAAGAAGTAAAGAATGCAACTAAAGAAAGTCACTAAGACAGAAACGAAAATAGCACTATCTATATTAAAAGAAAGTGCGGAATGGTTACAAGAAATAGGGAGTGATCAGTGGTCTGATATTTTACAGGGAGAAGATAAGCATGGTTTAGCCGAAGCTGTCGAAAGAGGAGAAGTATTTTTCTTCTATAATAATAAGAACCAATTAGCAGGAATGGTAGCCGCATGGAAAAATCCAACTGCATGGGACAAATTACTTTGGCAAGAGTATGACCCTAAGCAATTTGCTTACTATCTCCATCGCGTAATCATTCGGCCAAACTATAGAGGTAGTGGTTATGGAAAAGAATTGTTGACTGAGTTGAAACTAAAATTTAAAACAGAAGTATCAGAACTACGTTTAGATTGTTTAGCACGTAATCAAAAGCTTATTCAGTTCTATCTTGGAAATGAATTTGTTAATATAGGAAGTGCAAGTGATTTATATGGAAATGAATTCGAACTATTTTCATATAAATTATAAAAATAGTCTGGAAAAAAAACAGTAAATAAGTGTAAATTGAAATATGAAACTATATTTGTAGTGTAAAGGCGAAAATGAATCGAAGAGTTATACAAATACAAAAAATTCTTTTTGATTTTTTTCAAAATAATGGTTGACCAATAAAGAAAAACTTGTTATATTATATCTTGTCGCAAGGCACTAATGAAACACGTCGAACGATAAAAATAACATAACATCCTAACGGGTGAAAAAAACTTTAGGAATCAGAAAAATTATTGTTGACAAATGATAACTGACCTGATAAACTAATGAAGTTGTC
>NZ_MIKC01000004.1 GCF_001730315.1 Enterococcus ureilyticus
TTTCAGGTGGTGCAGGAGTAGTTGCTGTTCCTGCAATTAATGCAAGTGGATTAGCAATATCTGGTCATGGAACTGGTGTGTTTACAAGTGCTTGGGGGAACCTTGGGGACGGTTATAGTTATGACTCTGGGAAGTCTGTTAATAACATGGATGAATTTTTTGTTACAGACTTTGGATTTGATTTTAAGACGAATACCTCAAAAACTAAAAAACGTGTGGATGGACAGAATGTTTATAAAGTTGGAAATAAAAATCTAAAAGAATATGGATTGAAAAATGGAGATCAAATTTATCTAGATGGGTTACATAAAGAT
Source organism: Enterococcus ureilyticus (assembly GCF_001730315.1). Lineage (GTDB taxonomy): Bacteria > Bacillota > Bacilli > Lactobacillales > Enterococcaceae > Enterococcus_L > Enterococcus_L ureilyticus. Next base: position 315 of record NZ_MIKC01000004.1, read on the forward strand.
CATTTGGAAGTATTTAATAGCAATGGAAGATTCCAAAAAGTATTGAACCTAGATGGATCAATAAATGTTGAAAAAACAGCAAAAGGGATGGGGAGAGTTTTAAAATGACGATAAGCTCGCAAGTTTTTCTTGATTTATTAAAACTGTATGAACAAGTAAATGAAAAAAATGGTAATAAGATTGATTTAACAGCATTTAAAATAGATAATGATGTTGCAGAAGGAGAAAAGAGCATTGTCTATGATTTAAAAGAAGATGTGATAGATGACATTATTGATGAACTAAAAAATATGAAAGAAATTATGACAGAGTTGAATAGTATAGATGTGACTAAGAGCATGGAAGAGCTTAATTATATGTACAAATTTAAACTAAATATGGTTAAGTTAATTGGTATCTATTCGAGTCTCAGTAGTGATTTTGATGACTTATATGAGTTTCACAGTAAATTTCTTCAAAGTTTTCCAGAAGGACCAAAAAATGATTCTGAGCTTCTCTAAATAAATAACAGCAGATAAAAGAGTTACAAGATATTATGTAAAATTTTATAAGAGTTCACCTATCCCGAAAATATGGTTTTAGGCTAAGGAATGAACCATATATTTTATAACAAATTAGTAAGTAGTCAAAAGTGATTTTGCACAGCTGCAGTGAGATTACTTTTTCAATTTATATATATATGTGATTGATTATTGTATACAATAGCATTTTGAATTAGGTAGCTTAATCAGATGTTGCTTAAAAACAATAGGAAAGAGGGTGATAGATCATGATGAACAAGCTAAAAAACAAGTGGTGGTTATTTACTATTTTATCTGGTATTTGTTTATACTTAAATCCTTATTTTGGATTGTTTTCTATTGTTACAGTACTTATTCTATTTTTTGATATCATTTATTGTATCCTTATTAAAGGTCACTTTAATATCTTTTCAAAAAGAATAGCAGATAAAACAGAACATAATGATACAATCAAAAAAGTATTTAGCAAAGAAATCCTTTTTTTTAAAATTGGGAAATTGTTTACTACTGTCTTTATGATCTTTGTGATACTTGTAATTTTTATAAATAATATAGAAATACAAAAAATAATGGCTCCATATTATTTTTTATCAATAGAACAAAATTTTGGCATACAAGTAATGTTAATTGTTTTGGCTGTAGCTTCAATAATATTTTCGTTTATTTTATTTTGGATGTATGTAGATCTATATAAACTAAGATTGAATGAATTAGAGTAGTAATGTGTACATTAATAATTAATTCCCAAAAGTATCAATAGAAGGGGGGTAGAAAAATGCGACAAAATCATAAAATGGGTGACTATCTGTATAAAAAAGGGAATATATATAAAATTGTCCCTCATTGGGATGATTTGTTCGCTTATGGTGGTCTCGTCTCATTATTTTTACAAGAATCAACAGGGAAAATGTTTTATAGTCCCTATTTAATAGAAAAAGATGACTTTAGTTACATACCTGCAACAACAGAACAAATAGAAATGTTTGACTTGGTAGAAAAAAATTATCACTGATTCTCAAAAAATGCTGTTAACAGGAGGTAAATTAATGATCGATAAAATCAATAGTATGGACACAGAAATACTAAAATTGCTCACACTTGCAACGTCAGAAAAGAATAGTGAAAAAATATTGGAAGATTACTTAGGACCTTCTAATAAACACTTGTATGTAAAGCGTTGTAATAATGTGGCAGTAGGTTGTATAGGCATTAATATATCCGACGGAAACTCATTAACAATTACTCATATAGCTGTTGGAAAACCTTATCAGAGGAATAGAAATGCTAGTGAAATGATTGATTTTATCAAAAGAGTATATAAACCATCAATGATAATCGCTGAGACAGACAACGAAGCAGTAGGCTTTTATCAAAAATATGGGTTTAAAATAAATAGCCTAGGTGAAAAATATCCTAATGTTGAGCGTTTTCAGTGCTCTCTTATAATAAATCATCATAAGAACGATGTATCAAAAGGACAAACGAAAAAACTGTAGACATCATCCCATTTCAGGACATCGTCTACAGTCTGAGACACCTTCCAAACAATGGAAAGTGTCTTTTTCTTCTTATTCTTAGAAGAAAGCTCCTACAATTGAACCAACTGTATAGCCAACATTATACCAAAAACCTGGTGCAGCTACTTCTTCATATTTTTCGATACGAGATAAAGTCATCATAATTTGCTCCTTTCTATAAAAATTTATTCAAATAATTGCTACTATTTCTTAAAAGAAAGCTCCTACAATTGAACCAATTGTATAGCCTACGTTATACCAAAATCCCGGCGCGGCTACTTCTTCATACTTTTCGATTTGCTTTAAGACCATTGAAAACCCCTCCTTTTTTTAATAAAAATAGTCGTATTAACCTCTAATTCCGTCAACAAGTCCATGACAGAAGTCAATAATATTTGCCACGATCCCTGGAGCTGCGACTGCTTCGTACTTCTCAACTTGAGTTAAAATCATCATTTTAGTTCCTCCTTTTTTTAATCTTTAATGGTTCAAATTAACCTCTGATTCCGTCAACGAGTCCGTGACAGAAATCAATAATATTTGCCACGATCCCTGGAGCTGCTACTGTTTCAAATTTTTCCACTTGCGCTAAAGTCATCATCTTAGTCCCTCCTTTTTATCTACTTGTTGTTGGATAACTTTGACATAATCAACACACTCTCTGATTTCCTGTTTACAAGTCTGCTTCGATTTTGCGGAATCAATAAAAGCCAATGTTCTTATTTTGTACTTGTAACTCAACAGCATGAGCTCTTTTGATAGACTGGAACAGATCACGATAAAGTGTAAAGGCAGATAGTTATCATGGGCTAAAAACTCTTTACTAAACCGCATAAATGTTTCAACAGTTGGAATGTAAATAAAATAGAGGCTTAAAGAATTTTTTACGGGCAAGTGATGAAATGAGCGCTCATTTTTCATGCATACGTATGATGTAGACACATCTTCTTCTGCGACTTCTTTTAGCGCTTTCGTTATATTTGTATATTCAGTTTCATAGATAATTGAATACAAATGTAGTAATTCATTGCTCCCCATGTGACGATCCTCCTTTCAATTTACAACGGATCTTATCAAGTTTGTACGTGTTATCCTTGCTACACCACTAACTATACAGTGCTTCTTCAAATAAATACTTCTCTCCCTTCAAACAGTTCGCTTTTTGTCGCGAACTGTCTTGAATGAACCATTCACGGCGGAAAAATTACCGTTTATGAAACACGATTCTCTTCCTTTAACATATTCGATAAAGTCATAGTATCAATAAAAATTGGAGGACGAAAAAATGAAAATGACTGATTTACAGATAACAGAAAAAGAAGATCATTATGTTGTCCTAAAAGAAGATCAATATTTTCGATTAGGTATTTCAGAAGGAAAAGTTCTAACAGAATTAAAGGAAGGACGTTCACTAGAAGCGATCTCCGAACAATATGGGGTTCCTATCGAGGAAATAGAACGCTTTATTCACTCGTTGGAAGAGCTAGGTGTATTAGGGGAGAAAAAAGTAGAAAAAAAGAATTGGCTCTATTACAGAATCAAGGTATTCAATCCTGATAATCAATTTCAGTGGGTCGTAGACCATTTACTCAAAAATAAGCTCTTTAACCGACTGTTCCTTTTAATCTTGGGTGCTATTTGTCTAGGAGGGATTGTGGAGTGGGGACTGCATTCCCAAATGATTCTCACTAATATTTCTTATGACATAACAGTGAAAAATATTCTGATCCTTTATACAGGAACAATTTTAACAGTGTTCTGTCATGAGCTAGGGCACGGCTTGGTCTGCAAGTATCACGGTGGAAAAGTGAAAGAAATTGGTTTTTTATTTATTTGTGGTTCACCAGCGCTATTTTGTGATGTGAGTGGGGTCAGAGAATTTAATGAAAAAAGAAAAACATTGGCTACATTGTTAGCAGGAGTAATGGTTCAATTTATCATTACAGCGTTATCTGTGATGGTATCTATCCGTATGGGCGGAGCAAATGCGTTGTTAAATACATTCATTTGCTGGAACTTGATCATGATGCTGTCCAATCTTTTGCCTGTGACGAAACTAGATGGCTATTGGATACTCTCGACTCTTTTAAATATTCCCAATCTTTATGACAAGTCGATTAAATTAGCTTTAGGCAAGAAAAAAGATGTTCTGTTTAATAAATATGAAGAAAGTAAAGCTGGACTTATAAAATTTTATGGAATCATGAATCTCGTCATTATGTCGGTAATGATTATTAGTATGATTTTAGGTATTTCAAAAATAAAACTTGAAAGCAATAATGTCTTTTCCACAGGGTTAACTATTTTCCAAGGTATTCTTGGGTTCGCCATGATTTTTTATTTACTAAGAATGATTGTAAAAGTACGGAGAGAGAACTAAATAATAGAAAGAAGTGAAATGTGTAATGATTGAACTTAAGTCCGTTTTCAAAAGCTATAAATTAAAAAAAGAAACGGTTCCAGTATTAAAGGATATCCAACTAACGATAACAAAACCTGGGCTGGTTTACCTAATGGGGGAATCAGGCAGTGGCAAATCTACTCTGCTGAATATTATTGGTGGGTTGGATCAGATCGATCAAGGCAGCTACTGCCTTTTTGGAGCAGATACAGCAACCTTGAGTGAAAAAAAATGGGCTGCGATCCGCCAAAGTAAGATGGGGATTGTATTTCAGCAGTATAACCTGATCGACCACTTATCGATTTTAGAAAATGTTAAATTGAGTTTAATGTTAGGGAAGTCTAATGAAAAGGAACAGAATGCAAAAGCAGAAGCATTATTGAAAAAGGTAGATATGTGGGAAAAAAGGGACTATTTTCCAAATCAATTAAGCGGTGGACAAAAACAACGTGTAGCAATTGCTCGTTCCTTGGCTAATGATCCAGAAATCCTCTTGGCAGATGAACCGACGGGTGCATTGGATTCAGAAAACGCAGATAACATTATGGCCCTCTTCAAAGAAATTTCTGAACAAGGAAAGCTGGTCATCATCGTGACGCATTCACAAGACTATATGGAACTGGCAGATCAAATCATTGAATTGGCGGATGGGAAGATTATCAATGAAACACAGATAGCGACCAATAGCTCAGTCCAATCAGCTAAAAATAAATTAAGGCAAAAAAGATTGTCGCTAGCAGCTGTTGTGAAGCTAGCCTTTCGCAATATCAACAGTAAAAAGAGCCGGACATTCCTAACGGCTATGGGTGCCTCAATTGGAATCATGTCGGTCTTACTGATTTCGTTCTTTAGTCTAGGAATGAACAAGTATATTGAAAATGAATTTAGTATCTATCAAACCAACCAATTGTTAATGGTGAATAAAGCTGGATACGGATTACTCTCAGAGGAAACCAGGGCAGAGCTTGCGAAACAACCGGGAGTGAAAGAAGCAGTAACTGATTATGTTTTTTCAGCGAGTTTGAAAAGTGGAGAAAAGGTCCAAAACATGAGTCTGTATACAGCTTTAGATAAGAAAAATATCTCTTTGTACAATGAAAGTATTTTAGAGAGTGGGCAAATGCCGATCAAAGACACAGAAATAGCTATCCCCGAAGACACAGCAGATCAGTTTTTCGGCAGTGCAGAAAAAGCAATAGGACAAGAAATCGAGCTAGTGACACAATTAATGTCAAAAAGTGAGATGATGCCAACGTCGCAAAGAAAGGTAACCATTTCAGGAGTGACGCGAAAGAAAATCGTAGAACTGCTAAATCTAGCCTATGTTTCCCATTCTTTAGCGGAATCTTTAACGAATGATTTTGACTTAACAGCAAAGCAGTCAACGGGAATGATTTTACTCTTCGATACTGTTGTAGCTAGTGAAAAAGTCAATAAATCACTAAAAAAAGAGGGCTACATCTCCGTTACACCTGAAGAAGATACCGAAACAGGCAAACAGTATATCACCATTCTCTTTGTCTTCTTAGGCTTAGTAGCAGGTATTTCCTTAGTCGTTGCAGCGATCATGATTGCAATTGTGATTTATGTTAGTGTGATCGAACGTAGAAAAGAAATCGGTATTTTAAAATCCATTGGTGCAGCCAGAAGTGATGTGCGACGTTTGTTTGTAACAGAAGGTGCGATGATCAGCTTATTAGGTGGATTTACCGGTGTTCTGTTGAGTTTAGTGATTGGGACAATTGCGAATTACTTACTAAAAAACAAACTAGACTTTGCTACCTCATTACTTGAGTTTAATGGTGGCACAATCATCATCATGCTTGTCTTTAGTGTGCTATTAGGCATGATTGTTTCCTTCATACCTGCTAGAAAAGCAGCAAAAGCATCAATTGTTTCCGTTTTAAATAATCCATAGAGGTGAGAAAATGATTCGTATTGAAAATGTAACGAAAAGTTATCAACTAAAAGATGAAACGATAACCGTTTTAAAAGAACTTTCTTTTGATATCTATTCGGGTTTAACGTATATTTCAGGGAAATCCGGAAGTGGGAAATCCACTTTATTGAATATTATTGGTGGGATCGATCAGGCAAGTAGCGGTCAAATTTACTATGATGATCTAGAAGTCACTGATTATTCAGAAAAGGAATGGGCTGAGTTTAGGAAAAAAAATGTTGGGTTTATTTTTCAATCCTTCAATCTTTTAGACCATTTGACTGCTCTGGAAAATGTAGAAATCAGCTTAATGCTTGCAGGTGTAGAGAAGAAAAAAAGGCGGGCAAAAGCGCAAACTCTTTTAGAAAAAGTTCATATGACAGAGTATAGCCGACACCGACCAGGCGAATTAAGTGGCGGGCAAAAGCAACGGATTGCTATTGCCCGAGCTTTAGCCAATGATCCAAACGTCATTCTTGCAGATGAACCAACAGGGGCTTTAGATAGTAAAAATTCAGATGAAGTAATGGCTGTTTTAAAAGAAATTAGTGAAGAGGCTGGCAAAACAGTGGTCGTCATCACGCATTCAAAAAAATATACCTCACTTGCTGATCAAATCATCTATTTGAAAGACGGCAAAATTGAAGAAATCCAACAGCAAACAACGATAGTTGCTCATTCAAAAGCAGTGGTGAACACTGTTCGTAATTTTTCGTTGTTATCGACCCTTAAATTGGCGTTTAGCAATATGAAAAAAAGGAAAGCAAGAACATTTATTACAGCTTTAGGCGCTTCTGTAGGAATCTTTGGTATTTTGATGATCACGTTTTTAGTAGCAGGTTTAACAAAGCAAATGAATACGATTGCCTCAGACCGAGTGAGTGAAAATACACTTGTTGTTTCCAAAGAAGATAAGCAACTATCGCCTGTTTCAGATAAAAAGAAGTTAGCGAGAGTGGATGATGTGGCTCTTGTTTATGAAACGAACCGTTTCCGTACACAATTAGAGTATGGAGAAAAGCAGCTACAGGCTGAAGCAATCAATATTGCACCAAAAAAATCAACTATTTCTGAGAATTATATTGATTTGGGGGAAGTTCCTTTAAATCCAGGTGAAATCGCTTTGTCAGAAGAGATAGCGAAGCAATTATTCACACAGTCAACAGAAGCTTTAAATAAAAAAGTGACAGTAAAAACGCAGTTGATTACAGCGGATACAACAGCCGTCTATCCTGTAGTAAGTAGTGAATTTACGATCATAGGTATTTTCAAAGATGAAGAACAGCATCAAGCAAGAGTTGAGCTATCCTATAAAAGTGCACAGCAACTGATGCAAAAGGACGAATCCACCAAAAATCTGACGAATTACTTTACCATTGTTCCAAAAAATTTAAACAGTATCGATGGACTAATGAAACAACTAACGAAAATGAACTATTCTTCTGAAGATAATACATTAACATCAATGAAAAATTACTTGAACATTGCCAGAAGTATTTTGGTCGTCCTATCGTCGATTTCATTAGTTGTCTCTACGTTATTGATTTGTGTTGTATTGTATATCAGTGTGACGGAACGAACTAAAGAAATCGGTATTATGAAAGCTTTAGGTGCGACACCTACGAACATTCAGCGTTTATTTCTTGTTGAAGGTGGATTGATTGGATTGGCAGGTGGTGTCTTGGGCTTAGTTTCTGCACTAGGAATTTCTTATGCTTTAAATGCAGTGATCGAACACGCTGTTAAGTCGATCAAGTTTCAGTTCTTTACGTTTGATGTAGCAATTATCGTCGTGTTATTGGCTTTTAGTGTTTTGATTGGTGTATTGGCAGCTTATTTTCCAGCTAGGTCAGCTAGTAAGAAAGTCCCTTTGGAAGCATTGCGTTTTGAATAACACAGAAAGGAGCAGCTTTAATGGTTCAAGGTGTATTAATTGATAATCAGAAAGAAACGATTTTGGTTCCATTCAGTGAACTTCTCTATATTCAGACGACAGAAAATTCGCATAAATTGAAAATCGTTACCTTAAAAAATAGTCACTATATCTATAGCTCATTAGATAAACTAGAAGTAGAATATCCTGCGCTCATTCGTTGTCATCGAACGACCTTAGTCAATCCTAAAGCAATCAAAGGAATCGATAAAAAGAAACGAGCAATCATCTTCTTTGAAAGCCCTCAGGAAACATGTAATATTTCAAGACGTGTCTACCAGAATTTGCGTCTATCTTGGTTAGAATATTAGGAGACTAAATGTTGCAACAGACGAAGGAACAACAAATAACGACTGTTCCTTCGTCTATTTGGCGTAAATTATTGATCATCTTCAAGCTAAAACAATAAGTGAGAAGCTAATTTTTCATTATTTTCTACAAGGCGAAAACATTTTGAGGTGGAAAACGAACCGTTTAGGGTATATAATGACTAAAACATTTCCTTTCTTTTGTATAATTAAATTGTCATAAGGAGGGAAAATTATGTATCATTCGATTTCATTATTTATTCTTAGAAAGAAACTCAATTGTGATCATTTTTTATCAACAGAGGAATTTGCCTATGCAGTATATAATCTAGAAATGTTACTGATTAATCTAGAGAAAGTCATCACTATTTATCTTTTTTCCTATATTTTTCTGACTATTCAAACAACATTGATTGTTCACTTGTCTTATTTTTTGATTCGACTGTTTGCAGGAGGATGGCATGCCCAGTCTTCAAAAGGGTGTACTCTTAGTTCGATTTTTATCTTTATGTTGCTTCCTAATCTTGTACAGTCATTGCAGGTTACGGTGAACACATCGTTGTTTATCATTCTTGCGATGGGGATATGTGCGACTATTTGGACCTATGCGCCTGCTGGGACAGAGAAGCGAACGATAACGGATGCTGTATTACGCAGAAAATTAAAGCAAAAATCATTATTCGTTACATGCCTCCTACTAGTATTTGCTTATGTAACACCCGTAGCCGATTTACGTACGCTAATGCTGTTAGGCATAGGTATTGAAACAATGACGATCCATCCCTGTTTCTATCAACTAATGAAAAGAGGAAATAAAAATGATTAAAAATGTGAAAATCCAAAAATTAATTCGAAAATATTTGCTCAATACTTCCTACGTTTGTCCTTATTTTTTCTATGAACCAACACATCCAAAGCTGAACAAGTCTAAAGAGACGTCGAAATGATTCCGAGTATTACGCTTCTAGTATTACTTTTGATTCAACTTGTAGCACTTATGCTGATTTATCAGCAAATCAGTAAATCAACACTATTCTGGAAGGAAATTGTAGGACTCTTTTTAGTGGCCTTTCTTACGTTGTCCTTTATGAATTATTTTTTCTATTTAATTATTATCCTATACTTCTACGTGATAGGAATACGGCATCATTTAAAGAATAAAAAGCATCTAGCTGCCTTTTACGCCATTTACAGCGTGACAATTTTATCCGTGATTGGAAATATCGTGCAATTACTAATCGACAAGTTTTTTTCGACGAATATTCCGATTACATTATTGTTACAATTGGCACCATTCTTTATGAATACCTTGATGCTTCATCTGTTCAAAACCAATTTTGATTTTCTAGTAGAAAATTATGAACAGATCAATAAAAAAATTCTGGTCAATATTAATGCCTTACTGTTCCTTTTATGCACCATTCAGTTTATTGGTTATTTTTTCGAACTAAGAAGCCAGAATATAGACCGATTGAATGTGATGAAAACCTTTGCTTTTTTTGTGATTATTCTTATTTTGTTGTTTTATTTGAATATGAAAACGCAACTACTCCAAAAAGAACAGCTGGAGAAACTAAAGGAAATGCAACTGAACGATCTAACGGAATATACCGCCCAAATTGAAGCTTTATATGGAGAAATCCGTAGTATTCGCCACGATTATGTGAACATTATTGCTAGCTTGAAAACTGGGATCGAAGAAAATGATATGGCACAGGTGAAAGAAATTTACACGGATGTTTTAAGTGAAGTGAAACAATCATTACAAAACCAAAAATATGATCTGATACAGCTTAGGAAAATCAAAATCCCAGCTGTAAAGGGAATCCTTTCGGCAAAACTGTTGGCAGCCCTTCAAAAAGAGATTGTTGTAAATATAGAAATTTTGAATGAGGTAGAAGAATCCTACTTTAATACATTAGATTTTATTCGGATTCTTTCAATCTTTTTAGATAATGCGATTGAAGCAGCTAGTATTTCAGATCAAAAACAAGTGACGATTTGCTTGATTCAAGAAACAAATAAGCAAGTTATTATTATTAACAATTCCACACGAGACACCGTGATCGACAAGCGAAAGATGTTTACTAAAGGCTATTCCACCAAAGGAGAGCAACGTGGTTTAGGCTTAGCGATCGTAAAAGATATTTTAGGCAATTATCCTAATGCGTCGTTAGAGACAGAGTTTCAAGCAAATCATCTTACGCACACAGTAGTGATTCAGAAGAAAGGAGCAACAGGATGAATGTTTTTATACTAGAGGATGATTTGTTTCAGCAGCAGTACTTAAAACGAATGATCGAGCGAATCGTAAAGCAAAACCTTTGGATGTGTACCAAGCTTATTGCGACATCGAAACCCAAAGAATTACTGGCTGAAATTGCGAATAGTCAAAACGGTGCGAATATTTATTTTTTAGATATTGAAATCAAACGAGAGCAACAGGCAGGACTGGAGCTAGCCAAAGAAATCAGACTGCTGGACCCTTTTGGACAATTGATTTTTGTTTCTACTCATTCTGAATTTCTACCCATTACCTTCAAATATAAATTGACTGCTTTGGATTTTATTGACAAGGGGTTTGATGAAACTGAATTTTCTAAACGTGTCGAAGAATGTCTGGAGATTGCATTTACCAATAAAAAAGAGTTGGTTGCTTCTGATGCATTTGTGTTTAAAAATCAACATTCCGATTTTCAAGTTCCTTTTGCGGATATTTTATTTTTTGAGACAACGGAAATCACCCACAAGATCCGCTTGATCACAAAAAATCGATACACGGAATTTTATGCTAAGCTTCAAGAAATCGAAGCGATGGATTCTCGTTTTTATCGTTGTCATCGCTCGTATGTTCTCAATGTTGGCAACATTCAGTCTGTGGACAGAGTGAATAAGCTGGCCTTTTTTGATGGAGAGGAACAATGTATGATTGCGAGAAATAAAGTGAAAGAATTAGTCCATAAATTAGAAGAAGTTCGGTTGATTCGGTGAAAATAGTCAAATGGATAAAAACAAGCAGCTACTTATCATGTGATAGCAAAAAATGGTTGGTTGTGACAATACGATAAGCAGCAGCTTGAAATCCGCAAGTTCTGGTCGTTTGCGCATTTTTTACTCAATACTTGATTTTCCGCTAAATCAAGTATTAAGGGTACGGCTATCTTAAGAGTAGAACGGGACATTTTATCCTTCAATCGGGTTGAAAATTATTTACTGGTTCTGTGTTCTGTCCTATTTTGTACGCATTGACTCAGCTGCCTTTTTTGATTGAATGACAAATGTCTGGTAGCGATCACTCAGAAGATACCCGATCGTAAGCACCAGTTGGTAGAATGCAAATACGAAAGGAGTCGTATTTGAAAGGAGAGAAAGGTGCTTACGATGTATAAAAAGAGCGAAAAAAGACGGCATTAGCTACCAACTAATACCGTACAAAAGTGCAACAAATACCCACCAACTGCTTCAATCGACACAAGAATTGTAAAAAACACTAGTATTTCTTACAAAAATTGAGTAAAATGAAAGAGTCGATATGAAAATATTGACTTCGGCAACTTATATTATTAGTTTGTGCTGATAATATGAGGCTCTGTATTTGGGTTACCGCCCTTGTACAGAGTGCCTTTTTATTTTGTTTTTCGCTCTAATTACCTGATTTTAAACACAAAAAAATGATATTAGTCAGCTACTAATACCATGAAGCGTTCGTTAAATAACCATTCACTACCAGGATCGAGTACGTAAAAAAGAATGGCAATCCGTTCTTACTTTTAGTACAATAAGGGTAGTCAATAAGAAATTATTGGCGAGGCAACTTGTATTATTAGTTTGTGCTGATAATACAGGGCTCTGTTTTGAAGATTACCGTCTTCTGACAGGGCGTCTTTTTTTATTTTATGTTGTAAATTTATTCTAACTTAAAGGGGTTGGGATAGTCAATAGAATACTTGTGAAAGAATTTGAATTATCAAAAGAGTCCAAAAAAATGGACAAATATGATAAAAGTATGGGATTTTTTAAGATTTATTTGCGTTGTTTGACATTCATTCATGGACGAATGCTTACGTGGCTAAAAATAACTGTCTAAGCTTCTTTTTATGCGCTAAACTGAAACAAAAGTAGTTGAGATGAATAAAAACATGTGGTAAGATTGATTTGTAGATATTATGAAACAAAAAAAGCCTGATTGGCGTCAGACTTCTTTTGCTACTAATTTTGATACGTAACCTAAATAATTAGGCTTGCAAAAACAAGTTGGCATTCCTGATTTAGTATCAAAAAAAGTATTGCATTACATACTTATTTCTTTAACTGACCACAAGATGCCTTCGAAAACTTCTTGTTGGTCTTTTTTTTGCTTTTACATCTGATTTTAGTTCTTTTAGTTTTATGATGTTCTCTGATAATTAATGCAGGAATATCCATAAATAATACCAAAACAAATAAAATCACAGAAATCCATGCTGGAAATCCGCTGATATAGTTAAGCAAAAAAGTACATATAAGTGTACTTTGTTTCATTCTGACCCTCACGTAATTTATTTACCAAAACCAAAGTGAGTTTACAATTATTTTTCATGTATCACACTCCATTTGATAGTATTAGGAGTGCTACTTGTTTTCTAATTATTCAGTTACCTATAACTATATCAAATTTACATAGATATTCGCAATAGATATAGTAATATTTATTGATCTTTGTGTTTTTTTATTCATACTGTTAGCGAGTGAGACAAGATAGATAAAAAGGGTCTTTGCCAACGTTCGTTGATAAAGACTCTTTTTAAGAAGAACAATGATTCAGCTTGTTTATGAACTATTTCATAAACTTCACATTCTGAACGAACGCTTCCAACTCTTCTCTACGCTCGATATTATGGTTACATTTCTCACTATCGTAGCAAATATAATTCCCACGCTTCGTATACATCCCATCACCAGATTCTTTCACCTTAGACAAAAACATCGAAACTTCTGACGTTTCATGACAAATCGGGCAGATGCCTTTTTGCGTCGTAGGAGAAATCGTTCCAGAAACACCAACTAGCTGTCCATCGATGGAAGCGATAATGAATTTTTGCTGTTTCCCACTATCATTCCAGCTATAAAAGGTATAATCACGCAAGTCCATTGTTTCCCACTCTGGGATTTTCAATTTCTTCGTCTTTTTAAAGAGCTTTGTCAGTTGTTGTTTTGAAGGCGGAGCAAACGGAATGACTGCTTCTTTTAACCCTTCCAAATAGTGTTCCAGTCTAGGTTTAGAAGTCGCAGCTTCGAAAAAGTCTTCTAGCAATGGCTGTAACTGATCTTTATCCGCACCAAACTGTTCATTGATTTTCTCAAGAACGATCGCTTGTAGTGTTTTGATTGTATTTTTATCATTTACAGATAAATGGGCTTGCAGTAAAATATTGGCTTGTTTGCGAATAAAATTAAATTGATAGGGTTGTATTTGTTTCATCATAATGGATTTCCTCTCTATCATTCAAGTGATAAAGTACTTTGCGTAAAGGCAATCCTTCAACAACCAAAGCACTTTATTATGTCAAACTTGAATGGGCTTTTGATTGAGATACGTGTGTTTGTTTAAGTATCATATTATCACCCCCTAATTTTCTTTCATTATAACGCAAAGGTCTGAAATTATAAATTGGTATAGCAAAAAAGCAATTGGTTCAGTTGAAAAACCATAAAGAGTAGGCTAAACTAAAACATGCCGCTATTTTAAATTAAACTAAACGATTAAAAATAAAACAAATCTTAGGAGTGAAGCAATTGGAAAACAGATATGTCATCATCCTGGCTGCTGGTAAAGGAACACGCATGAAGTCAAAACTATATAAAGTGCTGCATCCTGTCGCTGGAAAACCAATGGTGGAACACATCATGGATCAAGTAGAAAAGACGAATCCAAGTGAAGTTGTGACGATCGTCGGTCATGGTGCCGAGGCAATCAAAAGCCATTTAGGTGAACGTAGCCAATATGCTTTACAAGCTGAACAATTAGGAACAGGGCATGCGGTGTTGCAAGCAGAAGCACATTTAGCAGGAAAACAAGGCACTACTCTTGTGATTACAGGAGATACACCATTACTAACTGCTGAAACTTTATCGAATCTTTTTGACTATCATCAAGGAAAAAATGCCAGTGCGACGATTTTGACCGCTCACGCAGACGATCCAACTGGATATGGTCGTATCATTCGTGATCATGTAGGGATTGTTGAAAAAATCGTGGAGCAAAAAGATGCTTCTGAGCAAGAGGCGCGTGTGCAGGAAATCAATACTGGAACATTTTGTTTTGATAATGAAGCACTATTCAATGCCTTATCTAAAATTAATACCAACAATGCACAAGGGGAATATTATCTAACGGATATTATTGAGATCCTTAAAAAAGAAGGCAAGACAGTTGCCGCATATCAAATGGCTGACTTTGAAGAAGCGATGGGAATCAATGATCGTGTGGCTTTGGCTGAGGCTAATAAAATTATGCATCGTCGTTTAAACACGATGCATATGAGAAATGGTGTATCATTTGTTGATTCTGATTCAACCTATATTGATGAAGGCGTTGTGATTGGTTCAGATACCGTGATTGAAGCTGGTGTTCATTTAAAAGGGAAGACAGTGATTGGTGAAGATTGTATGATCGGCGCACATTCAGAAATCGTTGATAGTGTCATCGAAGATAATGTAAAAATCACACAATCAGTCGTTGAAGAAAGTATTATTCGCAAAGATGCGGATGTTGGACCCTTTGCTCATATCCGCCCACACGCTGAGATCGGCGAACGTGTTCATGTGGGGAACTTTGTGGAGATCAAAAATGCGACAGTGGCAGAAGATACGAAAGTCGGTCATTTGACTTATGTTGGTGATGCAGACTTGGGTAAAGATATCAATGTTGGCTGTGGTGTGGTTTTCGTTAATTATGATGGGAAAGACAAGCACCGGACAACTATTGGCGATCATGCATTTATTGGTTCAGCAACAAACCTGATTGCTCCTGTGAACGTTGCGGCGAATTCAGTTATTGCAGCAGGATCAACGATTACCGATGATGTAGCAGAATTTGACTTGGCGATTGCTCGTGCTAGGCAAGTGAATAAAGAAGGTTATGGGAAAAACATGCCTTATATGAATAACGAGAAATAAAGAAAAGATGACTGCATTTTTGTTCAGCAGTCATCTTTTTTTTATCCTATTTTCCGTTTCCGGTTATATTCATAGAAACTGTAACTAGAAAGACCAATAATTAGTAACCCTAAACTACCATATGCGACAATCGTTTCACCCATTTTTGGATAATTTGCTGTTTTTCCAACAGGTTTGGCTACTTTTATCTCATCAGGTTTCGTTGGGTCTTTTGGATCTGGATTTGGTACAGGTCCGGGTTTGTTTTGTTTATTGAACTCGGCTTCTGAAATGGAAATGATCCGTTCGCCGGGAAAGGCTTCTTTATATTGTGCAAGATCAATAGTTGTTGCCGCATCATAAAGGCGCAGGGTGGTTCCTTGTTTTAGATGATCGATTAAGACGGTATCTAAAGAAGGGCCTTCTTCTCGTTCGCCGCCTAACATATCGTAGCCATCGCCGCCAGCTGCTAAGAAATCATTCGTTGCCATATGATAGGTTGCCTTTTCATCGATCGGGGCAAATTTTCCAGTTGTGCGGTCCTGCACTTCTATTTGCAGAACTCGTTCGCCGACGAGGGTTTTATCTGTTCCGTTTCCTTCGTCTGCTGGCAGTAAAGAGCCCTTTTTCGTTGAATCGTAGTGTACACGAATTGTACTTGAAACATGGAGGAAACCACCATTTGCACCAAGTTTTGGCTGGTTGGAATCATCTAAAAGGATTGTGCCATTTTCGTCTTTTTGCGCCATTGAGCGAAGAGAAAGTTCAAACATTTCCTTGACTTCAGCACCAGTAACATTGATTTGGGAGATACTATTGCCAAATGGCATAACGGCAATAACATCACCCAAGGTCACTTTACCCGGTTCGATATTTGCTCGAATACCGCCGCCATTTGTGACCGCGAAATCGGTTTGATTATTGAAGCCGTGTTGGCCATATGCGAACATTGCATCGCCAATCAAATTTCCTAGATTGGTTTCTCTCGTGCGTACATTATCGCGTTCGCCATTGAATTGGTAAGGGTTATTTTCAATCACAACTTCTGAGCCCCAGGCTTCAAAATTCGCTCTAGCTTGATCGACTAACGCTTTAACAGCAGGATTTTCTTCTAAATCTGCTAATGATTGTGCGGGAGTTAATGAAGCGGTTTTTTTAGTAAAATCTGCCAAATCAACGTCAACTAAACCGACGTTGTTTAGATAATTTCCGGTTTGTGTGTATATGACATTGCCAAATTTCTTCCCGCCATCAACGGCTGTATGCGAATGACCATCCAAAACTGTAATATTCAAATCAGGAAATTCTTTGCTTAATGCCTCAGCTAAAGTATCACCACGCCATTCATGCGGGGTGGTTTCATCGATGCCTAAATGACCTGTTACGACATAGGCAGTCATTACTTCTCCTGAATTGTTGATTTCATTGATTGCTTTTTTTGTTTCAGTGATTGGATCGGAAAAAGTCACACCTTGTACATTATTTGGATGGGTTTTAGTCGCTGTTTCTGGTGTTGTTACGCCGATGATCGCATATTTTTCGCCACTTTTTTCAACGACTGTAGAGGGTTCAAAAACGAGCTCTCCATCTTTAAATGTATTGTTGGAAAGGATTGGGAAGTTTAATTCATCTTTATAGTCCAATGCAGTTTCCAAGCTAAAATCAAATTCATGATTCCCAACGGCCATTGCATCGTAACCAACTTCATTCATCACTTTGACCATATCTTTACCTTTAGAGAAATTAGAAATCGGCAGTCCTTGAAAGGCATCCCCCACATCGATCAAGAGGTCTGGATTCATCCTATTTTTATAGGTTTTCAAACGTGCCATCCCTAAGACATCTTTGCCATTTCCTTCTAAACGTCCATGTATATCATTAGTATGCATGATTGTGAAGGTTTCTGATTCGGGTTGATATCCTGCATTTTTCACGTCTTCTTTTGTGATAGGCTTAACGTTAGGCGTCCGACCATCGGCAGCAGGTTCGGTCTGTAATGTACCGTCGTTGACTAATCTGACCGCTAAATCTCGCCAGTTTTTGTTAAAATGATAACCGATCACTTCCCAGTTATTTTCGATTTCAACTGTGGGGTCAAGGGTTTGCTTTTCACGAATATAATCAGCAATCAAGCCACGTAATGTTTCAGGATCAGTAGACTTGATTGGTTCCTCTGTGACAATACCTTGTGCTAATAACCCTTCGTAGCGATAATTGTTCATAGCTATCGTATAGTTTGCCGTAAGATCAACTGGTTTCCCGTCGATGGTTGGATTGATTATGCGTTGTCCATGTGGTTTAGAAATATCGATCTTATAAGAAATTCCTGAAAAAATATCATAATTGTATACACGAATTTTTTCGTTAAAGCTGATTGTTAGGTCATCAGGTCCGGGTGTATTGTAGTAATCCGCCTGGTTTTCCATGTATGTCAGTAGGTTTTCGCCAGTAATAGCGACACTGACAAGTGTATTAGGATATTTGTAAATATCAAAAATATTGGAATAAGAAATATCGCCAGCATTTAATTTACTATCTGCTTTAAAGAGGGCAGAAGCGGCTAGTTGAGCGCCTGTTGCTTGTCGTTGCACATTATTGATCAAAGAGATCATCGCAGTGGGACGTAGTTGTGCTTCTGGGATTCCTTTTATTTCTTCAGCTGGTAAAAAATGGCCAGTGGCTGTTCCGATTTTTTCTGAAATGAATTCTCTTGTTTTGTCATGGTATTCTTTCGTTTCAGCTTTTAATGCTTCATCTGCTGGGACCGTTTTGGTGCTTACAATAGCAGCATCACTGTTTTTAACTTGCCACTGGTCCCCATTTTTTTCAATATCAAGATCGATTTTGATCATTTCTGTTCCGGTATCTTTAGGTCCAGCTACTGGAACGAGCCCATTAGGACCTTGGATTTTTTCTGCAAAAGAGCGGTGATCATGACCTAGAATATACGCATCGATGCCTGGAACGTTACTGATGACTTGATCGGCACTCGCAGCAGGATCAGCATTTTGACGGCCAGCATGGATCGACGCAACAATGATATCTGTCTCATCTTTTAATTCAGCAACAGCTTTGGCTGCTTCTTCTTGCAAAGGATTAAAATAAAGGCTGTCTACTTTGGCGCCATCCCATAATGGAATTTGCGGTGTTGTGAGACCGATGATGCCGACAGTCAAATCGGTTTGTCCGTCTCCGTTTAGGTCAATATTTTTTTTCATTGTACCGCCAACAAAGCGATTGTTTGACTCGTTTACATAAGTGTTTGCTGATAAGATCGGAAATTTCGCTTCATTCTCAAGCTTTTTAATTAGATCCAAGCCAAAATTGAATTCATGGTTCCCTAAAACCATTGCATCATAGTTCATATAATTCATGGCTTTGATCATGGGGTTTGGCTGAGCAATCAGAGGTGCTTTATTGTATAGATCATCTGTCAGAATCGTTCCTTGATTCATATCCCCATTATCGATCAAGATGGTTCCATTTGGATTTTCTGAGCGAACACTATTTACAATAGAACTGACTTGAGAAAGACCGACTGGTGTTTGTTTGTCATCTTCGTAAGACCAGTTCCATAGCTGACCGTGAACATCAGAGGTTCCTAAAATCGTCAATTTTTGTGGTAGATCGTCCGTTTCATCTAAAGGTTTTTGAACGACATCTTGTTCATTTTTTACTGTACTTGAAGCAGTGGAACTTTCGGAAGTGCGTGTTGAAGTTTCCTGTGTGTCACTACTCAGAGTGTTTTCAATCGCTAAAGCTGTGGTAGTACTAGTACCTACAAGTAATGTTGAAACCATCAATATCTGTAAACCCAGTTGTACTTTTTTTAAAACTGACTTTTTCACAAAATTCCCCCTCAAAATAATTAATGCTTAACAGGATGAAAGTAAGCGTAGTGCTAGTCTGCGAAGCTAGAAAGTTTTAGTCCAATGACGTAACTAGCTGCAACGAAAGTAATGCGCTTTCATTTTTTCTGCCATCTAAATAGTAATATATATATTGTCTATTGTCATTATAAAATATGCTGATTTTCAAAAAAAAAGAACAAACGCCTCCTCTTTCAACTATTTTTGTTTTTTTACACGAACAGTCACCGACTTTTATTAGAAAATCGTATTAATTTAGAGGAATCCCCCAAAATGACTTGATTTATTTTGAAAAAGTGACTACTATTTATAAGGAAACTATTGTTCAGCAAAAGAAAGTGGAGGTCCTCATGTCAAAACATTATTTTGATCCTAGATTGAAAATCTTTTCTCTTAACTCAAACCGTCCTTTAGCGGAAAAAATCGCAGCAGCTGTCGGTGTAGAATTAGGAAAATCTTCTGTCACGCAATTCAGTGATGGTGAAATTCAAGTAAATATTGAAGAAAGTATTCGTGGTTCTCACGTTTACATCATCCAATCAACAAGCAGTCCTGTTAATGATAATTTGATGGAATTGTTGATCATGATCGATGCCTTAAAACGTGCTAGTGCAAAAACAATCAATGTTGTGATGCCTTATTATGGGTATGCACGCCAAGATCGTAAAGCGCGTGCTCGTGAACCAATCACAGCGAAACTTGTAGCAAATATGCTTGAAAAAGCAGGAGCAACTAGAATGTTGACATTGGATTTACATGCAGTTCAAATTCAAGGATTCTTCGATATCCCAGTGGATCATTTAATGGGTGCGCCATTGATTGCAGATTACTTTATGGAACATGGGATTCAAGGGGATGATGTTGTGGTTGTGTCTCCTGACCATGGTGGTGTGACACGTGCACGTAAACTTGCGGAATACTTGAAAGCACCGATCGCAATCATCGATAAACGCCGTCCGAAAGCAAACGTTGCTGAAGTGATGAATATTATTGGCCACGTAGAAGGTAAAATATGTGTGCTGATCGATGACATGATCGATACAGCTGGAACAATCTCGCTTGCAGCGAACGCCTTACAAGAAGCCGGAGCCAAAGAAGTCTATGCTTCATGTACACATCCAGTTTTATCAGGACCAGCTTTACAACGTATTCAAGACTCTGCAATCAAACGTTTAGTTGTGACGGATTCCATCTATCTTTCTGATGATCGTAAAACGGATAAAATCGATGAAATCAGTGTAGGTGAACTAATTGGAGATGCGATTAAACGTATCCATGAAAATAAACCAGTTAGCCCTTTGTTTGAAACAAAACGCCGTTAAAACAAGTGATAAAAGTTGCCAGACCATGCTGTGTTTTCACATACAGCATGGTCTGGCAACTCTTTTATAAAAAGGATTAATCTTGCTTCACAGCGGCCATCTGTTCACTATACAATTTTCCATCATACATCTTGAAAAATGGATAATAACAAACAATCGAAACCGCTAAATTAATCAACGCAATCAACACTGCGCGGAAATCACCGCCCGTTCCCAGAAATGCCCCGATCCCTACAGGCGAAATCCAAGGAATCCCAGTAATTACTTTATTCACCAACCCAAGAGAAGAAGCAAAATAAGCAATCGTGACATTGATCAAAGGTGTCACAATAAACGGAATAATCAAATAAGGATTATACACGATTGGCGCTCCGAAAATCACTGGTTCATTGATATTAAACAAACCAGGGAGTACAGCGGCTTTACCAAGCACCTTCAATTGATCAGATTTTGCCACAAAAATCATCAATAAAACTAAGCCAAGCGTACTTCCAGCACCGCCGATAAAGATATACATATTGACAAAATCACCAGCAAAAATATTTGATCCCCCGTCAATATTTTCTGTTAATGCTACTAATAAAATTGGATTGATAAAACTATTCTTGATCACTGCAGTCCCATGAACCCCAACAGCCCAAAGCAGGTGGATCAACAGCATGATTACGATGATTCCCAACCAAGAACCGGTCAGATCCTTTACAAATTCAAACGGTTTTGACAGTAATCCATGTAAATCAGTATGGAACACTGCTAAAATCGTATTGATAAATAGCATGACAAAAGCAATAAAAATAGCAGGAATCAACGAAGCAAAGGCTTTACTTACACCATCAGGAACTCCTTCTGGCATGCGAATCGTAATATTTTTTTTCACGCATAAACGATAAATCTGTGTAGCAATCACTGCTGTGATGATGCCAATAAAAATACCCACCCCACTAAAGCGAGTGACCCACCCACCTAATGCAACGCCATTATAAACAATCGCTGTTTCACTTTCAGATTGGATCAACTGCGCACCACCATCAACGATATCCGTTTGGATAATGGTCATCAAAAAGGCAAACAAACCTAAAATAGCACCCACGAAGCTGCTAAGCCCTTCACTTTCTTCTTTCCGATAAATATCGGTCAAATAGTAGGCTGTTGCCAAACAGTAAAAGATCGCGATCGAACCAATCGACATAGTCGTTGCTACACTGTAGATCGGTGCAAATTTCAAAATCGTATGTTCAAAAAAAGGCGCAAGTGGGGGAATGATTTGCGGTAGATTATTGATGATCAGAAAAATCGATCCCACAATCGTAAACGGCACCGTAATAATCCCTGCTTGCATGATTGCCCGAATAAAGCGCAAGTTTGCTACTTTATTCAAAGGCGGCATCAATTTTGTTTCTAAGAATGTAAATACTTTATTCATTTTCTTCTCCTTTCTTTAAGAGGGCAGCTGATTTGTTTTAATCAGCTCTTGATACCAATAAAAACTGTCTTTTCGATATCTAGCAAGATCTTTTTCATCCTGTTCTGTGCGGTCTACGTAAATAAAACCATAACGCTTGCTGATCCCTTCATGGACACTGACTAAATCGATTGCTGACCATGGGCTGTAGCCAATCAAATCAACACCGGCTTCAATTGCCTGTAAGCATTGGTCGATGTGCTGTTTTAAATAGTTGATGCGGTATGTGTCGTGGATTTTGCCATCAGCTGTAAGCTCATCTTTTGCGCCTAAACCATTTTCGGTAATAATGATCGGTAAATGATAACGATCATACAGTGTTTGCAACGTTGTTTTTAAACCATCGGGATCGATCGTCCAGTTGAATTCATTTTTCTTCAAATAAGGATTGGTGAAGCCTTTGTAAAAACCCCATTCCATGATATCTTCACTTTGTTGATCGCTGATTCCGTTTGCCATACCGTCTTTTTTAGTTGGTTTTTCTACAGTGACCGTTGTGTAAAAGTTCATCGCAACAAAATCAGGGAAATGATTTTCCATCAGTTCTTTGTCTTCGGGGGCAATTGTGATTGTCACATTATTGCGGTTCAAATAATCTTTAAAGACAGTATTATAACGGCCAAAACAAGAGAAATCTAGATAAGCCCAGTTGCGGACACTATTAAAATAAAGCGCTGCTTGATTATCTAATGGTTTACTAGTTGCAGGATAAACAAGTGAAATGTTGGGAACAGGTCCGATTTTTCCGCCTTCGATCAGTTCGTGGCAGCGTTTAAACGCATATTTCTCGGCAATCATCAAATGATGGAACTGTTGGTACTTTTCTTGTAGTGGAATCTCCTTACCAAGAATTTTTTTATCTACTAGAAGCATGATGTTCGGTTCGTTGATGGTCAGCCAATGTTTGGCTCGGTCCCCGTAGGCTTCAAAAACAGTTTCTGCATAATGCTTGAAGGCCTCTACAGTGGTGCGAACACTCCAGCCGCCTTCGTCTTCTAAAGCTTGTGGTAAGTCAAAATGATTCAAGGTGATGTAAGGCTGAATCCCATATTTTAATAACTCATCAATTACATCGTTATAGTGTTGTAGCCCCTTTTGATTGATTTCACCTCGTCCATTTGGAAAAATTCTGGTCCAAGCGATCGAAAATCGGAAGACTTTGATCCCCATTTCAGCGAGTAAACGAATATCTTCTTTGTAGTGGTGATAGTGATCGACGGCTACCGTGAAGTCCGCAATGTCATGATTATCTCTTTGGCGTGTGTCTTGAACACTTAAGCCTTTGCCGTCGCTTTGATAAGCGCCTTCAGTTTGATGGGCGGAAATGGATGCGCCCCATAGGAAATGTTTTGGAAATGTATTCGTCATATGATTCTCCAATCTGTTTTTTTATAAAGCGTTTTCTTGGTTTTAGAATAAGCGATTGTTTCGGCAAATTCAATGCAATTTAAAGAACTGTTCATGAAAGTATTTTTATGAACAGTTCTGGATAGGCAATTGCGAAAAAGCGAACACTTTTCAGTATACCTTTTTTATTCAGTTAAGACTTCTGTGGGGATCGACTGATGTTGATAGTGTGCCAAAATTGAAGTAGAAATAGCAGAATCGGTATATAATGTATCGAATAAAAAGGTTCGATCGATCATAAAAGAGCTCACAGATTCTAAATGAGTCGAGGAGGTATAAACGAGTTTAGCTCCTTTTGTATGCTGGATCATGGTTCGATAAACAAAGGATTCACTCAAGGTTTTAGTCGTTACTTCATGGGTATTAAAACCAGCAGCTTCAATGATACAAAGGTCAGCGACGACTTTATTAAAAGAATGGATAGCAAAATCCCCAACTAAAGCCTGTGTGTTTTTTTCCAGTTCCCCGCCACTGATCGAAATCAAGGCTTTTTTCTTAGGATGGTCGATCGAAATCGCAGCAGCATCATTCGTCAAAATCATGAGCTTAAAAAAAGACAGAGCATAAATCAATTCTGTCGAGAAGCGACCTGCTCCGACAAAAAGTTGCCGATCCTCTACTAGCAAAGGGGTGATTTGCTTAATAAAAGCCTCTACTGGAAAGGCTCGTTCCTCCTGCACTGTAACGGTCTGCAAGGGAAGATGAGGGAGTAATCGAACGCCGCCGTAAAACCGCTCGATCATCTTTTTCTTTTCTAAAAACAATAAATCACGTCTGATTGTGACTGTAGAAACGTTAAAAAAATCTGCCAACTCGTTAATGGTTAAGTACTCTGCTTCTTTTAACCGTTCGAGCAAATTTTCTCTTCTTCTAAACACATCGCCCTGACTTGTTTTCATAATTAGCCTCCTAACCTAAGCGCTCTCATTTTTGAATTACTCATAGTATAGACAAAGTGCTGTCAAAAGTACAATTTGTTTCAAAGCGAGAGGAAACGTCCTCTTTTTTGAGAATTAACTCTTAAAACATAGTATAATCTGACTGTAATAGAGTCAGTGACAGGAGCGAGTAGATGCCTATGGAACGACCAGATGAACGAAAAGCCTTAGAAATTCTTTTGGCCGCAGAACCCCAAAAATACAAAGAAGCAATTCTTTTAGATAAACCTGATAGTCAAAATCCAACACGAAATATTGGTGTGGAAGTCACTCAATCATTAAAGGAAAGTGTCTTACAAGTGCTACACCTAAAAAAATCAATGTTCATGACGATGAGCAAATTCTCAGTATCATCAAGAAAAAATACGGCAATGATGTTTTACGAATCAATTTACCTGTACCGGAAGATTCGGAGAAACGAGTGTCTATTTCTATTGCCAACTGGCATTCCTTATTTAATTTGATTGAGGCATATGATAATAAAGTGGAGAAACTTCAAATCGGTAATTATAAACTTTTCAATGAAAACAATCTATTCATTTTTGTATTTGGTGAGGATGAGAAGGGGATTGAGCAATTAGCAAAGCACATTTATAGGAAAAAATCTGAAAAATTGTATGACTTTGTCTATGTTTATAGCCATCCGCATTTATATGTGATCGATCGTGAGAAGAATATACGCGAGAAAGAACTCTTTAACAGACTGTCGTTCGATTGAACGGGATAACAAACTTCTGTAATAGACAATTATTCACTGTTACTGGGTTAGAATGGTAAAGATTAAAAATAGTTGAATAAAGAAAGGCTAGAACAGAAATGAATAGCACTTATGTTCTAGCCTGTATTCATAAATCGTATAATTGCCTCTTCAATCAATCTGTTTCTTTAATATCTAAATGGGTCGTATCATATACCACGCGTGCGTGATTCTCTTTGATTAGTAGGTTTTCTAATAAATTACCTGTTCTTTTATCGATACATTTTCTGAAAATTTGACCATTGCGGAAAACTTGACCATTTTCTCTTGAAAAATATTCATTTTTAGCACGAATATGATAGCTGTTTGTTTGTTCATTATCTGAGCGAAGTTCGCCATTAAGATGGGTTTCGCTAACAGAGATGATCAGTTGATAGGTGTCTTTGGTATTATTTTTGAAGCGATAATCCAAATAATTATAAACGATCGAAGTTCCGGTCCCAAAAGGGATTTTACGTCCGTAATCTGGAAAAAGATCTAGGCCATCATGGTGGTGATGCTCAGTGATTTCTAATGGTGAATGCAGAATGATCCAATGAATCAAATTAGTGAATTGGCAAAGACCGCCACCTAGACCAGGGCGAACAGCATCATTAAAAATGGTTACCCCTTCTTTATAGCCCTCACTTACAGAACACTTCCCCACTAAGTGCCAAAAAGAAAAAGTTTCATTCGGTTTGATTAAAATATGAGATATTTTAGGTGCGGCAAGTCTTAGATTGATTGCTTTATTCTCTTGTAGGACCAAGTCCGTATTTCCTAATTTTCTGTGGATCAAAGAAGTATGCTTGTAAACGGATACAGGTAGAGGCTCAGCATTTTTTGTTTGAGCAAGGTTTTCTGCTTGGATAAAGTCTCGTAACTTTCTCTGCCAAATATTTTTTTTCACTGAAATTTCGTAAGTCACTGGTGATAGTTCGCTAAACAATTTCCTTTTCATTATGCTATAACTCCATTCTTTCTTTGTAATCTATTGTAACACAAAAGACTTTTTAAGGAAATGTAAATGTAATAATTAAAATTAGCTTAACGTTTTTTTCTACTAATCGAAAAAAGCTAGCCCATTGTTACACAGGTTAGCTTTTTCTTTTTCTAAATAGTAATTAGTTGTTCAACAGACAATTCAGTCATAGAAGCTACTTGTAAATCGGAACCAGTTAAAATTTCAGTCTCAGAAATTCCTACAGCATACATTCCAGCTGCTTTGATTCCGTCAATTCCTGCTTGAGCATCTTCAAAACCAATTGCATCCTGTGGTTCAACATGGATACTTTCTGCTGCTTTTACGAAAATTTCAGGATCAGGTTTTCCTTTTTTTAGCGTTTCTGGATCAACGATATGTCCGAAGAAATCGAGTACGCCTAATTTTTCTAGAATCATTGGAGCGTTTTTAGAAGCAGAAGCAATTGCACAAGGAATTGCTTCTGCTTTCGCTTGGACGAGAAAATCATGAACGCCAGGTAATAAGTCTTTTTCTGAAAGATCTGCTAAAAGCTGAACATATGCGTCATTTTTCTTTTGGGCTAGAACTTCTTTTTCTTCTATGCTGAACTCATCGTCCCGCTGTCCGTAAGCTAAAATTTTATCCAACGAATCCATACGGCTAATGCCTTTTAACGTTTCGTTGAATGTTTCATCAATTGTAATACCTAAATCCATTGCTAAGTCTTTCCAAGCAATATAATGAAATTTTGCCGTATCTGTAATGACGCCGTCTAAGTCAAAAATAAACCCTTTTTTCATGGGAATTCTCCTATCTTGTGATTAGTAAGGGATCGTTGTTTTTGTGTCTGCTTGAATATGGTAAGGCTGGTTTTTGATAATGATCATTGTATCTTGTGATGCATAAATTTGGACAGAATGGTTTGAAATAGTCAGTTGATAATGGATACCCTTGTGCTCCACAGTAAAGGTCATATCCGTCCAGTTTTTTGGTAAATTGGGCTGAATCATTAGGTTTTTCTTCTTGATATCGATCCCCGCATACGTGGTCAGTGTGACATAAATCGTCGCAGCCATTACGCCGGTGTGAATACCTTCAGCAGTTGTTCCGCCTTGGATGTCACGATAGTCAGAGTAAAGTGCTTCTTGGTATAGCTCCCAAGACAAGTCATGAAAAGCAACTTCTTCAGCAAGTTGAGCATGGACGATTCTTGAAAGGGTAGAACCATGAGAGGTTCTATTTAAGTAATATAAAAGATTTTTTTCAAGATAATCTGTAGGTAGCGTATAGCCGAGTTCTTCGAAAATTTCATCGATCTTTTCTTTATTTAAATTATAAAAGAGCATCAACGTATCAGCTTGCTTAGACACTTTGTACTCATCAGGTGAGCGGCCTTCCGCTTTTAAGATACGGTCCATTCGATAAATGTTTCCGTATTTTGCTTTTGCTTGCGCCCAATCAATTTCTTTTAAGTTAAAATACCCTTCATATTGAGCAATGATTCCATCTTCGTTGATTTCGATCGACAGGCGCTTACGCATATCGTTCATTTGCTCAAGATTTTCTTTCGTGATTCCTGTTTTATTAAATAATATATCTCGTTCTTGCGTATTTAAAAGTGAGAGGATATTTTCTAGTTCTTCAAATAGCCAAACGACCATTAGATTGGTGTAAGCATTATTTTTCAAACCACTCTCTGAACAGTTAGGATAGCCTTCATGGAATTCATCTGGCCCCATGACTTTATCTATAGAATAGCGATTGCTAATTGGATCAAAGGTTGTTGCACTGCGCCAAAAATTGGCGATTTCTAAAAGCATTTCAGCACCATATTCTTTGATAAATTGGTCATCGTTAGAGTTATTCCAGTACATCCAGATATTATATGCAATCGCTAATGAAACATGCCGTTGCAAAATACTGTGATCTTCTCCCCATTCCCCATTTAAGGGATTTAAGTGAAGCTTTTGTGTATCTTCGCTGCCGTCTAAACCAGATTGCCAAGGATACATTGCACCTTCGTAGTGATTTTCTTTCGCATTTTCTTTCGCTTTACCCAAACGATTATAACGATACATCAATAGCTGTTTGGCTGTTTCAGGAAAATGAATAATATAAAACGGTAAGATGAAAATTTCATCCCAGAAAATATGACCGCGATAAGCTTCACCATGTAAGCCCCGAGCTGTGACTGAAACATCTAATTCATTGTTATTAAAAGGTGAAGCAGAGACAAACAAATGATAGGTATGGATTCTTAGTAATTTTTGTGACATTAAATCACCTGTCACTTGAATATCCGCTTTTTTCCAAAGGGCAGCCCAAGCTTTTTTACTTTCAGAAAATTCTGTTTCAAAGGAAATCGCTGGAACAGATGGACTTGCCCAATTTTTTTCGGCAATAGAGGTTTTGACTTGAACCTGTTTTTCCATAGCATAGGTGTTATTTTGTTTAGCATTAAACGTTATTTTTTGTTCAATAAGTTCTTCACTAATCGAATTTTTGACAACATTTGCTTCAAAAAAATCACCTGTAATCGTCGTGTTTTGTTGAATAGTGATGTTTGATTGGTTTGTTTGGACTTCAATCATTGTTTTATTTTTATCTGCAATCAGCTGAGTTACGTGGAAATGCTTAGCGGTTAAATTGCGGTAACGTTCCACGTTAAAGTTGTAAACGGAGCCGTCTGTTGCTGTTTTTACGGTTATTGATTTAGAAAAGTTCAAGGGTGTGATCGAATACTTAATGCAGTAATTATTCATTTGCGCCATGTTGACTATTTTTTGCGCTGTTATTTTTATTTGGTGCTGCTTGCTGTCTTCAATAATCATATGAGAAGTAAATAGCCCTGACTTTAAGTCGAGATTTCTGTGCAAGTAATGCAAAGTGGACTGTTCAAGCGATAGCCACTCATCTGTTCCTGCTACTTGGATGTTGATATATTGGTTGTTTGGTGTGTTAACGAAATCTTCATTTTCCACAATTTGGCCTGCGACTTCTGATTGCTCTTCATTGTAGAGTCCAGCAATGTAAGTAGCTGGGTAATGGTCTTTTGTCAGTGTCATTTCAGGTATCGTACCACGTAAGCCCATAAAGCCATTTCCAATTGTTAACAAGGATTCAGTGGAATACTCTTCCTTACCTGGAGTGTAGCCAAAATAGTCTAGATTCCAGGTTAAATATTCAGCTTTTTTCTTAAAAGCTGCTATTAAATCAGAGGTTGCGTTTGCTTCAAACGAGGTTAGAATCGGTAAGTTTAGAATTTCTGAAAACTGCTTAATTAGATTTTCTACATTGACGTTCAAAGGTGTTACTTTGGTGTTTTCAGTGTAAAAATCAGTAGGAATATCGTTAAAAATAGCACCGTTAGCAGCAGAGAATTGCTCTTTTATTTGGTTGGCTAAAGCGTCAACGGTTTTCGGAAACTCAAAGTCTGAGAAGGTGAATGTCTGCTCTGCGATTAGGTTTTGTTGCTCTTTTTCTTGGATATGTAGGGTATTTTTAGTAATGGTGAGAGATAGGAATTTCATGATAACGGCTCCTGACTAATAGTTATTTCGAAACTTGTATAGACATGTTGCGTTTTCGGTTTCATTATAGTATGGATTGCTTGTAAATACAAGTGTAATCACTAAAAAGAATTCTTTTGGGTTATGGTTTTACTTATTGAGAATGCTATTTTTTTAGGGGAGAATGTGCTATCATTTTCTTTGAGTATCCTAAGGTGGAGGGATGGACATGAATAAATTTCATGATATATTTTTGGAACTTGAAAAAGGTATTTTAGAAGGGGATTATCAACCAGGAACACTGTTGCCAAGTGAAAACCAATTGGTTGAGCAATATTCAGTATCAAGAGAAACGATACGTAAAGCACTGAATTTATTGATCAATGCTGGATACATCCAGAAGAAACAAGGTAAAGGATCAATTGTTCTGAATGTTAGAAAATTTGATTTACCAATTTCTGGTGTCATCAGCTATAAAGAACTGCAAAGCGCCCAACAAATACATAGTATAACGAGAGTTGTGGAGCTTGAAGAAGAACGTGTCAGTGAATCCTTGGCACGATTGACTGGCTGGAAAAAAGATGCAGCAGTTTGGCGCTTAGTTCGCCAAAGAGAAATCGATGGAGAGGTAGTTATTATCGATATCGACTATTTGTTAAAAGAAATCATTCATGAATTGCCAAAAGAACGAGCAGCCGACTCTATTTACGATTATTTTGAAAACGATTTAGGTCTGGCGATTAGCTATGCTCAAAAAGAGATCACCGTTGAGGCGGTAACAGATGCGGACCAGAAATTGATGACTATTCAGGATGATACACATGTAGTAGTGGTCCGTAGTGTGGTAAGTTTGGAAGATACGCGTTGTTTTGAATACACAGAGTCCAGACATAGATTAGATAAATTCAAGTTTGTCGATTTTGCCAGAAGAAGAAAAGTATAGAGCAAAAGCGGTTATTTTGAGGAGATGAAAACTGTGTATATAGGAATCATTTATTTTATTGTGATTATTTTAGCAAATACAGTTGGTGCAATTTCAGGAATGGGCGGCGGAGTGATCATTAAACCGGTACTGGATACACTACATTTTCATCCATTAGCGGCGATCTCGTTTTATTCTAGTGTGGCTGTGTTTACCATGTCGATCGTTTCAACGTTGAGGCAGATGAGGAATGGGTTAAAATTACGAGTACCGATCGCAGTCTTTGTGTCTTTAGGTTCGGTGATCGGTGGAGTTTTAGGGAATACTGTATTTGAATTATTATTAAGACTATTTTCAGATGAAAAATATGTACAGTTGCTCCAGATTGTATTAACGATCGTCACATTATTATTTGCGTATTTTTATACAAAAGTTGGGAATGAACGCTCCATTGATTTATCTCATCCTGTTTGGTATGTGGTGGTTGGACTATTTTTAGGCTTCATTTCCACATTGTTGGGAATTGGCGGTGGACCAATCAACGTGGCTTTATTGATGCTGTGTTTTGGGATTCCGATCAAAGAGGCGACAGTTTACTCAATCATTACGATTTT
Source organism: Enterococcus ureilyticus (assembly GCF_001730315.1). Classification (GTDB taxonomy): domain Bacteria; phylum Bacillota; class Bacilli; order Lactobacillales; family Enterococcaceae; genus Enterococcus_L; species Enterococcus_L ureilyticus. The sequence goes on from NZ_MIKC01000004.1 coordinate 31,814, forward strand.
CTTTTCACAAGCAGCAAAATTAGTGACAATCGCACAAACTACTGGCTTTGGGCGTTTTGATCTGTCTATTTTGGTGTATGTGATTCCAGCCGCTATTGTTGGTGGCTTTGTAGGAGCTTTAATCAGCGGGAAAATTTCTTCTGAACGAGTAACTCAGGTATATCAAGTAGTTATTCTTTTAGTCTTGCTACTGAATCTTTGGAATGGTGTCCAATTATTTATTTGATCTGTATAAACTGCTAAAACGTGACAAAATTGTAGGAGTAGATGCTTTCATTTGTGCTATAATAAAAGCTTTAAATGAAGAAAAAGGAGAATAAAATGAAAAAAATAGTGTCAGTTGGGTTATTGGTTATATTCAGTGTCTTGCTTGTCAGTTGTGCATCTAGTACAGCTGCAGAAATTGAAATCAATGAGGATAAGGTTCCGTCGATTTATTCCGTCATTGGCGAGAAAAAAATTGTTGGTACGAGTAGTGAAATAAAAAATAAAGTTCGATCAACAACCTTGACGTATAAAGCTGGTAGCATCAGTGAAAAAGATATACAAAAATATATTGATTACTTACAAGAAGAAGAGTTTATTCATACTCTTGATTCCAAACAAACATCAGACGGAACGCTAGTTCAATTAGGGAAAGACTCTGTGACAACAGGTGATATTGTGCTGGTCGATTTGATCTATCCGACAATGGATAGTGAAAGTGTGAAAATCATGTATCGTTCTGGTCCTGGCACGCTGAAAATGAAGTAAGCAAAAATTTTTATTCTTATTTGTTTTATTGAGGAGGGCGATAAAATGGACTATCATATTAAAAAATTGACAGAGCTGACGACGAAAGAGTTTCTTGAAATCGTAAAACTGCGAATTGTTGTATTCGTAGTGGAACAGAATTGTCCTTATCAAGAAGTCGATGATGCAGATGAAGTTGCTTGGCATACTTGGCTGCAGGAGGGAACAGATATTGTTGGCTATACTCGAATCATCGATCAAGGGGATACGGTAACGTTTGGTAGAGTGTTGATCAATCCTAAGTACCGTAACCAAAAATTAGGGAATAAGCTTTTAAAAGAGACATTAAAAGTAGTCGAGGAGAACTATCCAAATCGCCCAATCGTGATTGGTGCTCAAGCACATCTTACTAAATTTTATGGTGCTTTTGGATTCGAAGCTGTTTCAGAAGTTTATTTAGAAGATGATATTCCTCATGTTCAGATGAGAAGAAACTAAATGGAAAGTTGGTAGGCATTTTGGTGTTTACCAACTTTTTAGGAGTAGAACTGAGCATCAAGAATGATTAAGCTAGAAAGCTTAAGGATTCAGAAAATCAAAAGTTAGAGTTAGTTATTCTCACTGTTCGATTCTTCGATTTCTGAAGAAGATGTGAAGGATACCATTGAAATTTCAGCAACTAATGATCAACGATTAGTAAAAGAACGAAAGCTGTGATACTATTTTACTATAGAAATTTTGATAGAATAGAGGTGGTCTGATGGATGAAAAAGAACAGCAAAAAGAACAAATACGTAAGCTAGGACAGGAAGCTGTTGCACAAAGTAAACAAAAGCAACTAGAAGTAGAAGAAAAAGTCAGCCAAAGGTTAGCAAATATTCAAGAAATAATGCTAGAAACACAAAAACTAGTAGAACAATGGACAAAAAAAATGCCCGCTGAGCCACCAGTAAAAGAGAATCATTTAAAGCTAGTTCCTCCAATCAAAAAAAGAGAAGAAGAGGAAACTACATCAAAGAGTTCACTTGATAAACCAGACGAGATTAGAGAATAAACATATTCAGCAATGAGTGTGTTGTCTAATCTCGTCTGGTTTTGTTATGAAAATCAAAATTGAGGATTGTTAAACCCGGTTACATAATATAAAAATAAGTATAAAAACCAAAGCACACCTAATGCAAAAATAATTCGAGCGATCCAACTTTGCTTTATTTTAAGTTGCCAACCACCAATGATAAGCGCAAGCCCCAAAGCACAATTGAAAACAAGCGTTCCTAGGCGAGGATCGATTATCCCGGCAAGAAACCCAAAAATTAATATGTAAGCACTAGCTACAGTCCATTTTCTTCTCATCCTATTTCCTCCCTGATATGGTACAGACTGTCTTTAGTATAGCGCAATCACTGGGAAAATGTTGTTTTTTTAAGAATTGTTCATCAATCAAAAAAACTTTTCCAACAAATGGAGAGCCATTTGTTGGAAAAGTTTTCAGGTGACTAAATAGTTATTATTGCTAATTATTCTTTATGATTCTCAGCATGATCCTTCGTAGCATTCAGTGTTGTCGCAGTATTTTGTGCTGCTAACAAATCACGGATTTGTTCTAATAAATCATCTGTTGTAGGACCCGCAACTTCTTCTTCCTCAGGTTGTGGTTTCTTTTTCATCTTATTGACAGCTTTTACGATTAGGAATAAAACAAAGGCTGTAATTAAAAAGGTAATAAGAGCACTGATCACATCCCCAATGTTGAATGCCACGCCTTTAATGTTAAAAACAAGTGCGCCTAACGCGTCATCTGCACTTTTTTCTCCAGTGGTCAGCACGAAAACTAAGCTAACGAGCGGCGTAATCAATCCATTGACGATTTGTGTCACAATCGCAGTAAAAGCAGAACCAATAACAACCCCAACAGCTAAATCAAGGACATTGCCACGCATAATAAATTCTTTAAATTCTTTGATCATAAGTTTAACCTCCCTTTCTCAAATTTAGTATACAGAAAAAATGAAAAAAATTGAAATGAAAGACTCTTCCAGCAAGGAAAGACTGATGAGCTGTGCTATAATTAAATGGATGTAGAAAATCTTAAAAAAACATTTAAAAACGTCCAGATGATTGTATTTCAGACTGGGCTTTATTATGATGAAAAGCAAAGAGGAGCTGACAAGATGCCGATCACATTAGCACAAGGGGTCAATTTACATGTTGTACCAACAGAAAAATATAAAACGGTGCGTATTTTAGTTCGTTTTAATACGCGTTTGAATAAAGAAACAATAACGAAGCGGACGCTGCTATCTAGCTTACTTGAAACAAATAGTTTAAATTACCCAGATCAAGTGAAACTAAGTGAGAAATTAGCAGAATTATATGGTGCTAGCTTTGGCATCAATGTTAACAAAAAAGGCAATTTGCATTGGTTGAATCTCTCAATCAATTTGGTCAATGATAAGTACTTGGAGCATAGTCATGTTTTGGCGGATGCAGTTGATTTTGTCAAAGAAATCTTATTTTATCCCAATATCATTGATGGGAAATTTGAGGAAGAAACATTCCAGCGTGAAAAAGAAAATTTAAAAGCCTACTATGAAAGCATTTCTGAAGATAAGCAAGTCTATTCTTCTTTGGCATTACAAAACCTATATTTTAGTCAGTCAGAAGATCAAAAAATCCCAAGTTTCGGCAATAGTACCGATTTGGAAAAGGAAACGTCAACTAGTATTGCTGCGTATCATCAACAAATGTTACGTGAAGACCAAGTGGATATTTTTGTCCTTGGAGATGTCGAAGCAGCAGCAGTTACTGCGCTATTCAGTAAATTGCCCTTTGAAGACCGCGCATCAGGAATCGCTGATATTTTTTATGCACAACCCTCAAGAAATGTCATTGAAGAACGTTCTGAACAAGAGCCATTAGCGCAATCTAAGTTGAATTTAGGCTATCATACTGATGTTTATTATGGTGATGAGAATTATTTTGCCTTGCAAATATTTAATGGAGTTTTCGGTGGATTTCCGCATTCTAAATTATTTATGAACGTCCGGGAGAAAGAAAATCTAGCGTATTATGCGTCTAGTAGTATTGATACATTCCGCGGCTTCCTAAGTGTTCAGACAGGAATTGACGGAAGTAATCGTAATCAAGTGCTGCATTTGATTGCAACGGAATTAGAAAATATCCGTCAAGGAAAAGTCACAGATTTAGAAATCAAACAAACCAAAGCAATGTTAAAAAATCAATATTTACTTTCTTTAGATAATGCGGGAGCAGTTTTAGAAAATGAATACTTGAATGATTTGATTCCCCACCTACGTTTAAAAGATGATGAGTGGCTTCGTCGGATGGAGGCTGTCACAGTGGCAGATGTTCAACGAGTAGCTAAATTGGTCCAATTACAAGCCATTTTCTTTTTGGAAGGAGAAAAAATCGATGAATAAAAAAGAATATCCACAAATCAACGAAGTTCTCTATACAGAAGTCCTAGAAAATGGATTGACTGTTTATTTATTGCCGAAAGAAGACTATAACAAGACCTATGGCTTGTTCACTACAAACTACGGTTCGATCGATAATGAATTTGTACCAATCGGTGAAAAAGATTTTATTAAGGTGCCTGATGGAATCGCTCATTTCCTAGAACATAAAATGTTTGAAAAAGAAGACGGCGATGTTTTTCAACAATTCGGACGTCAAGGTGCTTCTGCTAATGCATTTACAAGTTTTACAAAAACAAGCTATCTTTTTTCAACAACAGATCAAGTGGAACAAAATTTAGAAACCTTATTAGATTTTGTTCAAGATCCGTATTTTACAAAAGAAACAGTTGAGAAAGAAAAAGGAATCATTGGACAAGAGATTCAAATGTATTTGGATGATTCAAACTGGCGCTTATTTTTTGGCACGTTGGGCAACCTTTATCCAAAGCATCCGCTACACATTGATATTGCTGGGACAGTTGAAAGTATTGGGGAAATTACCGCAGAAGATCTGTATACCTGCTACAACACATTTTATCATCCGAGCAATATGACATTATTTGTTGTTGGAAAAATGAAACCAGAAGAAATGATGACGTTTATCCGAAATAATCAATCGGCCAAAACATTTGCGAAAGCAATGCCGATCAAACGCCATTTTCCAAAAGAAACAGCAGCAGATATCATTAAAGAAAGTTCAATCGAGATGCCAATCAGCCGTTCTAAAGTGATCGTGGGCTTGAAGGGTCTGGATGAAGTGCCAACAGATGGGAAAGAATTACTTAAATATAAAACGACTGCCAATCTTTTATTGCAATTATTATTCGGTAACACCTCTCAAAATTATTTGAATTTGTATAATGAAGGGTTATTGGATGATAGTTTTGGTTATGAATTTAATTTAGATCGCAGTTTCCATTTTGCAGATTTTGGCGGTGACAGTGATCAGCCGGAACTATTGGCACAACGGATTGAAGAAATTCTTCTAACGGTAGATGGAAACCCTGAATTGACAGAAGCTAACTTATCTTTATTGAAGAAAAAATTGATTGGCAAATACTTCCAATCTTTAAATTCACTAGAATATATCGCCAATCAATTTTCGCAATCACTTTTTGGGGAAACAACGTTGTTTGATACACCAGAAGTAATCGAGAGTGTTCAATTAGCGGACGTGAAAAACTTAGCAAAAGTATTCATCAATCAAGAAGGATTGAGTCGCTTTTATATGTATCCTAAAAAATAAGGATCGAACTAGTGAGAGAGCAAGCCTTTGAAGTATGTTGTATGTGATGTAGCCAAGATGATAAGGCTTGCTTGAACTCTGAATAGCAGAAACAAAAAAAGTCCGAAATTTAGTTGAAAACTTTCAAAAATGTTACCCTCATCAGTAATTTTTTATGGTATGCTTAGATAAGTAGAGTAAAGTAAATCTATCAGCTCTTGGAATAGCTTAATCTAAGGATTTACCCAAAGATTTTACAGAGCACTGTGAGATAGGAATCGATACAAAGATAGACTATCTAACTCTTACAGAGACAGATGCGAGAATGGATTACTGAATGAAAGCCTGCTTTAAATAGGCAAAATTGATAAATTAGAGAGACTGGAGAAGATGGACGAGTGGCCAGCGTAAATATAGGAAAAAAATTAAGAGATGCACGACTGCAGCAAAACATGTCATTAGACGAATTGCAGCAAATTACTAAGACACAAAAGCGTTATTTGATCGCTATCGAGGAGAATGACTTTGATTCTATGCCGGGAACTTTTTATGTGCGTGCGTTTATTCGTCAATACGCAAGTGCAGTAGGACTAGATGGCAATGAATTAGTGGAAATTTATGATGGGATCGAGGAACCAGAAGATATAGAAACAGCGATCCAATACCAAACATTAGATGAATCACGAACGCAAATGTATGATGAGAACACTCAGGGCAAACGTTTCATGCAAAGTTTACCTGCGGTTATTTTTTCTTTGATTGGATTAGCCATTGCAATTGTTGTTTTTTATATTACATGGCAAGATCGTCAAGCAAATCCAATCATTCAAACGCCAGCCTCTGAGATAATCAGAGAATCAGATTCGACGCCTAGTTCTGAATCAAGTCAATCGTTGGCTTCAAGTACAAGCACGACAGAATCGTCAACATCAAGTTCTTCATCAGAGCCTAAAGCACCAACTGAAGTGAATTTTGTTAGTGAATCAGGTGTGACAGTCAATATGAATGCAATCAATGTTTCAGAGCCTGCTAAGCTTGAATTTAGTGCTGTAACTGGGCCTTGTTGGGTTGGTGTTTATATTGCGACAGCTGCTAATAATGATAATGGCTATTTTTATCAAGAGACGATTCAGCCAGGGCAACCTAAATCTGTTGAAATTCCAGCAGGTACAACGCAGATTGTTGTTAGTCTAGGTGCATCTGAGTACATGGAATTTAAATTAGATGGTCAAAAAGCGGAATTCAATCCGAATGGTACAGGAATTGGACCGAGAAATATCAATATGTCATTAGCTTATGCACAAACACAACAATCTGAGCACTCACAACCAGCACAATAAAGATCCGCAATTAAGGACACAAGAAATAAGCGAAGGACAACGAAACACTGTTCATCGCTTATTTTTTGAGAACTTACGTGAGTATTCCATTTTTGAATAAAAAAAATATCATTTTTCGTGACACCTTCTATAAGATAACGTAAAATAGGTAAATAGAAGAGAGGGGCAACAGGCATTGAACTTACCAAATAAATTAACAGTTATTAGAATATTCATGATTCCAATTTTTATCGCTGTCGTTAGCATACCGATGGATTGGGGTACACTTACCATAGCGGGTACATCTCTAGCAGTTACGCAATTAGTTGGAGCGATCATTTTCGCAGTAGCAAGTATTACCGACTGGTTGGACGGAAAAATTGCTCGTGCACGTGGTTTAGTAACAAATTTCGGTAAATTCGCTGATCCATTGGCAGATAAAATGTTGGTGATGACTGCTTTTATCGTTTTAGTAGGACAACAAAAAGCACCAACTTGGGTCGTTGCGATTATTGTATGTAGAGAACTAGCTGTAACTGGATTACGCTTGTTATTAGTTGAAGGCGGCGAAGTAATGGCTGCTGCTTGGCCAGGAAAAGTAAAAACGGCAACGCAGATGGTGGCAATCATCTTATTGTTTATCAATAATATTCCGTTTACAGCAATTGGTTTTCCTGTTGATCAAATCATGTTGTATATTTGTCTGCTGTTTACGATCTATTCAGGAGTCGATTATTTTGTGAAAAATGCAGATGTATTTAAAGGCTCAATGTAACGATTATTTCCTCTAATGATGAAAAAAATATCCTTTTTACTTGATCTCATGTAAAAAGGGTATTTTTTTAACCTTTTTTATTTAAAAAAAAGAGCATAAATCCTTGATATAACAGTCTTTTTAAACTTTTTCGATCAAAGTGGAAATAATCAACACTACTATTTATAAAATAATAGTTTACTTTTTTTGAAACAGTGGGTATAATCTGTGTATCGGGACTATTATCATATAAACAGTAGTATTCGAACAAAAAAATAAATTGGAGGAATTTAGAATGAACAAATTTGTAAAAGGTGCAGTAGTTGCTGGTTTAGCTTTATCAATCGGAGGAACAGGATTTTTAGCAAGTGCGACTCAAGTACAGGCAAACTCAACTCAATTTGTAGATAATACTGAAAAAATCAATGAGTTGATTCAAGAAAAACAAGAAGCGATCAATAAGAAAAAAGTTAGTCGTGATTGGCAAGAACAAAAAGCTTTAGGCATCCGTATCGGTGAAATCGAACGTGAAATCCAAGCATTAAAAATAGGCGGATCAACAGGCGGTTCAACTGGAAATACAACACCACCACCAACGTCAGGCGAAGATACAACTTCAAAAATCAATGCCTTGATCCAAGAAAAACAGGAAGCAATCAACAAGAAAAAAGTTAGTCGTGATCCGAAAGAGCAAAAAGCCTTGGGTATCCGTATTGGTGAAATCGAACGCGAAATTCAAGCGTTGAAAAATGGTAGCACAACAGGCGGTTCAACAGAAGAGGCAACAACACCATCTACATCAGTAGAAGATAATACAGCTAAAATCAATGCCTTGATCCAAGAAAAACAAGAATTGATCAATAAGAAAAAAGTTTCACGTGATAAAAATGAACAAAAAACTTTAGGTAAACAAATTAGCCAAATCGAAAAAGAAATCAAACAACTAAAGAAAAATAAATAATTCCCTACTATCTAAATACTAATTTTTAATATTCTGACCCAATTTCTTACCCAAATTTGTGTGAATCTTATAAAGTATAGCTTTGCCAAGTCATGTTGGAAAAGCAAATAAAAACAGTGAAGAAGCGATTCTTCACTGTTTTTCGTTATCAATATCATTAAAAATATAATCAAATTAAAGGTCCAAAAATCACTGTATAAATACTGAGACCAATTCCGGCAAGAATAAATAAAATCCCTATGGTTAATAACAGATTGAATTTTTTCGCCTTGTTTGCATCTGTTGCTTCTTTTTTAAACAGCTTTGATAAGACCGCAAACAAGAGACCTAGAATAATCAACAAGCCGTTAAGGAAAAAGGTTGAAAAACTATTCTTCTTCTTTGTATTTTTAAGGAGAGGCGAGTTTTGTAATGCTTTTAGCTTTTTAGCGTATTTAAATTCAGCACTTGGCGCTTTGATCGTAGGGGAGACTTGAGCAAGGCCATTATTCATTGTTAATGTATTAGCAGATAGTGTAAAAACTGGTTCGGTATTTTTTTGAATAACACCATAAAAATCTTGCTCTAAGATTACTTCTTCTTTATTGATGGTCTGATTTCCTTTAGAAAGCAATTGTTTATACTCATAGGTGGCAAAAGCCTTGTCGAAAAGGGCATTACCAAATGCGTGGCGTTGAAGTTCACCTTCTTGATCTTCCCAATTTCCAACACCTAATACAATTTCGATCAAACGCGTATTTTCACGTTTAGCAGTTGCTGCATAGTTGAAACCACCAGTAGGACTGGATCCTGTTTTTAACCCATCAGCCCCTTCATAGCCATACGCTAGGCCAGGTAAAGAATAGTTATGATTTTCCAAAATCTCAGCGTAGGGTGTATTTTCCATAATGGTGATTTGGGTTGGACTAGTATACATGACTGTATCTGGATAATTTTTTAATAAGTGATAAGATAAGATCGCCAAATCTCGAGCAGTTGTTATGTTATCAGCGTTAGGATCGATTCCTTCTGGTTTGTAGTAACCGTTGAAAGAACCTGTTTCAGCACCGCTGCAATTATAAAATGTTGAATTTGTCATACCGAGTTCTTTGGCTTTATCATTCATCATATGGATAAACTTTGCTTCATCGTTTGCTGTGACTAAATTAGCTAGCATCACAGTTGCCACATTAGATGACTGAACAAGAGTTGCATAAAGCAAATCACGAACAGGATAATCGACACCTGCAACGATCGAATTGTTACTTAACTCGTAAATTTGAGAAATTGCTTGGTCGCTATCTGTCGCTTTAACTGTGGTATCCAACGTAAATTTACCTTGTTTCATCGCTTCAAAAACAAGATAAACGGACATTAACTTGGCGATACTGGCTGGATTCCATTTTAAGTCGGGATTATCTTCCCAAAGGACTTGCCCAGTTTGAGCTTCAATCACGATTGAGGCCTGAGGTTTGTATACTTCGTTTGTTTGATAGCCGGCATTTTGAGTGATCGTTAAAATATCTTCTTGGGCATAAGCGTCAGCAGCCGTAAAAATGCCTGAAAAATAACCTATAACTAATATAAGTGAGCAAATTTTCAATAAAACGTTTCTTTTCTTCATATAAACATCCTTTGTCATTAATCAGGTTCTTCTAGTAAAATCGGGATATTTTTGAAAGCTTCTCGATTAGAATAATGAATCATTTCCTCGTCAACTTCTTCCCAGTTAGGTCTAAAAACGTGCGCTAATCTACCTTGTTCATCAAATGTACGTATCAATTTTTCTTCTTGGTCATTATCTTGATCAGAAACAATAAATTTTATTTGAGTTTGTTTCACGAGATATAGAGACTCTTTTGTCGATTTTAAGAAATAGGGGATTCAATTTATTTTCTATAACAGTATTCATATTTTCTGAAAGGTAGTCAGTGTATTCTAACAGATTTTGCAGTTTATTGTCAGAAAATAGGAATTTTTTTAGAAAAATAGTAGTTAGACTTTCTGAATTTAGTTCAATTGATCGTAGCAAGCATTAAAATTTTTTAGGGACTCATAACCATAATCCTTTTTCTAGCTCATCTAGTTGTTGGGTGATTTCGGCCGCAGTTCGTTTCGTTAAAATTTCTTCTTGTTTTTCTAGGACATCTCTGAAATGAAAGAGTAGTAATTGAACTTGTTCTCTCATGGCTCCTGTTGTTTCTGCATAGAGACGTTCTAAACGCGCTAGCAATAAACGATTTTCAGCGCGATCTCGTGGATGAACTTTTAGCGCGTTTAATTTTGCTAAACTTTCCTGCATTTGTTTTTGTGTTAGTTTTCCAGGAGAGCTTTCAATGATCAATTGTTTAGAACGACCACTTTGATCGGTGACGAGTACTTCCAAAAGGCCATTAGAATCATAGGTGAACCGACAATCAATGGGACTATTTTCTGGTGCAGGAGGAATCTTAATATCCAATTCACCGATTTTTAAATTATCTTTTGCCATTGGATTTTCTCCTTGGTAAATTGCGAAATGAACATGATCTTGGTTATCTCTCAGTGTATAAAAAGTTTTCATTTTACTGACAGGGATCGTGGTATTTCGTTCAATAATCGGGGAAAAGACACCATCGATATAGCCTGTACTAGTTTGATTAACAGAGTCGACACCTAGGGTATGCCCGCAAACGTCTGTTAAGATCATTTCACTGACCATCGAGCGGTCTTGTTTTAGAGCAGCTTGAAGTCCTGCTCCACGACCCACTGCTTCATCCGGATTGATTTGCGTGTAAGGGATCGTTTTTAACAAACGGGCAAAATAGTTGCGAACAATCGGATTTTTTGTAGCTCCACCGATCAAAATGACTTGATCGACCTCCTGAATACTGATTCGGCCATCATTTAAAACACGTCCGATCGGTTGACGCATTTTAGCAAGTAACGGCTCACAAAGTTCTTTGTAATGTTCTTGCGATAGCTGGTAAGAGTAGGTAGTATCTTCCCATTCAAAATCAAATGAGCCTAATAATTGTGTTGTTAATGTATGCTTCAATAGCTCTGCTTTTTGGTATAACACAGATTGTGTTATTGCAGGTAAAACAGTACCGGTTAATTTAAGCTCGCTTATGCAGTCTCTGACGATCACCTGAGTGAAGTCTTCTCCGCCTAAGTGGTTATCTCCAGAAATAGCTTCCACTTGCATGATACCGTCGAACATCTCCAATAAAGACACGTCAAAGGTTCCACCACCTAAATCAACGACTAAGATCGATTGATCGGCTTCTTTGTAGAAACCATAAGCTATAGCAGCTGCTGTAGGTTCGCTAATCAGATTTTGCACAGTCAAGCCTGCTAACTTCGCCGCTTCTATAGTTGCTTCACGTTGCGCATTATTAAAATAAGCTGGTACACTGATCACAACATCATTACATGGTTGCTGTAAAACTGTTTCAGCATCTTCTTTCAAACTGCGCAAAATGAAAGAAGACAATTCGATAGGTGTAAAGGAATGTCCGCCTAAATCATATGTTTTATCCGTTCCCATAAATCGTTTAAAGGTAGCTGCTGTTAATTGTGGATGACTGATCAGCCGCTCTTTAGCAATCGCTCCAATCAAAATATCACCGTTATCATCCACGCCGACGACTGATGGTGTGAGTGTTTGTCCAAATTGATTCTTAATCAGTTGAACGGTCGTGCCATCCCAAAAAGACACTAAACTATTTGATGTCCCTAAATCAATTCCGATTATCCCCATAATATTCTCCTTTTTTTACCAACTTCTATATTCTCCTATAAAAATAGGTCTATTTCATTTTACGTGAAACAAGAGTAAAAAAGTATGCTTTTTGGCTTTTTTTAATAAAAAGTAATTTTTGGATTATTTTGGTATACTTTAACTGATGGAGGTGTTTGTAATGAGAAGTGAGCAAATGGTTGCTTCAGAATGGCCGAATTTTGCTGAACGAGTAACAAGAAGTATTCAGCTACTGCCTTTTTATGAGACACACACTTTGGCGAGACAAGTATTTAGTAAAAAGGTACGAGAGAATTCTGGGACTGGATATGTCATTTACAAAGGGAAAACCCCTTATTTATTTATGACCGTGGAAGCGGGGAGAGTCACAAATTTATTGATGCAAGAAAATCTGAAAAACAGCTGGACAGCAATTTTTTTAGCTATAGAGCGCTTATTCAAACAAACCTTTCAACCAAAAATCACCTTTTTGTTTCCGCAGTCGCTAACCCTTCACTTGCAAGAAGTGTTTTTAAACTATGGTTATGTAGTAGAATCAAATCGAGTAGTTGTCAAAGAGTTGCAGTATCATACGAGCTTGATTTTAGGTGGCGGCGGCGCAAGAGGTGCGTATCAGATTGGCGTTTGGCAAGCATTGAAAGAGCTAGAAATTCCTATTAAAATCATTACTGGGACCTCAGTAGGTGCACTTAATGGTGCTTTGATCTTGCAAGATGATTTTGAAGCGGCTAAAAATATGTGGGAAAAAATTGAAACGAATCAAATTCTCTCTTTTCCTACACCTGACGTAACAAGTGATACGTTAGGTGGTATGATGAGTCAAATCGGCTTGTTTACTTTGAGCGCGATTCAATCCAAAGGAGTCTCGACAAAACCTTTGCAAAAGTTGATTCATGATACCTTTTCAAAAGAGCGGATACAGCAAGTCACCACAGATTTTTACTTGGTTACGACAGAGTTGCCAACTATGCAAGAAAAGAATATTCATTTTAATGACTGTCACAGTGATCAATGGCAAAGATGGCTGTTAGCTTCGGCGTCATTTTTTCCAGCTATGGCTGCAACGAAAATCGCTGATAACTATTATATAGACGGTGGTTATCGCAATAATATACCAGTAGATATTGCGTTGCGCAAGGGTGCAACAGAATGCATTATCGTGGATGTGAAAGGTCCAGGAATCACAAAGCCTGTAAAAATACCTGCAACAACCAGTTGTCTGACCTTGCAAACACCGTGGTCGATGGGAGCAGTCCTTTTATTTGATGGGGTTCGTTCAACCCAAAATATCCAATTAGGTTATCTAGAAACGATCAAGGCAATCCGGAGAAATTATTTTGGCCACTGGTACACAGTGGATGAAACAATCGCTCGTTTAGAGAACTTTCAGCAAGATTTTTTCACTTTTATCAAAGAGACCTATCAAATAAAACTATGGACTTCTTTAGAACAACAAGATAAAATCTGCAAGAAATTGCGTAAAGTTTATAAAGACAGGGTGTATACCGAAAATCTTGGACTGGTTTTGGTAGAATTATTAGCCAAGAGTCAAGAAATCTCTGCATCGAAGTTATATACAATCCAAGAGCTAGCAGAGATGCTACAAAAAACTGGTCAAATGAAGACCGATTTTATAGAATCTAGAGGAATGATCTCGGTTCAAGAATGGTTGCTGCGGTACTATGAAGATTACTTTTTACTTTCTGATAAACAACAGTTATCATTAATGAATAATTTACTGAATGCAGATGAAAAAGAAAAAACACAGCGTGTTATCTTTTTGCTTGATAAATTACCAGCTCAAGTGTTACAAATCTTAATGAAAGAATTTATACTAAAAGGAGCGGATGAAGAATGAAACAAGAGTTTTCATATGAAATCGTAGAAGAAATTGCCATCTTATCAGAAAATACACAAGGTTGGCGGAAAGAATTTAATTTAGTAAGTTGGAATGGACGACCACCGAAATTTGACTTAAGAGACTGGTCGGCAAATCATGAAAAAATGGGCAAAGGCATTACTTTGACCAATGAAGAATTTGAAGTGTTAGCTAAAGCGATAAAATCCATGTAGAGAGGACACCCTGTCAATGAAAAGTATGACTGGTTTTGGAAAAGAAACATTTTTAAATGACACGTACCAAATCGATGTAGAAATCAAGAGTGTCAATCAACGGTTTTTAGATATTCAATTGCGGATGCCAAAAGAGATCAACCCTTACGAGATGGCTATTCGTCAATTGATGAAAGAAACGTTACAGCGAGGACGAATTGAGGCGTACATCAATATCAAGCAAACCGGTAGTGGGAATAAAGAGGTATTAGTTCATTGGGATTTGATTCATCAATTGTTGGGTGAAGTCCAACAAGAGCTGACAGCCCATTATCCTGAGACGGTCTTTGATCCAGCCCAAACAACCAATCAGCTATTGAATAACTCTGATTATGTTGAGGTTACAGAAAAACAAGAAGTGGATGAAACATTTGGCTTGTTGGTTCTAGAAACTGTCAAAAAAGCAGTAGAACGAATTGATGCCAGTCGTCTACAAGAAGGCCAAAAAATCCAACAAGTTTTGACCATATATTGTCAAGATTTTATCAATCTAGTTCATGAATTAACAGACTTTGTAATGGTTTATGAGAAAGAGTATCGTGAGAAATTTGAAACAAAACTAAATGATTGGTTGGGCAGTCAAGTAGATGAAACACGATTATTGACAGAACTGGCAATTTTACTGGAAAAAGGCGACATCCACGAAGAATTAGACCGTTTGGCGATTCATGTGACTAAGCTACAGGAATTATTGTGTCAAGCTGAACCTGTTGGTCGTGAGTTAGATTTTCTGATCCAAGAGATGAATCGTGAAGTCAACACGGTGGGTTCTAAATCAAGTTCTATTGAGATTAAAAACATTGTTGTCCAATTGAAAACCATTCTTGAAAAAATTCGTGAGCAAATCCAAAATGTTGAATAATGAAAAATAGTTTGTGATTCTATTTTTTAACGTTATAATTGAACAGAAGAAAGCAAAGAGGTGAATAAGAATGTCAAACTATTATGATGTAACGTTCCATGAATTGAGTGGGAAATCTGTAGTGAAAAGAGAAGTCATTTCTGACAGAGAACCATTTGAGGTCTGGGAAGATGCTTGCGTATCATTTACCAAGGATGAACTAAATATCCGCGTGAACGAAGAGGCTTTTGTGACGTTGAATCGTCGTTTTGTTGTGCGTGTGGATGTAGAAGAAGTAGATGGTCCGGTAGATAAAAAAATCAAACGCCATGATGAAATTATGGGTGTTGTGAATACATTATCGAATATGGGCTTTTAGGCTAGTGAATAAAAACCGCACATTGCGCTTTATGCATTGTGCGGTTTTTAGTCCAATTGTTTTTTATAGAAGAAATAGGCTGCCTGCTAAAAGCAGTAAAAGAATACCTAGCGTAAAGAATAGCCAAGTCATTGGTGTGGCGATTTTACGGCTACCTCGTTTAACGCCAGCGACTCGTTTTCTAAAGACGCTTGAAAAGATCAGTAACAACAAACCAAATCCAGCAAGAAGGCTGCTGGTTAATTGTTTTTGTCCCTTTTTTAGGCGAACTGGAGTATTACTCTTTTTGTCTGATTTAGCAGGTTGAGTCTCTGTTTTTGTGGCTTCAGACTCTTGGTAGCTGACACTTTTAACAGGGATTTTTGGTGAAACTTGACCGTATTCGCTAGCCAAAGAAAGTTGTCCGTCTTCTAATGTAAAGCTTGGCTTGGTGCCCTTTTTTACAAATCCATAAAAATCTCGTTCTATATTGATTTCTTTTTGATTGATTTTGTTTGACCCTTTGGAGAGTAATTTTTGATACTCATAGGTAGTAAAGGCGTGATCTAAAATGGCGTTTCCTGCTAAATGTCGTTCATATTCACCTTCTTGATCCGACCAATCCCCTACACCTAAAATAACTTCGATTAGTCGTATATTGTCTTTTTTAGCTGTAGCAATGTAATTGAAGGCTCCTGTTGGGCTAGAACCTGTTTTTAACCCATCAACCCCTTCATAACCATATTTTGCCCCAGGTAATGAGTAGTTGTAGGTTTCAAACGTTTCTTCTTGCGGTGTATTTGCCATGGTAGTAACGACTGGTTGGTTGGTAAATTGCAGTGCTTCTGGATATTTTTTGAGCAAGTTGTAAGTCAGAATAGCTAGGTCTCTCGCTGTGGACTTGTTTTCTCCGTTAGGATCGATGCCAGTAGCTTCATATAGTCCGTCAAAGGCTGCGATTTGTGCTCCGCTACAATTAAAATAAGTGGTGTTGGTCATGCCTAATTCAGCTGCTTTATCATTCATTTTACGAATAAAAGCAGCACCATCATGATCAGAAACCAGATTTGCTAACATCAAAGTAGCGACGTTTGACGACGGAACAGCGACCATAGTGAATAAGTCACTTACGGGATAATCGATTCCTAAGCTAATTTTATTGTTACTCAATGCGTAGATTTGTGAAATACGAACATCATTTTCAGTTGCTTGGACAGTTGTATCTAGCGTGAATTTCCCTTGTTCGATCGCTTCAAAGGCTAAGTACATGGTCATAACTTTAGCGATACTCGCAGGACTCCAAGACAAATCGGGCTGATCTGCCCACAAAATTTGCCCAGAATCAGCATCGATCACGATAGATGCTTTAGGGCGATAGGCTTCTTTGACAGGGAAACCAGATGTTTCTGCAAAGTCCATCAAATTTTCTTCTGCATAACTTTTTTGAATAAAACTCCCGAGAGAAAGACATGCAATTAGTAGGAGGCTACTAATTAATTTAGACAGTATGTGACCTTTTATCATAAGTTTGAGTCCCTTCATTTTAAAATAAACAGGTAGTTGACGTTGTTTGAAAATAAGCAATCACTTTATTCTACTTGAAAAATAGGCGTGCTGTATACGTTTTTCGAGAATGTTTTTGTAAATAGAAGTGACAATTTTGATTGTTCAGGAAAAAAGCTAGCTATTTTAGAGGACTAGTATAAGTGAACAAATACTTCATTGACTTTTAGTGAAATAAACAGGTTTCTGAGTATCTGACTAAAAAGTATCTTATTTTCAAAGATATTAATGATAAAGTCTTGAAAATTACAGAAAAAAAGTGCATTATAGAACTAATACTGTAATCACTTATGGTTGTTCAGACGAGTCAGTCTGTTCAGCTTTTAAATTATCTAGCTTCATGAACCAGTTCTTTGGTAAAAAAGATGAAAGTTGCCTAGCGCCAAAGAGCAGCACAATCTACTTTCCCTATTTTTCAGTCAGAACTAATCAGGTTCATTCAGCTTTCAACGAAAGGAAGTCATCATGTCAGAGCGTGGATTATTAATTGTACTATCAGGTCCTTCTGGAGTTGGTAAAGGAACAGTACGAAAAGCAATTTTTGATAGTGAAGAGAATGATTTTCAGTACTCAATTTCTATGACTACCCGTAAGATGCGGGAAGGCGAAGTAGAAGGAGTCGATTACTACTTTCGCACAAAAGAAGAATTTGAAGCAATGATCGAAGCTGGTGAAATGTTAGAATATGCACAGTACGTAGGGAATTACTACGGAACGCCGCTTTCTTACGTTAACCAAACGCTTGATAAGGGAAAAGATGTCTTTTTAGAAATAGAAGTTCAAGGTGCGGAACAAGTCAAAGAGCAGGTGCCAGATGGCGTCTTCATTTTTCTAACCCCACCAGATCTAGCTGAGTTAAAATCACGAATCGTAGGGCGCGGTACAGATGATCATGAAGTGATCGAAGAACGGATGCGTGTGGCTCGCGAAGAGATCGAAATGATGGCATTATATGATTATGCGGTTGTGAATGATGAAGTGCCCTTAGCTGTGAAGAGAATCAAGGAAATTATCGCGAGTGAACATTTTCGCGTTGATCGAGTAATTGGCAACTATATTAAAATGTTGAAGGAGATGTAGCCTTATGATGCTAAAACCATCTATTGACTCATTATTAAAAGAAGTACCATCAAAATATTCACTTGTTATACTAGCAAGCAAACGCGCACACGAATTAGATGAAGGCGCACAACCAACTCTTGAAAGCTTTGAATCTGTAAAAAGCGTGGGTCAAGCATTGGAAGAAATCGATGCAGCGACAGTCATCAATGATCCTAGACCAGAAGAAAAGCGTGAAAGAATGCGTATGGCAAAAGAAGAGAAAAAAATGAGACATGAACAAGAACAAAAAGAACTTGAAAATCGTATCCGCGACGAAAAAGGACTATAAAATAAAAAACTGGGATGAAACCATTAAGAGCTTTCATCTCAGTTTTTATGTGCTATGAAAAGAAACACGAGACGTACAGCTTAATTTTTTACAACAGAAATCAGAGGAACAAGACAAATACCTGATTCTTTAGTACAATAAGCAAAGAAAAGCTGGATGAATCCGTTTGGCATCAAAAGAAAATTTTTACAGAATGGAGGAATGTTTATGAGAAAAGCGGCACAAGTAATTGTTGATGTACCTACAATGCAGACAGACCAACCGTTTACTTATTTGATTCCTTTTAACTTAGAACAACAATTAGCAGTTGGCATGCGGGTAGAAGTCCCTTTTGGAAATGGGAATCGGCATCTGCAAGGCTTTGTCTTGGAGATTGATGAAGTAACTGATGATGTGATTGCTGCTCAAAAATTTGAATGGAAAGAGATTCTTTCTGTTTTAGATTTAAAACCAGTTTTAAACACAGAATTGCTGGAACTAGCTGATTATATGAAAGAAAAAACGTTTGCCTTTAAGATTACTTGTTTGCAAACGATGCTGCCAAGTGTGATGCGTGCAGATTATAGCAAGTACATATATTTAACAGATGAACTAGAAGCAACCGTTCAAGATGAGTTATTTTATGGATTAGACGAAATCGCTTGGGACGACGCGTTGGCTCGCAATATTTTGCCTCAGTTGATGCAGTTGAGAAAACAACAAAAAGTCGATATTCGTTATGAAGTCAATACACGAAATAGAGTCAAAACGATTCGCTATATACAAGCGCTAAAAGACTTCCAGCAATTGGAAGAAGCGCGGATGGAGCTTAGAAAAGGGTCTCAGAAAAAAGAACAATTGATTCACTATCTACAACAACTTGGCTTAGAAAAAATGACTACCGTAAAAGAAATGAAAGAGCTAGGCTTTAGTACGGCTGTTTTAAATGATGGGGCGAATAGACAGTGGTTGACGTTTGTTGAAGCAGAAGCGTATCGTGATCCATTTGCAGATCAGACCTTTGAAAAGACGACGGCTTTAGCTTTGAATAATGAACAACAAATCGCTGTGGATAACATTTTAGAATCCGTTGATCAAAAGTTGAGCCAAACCTATTTACTAGAGGGAATCACGGGAAGCGGAAAAACAGAAGTTTATCTTCAAGTAATCGCAGAAGTCTTGAATCAAGGAAAAACCGCTATGATGCTTGTGCCGGAGATTTCACTAACACCGCAGATGGTCCATCGCTTTAAGAGTCGTTTTGGTGAGCAAGTTGCAGTAATGCACAGTGCTTTATCGCAAGGGGAAAAATATGATGAGTGGCGAAAAATCGAACGTGGTGAAGCACAAGTTGTGGTTGGGGTTCGTTCTGCTATTTTTGCACCATTGGAAAATCTAGGTGTTGTGATCATCGATGAAGAGCATGAAGCGAGTTACAAGCAAGAGGAAACACCACGCTATCATGCACGTGACCTCGCTATTTGGCGAGGAGCCTACCATCATTGTCCTGTGGTTTTAGGGAGTGCGACGCCTTCATTGGAAACTAGAGCGCGAGCGCAAAAAAAAGTGTACGAACGATTAGTCCTATCTAAACGAGCTAATCAGACAGCGACGTTACCGACAATTGATGTAGTCGATATGCGTGAAGAAATTCAAAATAAAAATACCTCTTCATTTTCACTGGCGCTGCAAGAAAAAATACGAGATCGTCTAGCGAAGAAAGAACAAAGTGTTTTGATGTTAAATCGTCGCGGTTATTCCTCTTTTGTGATGTGTCGGGATTGTGGCTATGTGTTACCTTGTCCAAACTGTGATATTTCCCTAACGCTGCATATGGATACTAAAACGATGAAATGCCATTATTGTGGCCACGAAGAACGAATTCCTTATCACTGTCCTAATTGTGGTGGAGATAAGATCCGTTATTATGGAACTGGAACCCAAAAAGTCGAAGAAGAACTCAAAGCCTTGTTCCCAGAAAGCCGTGTGTTGCGGATGGACGTAGATACAACTAGACGAAAAGGGGCCCATGAGAAAATTCTGACGGCCTTTGGTCATCATGAAGCAGATATTTTACTTGGTACACAAATGATTGCTAAAGGGTTAGATTTCCCTAATGTGACACTAGTAGGTGTGTTGAATGCAGATACAGCACTTAATCTGCCTGATTTTCGTTCGAGTGAACGAACATTTCAATTGTTGACCCAAGTTAGCGGCCGAGCAGGTCGAGCAGAAAAACCTGGTGAGGTCATCATTCAGTCTTTTAATCCAGAACATTATGCAATTCAGTTAGCAAAAGCTCAGGATTATGAAGACTTTTATCAAAAGGAAATGTACGTCCGCCATCGAGGGGACTATCCGCCATTTTACTTTACGGTTCAAATTACGGCCAGCCATCCAGAGGAAAATCAAGCCGCTAAGCAAATGTTTGAAATCGTCAAAGAACTAAAAGAAGGTTTATCCGACCAAAGTATTTTACTAGGACCTACGCCAAATGCGATCATGAGGGTGAACAATCGGTACTTCTATCAAGTGATCATCAAATATAAAAACGAACCTAACTTACAAACTATCTTAAAAAAAATACTGACCGACACTCAAAGGGCCACGGCACAAGGATTGAAATTATCGATCGATGCTGAACCAATGAATTTTATTTGACTTGAAACATACCAAGAAATCACAGTGAGAGAAGAAACTGATGATGATTGGTCCAAAGAAAGGAAACCGAATGCGCTATCCTATAGTGATACACCCTAATGAACGTCTGAAACAAAAAGCAAAGCCTGTAACCATGATCACCGATGAAACCATCTCTCTTTTAGAAGATATGTATGAAACAATGGTTGCCCACGATGGGATCGGCTTAGCTGCCCCGCAAATTGGTAAAAATTTTCAGCTCGCTGTAATTGAAATAGATGACGAAACAGGCCTGTTTGAACTGATCAATCCTGAAATCATCGAACGTAAAGGCTCAGATATTGATGTAGAAGGTTGCTTAAGTATTCCAGAAACTTATGGAACGGTCGAAAGAGCAGATGAAGTGACTGTACGTTATTTTGATCGTGAAGGGGACGAGATCGAAGTTACTGCTTATGGCTATCTTGCTAGAGCGTTCCAACACGAAATCGATCATCTCAATGGTGAGCTATTTATCGATAAAATCATTGAACCAATCAAACCAGAAGATTTAGAGGCATATATGGAGGAACATTTAGATGACTAAACTAATTTTTATGGGAACACCCGCTTTTTCAGTACCTATTTTAGAAGGGCTGATCGAACATGGCTATGAAATTCAAGCAGTCGTGACGCAACCAGATCGTCCAGTTGGGCGAAAAAAAATAATCACACCAACACCTGTCAAAGAAGCTGCGATGAAACATGAGTTGCTTGTTTTACAACCTGAAAAAATTTCAGGCTCACCAGAAATGGACAAAATCATCGAGCTTGCACCAGACTTGATTGTGACAGCGGCTTTTGGCCAATTTTTACCTGAGAAAATCTTAAATGCCCCAAAATTCGGTGCGGTTAACGTCCACGCTTCATTACTGCCAAAATACCGTGGTGGTGCTCCCGTTCATTATTCGATAATCGAGGGAGAAAAAGAAACAGGTGTGACGATCATGGAAATGGTGAAAAAAATGGATGCTGGCGATATTCTTTCTCAAAAAGCAATTCCGATCACTAAAACAGATGATGTCGGTTCAATGTTCGACAAGTTAAGTATTGTCGGCAAAGAATTGTTGCTAGAGACAGTGCCTAAAATTTTAGCCAATGACATCACACCGATGCCTCAAGATGAAACGCAAGTCACCTTTTCTCCCAATATTACTAGAGAACAGGAAAAAATCGATTGGCATAAAACTGCGGAACAGGTGGACAATCAGGTCCGTGGTATGCGTCCGTGGCCAACTGCGTTCACCACCTATAACGAAACGACTTGGAAGTTATGGGATGTTACACCTTTGAGTGAAACAACAACAGCCGAAGCGGGAACGATCATTAAGCGTAGCAAAAAAGAATTATGGATTGCTTGTGGGAACGGAACCGTTCTTTCTGTGAACGTGATTCAGCCGTCCGGCAAAGGGAAATTATTGATTCAAGACTTCTTAAACGGGGTTGGCAAAACAGTTACACAAGCAGATAGGGTGGGTTAATCAATATGGGAAAAAAAATACCAGCAAGAGTGAAGAGTTCTGTTCGTTATGTCGCGTTGAGAACGATCGAACGTGTAGATAACGGTGGAGCATACTCCAATCTCTTATTAAATGAAATGATCAATAAATCCGCATTAGGAGAAAAAGATAGTCGCTTATTTACAGAACTTGTTTACGGAACAATCAGCCGTAAGTTGCTATTGGAATACTATCTAACACCATTTATCACCAATCCTAAAAAAGTGGACAGCTGGGTAAAAAATTTACTTAGCTTATCGATTTATCAATTAGTCTTTTTAGATAAAATCCCTGATCATGCAATCATTAATGAAGCCGTGGAAATAGGGAAGCACCGTGGAAATGTCGGCATCGGTAAATTTGTCAACGGCGTACTGCGGGCTTATCATCGTGAAGGTGCACCTAGTTTAGACAACATCAAAGATCCGGTGGAACGTCTTTCAGTAGAAATCAGCATGCCAAAATGGTTGACTGAAAAGCTGATCTGTCAAATGGGGATGGAAGAGACAAGAAAATTAGGGTTGTCACTTTTTGAAAAAAGTCACGTTAGCGGTCGTGTAGACACACGTGAAATCAGTATTTCTGATGCGTTAGACGTGTTACATGAAGACCATATCGAAGCAAGAGCGAGTAACGTTTCGCCTTATGGTGTAGTGGCAGATAAGGGGTTTATGGCCGGGAATTATTTATTTGATGCAGGAAAATTAACTATTCAAGATGAAAGTTCTATGCTCGTTGCACCAGCGATGCAAATCGAAAAAAATCATGTTGTATTAGATGCCTGTGCAGCTCCTGGTGGCAAAACTACTCATATCGCAACATTTCTTGATGCAGCACAAGGTGGACGTGTGAAATCTTTAGATATCCACGATCATAAAATAAAATTGATCAAACAAAATGCGGCACGCCTGCATGTAAAAGATGTTGTCGACACTGAAAAATTAGATGCACGTAAAGTAGGAGAAGAATTTCCTGCCGAATACTTCGATCGAATCTTAGTAGATGCACCTTGCTCAGGCCTAGGTTTGATGCGTCGAAAACCCGATATAAAATACAATAAATCAGCGCAAGATTTTGAGCAATTACCAGAAATTCAATTAGAAATTCTAGAAAGTGTTGCACAAACCTTGAAACAATCGGGTATAATGGTCTATAGCACATGTACAATTGCCGAAGAAGAAAACCAAGAAGTTATTGCAACATTTTTAGAAAAGCATCCAGAATTTAAAAAAATCGATGTGTGTGTCAGTGAGGCGGTCCAACCGTCTGTACAGGATCAAATGCTTACGTTATACCCACATCAGTTAGGAACGGATGGATTTTTTATTTGCTGTATGCAAAAAGTTTGTTAAACGAGGTGAAGCATAGTGGAAATCAATTTTCAAACAGATGTCGGTCGAAAACGCAATACAAATCAAGATTATGCTGGTCTATTTGAGAACCAGTCAGGTGTTTCTTTAGCTATTTTAGCCGATGGAATGGGTGGGCACCAAGCAGGAGACGTTGCCAGCCAGATGGCAGTCAATAATTTAGGTGAACGTTGGCGTGAAAGTCAAATCGACACGTCGGAAAAGGCAGCCCAATGGTTGATCAAAGAAATTCAAGATGAAAATGAAATGATTTATGACAAAGGTCAGTCTCAACCTGAATATTTAGGCATGGGAACAACGATCGTTAGTGCGGTATTGTTGGATCAGGCCTTCGTCTTAGCGAATATTGGCGATAGCCGAGCTTATTTAGTACGCAATAATCAACTGCGTCAATTGACGGAAGATCACTCTTTAGTTAATGAATTAGTAAAATCTGGCGAAATTACGCGAGAAATGGCTGCGAATCATCCACGGAAAAATGTATTGACACGTTCGCTAGGTATGCCAAGAATGGTTGAAGTCGATGTAGCAAATCATCTTTGGGTACCTGATGACTATATTTTATTATGTTCAGATGGATTAACAAACATGGTCTCAGAAGAGGATATTTTGGCTACGTTACTTTCAGAAAAAACCTTAAATGAAAAAGTTACAACACTGATCTCAGCTGCCAATGAAGCTGGTGGTGCCGATAACATCACTGTTTTAGTAATACATTTTGACGAACAGAAGGAGGAAAACCAATGATTGAAATCGGCAGAAAATTAAATGGTCGATATCATATTATTGGCAATATCGGCAGCGGCGGCATGGCAAATGTTTTTTTAGCGCATGATTTGATTTTGGATCGTGATGTTGCTGTTAAAGTGCTGCGCTTTGACTTTCAAAATGATCAAGCAGCAATTCGCCGCTTTCAAAGAGAAGCGTTAGCCGCAACTGAATTGGTTCATCCGAATATCGTCAGTGTCTATGATGTAGGGGAAGAAGACGGGTTACAATACTTAGTAATGGAGTATGTGAAAGGGATGGATCTAAAACGATTTATTCAAACACAATACCCAATTCCATATGCAAAAACAGTTGATATCATGGAACAAATTTTATCAGCAGTGTCACTTGCGCATGAACATAGAATCATTCATAGAGACTTAAAGCCGCAAAACATCCTGATGGACGAAAGCGGTGTTGTCAAAATCACTGATTTTGGGATCGCTATTGCGCTAACTGAGACATCAATCACACAAACCAATACAATGTTAGGTTCAGTTCATTATCTCTCGCCAGAACAAGCACGTGGCAGTATGGCAACCAATCAGTCAGATGTTTATGCCGTGGGAATCATTTTATACGAAATGTTGACAGGCAATGTACCATTTGATGGAGAATCAGCAGTAACGATTGCATTGAAGCATTTCCAAGAAGAAATGCCTTCTGTGAAAAACTTTGATCCGAATATTCCTCAATCATTAGAAAATGTGGTGCTACATGCAACTACGAAGGATCCAGCGGACCGTTATAAAACAGCGGAGGAAATGTCACGGGATTTATATACAGTTTTAGCTGCAAATCGTTTAAATGAACCTAAATGGCAGCCGACAGGACTAATGGGTGAAACCAAAATCTTAACACCGATCACAGATGATATGACCATGCCATCGTCTTTTAATTCAATGGAAACGCCAACGGAAGAACGAAATGAGCATGAGGAGATCGAACAACAAGAAGCAGAAGCTAAGAAGAAAAAGAAGAAAAAGAAGCCGCTGATTATTTTTTTGAGTTTATTAGCACTCGCTTTAATTATTGGTGGGATTTTCTACTTTGCAGGTCGCGGCAGCAGTGAAGTCAAGATTCCTAATGTGGAGGACCAAACAGAAGCGCAAGCACGTAAAATGCTGGAAGATGCCGGTTTGGAAGTGAAAACGGAGACCAAACAAGTACAAAGCGACACGATCGAAGAAGGAAAAGTAGTGAAGACCAATCCTGAAATAGGTTCTACTGTAAAGAAAAATCGTGAAATCGAGTTATATATTAGTTCTGGAAATAAAAAAATCAAACTACCTAAAGTGACAGGGAAAAGCTATAAAGATGCAATCGAGGAGTTAGGTGACTTAGGCTTTAAAGAAAGCCAAATCAAGATTACCAAAGAGACCGATCCTAAGGTGGATGAAGATAAAGTCATCAGTCAAACGCCAGAATCTGGTGAAGAAGTAGATCCAAAAACAGATGAAATAAGTTTGGTTGTAAGTGAAGGGCCAGAAGATGTGTATCTTGCTGACTATGCAAGCTTAGGATATAGCTACGATGATGCAGTAAACGAATTACTAAGTTACGGCATTAAAGAAGATCAAATTACGCGCGTGAATAAACCGAGTGATACAGTAGGGAAGGACCTAGTTATTGGTCAAAATCCCGCAGCAGGCAATCCATTTAATCCTAAAAAAGGGAAAATTACATTAACAGTCAGCTCTGGGCCTGAGAAAACAACAGAGACTAGTTCTGACTCAACTAAAATCTCTTTAGGTAATTATGTAGGACGTTCATATGAAAATGTCGTAACTGACTTAGTTGCACTAGGGATTAAATATGAACAAGTGGATGAAGCAAGCGATACAGTCAGTAAGGGAACCGTTATTTCTCAGGAACCTAAAGAAGGGGCGACATTTGATACTAAAACTGGTAAGGTCATCTTACGAGTTAGTTCAGGCCCTAAAGAAGTAGCCGTTCCAGACGTTACAGGGTTAACTCAAGCAGAAGCAAAGGCTAAATTAGAAAGTAGTGGCTTTACTTACGCTGCAGGTTCTGGTGACGTATCTAAAGGTACCGCCTCAAGCACTTCTCCAAGTGCAGGAAGTATGCTTGCTAAAGGGGAACCAGTTACTGTAAACTTCTCAAACGCAACAGCTCCAACAAATGGAGAAAATAATTAATAAATGAAAAAGTGATGAAGCTGTGAAATCGAGTATTCATCACTTTTTTTGTACCAAAAAAGGGTTTACGCTATCTTCCGTTTAGCTTTCTCCCAACCTATGGTAAAATGAAACCAATAGAACGAGGAGGTGGCATTTCTGAAAGGTCAAATCAGAAAAGCATTAAGTGGGTTTTACTACATCTATGCAGAGGGTGCAACATTTCAAACGAGAGCCCGCGGCAATTTCCGTAATCGAAAAATCACCCCATTGGTTGGGGATGAAGTGATGTTTGAAAGTGATAATCCGACGGACGGCTATTTACTTGAAGTTTTCCCTAGACACAATGAACTAGTCCGTCCACCGGTTGCAAATGTCGATCAAGGCGTGGTCGTCATGAGCATGGTGGAACCGAACTTTTCCTACAATTTACTGGATCGTTTTTTAGTTACATTGGAAGAGAAAGAAATTGCTCCGATCATTTATTTGACGAAGATCGATTTATTGACTGGAACAGAAGCCGTTAGTGTGACTCAGGTAAAAAAAGTCTATGAAGAAATCGGGTATCCTGTAATTGCTGCAACAAAAGCAGATGACGATGCAGCGGTGCGTGCTTTAGAACAGTACTTCCCCGAACAGTTAACTGTTTTTATGGGTCAGTCTGGTGCAGGGAAATCGACCTTACTAAACAAGATTTCTCCGGAATTACAATTAGCGACTGATAAAATTTCTGAATCACTAGGACGAGGAAAACATACTACGCGTCACGTAGAGCTGCTACCCCTGTATGAGGGATTAGTCGCAGATACACCAGGGTTTAGTTCAATCGACTTTTTAGAGATGGAAACAACAGAGCTGCCAAAACAATTTCCAGAATTTGTAGAAGCATCCTCAGCGTGTAAGTTTCGTGAGTGTATGCATCGCAAAGAACCTGGTTGCGAAGTGAAACAGCGCGTCGAGGCTGGAACAATTGCTCAAACACGTTATGATAATTATCTGCAGTTTTTACTAGAAATAGAAAATCGCAGACCAATTTATAAGAAAAAATAAAGGAGTGTCTTTAATGAAACTAGCCCCATCGATTTTAAGTGCCGATTTTGCCAATTTAGAAAGAGATATTAAATTAGTCGAAAAACTAGGAGCGGATTATATCCACGTAGATGTGATGGATGGTCAATTTGTCCCTAATATTACATTAGGACCGAATGTGGTTTCAGCAATTAGACCGGTGACTAAGCTGCCACTAGATGTTCATTTAATGATCGTTCAGCCAGAAAACTATATCGAAGCATTTGCTAAAGCTGGTGCGGACATTATCACCGTTCATGAAGAGTCTACACCGCATATCCATCGTGCTGTGCAAATGATCAAAGCATCTGGTGTAAAAGCTGGTGTGGTGATTAATCCCGGTACACCGTTATCAGCGATTGAGTATGTCTTAGATTTAGTCGATCAAGTTTTGATCATGACCGTTAATCCAGGATTTGGCGGACAATCATTTATCGAAAGTTCGTTGGATAAAATTGCCCAGTTAAAAGAGTGGAAAGAGTCCAAAGGCTATACGTACGATATCGAAGTAGACGGTGGCATTGTTCCAGAGACAGCGAAGCGTTGTAAAGAAGCTGGTGCAAATGTATTTGTAGCTGGTTCCTATATCTATAATGCAGAAAGTCCAAAAAATCAGATCGACTCGTTGAGAGCTGTGTTGGACTAATGAATATTCTTCTTGTGGCTGGCGGTTCACCAGATAAGTGGCCGCAATTAAACGCTAAAGATTTTGATTATTTTGTAGGAATTGACCGCGGAAGTTTATATATTGTGGAGCAAGGGTGGTCATTAGATATAGCCGTAGGGGATTTTGATTCATTAACGATTGAAGAGCAACAGTTGATTCAAAAACACGCAAAAGAAGTAAAAAAAGCACAAGTAGAAAAAGATGATACGGATACACAACTTGCTTTGGCACTGACGTTTAAAAAGTTTCCAGAGGCTGAGATAACCATTATTGGCGCAACAGGCGGGCGTTTGGATCATTTTTTAGCCAATCTATGGCTGCCGTTAGAACCACGTTTTCAAGCGTTTGTTCAACAAATTAAGTTAAAAGATCAACAAAATAGCATTTCTTATTATATGCCAGGGAAGTACAGAGTAGAAAAAGAAGCTGAGATGAACTATCTTGCTTATTGTTGTTTAACGCCAGTTGAACAACTGACGTTACTTGATAGCAAGTATACCTTGGATCATGTAGATGTAGTTGTCCCAACTTCTTATGCAAGTAATGAGTTTGTTGGAACAACGGCAACGTTCTCTTTTGCTTCAGGAATGGTCGCTGTGATTCAAAGTACAGACAAATAAGCAAGAAAAAAAGCTGAGCGGCATGCCGTTCAGCTTTTTGATGACGTTCTATTAAACACGCTCGATTTTACCAGATTTCAAAGCACGAGTTGACACCCAAACTTTTTTAGGTTTACCGTCTATTAATACACGAACTTTTTGCAAGTTAGGTTTAACAGTACGTTTAGTAGCGTTCAATGCATGTGAGCGGTTATTGCCGCTGCTTGTCTTACGACCAGTAAAGTAACATACTTTTGCCATTTTTAGTTTCCTCCTTTGCTTTGATCTCGGAGCGATATTTTTCAGCTCATACTAAATTAATTTATCATAGAAAGTTCTTTTTTGCAAGAAGAATTTCAAATCTGTTTGACATTTTCCGTCAAACGATGTAAATTATACAATTATTGGTAAATTCGATGAGACGCTCTATAATAATCTGGCTAAGTTCCTTTTCATTAAGGTATGGCTATGTTAAAATATTATAGAAGAAAATAGGGCAATTGTGCTCTTTAAGGAGGCTTTCATCAATGGCTGTAAAAATCAAAACACCAGCAGGCACCATTGAGATTACCAATGAGGTTATCGCCACGGTTGTTGGCGGTGCTGCGACAGATATCTATGGAATCGTCGGTATGGCTAGTAAAAACCAAATCAAAGATAATTTAAATGGCATTTTGCGTAAAGAAAATTATTCTAAAGGTGTTGTCGTACGTCAAGAAGAAAATGGCGTTGCGGTCGACGTATATACAATCGTAAGTTATGGAACAAAAATTTCAGAAGTTTCTCGAAATGTACAAGAAAAAGTAAAATATAATCTTGAAACATTGCTTGGCGTAACGGCAAATTCCGTCAATGTATTTGTGCAAGGTGTTCGTGTGTTGCCTGACTAGGTAGCCAGCTGTTAAATAGATGAATGATCATTTATTTGCAGGAATCTCAAAGGAGGATTTTTTAGGTGAATGTAACAGAAATCAGTGCAAGTCAGTTCCAAGAGATGGTTCAGGCTGGTGCGAGTCGTCTGCATGTAAATGCAGAGTATGTCAACTCATTGAACGTTTTCCCTGTGCCAGATGGCGATACAGGAACAAATATGAACTTATCTATGACGAGTGGAGCGAAAGCTGTAGCAGATTCTCGTTCTGAAAAAGTTGGAGAATTAACAACCATTCTTTCAAAGGGATTGTTGATGGGCGCTAGAGGAAATTCTGGTGTTATCTTATCACAATTATTCCGTGGTTTTTCTAAACAAATTCCAGATGTTGTGACGTTGAATGCAAAAGATTTAGCCGCAGCATTTACACATGGTGTAGAAACAGCTTATAAAGCAGTAATGAAACCTGTAGAAGGTACAATTTTGACTGTTTCCCGTGAAGCTGCTCGTTCTGGAGAGCGTAAAGCCAAAGAAACCGATGACTGTATCGAAGTAATGGAAGCCGTTGTGAAAGGTGCAAAACGCGCTTTAGCGAAAACACCAGATCTTTTACCTGTATTAAAAGAGGTCGGTGTAGTCGATAGTGGTGGTCAAGGGTTGTTATTTATTTACGAAGGTTTTTTAGAAGCTTTGTCAGGTGAATTTTTAGCAACCGAAGTTTATGAGCCAAGTCCTGGTGAAATGGATGAGATGGTCAATGCTGAACATCACCGTGGAGTGAGTGGACACGTAGCAACCGAAGATATCAAGTTTGGTTATTGTACAGAAATCATGGTTCAAATCGGAGAAGGTCCAACTGTTGATAGTGACTTCGATTATGAAACATTTAGAAACTACTTAAATGAATTAGGTGATTCTTTACTTGTCGTAAATGACGATGAAATCATCAAAGTTCACGTGCATACAGAACATCCCGGTGAGGTAATGAACTATGGTCAAAAATTTGGCTCATTAGTGAAAATCAAAGTGGATAATATGCGTTTACAGCATGAGACGTTAGTTGAACATGATGCCAAAGCAGCTGTTACTAAAAAAGCGCGTGTTCCGTACGCTGTGATTGCAATTGCAGCAGGCCAAGGAGTTCAAGAATTGTTCCGTAGTCTTGGTGCAAGTTATATCATCAGCGGCGGTCAAACGATGAACCCTAGTACAGAAGATATTTTGAAAGCTGTGAAAGAAGTCAATGCTGATCAAGTAATTATCTTACCTAACAACAAAAATATCTTCATGGCCGCGGATCAAGCAGCCGAAGTGGCAGATATTCCAGTAGCGGTTGTTCCAACCAAAACAATTTCTCAAGGAATGACAGCAATGCTTGCTTACAATGATCAACAAAGCCTTGAAGAAAACAAAACGATGATGACAGAAATGATCGAAAGTGTTGTGAGTGGGCAGGTAACAACGGCTGTACGTGACACAACGATTGATAATGTTGAAATCAAAAAAGATGACTATCTAGGAATGATTGACGGCAAAATCGTAGTATCTGAACCAGATATGTTCAAAGCATCATTGGATACACTAAAACGCATGATCGATGAAGATACAGAAATCGTAACGATCATTGTCGGTGAAGGTGGCACAATGAAAGAAGCTGAAAAATTTGTAGAAGCCTTGACTGCTGAATATGAAGATCTAGAAACCGAGATTCATGAAGGTGGACAACCAGTGTATCCATACCTATTTTCAGCGGAATAACAAATGATTTATTGAAGAGGCTGGGACAGAAGCGTTTAATCCCCAGAAATAAGAAGGAATTCACGAAAATGACAAGAAACACAAAATGGTCAATTTCGATGTTGAATGATGCCTAATTAGTGTTTTTCAAATTTTAGTGACCAAGTAGGTACTGTGCAACATCAACTCATTCCTTGTTGTGTTTTACAGCAATTTCAGCTTATTTCCGAAGCTTTCAAAGCTTAGTGCTTTAGCACTTAGAATTTGATGTAATCGAAGCGAAGCGTAGTGATTGCTTCTGCTCCACCGTTTATTCGTATTTAGGGTGTGATACAAAAGTAATTTTTACTTTTGTCCCACACCCTTTTTCTTTAGAAAATAAACAAATGAAGAGTAAAACACGTATCTATTTAATGAGAGGAGGAAGAGTGGTGAACTTAGCGGATGATATCGGTGTCTTGACCGGCGTGGGTCCAAAACGTGCTGAGAATTTAAAAGAGTTAGGCATTTGTACAATCGAAGAGCTGTTGTCCTACTATCCTTTTCGCTATGATGATATCCAAGAAAAGGAATTAAATGAAATCCAAGATCAAGAAAAAGTTACACTAAAAGGTTTAGTTGTATCTGAACCAGTCGTGAGTCGTTACGGCTATAAAAAAAGTCGCATGATGTTTCGGATGATGCAAGACCACGCGGTGATCAATGTGTCCTTCTTTAATCAACCGTATTTAAAAGACAAAATCGTGATGTCTGAAGAAATCGCAGTTTATGGGAAATGGGACGCTAAACGAAAATCGTTGAATGGTATGAAAATTTTAGCAGCCAAAAATGATGGTGAGGATTTTGCTCCGATTTATCATGTGAATAAAAAAGTTCGACAAAGCAGCTTGATTCAGCTGATTCGAACGGGCTTTGAAAAATATGGAGATCTTATTCCCGAAATTTTGCCGAAAGACTTGTTGGAGAAGTATCGTTTGATGCCGAGAAAAGAAGCGATGTTTGCGATGCATTTTCCTAGCGGTCCAGAAGACGGTCATCAAGCTAAGCGGCGTGTTGTTTTTGAAGAATTTTTCTTGTTTCAATTAAAAATGCAAGGTTTGAAAAGACAAGAAAAAGCAGAAAAAAATGGGTTGAGCATCCAATATGATGTGGAGCGCCTAAAATTATTTACACAAAAGCTTCCATTTGAACTGACAGCGGCTCAAAAGAAAGTGACGAATGAAATCTGCCGAGACTTGATGAGCCAAAACCATATGCAGCGTTTGTTGCAAGGGGATGTTGGGAGCGGTAAAACAGTTGTGGCAGCAATTGCTCTTTATGCCACGATGACAGCTGGCTTTCAAGGCGCTTTAATGGTACCAACAGAGATTTTAGCACAACAGCATATGGAAAGTCTCCAGCAACTTTATGATCCTCTGGAAGTTAGGACAGCACTCTTAACGGGATCAACTAAAACAAAAGAGCGCCGAGAATTGCTTCAACAATTAGCGACAGGAGAAATCGATATTATTATCGGAACACATGCTTTGATCCAAGAAGATGTTATTTTTCATAAATTGGGCTTGGTTATTACAGATGAGCAGCATCGGTTTGGTGTGAACCAACGGCGAATTTTAAGAGAAAAAGGGTTGAAGCCAGATGTCTTATTTATGACAGCTACACCTATCCCAAGAACGTTAGCCATTACAGCGTTTGGTGAGATGGATGTCTCGATCATTGATGAAATGCCAGCTGGTCGGATTCCGATAGAAACACGCTGGATTCGGCCACCGCAATTAGATACAGTTCTAGAATGGATGGGAAAAGAGCTGGCTCGTGGACATCAAGCCTATGTGATTTGTCCGTTGATCGAAGAATCTGAAGCCTTAGATGTTAAAAATGCTACGGAGATTTTTGAGCATATGTCTGCTTTCTTTAATCCTACTTATCAGGTCGGGTTACTTCATGGCAAAATGAAAAATCAGGAAAAAGAAGAAATCATGCAGGAATTTAAAGAGAATAACTTGCAGCTTTTAGTTTCGACTACAGTAATCGAAGTAGGTGTCAATGTCCCCAATGCCACTGTTATGCTGATCATGGATGCTGATCGTTTTGGTTTAGCTCAGCTGCATCAACTACGTGGTCGTGTTGGGCGAGGATCAGAAGCCTCTTATTGTATTTTAGTCGCTAATCCCAAAAATGAAATGGGTGTAGAGCGGATGAAAATCATGACGGAAACGAATAATGGTTTTGTACTAAGTGAAAAAGATCTGGAATTGCGTGGGCCTGGTGAGGTATTTGGTGCTAGGCAATCTGGTGTTCCGCAATTTGCTGTGGGTGATATTGTAACGGATTTCAATATACTTGAAGTAGCTCGTCAAGAAGCTAGTATTATTTGGAAAAAAGAGCAGTGGTGGGTTTTACCAGAGTATCGTGGTGTTGCGGATAAAATTAAACCCAATGATGATGAGCAACAGTTTTTTGACTAATCGTATTGAGACGGTGTGAGGAGTTGAAATGAGAGTTAAACGCTTCGTTCTGCTTTTCGTGATCCAGCTACACAAAGCAACTCTCAAGGAAAATAGATAATCTGTCTATGAAACAAAAAGAGCGTTTCCTAGTCAGAGTCCTAATTTTCATGAGAGTTAACCGCTTCGTTCCGCTTTTCGATGATCCAGCTGCACGAAGCAACTCTCAAGGAAAATAGATAATCTGTCTATGAAACAAAAGAGCGTTTCCTAGTCAGAGTCCTAATTTTCATGAGAGCTAAACGCTTCGTTCCGCTTTTCGATATGTTATACTATTTATTGTAATTTACCTAGGAGGGACTATTTTATGAAGATTGCAGTTGATGCAATGGGTGGCGATCATGCACCGCAGGCGATTATTGAAGGTGTGATGCTAGCCAAGCAGGATTTTCCTGAGATTGAGTTTTTACTTTATGGAAAAGAAGATGAAATTAAAAAGTATGTAACCGATGAAACGAATATTACGATTATTCATACAGATGAGAAAATCAATAGTGACGATGAGCCGGTTAAGGCGATTCGTCGTAAGAAAACCGCTTCGATGGTTCTAGCTGCTCAAGCGGTTAAGAATGGTGAGGCGGACGCGATTTTTTCTGCTGGGAATACTGGAGCATTATTAGCAGCAGGTTTGTTTATCGTGGGACGAATCAAGAATGTTGAGCGTCCTGGTTTGATGTCTACTTTGCCAGTTATCGGTCAACCAGATGGCGGCTTTGACATGTTGGATTTAGGTGCGAATGCTGATAATAAACCGGAACATCTTGTTCAGTATGCTGTGTTAGGTTCTTTTTATGCTGAAAAAGTGAGAAATATCGCGACACCTCGTGTTGCTCTTTTGAACAATGGTTCTGAAGAAACGAAGGGGAGCGAATTAACGAAAAAAGCATTTGAGTTGCTATCAGAAGAAGACAGTATCAATTTTATTGGAAACGTAGAAGCGCGTGATTTATTAAGTGGCGCTGCTGATGTTGTTGTGACCGACGGCTTTACAGGCAATGCCGTGCTAAAATCGATTGAAGGAACAGCACTAAATATGATGGGGCTTTTAAAGTCCTCAATTCTTGCAGAAGGATTTAAAGGCAAAATGGGCGCATTACTTTTAAAAAATGCCTTACGTGGGATGAAAGATGAAATGGATTACTCTAAACATGGCGGAGCCGTTTTATTTGGGTTGAAAGCACCTGTTATCAAAACACACGGATCAACAGGACCAGAAGCTGTTCGCTATACTATTCGTCAAATTCAGACAATGTTAAAAACCGAAGTTGTACCCCAGCTTGTCAGCTATTATGAAACAAAAGAATAACCATTTTCGCAACCTGTTTGCAACCGTATTGTAATGTTTTTGCAAAAAAAGATGGACAAATCGATTATTTGTGAGTACAATGTATCATAGCGTTTAACTCAATCGTGAGGAACGCTTTTCAAAAGCAGTGGAGGTGAATACAGTTGAGTCGTGAAGAAGTACTTGAAAAAGTAGCGAAGATTATCTCAAACCACTTTGATATTGAAGCTGAGAAAGTGACAGATCAATTAAACATTAAAGATGACTTGAATGCAGATTCGATTAGTGTAATGGAATTTGTTTTAGAACTTGAAGACGAGTTTGGTACAGAAATTTCTGATGAAGATGCAGAACAAATTGAAACAGTTGGTGCTGCTGTAGATTATATTATGAATCACTTATAATTTAAAAAATGCAAAATGAGGTTGTGCCAAAGGTTGAGTAGGTTATTTTCAAAAACTCGACTTTTTTCACATTATCACAAAAGAGGCTGGGACAGAAGTGTTTAACTCCGAGAAATAAGAGGGATTTTACGAAAATTGCTCTTCAAATTTTTGTGGATTTCAACTTATTTCCGAAGGAGTTGCTTTTGCTCCCGCCGTTTATTCGGATTCTTTGAGTCTGAGATATAACTCGTAGAGTTATGTCTCAGACTTTTTTTGTGTGTTTCGAAATAAATATACTTTTACCAAAATGTTGCATTTTTTGTAAATCTTATATACAATTGCATAAAAAAGATTACAATAAGGTTGTTGAAGCGTTTTTTATGTAATGGATTAGCAATTTTATTCTATGATAAATAGTTTTTAGTATGACGAACTGTAAAGTCGATAATAAGGGGTGGATTAATGTGAGTGATGGCAGTCAATTATTGGATATTCAACATCTTCACACTGGATTTAGAATCAAAGATGAGTATTATGATGCAGTAGATGATGTGTCATTTGAGCTAGAAAATAATGAAATTTTCGCAATCGTTGGTGAATCGGGTTGTGGCAAAAGCACATTAGCAACAACGATTATGGGATTACATGATGCAAACTATAGTCGTGTGACTGGGGAAATTTTCTATAAAGAGCTAAACTTAACTACGTTTAACGAAGAGCTATACAACAAAATACGTGGGAATGACATTGGTATGATTTTTCAAGATCCATTGTCAGCACTCAATCCTTTAATGCGGATTGATGATCAAATCAAGGAAAGCTTAACCTATCATACTGATATGAATGCAGAACAAATGCAAGCAAGGGTAATGGAGTTGTTGCAGCAAGTTGGCATTCCAAATCCAGAACGAGTGGGCAGACAGTATCCTCATGAGTTGTCTGGAGGAATGCGTCAACGTGTCATTATCGCGATAGCAATTGCCTGTAAACCTGCTATCATCATTGCCGATGAACCCACAACGGCACTAGATGTAACGATTCAAGCACAAATTTTGGATTTACTTAAGGATCTACAAGAAGAAACGGGTTCAGGAATTATTTTGATTACTCATGATTTAGGTGTGGTAGCAGAAATGGCAGATAAGGTAGCGGTGATGTATGCGGGACAATTTGTTGAGGTTGCGACAGCTGAAGAATTATTCAGCAATCCGAAACATCCATACACACGTTCTTTACTACAATCAATTCCGCAAGAAAATTCAGATGATAGTCAATTACATGTGATCGAAGGCGTAGTCCCTTCATTGAGTAAATTACCAAGAGAAGGGTGTCGTTTTGCGCCAAGAATTCCTTGGATTCCAGAGGATGCTCATGAAGCAGAACCAACTTTGCATGAAGTGTCAGAGGGCCATTTTGTCCGCTGTACCTGTTATCAGCATTTCCATTTTAGAGACGATCAGGAGGAAGTATAATGGCAGAAATTATTCAAATCAAAGACTTGAAAGTTCATTATCCGATCCGTAGTGGTTTCTTTAACAGAGTGACTGATCATGTATTAGCCGTTGATGGAGTTGATTTTATCATTGAAAAAGGCAAAACATATGGTTTAGTCGGTGAATCAGGTTCTGGTAAATCCACTACTGGAAAAGCAATCATTGGCTTAGAGAAAGTAACGAGCGGTAGCATTTCCTATCAAGACAAGGACGTGACAAAAGCGCACAATCGAAAAGCGTTGCACTATAACAAAGACGTGCAGATGATTTTTCAAGATTCTATGTCTAGTTTAAATCCTAAAAAAAGAGTATTGGATATTATCGCAGAACCAATTCGTAATTTTGAACGTTTAAGTATTCAAGAGGAGAAGAAGAAGGTTCAGGGGCTTTTAGATATCGTAGGAATGCCGGAAGATGCGTTGTACAAATATCCGCATGAGTTTTCTGGAGGTCAGCGTCAACGTTTAGGTGTTGCTCGAGCAGTCGCAACGAATCCTAAATTGATCATTGCGGATGAACCCGTGTCAGCTTTAGACCTATCTGTCCAAGCACAAGTATTGAATTTTATGAAAAATATTCAGGAAGAGTATGGATTGAGTTATTTGTTTATCTCCCATGACCTCGGAGTTGTCAAACATATGTGTGATAATATCGCGATTATGTACAAAGGTCGTTTTGTAGAAATCGGTTCCCGAAAAGATATTTACACGAACCCTCAGCATATATATACAAAACGATTACTGTCAGCTATTCCTAAAATCGATGTGGCTCATCGAGAAGAACATAAAGCGGAGCGGCGCCGAATTGAACAAGAGTATCATGCGTATCAAGAAGAGTATTATGATCAAAATGGTCGTGTCTATGATTTACATAAAATCAGTGAGACACATCAAGTGGCATTAAAAGACGGAGGTGCAAGCGAATGTGGAAAACGATTTTGCGACGAATCCTGTTGATGATTCCTCAAGTGCTGATTTTGAGCGTATTGATTTTTATTTTAGCCAAAATGATGCCAGGAGACCCTTTTTCAGGGTTGATTCAACCGGGAACAGATCCTGCCCAAATTGAAATGTTGCGGGAGAAAGCTGGATTATATGATCCATGGTATACACAATATTTTCGTTGGTTAGTCAATGCTCTGCAAGGTGATTTTGGTGCCAGCTATCAATATAAAATTCCAGTAGCAAATTTAATTAGTGAACGGGCGATGAATACGATTTGGCTATCGCTGTTGACAGTTATTTTGACCTATGCGATTGCGTTGCCTTTAGGTGTATTATCAGGAAGATATCAAAATTCTAAATTTGATAAAGCGGTCGTGGTGTATAACTTTTTTAGTTTTGCCGTCCCTAGTTTTGTTTTTGCTTTAATTATTCTTTTCTTTTTCGGTTATCGACTAGGTTGGTTTCCAACACTAGGTTCCGTATCACCTGATGTTGAACCGGGAACGATTGCTTACTTATGGAGTCGTGCATACCACTTGATTTTACCGGCGATTACATCTGCATTATTGGCAACGGCGGTTACGATTCAATACTTAAGAAGTGAAGTGATTGACTTAAAATCGAGTGATTTTGTAAGGACAGCGCGAGCAAAAGGAGTGCCAACGAAAAAGATTTTTACACGACATATTTTTAGGAACGCATCTTTGCCGATTGCTTCGATGGCTGGCTATGAAATTACTGGTTTACTGGGTGGGTCAGTTGTGATTGAACGTATTTTTGGTTTTCCAGGAATGGGAAATTTATTTATCACTTCAATCACGCAAAGAGATTATAGTGTAGTGACCGCTCTTATTTTAATTTATGGACTAGCAACCTTATTTGGGACACTTATTTCTGATATTATCATGAGCGCTATAGACCCTAGGATCAGAGTACAGTGAATGGAGAGGTGATTACATTATGATGAACAACGAGTCGATGGAAGAAATTGGCGAATCACAGGAATATACCGAAATCAGTACACCACCAATGGGGTTAAAGATGATTGCTAGGGAGTTTAAAAAAGATAAGCTAGCTCTGCTTTCACTAGTGATTTTATTGCTGATCATAGCTGTTACCTTTATAGGTGCGTTGATTATTGACCAAAACAACGTCATGACAATCGACATATTTGAAAAATATTCTCCGCCAGGAGGCAAGTTCTTTTTAGGTGCGGATGAAGGTGGTAGAGATGTTTTTGGGCAACTAATTATAGGTGCGAGAAACTCCATTGTTATTGGATTTGCGATTACGATCATTACTTCCGTTATTGGTGTTGGTATAGGGATATTAGCGGGTTATTATGGCGGAAAAGTAGATAATTTTATTATGCGCATCGTTGATTTTACTATGATCTTGCCAATGATGATGATTATTATTGTTTTTGTCACGATTATTCCTAAGTATAATGTTTGGTCATTTATTTTGATCATGAGTCTATTTTACTGGGTAGCAAAAGCAAGATTATTTAGAAGCAAAACATTATCAGAAGGACGTCGAGATTATGTAAATGCGTCCAAAACAATGGGGACGAGTAATATTAAAATCATGTTTCGAGAAATTATGCCTAATCTAAGCTCATTGATCATCACCAATTTGACAATGAATTTTGCTGGTAATATCGGTATTGAAACGACCTTAACGTTCTTAGGTTTTGGACTGCCTGCCAATGTGCCAAGCTTAGGGACATTGATCAGCTTTGCCAGTAGCGGCGATGTGTTAGTCAATAAACAATGGGTTTGGTTACCTGCGTCACTACTGATTTTAGTGCTGATGCTAAGTATAAATTATGTCGGACAAGCTTTCAAACGTACGGCAGATGCAAAACAACGATTAGGGTAAACTAAAAAATGAGGAGGATATTTTATGAAAAAGAAAATGGTCAGTGGTGTGATGTTGTTAATGTCTGTAACGTTAGGACTAGCAGCCTGTGGAGGCGGCAAAAAGGAAGAGAGTACATCGTCTAATGAGGATGCAACAAAATTTGCACGAGCAGTAAAAAATGAAGAGAAAGCAATTGATGGAGGAACGCTAAAAGTAGCAATTGCAGCAGATACACAATTTCCAGGAGTATTTGATGCTAACTTTTCTTCAAATGCATTGGATACAAAAATCATGTCAGGTGCTTATGAGTCACTAATTAAATATGATGATGAGGGCAAATTGATTGATGGTGGTCCTGCGGATCTTGAAATTGACGTAGATGGTAAAAAAGCTATCATCAAGTTGCGTGAGGATTTAAAATGGAGCGATGGCAAAGCAGTCACAACAGAGGATGTTATTTTCCCATACGAAATCATAGGGCATAAAGACTATCCTGGTGTCCGCTATGGTAGTAAATTTGAATCAATTGTCGGAATGAAAGAATACCATGAAGGAAAAGCAGAAACGATTTCTGGTATCAAAGCAATCGATGATCGTTCAGTAGAAATATCCTATATTGAAATGAATCCTGCAATCAAGTTGGCTGGTGGCGTCATTTGGGGTACGGCGACACCTAAACGTCTTTTTGAAGGAATTGCTGTTAAGGATATGGAAACCAGTGATCCGGTTCGGAAAAATCCTGTAACTTTGGGTGCGTTTAAGTTAGATAAGTTTGTCAATGGAGAGTCAGCAACGTTCGTAGCAAATGAACATTATTATGGCGGCAAGCCAAAACTAGCTAAAATTGTTAAAACAATTGTCCCAACCGCAAGTGTTGTAGAGAGTATGAAGGCAAAGGAATATGATACTTTTGTGGATATGCCTGCGGATAGTTATGATACGTATAAGGATTTAGAAGGATACCAAATATTAGGTGATGTGGATAATTCTTATACGTATCTAGGGTTTAAAATGGGGAAATGGAATGCTGAACAAGAGGGAGTAGCCTATGATGAAAAGTCAAAAATGGCAAACAAAAACTTACGTCAAGCAATGGGCTATGCCATTAATACAGAAGCAATTGCCGATAAATTTTATCATGGTTTGAGAAGCACGAGTAATTCATTGATCATTCCATTTTTCAAGAGTGTTCATAATCCTGACCAAAAAGGTTACTCGTATGATCATAAAAAAGCGAAGAAATTGTTAGAAGATGCAGGCTACAAAGATACGGATGATGATGGTATCCGTGAAGATCCAAATGGGGACAAGTTAGTCATTAACTTTGCTTGCCGTAAGAATGAAGAAATCTCTCAAGCATTAGCAGACTACATGATTCAAGAGTGGGAAAAAATTGGCTTGAAAGTGGAATTATCTGGTGGTCGATTGATGGACAGTCAAGCATTTTACAAAAAATTACAAGAAGATGATCCAGAAATCGATGTTTACAACGCAGCTTGGGTAACAGGTTTAGATCCAGCACCAACAGGCTTGTATGGTCGAAACTCCGAATTCAACTATACTCGTTTTGCTTCAGAAGAAAATGATAAGTTATTAAAAGCGCTTGAATCAGAAAAAACATTCGACGATAAAGAACGTAAAAAAGCTTTTTACGCGTGGCAAGAGTATGCCAAAGAGGAGGCTTTTGCGATTCCAACGACAAATTATTATGTTATCCAACCAGTAAACAATCGTGTGAAAAATTATCTATTAAGTAATAAAGAGATGGATTGGTCTAAAGTGGAACTAACAGCAGATAAACCTAAATAAAGAATAGTATTAGAAAGAGGAGACTGAGACTAAGGTAGCTCGTGGCGAGCTGTCCCAGTCTCTCTTTTTTAAGTAGTCTATCAAAAAGGACAATTCCCAACTTTTTTTTGTCACTTATACACTAGACAGACTATGGTAAGCATGGTAACCTTCTTTTTAAGCGCTTACAAAAAAGTGGGGATTAAGGAGAGAAATCAAATGGAGCAAACATTAATCATCATCAAGCCAGACGGAGTTACTCGTAAATTAGTTGGAGAAATCATTCAGCGATTTGAAAAGAAGCAATTAAACATTCGTCGATTAAAAATAGCAAAAATGTCTCGAGAATTAGCGGAAGAACATTA
The DNA here is from genome assembly GCF_001730315.1 of Enterococcus ureilyticus. Classification (GTDB taxonomy): domain Bacteria; phylum Bacillota; class Bacilli; order Lactobacillales; family Enterococcaceae; genus Enterococcus_L; species Enterococcus_L ureilyticus. The sequence goes on from NZ_MIKC01000004.1 coordinate 74,275, forward strand.
TGCGCATGTGAAGAAATTTGATTTTTTTGAAGACATGATGGCCTATATGACCTCATCAGAAGTCGTTTACCTCGTTTTAGAAGGAACAAGTGTCATTAAAACTGTTCGAAAAATGATTGGCGCAACGAATTGCTTAGAAGCGGAACCTGGGACGATTCGTGGAGATTATGGTGCGAATAGTTATCAAAATATTATCCATGCCTCAGATTCATCAGAAGCAGCTGCAATTGAGATTAAACGATTTTTTACTGAAACAGATTAAACGAAAAGCGTATCGAGATTTTAAACGATCTTGAACGCTTTTTGTCTTTTGAATCGGAACGAATGCTCGAATCTTTAGAGTTTATTATAAAAAGTCTCATTCTACAAGCTGAAATCATTAGTAAAACTTGCAAATATGTTGAAACAGGCAGTCATTTTAAGTCAATTCCGCCCTAACCATTTAAAAATCCCGTAAAAAAAAGTATAATGGAGAAGGTTGTAAATAAACTTAAAGGAATGTAGCAAATGGACAATCAGTTAACTACCGAATTAAAAGAACGTTACGGCATTGTATTCCATGATGTCAACCTATTAGAACAAGCTTTTACCCATTCATCCTATGTGAATGAGCATCGATACTTAAAGCTATCTGACAATGAACGATTAGAATTTTTAGGAGATGCCGTTTTAGAATTATTGGTTTCTCAATATCTGTATAAACAATTCCCAGAAATGCCGGAAGGCAAGCTGACGAAGATGCGGGCGGCGATCGTTCGAGAAGATAGTTTATCCAAATTTGCGAAAGAATGTCATTTTGACCAATATATTCTCCTAGGAAAAGGAGAAGAAAATTCAGGCGGACGTACTAGACCAGCGTTACTGTGTGATTTATTCGAAGCATTTTTAGGTGCTTTATTCTTAGATCAAAAAGTGGATGCAGTCAAAAAATTCATTGCAGAAGTCATTTTTCCAAAAATCGATGCCGGTGCTTTTTCACATGAGATGGATCACAAAACACATTTACAAGAAGTATTACAACGACAAGGAGACGTCCATATTGACTATCGTTTAGTCAATGAAGAAGGCCCCGCTCATGATCGGATCTTTTTTGTAGAAGTCTTTGTTAACGAAAAAATGATTGGAACAGGTCAGGGGAAATCAAAGAAATTAGCAGAACAGGATGCCGCTGAACGAGCGCTGAAAAAGAATCCTGAGTAAGCTTGGAAGGAGCCGTTTTATTCGTGTATTTAAAACGAATTGAGATCGCGGGATTTAAATCCTTTGCGGATCGAACCGTAATAGAGTTTGAAAATGGCGTGACGGCTGTTGTCGGACCAAATGGCAGTGGAAAAAGTAATATCACCGAAGCGATTCGCTGGGTTTTAGGTGAGCAGTCAGCTAAAAGCCTTCGCGGAGGTAAGATGCCGGATATTATTTTTGCGGGCTCTGAAGGTCGTAAAGCGTTGAATATTGCCGAAGTAACGGTTGTCTTAGATAATAGTGATCATTTTTTACCGTTAGATTTTACTGAAATCAGCGTGACACGTCGCTATCGTCGAACAGGTGAAAGTGATTTTTATATCAATAAACAAGCTTGTCGCTTGAAAGATATCCACGATTTATTTATGGATTCTGGTTTGGGTAAAGAATCGTTTTCGATCATTTCTCAAGGGAAAGTCGAAGCGATTTTTAATAGTAAACCAGAAGACCGTCGCGGGATTTTTGAAGAAGCAGCAGGTGTGTTGAAATACAAACAACGAAAGAAAAAAGCAGAACAAAAACTGTTTGAAACAGAAGATAATTTAAGTCGTGTGCAAGATATCATCTATGAATTAGAAGATCAACTGACTCCTCTAGCTGCACAAAGCGAAGCAGCCAAGGAGTTTTTGAAGCTTAAAGAGAGCTTGACTGAAATCGATGTTAGCTTGACCGTCACAGAAATCGAAACAGCCAAAGAAGTCTGGGAGATAAAAGCGACCGAACTTGCAGCAATCGAAGAAAAATTGCAGGTGGCAAGCAAGAAAATACGTGATTCAGAAGATGAGCTATTCCAACTACGCGGTAAACGCAATAAATTAGATGAGCAGATCGAGACACAACAGCAGCAATTATTACAAATCACCGAAGCGTTAAAACAAACTGAAGGACAAAAAAACGTCTTAGTTGAACGTTCAAAACACACGATGCAAACAACTAGTGAATATCAGCAATCATTAACAGAGAATGCTGAGAAAATCACTCGATATCGTGAAGAAGTGCAAGACTTACAAGCAAAGGTCACTGAGAAAAAAGCGCAACGTGAATCATTAGTTGAAGCAATCAAATCCTCAGAACTAGAAGTTGAAAAATATAGTAAATCTTCTAAAGAATTATTAGAAGAACTACGTAGCCAATACGTTGAGGTCATGCAAGAACAAGCCAATACGAGCAATGACTTAAAGTACTTAGAGCGACAATATCAACAAGAAACAGCTAAAAATCAACAGTCTATTCAAAAGCATGAAGCACTAGAAAAACAAATGACGGATGCCTTAATCGAAAAAGAACAACTAGAAGCAAATGTCTTTGAATCAGAACAATCTTTAATAGAGCAAAGAGAACAATATACCCAATTCAAACAGCAACTAGATCAAAAACAAGGACAATTAGCGACCAAACAAAAGCAAATGTACCAAGCGATGAACCAAGTTCAACAAGCAAAAGCACGTCAAAAAAGCTTACAAGAAATCCAAGAAAACTACTCTGGCTTTTATCAAGGTGTTCGTTCAGTCTTAAAACACAAAGAACAATTGACTGGAATCGTCGGTGCAGTTGCGGAATTAATCGATGTTCCCAAAGAGTATACAGTAGCGATTGAGACAGCTTTAGGCGGAGCTGCACAACATGTAGTCGTGGAGACCGAAAAAGATGGTCGAGCAGGTATTACGTTCCTAAAACAACAACATAGCGGTCGGGCAACGTTCTTGCCATTGACGACGATCAAGCCCCGAAACGTGAGTAGTGCGGTGCGCGATCGTGTCAGTACTATTTCTGGATATTTAGGAGTCGCTAGCGAATTAGTTCATTTTTCAGATGAAGTCAGCAATGTGATCCAAAACCTCTTAGGTGTAACCTTGTTAGCGGAAAGTTTAGAGAGCGCCAATCAACTAGCAAAAGCTGTGAATTATCAATATCGTGTTGTTTCTTTAGAGGGTGATGTCATGAACTCAGGTGGTTCGATGACGGGTGGTGCCAACAAGCGAGGCAACCAAGGCAGCTTATTTTCACAAACCCAAGAACTCCAAACATTGACTGAACAAATGGAGCGGGTCGAAAAACAATTGACGGTTACCGAAAAAGAAGTACAACAGCTGACAGAGGAAGTCAAAGAATTAAATGAAAAACTTGAGCAATTGCGTTCAACAGGTGAAACGAGCCGCTTGAAGCAACAAGAGCTGCAAAATAAATTAGCCAATCAAGAAGAAACGATCACTCGTTTAACGAAGGAACAACGCTTGTTTGAATTTGAAGCGCGAGAATTACATCAATTTTTAACTGAGTATCAAACAAGAAAAGCCGAATTAACAGAGCAACAGCAAGAGCTAAATCAAACGAAAAATCGTTTGGATCAGGAAATGAAACAAGTCGATCAAGAAGCCAGCCAAATGGAAACATTACGGGCAGAGGCGTTTGAACGGTTCAATCAAGTGCAAGCCGATCAAGCCGTTGTAACAGAACAACTAGCGCACCTAACCGAACAAGCGGCAGAAAAGCAAATCCAACTAGACGAATTTTTAGCTAGAGAGACTGCATTACGACAACAACTACAACAATTGAATGACAATTCAACCAATCATCAAGTGACGGAAGAAAGTTTAGCGGTTCAATTAGAACAATTAGCTGAGAAAAAAGAGCAACTCCAAACGAGTATTCAAGAAGCGAAAACTGCTCGTCAGCAATTACAAGCACAAGTCGACCAAATCGATGTCGGCTTAGCAGAAGAAAATAAACAGCAGCAACATTTATTAACAGAGCAAACAAAAATCGAAGTCGAAAAAAACCGTTCAGAAATCAAATTAGACAATTCGTTACAATATTTGCAAGAAGAGTACAGTTTGACCTTTGAGCGTGCAAGTGAGGACTACGAATTGACAATCGACAAAGAACAGGCAAAAATCGAAGTGAAACGCTTGAAACGTGATATCGAACGTTTAGGCCCCGTCAATCTTAACGCAATCGAACAGTATGAACAAGTCAATGAACGACATGAGTTTTTAGTGACGCAGCGTGATGACTTATTAGATGCCAAAGAGCAATTATTTGAAACGATGGGCGAAATGGATGAAGAAGTTAAAGCGCGGTTTAGTGAGGTTTTTGAAGCAATTAGAGCACAGTTTAACGTCGTATTTCCAAATATGTTTGGCGGCGGTCGGGCAGAATTGATTTTAACGAATCCAGAAGATTTATTGAATACTGGGGTCGAAATCGAAGCACAACCTCCAGGTAAAAAATTACAAAATCTAAGCTTACTTTCTGGAGGTGAGCGAGCATTAACGGCGATTGCCTTATTGTTCTCGATCATCCGTGTTAGACCAGTACCTTTTTGCGTCTTGGATGAAGTCGAAGCCGCTTTAGATGATGCGAACGTTTCTCGTTTTGGTCATTATTTGAGTGAGTTTGAAGATAATACACAATTTATTGTGGTGACACACCGTAAAGGGACTATGGAAGCCGCAGATGTGTTGTATGGAGTAACGATGCAGGAATCAGGTGTTTCGAAAATCGTTTCTGTTCGTTTGGAAGAAGTCAAAGAAGGCGGCGCAATCGTCGCTGAAAGCTAGTTGTATAGGATTGGAGGACAAGACAGGTTGATTAAATTGATCGCTATCGATTTAGATGGCACGTTATTAAATAGTAATAAGGAAATATCTGCAAGAAACAAAGAAGCCTTAGCGCAAGCAAAAGCTGCAGGTGTTAAAATCGTTATTTGTACAGGTCGACCATTAGCGGCAATCGGTATTTATTTGGACGATTTGAATTTGCGTGACAATGGGGACTACAGTATCACCTTCAATGGTGGTTTGGTTCAAAAAAATGATACAGGTGAAATCATCGAAAAAGCGTCTATGCCTGTAGAAAATATCCATGATTTGTTTGAGTTGGCTAAATCATTGAACGTACCATTGGATATTTTATCTGATGGGCTTGTATTGCAGTTGCCAACGACAAAGGATCATGAATCGTTGTATAGCCAGTTAAATAAATTACTGACATATGAGTCTTACGAATTAGCGCAATTGACCGCTGACAGAATCTACAATAAAGCTGTTATTGCAGTAGATCAAACGTATTTAGATGAGCAAATCAAAAAAATACCGCGTCCATTTTACGATCGGTATGAAATCATCAAAACGAGAAGTAATTTACTTGAATTTATGCCAAAAGGAATCACAAAAGCTTACGGTATTTCTCTATTAGCAAGAGATTTAGGCATTAAACAAGAAGAAATCATGACGCTCGGTGATGAAGAAAATGATTTACCAATGATCGAATATGCAGGTCTGGGGATCGCGATGGAAAATGCTGTTTCTCGAGTGAAAGATTTGGCAGACGTGATCACAGACACAAACGACAATGACGGTGTCGCACAAGCGGTTGAAAAATTTGTTTTAGAACCATTGAAAGGAGGGAATTAAATGGGATTTTTCGATAAAATAAAAAAAGCTTTCATGAACGAAAAAGAAACGCAGCCAGCTGAAATCGAAACAGATGAAACGCAGACAGAAGCTGAGGTAGAAGATAAAGTTTCAGAAACGCAACCAGTCGAACAAGAAATGACAGAACAAACACAAGAGGATTCTTTTGAAAATGAAGAAGAACCAAAAAACAATTTAGAAGCGGAAAGTGATCCTTTGACCACGGTGACCCCTGTGATACATGCAGAAGAACGTGTTGATCCTGAAATTATGGAGGAACAAGCAGAAGAAATCATCGTACAAGAGAAATATGAAAAAGGGCTGGAGAAAACTCGCAAAACCTTTGGTGAACGTTTAAATGAATTATTTGCCAACTTCCGTTCAGTTGATGAAGACTTTTTTGAAGAATTAGAAGAAACGTTGATCGGTGCTGATGTTGGTTTTGATACAGCAATAAAAATTACAGAATCGCTCCGTCAAGAAGTAAAATTGCGTAATGTGAAGAAACCTGCTGCTGTGCAAAATACGATCATTGAAAAAATGGTTGATCTCTACGAAGCTGAAGGCATTGAAGAAAATAATGCGTTGAATATCCAAGAAAACGGATTGACTGTGATGTTATTTGTCGGTGTAAATGGTGTTGGTAAAACGACTAGTATCGGTAAACTTGCCCACGAATACAAACAAGATGGTAAAAAAGTCCTATTGGCAGCAGCTGATACCTTTCGAGCAGGGGCTATCGATCAATTAGTCGTCTGGGGTGAACGTGCTGGGGTAGAAGTTGTTCGAGGCAATGCTGGCGGTGATCCAGCAGCAGTTGTTTTTGATGCAGTAGAACGTGCCAAAGCGGAGAATGCAGATATCTTACTTGTTGATACAGCAGGACGTTTGCAAAATAAAGTCAATTTGATGAATGAACTTGAAAAAATCAAACGTATAATTCAGCGAGAACTACCAGATGCACCTCATGAAGTCCTGCTTGTAGTAGATGCCACAACTGGGCAAAACGCAATGTCACAAGCAAAACAATTTAAAGAAACAACGGATGTCACAGGCTTAGTACTAACAAAATTAGATGGTACAGCCAAAGGTGGAATCGTCCTGGCGATTCGTAATGAGTTGCATTTACCAGTGAAATTAGTCGGACTTGGGGAAGGTATTGATGATTTGGAAAGGTTTGATGCCAATGATTTTGCGATTGGTTTGTTCAAAGGATTACTAAAAGTCGAAGATTAAAGAAATAGAAAAAACTTTTGAGTGACTACAAAGTAGCCAGCCAAAAGTTTTTTAATTCGTTAAAATAACGTTGGCACTATGTTCGCTGTCCATTCAAATTGCTGAACTGCCGACAACTAAATTTAACCAAAAGTATAATATAATTTAAGTGAATGTAGTGAATAATGGGGAGAAATTTTTGATTTACTTTGTTTTTGGGGTGAGACACGCGTGGAGTGTTTGATCGATAATGGTGAGGTGATAAGCTTGAATTGTGAGAATCAAGAGAGCTAATAAAGTAGTAATCAACGATTAAATAAACACACTAAGATCATTAGACAAACACAATGATCTTAGTATACTTATTTTTTTATAGTATAAAAATCTGATTGACTAGCAATATCTCCACCTAAAATGAGAATAATGCAGTAAGAGCAAAAAAGCGTATTTTAATATGTCGCCTATCCGCCAGTCCTGCGACTGAAAGGAGGTGTACCCATGCTTTTAGCATTTTTTTGCCCGCTTCTTGTAGGAATATTGAGCTCTGTATTTGAGTATTGGCTAAATACTAAAAAGAAGTAAAACAAAATATGGCGGCATTAGCCCACGAAAAACCCCTGAAGACTCACACTCTTCAGGGGTTTAGTGTACCACATGCTTTTTTTCTGCAAGTTAATTATAACATGAAAAATGAATTTCGTACATAATGGAATGGAAAAATTGGTCCTTTGGATTGCTAAGTGGCAAACTGTTTCATTCCGATTCTCTTGATCTAGCTACACAAAGCATTTTTCATGAGAGCTAAGGGCTTTATTTTACCGCTCTATCACAAATTATTCGTTTCAATCCCGTAATCCTCTGCGATTTTCTTCAAGCTAAACCCTCGACCAAAGACCTCACTCGCATTCATCGAAACAATAAAGGCTTCTTCATCGATTGCCATGACATTTTCTTTGATTTTAGCAAAGTCTTTTTCACTGATGACAGTCATCATCAACATACTTGGATTTTTTTGATAACCGCCTTCAATCGGTATCATCGTTAACCCTTTATCCATATCAACTAAGATTTTTTCTTTGATTTCTGCATATTTTGGTGAAATGATCAGAACATTCTTAGAACGAACAAAACCGACTTGGACCATATCCACCACACGTCCAATAAGGTATAAGCAAATCAGAGAGAAGAGAACTGTATCAGTATTGAAAACAAATAGGGCAGATAAAATCACGATACCGTCCACAAACAAAATCGACACGCCTAGGGAAATTTTAAAATATTTATTAACGATTTGAGAGATAATCGCCGTTCCGCCAGTTGACGCGTTTCCTCTAAATTCTAGTCCTAACCCAATCCCGGTTAAAAGACCACCAAAGATTGTTGCAAGAAAAATATTATGAGTAAGCACAGGTAAATGCGTTGTAATTCCCACAAAAAAAGGATAGATCAAACTACCATAAATTGTTTTGATCCCAACTTCCTTTCCAAGGAGCAAAAAGCAAAGCAGTAATAAGGGCAAGTTAATTGCATACAAAACTAACGCTGGATTGATCCCAAACAGATAATTGATTACTACACTAATTCCATTGGCACCACCAGCCACGATTTTATTTGGTAGTAAAATTGAATTGATCGATACTGCTAAAATAAAAGAACCAATTGTTACGTATAATGTATCTTGGATTTGTCTTTTCGTAAATTTCATGTAAAACCTTCCTCCATTTCCATAGAATACGGGATATTTCCTCTTTGAATAGAAAATAAGAACGAAATTAATAAAACGCAACAAATATCCCCTAGTTATACTATCACGAATGACTAGAAGATATCATGAGATAATTTTAATTTTTTGTTTCCAGAATATGGTACTATTAGAGAGAGATAGAAAACAAGGGGTATTGAATCAAATAAACGTTAGAAAACGTTGGTCCCATAACTGTTCATGATGCCTAATAATTGTTTTAGCATCTAATAAATCATTATCCAGGGTAGTGCTTAGACCACGCTTCATGAAACATGTATAGCCTAAACCATGTGCCATACGGATTGTTGTGTCAACACAATATTCTGTTTGAGCACCGCAAAATTCAAGTTGGGTGATACTCAGTTGATCCAATAGTTCTTTTAATGGTGTGTGGAAAAAGGAATTTGCATGGGTTTTACCAATATAGAAGTCTTCGGCTCTAACGTCTAGTTGGTCGAATAACTGCCAACTTTGACTATTGATCACCAAGTCTTCATCCTCGTGTTGGATAAAGATAATTGGTAACTGCTGTTTTCGGTACTCGCTGATTCGTTGGTTCACGCCAACTAAAACCTTATCACGCTGAAATAAGCCAGTGCCAAAACTTTCTAGTCCGATTTGAAGATCGATGATGATTAAGGCTTGATTCGTCATTAGATACCTCTCTGATTAAAATTATTTTTTCTTTTTAGTATACATGGAAGTCACGGATCTTGAAAGAATAGATAGTAGAGGATACAAAATAAATAAGGCTTATCTTTGTCCAAAGTAGTAAATTTATTTCCTTTTTGACAAAATTTAAGCTAAAATATTTTTTTTGCTTCTCTTTTTCTATATAATGATGAGTAATAGCATAATAACAGGGAAGAAAGGCGACAGTATGAAATTTAAAGAGTTGTTACAGCAAAAAAATGCACGCCCCTATATCATGGCAGCGCGCTTTGGATTAGAAAAAGAAAGTCAACGTACGACATTTGATGGTCAATTAGCAATGACAGACCACCCAATGGTTTTAGGGAATCGAACATATCATCCATATATTCAAACCGATTTTAGTGAAACGCAAATGGAATTGATCACACCTGTGGCAAATTCAATCCATGAAATGATGCGTTATCTCGCAGCAATTCATGATGTAGCGTTTCGTTCGATGAATAAACATGAGATGCTTTGGCCCCTAAGTATGCCGCCAAAATTACCACTAAAAGATGAAGAGATAAAAATCGCCAAACTTGAGCAGTATGATGGGATTTTGTATCGTCGTTACTTAGCAAGAGAATACGGGAAACGTAAGCAAATGGTCAGCGGGATTCATTTTAATTTTGAATACGATATCGAATTAGTTCAGCAGCTTTTTTCAGCGCAAACAGAGTATAAAACGATCGAAGCATTCAAAAATATTTTATATATGAAAGTCTCACGTAACTATTTACGTTACCGTTGGCTGATCACGTATCTATTTGGCGCTTCTCCTGTGAGTGAGCCGGGTTACTTTACTGAACGTGAAGAACGACCGAAAGAGCCGGTTAGAAGTTTACGTAACAGTGCATTTGGTTACAAAAATAATGAAAATGTCAAAGTATCTTATGAATCTTTACAACATTACATCAAAGATATTCATCGGATGGTTGAAAATGGCATATTATCAGAAGAAAAAGAATTTTATTCAGCGGTTCGATTACGCGGCGGCAAGCAAATGGCTGATCTACCTAAAACGGGTGTTCGTTACATTGAATTACGAAACTTAGATTTAAATCCGTTTGCCCCACTAGGTGTTGATGAAGAATCTCTAGAATTTATCCATCTGTTTATGTTGTATTTGTTGTGGACTGATGAAAAGGAAGCGCCCAATGATTGGGTAGCGACAGGAGATTTCTTGAATGAGCAAGTCGCTTTAGGTCATCCGTTTGCCCAAGTGAAATTATTGGCAGAAGGGGATCGGATTTTTGCTGAAATGGATGAAATGATCGAGTCTTTAGGATTATTTAGAGCTAAAAAATCATTAGAAGTTCATCGAGCACAGTTGCGAACACCTGATTTAACGATTGCCGGAAAGATGTGGACGATCATTGAAAGTAACTCCAATCATGAATTGGGGATTATTTTCGGGAAAGAATTTCAAGGGATGGCATTTGAACGCCCGTATCAATTGGCTGGCTTTAGAAACATGGAGCTATCTACGCAACTATTTTTATTTGATATCATTCAAAAGGGTGTCGAGGTTGAAATCCTTGATGAACCAGAACAATTTTTGAAACTCAAACATAATGAGCATATCGAATATGTCAAAAATGCTAATATGACCAGTAAAGATAATTATGTTGTCCCATTGATCATGGAGAATAAGACAGTGACGAAAAAAGTTTTAGCAGAAGCTGGCTTTACAGTTCCTGCTGGCGATGAATTTGATACGCTGGAAATGGCTGAACAGGCCTATGTAAAATATTCGGAAAAAGCATTTGTGATCAAACCAAAAACGACAAATTATGGTATAGGAATCACCATTTTCAAAGAGGGTGCTTCATTAGCTGATTATACTGAAGCCTTGCAGTTAGCGTTTAAAGAAGATTCAGCTGTCTTAATTGAAGAGTTCTTGCCAGGGACGGAATATCGATTCTTTGTTTTAGATGATCAAGTGCGGGCGATTATGTTGCGCGTACCAGCCAATGTGGTGGGAGATGGTATCCGCTCTGTGGAAGCATTGGTAGCCGAAAAAAATCTCGACCCATTGAGAGGAACCCATCACCGTTCACCATTAGAATTGATTCAGTTAGGTGACGTTGAGCGTTTGATGTTAAAAGAACAAAATTTATTAACAACATCTGTTCCAGAAAAAGATCAAATTGTGTATCTAAGAGAAAACTCTAATGTCAGCACGGGTGGCGATTCCATCGATGTGACAGATGATTTTGATGAAAGTTACAAGCAAATTGCCATTGAAGCAGTCCAAGCCTTAGGCGCCAAAATCTGTGGCATCGACTTGATCGTGCCGGATAAATCGATCAAGGGAACGAAGCATAGCCGAACATATGGCATCATAGAAGCAAACTTCAACCCAGCAATGCATATGCATGCTTATCCACATTCGGGTAAAGGTCGCCATTTAACGATGGATGTACTGAAAATGCTGTATCCAGAAGTATTTTAGACTCGAGTAATTGGACTAAAAACCACACAATGCGGAAAGCGCATTGTGTGGTTTTTAGTAAATTACCGAAGAGCCTGACTTTTTCATACCGTTTCAATGAAATAACTTATGCCAAAACCCCTTCTTAGGTTCATCCAGTTGTTCACTCTTAGTAGATTGTTTAGGAAATTTTTGTTCAATGTCGATGGTTTCCACGTTTACTGCTTCTTTTGCGGTCAAAACTAAACCTAAAGCATCTGGCGTATTTTCAACGAAATCATTGACCACTGTGAATTTTAGGTGTCGTTCATTGATCAGTTTAATATAAGCAGACTGCAAAGTAATGTCCATTGCACCATTTAAAAGAACCGTTGCATCAGGATGTTGAGTTAACTCTTTTAAGAAATTTGTTCTATTGGCTGTATCTTTCATCTGTTCGATTGTCATAGTCAAGTAACATCTTTCACGAAAAGTACCCATATACTTGCGTTGTTCCTCTGGTTTTAGTAGCGGGGTGCCATACATCGCATTATCTAAATGTTTCTGTAAGTCATCTTGTGCCATTCATTATCTAACCTGCTTCCATTCAATAGTCTTACCTCAGATTATAGCACAGAATTAAGAGAAACCGCTTATAAGAACGGAATTTAAACAACAATCGAGCATAGAGAAAAGCTAAAAAAGTATTGCTTTTCTTACGATTTTCGCATAGACTAATAAGTAAGAATGAAAATCATTCTCAATTAGAAAAGCTGATCAGACTCATTCAGCACCGACAGAAAAATAGGAAAACAGGATTGTGCCGCTATTGGGCACGAGCAGGTTTTATCTTTTTTCCGAGGTGTTAGTCTGTAAAGCTAGACAAAGAGAAAAGCTGATCAGACTCGTTCTGTGATAGCTCTAGTCAGGATCATGTCATTCTAGCAAGTAGAAAAACGGAGCAAGTATATGAAAAAAATAGGCCTATTTGTTCTCTTACTCCTTTTGATTGTAGCATCGATTTTTGTCGGAGTGAAAGATATTTCCCTGACACAGTTGTTTCAATGGGATTCACAGCAACAATTAGTATTGTTCACAACGAGGATACCTCGGACAATCAGTTTGGTGATCGCTGGAAGTACAATCAGTATCTCTGGATTGATCATGCAACATTTAACACAGAATAAATTTGTTTCGCCAAGCACAGCAGGTACGATGGATAGTGCAAGATTAGGAATTTTAGTCGTAATGATTTTTTTCCCTACAGCACCATTATTGTTTCGTTCGTTTGTCGCATTTCTGTTTGCTTTTGGTGGAACGTTAGCTTTTATTTATTTAACACGCTTCTTACCTGCAAAAAATCAAGTCATGATTCCATTGATCGGTGTGATGTTTGGTAATATTATCGGTTCAGTGGCGACATTTTTTGCGTATCAATTTCAATTAGTTCAAAATATGTCTTCTTGGCTGCAGGGGAATTTTTCTACAGTGATGAAAGGCAATTACGAACTACTTTATCTAACGATTCCTCTATTGATCATCACCTATCTTTTTGCTTACCGCTTTACCGTAGTTGGGATGGGCGAAGACATGGCGACGAATCTGGGCTTAAATTATCAACAGATTCAATTGTTTGGTTTAGGAATTGTTGCGTTGTCCAGTGCCGTTGTGTTGATCATGGTTGGGAATATTCCGTTTTTAGGCGTAATTGTTCCTAATTTGGTCTCCATGCGCTATGGCGATCATATGAAAAATACACTTGGGATCACAGCTGTTGGTGGGAGTATCTTTTTGCTAGCATGCGATGTTTTAGCCAGAGTGGTGATTGCGCCTTATGAAGTACCTGTCAGCGTAGTTGTCGGTGTGTTAGGCAGCTTTATCTTTATTGCATTATTGATGAGGAGGAAAACAGCATGAAAAAATTCTTCCAATCATCAACAGTGAAAATCCTTTTATTACTAGTTGCGGTGATTGCCGTGTGTGCGTTGTACCTATCCTACAAGACATATGGTAATTGGGATTTCGCGTTAGAACTTAGAGGGAAAAAGTTACTGGCTTTTGTCTTTGTTGGAGTTGCTGCAACATTTTCGACAATCAGTTTTCAAACAATGACCCAAAATCATTTTTTGACCCCGAATATCTTAGGACTGGATTCTCTGTATGTTTTTATTCAGACCTTATTATTTTTCTTTTTGGGCGGACAACAACTTTTAGGGAATGAAACAATCGCTACGTTCCTATTAAATGTTTTGCTAATGGTAGGTGCAAGTATTTTGTTATCGCGCTTTTTATTAAAAAAGGGCGGGAACGATTTATTCTTATTACTGATGATCGGCATTATTTTAGGTACTTTTTTTAATAGTATCAGTACGTTCTTACAAGTGGTAATGGATCCGAATGAGTATGATTTGCTGCAAGGGAAATTATTTGCCAGTTTTGGGAATGTGAATAGTCAGCATTTGTTGATTGCTGGTATTTTGATCACCTTTTTAGTTGGTTTTTTGTGGGTGAAAAGTCATGCTTTGGACGTTTTACATTTAGGAAATGAGCAAGCAACTAGTTTAGGGATCAATGTTCCTAGATTTCAATTTGTGTTATTGACTGTGATTAGTGGACTGATCGGCTTATCTACAGCTTTAGTAGGACCTGTAACGTTCTTAGGGTTTATCGTTGCAAATATGAGCTATCAGTTGATGGGTACTTTTAGGCATCGTGAGTTATTTTTAGGTGGTAGTTTGCTGTCGATAATTTTGTTGGTTTTTGGACAATTTATGGTCGAACAAGTCTTCCAATTAAACACGACTTTAAGTATTGTGATCGAGTTTGGCGGTGGTGTTTATTTTGTTGGGAAAATTATTAGTGAAAGGAAGCAGCGCAGATGATCGAAATCAAAAATGTATCAAAAAGATATGGTGAAAAGATTGTTGTTTCAGAAGTTCAGTTGCCAATTACAGAGCAAAAATTGACCGCTTTTATTGGGCCAAATGGAGCGGGGAAAAGTACGCTGCTTTCAATGATGAGTCGCTTGATTCCTAAAGATACTGGTGAGATTTATTTAGACCATAATGAAGTAAAGACTTGGAAACAAAGCGAACTATCAAAGAAACTATCGATTTTAAAACAAACAAATGGAATCAATTTAAAAATCACGGTCAGAGAATTAGTTAATTTTGGCCGCTTCCCCTATAGTAAAGGTCGTTTAAAAAAAGAAGATCATGAAAAAGTCGAAGAAGCGATGGAAAATCTTGGATTGCTGGATTTGGCAGATGAATTGATCGATACATTGTCTGGCGGACAATTGCAACGAGTATATATTGCCATGGTTTTGGCGCAGGATACAGATTATATTTTACTAGATGAGCC
Source organism: Enterococcus ureilyticus (assembly GCF_001730315.1). GTDB lineage: Bacteria > Bacillota > Bacilli > Lactobacillales > Enterococcaceae > Enterococcus_L > Enterococcus_L ureilyticus. The sequence goes on from NZ_MIKC01000004.1 coordinate 89,360, forward strand.
GTTGAATAATTTGGATATGAACTTTGCGGTCCAAATGATGCAGACCTTGCGCCGTTTGGTGGATGAGTTTGGCAAAACAGTGATCATCGTGTTGCATGATATCAATTTTGCAGCGAGCTATGCAGATGAGATCGTTGCCATGAAAGACGGCCGCTTATTCACACACGGTAGTACCGATGACATTATCCAATCTGAGGTATTGAATAAACTTTACGATATGAATATCCGGATTTGTGAAATTGAAGGAAAAAGATTCTGTATGTATTTTAACTAGAAAAGCTGAATAAGATAGCAAAATTTAAATACACTAATCAAACTGGAGGAAACAAAATGAAAAAGAAATTTTTAGCGTTAGCAACAGTCTCAATGGTTGCACTACTTACTTTGGGTGCATGTGGCAACAATGATAAAAAAACAGATGAATCTGGCTCAAAAGAATCAAGTGCAGAAGCGACAACAATTACAGTCAACGATTCAAATGGTTCTATCGAAGTTCCTAAAAATCCTAAAAAAGTCGTTGTTTTCGATAACGGTTCATTAGATACAATGGATGCTTTGGGTGTAGGGGATACTGTAGTTGGAGCGCCAACGAAAAACTTACCTGATTATCTATCAGATTATAAAAAAGTCGAATCAGCTGGCGGAATCAAAGAGCCAGATTTGGAAAAAATTAATGAACTTAAACCAGATATGATCATCATCTCTGGTCGTCAGCAAGATTTCCAAGATAAATTGAGCAAAATTGCCCCAACGATTTATTTATCAGTAGATGCAAAAGACACATGGAATTCTACAAAGAAAAACATCGAAACGTTAGCTGAAATTTTTGATAAAAAAGACGAAGCGAAGACAAAAATCACTGATTTAGAAAAAGAAATTGCAGATGTTAAAGAAAAAGCAGAAGCAAGCAATGATAAAGCTTTAGTTGTTTTAGTAAATGAAGGTCAGCTTTCAGCTTATGGAACGGGTTCTCGTTTTGGCATTGTTCATGATACTTTTGGCTTTAAACAAGCAGATGATGCCATTGAAGCTTCTACCCATGGACAAAGTGTTTCATATGAATATGTTCTAGAAAAAAATCCGGATATCTTGTTTGTCGTTGACCGTACCAAAGCAATCGGTGGCGATGATACCAATGATAATGTAGAAAATAATGAATTGGTTAAACAAACAAATGCTGGTAAAAATGGTAAAGTGATTACATTACAACCAGATGTTTGGTACCTAAGTGGTGGTGGATTAGAATCTACTCATCTAATGATTGAAGATGTACAAAAAGCACTAAAATAAAATGAATAAAGTATCTGGTTCCCCTGAATCATCTAGCATGTTAGAAATGTTGGTATTGAAGGGATAGCCAGGTATTTTTTTGGAAATTTCTCAACCTATATTGACGCTTCTTCCCTTGGTATGCTACAATCCTTATAATACATTATCTATTAAAATTAAATGTGAAGATGAGGAAAGTATTTTTCAGATAGCTCAAAGAGAGTCTCGTTTGGTGGGAAGAGACAGTGAATATGGGAAAGAAAATGGCCTTTGAACAAATTGATCGAACAAGTTAAGATCAATTCAGGTGCGCCTGTTATAGCGCCTCAGCATGCTTGTGTTGATAGAGTGGACTTTTTATAAAGTCAATCGAAGGTGGTACCGCGAAAGTTTAAAACTCTCGTCCTTTTTATAGGATGAGAGTTTTTTGTTGTGAATCACTACGACTGGCTCTGCCAGAGTAGATGATGAACAATACAAGGCGTGCAAAGGGAGAGAAGCTTCCAAACTAGGAATCACCAAGTGTTATGACTATGATAATTTGTAGAGCATGACTTCAAGAGAGAGGCCATTTGATTTTCAACATTCACAAAAAGGTAGGAGTAGTTGATGTATACAGATTCTGAAGGGGGAAACAAAATGAAGAAAAAATTACTAGTTGTAAGTGCAGTATTAACGGGATTATTACTCACAGCATGCGGGGGCAACGACCAAAAAGAAACAACTAAAAGCGAAGCAGGGACAATTGCTAAAAATCAAAAAATCGAAATCAGTTCACCTACACCACTTTCAACGCTAGATACAACACAAACTATGGATAAAAATACGTTTACGATCGTGCAACATTTGTTTGAAGGACTGTATCGTTTTGATGATGATAGTACTCCAATTCCAGGTTTAGCAGAAAAAGTAGCGGTTAGTGAAGATGGTTTAACGTATAAATTTACGCTGAAAGACGATATCAAATGGAGTAATGGTGAACCAATCACTGCACAAGATTTTCTTTATTCATGGAAAAAATTAGTGACACCAGCAACGATTGGTCCAAATGCTTATTTATTGGATAATGTGAAAAATAGCAAAGCAATCCGAAATGGTGAAAAACCAATAGACGAAATAGGTCTTGCTGCACCAAGTGATCAAGAGTTTGAGGTGACATTAGAACAAGCCCAACCATCCTTTTTAGTAGTTGCTTCAATCGGCTGGTTAGCCCCACAAAATCAAGCATATGTTGAGAAGCAAGGGAAAGAGTATGCTACAGATAGTGATCATTTAATTTATAGCGGGCCGTTTATTTTAACAGATTGGGATGCTTCGTCTGATACCTGGACATTGAAAAAGAACCCAGAGTATTACGATGCAGATACAGTCAAGCTAGAAGAAGTTAAAGTTAATACGATCAAAGAAGAAAATACAGGAATCAATTTATACCAATCAAATGAATTAGACTTGGTTCGTATCAGCGGTCAATATGTGCAGCAATACAGTGATGACGCAGGATATGTCACACATTCAGATGTAGCAAATCACTATTTAGATTTCAATAAAAAAGCAGGCACAGCACCAGCTAATATCCATTTACGAAAAGCAATCGCACAAGCAATCGATAAGGATGCTTTGACAAAAAGTGTTTTAAATGATGGCTCAAAACCATTGAATGGTCTGATCCCAAGTAACTTATACAAAAATCCTGAAACCTCTGAGGATTTCAGAAAATTCAGCGGAGATCATCTAACATATGATGTGAAAAAAGCACAAGCAGAATGGGAAAAAGCGCAAGCGGAGCTAGGCGATAAAGTGAAATTATCACTCTTGGTGTCAGATGATGACAATGGAAAAAAAATCTCTGAATACATTCAAAGTCAACTACAAGAGAACTTAAAAGGGCTAGAAATCACGATCAATGCACAGCCAAAAAATAATGTCTTACAAACGCGTAAAGACAAAGAATATGAACTTTCATTATCTGGCTGGATTGCTGGCAGTAGTGATTTAGATTCTTATTTTAACTTATATGCAGGCAGCTCTGCGTATAATTATGGTTCATACAAAAATGATACCTATGACAAGTTCATTACCGATGCACGAACAATCAATGCGAATACGCCGAATAAACAGTTTGATGATTACAAAGAAGCAGAAGATATTTTACTAGATCAAGATGCGGCTCAAGTACCGCTTTATCAAAGTGCATCTAATTATTTGATCAATCCAGCTATCAAAGGAATCAGTTACCATTTATATGGTGATTATTTCAACCTGAGAACAGCTTACTTGGAGGACTAACGAAATGAGTCAACTACTAGAACGGTTTGTTCGTTATGCGAAAGTAAATACACGGTCTGATGCAACAAGTCAGACCATTCCTACAACACAAGGACAAGTTGATTTTGCGCGAATCATTGAAAAAGATTTAACAGATATCGGACTTTCTGAAATCTCTTATAATGAAAAAAATGGCTTTCTGACGGCGGTTTTACCTGCGACGACAGATAAAGAAATTCCTACGATTGGTTTTATTGCTCATTTAGATACAGCGGACTATAATGCGGAGAACATTTGCCCCACTATTTTTTCTGATTATGATGGGCAAGATGTTGTGCTGAATGAAAAAGCTGGAATCATCATGAAGACAGAAGAGTTTCCTAATCTAAAGGATTATGTCGGTCAAACGTTGATTACAACAGATGGAACGACATTATTAGGAGCAGATGATAAAGCGGGAATCGTCGAAATTTTAGAGGCAGTTGAGTATCTACTGGCACATCCTGAAATACCACATGGGAAAGTGTTGCTTGCTTTTGGGCCTGATGAAGAAATTGGTCGTGGTGCAGATCGTTTTGATGCAGCGAATTTCCCTGCCCAATTTGCCTATACAGTAGATAGTGGCAGAGTAGGCTGCTTTGAATACGAAACGTTCAATGCAGCGCAAGCTGTAATCACGATCGAAGGGACCAGTGTTCACCCAGGAACAGCCTATGGAACAATGGTCAATGCCATCAAATTGGGTGAAAGCATCGATGCACAATTACCACAAGCGGAAGTTCCTGAGAGAACACGTGGTTACGAAGGTTTTTATTTACTAACAAAATTTATTGGAAGTTTAGATCAAGCTGAATTGACGTATATCATTCGCGATCATAACAAGGAACTTTTCCAAAAAAAAAAGCAACAACTTGCTAAGATCGTCCATGAATTAAATGATTCACTCGACAAAAAACGAATTACAATTGATTTTTTGGATCAATATTATAATATGGGAGAAATCATTGAAAAGGATATGACACCCGTAGAACTTGCTACTAAAGCGATGGCAAATCTTGGCATCAAGCCAGATATTCAACCTTTTCGAGGTGGAACAGATGGCTCAAAAATTTCATTTAAGGGCATCCCAACCCCTAATTTATTTACTGGTGGCGAAAATTTTCATGGACAATATGAGTTTATCACGCTAGAAGCAATGGAATTGGCTGCCAAAACAATTGTCGAAATTATTAAAGAAAACGCTAATAAACCAACTTTTTGAATAGATGGTTAAAATTCTATATAAAAAATAGTTGACAAAATTAGAGTTTTCTAATATGATTATCCTCAATAGCAAAGCTTTGAGAAAGAGGAGTAACAACACTGGAACTTTTCAGAGAGCTGATGGGACTGCGAATCAGTAAGGAATGGGTTGTGAATGGACTTTCGAGCGAAATGTTGAATTACAGTAGGCATTTTCGGGAACTCCCGTTATAGAGTAAGGTCGTTGATTGACGACTGACAAGAGGAAAGAATTTCTTTCAAACTTGAGGTGGCACCGTGAATGTTTCGCCCTCAAACCACAGCTATTTGTGTGGTTTGGGGGCTTTTGTTGTTCATCTACACTACGTTTTGATTGCATCAATTTCTAAGAGCTAAAGCTCTAAGAATTGAAGGACAGTGATTGGCCTTACCAGAACGGATGATGAACAATACAAGGTGTTGTACAAAGAGAGAGAAGTAACCTTACTAGGAATCACTAAACGCTTTGATCTCAAATGATCAATAGCGAAACATGATCCTAATGATGACAAGACATTCACGTTGAAACGTGTAACGTTAAGTTATTGAAGGTTATAAAAAGAAATAAACTTTTCAATGAGGTGGTACCGTGGATACTATTATTCGCCCTCACAAAAGCAGATTACTATCTGTTTTTGTGAGGGCTTTTTGCTGTGAATCACTACGACTGGCTTCGCCAGAGTAGATGATGAACAGTACTTGGCGAACGAAGTGAGCGAAGTCTCATTATGAAAGAATCACCCAAAGTGAAGTGATCTCAATAAGTTTAACAGCTAAAACACTAAAAATGGAAGGATTAAAAGTGGCTTTACCAGAGTAGATGATGAACAGTACTTGGCGAACGAAGTGAGCGAAGTCTCATTACGAGAGAATCACCCAAAGTGAAGTGATCTCAATAAGTTTAACAGCTAAAACACTAAAAATGGAAGGATTAAAAGTGGCTTCGCCAGAGTAGATGATGAACAGTACAAGGCGCGCAAAGTGAGCGAAGTCTCATTACGAGAGAATCATCAAATTAGTTAAACTATCCAAAATAGACTAAAAGACAAGCAACATTCCCAATTATCAAAAAAGAAAAGAGGAAATCATATGCAATTGATCAAAGAAATCCAAGCAGACTATCTAACCGCAATATCTGCATTTTTAAGAATCCAAGGAAGTAATAAATGCCTATTAGAAAGCATTCCCCGGGATAAAAGCAAAGGACGTTACTCGATCATTGCTTGGGATGCTGTTTCTACCATTACATGCTACGGCCATCAATTAACGATCGATGGGCAAACGAGGACCGTAGAAGATCCATTAAAAGAAATCGAAACACATATTTTGAAAAAAGAAACCTATCTAAATGAGCTTCCCTTTCAAGGTGGCGCGATCGGGTATGTTGGGTATGATGTGATCGCCTGTTATGAAGATTTAGGAAAAATGCCATTTGACGAGCTGAATGTACCAGATATTCATTTCTACTTATTTGACTCTTACTTAATTTTTGATCATGTTGGCGAAAAAATCATGTTAGTTGAGGCAGATACTTATTCAAATCGAAGCGCACGATCACTAGAAGAAGCACTCAACCAAAAAATAAAAGAACTCCAAACACCAAGTAAAGAAGAACAAAAAGAAATCCACTTAAAAAACATGGATTACCAAAGTAACTTTACTAAAGCGAGCTTTGAAGAAGTCGTTGTCAAAGTAAAAGAGTATATCAAGCAAGGCGATCTATTTCAAATGGTCCCCTCACAACGTTTAACAGCTGATTTTGAAGAAGAGCCATTTGATTATTATCGCCGGTTACGTGTCACTAATCCGTCAACCTATCTGTATTTTCTAGATTTTGGTGAAACCTATGTGATCGGTTCTTCGCCAGAAAGCTTAGTAAGTGTGAAAAATCAAATCGTCACAACAAATCCCATTGCAGGAACTCGTAAACGAGGACAAACAATGGAAGCAGATTTACTTTTAGAAAAAGAATTGCTCACAGATGAAAAGGAGCGTGCAGAGCATTTAATGTTGATCGATCTTGGCCGCAATGATGTGGGGAAAGTCAGCGAAATCGGCTCGATTGAAGTGCCGGTTTATATGATTGTTGAGAAGTATCGGTATGTCATGCATTTAGTTTCAGTCGTAACTGGAAAGCTAAAAACAGGATTGACAGCAATGGATGCGTTAAAAGCTACTCTGCCTGCTGGAACAGTGAGCGGCGCACCAAAAATCCAGGCAATGAAACGTATTTATGAAATCGAACCAGTCAAACGAACTATCTACGCGGGTGCGGTGGGGTATTTATCAAAAGATGATCAAGCAGACTTCGCTATTGCGATTCGAACAATGGTGATTCACAAAAATAAAGCGTATGTTCAAGCAGGTGCAGGCGTCGTTTATGATTCTGACCCTACGAAAGAATACGAAGAAACGTTACAAAAAGCAAAAGCACTTTTGGAGGTGGGACAATGATCTTATTGATCGATAATTATGATTCATTTACATATAATCTTGCTCAATTACTCGGCGTTGAACGTGAAATAAAAATTGTTCGAAATGATTCAGAGACTATTTTTTCTTTAGCTAACCAAGCATCAGCAATCGTTATATCACCCGGTCCTGGAACACCAAAAGAAACCGGTCAGGTAAAAGAAGTAATCAAACAATTTTATCAAAAGAAACCTATACTAGGCATTTGTTTAGGCCACCAAACGATTGGTGAAGTGTTCGGGGCAAAGGTCAGCAGGGCTAAAGAGATCCGGCATGGCAAGCAATCACTGATTAAGATTCATCAAAATAATCAGCTATTTAAAGAAGTTGACTCCGGAAATCTTGTTATGCGTTATCACTCGCTGATCATTGAGCAAGAAACATTACCAGAAGATTTCCTGATTACCGCAACTGCTGCTGATGATCAGGAAATCATGGCAATCGAGCATCGGGAATATCCAATTTTTGGCCTTCAGTTTCATCCAGAATCGATTGGAACGCCAAGTGGAGCCGTAATCATCAAAAATTTTATCCAACAAACGGAGGTAAAGTGATATGAATGAGTTATTTGAGAAAGTCTATAATAATCAACACTTGAATCGTATAGAAGCAGAGCGAATAGCTGAAAAAATGTTTGAAGGTCAATTAACGGATAGTCAACTTGCAGCTTTTTTAACCGCTCTAAAATGCAAAGGAGAAACGGCTGAAGAAATGGCAGGAATTGCTGATACGATTCGGCGAAAAGCCGTGCTGATCGATTGTCAAAAAGACAATGTAATGGATAACTGTGGGACTGGTGGCGACCGATCGGGTAGTTTCAATATTAGTACAACAGCGGCTTTTGTACTCGCTTCAGGTGGAGTAACAGTCGCTAAACACGGCAACCGAAGTATATCCAGTAAATCAGGCAGTGCGGATATTTTTGAATGCTTAGGTGTAAATATCAATCTTTCACCAGAGAGAACAAGTCTCCTATTGGAGGAAGTAGGATTGGCCTTTCTATTTGCTCCTCATCTGCATCCGAAAATGAAATATGTCATGAAAGTCCGTAAAGAATTAGGCACCCCAACCGTTTTAAATTTGATTGGGCCATTAACAAATCCTGTCTCACTAGACTCACAATTAATGGGGACATATCGCCGAGATTTATTAGCAGAAACGGCAAAAACGTTGAGTGAATTGGGGCGAAGCCGTGCAGTAGTCGTCAACGGAGCAGGTGGCTTAGACGAAGCATCCCTAGCTGGAACGACCCATTTTGCCTTATTACAAGATAAACAAATCACGATGCATACAATCGAACCAGAAGAATTTGGCTTCGCTCGACTTCCTCTAGAGTCGATTCGGGGTGGTAATGCCAAACAAAATACAGAAATATTATTATCTATTTTAAAGAATCAAGCCAGTCCTTATTTGGATACAGTGCTATTGAATGCAGGCTTAGGATTTTTCAGTAATGGCAAGGTGACAACGATTCAAGCTGGCATCAGCTTAGCGAAAGAATGTGTGGCAAGTGGCGCGGCTATGGCTAAATTAGAACAGTTGATCCAAGTACAAAAGGAGGTTGCGTAAAATGGCATTTCTAGAAAAAATTATCAAGGCAAAACGAGAAGAAGTAAAACAGATGCCTTTAGAAACAGTTAAACCACTGCGGAAAACAGATTCATTCTATCAACAAGTCAAAGCAAGACCAGAAAAAATGCATCTTATTGGGGAAGTCAAACGTGCGTCACCGTCTAAAGGCGCAATCAATTTATCAGTCGATGTAAGTGAACAGGCAAAAGCCTATGAACAAGCAGGAGTTACAGCCATTTCAGTATTGACTGATGAACAATTTTTCAAAGGATCGATTGAAGACTTGCGTCAAGTTGCTTCGCAAGTGAAGATTCCAATGCTATGTAAGGATTTCATCATTGATGAAAAACAACTCATTCGGGCAAGAAATGCTGGAGCGACGATCGTGTTACTGATTGTTGCGGCATTATCCAAACAAAAGCTAGAAGAACTATATACAAAAGCGACAGGGTTAGGTTTAGAAATTCTGGTAGAAGTTCATGATGAATCAGAATTGAAAATTGCTGAAAATTTGTCGGCACAATTGATTGGTGTAAATAATCGCAATTTGAAATCATTTGAGGTATCCATAGATGTTAGTCAACTATTAGGAGGAAAACAAGGAACAGATGCGATTTATATCAGTGAATCAGGCTTTTCAACTGGTGAACAAGTCGAACGTATAAAAGAAAATTATCAAGCAGTTCTAGTAGGTGAAGGCTTGATGAAAGAAGATGATCCAAAAGAAAAAGTCAAAGAATTGCAGGTCTTGCGATGAAAGCGAAAATTTGCGGATTAAAAACCAAAGAACACGTGGATCTAGCAGTCACTTCTGGTGCAGATTATCTAGGCTTTGTTTTTGCCGAAAGTAAGCGGCGAATCACTCCTGAAAAAGCAAAAGAAATCACGTTAAACGTACCAAGAAAAGTCAAAAAAATCGGTGTTTTTGTTTCACCTAGCTATGAAGAAGTGGAAACAATTATACAGCAGGCGAATTTAGACATGGTGCAGATTCATGGGGCATTAATGACAGAGAAAGTGTCAGTCCCAGTGATTCGGGCAATACCAGTTAATCATGCAATACAAGCAGCATTGAGTCAAGAACCAGAGACAGAGTTTCTGCTTTTTGATGCACCACCTCAGAAATTCGTCGGGGGAAACGGTGAAGTCTTCGATTGGCAACAATTAGATACAAGCATCATCAAAAATAAAAAAGTGTTTATCGCAGGAGGGCTAACTGCTGAAAATGTCCTACAAGCGAAAAAAAGATTTAATCCATATGCAGTGGACGTGTCTAGCGGAGTAGAAACAAATGGTGTAAAAGACCCCGCAAAAATTGTGGCTTTTTTAAAGAAAGTTATCTAGCTTCATGATCCAGTATCTCGGAAAAAAGATAAAACCTGAGTGTGGTAAAGAACACCACCTTCATGTTTTCCTATTTTTCGTCGATACTAAGCGGCTCATTCAGCTTTTAAAGTTATCTAGCTTCATGGGCTAGTCTCTCGAGAAAAAGATAAAAATGGAAAGTGACAAAAAGCGTCACAGTCAATTTTTCCTATTTTCTTATCGAGCCAGAACGAGCCCATTCAGCTTTTATATTATCTAGCTTCATGATCCAGTATCTCGGAAAAAAGATAAAATCTGAATGTGGTAAAGAACACCACCTTCATGTTTTCCTATTTTTCGTCGATACTAAGCGGCTCATTCAGCTTTTATTACAAGGAGGAAAATTATGTATAATCAACCAAACCAAGGATTTTATGGAGATTTCGGTGGGCAATTTGTCCCGGAAACTTTGATGTATGCTGTGAAAGAATTAGAAGAAGTTTATGAGGCTTCCAAAATAGATGAGGAATTTCAAACAGAACTAAATTACTATTTAAAACAATATGTAGGACGAGAAAATCCGTTATATTTTGCTGAACGTTTAACAGATTATGCGGGTGGTGCAAAGATTTATCTCAAAAGAGAAGATTTGAATCATACTGGTGCACACAAAATCAATAACACGATCGGACAAATTTTATTAGCCAAAAAAATGGGCAAGAAAAAAATCGTCGCCGAAACTGGAGCAGGGCAACATGGTGTAGCAACGGCTACAGTCGCAGCGTTATTTGGAATGGAATGTACGATTTTCATGGGAGCTGTGGATGTCGCTCGTCAGTCATTAAACGTATTTCGGATGGAATTGTTAGGGGCAAAAGTTGAAAGCGTGACTTCTGGAAGCAAAACATTGAAAGATGCCGTCAACGAAGCACTGCGTTTTTGGGTTGCGAATGTTGAAGATACGCATTATGTAATGGGGTCTGTTTTAGGTCCGCATCCATTTCCTGAAATCGTCCGCGATTATCAGAGCATTATTGGAATCGAGGCCAGACGTCAATTTTTAGAAGTGGAAAATAAATTACCGGATGCAGTTATCGCTTGTGTTGGTGGGGGGAGTAATGCGATGGGCATTTTTTATCCATTTATCGATGATGAGGTCGCGTTGATCGGTGTTGAGGCAGCAGGCTTAGGATTGGATACAGAAGCTCATGCCGCTTCAATTAATAAAGGGAAAACAGGTGTGCTTCATGGAGCAATGATGAAGCTGCTTCAGGATGAGGATGGCCAAATTTTAGAAGCCTTTTCGATTTCAGCAGGTTTAGATTACCCTGGGCTTGGACCAGAGCATTGCCATCTAAACGAAACACAAAGAGCAAGCTACGAATCAGTGACGGATCAAGAAGCATTATCCGCTTTTAAGATTTTATGCCAAACAGAAGGCATTATCCCAGCGTTAGAAAGTGCTCATGCTATTAGTCATGCTATCAAGGTTGCACAAGAGTTGGGACCAGATAAGCAAGTCATCGTCTGTCTTTCAGGTCGTGGGGATAAAGATGTGCAACAAATCAAAGCGTTATTTGAACAGGAGGACTCGCAATGAAATCACTAACGAAACAATTGAAAGCAAGACAGGAAGCGGATGAGACCATTTTCGTTCCTTATATTATGGCAGGTGCGCAAGGACTAGATCGATTAGCAGATGAAATCCAGTTGCTCACAGATGCTGGAGCCAGTGCGATTGAGCTAGGTATTCCTTTTTCGGACCCTGTTGCAGACGGTCCGATCATCCAGGAAGCTGGTCTCAGAGCATTGAAAAACAATGTCACGTTAAGCAAGATCATTCATCAGCTAAAACAAATCAAAACCCCAACGCCTTTAGTAATCATGACGTATTTCAATCCGATCTTTAGCTATGGCTTAGAAAGGTTTATTCAAGATTTGGCGGAAACCAATGTTTTAGGATTGATTATTCCAGATTTACCTTATGAACATCGAGAATTAGTCGAACCATTATTAAAAGAGAGTGATGTTGCTTTGATTCCGCTGATTGCTTTGACCACTCCTAAAGAACGAATTCCAGAATTAGTGGTAGCTGGGGAAGGATTTATTTATGCAGTAGCTGTTAACGGCGTAACAGGCATTGATCGAAACTATCAAGAAACGCTAGATGAACATTTAACTTATATCCAAAATAGTAGCGATAAACCTGTTTTAGCTGGATTTGGAGTGTCTTCTAAGGAACATGTTGACCGTTTTAGAAAAAGCTGTGCCGGTGTGATTGTCGGGAGTAAAATCGTCCAGTTGCTTAGTGAAGGGAAGCGGACCGAAGTTAAAGCCTTTATCCAAGCAGCTGTAAGAAAAGAAGTGTAACGTTTTTCATTTTTCCTCTTGCCTCTGAGTGGTTATTTCTGTAAAGTAGTATGAAAAGCAGGTGTAATTATGGAAATCCTCATCAATCGAAATTTAATTTTTGCACAAAATCAATATTTAGAAACAGAGCGCTTAAAGCTGCGCCCTGTCACACTAAATGATGCTGCTGATATGTACGAATATGCATCAGATGAAGCAACTGTTACTTATGTTTTTCCGATCCATCAGTCATTGAAGGATACGCAAGAAAGTATTTCTAATTATTTTATGTCAGCGCCTCTAGGAAAATATGGTGTCGAATTAAAGGAAACGGGTCAATTGATCGGAACGATCGATTTGCGTGTGGAAGAGCAGCACAATATTGCAGAACTTGGCTATGCATTAAATCGAGACTATTGGGGCAAAGGCTATATGCCAGAAGCCGCGAACGAAATCTTGCGTTTAGGTTTTGAAGAGTTACGATTGATGCGGATTTTTGCTGTCCATGATATCGATAATGCTAAATCAGGTCGTGTGATGGAAAAAATTGGCATGAAAGTAGAAGGTAGGATTCCGAATGCTCGTATCTGGAAAGGGAAAGTTGTGACAGATGCCATGCTTGGAATTACTTTGGCAGACTGGCAGAACTTACAGCGCTAAACTATAGAACAACTCAGAGGAGAAATGAATACATGTTAATGTTTACTGAAAAAGATTTTGATGTTTTTACAATAGAAGGATTAGATCCACGAATGGCGGGTATTCGTTCAACGATCCAACCAAAATTTCAAGAATTAGATGATTATTTTGCGGAAGAATTAGGAGAGAAATTAGAAACAGAATTTTTCGTTCATATCGCGCAACATCGCCGTAGAACTGTCTACCCACCAGAAAATACCTGGTCGGCTTTAAGCCAGAAAAAACGCGGCTACAAAATGGAGGCTCATTTTCAATTAGGCATCTGGCCAGAGTATCTGTTTATGTGGCTATCACTGATCGATAATCCTAAAAATGAAAAAGAAATTGCACAAGCTTTTTTAGAGAATCCAGCATTATTTGAACAATTAAATGATGATTTCTATCTGTCGATCGATCATACTCAACCTGAGATTGAGCGCTTGAAGGAAGCGAATTTAGAGAAACAGTTGACTCGTTTTCGCGATGTCAAAAAAGGCGAGTTTCAGATTGGTCGGATCATTAGAAAAACAGATGATCTGCTGAATGATCCAGAAAAAGCACGTGAGTATATGTTGAAGACATATGAAGAATTATTACCGTTATATCAATTGGCGATCAACTTACAGCAAGCTGAATAAAGAAAGCCTTATTACAAAAGACAAGAGAAAAAGTGGAACAGTAATCAGGAAGGTACCTGCTTATTGTTCCATTTTGGTTCACTCAAAAAAGTAAAGCATGACAAAAAGCTGTACAATGTTTTATTTCATTATACAGGCTCTATAAAATGTCACTATGATAGGCCGAGGTGAAGTTTATTGTATACCAAGCTGATTCAACGGATAATACCGAAAATAAACAACTCCGACAATATCTTCTTCATCTACAAAACCAAAATAACGACTATCATCCGCCACTCTTCGATTATCCCCTAACACAAAATACTTTCCTTCAGGAACAACAGTTTCTGGACCGGCTGCACTAGTTGCTAAAGTAAAATCAGCTGTCAAAGGCATTCCATCTGTCAAAGCTTCTTTAAATTCATCTAAATAAGGTTCAGTAAACTTTTGATCATTGATATACAACTGATCATTCTCCATTCGAAGCGTATCCCCTGGTAAGCCCACGACACGCTTAACGATCCGTTTCCCGTTTCGTGGACTAGGGAAAGTTGCTATGTCAAATCGTTTTGGTTGGATTAACGAGGTTTGCCACAAGCGATCTGATTCATGATAGGTCGGTTCCATGGATGTACCAAGGACTTCTACAGGAGTTAGCACAAATTTTCTCAAAAAAAGGCCAAATAAAAAAATTAGTGCAAACTGCAATAGTGTATAAAGTGTAGGATACTTTTTTTTCATAATAAACTCCTTTTTATGTATTGTTTCTCTTAGTATATCAGAACAATTTCGATAAATAAGAAGAAAACAAGACAAAATCATGGCTTTTTTGAGAAATACTTCAAGCAGATATTTTGTTGTCGTTGTAAAAGTTTGCTATAATTTCATTAGAACTTATCGATTGATAAGGTGGAGGTGGAAGTATGTTTTTAGCATGGAATGAAATTGTACGTTCAAAATTACGATATGGTCTGATCATCAGTGTGATGTTTTTGATTGCCTATTTAGTCTTCTTTTTAACAGGATTAGCCTATGGGTTAGCATCAGATAATCGTACTGCTGTGGATAAATGGCAGGCAGATGGCATTGTGTTGTCGGATGAATCAAATACCAATATCAACATGTCAATGATTCCAATCAAATCATTGAAAGATGTCGATGCCAAAGAAAAAGCGACACTCGGACAAACCGCTGCAGTAATTCAATTAGACAAAAAAGGTGCTGAAAAAATCAACGCCAGCTTTTTTGGGATCAATAAAGATGAATTCTTGATGCCGAATATCATTGAAGGAAAAGCCTTTGCCAATGAGAATGAAACAGTTGTGGATAACAGTTTGAAAGAAGAAGAGGGCGTCAAGCTTGGGGATACATTAAAATTAGCAGGGAATGACAAACAGCTCAAAGTAGTTGGGTTTACAGATAATGCTAAATTTAATGTAGCACCAGTATTATATGTTTCTACAGCCGCATTTCAACAAATTCGGTTTGAAAAAACGGATACATCGGAGAACGCTCGAGTAAATGCAATCGTTTTTCGAGCAAAGGATGGCGCCGTAAAAAATGTTCAGCTAAATGAGGATGGTTTGACTCGTTACAGCATCAAAGAGTTCATTAATAAATTACCGGGATATAATGCTCAAGTGCTGACTTTCGGGTTTATGATCGGCTTTTTGATCGTAATCGCAGCAATTGTTATAGGAATTTTTATCTATGTTTTGACTATGCAAAAAGCAAATATATTTGGAATCATGAAAGCGCAAGGAATTTCTGGTTTTTATATTGCCGTATCGGTAATCGTTCAGACCTTTATATTGGCTGTTTTGGGAATAGCATTAGGATTACTGGGCACTGTAGGAACAGCACTAGTCTTACCAACGGCAGTTCCATTTCAGACAAACTGGTCATTCTTCTTGGCAATCGGTGGAATAATGTTGGTCATTGCCGTTTTAGGTGCGCTATTTTCAGTTCGAACGATTGTTAAAATCGATCCATTAAAGGCAATTGGCTAGAAAGGAGCAAATTGAAATGAAAGCAATCGAATTTTTATCTGTGGATAAACAGTTTTTAGATGGAGATACTACAATTGAAGCATTGAAATCCACAGATTTTTCTGTGGAAAAAGGTCAATTTGTTGCAGTGATCGGACCAAGTGGTTCGGGAAAAAGTACCTTTTTAACGCTGGCGGGTGGGTTGCAAACACCGACGAATGGCGAAGTTAAGATAAACAATGAAGCGTTCAGTGAGGAAAATGAAAAAACACGTTCTAAGATTCGTTTTTCAGAGATTGGTTTTATTTTACAGGCATCAAATTTAGTCCCATTTTTAACTGTGGAAAAGCAATTACGTTTGGTGGATAAGGTAAAAAAAGAAAAAACCGATGTGGATAAAGTCAACAAGTTATTAACAGAGCTTGGTATTGAGAAGTTGAAGAAAAAATACCCAGACGAAATTTCTGGTGGTGAACGTCAACGAGTGGCAATTGCCCGGGCGTTGTATAATGATCCATCGATTATCTTAGCAGACGAGCCCACAGCAAGTTTAGATTCTGACCGAGCATTTGAGGTTGTAAAAATCTTAGCAAGAGAAACGAAAGAAAAAAATAAAGCGACGATCATGGTGACCCACGATCAACGCTTAATCGATTTTTGTGATGAAGTATTTGTGATGAAAGATGGCGTATTAGAGAAACAAACATAATAAAACGATAGAACAAAGCTGAAAGTTGGGCTTTGTTCTATTTTTTATGCAAAAAACCTTGTACAGCTTTTGCTGTACAAGGTTTTTCCAAAAGATCGACGATAATCGAATCTTAAAGTTTTTGGTTGTAGTATTCAACGACAAGAGCTTCGTCGATATCAGGATATAATTCATCACGCTCTGGTAAACGAGTGAAGCTACCTTCTAATTTTTCAGCGTCAAAGCTTACGAATGCTGGACGTCCAACAGTTGCTTCAACCGCTTCTTTGATTGTTACGACGTTTTGAGATTTTTCACGAACAGAAATCACTTGACCCACTTCAACGTGGTAAGAAGGGATATCTACGCGTTTGCCATCTACAGTAACGTGACCGTGGTTTACTAATTGACGTGCTTGACGACGAGTAGTTGCAAGGCCTAAACGGTAAACGACGTTATCTAAACGTTGTTCTAGTAAGATCATGAAGTTAACACCGTGTTTACCTTCTTTGATCTTGCTTGCTTTAATAAACAAGTTAACGAATTGACGTTCGTTCATACCGTACATATGACGTAATTTTTGTTTTTCAGTTAATTGCATACCGTATTCAGAAACTTTACCACGGCTGTTTGGTCCGTGTTGTCCTGGTTTGTATGGGCGACGTGCTAGTTCTTTACCAGTACCTGATAGAGAGATACCTAGACGACGAGAGATTTTCCATGATGGTCCTGTATAACGTGACATTAAAAATTCCTCCAATAAAATAAGTTTTTTGGAGTAAAATAATCTTCTGAAAAATTCATATTCGTTCAGTTCATTCTTCAACCTTCGCCCTTTGCAGCCGTGGGTTACGCAGTTGAACCTGAAAGCCTAAGCAATCAAGGCAATGGACTGTTGACGAGCCTATTATTTTTCTGCTGCATTATTTTACACAAAAATTAGTATAACGCAAAAAAAGGGATAACTCAAGCTTTTTATTGCGTTATCCCAATAAACTACCAGCCGCCAGAAAAGCCGCCACCACCGGAAGAACCGCCGCCAAAAATTCCCCAGAAAAATCTAGATAAAGTTGCCATATCACATGTACCTCCTTTTATAAAGTTGTTATCATTTTATTATATCATAATGCTAATTAAAATATGCTTTTCATTCTGTATAATCTTTAGATAGAGATTGTTGATGGTGAACTAAAATAGTAGAGTTTTAAAAAGATAGGCCAAAAAATTATTGAGAACAAGTTAAAAGTCCTGTTATTTTTAGAAAGGATTGTTGAAAAGTACTAGACAAAGCACGTAAATGTCTTTAAAATGATAAAGAATGTTTTTGAAAATATAAATATGAAAACAAATTGAAAAGGAGAAACAAAATGAAACCTGTATCGCCATTATTTGAGCAGATCGACAAATCAATCAATAAAAAGATGAACTTATTCCAAAGTAGTTTTATGCGTTACGCTTTTCGTGCTATATTAGCTTGTATGTTTTTAACCTTAGGGACAGCAGTTGCGTTCGGGATTGCCATCAAAGGGGAAGGAATGGTACACGGCTTAGGTAAGATCCTTTATGCTTTTATGTTCAGTTGGTCACTTGTGATGATTCTTTATATGAATGCGGAACTTGGCACATCGAATATGCTGTATATGACCGTTGGGGTTTATCGTAAAAAAATCAACTTCTCTTTTGCAACAAAGATTTTATTTACCTGTATTTTCTTTAATTTAGTCGGTGGCATTCTGTTTGGCTACTTGATTTCGTTGACGGTTCCCTTCCAAGATTTACCAGCGGATAGCTTTTTCTTCACATCGATTGCTGGTAAATTAGATAAAACAACAGTACAGATTTTAGTTGAAGCTATTTTTGCTAATATTGTGGTAAATACAGCAGTGTTAGTAAGTATGCGTATGAAAGATGATGCTGGTAAAGTTGCTGCAATTATTTTTATCATCTTTATCTTTGCATTTTTAGGCTACGAGCACGTTATCGCTAATTTCCCTGCGTTTAGTTTAGCTTACTTTGCGTCTCACGGGACATTGGCAGCAATGACAGTCGGCAGTGTAGCACACAACCTATTCTTTGCATTGATCGGTAACTTTATCGGTGGCGGCTTAGTGATGGGCTTAGGCTATGCCTGGTTGAATAATGCAGATACGAATTATTTAGATTAATGAAATCAGAAGTTGAAGCGGAGTTATTCTTGCTTCAGCTTTTTTGCTGTCTAAAGTGATTTGAAGTAAGATAGGAGAAAGAAGAAAAAAGGAGTAGCGTATGAATGAAGTAGTTTTTCCAAAAAAAGCGGACAAAGCGGTGCAAATGGCAGCGTACATGAAAAATTTATTTCCATTTGCAGGTATTGCTGCGCCTGAGCGAGCGTTGTTAGAAAAAGAGCTTTTAAAAGCGAGTAAAAAAATGACATACACGGAGTTAGTTGATCTAGTTCGATTTTATTATGATAAACCTGAACGGGAATACCAATATGTTGCAATCGATTTAGCAATCGCCAATGTTAAACGTTTTTCTTTTGAAGAAGTTTTAGGGTTCAAACCTTTCGTGATCGAAAAAGCCTGGTGGGATAGTGTGGATGCGTGGCGTAAGTTTTTCGGTCTTTGGGGGTTCCAGCATCTAGAAGAAATGCCGCAGTTATTTGAAGCCTTTTTTTGTGAAGAAGATTTTTGGCACAGACGAATTGCCATTAATCTGCAACTGTTATATAAAGAAAAAACAAACATTGTGTTATTGAAAAAAGCCATTATTTATGATAAAACTACAGATGAGTTCTTTGTTCAAAAAGCAATCGGCTGGTCTTTGCGTCAATATAGTAAAACTGATCCTGAGTGGGTCAAGACATTGATCGAGACGATCGAATTAAGCCCATTAGCTGTCAGAGAAGGCAGTAAATATTTGCCAAAACCATAGAAAGTGAGCGAGTTATTACGCCATGAGAAGAAAACTTTTTGCATTTGATATTGATGGAACATTATTGGGAACAGATAGGCAACCGCTAGAAAGTACCAGAGAAGCATTGAAGATGTTACGACAACAAGGACATCTCGTAACGATTGCTACAGGACGCAGTCGATTTATGGCACAAGATATTATTTTAGACTTAGATTTCTCCAATTATGTTCTTTGTAATGGAGCGGCCGCATTTTTAGATCATGAACAATACTACCAAAATTTATTGGATGAAAAAGAATTGCACCGTTTTGCCTCAGAAGTAGAAAAAAGAGAAATCGGTTTGGCATATGTTGGCTTGGATGATGTGAAAAAAAATAACCATCATCGCCGGAAACAAATGGCTGAAGCGATGGGGTCAATCGATTTTGAAGCACCAGAATATGATTTGAATTTCTATAAAGAAAATGATGTGTATCAAGCATTAGCTTTTTATGATGAGTCATCAGATGGGCTGTTTGACCATGAATTTTCTAAATTCCGTTTTATTCGTTGGCATTCTGAAAGTGTGGATATCGTCCCTAATAATGGATCTAAAGCAGCGACCCTGCTGAATTTGGCAGATCGTGTGGGCATCGCTCGTGAAGATATCGTCACATTTGGAGATGGTGAAAACGATCGTGAAATGCTGCGGGAAGCGGGGATCGGCGTTGCAATGGGCAATGCCTTGCCCCATATCCAAAAAGAAGCCAAAATCGTGACAGATACCAATGACAATGACGGTATTTGGAAAGCGTTGAAAGAATTAAAGGCAATTTAAGTTAGCAAAAACAGCTCAAGACAAACTAGTACAGTTTGTCTTGAGCTGTTTTCTTATTCGATCACCAAGACGCCATCTTTCAACGCATAAGGATTTTCTTGATTGATATGATCATAAAACATCACACCATTTAAATGATCGATTTCATGCTGAACGACGATCGCTTCATAATTTTTCAATCGAATCTTTTGTTTAACGCCAGATGCATCTACATAAGATAACGTGATTTTGTTGTGGCGCACTACATAACCTGGTACTTCACGGTCAACAGATAAACACCCTTCACCTTCCCCAAGACAAGCATCCTGTACGGAATGACTCAAAATCTTCGGATTATACATCACTGCACTTAAGGTCGGTTCTGGATTTTCCAAATCGCCATTTGGCACGTGGACCGCAATGATTCGTTTTGAAATGTCTAATTGTGGTGCCGCTAAACCAACCCCACCGCGTAATCCTAATTCTTCTGCTTTGACAGGATCTTGACTATTATGCAAGAATTCCATCATTTCTTCACCTAATTTGATATCTTCATCAGATAGCGGCAAAGCTACTTCTTTAGCCACTGCTCTAAGTGTTGGGTTTCCTTCACGGATAATATCCTTCATGGTGATCATAGGATAATTCCTCCTTTATATTTAAAAGACTCGGTCAGAAACTAAATCTTTCCATTAATGTATTTATTCGCCTATACAGTTTATCACAAAACCATTCGTAATGGGGATAAATTGTTCAAAAAACAATGGATAAATTGAGCTTGGTCTTGCATTTTAGACAACTTTCCTGTAAAGTATAACTGTATGGAATCATACCGTCTTTTACTTGGTTGTGCGAATCACCAACGCATTACTCAGTAAGAAGATGACTATTAAAGAAGAGGTGAAAAACATGGCAATGTCAAAAGAAAAGAAAAACGAAATCATTAGCGAATACGCTCGTCATGAAGGAGATACTGGTTCACCAGAAGTACAGATCGCTGTATTAACGGCTGATATCAATCACTTGAATGAACACGCTCGCGTTCACAAAAAAGATCACCATTCTTACCGTGGACTAATGAAAAAAATTGGACACCGTCGTAACTTGTTAGCTTACCTACGTAAAACTGACATCCAACGTTACCGCGAATTGATCCAACGTTTAGGATTACGTCGTTAATCAAAAAAGGAAAAGCGAGATTCTTTAAGAACCTCGCTTTTTAGCTTATTTAAAAGCAAAGGTTCAGTATCCTTAAAATACTAAAAAATAATCATCTTTGGAAAGTTTGAATAAATCTACTAACCAAATAAAAGGACTCAATTCGTTTGAATCTTTTCATTTGTTTAGTAGCAAGTCTAACTTCTCCAAAGAATCAAAGGAGAAACAAGTAAATGACAGAGAAAAAAGTATTTAAAACAACTTGGGGCGGACGCCCTTTACAAGTTGAAGTCGGCCAATTGGCTAAACAGGCAAATGGTGCAGTATTAGTACGCTACGGAGAGACTGTTGTACTAAGCGCGGCGGTTGCGTCAAAAGATGCAAGAGATTTTGATTTCTTCCCATTAACAGTGAATTATGAAGAAAAAATGTACTCTGTAGGGAAGATTCCAGGCGGATTTATCAAACGTGAAGGTCGTCCAAGTGAACGTGCAACGTTAACTGCTCGCTTAATCGACCGTCCAATTCGTCCGATGTTTGCTGAAGGCTTCCGTAATGAAGTGCAAATCACAAATACCGTGATGAGTGTGGAACAAGACTGCACACCAGAAATGGCAGCAATGTTTGGTTCATCTCTAGCTTTAGCCATTTCAGATATTCCATTTGACGGACCGATCGCAGGTGTGGATGTTGGTCGTGTTGATGGTGAATACGTATTAAACCCAACTGTCGAACAATCTGAAAATACAGATATCGAATTAACGGTTGCTGGAACGAAAAAAGCAATCAACATGGTGGAAAGTGGTGCCAAAGAAGTATCCGAAGAAGATATGCTTGGTGCGTTACTTTTCGGTTTTGATGCCATCAAAGAATTAGTTGCTTTCCAAGAAGAAATCGTTGCCGCTGTTGGTAAAGAAAAAATGGAAATCAAGTTATTACAAGTGGATGCTGATTTGAAAAAAGAAATCTTCGCGGCTTACTACGCTTCAATGAAAGAAGCAGTTATGACCGAAGAAAAACTCGCTCGTGAAGTCAACATCGATGCAATCAAAGACCAACTAAAAGAAGCCTATGCAGAAAAATTTGCTGGTCACGAAGAAGAAGCGCAAGTGGCGAAAGAAGTTAAACAAATCGCAGAAGATCTAGAAAAAGACGTGGTTCGTGAATTGATCACGATTGATAAAATCCGTCCTGATGGTCGTAAATTAGACGAAATCCGTCCATTGGCGTCAGAAGTTGGTATTTTACCACGCGTTCATGGTTCTGGATTATTCACGCGTGGACAAACTCAAGCCTTGTCTGTCGTGACGTTAGCACCGCTTGGGGAACACCAAATCATTGATGGTTTAGGTGTAGAAGACAGCAAACGTTTCATTCATCATTATAATTTCCCGCAATTCTCTGTTGGTTCAACAGGTCGTGCTGGCTCTCCTGGTCGTCGTGAAATCGGTCACGGTGCCTTAGGTGAACGTGCAATGGCGCAAATTATTCCAAGTGAAGCGGACTTCCCTTACATGATCCGTGTAGTATCAGAAGTCTTAGAATCAAATGGTTCTTCTTCACAAGCAAGTATCTGTGCTGGAATTTTAGCATTGATGGATGCTGGTGTACCAATTAAAGCACCAGTTGCCGGAATTGCGATGGGACTTGTCAGTGATGGTGAAAACTATACGATTTTAACAGATATCCAAGGACTAGAAGATCACCTAGGCGACATGGACTTTAAAGTTGCTGGGACTAAAGATGGAATTACTGCTTTACAAATGGATATCAAAATCCAAGGAATCACGGAACAAATCTTGACAGAAGCATTGACTCAAGCGAAAAAAGCCCGTATGGAAATTCTTGCAGAATTGACATCAACATTGGCTGAACCTCGTCCAGAGTTAAGCAAATATGCACCTAAGATCGAAATGATCCAAATCGCCCCAGCTAAAATCAAAGATGTGATTGGTAAAGGTGGAGAAACCATCAACGGAATCATTGATGAAACTGGCGTGAAGATCGATATTGACCAAGAAGGTAATGTAAGTATTGCCTCTGCTGATGCAGATATGATCAAAAAAGCGATCAAGATCATTGAAGAGTTGACAAAAGAAGTTGAAGTTGGACAAGTTTACCTTGGTAAAGTCGTTCGTATCGAAAAATTCGGCGCATTTGTTAACTTGATCAAAGGAAAAGATGGACTCGTTCATATTTCTCAATTGGCCAATGAACGTGTAAATAACGTTGAAGATGTTGTGAAACTTGGCGACGAAGTCCTTGTAAAAGTTATGGAAATCGACAAACAAGGCCGTGTCAACGTATCTCGTAAAGCATTATTGACTGAAGAAAACAAAGAAAAATAAGCAACAGAAGTTTGCTTTTGATTTAGAGCCGATTAAAGCAGAGCATGGCGTTTAGCCTGCTCTGTTTTTTTGTGAAAACAATAATATTTAATAAAAAAATGTAAAGACGTACCACAGCTCTTTTGTTTGCTTCCAATTAGTGGTAAAATTATTGCTATCAGTCTAAAGATTAGTCGGGGTGTCGATGTGAAAAAATTTAATCCAAATAAAAATATAATTATCACGCTGATCGTAGTGATTATTGTGGTAACCATCATTAGTTTGACTGCGGCTAACAGAGCCAATAGTGGAAAAACCAATCTTGGGCAATCTGCAGTCAATGACAGCGTAGGGTTTATTGACAAAGTGATTTCGTTTCCAGGTAGGGTGATCGGCAATAGCGTATCATCGATTAGTACATTATTTAACACCTATGATGAAAACGAACGCTTAAAAGA
This sequence comes from Enterococcus ureilyticus, assembly GCF_001730315.1. Lineage (GTDB taxonomy): Bacteria > Bacillota > Bacilli > Lactobacillales > Enterococcaceae > Enterococcus_L > Enterococcus_L ureilyticus. The sequence goes on from NZ_MIKC01000004.1 coordinate 113,478, forward strand.
AAGAATCGATGGATATGGCGAGCTATCGATTCAAAACGACAACTTGAAAAAAGAAAATGAAACATTGAAAAAAGAATTAGCACTAAATGAGACCTTAGGGAACTATGAGAAAGTAACAGCGACGGTTGTCTCACGTTCGCCAGATATGTGGCAAGACTTATTGATTGTTGATCGTGGTTCGAATGATGGCATTGAACCCGATATGGCCGTTTTAGCGCAAAAAGGGTTGATTGGACGTGTCATCGAAGTGAATGCAACCTCTTCTAAAGTAGAACTATTAACGTCTAAAAACCAAAATTCAAATCATTTCCCAATTCAGATCAATTCTGAAAAAGGCGATTCTTACGGGTTATTAAAGGATTATAATGATAAAGAAAATACCCTGATCGTCAGCCAATTGGTAGGAGATATGGAGATCAAAGAAGGCGATATTGTACAAACATCCGGCTTAGGACAAAATTCTCCAGCAAATCTGCCTGTTGGTGTCGTTCAAAAAGTCAAACCAGATAGCTATGGCTTGGATAGAGAAGTTTACGTCAAACCATATGCGGATATGTATGGTATACCCGTTGTTACAATCATCAAACGATTAGCTGGAGCGGGGGAATGATGGACTAATGATACGTAAAGAAAATGTTAAATACTACGCTCCCGTTGTTTTCTTTTTATTGATGCTGGTGGATGGTCAAATGACCCAAGCGGCAGCAAATATAACGGATAACGTCTATTTTGCAAATGCGCATTTTATGTTATTGGCCTTTTTGATGGCGGTACCTAACTTGTCTAAACGTTATTTGCTGATCACATCGGTGGTTTTGGGATTGATTTGTGATAGCTATTATATCGGCATCATTGGAATCTACACGGTTGCGCTGACAGCAACAGTCATGATGATGTATCGATTTCAGCGAGTAGTGCATACGAATCTACCAACGGCATTCTTTGGGATGATCATTTTTGTGACGGCATATGAACTAATTGCGGTAGGATTACAAGTTATTTTCAAATTATCAAATGTCGCACCATTGTTATTTATCACTAAAGTTTTAGGTCCGACATTACTATTCAATATGTTGATATTCGTTATTTTTTCTTATCCATTGAAGAGGCTATTCGCTAATGAATAGTCTCTTTTTCAATGTGCGGAGTCCAAATATACCAATATGCTAATGTTTTACTTTAGTTGTAAAAGTGAGGAGATATAATTATTCGTGTTATTTAATTTGGCGGCATGAAATATTTTTGTAATATCCTTTTTATCTGTATGTCATACTGCTATGGTACAATTAGCACGTTGCAAAATTATAAGACCGAAAAAATACTCAGAAATCATAAAATATATAAAGTAAATGTCGGAGGAATTCAAGAGTGAAAAAAAGTATATTATCAGCTTTGATGGTTTGTTCAATCACGCTTACTTCTGCTGCTGTGCCTATGGCAGCAATTGCAGATGAGTATGATACAAAGATCGACCAACAAGATGTAATCATTAATGGACTAAAAACAAAAGAATCAGAAGCCGCAGCTAAATTAGCAACAATCGAATCAGATATGCTGACTACTGCTACAAAAATCGATGAATTAACGGCGAAAGAAAAAACGCTGAAAGATGAAATCACAACCTTATATGGTGAAATTTCAGATTTGAATGTTCGGATTCAAAAAAGAGAAGTTCAAATGCGTAATCAAGCTCGTGACGTACAAGTCAGTGGCTCAAGTACTAGCTATTTAGATGTTATCCTTAATTCTGAATCGATTTCAGATGCGATCAGCCGTGTACAAGGGATCACAACATTGGTCAATGCTAATAATGACCTATTAGAGCAACAAAATTCTGATAAAAAAGACGTAGAAGATAAGACAAAAACAGTTGAATCACAAATCTCTGTTTTAGAAACTTCTACAAAAGAATTGACGGATCAACAAGCTTCGCTGAATACATTGAAACTAGAACAAGAAATTGCTAAAAATGAACTAGAAGCACAACGCTCGACAGAAGAAAGCAAGAAATCAGAGTATGTGGATCAAAAAGCCGCAGCTCAAAAGAAATTAGCAGAAGAACAAGCAAAGCAAGCTAAACAGCAAGAAGCACAAAGAAAAGCGGAAGCCGAAGCTGCGGTTAAGTTAGCGGAAGCGCAAGCAGCTAATCCAGGTCTTGCTCAAACGAATGTTGTAGAAGAAAATGGCACGACCAACACAGCCCAAGCAGCACCCACACCAGAAAAACCTAGCAATAATGGGAACACTGGCGGCAGCAGTATTGGTACAGGCGGCGTCTCAGAAGCGAAGAAAAGAGCCGCTCAAATTGCCTTAAATTCAGTTGGACAAACCAATCCTACTGGCTGGGGACAAAGTGGCGAATGTATTGTAGCTGTCCAAAATTGGCTAAATGCAGCAGGTATCAGATTCTCACCAGGCGGCCCTCACAGTGGCTATACGCAATCCGGTGCAGTTCAAGTCTCTTGGTCTGATGTCCAAGTCGGTGATGTTGTGCAATATGAAAACTCACTTAGTCCGGATGCATGGTTAGATGGCGTTCATACAGTCCTTGTCGTGGGTGTCAATGGCAGTTCAGTTCAGATCGTTGAATCAAATAATCCAGCAGGTTCGGGTTATGTTTCAACTACTACAGGTTGGACACCGAGTCCATATGCAGCAAACTTTAGAGCGGTTGTATGGCGTTTTCCAGGATAATTAAAAGATAAAATAATTCCTTATCAGAAAAAATGTATATGGTTTTTCTGATAGGGATTATTTGTAATATACCATCGAGTGGGGTATGGTAAGAGGACTGAACTTGATAAGTCCTATTTAGATAGCTAAATACGGCTATGTTCAACTGTCATTCTTACCTTTCAAAAATGAAATACTCCTGTAACATTATTTTTATATGTATGACATGTGATTATGATACAATGAGTTCGTTGTTAATAAAAGAATGAAAATTACTCAAAAGATGAATTTATTATAAGTAAAAAGTCGGAGGAATGAATAGTGAAGAAAAGTGTATTGCCATTACTAATGATTTGTTCATTAGCCCTTACAGCTGTAGCACCAATGGTTTCATTAGCAGATGAAGTGGACTCAAAAATTCAACAAAAAGATCAAGCAATTTCAGGATTGAAATCTCAAGAAGCCGATGCGCAAAGCCAAGTGGCTGCTGTACAAAGTCAAGTTGCTTCTATTAACGAAAAAGCAGAAGAATTATTAGCTGAACAAGGTACATTAAGAGAAACATCTGCAAACTTAGAAAAAGAAATCACTCAATTAACAAAACGTATCGAAAAACGTGAAGTTGCGATTCAAAATCAAGCACGTGACGTACAAGTTAATGGAAATAGCACAAGCTATATGGATGCATTATTGAATGCAAAATCAGTTTCTGATGCGATCACTCGTGTGACTGCAATGTCTACGATTGTTAATGCAAACAATGATTTAGTGAAACAACAACAAGAAGACAAAAAATCAGTAGAAACTAAAAAAGCTGAAAACGAAGAAAAATTACAAGAATTACAAGATAATCAAGTTGAACTTGAAGCGCAAAAAGGTGAACTTGTTAAAGCCGAAGCAGATTTGAATGTATTACAAACAACATTAGCTGCTGAAAGAGCAACTGCTGAAGATCAAAAAGCTGGCTTAGTGAAAGAAAAAGAAGCAGCTGTAGCAGAACAAGCTCGTATTGCTGCACAAGAAAAAGCAGCTACTGAAAATGCTAAAAAAGCAGCTGAAGAAACTGCAGCGGCTAAAACAACAGCGACTACAGAACAATCATCAAGCACAACTGCTTCATCAGAAGAAACTAGCTCTACTGATACTGGAAGCGTAACACCTCCATCAGGAGGCGGTAGCCAACAAGTGACTCCTCCATCAGGTGGCGGCGGCGGTCAAGAAGTAACACCTCCAGCTCCAGGGGGAGGAGGCGGTGGTCAAGTAACACCACCACCATCAACTGGCGGTTCTGCAATTTCTATTGCAGCAGCACAAGTTGGTAAACCTTATGTTTGGGGTGCGCAAGGACCAGATAGTTTTGACTGCTCTGGATTAGTTTATTACGCATTCGCAGCTACTGGACGTCAATTAGGACGCGTTACTACTGCACAAGAAAGTGCTGGTACACGTATCTCTGTAGCAGAAGCTCAAGCTGGAGATTTATATTTCTGGGGTAGCCCAGGTGCTTCTTATCACGTAGCGATTGCTACTGGTGGCGGCGGTTATATCCATGCAGGTGATCCAAGTACAGGTGTTCAATATAGCAATGTTGGTTCATTTACACCAAGCTTTGCTGTACGTATGTAATCAAATTTAATCCAATATTTTAAGAATCAGACAGCTGTCTGATTCTTTTTTTACATGTAAATTAAAAGAAGTTTCAACGGAAAATACGTTGAAACTTCTTATTACTATTTAATATATTCTTCTGTTAAGTCCATAAACTCATTCACATCTTTAATTACTTGGTCGATCCCTGCTTGCCAAAAATCTGGTTTGGTTAAATCAACTCCTAGATGTTTTTTAGCTAAATCTTCTGAAGTCATTGACGCAGTATCACGAAGCAAGGCAATATATTGATCTTCAAAATCACTACCTTGTTCATTTGCGTATGCATAAATCCCCATACTGAATAAATAACCAAATGTATAAGGGAAGTTATAAAACGGTACATCGTCAATAAAGAAATGCAATTTACTTGCCCAAAAATGTGGGTGGTAAGTTCCTAAGCTGTTTTGGTAGCTTTCTTGTTGCGCTTCAAGCATCAACTCAGTTATTTCATCCTCACTAAGCAATCCTTTTTGACGAGCTTCATAGAAGTTATTTTCGAATATAAAACGAGAATGGATATTCATAAACATTGCGATCGCATTTTGCATTTTAGTATCCAATAAATTAATTTTTTCTTCTGCTGTCTCAGCTTCTTTTAAGGTAGCATCAGCCACAATCAATTCTGCGAAGGTACTAGCTGTTTCAGCAACGTTCATCGCATATTCCCGATCAAGTGATGGCAAATCCCACATCACGCTGCTATGGAACGCATGACCCAATTCATGAGCTAAGGTTGCGACTTCATTGATTGAATTACCAAAAGTCATAAAGATCCTGGATTCTTTTGTTTCAGGAAGTTCGGTACAATATCCTCCTGGACGTTTGTCTGGACGATCTTCAGCTTCGATCCAGCTTTTTTCAAAAGCCTCTTTAGCGAATGTAGCCATCTTAGGACTGAACTTTTCAAAGTTTTCTAAAATAAAAGCAGCAGCTTCATCAAAGCAATAAGATTTTTCCTTTAAATCGCCTAAAATAATCGGTGCATCTTGATCCTGCCAATCCATTTTTTCTTTTCCAAATAGTTGTGCTTTGCGAGTTAAAAAGTCGATAAAAGGTTGTTTATTTTTTTGAATCGTTGCCCACATAACGTCAAGTGTTTCTTTTTGCATCCGATTATAATTTAGTGGCTTTTCTAAGAAATCAGTAACGCCATGTAATTTATAATCGCTTAAACGAAAACCATCTAAGTGATTTAAGGTATCCGCTAATAGAGGAGCTTTTTCACTCCAAGCCTTTTCCCATTCGTGGAATAGTGTTGCACGAACCTCTGGATTTGGGTCACTCATCATTCGATTGAACGCTTGACCAGCTGAAAGCTCAGTGAGTTGTCCAGCTTCTTCAAAAGGGATGGTAATACTAGCAACAATAGTATCATAATGGCTGCTCCAAGCATTTAATCCATCTAAAGACAAGGTATTGATAATGTTCTCTTCTTGCTCTGACAATAATCGCAAACCATCACGACGAATTTCATTTAAACGAAAAGCGATTGATTTGAAGACAGGTAAAGTAGTAAGGGATTGCCAATTATCCTCAGAAATTTCGGTCAACTTTTTAGTGAAAATAGTTTCTGCAAGCTGAATGGCTGGTAATAAAGAAAAGAGATCACCAGATAAAATTTTAGCCTTTTTATCTTTTGTATCAGCAGATGATAGCGCGTTAATAAAGCTGCTGCATTGAGAGAAACCATCTGAGATTTCTCCTTGCAAGGCTAAAATTTGTTGTAATTCCTGATAATCAGCATCATTTTCTGGTGCCCATTTCTCGATACTTTGATGATAGTGTTTACTTTGTTCTTTTAGCTTAGTTAGTCGTTGTTCCAATTGTACTGAGTGGCTGCCGCCAGGAAAAATGCTATCTAAATCCCAAACAAGCGAATACGTCATAAATGATTCCTTCTTTCTTTAATCTATACCTTCTAGTATATCATAAGAAAAAAGATTGAGTGATTGTTTACTTTAACCAAAAAGGCTACTATAATAAAACAGACGAGGTGACAAATTGAAAAAACAGTTGAAAAATAGTAATTTTTATATATTTATGGCATTTTTGATCATGGCGGTTCTATTTTATAGCTCTTCTCAAACCTATGAACAACAATCCCAAGTTGGATTACTAGATAAGTTATTGGGCAACCAACCATTTAAAGAGCAGTTAAAAGGCATTTCATTCGGCTATGCTGGAAGCGAAGTGAGTATTCAGGCGAGGGGCTATGCAAAATTTGTGGAATTCTTTATCCGTAAAGGGGCTCATTTTGGTACCTATTTTTTATTAGGTGGTAGTTGGTTTATCGGACTGAATATGAAAATCAAACAGCCACTCTTAATAGCTGTGGTAGCATGGCTTACAGCAACAGGATATGCTGGTTTAGATGAATACCACCAAATGTTGACAGGTGGTCGTACCCCTTTATTTCAAGATGTGATGCTAGATTCTATAGGAGCACTTACAGCAGTTGTTCTTTGTTTGCTAGTGATTGGAATCAAAAAAATGCGGAAAAAATAAAGATTAATGCTTGAATTTTACTATTATTGAGAAAAAAAGTGTTTGCGCTATAGCTTACAATGGTATAGCACAAACACTTTTTTTAATTTAATTCAAAAATCAGCCTTAAGCTGGATGAAAATCACCTAAAAAAATTCTATTATGATAAATAGAATGAATAAAAATGACGATGAAAGGAGTGTCGAGAGATAATGAAACGTTTCTGTAAATCAATCATTGCGACAATCCTTGTCTTGGCAGTCATAATCATTGGTCTTAGAATTTATACATACAATAATACATCATCGGCTGCGGCAATCGTAGATCGTTTTAATCCTCTTGTCAAAACGGAAGTTCTTTATACTAAAACAACGAATAAGTATGACTATAAATTCCCAGATGCCGTTAGTAAAATAGAGAACTTTGCTTATATACAATCCTGTTACACTAAAAATGGTGACATACGAAAACTAGAATATATTTCATTCGGCAAACAACTTACTCCTGAAAAATTTTTGAAAATAACGGCTAAAGGCCAAAGTGTACTAGATTGGGAAGAAGTAAATGAACAGCAACTACCAGAAAAAGTTTTACCATTATTGTAGTAAAATGAAAAAACTCTTATAAATAAGCTAACCAAATTTAAAAGATATTGCTCTATACTGAAAATGGGGAGTGATAGTCATGGAAAAGATGGAGATCAAGAAATCTATAGCAAGAGATACAGGGACGATAGCTAGCTTGGGAATGTTTGCCTATCGGATTTTTCCTGATACAAAAAGCGTGAATATTCAGCTACTAAACGGTGAGCAAGAAGAGCGGACTGTTCCATTGAAAACAGGCGAAACATTTTTTTTGCGGGGCTTGGAGCTTTGTCTAGAGCTAATTGACTGAACGAGATAATGGAGGGGAAATAAAAGCGAACGGGCTTTGTTTCCCCTCCATTTTGTATAAATGTAATATTGAAAAAACAGAGCAAGCTGTTGATCGATTCGCCGAAAATCTGAGTAAGGGTTGCAACTATTAAGAAGCATAGTAAAATAGAAGGTAAATAAGCATAGCTCACATGCTAGGCTTTACTATGAGGAGGAACAATGAATGGCAGGTCACAGTAAATGGAAAAATATTCAAGGTAGGAAAAATGCCCAAGATGCTAAACGAGGCAAAATTTTTCAAAAATTATCAAGAGAAATCTATATGGCGGCTAAAGCAGGCGGTGTTGACCCAGCAACGAATGCAGCACTGAGATTGGTAATGGATAAAGCGAAGGCGGCCAATATGCCAAATGATAATATTGATCGTGCACTCAAAAAGGCAAGCAATGTCGGAGAAAATGAGCATTATGATGAAATCACTTATGAAGGTTATGGACCTGCCGGTGTGGCGATTCTTGTTTATGCATTGACAGACAATCGCAATCGAACTGCAACCAATGTCCGGGTTGCCTTTACTAGAAATGGCGGCTCTCTAGGTGAAACGGGTTCTGTTAGTTATATGTTTGATCGGAAAGGGTATATCGCAATTGAACGTGCAAATTTATCTGTAGATGAAGATACGATGTTTGAAAATGTACTGGAAGCAGGAGCAGAGGATCTAGAAACTTCTGAAGAGGTATTTGAGATTTATACAGCGCCGGAGGATTTTACGATGGTCCGGGACACGCTTGAAGAAGAAGGCTATACCTTAGCACAAGCAGAATTAACAATGGTTCCACAGACTTTAGTTGAGTTAGATGCTGATCAACAAGCACAATTGCAAGTCTTGATCGACAAATTAGAAGAAGATGATGATGTATCGGAAGTATATACCTCAGCGGATATGTCATTATTTAATTGAAAAATAATGACAGACAGTTGTCATCCTTTTCGTGGTAATCTATAGCCATCAAGTGAATGGAGATGTGAGGATGGATTATCGAATTGAAGCGAAAGAAGCATGGACTGTCGCAGGTTATGCAAAAGAAATATCCAAAGTGGAAGGGAAAGAGGATTTTTTTGGAATTTCTCGTTTTTGGTCAGGTTTGACAGAAGAAGAAATCAATCAGTTGATGTCTGTGACAGATGGAACTATCCAAGGATTACTTGGTGTTTCAGACAGTAATCAAGAAAAACAAGAGCGCTTTAATTACCTGATAGCAACGAGGAAAAGTGATAAAAGAACAGCTGCGAGTAGCCTAGAACTTATCCAAATTCCTAAATCTGACTGGGCAATAGTTGAATGTGTTGGTGCAATTTCAGCGGGTGTTACTGCTCTGGATGACAAACAATCTGTTAAGCCTAATGCGTTGATGCAATTAAAAGTCAAAACAAGTGTGCCTTGGGAAATGGGTGGGAGCATTGAGAACACTCAGATGCCAAGAATAGAGTTTTATCCATTGGGGGATATGACGGCTGAGGAATACAAGTGTGAATTATGGATTCCTATCAAGACAGAGAAAAGATAAGTCATTCAAAAAAAGAGGGATGAAATGAAAACAATAATAGATAGCAATGTGGCAAATGTTTTTGAAGGATATCCTGAACGCTACCGTCAACCGTTATTACAAATCAGAGAATTGATTTTCAGCACAGCAGCAAGTCTGAACGCTGTCGGTGAGGTTGAAGAAAGCTTAAAATGGAATCAACCTTCATATGCAACAACAATAACGAAATCTGGGAGCCCAATTCGTATCGATCGTTTTGGTGCTGAAAAAATTGCTTTATTCTTTCATTGTCAAACAACCTTGGTGGAAGAATTCCGTGCTTTGTTTGGAGAAGGATTAGAATTCTCCAAAAATCGAGCGATTGTTCTTGATCCTGATAAAGAACTTCCAATCAATGAATTGGCTTTTTGTATTGAACAGGCGCTAATGTATCATAAAAGGTAAATGAAACGAAAAAAATAACCCGAAAGAAAACTGATTTTTAGTTTTGTCTCGGGCTTTTTTTATGTCGTTTAATAAATGTATAAGGAATAGAGACCGTTCTGATTTTTCCTTCTAGTAATAGCTGAAAAGCTGCTTCTCCGCATTTATCAATATGGTGGTCAATCGTAGAAAAATTTAATAATTGGCTAGAGAGTAAGTTTTCTTCACCGATTACTATTACTTTTTCTTGAGAAAGCTGTTGTAAAATCCCAGCGGCTACATCATCCCCATTTGTAACGATCACTTCAAGATCTTTTAACTTTGCAAAATGAATCCCAGCTTGGATCCCATCTTCAAAGGAACGACAGTTTCTAACAAGCATAGTTTCTTTTAAGCTGCCGATAACCTCTTTATAAGAGCGTAAAATTAAACCTGTGCTGGCACTTTCCTTTTCTGTTCGTCCAACCGTTAAGCCAATAGTGCGGTAACCTTGTTTTTTCAAGTTGGTGAACAGATCAATATAAGACTCTTCACGTTTGATTGACACACAGGCAATTGGAAAATCAGCTGTATCTTCACAACAAACGATCGGTGCATGTTTAAGATAGCTTGCAATTTGTTCAAAGGAGCTTTTTTTTGATGTGATGATCATCCCATCCCACGCTTTTGCGGCTAAATCATCTAAATAACGCTTCTCCACCTCAAGATCATAATTTGTAGGTAAAAGTGTTACTTTATAGCCATCACGAAAAGCGGCGTTCAAAATGCCACTGACGATTTTCTCAGAATAAGGATGATTGGCATACGGAATCATGACAGCAATGTGTTTTGACTTTCCACTACTTAAATCCCGCGCTTTGCTATTCGGGATATAGTCAAGTTCATGCATAATCTTTAAAATTTTTGCTCGTTTTTCTTCAGAGACATACGGATGCTCATTTAAAACACGTGAAACTGTCGCAACAGAATAGCCAGATAGCTTGGCAATATCACGAATATTTGCCATAAACGACTCCTTTCCAAACTAGTAATTAGCACTTAAAGGTCGTAGGATGTACTTTAAAAAAGGCATCAGATGATTGCCATAATCAAGAAAGTGATAATGTTCTTTTTTATAATCAAAACAGACAAAATCAAGCTCGCCTTCTTTACCAAAGGTCAGTCCTTCTATTTCAGCCAATTTTACTGCTTTATCGATTGGTTTGCAATAGTTATTCAGACTTCGAATAACCAGTACGTCATCCCAACTTGTTAAAGAAACAAAGTAGTAATCAAGTCCTAAATGATCTGTCAACTCAAGCATACCATTCATCATAATGTGACTCCTCCTGTCTTTGTTTCAACTATAAAGTATGAAACGCGTATCAGGTCAAGAGGTATTGTCTAATTTAGTTTGTTACAAATTATTTATAACAATTTCTTGTTCAAACCGATCAATATCAATTTGCTTCATTTCTGGAAACCAATTTAACACATTTGCTGTTGAATAGCTAATGGCTTTTTTTAAGACATCAAGGTCATCTAGTTGCTCTAATGTGAGATATTTCACCAATCCACCTAGAAAAAAATCTCCGCAGGCAATTGGATTTTTAGCTTTTACAGGCGGTAGTGAAAGATGATAGATTTTTTGATTTAGCTTTGCAATAACACCTTTGGCGCCAAGTGTGATAATAAAATATGGAATAGCAGCTGCTGTTTTTGACTTCAGAAAATCAGCATAATCTTCTAATTCAGTAAAAGTATGATCCGGGACTAAATCAACTAATTCTTCATCATTGATTTTGATAACATCAGGATTTTTGTGAAATGCTTCAACTAAAGCGGATCCACTAGTATCAATAAAAAAACGAACGTCTTGACCCTTTAACTGTTCTTGAATTTGGGCAATATAATCATCAGGCATTCCTTTCATCAGAGAACCAGAAAAAACAACAGTATCTTTAGGCTGGATAGCCTTCAGTAGTTGTTGGGTAAATTTATTCAATAAAAGCGCATCTAACACGAAGCTATTTTCGTAAATAGGATAAATTTTATTGGCTGTTGTATCTACAATAATAGAGCAACATCGTGTATTGCGATCTACCTCGATTGTCTCTAACTGGATGTCTCTTGTTGAGGCGAGTTCTTTTAAATAGTTCCCATTTCGCCCACCTAAAATTGTATGGATACAATAAGGAACCATTCCTTCTTCAAAGTCCAAAGCATAAGCAACGTTAAAACTCTTACCACCTGCAAATTCTTTGACTTTGTAGGGTCGGTTGGGCGTCTCAGCAGTGAAATTCTCTATCAATAATGTACGATCGATCGCTGGATTTGGGCAAATCAAATGAATCATTATCATCATCTCCTTTAATTTACTGAAATAATAGCATCAAAAGCAAAAATAATCAACAAAACTTTTGCTTTATGTTAGATAAAGCAAAGTTTGTGAAGTTAAAGCAAAATAAAAGCAAAAAAAGTGTTGCATTTTTATTTGCAGATGCTATTATTATGTTAACGATTACAAAGAGTTTAGGAGGCCAAAAGATGAATGCACAAGAAAGAAAAGACTACATCTTAGACATTTTAAAAAAGAATCATTCTGTTAAAATTTTGAAGTTAAGTAAAGAATTACGTGTGACAAGAGAAACCATTCGCAAAGATCTATATGAATTAGAAAAAGAAGGCTTAATCAAGAAAATCCATGGTGGGGCCGTTCTGGATAGCTCTAACCAAGAAACAGATTATGAACGCCGTAAAGGAGAGTATCAAGAAGAAAAAACAGCTATTGCAAAGCAAGCAGCGAAACATATCGAAGAGGGCGACACAATTTATTTAGACTATGGAACGACTACTTTGGCACTAGCCAAAGAAATCATGAATTTTAAAAATATTACAGTCATCACAAATACAATTCCGATTATCAACCTACTGTTACATAGTGAAGATATCAACCTTTTGATACCAGGAGGAATGTTACGTAAAAATGAGGACTCACTATATGGACCATTTGCTTCAAATAACTTGCAAAATATTTTTGTAGATATTGGTTTTTTTGGTTGTGGTGGTATTGATGATGAGGTGGGTATTACGAATCATCATATGGGAGAAACAATGATTTCTAAAGAAATGATCCACCACAGTCAAACTTCGATTATTTTAGCGGATCACAGCAAATTTGGCAGTATTGCGTTTAATCGCACTGCTATGTTTGATGAGATAGATATTATTATTACAGATGAAGACTTATCTTCAGAAACGTATGAAAAAATCAGTCAGAAAGGAGTCGAAATTTATTGTGCAGACGATGAATAGAAAGGAGGGAAGCAAAGTGCAGGAGCCATTGTTATATCATCAGTTGTCTGTTAGGACCCAGCAAGAGTTATTTGAAAAACTAAGTACAGAATTAGAAACACAAGGAATCGTTCAACACTCTTTTTTAGGAGCATTGATTGAAAGAGAGGCTGAATTTCCAACAGGATTGCCATTAAAAATCGGGGTGGCGATTCCACATACAGATGGTACTTACGTCAATGAAGATCGTTTAGTGTTTGCTACGTTGGAACGTCCGATTCCATTTAACGAAATGGGTGGAGATGAAGAAGATGTAATTGACGTATCAGTTGTTATCATGCTAGCGATCAAAGAAGGGAAAAAACACTTATCGATCCTGCAAAAACTGATTGAATCAATCCAAAAAGAAGGATTTGTTGAAAAATTAGCACAAGCAGAAGATACGAATAAAATGAAAACAATTATTTCTGCGTATTTATAAATGAAAGGTGGATTTATTATGAAAAAAGTCATTGTTGCTTGTGGTGGTGCAATCGCAACATCAACCGTTGCGGCAAACAAAATCAGAGAATTAGCTAAAAAAGAGAACATCCCAGTAGAAGTTGTTCAATGTCGTGTGAGTGAGTTGGATAGTAAAAAAGAAGGCGTGGATCTAATCGTAACGACAGCCAAGGTTAGAAAAGATTATGGTGTCCCAGTTGTACATGGTGTAGCGTTTGTTTCTGGTATAAATATTGAAGGCACAGAAAATAAAATACTAGACATATTAAAACAATAAGAAAGGAGTACTAATATGGCGATTATTCAATATATTGTCGATCTTGGCGCAAGTGTGATGCTTCCGATCGTGATTATGATATTGGGGTTGTTATTGGGTCAAGGAATCGGTAAATCGCTGCGCTCAGGCATTACGATTGGCATTGGCTTTGTCGGAATCGGTTTAGTGATTTCATTGCTAACAGATAATTTGGGTGCCGCGGCTGAAGCGATGGCCAAAAATTTTAATTTGGGATTAAATGTTGTCGATTTAGGTTGGCCAGGCACATCACCCATGGCTTGGGGCTCTGATTTAGGTTTGATTGCGATCCCTATAGCAATTGTAGTCAACATAATTATGTTGGTTTTCAACATGACAAAAGTTGTAAACGTTGACATTTGGAATATTTGGCATATGGCTTTTACAGGAGCAATCGTTCAAGTTGCGACAGGTAATTTTTATCTAGGCATTTTAGGTGTGGTCGTTCATGCGGTGATCGCTTACAAATTAGGAGATATGTTTGGTCAAGTAACGGATGATTATTTTGGATTAGAAGGAATCTCGATTCCTCATGGTTCATCCGCTTACATGGGCGTTTTTGCAGCACCGATCGATGATTTAATTGAAAAAATTCCTGGGGTCAACAAAATCAATATTACTTCTGAGAAAATCGAAGAAAAACTCGGTGTGCTTGGACAACCAACGATCGTCGGAGCCGTTCTTGGTTTTATCATTGGACTATTAGCAAAATATTCAGTGGCTGATTCATTACAATTAGCAATACAAATGGCAGCGGTCATGGTGTTGATGCCGATGGTCGTAAAACTGATTATGGAAGGTCTTATTCCTATTTCAGAAGCGGCTCGCAAATTATTAGATAAACATTTTAAAGGTAGTGAGTTAAAAATCGGTTTAGATCCAGCTTTATTGTTAGGTGATTCTCAAGTTATTGCCGCAAGCCTGCTTTTTGTACCATTAACGATCTTGATAGCTGTGATCGTACCAGGTAATCAAGTATTACCATTTGGAGACTTAGCAACAATGGGCTTTTTCATTGCAATAGCTGTTGGTGTGCATAAAGGAAATCTCTTTAGAACATTGATTTCTGGTTCGGTGATCATGTATGTCACAATTTGGATTTCAAATCAAATGATCAATCTGCAAACACAGCTTGGACAAAACGTTGGTTTGGTTGCTCAAGGAGAACGTGTTTCTTCTTTAGATCAGGCAGGTAGCCCGATTACTTATCTGTTAGCAAAAGGAATCACCTTAGAAACTGGGTTTGGATTCTTTGTCATTTTCTTTGTTTATATCACTTGTTTTGTTTATACATTCATCAAATACAAAAGACAAACGCTCTATATTGAAATAGATGGAGAAGGAGTGGAGTAATTTGAGAGCATTAGCAGTTGTTGGACAGGCTCAGATGATTCTACGTGAATTAGAAAAGCCTCAACTTAAAACAGATAAAGTCTTGATAAAGGTTGCTTATTGCGGTATTTGTGGTTCGGATTTACCGAGGTATTTTGAAGGTGGTGTACATGCATTTCCACAAGTTTTAGGACATGAATTTTCAGGTGTTATTGAAGCAGTAGGGTCAGAGGTGACTGATTTTGTTAAAGGGGACCGAGTGGCTGTTGCACCGCTTATTCCTTGTGGTACATGTGAAGCCTGTCAAAAAGGTGAGCCGGCAATGTGTACGCACTATAGCTTTATAGGGTCTAGAGAACAAGGAGCGATAGCTGATTATATTTCAGTGCCAGCAAGAAACTGTATAAAAGTACCCGCTAGTTTGTCTTTAAAAGAAGCCGCATTATTAGAACCATTAACAGTAGCAATTCATGGAATTGAGCGAGTAACACTTCATGCTGGAGTAAGTGTGATGGTTTTAGGAGCTGGAACGATAGGCTTATTAACACTGTTGGCCTTACGCGCAAAAGGTGTAGGCAATATAATAGTTGTTGATCTGAATGAAAAAAAATTAACAATAGCTAAAACAATCGGCGCAGATCATTTAGTTAATCCTAATGATTGTTCACTAGAAGAATATTTTGAAACCCATGAATTACCGGAAGTGGTGATTGAAACAGCAGGTAGTGCAATTACTCAAGTTCAAGCAGTTCGCTTTGTTCAAAAAAAGGGGAAAGTTAGCTATGTTGGAACTAGTACAAAGGAAGTGGTCTTTACCCCAAATGATTTTGAGAAGATCTTACGTGGTGAATTAGAAATAACAGGTTCTTGGATGTCGTATTCAGCACCATTTCCAGGTTATGAGTGGACAGCAGGTCTACGTTACATGGAGAAAAAAGAAATCGACGTGAATCCTTTAATTACAGGTGTCTATTCTTTAGAGGATCAAGCAATACCATTTGAAGAAATGAGAAAAAAGGAATCGGAACAAGTAAAAGTATTATACGAAATCCATCCAGAATGAGAGGATATATATGAAGAAAATCAGTCAGAAAAAATATGAAGCATTACAACGAGTATCAAACGAATTTGGTATTATTAGTGCTTTGGCAATTGATCAACGAGGCGCATTAAAGAAAATGATCGAGAAATATCAGCAAGAGACTGCAAACGCAGAACAAATCAGTCAGTTCAAAACACTTGTTTCAAAAGAATTGACCCCATATGCTTCTTCTATTCTTTTAGATCCAGAATATGGCTTACCTGCTGCAAAAGAACGAGCGGAAACAGCAGGTCTATTATTAGCTTATGAAAAAACAGGTTACGATACTGCTAAGCCTGGTCGGTTACCAGATATTTTAAAGGAATGGTCAGTAAAACGCT
Organism: Enterococcus ureilyticus; assembly: GCF_001730315.1. Classification (GTDB taxonomy): domain Bacteria; phylum Bacillota; class Bacilli; order Lactobacillales; family Enterococcaceae; genus Enterococcus_L; species Enterococcus_L ureilyticus. The sequence goes on from NZ_MIKC01000004.1 coordinate 129,953, forward strand.
TGAAAGAAGCGGGAGCAGATGCGTGTAAGTTTTTACTCTATTATGATGTTGATGAGGAGAAGGCAATCAACGAAGAAAAACACATTTTTATCGAAAGAATTGGTTCAGAATGTTTAGCAGAAGAGTTACCATTTTTCTTAGAAGTGATTTCTTATGACGCAGGTGGGCTTGATCCAAATTCAATAGAGTATGCAAAAATCAAACCGCATAAGGTCAATAAAATGATGAAGGAATTTTCAAAAGATCGTTATAATGTAGATGTTTTAAAAGTAGAAGTGCCAGTGAATATGAATTATGTTGAAGGCTATGGGCTAAAAACTTGTTATACACAAGAAGCAGCAATGGCTCACTTTAAAGAGCAAAGTCAAGCAACTGCATTACCCTTTATTTTTCTCAGCGCTGGAGTAAGCGCGAACTTATTCCAAGAAACGCTACAATTTGCGGCTAACGCAAAATCCACTTTTAACGGTGTTTTATGCGGAAGAGCAACTTGGGCAAATGGTGTAGAACCATTTATCAATAATGGTGAAGCTGTAGCAAAAGACTGGCTGAATGCTGATGGACGTCAGAATATCAGTCAACTAAATAAAGTGTTACAATCCACAGCCACTTCTTGGCATAACAAAATCGAAAAAAACGAGGTATAAGATAGACAGTAGTCCAAACTCTCACACCTGAACGATGTTTATCTCAACCTCAGCTTTGTCTTTACTATACAATAAAAAAAGATAATTATAAAGAAAATAAAAAGCAAGGTGGATTTTTTACCTCGCTTTTTATTTATCAGTCAATAAGTCCTAGCGAGTATATTCAAAAAACAAGAGAGACCTTCTTTCAAAAAAAAGAATAAGCGAAATAACCGATTTATCATTGCTTTCCTTAGTACTTAAGGCCCAATAAGTAGTTTAAAAAAACTATAGAGCTTATAACACAAGGAGCAAAGAAGAGGGCAAAGTTGAGGTTGGCTAATAAAAAATGTCTAAAATAAACCGAATCATGGTTTATTTTAGACATTTTTTATAAAGAAAAGATTAAAAAAGTAAGAGGAAATAAAATTTTTTTCTATGTATTGCAGATAAACTTTCATTAAACTATAATCTAGATAAGTAGCTTATAGAATAAAAAGATAAGCAATGAGTTAGAAAGGGTCCTGAACAATGAAAATTGGCATTCCAAAAGAAATAAAAAATGGCGAAAATCGTGTAGCATTACCAGCTTCAGGGGTTTTAGATTTGATTAGAAACGGACATGAAGTATTTGTTGAAACCAATGCTGGTTTAGGTGCATCTATCCGTGATGAAGAATATCAAGCAGTTGGTGCTAGAATTGTAAGCTCGGCCAAAGAGGCTTGGGCACAAGAATTAGTTTTAAAAGTAAAAGAACCATTAAAAGAAGAGTATGAATACTTAAGAGAAGATTTGACTTTATTCACTTACCTTCATTTAGCTGCGAATAAGCCACTAGCGGAAGAGCTGATGAAGCGTAAAACGAAAACGCTTGCTTATGAAAGTGTTCAATTATCTAACGGTGAATTACCATTATTGGCGCCAATGAGTGAAATAGCTGGCCGTTTAGCAGCGCAGATTGGTGCCCAATTTTTAGAAAAAGTTCCTACAGGAAAAGGGATCTTGCTCGGTGGTGTGCCAGGTGTAAAAAAAGGCAAAGTAACAATCATCGGTGGTGGGATTTCTGGTTGTAATGCAGCGAAAATCGCTTTAGGTCTTGGTGCTGACGTTACGATTTTAGATGTAAATATCAAGAAATTACAAGAAATCGATAATCAATTCAATGGCGCAATCAAGACACTTGTTTCGAATCATTTCAATATCCAAGAAGCAGTGAAAGAAGCGGACCTTGTAATCGGAGCAGTCCTGATTCCTGGTCGTAAGGCACCGGTTTTGGTCACGGAAGAAATGGTTGTCTCAATGCCGGAACATTCAGTGATTATTGATATTGCAATCGATCAAGGTGGTATTTTTGAAACGATCGACGAAGTAACAACGCATCAATATCCGACCTATGTTAAACATGATGTAATCCATTATGCTGTGGCGAACATGCCGGGCGCGGTTCCTCAAACAGCAACGTTTGCTTTAGCGAATGCGACCTTACAATATATAGTAGAGCTAGCCAATCACGGATTTGAACAAGCTGCGGAACAAAACCCCGCTTTACGTTCAGGTATAAATACACTAAACGGAGCACTGACAAATCAGGCAGTTGCGATAGATTTAGACTTACCATATTCATCTATTCAAACTGTTTTATAATGAACTATTCAAGGAGGATGTCCTACAAATGATAAAGAAAGAGTCACTACATTTAATTGAACGCTTATCAAATGCTTCTGGTGTTTCGGGATTTGAAGATGATGTTGTCGCTATAGCCAAAGAATTTTCAGCCTCGTTTGCACAAGTGACAGAGGACCATATTCGCAATGTTTATATGAAAGTTGGTGAGCAAAAAGCAGATAAGCCAACGATTGTTTTCGATGCTCATAGTGATGAAGTTGGCTTCATCGTTCAAGCAATCAAACCAAATGGAACCTTGCGCTTTTTACCTTTAGGTGGTTGGGTACCTAATACTGTGCCTGCTCATCGCGTACGAATCAAGACCGCACAGGGCAAAGAAATTCCTGGAATTATTGCCAGCAAACCACCGCATTTTATGACAGATGCTGAACGAAAAGAAGTTCAAACAATTGATGACATGGTGATCGATGTGGGTTGTACAAGTGCTCAAGAAGTTGTCGATAAGTTGAATATTGCAATCGGAGATCCAGTCATTCCGGATGTAACGTTTGAATATCTGGAAGCGACAGATGTGATGTTAGGAAAAGCGTTTGACTGCCGAATTGGTTGTGCTTGTTTACTAGAAACCCTAAGCGAGCTCTCTAAAAAAGAATCCGCATTCAATTTGATTGGAACCATGACCGCTCAAGAAGAGGTCGGTGAGCGAGGCGCAACTGTTGCAATGAATAATGTGAAACCAGATCTGGCCATCGTTTTTGAAGGATGTCCAGCAGATGACACATTTTCAGAAGAATACATGATTCAATCTGGGTTAAAACGTGGTCCAATGCTCAGAAATTTTGATGTCTCGATGATTACAAATCCACGCTTTCAGCGTTTTGCCAAAGAGGTGGCTGACAAGTACGATTTGCCAATGCAAAGCTCCGTTAGAAAAGGCGGAGGAACAAATGGTGCAATCATTAATTTAACCAATAAAGGAGTACCAGCTATCGTAATTGGTGTTCCTGTCCGTTATGCACATACCCATTATGGCTATGTGGCTTATGAAGATTATCAAACAGCACAGCAATTAGCAGTCGCTATCGTGAATGAATTAACAGCAGACATGATCGACAGCTTTTAATAATAGAAAAGAAATTAGGGGGAATCGTAAAATGAACATGAAAAAATGGGCATTCACAACGGTTGCTGCAGGTGCATTAGTTTTCGCACTTGCTGCATGTAATTCAGGGAGTAAGAAAGAAGAGTCGACTGGAGAGACAAAACAAGTATTAAAAGTAATTGAAAGTGCTGAATTGCCTACGATGGATATTTCACAAGCGACAGACGTTGTTAGTTTTTCTGCAATCAGTCAAGTGATGGAAGGGTTGTATGAATTTGCAGATGACAGTACTTCGGCACCCGCAATCGCTACAGAAGTTGTGTCTCCAACCAATGATGGAAAAACTTATACATTCAAATTACGTGAGGACGCAAAATGGAGTAATGGCGATCCAGTAACAGCGAATGACTTTGTTTATTCATGGAAACGGACGGTCGATCCAAAAACTGGTTCAGAATATGCCTATTTATTTGATGGCTTTGAAAACTATCAAGCAATCTCTAAAGGCGAAAAACCAGCTGCTGATCTAGGCGTTAAAGCAGTTGATGATTATACATTAGAAATCAATTTAGAATACCCGATTCCATATTTATCTTCTCTTTTAGCAAAACCAACATTTTATCCATTGAATGAAAAATTTGTCGAAGAAAAAGGCAAAGATTATGGGACAAATAGCGACAACATGATCTATAATGGTGCATTTATACTTGCTGATTGGGATGGCACAAGCATTACTTGGAATTATGTAAAAAATGACAAGTATAGAGATGCCGACAACGTTAAATTAGACGAAGTCAATGTTCAAGTAAGTAAAGAAATTGGTACGAATGTTAACTTGTTTAAAGCAGGTGAAACAGATGTTGCGCCAATCAAAGGGGAATATGTCGACCAAGAAAAAGAAAACCCAGAATTGGTTACGCGTATTTATCCATCAACATCCTACTTACAATACAATACTGAAAACAAAGTATTCGCGAATAAAAATGCGCGAAATGCCATCACTAAATTAATCAACTCAGATCAAATCGCTAAAAATATTCTAAAAGATGGTTCAATGGCTATTGAAGCATTTGTGCCTAAAGGAATTAACAACCAAGAAACCGGGAAAGATTTTGCTGAAGAAGCAGGCGCTTTAATGAAGACAGATATCGAAGGCGGCAAAAAACTTTGGGAAGAGGCTAAGAAAGAATTAGGCGTTGACTCAGCTGCGATTACACTATTGACATCAGATACAGATTCAGCGAAAAAATTATCTGAATACGTTCAAGGCTTATTGACAGAAAACCTAAGTGGTCTAAAAGTAACGATTTCAAGTGTACCATTTAAAAACCGTTTAGATCAAATGAGCAAAGGGGATTTCGATGTTGTTTTAGCCGGTTGGGCAGCAACATATGCTGATCCATATGACTTCTTACAATTGTTTAGAACAGGCGGAGAACAAAACTATGGTAAATTCAGCAACGAAGAGTTTGATAAATTATTAAAAGAATCAGCAACAACCTATGCCACTGAAAATGAAAAACGTTGGGATACATTATTAGATGCACAAAAAGTATTGATGGATAATTCACCAGTTACACCATTATACCAAGCATCAGAGGCATTCTTAGTGAATGATCGTGTAGAAGGATTAGTGTATCGTGCCATTGGCGCACCTTACTATAAAAATGTGTCAGTTAAGTAATTAGAGACAAAAGGAACAGCTTGAAAAGTCAATTTTCAAGTTGTTTTTTGTCTCTAATTAAATGAGGTGATCGATTATGGATCAATCTAAACTATCTATAATAAGTGAAAATGACCACTCAAATAAAAAATAAATAGATGCATTCTTTCAAAGAAAGCTTTATACTAAAGAAATGATGATATAGGTTCTGGAGGAGAAAAATGAATAATAACGATATACTCATTCGCTTGCGCTATGCCTTGGATATTAAAGACACGGATATGATCAAGATTTTCAAACTAGGTGATCTTGACATCACTAGGGATGAACTGAGAACATTATTAACGAAACAAAATGAAGAAGAGGAACTTCCCCGAGATGCTGTGTGTAGTAATCGAACATTAGAGTCATTTCTAAATGGCTTGATTACCTTCAAAAGAGGCAAACCGCCTGTTAAAAATGGGGTAGCACCTAAACCAACTTTCCTAATCAATAGTCAAAGCAATGTTAACAATGTATTGTTGAAGAAAGTCAAAATTGCCTTAACTTTAACAAGTGACGACATGCTGGATGTATTAAGACTTGCGGGCGTCTATGCTTCTGATAGTGAATTAAGTGCCATTCTTAGAAAAGAAGGTCATCGGAATTATAAAGAATGTGGTGACCGTTACGCAAGAAACTTTCTAAAAGGGTTAGCGATCAGATATCGAGAATAAGCGATCCAACTAAAGCAAAATAATAATTATTGGGATAAATCTAGGGGAATTAACGCTAGCTTTGTCCCTTTTTTAATAGCTAAGCAGTAGATAAAAATTTACAGGAGAAAATCATATGAAAAAAATTGAACGAATACTCGCAATAATCGTCTTACTTTTAGATCACGACCTCATTTCGACTGCTCAATTAGCAGACCGCTTTAAGGTAACTAAAAGAACGATTTTTAGAGATATTGAAACCATTGAATTAGCAGGATTTCCGATTATTTCCCATCCAGGTCGTAATGGTGGTTTTGCTTTAATGAACTCATTTAAACTACGAACATATACTTATAGTACAACAGAAAAGCAGGATATTCTTAATGCGTTAGAAGTCAAAGAAGGCTTGTTTGGCACTTTTGATCAACAGAATATGATCAAAGAAAAAATTACGCTGTTACAAGCTGATTCGAATCAGGGCAATCACTGGAGGTCGCATTTTTCATTTGATTCACCAACGATGCATCGTCCGGAAATTGAGGTCCAAACGAAAGAAAAAATCAATACCATCAATCGTGCCTTGCAGCAAAATAAAAAGCTAGTGATTGATTATATAGATAATAAAGGTGAGTGGACAGAAAGGGTGATTCATCCTTATGAACTGATGTTGCTGAATGGAAGCTGGTATATCTACTCGTATTGTGAGGAGCGCGAAGCGTTTAGATATTTTAAAGTGACTAGAATCCGGTGCTTAAGGATACAAGAAGCCACGTTTACAAGCATCACGCCTCCGAATAAAAGACGCCTTGAAGTGAACGAAGAGCTGATTCATTTACGTTTTAGAAAAAAAGATTTAGGAAAGCTTTATGATTACTATACTGAAAATGAAATAGAAGTGACAGATAGTCACGTTGATGTGAGGATCTATGCTAACCAGCAAAAAACAATTCTGCCATTTTTACTGATGTTTGGTAATGGTGTTAAAGTGATTGCACCTGCTGAATTACAGGAAATACACCAGCAAGAAATAGTTAAATTGAGCAAAACGTATTAAAAATCGCTTAGATGAGTGAATTAAATAATAATCAAACCTTAGTATTGTTCGTTTTTATCTCAAACAATGCAAGGTTTTTTTAGTTGTTAAAATTAAGAAAAAAATTGCGTTTAACATAGTCAGTCAGTTAAAATATTTTTTTGAAACAGAAAAAGATAATTATTATTTTTTTTTGAATCATTTCGTATAAAAAAGTTGATAAAAAAAGGAAAATGAAAAAGGTGTAAATATAGTATTATCACAAAAAAACACTTCTTGTTTTTCGATAAAACAAGAAGTGTTTGTTATAAATTCCAATTTTTTTCTCTATCTAAATCTATTCTATTGGTTTGTAAATGATAAATCAATA
>NZ_MIKC01000005.1 GCF_001730315.1 Enterococcus ureilyticus
CTGGAATACCGTATCGGCGAGCTAGAGCCACATACCCACCTTCTCCCCTCTGATACGCTTCAACTACTGATTTTTTAAAGTCATAATCATATTTAGCTACTATAAAAAGCCCCCTAAGTTAGATTTTCTGGTCTAACTTAGGGGGCTCACTTCAAAACTCGTTTTGGTTCACACTCTTTATCTGTATAATGATAAGAAAAAAACGGCAATTTGTAGGCGAGACACTTTTTTCCTCAGCCTTTTTTAGTTCTTACTCTTCAAATCCTTCTGCTACAGCTTCTGGATAATTTTCTTCAACGATTGCTGCGCAACGTCCGCATAAATGAGGTAATTTTTCATCCTCCCCAACATCCGTACGTACCGCACGGCAACGGTCACAAGTTTCCCCCGCTGCTTTTTCTACAAGAATCGACATATCATCGAATTTTTCAACATTTTCTGGAACTTCTGCCGTTCTTGAAGCCACCTCAAAATCTGAAACAATCAATAATTGTGCCACATCTGCATCTACAGCTGTTAATAACTCATGGATTTGTTCATTAGGATAGACGGTTACTTTAGCTTCTAATGATTTACCAATCAATTTAGAATTACGTGCTTCTTCTAAAGCTTTCAGTACATTATCTCTAAAGTCCATAAAGGCTGCCCATGTATCTAAAAGCTCTTGTTGGTTGGCAAACTCTTGATAACCTGGGAATTCAGATAATTGTACATAGTCTTCCTCTTCTTTTAGGAAGCTCCAGATTTCCTCAGAAGTATGAGGGATGATCGGCGTTAACAGTTTCGTTAATGCAACAGCTGTTTGATAGAACACAGTCTGCATGCAACGACGTTGATCGTTATCTTCCGCCTCAATGTAGACAACATCTTTCGCAAAATCTAAATAAAATGAAGATAGATCAACTGTTAAGAAGTTCATCACTGAACGATAGATTTGCATGAAGTTGTATTTTTCGTAGCCTTTTTCACGAATTTCTTGAATTACTTGGTTTAGACGAACGATCATATATTTATCCACAGACCGCAACTCTTGATAGGATACAGTATGCTCTTTGGGTTCAAAATCACTTGTATTTGCTAATAAAAAGCGCATTGTATTACGGATTTTACGATAAACTTCAGAAACTTGATTCAAGATTTCCATTGAAACACGTACATCTGCTTCGTAATCCACACTACTTACCCACAGGCGTAAAATATCCGCACCCATTTGTTTGATTACTTTATCAGGTAAAATTGTATTCCCTAAAGATTTACTCATCTTACGGCCTTCACCATCTAATGTAAAGCCTTGTGACAAGACTGCTTTATAAGGTGCTACACCATTGCTAGCTACACTAGTTGTAATACTTGAATTAAACCAGCCACGGTATTGATCAGAGCCCTCTAGGTACATATCAGCTGGGAAAGTCAGTTCTGGACGTTGACGTAAAACAGCTTCATGTGATGACCCTGAATCAAACCAGACATCCATGATATCTGTTTCTTTTGTAAATTCACCATTTGGCGAACCTGGATGTGTAAAGCCTTTTGGTAATAATTCTTTTGCTTCACGTTTAAACCAAACATTAGATCCATGTTCCGCAAATAAATTGGCAACATGTTCGATTGTTTCAGGTGTGATGATTGCCTCTCCATTTTCAGCATAGAAAATCGGCAATGGTACGCCCCACGCGCGTTGACGAGAGATCACCCAGTCACCACGATCACGAATCATATTGTAAAGGCGTGTTTTTCCCCATGGCAGAATCCAATCAACTTTTTCTACTTCATCTAAGATATTTTGGCGGAACTTATCGATCGAGGCAAACCATTGTGGTGTTGCACGATAAATCACCGGTTTTTTTGTACGCCAGTCATGTGGATAACTGTGAGTAAAGAAATCTAATTTTAATAAGGCATCTTTTTCATCAAGTAAAGCTGTGATCATTGGGTTTGCTTTATCATAGAAAACACCTTCAAAGCCAGGTGCTTCATCAGTAAATACTCCTCTGTTATCCACAGGTGATAAAACATCTAGATTATATTTTTTACTTACAATGTAGTCATCTTCACCATGTCCTGGTGCAGTATGAACCAATCCAGTACCAGCTTCTAATGTGACATGATCGCCAAGCATTACTAATGACGTACGATCATAGAACGGATGTTGAGCTGTCATGTACTCCATGTCTTTACCAGAGATCGTTTCAAGAACTTCGACCTCTTCCCAACCAATCGCCTCTTTAACTGTGTTTAGAAGATCTTTCGCTACTACATATTTTTTACCGTAGGCATTTACTACAACATATTGATACGCTGGATTTACTGAAATCCCTAAGTTTGCTGGCAGTGTCCAAGGCGTAGTTGTCCAGATCACAAATGATGTATCTGTATCTAAAATTCCTTTTCCGTCAACCACTTTGAATGCAACATAAATAGAGGCTGATTTAACATCTTTATATTCGATTTCAGCTTCTGCTAAAGAAGACTCACTTGATGGAGACCAGTAAATTGGTTTTAAGCCTTTATAGATGTACCCTTTTTCAGCCATTTTTCCAAATACACGAATTTCAGCTGCTTCATAGGTTGGATCTAGTGTGACATAAGGATGATCCCAATCACCAGCAACCCCCAAACGTTTAAAATCAGCACGTTGAGTGTCGACTTGCGAACGAGCATATTCTTCACATTTTTCACGGTATTCAGCTAAGGTCATTTCCTTTCTTTTGATTCCTTTATTCGTTAAAACTTGTTCAATTGGTAAACCATGAGTATCCCAACCAGGTACATATGGTGAACGGAAGCCTGACATAGATTTTGAACGAATGATGATATCCTTACTAATTTTGTTTAGGGAATGACCTAAATGGATATTTCCATTAGCATATGGCGGTCCATCATGCAAAACAAACGTTGGTTTACCTTCATTTAATTCTTGACGCTTTTCATAGATTTTTTGCTCTTCCCAATCTTTTTGCCATTCTACTTCACGGTTCGGCAAATTCCCACGCATTGGAAAAGCTGTTTTTCCTAATTGTAATGTTTCTTTCATTTTCATTTTTATTTCCTCACTTTCTTTTGTAGCTATTAATACTGTTGTTCGATTTAATAGCGTATAAACCAACCTTTTACAATTTTTGATTGGGTATTTTATTGTCTCGCTAGGATTAATCGTACTTTCATAGTGTGATTCATTAGTACGGATACTTCGCTCGCCAAGTACTGTTCATCATCTACTCTGGCGAAGCCAATCGTAGTCCTTCAATTCTTTGTGCTTTAGCCTTAGAAATTAATGAGATCGAAACGAAGTGTAGTGATGAACAGCAAAAAGTACCTTCATCCCAAGGGACGAAAGTACTCGCGTTACCACCCAAATTTAAAATAATTAAGCCATTCAATTATTTCCTCTGTTGATTGTTAACGAAATCACTCGTCAAGTTTTACTTGCTTCAAACTTGAGTAAAATAGAGGATCTTTTCAATACCAGGATCTGTCAAACTTTCACTATCATTGACTCGCTAAAAGAATGGTTATTGACTTTTCTGTTCTATTTATTTACTAAAATTATTTAGGATCTTGATTTAATAAATCAAGCATTGCTTTTGGATCCAATGCCGCTTGTTCAAGTGTCGGCTTTGCTTGTGTATCAGCTTCAACTGGTTTGACAGCCGCATCGTCACTTTTATCAAGTTCATCTGCTAACACTTCTTTGATCACAGTATGTGAGTCACTTACATAGCTTGAAAATGGTTTTAATAGTTCATTCCACTCTTCACTTTTCACTTGTTCTAATTGTGCTTCTAACATCAAACTTAAACGTTGATGGAAAACACGTGTCTTTTTCTTCAAATCATCTGTTTCAGCGGCTAATTGACGCGCACGATCTGTTGCATCTGTTAAAATTTCTTTTGCTTTTTCTTCTGCAGACGTAATAAGATTACTTGAGCGCTTTTCAGCAGAAGAAATCATTTCATTTGCTGTATTTTCAGCGGATGTTACAATTACTTCTGATTCTTTGTTTGCACTTGTTTTTACTTTATCAGCAGTATCTTGTGCTACAATGATCGATTGGTTCAATGCATCTTTCAATTCATTGAAATATTGTAATTTTTCCTCGGCATGCTTTAATGATTTTTCAAGTTCTCGTGTTTTTTGTAGAGAATCTTCATAATCTTTCGTTACTTGATCTAAAAAATCATCTACGTCGTCTTGATTGTACCCTCTCATTTTTGAAGAAAAATTTTTATTTTGAATATCTAATGGAGTTAATGCCATATTCCTTCACCTCTTTGGATTATTTTCGTAGAACTCCCAATAACAAACGAAACTTGTCCTTTTTCGTCTTACCTTCTAACTCTTGGATCTGAATTCGCCCAAATCCTCTAATCGACACAATGTCTAGCAAATCTACTAAGAAATCTGGTCTGACATTCTCCGTCCAATTCACTTTGACTTTTCCAGATTCGATCAACTGCTTTGATCTTTGTCTAGATATATTATATACGCTAGAGATCAAAATATCTAGACGTAAGGAACTTATTGTTGTCCGTTCATGTGTCCAGTCATCTTTAGGCAGTATTATCTCTGTATACTTTCTTTTTTCTAATCGCACAGATATTTTCCCGATTTTTTCTACCTGAGTAATCACGAAATTGACTATTTCTTTTGCAATAAATACTTGCCATCTCTCACCATCAGAAATAATATCTCCAAAGTATTCACGCTTAATCCCTGTATTCACTAAGGTACCCAACACCTTACTGTGAGATAACGTAGAGAATTTTACTGGATAAACGATTTCTAGTAATTCTACTTCAAAATCTTCCTCTTTTGGCTCGTAATAATCTGGAAATATCAGACAGCGTTTGCGCTCAGCCTGCTCATATCCACCATAAAATTTAAACTCAAGCTCACTGCTTTGCCTTATCAGTGTCTCTAAGATATATGCTTGTCTAGGATCTAAAAAATCAGACAAATATGGTGCATATTGACTTTCAACTTGTTCTAACCAATCACCAACAGAATCAATAAAAGGATGCTCATCTTTTCGAAAATGTTGGTACACATTTGCGTTCATAGATAGATCATCCTTTCTTTTATTAATACATGATTGATTGCAAAATCCGACCTAATCCACTCGCTGCTAAGTTCAACACGATAATTGCAATCATTACATTAAACCCTACCATACCAATTCGCAAATTTAATCGATCAAATAGGCTCAAATAAGGTTCAGCAATTCTTGAAATCAAACGGCCAAACGTAGAATCATATGCTCCTGGAAACCAAGATAATAATGCATAAATAATTAAAATACCCGAATAGATTTGGACACCTCTATACAATAGAAATATAAATAGAGCGATACTCATTACCTCCTAACTAAAAATCAAACATTTGTTTCTTAGCTAACGATTGTGCGGTAGCACTATCGATTTCTATGTTTGATGGTGTACAAAGAAAAATTTCATCGCCTACACGTTGAATGTCTCCATCTAACGCATAAACAGTTCCCGTAAGAAAGTCAACAATTCTTCTTGCTTGATTTTCTTCCACTAAATGAAAGTTGATCAATACAGCATCACTTGCAATAATATGTTTAGCAATGTTCATTGCTTCAGAATAAACCCTTGGTTCAATAATTGTAATCTTACCTGGTTTACTTGTACTATGTGTATCTTGCGAACGTTTTGAATTTGAGTTATTAGAGCTACGCATGGAGACAACTTTTTGCTCATTAAATGCTGTTTCCTGACGGCTTTCTTTCTTATCTTGATGCGTTTCTGTTGAACGATAACGAGCAGATGGTTTTTCGGTTAAAGGTTCAGTTGCAGTCGGTCTTTGTACTTGTGCTTGTCGAACCGTCTGTCTGGGTTGTTCGTTAACAACCTTTTGCTCTTCATATTCATCATAATTATCATATTCATCTTCACCAGATAATCCAAAAAAGCTCGATAACGCATTTTTACTAAAAATTGACATAGATTCCCCTCCTTTACGCACCTCTGAAAATTGCTGTTCCGATTCGTACAAAAGTTGCACCTTCTTCAATAGCAATTGGGAAATCATTACTCATTCCCATGCTAAGCTCTGTACATGGTGCATATGACAGATGCTGATTATTTATTGCTGTTTGTAGTTTTTTCAACTGAGAAAACACCTCGTGAAGAACTTGCTCAGAAGCATCCAACGGAGCCATAGTCATTAATCCTACAACTTTTATTCTATCAAATTCCGCTAATTGATGAATAAAATCAATTACTTCATCTGATTTGAAACCGTGTTTACTCTCCTCACCAGTGATATTCACTTCCACAAAACAGAGAATTTGCTTCTCTGCTCGTTTTTGGATTTCCTCTGCTAGTTTGAAACTATCTAAAGCGTGAAAATAATCTATCTCATTTATTATTGATTTTACCTTCCTACGTTGTAAATTACCAATTAAATGCCACTTAATCGATGAAAACTTTCTCAGTGCCATCTTTTTTTCTAATAATTTATCAACTCGGTTTTCAGCCATATTCTCAATACCAAGTTCAGCAAGCTCCTTGGCAGTGCCACTTTCCACAGATTTAGTCACGGCAATCATGGTTACATCATTGACTGACCTAGTAGACTTTTGACATGCTAGCTGAATTTCTTGATTTATTTTTTCTAAGTTATCAACTAGCATAATTAAAAATCGCTCCTATCTTTTTCTGCGGAAAAATGGTGGTGTATTTAATTCATCGTCATTGTTATGCGATGGTTCTTCACGATGAAATGTTTCAAAATCTTTCTTTTCAACATTTTCAAACGTTGTATCTTCGACTTTAGGTCGTACGTTTTGCTCACGACGGATATCCCAGTCACCAAAAGCACTTGTTTCTTCTTGTGGCTGTGGTTGTGATGGCGCAGGTTTTGACTGTTCCATATCCAAGACTGGTGCTTGTTGCACGGTTTGGATTTGAGTAGGTCGATTTTGACGGTGTGGTTTACGATCTTTTTTTGAAGGGTCGATTCCTGTTGCAATTACTGTAACACGAATTTCATCGCCTAAATCTTCATTGATCGATGTACCTAAAATAATATTTACATCTCCTGTTGCAGCACTTGTCACAATATCAGAAGCATCTTGTGCTTCAAATAATGTCATATCTAAACCGCCAGTGATGTTCAATAACACTTGTTCGGCTCCATCGATAGATGTTTCTAATAATGGAGAAGAAATTGCTTTTTTAGTTGCTTCGATCACACGATCTTCACCACTAGCAACACCGATTCCCATCAAAGCAGTTCCTTGGTTTTCCATAACAGTCTTCACATCCGCAAAGTCCAAGTTGACATAGCCTGGGGCTGTAATCAAATCTGAAATACCTTGTACACCTTGACGCAATACATTATCTGCTTCACGGAAAGCTTCAAGCATTGGTGTCTTTTTATCAACAACTTCTAATAGACGGTTGTTCGAAATGATTAGTAATGTATCAACGTTTTCTTTCAAAAGAGCGATACCTTCAGCAGCAAATCGTCCACGTTTTGGTCCTTCAAAGCTAAATGGTCTCGTAACGACCCCAACTGTTAAAGCGCCCAATTCTTTGGCGATTTTTGCAACTACAGGAGCTGCTCCAGTCCCGGTTCCACCACCCATACCAGCAGTGATAAAAATCATATCAGCTCCTTGTAAGGCATCTGAGAGAACTTGTTCACTTTCTTCTGCTGATTTTTGGCCAACTTCTGGTTGAGAACCAGCACCTAGACCACGTGTATATTTAGGACCAAGTTGAATCACTGTTTCTGCTTTCGAGTTTTTAAGAGCTTGTACATCTGTATTTGCAGCGATAAATTCAACGCCTTTGACGTTTTCATCGATCATGCGGTTAACAGCATTACCGCCGCCGCCGCCTACACCGATAACTTTGATGACTGCGCCATTGTTAATGTTATTATCTAAAGAAAATTCCATAGTATCGTTTCCTCCTGTTTTAATTGTTAGTCAAAAATGTTTGAGAAGAAGTCTTTGATTTTACCTGTAACTTTTTCACCAGATTCGTGAATTTCAGAATCATCGTAATCATCTTGAGTTGTGTCTGCATAAGTATCATATTGTACTTCTTGCTGAACAGCGATTGGTTGCGCCGATTTGATTTTCTCTCCTGGAATCGCGCCTTTGGCAATATGATAAATATCATTTAATTGAGCTGAATATTCTACGATACTAATCACATTTGTAAATACTGGATTGCGTAATCCCATATGATTTGGTACGTATAGTTTCACACTCGCATCAAAAATTTCTTGTGCCAAGTCAACTACTCCTGGAAGGCTTGCACCGCCACCAGTTAAAATTACTCCGCCGGGAAGTTCCAAAGCGTCGATTTCGTCTAATACTTCTTTTGATTTTTTAAAGATTTGTTCCACTCTTGCTTCGATCACTTCTGAAAGGTAACGTTCATCAACTTTTACAGGTTCAGACTTGCCGATCACATCAACTGGAAATTCTTCGCTGACAGACGTTCTTTCAGGGTATGCATCACCATAATTGATTTTCAGTGCTTCCGCATTATTAAATGAAGTATTTAATACAATCGAAACATCTTTAGTGACAAATTCGCCGCCTTCTTGATTCACATGAGTAAATTTCAATTGTTTATCATGCATAACAGAGGTCGTTGTCTGACCGCCACCCATATCGATGACAATCGTACCAAAATCTTTTTCACCGTCTGAAAGAACTGTTTCTGTCAACGCTAATGGCATAATGACTAATTCATTAACGATCAACCCAGCTTTTTCAACACATTTTCTTGTATTATGAATAATCGTTTTCGGTCCTGTGAAAACTACGCCGAACATTTCTAAACGAACGCCAATCATTCCTCTAGGATCTTTGATCCCTTCGAATCCATCCACTGTAAACTCTTGTGGTAGGATTGCTACGATTTGACGTTCAGGAGGAGTTGAACGAACCAGAGCTGCCGATGCAACGTTTCTTACATCTTCATCAGTGATTTCTTTTGACTCACTACTAACAGCGATCATCCCTTGACAATTTTCAACTTCAAGTAAGTTTGCTGGCAACCCCACATTCACACTTTTAATTTGAATTCCCGCTTTTTCTTCTGCTTGTCTTACTGCTCTTTGAATCGCGTTTACTGTTTTATCGATATCGACAATGATCCCTCGATTTAATCCATCAGATTTTGCGTTTCCTACGCCAATGATATTCATTTGACCTTCAATAAACTCAGCCACTACAACTTTTACTGATGTTGTACCAATATCAAGGCCTACATACATTCCTGTCTTTGCCATGAATGGGGTTCCTCCTCCTATTAATTCCAATATGTACGTGGCAAAAAATGCCCATTTACATATATATTTTTTATGAATACTCACTTCTTTCAATTTTACCATAAACATAGGCTTTTTAGAAAGCAGATTCTACTATTTTATTCTTTTATTTTTATTAACTTCATTCTAGTGCCTGTGAAGATTCGTCTACACTTTCTTCAGTTGACTCATTATTAAAAGGATATGAGAAAATCCCGACTTCCATATCAATGATTCCTGGTTTCTCCATTTGGCTTGCTACCTTCCCATAATACGCCATCTTCTCTACTAATTGAGAGATATTAACAATTACTTCATTAGCATCTTTCATGTGAAGAGTGATTAATTCTTTGTTTGCATTAGAAGGTGTATAGCGAATTTCTGAGATATTTTGTTTTATATCTTCAGGAAGTTTTTTATAAGAATCCATTAAGTTTTTTATAATTGATTGGTCCTGAAAGTTTTGAAAAACTGGCATACCACTTATTGGCGCACTCATTTCTTCTGGTAAAATCTTACCGTTTTCTAAAATAGGGTGGTAGACATTATTGACTGATTCTAAAGCCACTACTTCATATTCATCAATTTTTATATTGAATGAATTGATCCCACTCAATGAGATTGTTGCTTTTTTGACACGTGGCAATTGACGCTTGATCTTTTCTTCATAAATTGTTCTGTCACCAAACTGCTCCCATAAACTTTTACCTTTTTCCAGTTTAGATTGGGCAATGACTTGCTGGTTATCAACAGACACACTTCCAGTTACACTTATACTCCCTAACTTACTAAGTGGTGAAACAAAATAAAGTACGATTAATATGGCGATTAAAAAAACCGAGACGATCAACGTCAGCCGACGGTATAATCGTTTGTTTCGTACTTCTTTTATTTTTGGTAAGCGGTCTGCAAAAGATTCGTAAGTTTTCTTTTGTTTTTCTTCTGTTTCAGGCTCTTCTGTTGAGTCTTCTGTTTCAGTTGCATTTTCTTCCGTCACTTCTTCTTGTTCTGCTTCTTCAGAAACAACAGACGGATTCCATACAGGCTGATTACCGTGTTTTTTTAAGTACTCTAGATTTTCTTTTTGCCATGGGGTCAGTTTTTGCTCATCTGGTTGTTCAGCAGACTCTAGTTGTTGGTCTGTTTGACCCTCTGAATCCTCTTTTTTCTTACTGATCTTTTACACCCCCTATCAAATAATTTCTTTTACCACTTCGTAAAGTCGTTTTGCCGCATCAGGAATACCTTCTTTTTTTGAGGCATTCGCCATCAATTGATGACGAGTTTCATCCAGTAAAATGGCATCGATTTCGGCGATCAATTTATGCCCTGTAAGCTCTTGGTCAGTAATCATTTCTACTGCTCCAGATTTGACTAAACTTTGTGCATTCTTCGTTTGATGATCATTGGTAACATATGGACTTGGGATCAAAATAGCAGGTAACCCTAATGCTGTAAATTCCGCTATTGAAGTTGCACCCGCTCGACCAACCATTAGGTCCGCAGCAGCTAAAACTTCTGCCATTTTATCAATATAAGGCTGAATGCTGATGTTTGTCAATTTTTTTTCAGAAAGATTTAAGGTTTCTTGTAATTCTTTAAAATATCGCTCGCCTGATGCATAAAGAACTTGATATTCTCTCTTTTCAAATAAAGGAAATGCTTCAATGAATGCTTGGTTTATTTTCAATGCACCTCGACTACCGCCAAAGATCACAACCGTCTTCTTGTTAGGATCTAAGCCATACTCTTTAAGGATATTCGTTTTTTCGATCATTACGACCTCTTGCGCTCTTGGATTACCGGTTAAAATCACCTTATCTTTAGGGAAGTAATCAGCAACGTCAGGAAAACAAATGGCCACTTTTGTAGCATACTTACTTAAAAATTTATTTGTCATTCCAGGGATGCTATTTTGTTCATGAACGATTGTTGGTATTTTCAAGCGTGTAGCAGCATACACAACAGAACCAGATACATAGCCCCCTGTTCCAATCACAATATCTGGTTGAAAATCTTTAATAATTTTTTTTGCTTTTCCAATACTATTTAAGAAAAGGTAGACCGTTTTGACATTCTGAGGACTAAGTGAACGACGAAATCCTTGAATCTTGATTGTTTTAAATGGGATCTTGTATTTAGGAACAATCTGACTTTCTAGGCCGTTTTCAGTTCCTACATACATGAATTCGGTATTCGGTTCGATTTTTTTTACGTAGTTAACGAAAGCCAAAGCAGGATAAATATGTCCGCCTGTTCCGCCGCCGGTTATCAATATCTTCATAATTCTCTCACTTTTCTATGTCTTTTAGCTGGTGCATTGCTTGAATAAAGGCATTACCGCGCAGTTCAAAATTAGGATACTGGTCCCAACTTGCGCATGCGGGCGATAATAGAATAGTATCATCTTTTTCAGAAAAATCATAGGCGTCACGTACAGCCGTTTCAACATTTTTTGTTAATTTAATTGTTTTGACGCCTGCTTCGATTGCGGCTTTGTGCAGTTTATCTTTTGTTTCACCAAAAAGAATGATTGCTTTGATTCCTACTAATGAAGGAATCAGTTCATCAAAGCTATTTCCTCGATCTAATCCGCCTGCTAACAAAATCAGTGCAGAATGATCAAATCCGCTTAATGCCATCTCAGTTGCTAATATATTTGTCGCTTTTGAGTCATTATAGAATTTTCTTCCCGCGATCTCCCCCACGTATTGCGTGCGGTGAGGAACGCCAGTAAAGACCATCAATGTTTGTCTGATTACATCTGTAGGAATACCTTTTAACTTTGCTACAGAAATTGCAGCCAGTGCATTCTCAATATTGTGACTGCCAGGTACACCTAATTCACCAGCAAGCATAATGAATTCATCTTTATAATATATTTTCTCATCTGCAAGATACGCTCCTGCGACTTTTTCTTTTGTTGAAAAAGGAATAATTGCAGCTTTCGTTGTTTTACTTAATTCTTGAAGTTCTGCTTGGTTCCAATTTAATATAAGGAAATCCGTTTCCTGCATATTTTGTTGAATTGCCCATTTTGCTTTCACATATTCTTCTCTTGAACCATGATAGTCTAAATGTGCTTCATACACATTTGTGATGACAGCAATCTGAGGGCGAAATGTTTGAATTCCCATTAATTGAAAACTTGATAATTCCATAACAATATCATCATCAGCCCTAGCACTCTCAGCGACCTCACTGGCTGGATAACCAATATTTCCAGCTAAACGCGCTGTCCCACTTTCACGATCAGCATTTAAAAGTAACCCGATCATTGTCGTTGTCGTTGTCTTTCCATTTGTTCCAGTAATCCCGATAATTGGGCACTCGGCAATCTGATAGGCTAATTCAACTTCTGTCAAGATAGGTAATTTCATGCTTAACGCTTTTGCTACTAAAGGATTCGAGTAAGGAATACCAGGATTTTTTACGATCAAGGAAAAGTCTTCATCTAACAGCTCGATTGGATGACCACCTGTAACAACACGAATACCCAAGGTTAATAAATCTTGGGCTTCCGGGTTTTGATCAAATTGTTTAAAGTCATTGACTGTCACTAACGCACCTAACTCATGCAACAACTTCGCCGCACTAACGCCACTTTTAGCAAGTCCAAGAACAAGGACTTTTTTGTTTTCATAATCTGTTATTTTTTTCATTATCATTTCCCCTTATCTTAGAAAAGCTGAAAAAAGCGGTTAACTCTGTAGGAAGTTAGGAATAGTGAGGTGGAACGCTTTTAGTTCCAGTTCACTATTCTCTACTTTCTTAAAAGCTCATTCTCGATGTTAGATAGAATCAAAATCTCTGAACTTTTTAAAATACGATCCACAATGTGATGGCAGAGCAAATAGCTCCAGTCAACCAAAAAATAATATCGATTTTCCACTCTGACCAGCCACACATTTCAAAATGATGATGGATCGGCGACATTTTAAAGATCCGTTTACCAAAAAGTTTAAATGATGCCACTTGCAAAATTACGCTGGCTGTCTCACAAACATAAACAAGTCCTATCAATAATAATGTCCATTCTTGACGTAAAATAATAGAAATAGCTGCAAGCAAACCACCTAAAGCAAGCGAACCAACATCGCCCATAAAGATTTTGGCTGGCTTTCGGTTATAAGGAAAGAAGCCTAATAAGCCTCCAATCACACTCAAGCAGATGATCACTACATCAAATTGTTGCTGTTTCCATGCAATGATCGCATAAGTAGCAAATGAAATCGTCCCTAAGCCTGCTACTAAACCATCGATACCGTCAGTCAAATTCACTGCATTTGAAAATCCAACTAGCCAAAAAATGACGAATACACCATAAAAAATACCCAAAGGTAATGTCACTACACCAAATAAATCTAATGTATCAGGTAAGCCTTCTGAACGGTAAACAAAATAAAAAACAAGTCCGCCAATGATTTGTCCAATCAGCTTTTGGCGAGAATTTAAGCCTAGGTTTCTTTTTTTAAACACTTTGATAAAATCATCTAAAAATCCTAATAGTCCATAAAGAACCAAAATAAATAGAATAATTAGTAAAGACGGAGTAAGCTCTTGTTTCCATAGTCCCACTAATAGTGACGTGATAAAGCTTGCTACTAAAAAGACTAACCCACCCATCGTTGGTGTCCCAGTTTTGACGTTATGCCAAGTAGGACCATCTTCGCGTGTTGTTTGTCCTTGTTTTTTCATTTGGAAATAACCGATAAACATTGGCATCACTGCCACTGTTATAGCAAAACTACATACTATGGGAATAAAAATCTGTGTCCACTCCATGATATCTCTCCTAATTATTCGACTCGTATTGGTCTACCTTGATATTCTTTTAACTATTTATTTCGCTGCATCTACCGATTCTGTTGATTCACTGTCCATTGAATCCATTACCACTTTCATTAATGGATTCGCAATTTTTGCAAGCGCCTCTCTTGTATAAGTTTGAGGTTTTTTCATTGTAAGATACAAAATATATTCAGGGTTATCTGCTGGAACCATTTCTACCACTGAGTAGGTGTAATCTGTTAGTCCTGCCATATAACCATTTTCTCCAGTAATTTGAGCCGTTCCCGTTTTAGCTGCTACATGATAACCTGGAACTGAATATACATCATATGCAATCCCATAATTAGGATCTTCTACAGTATCAACCATATAAGTCCGAATATCGCTTGCGGCTTGCGGAGTTATTACAGGTTGACCCACTTTCTCTGTCTGAGTTACTTTTTCTTCACCAGTATCCTTATCCACGATTTTACTAATATATTGTGGCTTCAACATAGAACCATCATTTGCAATCGCTGTATAAGCTTGCATCATTTGAAAATTTGTTACCGAAACAGCTTGACCAAACGATGACATCGCTAGATCGACCCAGTTATCACCAGGAAGTTCTCCAGCAGATTCTCCTGCTAAGCCTGAATTCGTTGATTTTCCAAACCCAAATTTTTCTAAATAGCTTTTCCAAACTTCACCAGTTGGATCCATCGCCTGTTCCAATGTCAGCATTCCGACATTACTAGACCAAGAAATCGCTTGACGGAATGTTAATGGCCCAACCGCACCATAATCATGATCGTTCACTGTACGGTCATCTAACTTGTACCCACCGGCTGGATAAGTAAACGTTGTGTTAGGGCTGAATTTCCCTTCTTGCATCGCTGCTGCTGCCGTAAATAATTTCATAGTTGAACCAGGTTCAAATTTATCTTCTACGAGAATATTACGCCAAACTGTGTCTTTGTCTAATCCTTCTTTTGTTTCCGGATTAAACGATGGGCGTTGTGACATCGCGAGAATTTCTCCTGTTTTAGCTTTCATTAACATTGCCGTCATATCTTCCGGCTTGAATTCTTCTACCACTGGATCGAGCAATGATTCTAAGCGGCTTTGAATACGAGTATCCAGCGTTGTATAGATGTCTTTTCCATCAACAGCTTTCTTCTCACTAGCAACTGTCCCAGGTAAAGGATTTCCGTATACATCCTTTTCGTAATCGATTTTGCCATCTTGTCCACTTAAGATGTCATTATACGATTTTTCAATTCCCATTTTTCCGATTAACCCTTTTGAATCGTCCTCTGCGTCGGCAGAGTCAGTATATCCAATAAAATGAGAAGCAAAGACGCCATTTGGATAGATTCTTGCTGGATGGCCTTCAAAATAGAGACCCGCAAGTTTATTTTGTTTTAGTTCATCTTCAATTTTTTGTCTTGTTTCTAATGTGATATCTTTTCCTTTAGAACCAAATTCTACTTGGAATTTTACAGTTCCATCTTCATTTACTCCACTATTAAGAAAACCCAATGCTTCATCTTTGGTCAGCTCAGTATTTCTATCTAAGATTTCTGCTAGTGTTTGAAAATCTTTTTTCTGTGCATAAAGTTTTTTATTTTCTTCACCTAAATAAGTCTCAGACAAGATCGCATAAACGGAATAAGAGGTAGCATCTTCTGCAATAACTTCCCCGTTACGGTCTAAAATAGCTCCTCTTTTCGCTTTGACCACACTGCTGCCTTGATAAAGATTCGCTGTCTTTTCAGGAAGAGAAACACCTGCAACCTTTCCTACAGCTACAATGTACGTTAATCTAAAGGCAAATAAAAAGAACAATCCAATACTCGTAGCAAATAAAATAATGCCTACTTTTTTACGATTGTTCATTGGATTTAAGTTCTTCTTTTTGACAAAATTCTTTATTTTATTTTTTATGCTCATTTATTTCACTTTCCTTATATTATCAAGGTTATCTGAAAGACCTCTGTTTTTAGCAACTTCTTTGATACGATCTGCTTTTGACAATTCATTTTTTTGTTGTTCTAGCTTCAATGCAGACTCTTCTTTTTCTTGGATTATTGCTTGTGTTTCAGTGATTTCATTGGTCATTTGTGTAATGGAGGTACGTACTTGAATGGTGAGAATTGCTATACCAATAATCGCTACGAGTAATAAAAAGCCGATTGTCTTTTCTAAAAGTGAGATATTTCTCAACTTCCTTTTAGGAGATTGGGGTAGGTCTACATTTCTTTGAACCTTAGGCTCATGTTCAGGACCAATGACTGGTTCATCAATTACTGGAATATCATATTGAAAATCTTCCATTTTTTTTAGCTCAGCCATGTCGTTACCCCTTTCTTTATAAGATTAATTTAACTTTTTCGGCAATTCTTAATTTAGCACTTCGTGAGCGATTATTCTCAGCCAATTCAGTCTCACCTGGTAAAATCGGCTTTCTAGTAATAACTTTTAATTCTGGTTGGAATTCTTCTGGAACCACTGGAAGACCTGGTGGTAAATCTTGCATCGTACTATATTCTTTAAACATGTTTTTTACAATTCGATCTTCTAAAGAGTGGAATGTAATCACACTGATTCGACCATTTTTATTCAGTAAAGCAATTGCTTGCTCTAACGACTCTTCTACAACACCTAGCTCATCATTCACAGCAATTCGAATGGCTTGAAAGATTCGTTTGGCTGGATGTCCGCCTTTACGTCTAGCAGGTGCAGGGATTGCAGATTTAATGATTTCTACTAATTCACTAGTTGTTTCGATCGGTGCTTTTTCCCGTACTCGTTCGATTTCTCTAGCAACCTGCTTAGAAAATTTTTCCTCACCATAGCGGAAGAAAATCTTCACTAATTCGTGATAGCTGTAATCATTAACGACGTCATAAGCAGATAAGGGTGCATCTTGATCCATCCGCATGTCAAGCGGCGCATCTTGATGATAGCTAAATCCACGCTCAGCTTCATCCAATTGCGGAGAAGACACTCCTAAATCGTATAAAATACCATCGACATGATCGATTCCATCATTCGCTAATTGTTGTTTTAAATGTCGAAAATTCGACTTGATAAAAGTCACCATGCCTTGATCAACATATTTTTTTAATCGTTGTGCTGCAAAGTCCAAAGCTTTTTGGTCTTGATCGAATGCGTATAAGTGCCCATGCTCCCCTAATTGCGAGAGTAGGTACTCACTATGACCTGCACCGCCCAATGTGCAATCGACATAAATGCCATCTTCTTTCACATGTAAGCCGTCAACTGTTTCTTTTAATAAAACAGTATAGTGCTGAAACTCTTCCGTCATAATGCTCCTCTTTCTAAAAACCAAAATCAATCATTGTTTCTGCAATTTCATCAAAATTTTCTTCAGCTTCAGTTGAAAATTCTTGCCAACGGGCTTCATCCCAAATCTCAATTCGATTTGAAACACCGATGATTACACAAGCTTTTTCCAAACTACCGTGTGTTCTCAAAGCGGCAGGGATATTGATCCTACCTTGCTTATCGATCTCACATTCCGTAGCAGCCGAGTAAAAAAAGCGGACAAATGTGCGGGCATCTTTCTTAGCTAGAGGCATTTCTTTTAACTTTTCCTCTAATTGCTCCCATTCGGACATTGGATAACCAAATAAACAGCCATCCATTCCCCTAGTTACCACAAATTTCTCACCCAATTGGTCGCGAAATTTAGCTGGTACGATGAGCCGGCCTTTGGCATCTATATTATGTTGAAATTCACCCATAAACATAGCCAATTCCTCCCACTTTTCCACTTGATAGAAACAGTCTACCACATCCCACCACTTTCTACCACCAAAAACAATAAATCTTCTTTCTTTTAATAGTTATTTAAAAAGTTTGTAATATTTCAATTTGTGGTTTAATTTCGAAGAAAAGCGTTCTCATCATCTATGTAATTGATTTTTAAAAGAAATCATCTGTTTATTTCTCCGTCAACTCTCTCATAAAAATATTACAAACAGGATGCGTGGGGGGAAGTGGGCAGATAGCTGCCCAACCTATTCTATTTTATGAAAAATAATGGAGGATATTTAATAAAACGAGTACTGCATATAAGACTAAGCTAAGAAGAAAGACTAAGCGCCAAAACATTTTAAAATATCTGCCATACAGAATTTCCCCATAATAATAGGCTTGAAAAACTGCCACACAAATACCGAGTAATAAAACAGAGATGATCATATAAGGCACAATTGATTGTCCATAACTGTCTTTGGATAGTTCATTTAATCCTATAAATAAAAATGGAATCGAGATATCTGGTGCTTTGACTTTAAAACGTTCCGTTAAGGAAAACGTTGAAATAATAAAATTACACGCAAATAACACAATTACTGGAAAAACATACCAAAAAAGCATAATGACTGAAAACGACACCATTTACTAACAATTCCTTTCGTAACACGCTTTATTAACTATACTTTATTTTCTTTACACCTGTGTTTCATTTCGTTTAAATGTTCATGCCTAAATAATACTAATTTCTAAGGCCTTTATTCGCCAAAAACAGGTCAAGTCTATTATAATGGAGGAAAATAGATTTGAAAAAATGAGGTGGCACTTTGATCAATTATTTGAAAATAGAAAATAGACGTTTCACTCCATCGAGAACCGATACAGAGGATACAGTTTGGCTTGCTGTTGAAAAGCCTACTGAAGAAGAAATCGATCACTTAGTCACGACTTACAAGCTCCCTAAAGATTATATCACAGGTGTACTAGATGATGACGAAAATTCTCGTTTTGAAGGTCTTCATCAAAATGTACTGGAAGAACCTGCCCTGATGTTGATTCAGTATCCCCATGCAACAATTAGCCCCAGCGGGTATACTCAGTTAAATACCTTTCCGTTTGCAGTCATTTTAACGACTGATGGAAAAGTAATTACAGTGATTAATAATTCTGCTGATTTTATAAAAAAGGCTCTTTCTACAGAAGTTCCAACAATTGAATTACCAATTCAAGAGACACTTATTTTATATTTATCTTGGCACATTTCAACTTGCTATAATCGTTTTTTAAAAGAGTTGATCAAAGAAACGAATAAATTAGAAGGCGAACTAAAAGTCTCTACAGAAAATAGCCAGCTTTATCAAATTATGGATATCCAAAAAAGTTTAGTCTATTTCGAATCGGCGATCAATTCCAATCTTGACGTGTTAAATATGCTTTATAGTGCCAGTCTTTTCAAAGATCCCAGAGCACATTTACCACGCCTCCATGATATTCTTGTCGAAACGAAACAAGCGGCCACAACAACGAAGATCCAATTAAAACTTGTAGATAAAATCAGTGACACTTTTTCAGCTATCGTTTCCAACAATCTAAATAATGTCATGAAGATTTTGACTTCTTTGACAATTGTCTTAACGATCCCAACGATCATCGGGGGAATTTTTGGAATGAATGTTAAACTCCCTTTTGCAAATCGTGAAGATGCCTTTTTTTGGATTTTTATCATAACTACAGCGACTTGCGTTTTCGTTATCCACAGGCTAAAGAAACGAAACCTTTTGTAAAATTTTTAGTTGCTGATTTTACCAAAAGGATGTAAACTGTAGGAAGTAAAGAATAAGGATGTGTATGATCAATGAACGATAAAAAGACAAGTACATTTTCTAAAGTCACAAAAATCGTTGTTTGGTTGATGCTGATTGCCATTGCTGGCTCAACAATTTTGACTGCTGTAATGAGTTTAGGATAATCAACTAAATAAACAATTAGGAGAAGAACATGATGTAAAGCATCGTCTGTTCTTCTCCATTTTTTACTGTATTCAAAAAGTTTTTTAACGACTTTTCCGCTCATTTCCAGCCATATTCAGTAATTCTTTAGCATGTTCTATGGTTAGTTTAGTGATTTCACTGCCAGAAAGCATGCGGGCTATCTCTGCCACACGTTCATCTTGATTTAATCTACGGACTTTCGTTTCAGTCCGCTCACCAATAATTTCCTTTTCAATAAAATACTGGTAGTCCGCAACAGCTGCAACCTGCGGAAGATGGGTGATACATAAAACTTGTGAATTTTCAGAGATTTGATAGATTTTATCGGCAATTGCTTGGGCAACGCGTCCGCTCACACCTGTATCTACCTCGTCAAAAACGATGCTAGTGATTCCTTGAGATTTAGAAAAAATAGTTTTCAATGCCAACATCACACGAGAAAGCTCTCCACCTGAAGCTACTCTAACTAAAGGTTTTAATGGTTCACCTGGATTCGTCGTGATATAAAATTCAACTTGGTCCAACCCTTCTTCTGTGATTTGTTCTTCGGCCAATTCTGTAAAGCGAATATCAAAGACCGTTCTTTCCATATATAATTCTTTTAATTCTCGCAAAATATTTTTTTCTAATTTTTTGGCAATTTTTTTTCTGATCGTTCTCAACTTCAAGCCATTTTCAATCACCTGATTTCTCTTTTCAACCAGTAATGATTCCAATTCACCCGTACGACCTTCTAGAAAATCAGCATCCGCCAACTCACGCGTGATTTCTTGATAGTAATCAAGAATCGACTCGATCGATTCACCGTATTTTCTTTTCATCTGCCGAATTAGTTCTAATCTGGTTTCAACTTCATTCAAGCGGTTTTCATCCAGTTCTAAACTATCGATATGCCGCGACAAGTCGCCGCTTGCTTCTTGCAGCAGATAATAACTATTTTGAAATGCTTCTGAGATTGCTTTGTATTCTGGATCAAGTGTTTCAATCGACAATAGTTCATTCATTGCATAGCCAATTTTATCCAGACTACTTTCAGACTCTCCATTAACGGCTTCATAGCTTGTTGCTAATGCATCTGCGATTTTTTGGAAATTCCCTAACTTATTTCGTTCTTCGATCAATTGTTCTTCTTCACCTAAGACAAGTTCTGCGCTAGCAATCTCATCGCTTTGAAACTGTAGCATATCCATCCGCTGTGCAAATTCTTTTTCGTTTTTTTGACGATTTCTAACTTTTTTTTCGATCATACGGTATTCAGAATACAACTCTTCATATCGTTCTTTTATTTTAAGCAACTCTTTACCGCCAAAATCATCCAACATACCTAAATGTTTCTCACTTTGCATCAATTCTTGATGCTCATTTTGACCATGGATATCAACTAAAAATTCACCGACCTTACGTAAATTTGCGATATTGATGATCCGACCATTGACGCGGCAAACATTTTTACCAGAAGTTGAAATATCGCGTTGGATCACGATCGATTCTTCATCCATTTCGATGCCTAGCTCATGTAAAAGGTTATACAATTCTTGATTTTTAGGCATTGTAAACAAACCTTCTAATGTACATTTTGAAGCACCCTGACGGATATAATCGCTTGATCCTCTTCCCCCAGTCAACAAGCTCATGGCATCGATAATAATTGATTTACCTGCACCCGTTTCACCTGTTAAGACAGTCATTCCCATCTGGAATTCTAATTGTAAAGAGGATATGATCGCAAAATTCTTTACAGAAAGTTCTTGCAGCATTTCTATTCACCTCGATTTTATAGATATCGGAAAAATTCATTTTTTAAAAATTCAGCATCTTTTTCAGTGCGTGCAATGATCAAAACACCATCATCGTCATTGAGTGTGGCAAAAACAATCTCTTTATAATGCTTTTCTATTAAATTGGAAGCAGCCGCAGCATTCCCTGGTATAGTACGCAAAATAACCTGCTTTTCCATCTGGTCAACTGAAACAAATGCATCTTTTAATAATTTTTCTAATTTTACCGACGTATCTTCTTTTGTTTCAGCGGGAATACTGTAACGATAACCACCATCGATTGAAGGAACTTTGATCAACTTCATTTCTTTAATATCACGAGAAATTGTTGCCTGAGTGACCTCTATTCCTTTTTCTTCTAGATATATAACAAAATCTTCTTGTTTCTGAATATTTTTATCAGCTAATAAACGAGTAATCAAACGATGCCGATCCTTTTTCCTCATAAATAATTGACCCCTTTTTCGTTTCATTTCCATTTTATCATAGCGTATTTTTATTCATTTTGAAAGTGTAAAAGCTAAGAATCCATGGGAATATGCAAGTCTTTAGCTACGATCTAGTTCATGTTATCTATTGAATACTTGTTTTTTCATCTAAAGAAATACTTAATCCTATTCAAAAAAAGTCATCTACTATTGACAAATCGAACAAGAAAGCGCTAACATTACAACTACATCAAAGAAAGGAAGAGAGTTTATATGAATAAAAAAAGAGTGTTTGTTACTGGTACAACAGGTACGATGGGCGGCGAAACAATGAAGCAGCTCTTAAATCGATCTGATCGATTTCAAGTGGTTACTTTAGCAAGAGATTCAGAAAAAAATCGAACATTTATGGAACAGTACAAGAATAATTCTAGCCTAGAAATCTACTGGGGGGATCTTGTAAATTATGACGATGTCCTTCAATGTGTCACTGGCTGTGACTTTGTGATTCATTGTGCTGCATTTGTCTCTCCTGCAGCTGATCGTTATCCTGCCGATGCAATGAAAATCAATTATGGCGGTACTCTAAATTTAATCAAAGCGATTTTAGCTCAACCCAACAAAGAGGAGATTAAGTTGGTCAATATCGGGACCGTAGCAGAAACTGGTGATCGAACAGCACCTATTCATTGGGGACGCATCGGGGACCCTCTAAAACCCAGTGTTCATGATTATTATGCTGTATCAAAAATCGCAGCTGAACGTGCAGTTATTGAATCTGGCATCAAACATTGGGTGTCTTTACGTCAGACTGGCATCATGTCGATCAAAGAATTCAGCTTAAATGAAGGGATCGCTTTTCATCAACCGTTAAATAATGTTCTTGAATGGGTGACCGATCAGGATTCTGGTGTGCTGTGCGCCAATGCTTGCGAGGAGTGGGTCGATAGTGATTTCTGGGGACATGTGTACAATATCGGCGGAGGTGAAGACTGTCGAAACACAAATTATGAATTAATGGCTGCTATGATGAAGGAAATCGGTGTTGAACAGTTTAAAGACGTGTGCGAGCCAAATTGGTACGCTACACATAATTTCCACGGTCAATGGTATTTAGATTCAGATAAATTAAATGATTTTCTTCATTTCCGTTCGCAAACAACAGAAGATTTTGTTCGTTATTATGGGAAAGTGATGCGTGAACAAGCGCCGGAAAATGCACCTGTTATGACGAGTCAACAGATTGCGGCTATGATCAAGCAAGGGAATGAGCAAGTTGCTTTAACTGATACTGGTACCTTACATTGGCTTATTCACAATCAAGATGAACAACTAAATCCTTTCTTCATTTCAAAAGAACAGTGGGCTAAGATTCCTGGCTGGGATCGCTTTATTCTTTATCGCCCAGATGGCGATGCGATTGTATTGGATCACGGCTATGACGAAGCAAAACCAGAAGCAGAATTAACCATCAACGACTTGCAGCAAGCGGCTCACTTTAGAGGTGGCACTTGTCTTTCAGAAACAATGACCACAGGCGATTGGACGACTCAATTGGCTTTCGTCTGTCATAAGGGGCATACATTTTCTGCCAGCCCTCGTCTGATTTTAGAAGGTGGACATTGGTGTGATGAATGTGAGCGAACAAGCTGGAATTATCATGAATTAGCTAAACATAGTCCATTTTTTGCTCAAGTCTGGAATCCTCTTCATGACAAATCAGAACAAGCACATGAGTATAAAAAACATGTCAAAGATACGGATATAACAGCAACTGTTTAAGCACAAACAAAACAAGCACTAGCGTACACGACGATTATTCAGTGTATACTGGTACTTGTTTTTTTCTATTTTTTTAATTGTTGGTGTGCAGTTGCTACAGTTTCATCTATGTCTACTGTAACTTCAAGACTACCTTGACCTTCTACAGACGTCAAGTAAGCCAAAAATTCTATATTTCCTTCTCCGCCTGTAATAGGAGAAAAATCTAAGCCGCCAATTGAATAACCATGCTCTTGTGCAAATGTAAGAATCTCATTCAACACAAATTTATGGGTTTCTGGTTCTCGAACGATTCCTTTTTTACCAACCAATTCTTTTCCGGCTTCAAATTGCGGCTTGATCAAGGCGACAACTTTCCCACCAGGTTTTAAAATGTTGTGCAGTGGAGGTAAGATTAGTTTTAGTGAAATAAATGATACATCAATCGTGGCGATATCTGGAACACCTTCTTGAAAATCTTCTGGTGTACTGTAACGAAAATTCGTTCGTTCCATGACTACTACACGTTCATCCTGACGAATCTTCCAAGCTAACTGATTGTAACCCACATCTAACGCATAACTTAAACGCGCACCATTTTGCAAAGCGACATCCGTAAATCCGCCAGTTGAAGAACCGATGTCTAACATGGTTTTCCCAGCAACATCTAGACCAAATACGTCTAAAGCTTTTTCCAATTTCAAACCGCCACGCGACACATAAGGTAATGTTTGTCCTTTTACCTGAAGTGGCGTTTCAATCAAGATTTTCTCACCTGGTTTATCCAACCGTTCATTCTTGTCATTATAAACTAATCCAGCCATCACTGCTCGTTTGGCTTTTTCTCTTGTCTCAAATAATCCTTGAGTAAACGCTAAAATATCTACGCGCTCTTTTTTCATAAGGGCCTTCTTTCTATCATAATCGCAATTGTTCGACTAATTCTTGTAATAATTCCGAATGAAACTCACAGCTAGTTTGCTTTATTGTCTCTAGAACCGTACTGGCAAAAACCAATTGTTCCTCTAGCGCTTCTTTAGCACCCGTTAAACCCAGTAGGCTTGGATAGGTACTTTTGTGTAACGCTTCGTCACGTCCAACCTGTTTTCCTAACGCTTCTTCTGAACTAGTCGCATCCAATAAATCATCTTTGATCTGAAACGCCAACCCTAAATGTTGGGCAAATGTGCCTAATAAAAGAACGATCTCTTCTGGTTGCTCAGCTAAAATACCGCCTGCCAAAAGTGCAAATTCAATCAAAGCCCCTGTTTTCTTTTCATGGATATCCACTAATTCACTCAAAGAGAGCGATTGATTTTCACCTTGTAAATCTCCTGCTTGGCCTGCGACCATTCCCTGGGTACCAGCCGCCTTACTTAATAATTGAATCAGCAAGATCTTTTGATCTGACTCAATTTGGCTGATAGCTATTAATTGAAATGCTGCGGTCAGTAAACCATCGCCAGCTAGTATTGCCTGCGCTTCTCCAAATACTTTATGATTTGTTGGCTTACCGCGTCTTAAATCATCATCATCCATTGCAGGTAGATCATCATGAATCAAGGAATATGTGTGAATCATTTCTAAGGCTGCCGCTACTTGATAGTCATGTGTTTGCACTTCTTTGTTAAAAGCCTGAAGCACAGCTAATACTAGAAGTGGACGAAATCGCTTGCCTCCTGCACGAATCGAATACAACATTGCTTCTTTTAGTTGGTTATTTGTCGTGTAGTCATTGATAAAATTTTCCATTTCTTTTTCTATAAGCGGTAGACTCTGCTCACGAAAATCATTGAAATCTTCCATCAATTTTCCTCACTTTCTTCAAAAGCGACTTCTTCATCGTTTGCCGTCATAACTTTCGTCAATGTCTTTTCTGCTTTTTCCAAAGTATCTTGGCATTGTTTGCTTAAAACCATCCCTTCTTGAAAGGCTGATAGGGCTTCTTCTAGAGGAACATCACCACGTTCTAAACGCTGAACGATTTCTTCTAATTCAGCTAATGATTCTTCAAATGTTTTTTCGACTGCTTTTTCTTTGGCCATCTTTCTACTCCTCTTCAACTGGTGTTATTTTCTCAATCACCGTATCTACTAATCCATCGACATAATGGATTTGGATTTTTTCTTTTACTTGTAATTCATTGACCGACTTGATCACTTGTTGATCTTTGGTCGTATAACTGTAACCGCGGCCCATGATTTTTAACGGGCTTAACAAATCAAGTTGCTGAACAGCAGAAGTAAATTGTTTTTGTCTGTCTTTCATGTATTGATCCATTCGGTCATGAAGTGATTTAGCCAAAAAACTTAGTTGCTGCTGTCCTTCTCTAATTTGTCCAAGCGGTGTTTGTTGTCTAAATTGTGCAATGATTTCCTGTGCTGTTCGTTGCTTTTGATGGTAAATCGTTTCCATCGATTGAAACAGTCTTTGATTGATTCGATCTAATTTAATCGTTTGACCTTCATATAAACGCTCAGGCTGTTTAAATACATAGGAGTTTTTCAATCGTTGGTAACGCTCGTTTTTTTGTTGTAGTTGATAAAGGAAGCTTTGCTCTAAACGCGTTTGTCGTTCCTTGATCCTTAGCAATTCTTCATTTAAAACAGGGACAGCCAACTCAGCTGCAGCCGTTGGCGTTGCGGCTCTGACGTCTGCTACCATATCGGCAATCGTCACATCCGTTTCATGTCCCACTGAAGAAATGATCGGTGTGTTTGCTTGATAAATGGCTCTAGCAACTTTTTCTTCGTTAAAAGGCCACAGATCCTCGATCGAGCCACCACCACGTCCAATGATCATTGTATCAAATGTCCCAAGTTCTTCAATGCGTTGAATATTACGAACAATATCATCAGCCGCTTGATCTCCTTGAACAAGTGTTGGAAATAAGACCAATTGAGCGATCGGATATCTTCGTTTGACTGTCGTAATAATATCTCGAATCACTGCGCCGCTTGGACTAGTAACCACTGCAATCCGCTTAGGATATCGAGGT
Source organism: Enterococcus ureilyticus (assembly GCF_001730315.1). Classification (GTDB taxonomy): domain Bacteria; phylum Bacillota; class Bacilli; order Lactobacillales; family Enterococcaceae; genus Enterococcus_L; species Enterococcus_L ureilyticus. The sequence goes on from NZ_MIKC01000005.1 coordinate 26,804, forward strand.
AATAGCTTTTTAGGTCCTTCAAACAAACCTTCTTTGCCTAATTTTTCACGCAACTCAGCTAAAGCTTGATATAAAGCTCCCACACCATCCGGCTCTATATGCTCGACATAAATTTGATAAGAGCCCCCGCTTTCATATAGTGAAACCCGACCAACCAATAAGACTTTCATCCCTTCTTTTGGTTGAAACTTTAGTTTTTGAAAAGCAGATTTAAACATGATCGCAGAAATCTTAGCACCATCATCTTTTATACTAAAATATTGATGTGCATTTGGGCGCAGACGAAAATTGGAAATTTCGCCTGTTAAATAAACCCGTTCTAAATATGGATCAGCATCGAATTTACGTTTCAAATATTTGGTTAAAGCTGTGACTGTTAAATACTGCTGTTCCATCTTCTCACCTTACTTTTGTTTTTTAGCGGCTTCAACTGTTTGATACATCAACATCGTGATGGTCATCGGACCCACACCTTTTGGTACTGGTGTGATAAAGCTCGCAACTTCTGAAACTTCGTCGAATTTTACATCCCCGATCAGTTTGCCATTTTCATCTCGATTCATGCCAACATCGATCACGACTGCACCTGGTTTAACAAATTCTTTTGTCACAAAATGCCCCCGACCAATTGCAACAACTAAGATATCCGCCTCTTTTGCTACTGCTGGTAGATCAACGGTCCTTGAATGGGCAATCGTTACCGTCGCGTTTTTCATCATCATTAATTGAGCCATTGGCTTACCCACGATATTACTGCGACCAATCACAACTGCACGTTTTCCTTCTAGGTCAATATTATAGGCTTCAAACATCTTCATAATGCCATAAGGAGTACAAGGGATCATCGTCGGCTCACCAATGAATAAATGCCCCATATTCATTGGATGGAAACCATCGACATCTTTGTTAGGATCAACAGCTAACAAAACTTTTTCTTCATCAATATGCTTTGGTAGCGGCAACTGAACCAATATACCATGGTAATTTGAATCTTGATTGTACTGTTCGATTACAGAAAGTAGCTCTACTTCTGAAATAGTTTCCGGCAAACGTTCGATTTTCGAGCGAATACCGATTTTAGCAGCAGCCAAATCTTTGTTTTTCACATAGGTTTGACTTGCCTGATTTTCACCAACTAATAATACAACTAACCCAGGATGAATGCCTTTTTTTTCAAGGTCTTGCACTTCTTCTTTGATTTGTGCTTGCATTTTATCTGCTAATTCGCGGCCGTTGATTAACTCTCCCATAAGATCACTCCTCATTTTTTGATTATATTCTTTTATTTTAGCATAATTCTGCTAGTCTTAACACTCTATACTGTCTATCTCCTTGAATTGTATATCAATGAAACTTCTCTCCCTTTACACGCCTTGTATTGTTCATCATCTACTCTGGCTAAGCCAGTCGTAGTGATTCACAACAAAAAAGATTCAAAGTATTTCTACTTTGAATCAATTTCTTTCATTACATTCGATAAGACACCATTAACAAATTTTCTTGAACGGTCGTCACTATATTTTTTCGCTAATTCAATTGCTTCGTCTAAAGCGACTGTGTTAGGAACATCTCCCACATAAAGCATTTCAAAAATCGCTATCCGTAAAATGATCAGATCCATTTTAGCAATACGGGTGATTGACCAATTGTTCCCTAAATGTTTTTTGATAACCTCGTCAAGTTCTGCCTTTCGATCACAAACGCCACCTACCAATAAATCTAAGTAAGTTGGAACAAATTCTTCTCCGTCTTCACTAATGATTTCTTGATTATCTAACTCTAATGCATAAGAAATTGCATCTTGTTTTGTTAAGTCAACATTAAAATCTAAAGGAAATAACGCTTGAAGCGCTTTTTCACGAATCTCTCGACGAGTAAAACTTGGCTTACTCATTTTCGCCCTCATCTTCCGGGAATAATTCATCAAAATCTGGTTCAGGAAGCTTTTCAGGAACAACAGCGACGACATGAATATTCACTTCTACTAAATCGATATCCGTCATGAATAATACCTGTTGTTTCACACGATCTTGCATCTCTAATGCTACTTTAGGGACAGAGATGCCATAATTTAAGTAACAATAAATATCGACTTTTAATCCTTCTTCTTCAGCTCTTAAATAAACGCCTTTACCGTGAGCGGCACGGCCTAAAAATTCTGTTACATTATTAGCAAATGTTCCTCGCATGCCATATACACCATCAATTTTAGATGCTGCAATACCAATAATGACTTCAATTACTTCCGGCGCAATCACGATTTCGCCTAAAGAATCTTTTGTATTGATCACTAGATTTTTTTCGTCAGTCATTTTAATCCTCCTTATAATAAAAGCGTAGCTAGATAAACACACAAACGTAGTTGACATTCAGTTATGACAAGAAACTTTTTAAATCATCAAAGCTTCTATCCATTTACCTATCTAATGTTTCCATTCTTCCATAGTTTATCATTAATTCACTCGTTTCGCTACCAAAAAAACTATGAGAAAATGAGTCAAAAACGGTTTGAGCTTAAAATAAAGGGTCACTCCAGAAATCTACTGTTTTTTTCTTATGAGTATGCTCATTTTTATAATATAATCAATTCTTTAGGGGAATGTGTCAGTACTCGATTCCCATCTTTAGTAATCAATAAATCGTCCTCGATTCTAACACCTCCAAGGCCAGGCAGATAAATTCCTGGTTCATCCGTAATTACATTTCCAGGAACAAATTGTTGATCTGCTCTAAAGGAAACATTTGGTCCTTCGTGGATTTCTAAACCAATCCCGTGACCTGTACTATGACCAAATGCCTCACCGTAGCCATAAGAAACGATATGATCACGAGCAATCGCATCCAATTGAATACCTGTTAAGCCAGGTTTTGCCTCATCTAATACTTTTAATTGTGCTTCTAAAACAATTTGGTAGATGTCTTTTAATTTGCTATCTGGTTCCCCAATTGCAAAGGTTCTAGTCATATCTGAAACATAGCCTTCATAATAACAGCCAAAATCTAGTGTGATCAAATCCCCTTTTTCGATAACCTTTTGACTCGCAACGCCATGAGGCATTGCTGAACGAACACCGCTTGCAACGATTGTTTCAAAAGATACGCCCGAAGCACCTAAAGAACGCATATAAAAATCTAATTGGTTGGCAATTTCAATTTCCGTCATACCTGGTTTGATTACCGTCAAAATGTGCTTAAAGCCCATATCTGCAATGCTGCACGCCTTTTCAATAATCGCAATTTCTTCTTCATCTTTAACTTCACGAAGCTCTTCGATCAAGCCTGCTACTGGAATTAAATCACACGGTGTAATTTCTTCTAATAAGCTATATTCTGCAAAACTAACAAACGTTTCTTCAAATGCCAAATTAGCCAATTGTTCTTTTTCTGCGATAGCCACAACTTCATCATAAATCGGACCAGAATTTTGAATGATTTCAAACCCTTGTGCTTGCTCTGCTGCTTGTTCAGTATAACGAAAATCCGTTATAAAAAAAGCTTTGTCCAACGTGATAACGGCTAATCCAGTTGTTCCTGTGAAATTCGTTAAATAACGTAAATTATACGGACTTGTCACTAAAAACCCTGAAAGATCGTTTTTTTTCATCAATGTTCTTAATTTATTTACTCTTGCCATCATTTTTTTCATCCTTCTTTCCAAAATAGGTTCTTTCTTATTATAACAAATAATGATTTTGAAAAACACCGAAGACATACAACCTCTAAATTATTCTAAAGTTTCTCCAGTATAAGCGCTAATTTTATTCTTTTTTAATTTATTTCAGTTATAGTTTAAAACGAAAGTGAGGTTACTGAATGAAGAAAAGATACTTTATCTATTTAACTCTGTTCGCTATCATCGGTATAATCGTTTATGCCTTTTTTATAGAACCAAAAAGGATTGTTGTACATAACTACACAATTGGAAATAATGACGGAAAAAAACCAGTCAAAGTTGTTCAACTTTCAGACATTCATATTCAAGAAAAATATCCTGTTACCCAACTAGAAAAAATCGTAACAAAAGTAAATAATGAAAATCCAGATATCATTGTATTTACAGGTGATTTATTCGATAACTACGCTAAATACGGACCAGCCGAAGAAGTAATCGCCGCTTTGAGCCGCTTAAAAGCTCCTCTAGGGAAATACGCGGTTTGGGGCAATCATGATTATGGCGGTGGTGCGGCTCGCGTTTACCCCGATATTTTAGCAGCTGCAGATTTTCAGCTACTAGAAAATACGGGCATAAATGTCTCATTGCCTAACGAAAAATCAGTTTATATCGGCGGTTTAGATGATTCCATATTGGGAAATTCATCCATCGATGACACTTTAGTTGATCGTCAAAGTGAGTATACTATTCTACTAAGTCATGAGCCAGATAAAGCTGATGACGTTCTTGATCACAATGTTCAATTGATTTTATCGGGTCACAGCCACGGCGGTCAAATCAAGCTCCCTTTTATTACTATTAAGAATACGTTGGCAGAAAAGTATTTCACTGGCTTTTATGATTTAGCAAACAACACAACTCTCTATGTCAATACAGGGTTGGGAACGACAAAAATTCCAGCACGGTTTAGAGTGCCCCCTGAAATTGCCGTTTTCGATCTTTATATTTAGAATCAACAGGAAACGACTACCCCAAAATAATATTATTTTGGGGTAGTCGTTTCCTGTTAGTTTAGTACGTTAATCAAGTTCCTTTACTCGACCGCCAATTTTATCAGCGAATTTTTTTGCATAATTTTTAGTTTGAAAGATTCGAACACTTTTTTTATCTCTTGTACGTTGCCCGTCTCTACCAATATAGCCATGTAATACTTTTACAGCGTACATTGCCATTCCCCCTTTATCATTTATGAACTGTACTAATTGATGTAACTCAACTATAGCCAACACAACTTAACCCAAACATAAAAATCCTCGAAGATTTTATGAACACTTATTAAGACATTACGAAAAACAATTATTTTTGCTTAAAAATATTTTTTCTCCTTGAAAAACAAAAAAGAGCGGAGATCGTTTATTCTCTCAGCTCTTCACAATAAATGATCAAAAAAACGACTGACTGTACTGCTAAACAATAATGTCTTTTGTTTTCTTATCCATATGTATTCTAGCTGTCCAAGTTTCGAAAGTAACCAAGACAGGTTCTGGATGATTCAATTCTTTTTGATAGGAGGATAATTTAGGTTCGATCATTTCCATTGATTCAATCTGCTCAATGGCAAACTTCCCTTTTAAAAGCAGACTCTCATGTTCAATTTCTTGATAGCAACAAACCGATCCGTTTTGATTACATTGAATATTTTTTACTGTTTCACCATGTCCATCTAAATAAAATTGTAACTTCAATAAGCCCTCTCTCCATAGCGGTTCAGAAACAGTAATAACCGTTGGAAAATCACGTTTATCAATTGTTGAAATCAAAAATACGGTACTTGAATTTAATAACCTGACAATTCGCTCATGTATTTCCATCGTTGAAGGCCCCCTGTTAATCAAGTTTCTATTAATTATAACAAGGTTATAGTGCTTTTGGAAAGCTATACCCTTTTTTAACAAAGGAAAAAACGAGAAGAACATTTGCCACAATTTCTTCTCGTTTCAACAAGCCTACTCGCTGATTTGATTCTTTTCTTTCAACCAATTGCTTTGGCGACTTTTACTTAAAATCCAGCGGCAAAGCGGACCGACAATCAATAATTGTAGCGGCAACGCCATAATTAAATTGCTAAAAAAGCCTCCAATATAATAGCCTAAGAAATTTTGTGTAAACCCAAATTGCATGACAACACCATACATTGACATAAAAAAGACCATTCCCAAAACCATACAACTAGAAACAGCAATGATCATATGAATTTTTTTTGATTTATTGATCGGTAGAGCAAAAGCAATTTTTTTAGCAGGTGTTGCAACAACTAAGACATCGAATAAAAAGGCAACGATAAAACCTGGAACAAGCCCTACCAATAGATTACTTAGTGAAAATTGTCCGTGTAGTAAAAGATTATAGGCACTCATAGAAAGCACCATTGAAAAACAGACAATCGTTGTAAAAAATATTCCTTCTTTTTTATTTTGCGGCATATAGACACTCCTCTTTGATTTTTGTAGCAGAGTTTATGCTATCATATATAAAAAAATCTCGTAAGTTAAATTTTTCTAATTTTTCAAAAAATTTTGCTTAAATTGTTTATGCAAAAAAATAAACGTGTTTCTTCTATTCTAATGTAGATAACATGATCCGCAATTCTGCCAAGTACAATTTCCCCTTTCTTCATGCAATGTTCAGACAGACCTCCTACTGACTTGATGTCAGCAGCCCTCGTCTTCTGTCACTTAGCGGACCGATAGAACGGTTGAGATATACATCTATTCAACATGCTCTAGCCCATCCTTATACACCAACAAATCACCTTCTTCGTATGCTTTAAAGCTGTTTCTAAATATCGATAGAAAGTTGATTCCAATACGTTCATTTCGATGTATATCTTGCTGCAGTTGTTACCGTTGTAATCAACGTACTTTTTATAAAGGATCTCGCGTTCCATCTCGTCACATTTATTAACAGCGCACATGATAGCTTCAGCTAATTATTTAAATTTGTAGTTTCTGCTCTAACGTCTGTACTTAGCTAACAAGCTCCGAGCGTTTTCTTTCGTCGCCTTGATATCTATATCGTCATACATTGTCACAACCTCCTTGCTGATTAAATAGAAAACAACGGCCACGAATGACGGTTAGTTGATTATGCTATATTATTGACTCGGCGACCTCATAAGGAGGTACTGCCATATTAGATTTACTGTTTAAAACTTTATCCATGGTTAAAATACCGAATGGTATCTATCACCGTCACAGGGATAAGCAGTATAAACCGCGACACAAGAAAAGGAGATAGCTGTTGAGCTGTCTCCTTGTTTGTTTATTATTTTGTTATCTGCTAGATGCAGAAGTTCGCCTAGACGAACTTCTACCACTAGGAGACCTATAACTCGAGCTTTTTCGAGAACTTGTTCTGCCGCTACTTGCTCTGCCAGATCCTACGTAACCGCCGCCTCCTATAGCCGCGCCTCCTGGATCAAGTTGTTCGTTTTGTTTTAGTTGCGGTGACTTCGCATTCACTTCATACACTGCTATATGATCACGATAATATACTTCGCTAGGTAATAGATCCTCAGCCAATGCTGTCACCGGCGATAAAGCATTTAAAAGCAACCCTAAAACTACTAAGCCACCACTTATAAACAATTTCTTTTTCATAAAAAAAATCACTCCTTAATTCATAGTAATTTAATTATAACATAAAGATAGTTTTATTGATACACATTTGATAAAAAGCTACCGCATAAACGATGACTGTGTAGGCGCAAAGCACCCTAAATTAATTTAAGAGCCTTCACGCCAGAGCGTATCTGTCCTATAGGAAATGAAGGCATTGTCGTTAAATACTATAACCATCTCAACCAAAACTTAGCAATTGAGCGGTAAACGGTCTAACCGTTTTTGCCTTTATGTACCGCACCCACAGCTTGTAAACTATGTATTTACCTGTGAGTGTTTTCTCAGTCAACGGTTGATTTAAGAATGGCACTATGTGAGTGGTCTATTCTTAGATTCTCCATCAACTTAACGGAAACAATCCAAACATCAATACTGAAAAGTTGGTTTTAGCTTTTATTTCTATGTGATTGTCTTTCGTTTGATGTTTGGTTTAATTCCACAATATCATTATACAATGGAAAATGTAGCATTGTGGTAAGTGCTTTGCAACCGAAATGCAACTAGTCACTTAATCTCTAACGCTTCAACGCCGTATAACAATATAGAAAAATCATTGATCGCCTCTTTGATTTGACTATTGGCTACTTACCTGGAAATATCGTAGTAGCTTGCAATCATCTCGTCGCTAAGTTTAGGGCCAAAATACTTTTATTATAGCAACTTATATCCTCTGCTATGAGATTTATCGCATATTCTTTCGTATTCGTCTGCACAATTCATCACATGATGCATAATCTTGACCGTCTTAGCTCTGTTCTGCATTAGTGCGCTTAGTGTTAGATAATTGTGATTCCAAAAAGTTTCCTGAGCGCCAATCAATTGATTTTCTAGCGTTTGGACATGAACTTTCAATTTGTCGTAGTTTTTAAGAAGCAGTCGCGTATTATGGAAAACGTACTGTCTCATTTTTTCGAATTCGTTTTGTTGCTCTCGTGTTATTCTAACGGTGATTTTATCCGCTAGTATATCCAGTTGTTAATCTGACAATTCAGTAATTTTACTCAATTCGTTACCCCTCCTATGTTATAATTACTCTATAAAGGAGTTTTTTTTTGAAAAAAATTAATAGTATTGTTATTTATTTTATAAGTCTGATTTTAAGTAGTTTCATAATAAATTGGATTCTTGTGAAGATAGGTGTTCCGGATCATATTGTTTGGCAAACATTTGCTGAAAGTGGGTATAAAAATCCTCCCAAAAGCTATGGATTTGTCCTTGCGTTGTTATTATCATTATTTCTTTTACTGCAGGCTGAAGTTTATATAAGAAAAGTTCATCCTGAGAGGAGAAAAAACTTCATGAACCCTAAACAAGACATGAAGCTAAATCTAAAATCTTTTCTTCTGATAGAGTTAGTTGCAATAGCTACATTGATACCAGTCTTTTTTATACTTAAATCTATTATAGATTATTTATAAAACTGTCACCTCTTATGCAATACTCACACATCAGCTATCACCTGCTTTGTATACAACCACTGCTGACGGAAACGGTTCACGATCTCTTTTTTGTCCGTTATCCTCAAAATATAAACGACCTCTTAAAAACTCAATCTCTGCTTTACCAAAAATGTAATCATACCAATAACTTGTATCTGTCCTTGCAGGTATCCAAAAAAACAATTGTGCGATTAGGATCTATTTGATACTCTTGCCATGCTTTAGCAAGCCACTTGCCCAGCTATCTAATAATGTTGATTGTATTCCGCATCATGCTCGAACGTGTACTGCTGTTAGCATCTGCGCCTAATCGTTGACCTGTAATGCTAATGAACCTGGTAAGGTGAGCCATGGATAAGAATATCTGGATTGAGATTCCATCCCGCCACTGAATGAGTTTTATAAAGTAGGTCCTCTGCAAAAATAGCGTTATAGCTTTTGGGTCAATCTCTACCTAGTCAATCACTTTGGCTGGTATCCCTAAATTGTTTAACGCTTTAAAAGGTAACCCAACGCCACCGAATAATTCTAAAGTATGTATCATAATCACAAGGGAGTAAAAAGCCTTTTAGTCCTGCAGGAAATCTCCTACTCCTTTCGTTTAGTTGTTATGTTATAATTATTTATTACTATTTTTGTGAGGTATTACATGAAAATTTTTTATGCTTCTCTTTTTGCAGCTGCAATACTTTTTTTACTAGGAATGTCTATAGATTCACATCTTAATTCTAACAATGTCGAATTAATCTTCTTTGACGATAATCTGCTAACCGAAGGCTACGGAAATAATATCGGGGTATTATTCGCAGGATCTATTATCGTCTTTTTTGGACTTGTTCATGGTTCACTTACAAAGCGTAAAACTTTGACAAAAAAGTCTAAACTAGTTGCTGTTGTCATAATTTTTATCTCTTTAATCGTATTTGTTATTTCAGCTCTGAATCTTTCAAATTACTACTTTTCTTAAATTCTTCCTGAAGTTCTTCGGCTGTTTGGGCGAGGGTGATGGCAGGCGCTCACAGCAATGATATACTGTAAGAATTCCCTAAGTCTAATATTCCGCTAATAGCGCCACCTCTTAAAGACTCGATTTTAACTATCTCATCTGTTCCGTCTATAACAATACTATCCCCCATCCGAAGCTCATCCAACTTACGCCCTTCCGAACGTTGGAAAGTTGCTATTTGTTCGGCAGTACCTGATTTGTCGTCGTTAGTTTGATCAATACCCCAACAAATATCGAAAAATTCCCCTGTTTTCAAATCAAGACTTTTGACTAAAATCGACGGACTTTTTGATTTATTGTAGTTCTCTATTCTGTATATTCTTGTTTCGCCATCATAATTGGCTGAGCAGTACTCCCCAACCGAAAACGCTGGTTGGTGGTCTTTTTTTGATGCCAGCTGAAATAGTTCTTCATTTTTTTAATCTCGTCATCAATATTGACAAATTCTGATCCTGATTCTTTCAGACTTATAAGATAGCTACCATTGTTTACAAATTTCATGCTTTAACGTTTTTTCGCTCATTGTCAGTCTTCCTGTGGTATAATCAAAAATAAAAAGGTTGTGATTATTTTGTCTAAAAAGTTTGCTTCCTTATCCGTTGTATTTTGCGCATTAAACATATATTTTTTAACTCACACTATGTTCAAACCGTTTTTTGTAGTAATGGTTTTATGGTTAATCGCATGGGTTTTCATAGCTAAAGAACAATTGCAGTCAAAACGATAATCATTCCGCCTCCTCCTCTAAAAGTCTATTTGTAATCATGCTATATTTTTGATACACTATTTCCGAGCGATCACCGCTCGGACCTAGAATTCTTAAGCGTGATGCCTAGTGTTCTGGCTCTAGGCATTTTTGTTGTCTAAAACTCCTTGTGCTTCCAAAATACGGTCAATAACGTCTTTATACTACTGCGGCATCCTTTTTTTGACATTATCAGGATTAGAGTCGTAGTATTTGGCAACATGTCCGTTAAACCAATCTGTAACGGTTAACAAACCTGCTTGATTTAATGCTAGGTTCCCCTCCATTAACTCAATCCCCCCATCACTACATAATTATTTGGCAAAGGAAAATCAGGAATGTATGTAATCTTTACTTTTAGCTCGTTGCCTGTATGTTCTCCGTTTTTATATTCTTACAAATTTAAAATGGCACCTTTTTTATAACCACGATCGTTTTTACGAATTTCAAAAGTTTTAATACCAGAAACAATATCAGCTAAAAAATTAGGTTTTATTTTGATGTTGTGGACTTTAGGCTCTTTTTCCACGGTGTAGCTGTTAACAACAGCATTAACAAACAAGGATTCATTCTTCTCAATCCACTCAGCCACAAACTACGGCATCACAACCTTGTCCTGTTGGGTTGGTAGTGATGATTTGAGTTGTTCGAGCTATCCGAGCAACGCATTCCGATTAATAAATCTATCTCCTAGATGTGCGAAACATTTATCGGCATTATCTTCAATAAATTTTTCTATCAATTCCCCAACCTTTCCCGTGTGGTGTGTCCTCCTTAATTTTCACTAAATTCAAATTTCATATCGACAACACTTTACATAGAGTTATAATTATTTTACCGCCATACTGAAAGGAGTGTTTTTAATGTTTGCATCATTTTTTGCTGTATCCATTATGTTACGAAATTACATTAGATCGTAACACCCTTACAGATTAACGCTTAGTCGTTAGTCTGTTTTTTAGTCTATCTCGTTTAGTAATTCTGGGTTTTCTTTTCCCTAATACAAAAACCTCGTTCTTTCCTCCAATTCAATCATTTGCTCAGGCTTTTAAATCCTAACACCTCGTATATGGATTGTCCGCTATAACCTAAATTTTGCAAAGTCTTATACTCCGCAAGAGTAAAACTATTTGGATCGATAGCATCTAGCGGTCTAGATTCCTCCATTGAGTCAGCACCGAGCATCCACCCGATTTCTTGTACTTTCCTTGTTTTTTTATTGTCTTGTTTCCACAAAAACAGATCATCACCTATAAGGCTAAGTAATTCTTTTCTTAACTCTTTCTGACTTTTTCTGACTTTTCCTTCTACTGCTAACATCAACAAATTTCACCGTCATTACATTCACTGGCCTTTCAATATTTTTCTATTTTGATCCATTTTTTTCTAGTGCTGTTTTGCGTGTAAAGTGTCGCATCCTTACTAGTTGATTACGAAAAGAATGGCTTACAAAAACAAAATATAGCGACATTTCAAGAGGTTTACGACCTTTGGTATCGAGTTATAAGAATACCGTTAAAGAATCAACCAGCATCGAAACAGAGCGGTATATGAAACTTCACATCTTATCAGTGTTTGAAAAGTGCAGAAGAATTAGAAAGAGTTATGGTTTATCTGGAAACAAAGGTGAATAAATACCAGGATGGCACATTGCTACAAAAGTTTTTCGCCGAATATGAATATATTTTATATAGGCTAATAGCTTTCACTGGTTTAAGGGGCGGAGAAGCTGCTGCTTTACATTGGGAGGATATAGATTTTACAGAGCAGAGATTAAATGTTGGTAAAACTCTATCTAAAACGAGGGAAGGTTTCGCAGTTTCAACACCTAAAAATAAAAGTTCGAACCGAGTGATCGGCATGGATGCTAAAACGCTAAGAATTTTGAAACGTTGGCAATCAAGACAAAAAGAATTTCTTTTTAGGAATCGTATCAAGGGGTGTGATATTATTTTTGCGGATATAAATGGAACGCATACTGAAAGGCACTCTCTCTATCAGCGCTCTAGCAGACTTACAGAGAAAACAGGATTGCCTAACATCGGAACGCACGGCTTTCGTCACAGTCAAGCTTCTATACTATTTAAAGCTGGCGTTTCAATGAAGGATGCACAAGAAAGACTTGCCCATAGTTCGATCGAAATGACCATGGATATATATACCCATGTAACTAAGAAATCAAAAGAAAAAACCGTTAAACAACTAACAAAGTTCGCAAGTTTTTTAGTTGTTCAAGGTCAGTCGAAAATTAGATAAAATAAAAAAAGCTCTATCCCTTACGTAACAAGGGATAGAGCAACTTTTTAAAATTATTATTGAGCTACTGGGTAAACAGACACTTGTTTTTTGTCACGGCCTTTACGTTCGAAACGTACTACACCGTCAACTTTAGCAAATAAAGTGTCGTCTCCGCCAATACCTACGTTTGCTCCTGGGTAAATTTTAGTTCCGCGTTGACGGTATAAAATTGATCCACCAGTAACAGTTTGTCCATCAGCACTTTTAGCACCTAGGCGTTTAGATTCTGAATCACGACCATTGGAAGTCGAACCTCCACCTTTTTTGTGGGCGAATAATTGTAAATTCATGTTTAATAACATCGTCTGCACCTCCTATTTTTCATTTATGGTTTTGACTTGAATAAAGTCAAGATTTTCTTGCTCGACTGCTTGTAGACCTAATAAAAGGTTTTCCAAGAGAATTTGGGCAATGTTGGTTTGTTCCTGATTGGCCTTTGAAATCACTTCAACATAAAGATAACCACCTTCATCTTCGTTGGTTTCAACAATCGGTTCAAATCCAGCTAGCGCATCGATCCCATTGACAGTACTGATCGTTAAAGCAGACACAGCTGCACAAACGATATCACTCCCATATGGACCTGATTCTGCATGCCCTGAGACTTCAAAAGAAACAATTTGACCTGAGTCATTTCGTTTAAAAGAACTTTTAATCATTGATAGGCCTTCTTTCCTATGCAACTTAAAAGAATTATGCGTTGATTGCGTTGATTACAACTTTTGTATATGGTTGACGGTGACCTTGTTTGCGGTGAGTGTGTTTTTTAGGTTTGTATTTGAAAGTCACGACTTTCTTTTGTTTGCCGTGTTTTTCTACAGTTCCTTCGACAGTTGCACCTGCGACAGTTGGAGCTCCTACTTTCGTAGATTCGCCACCCACTAAGATAACTTCGTCAAAAACAACTTTTTCGCCAGCTTCTACGTCTAATTTTTCAACGTAAATTGCTTGACCTACCTCAACTTTTACTTGTTTACCACCAGTTTTGATAATTGCGTACATGCTATACAGCACCTCCTTCTTCTAGACTTAGACTCGCCATCCCAAGTGACAACATAACTGTCCTACTTAAAAACTTGTTCTGTGCGGTTGTAGCTGTGGAGTCCACAATTACAACATTAATATTATATCAAATTAAGGACTGAGAGTCAATAAAAACTTAATGCTTTAGTCCTATAAATCACTTTTCAAAAAAAATTAGTTGTTATTTCAAATTTATGATTGACTTTATTTTATATGTTCATTATAATAAACTCTGTTGCGTTAACATATTGCGCCAATAGCTCAGCTGGATAGAGCACTCGCCTTCTAAGCGAGCGGTCGGGAGTTCGAATCTCTCTTGGCGTATTATTTTAAACGTTTATATGAAAAACACCAACCATTTATTGGCTGGTGTTTTTTTATTGTTCTTATGATAATTCTACTTTTCCAGTGTACAGTTGATGATAAATTCCTTTTTCTTCTAGTAAATCTTCATGACTGCCTCGTTCGATGATACGACCATGATCCATCACCATGATGGCATCCGAATTTTGGATTGTTGATAGACGATGAGCGATAACGAATACAGTTCTGCCCTTCATCAAACGATCCATTCCAGCTTGTACATGTTTTTCGGTTCTGGTATCAATACTAGAGGTTGCTTCATCTAAAATCATCACTGGTGGATTAGCAATGGCTGCTCGTGCGATTGCTAATAATTGACGCTGTCCTTGTGACAAGCCTTCTCCGTCACCTGTGATCACAGTATCGTACTTCTCAGGTAGATTATTGATAAAATCTTCTGCATTGGCAAGTTTGGCTGCATGGATCACCTCTTCATCAGATGCATTCAATTGACCATACCGAATATTTTCGCGAATCGTTCCAGTAAATAGATGGGTGTCCTGTAAAACAATTCCTAAAGATCGTCTTAAAGAACTCTTTTTGATTTTTTTTACGTTGATCCCATCATAGCGAATTTTACCTTCTTGAATATCATAAAAACGATTGATCAAATTCGTGATCGTGGTTTTACCAGCTCCGGTGGCGCCGACAAAGGCAACTTTTTGACCTGGTTCTGCGTACAGATTGATGTCTTTTAATACTCGATGTTGACTATTGTAGCCAAAGGACACATCTTCAAAACGAACATCTCCAGTTAATTCCGTATAGGTTACCGTGCCATCGTGATGCGGATGCCTCCATGCCCAAATACCAGTTCTTGTGTCGCTTTCAACAAATTTATCTCCATCACGATTCACATTAACTAACGTCACATACCCGTCATCTACTTCTGATTTTTCATCAATCAATGTAAAAATCCGATCTGCTCCAGCTAAAGCCATAATGACAAAATTGATTTGTTGGGACACTTGACTGATCGGCATATTCAATGAACGACTCAATTGTAGAAATGAGGCAATCATCCCAATCGTCAAACCAGAAACACCATATACCGAAAAGATTCCTCCAACGACTGCCAAAAGGACATATTGAATATTTAATAAATTCATCATGATCGGCATTAGGCTATTGGCATACTTATTGGCTTGCGTAGCACTTTGACGTAGTTCTTCATTGATTTCTTTAAATTGCTTGATTGTTTGAGGCTCATGATTAAAAATTTTCACGACTTTTTGCCCATGCATGATTTCCTCGATATAACCATTCACACTACCTAAATCCCGTTGCTGTTTGCCAAAATAACCACTGCTGCGCCCAGCTATCATTCGAATGGTCACAATCATTATAGAAACAGAGACGAGCACCACTAAAGTCAATGGCACACTGATGGTAAACATTGCAATAAACACACTGATAAAACTAACCACCGCTGCAATCAGATTAGGAATACTTTGAGAAATCATCTGCCGCAAAGTATCCGTATCATTTGTAAAATGACTCATGATATCCCCATCAGAATTCGAATCAAAATAGCGAATCGGTAATGTCTCAAGATGGGTAAACATTTCATCTCGAATCGTTTTTTGTGTGCCTTCGCTGATACGTACCATAATGAGATTAAACCCTAAATTTGAAATGATCCCAACACCATAAATTAGTGCCATCGTCGTAATTGCCTTCAATAATCCAGAAAAATTAGGATTACTTTGTCCAAGTAATGGTGTGATATAGTCATCAATCACAACTTGTAAAAATAACGAGCCTCGAACATTGGCGAAGGTACTCAGCAAAATGAGAATCATTACTAATACGAGACGAAACTTATATTTTTTAACCATATATGAAAACAGTCGCTTTAGCGTTCTCAAAGGATCTTGACTTTTGCGAATCCCTTTTGTTTGTTCATCACGCATTCTCTTCACCAAATCCTTTCTCCTGAGACTCATAGACTTCTTGATATATTTGATTAGTAGCAAGTAATTCGTCATGGGTTCCGATGGCATTGATCAAGCCTTTATCCATCACAATAATACGATCAGAATCTTGAACAGAAGAAACACGTTGTCCGATGATAAAGGTTGTCGTTCCAGGAATTTCTTGTCGCATTCCTTCCCGAATCAAACGATCTGTTTTTGTATCTACGGCACTTGTCGAATCATCTAAAATCAAAATTTTTGGTTTCTTCAACAACGCACGGGCAATACATAGACGTTGTTTCTGCCCACCAGATACATTATTCCCACCTTGGGAAAGCATCGTATCATATTTATCAGGAAATTCTTCAATAAAACTATCCGCTTGTGCAATCTTACAAACTCTGATCAAGTCTTCATCTGTCGCATCTTCATTTCCCCAACGTAGGTTTTCTTTGATTGTTCCTGTAAACAATACATTGTTTTGTAAAACCATACTGACTTGATCCCGCAAAGATTTCAAATCATACTCTCGCACATCATATCCGCCAACTTCGACCGATCCTTGCGTCACATCATATAATCTTGGAATCAACTGGACTAATGTTGATTTAGAACTACCTGTTCCACCAACGATCCCGATCACTTCACCTGATTTGATTTCCATATTTGCATGCATCAATGCTAATTTGTCAAGATCATTCGCATAGCTAAAACAAACATCATTAAAGCGGACAGAACCATTTGGAATTTCATAAAGCGGATCTGCATTGTTTTTTAAATCACTTTCTTCTGATAAAACTTCAGTGATCCGTTCAGCAGATGTCCGTGCAATCAGTACGATGACAAAAACCATTGATAACATATTTAAACTCATTAAAATCTGCATCGTATACGTAAACATACTGACCAGTTCCCCAGTAGTCAACGTACCCCCTACTACAAATTTTGCCCCTAACCATGAAATCAACAACATACATGTGTAGACTGCAAACTGTAAAATCGGATTGTTGAAGGCAACAATGCTTTGTGCTTTCGAGAATGTTTTGTAAATATCTTTAGAAACCGTTTTGAATTTCTCGTCTTCATGCTTTTCTCTTACATAAGATTTAACAACACGAATTCCTTGTAAGTTTTCTTGAACAACGTTATTTAATTTGTCATAAATACGAAAAACTTTATTAAAATTTGGGTGAGCAAAATAAATAACTGCCGCTAAACCAATCATCAAAAATGGCACGACGCCTAAATAAATCAAGGACAGATCCTTATTGATACTATAAGCCATGGCTAATGAAAAAATCATGATCAATGGACTCCGGACCAAAAGCCGAATAATCATTTGATACGCATTTTGAACGTTGGTCACATCTGTTGTCATCCGTGTGATCAGGCTAGAGGTTGAAAAACGATCAATATTTGAAAAAGAAAACCCTTGGATGCGAACAAATAATTGGTCTCGCAAATTTTTCGCAAATCCAGCTGATGCAACCGCGGCATACCGACCGGACATCGCACCAAAAAATAACGCAATGATGGCACAAACAAATAGAATCGCTCCATACATCAAAATGGCTTTGGTATCGCCTTTTTCGATGCCGTTATCGATCATCATTGCCATAACCAATGGGATAATGATATCTAAAATTACTTCTCCAGTTACATAAAGCGGCGTAATGATACTTTCTTTTTTATAGACACCGATATTGGCGATCAGTTTTTTTATCATGTAATCCGTTCACCTTCCTTATTTATTTTTTTGCTGTTTTCTGATAATTTTTCCAATAATTTGAAAAAGATTGCTAGTTGGTCTTCTGGAATTCCCTGCATGAGCAACTCATCAAATTTATGTAGCTTCACGATGTTTTCTTTAACTTTATGTTCGCCTAATCCCGTTAGAATAATCGTTTTGTAGCGGTTGTCTTCTTTACAACTGCTTCGCTCGATAAATAAGCGTTTCTCCATTGTTTGTAGAACGCCTGTTGCAGTGGAACGTCGAATGTCAAATTCTTGTTCGATGTCTTTTTGATAGACTGGGATTTGTTGACTATTACGGCGGTGAATGAAGTTTAGAATGCGCATTTGGATACTTGAAGAGGCTTCGCCGTCTTCTTCTTTTAAAATTTCTGCTGACTTTCGATTGAGTTCGTTGGCTAAAATTCTGATTTTTAGACCGATTTTCCTGTCCATTATTTTCCTCCTCGCTATATAGTTCGGTTCCTAACTATATTACAAAAAAACATTAGTATGGTCAAGTTAATTTAATCAACCTATTATTAAACAAAATAAATCCAGATATCTGCGAAATTAATCGCTATCTGGATTTATTGGTTATATATTAAAATTAATTAGTCGATTTTTTTGAAAATAACCGAACATCTTAAAATTTTTCCATTACTGCTACTCCCATTTTTAGCTATGCGCACAGTAGATCCTGCTTTCAACTCAAAAATACCTCTTAAGCTCGCTTCTCCATTAGCTGTATTTCTACCTTCAATGTTTGGGTTCACTATATTTCCATTATTTTCAATAACTACAGCAAATGATGTCCACATCCCACCTGTACAATCAATTACTGCTAATGCACCATTAATCTCATAAAGACCTGATTCTTTTACTTCTACAATATTCTCTCCATTGAATTTGTAAAATCCAGTTACGTTCTCTTTTGTCAATTCTAGTGGAATATTTACTACACCGTGTTTATTGGCTACATCTTCGCTCTGCGTAAAATAAGCGGTAGCCATTATTCTGTTAGTATTTAAAATTTCAGGTAAATCTTCAACTGCACTTACATGCGTCTTCGGATAAAGTAGATTCCCTTTTTCTTCTAATTGTACAATATCTGCCATTATACTGATCCCACCTTACTAAACGTTATTGTTGGTAATGTATCTAATTTTTTCTTGTCGGCTGCACTCATCAATCCACTTGCGATTTGAGTTGCCACAGCTGTTGTTGTAGCATTTGTCCCAGCTGGTCCTGTAGCTCCAGTTGCACCTTTTGGACCTGTGTCTCCTTTTTCACCTTTGATTGTTGTCATTCCTTCAACCGCACTGACATGGGTTTTAGGATAAACAACGAATCCATCACTTTTTAATTCAACGATATCCGTCATACTTTTCCCACCTTCTCTATTGTTATTCCTGTTCCCTCAACACCTAAATCTTTAGCTGTTAAGGTGATGTCGCCTGTTTTTCCATTGATTGATCTAACACCAATTCCTGCTGTTGCGATTTGATCTAAACCAAGAACTGCGCTAACATGGGTTTCAGGAAAAACTTGACGTTGTACACCTGATTCCTCGGTTTCCATAACTTTTTTGATTTCTACTTCATGTGCCATTAGACTGAGCCTACCTTTCTTAGGAAGAAAGTATGTTGTTTTTCACTGTCGATTTCAGCTATCACTAAGGCTGAAGCTTCTTTTTTATGAGTAACGCTTCCTACTTTCGTCACCTTATGATTCAAGCTAAATTTATCATCTCGAATCGTTCTAAGAATTCCGGTTTCACCACTTTTTAAAGTAAAATGTGCTCGTTTTAATTCTTCGATCAAATGCAAAAGATTTCCCGCTGCATTTTCATCTAAAATTCCTTTGATCGTAGCAAACCATTGGTCAAATTCTGTTCTTTGACCTTGTGACCATTGATCATAGCGCTGCTGGTTTGTTGTGATCCACACTTGGAATTCAGCAATAATCCGCTGTAGTTCTTCTTGTGCTACCACATACCAGTCATCATAGACCTCCTGACATGTTTTCACCCATTCAGTAAAATAGCGTAAAATTTCTTCAAATGTCCAAATGTAGTTACTATCTTTGACCCCATCATCATAAATGCTTTTTTTGACTTGATACGTAAAATCACTGGTAGAAAATTGTTGGTGCCAGCTTAAGTCTTTTTGCAGTTCTCTAAAGCTAAAGTAAGCCGTATTTTCTCCAATATTTTGCATATCGTAATTGGTTAAGGTGTATTCTAATGTTCCTTTTTTTGCGTCGATGATTTTAGTGACTTTTTGTTCCGATAAACCGAGACCTGCATGATGTCCTTGTTTGACGCAGAAAAAAGGGGTTAAATTTGAAATGTCTTTTGGTTTTCCATGTTCTGTTATAGTTACAGCCAAGACTTGGCTTCCTTCGTCAAATTGACGAATCATGATCGAAGGAATATTATCGTTTGGTTGTGTTGTTGATAAAAAAATTGGATAGACGATTGACATTTACTCACTCCTTTCTAAAAATTGTTTATTTGGGCGGGATGACAATTGAGCTGATTTCACTTGCTCCGACCCATGATCGCTCATATTTGCCGACTACTTGTCCTAATCCGATATTTTGTTCATAGGTTTGGAAACCTCCATTGGCTAAACCACGGATGACGCCTGTATGACCATATGTGCTGTCGACAGTAAAGCCGCCAATATTGCCGCCACGCTTCCAGTTGATGATCGCCCCTACGACTAACTGTTGATAAGACGGGTTATAAATAACTTTCCAACCGACTGCGGCCCAATTATATCCACTACCAATTTCAGCCGCTGCTTCTGTATTTCCGATTACATGGCTTAAGGGATAGCCTGTATTAGCGCCTAAACCACAGCCTCCTAGAAATCCAGAATACTCTGCTGAGACAGCATAACATTGTCCATTACCTAAAGGCTGTTTGTACAATGCATCTAAATGAGCCAAGCCTGCTGCTCCAGTAGCAGCTCCAGGTTTTAAATTTCTTAATTTGTCATACCAATACTGAGCTTGCTGAGCTCTGGCTGGTTGATTTGGATATTTAGGATGCTCATAAAATGCAATAAAATATTCCGCTGCCAGTCTAACATCTGATAATTTGGTAAAGTCCCTAAATGATATAGTTGATAAGTCTGGGCGTTCATAATTTGGAAACCACTGTTGATTATTTTCCATTTCCCATTGAATGCGACGGCATTGAGTATCAAGCGTTCGATGGTCCAACCCATGTTCGTTACACCAATTAACAAGCTTAGATTTAGGTGTCCATTGGGTTAACCCATAACCGCCGCCACCACTTAACTCGTCAATATCAGGCATGATTCCCGATTCTGATTGGATATTTCCAAGCATTCCAGCGATAGATTGCTCTGTCCAGCCTTTATTTTTAAAAAATCGCCAAATTCCCCAGGCATTTTTTTCTTGATCTGTTGTCAGCTCTGGTGGGATGCCACCGCCTCCACCAGACCCGCCGCTGCCGTTTCCTGTAATTTCTTTTCCATTAAGAAATAGTTTACCGTTTATATTTAATTCACCTTTGAGAGCAACTTTTCCAAAAATCTCTAGCTTAGGATTATCTGCTGTGCTGTCGGGTGGAATACTAATCACATTGGCATGATTTTTAGCATCGGTTGATTGTGTCGCTATATTGATCGAATAGCCTGATTTTTGGATAATGGTATAACCATCTAATTTGCCTTCTGTAAATGCTGGAGCAATTGCTCCGAGCTCTTTTCCTGTTTTTGAATTAAGAAAGCGAATTTTACCATCAAGAATATGCACTTTAAATCCATTACTATCTGATTCAAATTGGGAGCCGTAAATATTTACGCCTTTAATATCAATGGCTCTCAAAGTACCCGTGTTAATATAATCAGCATTAAATTTCCCATCGATTGTCCAAGCAGTTTGAGGTTTATTGGTAAATTTGTCTTTAACAAAACCTATGCCGTCAGAATTCATTATCAAAAAATGTTTACTATTTTCTAGCGAATTGCCATTCATAAAAACTTGCTGATATGGTTCACGACTTTGGGATTTACCTGTTTCAATCCCATTCATCAATTTTATCGAGCCGCCTTTAGCTCCACGAATAATATCATCTTGCCATTTCGAAATTTCTTCTGAGTCATAAAAAGTCATCTTCTTCTCTTCTAAAGAATCAACATTCCCCTTTAAATCAGATGTGGCTTTTGAAATGCTTTTCGTGATGTTATCCCCTAAGCCTGCTTCGACTTTGCCAGTTAAACGATCGATCTTCACTTTAAAAATCCGTGTTTGATAATGATAATTCCGATCGTGTCGATGAATCGTTACGGTATTGCCAATTGTATCACCGCCTAAAATCTCAGTTTTAAACTGGACAAGTGGTCGAGAATACTCCACCAGAGACTGATAGGTTTGCTGTAGTAATTTTTCTGGACTTTCTTCATCGTCAAACGTGATGACTTTTTCTCGTCTGCGCATGCCGCCATTTTTTAAGGGAATACCATATAGTTTGGTCATTTCAGGAAATTCTAACCAGTTTT
This sequence comes from Enterococcus ureilyticus, assembly GCF_001730315.1. Classification (GTDB taxonomy): domain Bacteria; phylum Bacillota; class Bacilli; order Lactobacillales; family Enterococcaceae; genus Enterococcus_L; species Enterococcus_L ureilyticus. The sequence goes on from NZ_MIKC01000005.1 coordinate 49,153, forward strand.
GGCCCTTGGGTTTATTCAAAGGATTGCCATTGCTTTTTTTCCACTCTACATTCGTGAATTCGATCCGTTTGCCCTTGCCATCTCCCACATCTTCACCACGTCCGCGGCCAATCAAGCTTGTATATACTTGATTACGGTCTTGTTCTTTCACAATGCTCAATGCCTTGTCACCGTAAGTAAAACGTTGTTTGCTTTTTCCACCGATTTCACGATAAACTTCTATCCATTTATCTGTAATCCCAATGCCATCTATCTTATATTTAAAAAGAATTTCACAGCCTTGTGTTTGAATATTTTTTAATGCATCCCGTACAGATAGGAAACTGAAATCGTCTGTTATTGCAGGTAAATTCGCGTCTAATTTGTCTACGCGCCATTCTGTTTCTACTAATAATTTTTGAATTGTACTCTTGACTGATTCATTTGTTACTTGAATATTTTTAACAACATATGAATCAAGCTCGTCAGGTGCAAAGCTAATTCCCACAAAGGATAACAAATTTTCCTCTTCACTATCTAAAATAATTCTGTATAAACTATAGGAAGATGCTTCTTCTTTCACAGCCATATAAGCTGCTTGTTTTAATTCGTCATCATATAGAGTAGATACATTTAGAGTATCATTCATCAATTCCTCTTTGTTTGCGGTAATTTCCTTTTCCTGGATGACTTCTATCAACTCATTTTCTTTCACGATTCGTAACAAGTGCTGGCGCTCATCAAAGAAATAAACACTTTTATTCATAACTGAACCTCCCTATAGGAAATAGTCATTTTACCATTGTTGCACTGAACAGTTTGACCTTCTTTAATACTAAAATTTTCAAAATCACTTTCTAAATCTAGTAAAAAGGTTTGATCTAGTTCATTGACAAAGACTTTTCCCTTTAAGAAATCAAAAACAACTTGGTCGCCCGCACTTAAATTATAGCTTGTGATTTTGATTGTTTTTGCTCCATTTGTAATCACTAAAGAACCAAACGCTGCAATAGTCACAGCAATTTTTTCTGGTGCTGTATGATAGGGTAAATAGGTCGTAATCGCTCCGTCTGTTTTTAACAGAACGGAATATTTTTTTGGATCTGTACAAAGAATTTCAAAACTTGCAATAATATTATTTGTATCTCCCCGAACATCATCTGTCGTCCTATATTGTCCATGATAATGGTAGTCCAATTCGTCTTTGAAGCGAATCTCAACATCTGACTCTTTATAAAGTAAATGCATCAATTGCCGGTATTTCTTCTGTATATCTTTCGCATCATTTCCGATCAATTGATAGCTTACTTTGATTGTTCGAGCTGGTAATTTTTGATTCAGTTTGATGCTCCCTACTTGTGTTTCTTGTGTTTCAATATCCAGTGATAGCATTTCTCTGCCTGTTACAGCTAACGTACGGTAGCCGTCGATCATTTTTTCTAGATACACACCGTCATACATCATGGCTGAAGAAGGAAGGATCAAATCATCTTTATGGACTTTTTTCGTTGTGTCTTCAAAATAATACATGTTTTCCCTCCTTCTAAAATGCTAAGTTAATAGCAGAATCTTGTCCCATTGCTTCTGAAATATCTGAAACAAAGGCTTTGAATTGTTGATTGCCGAGTTTGATGTTGAATGTTGCTGGTTGTTTGGTTTGAACTTGCATTTGTTTACTGCTGGATTGGACGGACACATCTTGTACTGTTGCCAAATGCTGATCTAAACTGTCTAGGCTTGGTAGCATGATTTGTGAAGCTAGTTTGTCCATTGGTTGATCTACTACATGAGCATTTCTTTCGATCCCAATGGCAAGACCTGCTGGCAGCATTGCGCCGATTTCATCTCGCATCCAGCGAGATGGAGAATGGATTTTGAACAGACCTTTGAAGGTATCTCCAATGCTTTTTCCAATGTCCATAACGGCATCTAACGCTGCTTTAGCCATACCACTGATCCCATCAATCAGGCCTTGGATTAAGTTTGTGCCGGCTTCTTTTAAATCTGGAACCGCTTTGATCACTGTTTCAAGAAGTTTCAACACAATTTTAGCACCAGCTGCAATGATTTTCGGGATACTTTCTCCGATGCCTTTTACTAGAGCTAAAATAAGTTCAACTGCGGCAGCTAAGATTTGTGGCAAATTCGCTAACAATCCTTCGCACAGTTTTCCAACAATTTCTACTGCTGCATCTAATAGTTTCGGTAAATTTTCAGATAGGGTTCTAACTAAGGTCGTAATAGCTTGCAATGCCACTGGAACTAATGCAGGTAAAACAGAGGCTACCCCTTCAGCTAGCTTGGTTAAAATTTCGATCCCTTTGTCAATGATCAACGGTAAATTATTCGTGATATTTGCAGTGAAGGCCTCAATTATATTGGTTACTGTATCAATGATTTGGTCCTTATTCGCCAGTATTCCGTCAACTAACGCAATCAATAAATCTAAACCTGTCATCAACAACTGTGGTGCTGCTGATAGTAAACTTGTGGCTAAAGATTCGATCAACATTAAAGCTGCTGGAATCAAGGTTGGTAAGCTTTCAATCACACCTTGAACGAGTGCGCTAATCAGATCGACTGCACTTTGCATGATTACAGGAAGATTGACAGCGATCGCTTCTGCAAGACCTGCAATCAATTGTGTTCCTGAAGCCATTAAATCGGGTAATTTGGAAATGATTCCACTGATAAAACCTTGGATCACTTCGGGGCCTTTTTCAATTGCGGTAGTAATCATTCCTCCCAGCTGATCTCCGAATTGGCTGTTCACTAATCCTAGACCGACAAGAGCAACACCCAAAATCGCTGCTGGCCCCAATGCTTGTAAAGCAACCCCGAAAACAGATGTTAATCCTTGAATCATTGTCGTCATAGCGGTTGTCCCTACTCCGGCAGATTTTTGGATTCCTTGACCGATGCCGCCAAAGGCTTTTGTGACCAAGGGAACTTCTCCAGCAATTTTTTTAGAACCTAATGAAATCGATTCAAAAAAACCTGCTACATTCAATGCACCTGAACCCATTTTATCCATTGCTTTTCCTACGCCTACTTCTAAAGACAGCATGCCATATGCCATCTGTGGCGCTAAGCTTGTCACTGTTTTGGCTAGATTTTGTGTAAAGCCAGTTACTTTAGAATCTAATGAGATAAACGGGTCTAACATTTTTGTAGGTAATTCTTTAAAGGGTGATTGCATCTTACTAAAACTAGTTGAAACAATCCCACTTAGTCCCTGTGATTTTTTACCTAGTGCATTGAACGCCTCTGCAGCTTTTCCTAGTTGACTTGTTGCCTGTGAACCAAAGCTTGTAAACATTGATTCAACAGAGGGTAAACCAAATTTCTCTAAAGCACTATCTAATTCTTCTAGGGAGCCTTTTATTTCATTAAAAGTATCCTTTGCTGTGCCCGGGTTTGAAAAAGAAGAAAATAATTGATTGATTTGTGTTTCTAATTGAGCAGTGCTTTCAGTTATTTGAGTTAATGCTCCGTTTAAGCCTCCATCTACAGCAGATAAGATGGCCTTTACATTAATTTTATAGTCCATTTTTCCCCTCCTTTCCTATGAATTAAAATTCGCGATCCAATTTTGAAGTTTTTCTTTATCTGGAGACGTTCTTTGTTGTCTGCCTAGTAGTTTCTTTTCTGCTTTGCGATAATCGAAAAATTTATCAAAGGTCCTAAAAATTGGTTTGCCTTTTCGCGTTTGTCCAGCCATCACTGTAGCCCATGCTTGCATATGGATCTCATATTGCCGATCCAGTTGCTTCAATTGATATGCTCTCATTCGCAACTCATAATCAGGAATCGTCAAGCGGTCGATTTCAGTAAAATCTTCGATTTTCAAAAAACGTAAACAGTTTAAACGAACCTGCTCATAGACTTCATCAAATTCGATCGATTTTACGCTTGTGTTTCTTCCAACATCTTGCTGGTCATCATCCCGGTATATTCCGACTTTTTTAGCTCATCGATCACTTCTTCAAATAGATTCTTCGTACCGTTTTGTTCAACGTACTCTTCTAAACATTTGACTGTCATTCGCGGTTTCTCGGTCATATTTGCAATCAACAATACTTCAAAAAGAGTATCTACATCTGATAAAAGCAAATTTGAAACGATGGCGCCAACGCCTAATTTCAACTGCATTCCACCACGTTCTACTGAATAACGCTTATTGATTTCTTTTAAAAATCCGTACCCAAATTTACAGCTGACTATTTTTTCGTTCATTGTAAGTTCCATATTTATTCCTCCTGATTTCCAAAGAGGTTAGTCAGACTAACCTCTTAAAATGTGTACTTGCGTATCAATCATTACGGCGTTGTTTCCACTTTAACAGTGTCTTTGAATTCATAGTCGCCACCTTCAGAAGTATCAAGCTCCAATGCTGCAAAACCATTCTTACCTGCGCCTTCGATTGCCCATTCCAAAGAGTATTCCACTTTATTTTCAGCTGAATCTGTTTCTTCAAACGAAGTAAAATAGCCTTCAAAATATTTCGCTTTGAATTTCCCTTCGTTGTTGCCAGTGCCAATCTCCTTGGTGTTGATACGCCAAATTTGAACACGTTTATTTTCATCCATTGCTGTTTCTAATTTATCGATTTGTGTTGAACCGATTTTATATAGTGTTGTTGCCGTTACGGTTGTTTCGGTTGCTCCTGGTGTCACTACGCTACCATCTTTCGTAACAGTTGATTCACTTTCTTTTGATTTTGAATAGCCATTTTCTGTGCTGTATGCTAAGCCCCAGGCACGTTCATTTCCTTCGTCTTCGGCTAAACGAAAACGCCAAACTACATCTACTCCGCTTAATGCTGTCATCTGTTTATTTCCTCCTTAGTGTGTTGTTGCTGCTTCAATTTTTTTAATTGAGATGCAAGCTGATTTTTTCGTCGTTGTTCTGCTTTCACCCTTTTTTGCAGCTTTCCGATCACTTTCAATTGTTTTTTGATTACCTGATTCTGCTGCTCAAAAGTAAAATATTGATTTTCTGACACAAAACGATCATTTGATTTCAACTTGACATCTCCTCTCATTTAAAGTCACGGGCGACTTAAGTATCAAATCGTTACAGCCGTTCGTACTTGATGAACCTAGTATACAAAGATATAACGATGCGAAACTCCCAGGGTTCTGTTAAAATCATCCCAAGATTCTGTTACTTTCCTTTCACAGTTTGGCTTTTTACAACGTGTTTTTTACAGACTTAACCTATTACTATGGTAAAATAGAGAAACGTTCTTTCTGATAGATAGCTGAAGCATTTGTATGAATGATATGTGAAAAAGTGCCTTAAAAAAACAGAACTTTAATGATCAAAACGAAGCATCAACGGAGCACATGGTCCTTTGTCTATCTTGAGTGAACGTCTAAATTAAAGGAGAAAAGCGATGGTAAAAAAATAAGCGAAAATGAACAACTCTATTTAAGAGAATTCACACCCGCTGATTTTGATGATTTATGTTTGATTTTACAAGATAAAGAAACGATGTACACCTATGAATCAGCATTTTCAGAAGAAAAAGTCAACGCATGGCTGAACTGGAATTTAACAAGCTATCAAGAAAACGGCTTTGGTCTGTGGGCGATCATCGATCAAAAAAAGCAACACTTTATTGGTCAATGTGGGATTGTCTATTCTGATGTTGAAGCTGAATCATTATTAGAAATTGGCTACTTAGTCAATAAACGCTATAGGAATCAGGGATATGCAACGTCTGCTAGCCAATTGTGTATAAGCTATGCGAAAAATGAATTAAAAGCGGAAAAAATCTGTTCCATCATTCGAGATACGAACCTTTCTTCTCGCATGGTTGCTGAGAAAAATGGTATGACCATCGTCAAAGAATTTGATAAAGACTATTCTGGTCTGCCCGTTCGTCATTTTGTATATAGTATTGATTTAACTAATTAATCATGGAGGGATCACATGCCTTATCTAAGTGTTTCTGGCGCAACTATTTATTTTGACTCTAAAGGATCAGGACCACATCTGTTGCTGATTCATGCTGGAATTGCGGATTCACGAATGTGGGATTATGAATTTCATTCATTATCTCAGCAGTTTCAAGTCACTCGATTTGATTTACCTGGCTTTGGTCAGAGTTCATTTACAGGAGGCGCTTTTTCTTATACAATGATCATTAATGAACTCCTAGATCATTTGAAAATTAAGCAAACGTACATTTTTGCCGCTTCATTTGGTGGAAGAATAGCCTTAGATTTTGTCACTGAAAATCCTGAACGGTGTTTGTGTTTGGCTTTAGAGTCTTCCGCCATTGACGAATGGAATTTTTCAGAAGCCTTGCAGCAATATGATGAAAAGGAAGAGCAGTTATTGACAGCGAAGTCCTTTGATCAAGTAGCAGAGCTTAATTATCGAACGTGGATTCTAAGAGATCGTCGACCTGAAGCAATTGCTCCTCAAATAAAAGAGCGTATTCGTGAAATGCAAATGACGGCTCTTACTAAACCGGAACCAGCTCGACCAATCAAAGAAATGTCACCAACTCAACCCTTGTCTGCTCGATTAGATCAGCTCAAGTTACCAGTATTGATTATGATTGGCGATTTGGATGTTGCTGATTTTCAAGATATTTCTACCTTTTTATATCAAAAAATCAGTCATGCTAAAAAAGTAGGGATTCCCAATGTCGCTCATTTAGCAAATTTAGAAGCGCCAGAATTGGTTGCATCACTTGTGATCGACTTTTTTCTAAGCGAAGCAGTTCCTAATCATTGATCAAAGAAAGTAGGGAATATCTTGTTATTTTTAGATCATAGTCCTGACCTTAGCCCCATCGATTTAGAAATCTATAAATATGTTGCAGCTCATATTGACGAAGTGGTGTATATGCGGATTCGTGAGCTCGCCCAAGAAACCCATAGTAGTACTGCTAGTATTTTGCGTTTTTGCCGAAAATTTGGTTGTGAAGGATTCTCTGAATTTAAAATCAAATTGAACTTATATCGCAAATCTTTGGCAGAACCTGTGACAACCCATGCTGTAGATGAAACCTCTTTTACTCATTTTATCCAACGGTCTACTGAGGCTTTTTTTCAAGAACGAATTCAAGCCGCGGCTAAATTGTTGTCTGAAAAAGATCTTGTTTTATTTATTGGAACAGGCTCTTCAAATATCATTGCTGAATATGGTGCCTTGTATTTTTCTTCTATTTTCAGTATGGCGTTTCATATTGAAGATCCGATCAACCATCCTGTGAATTTTTTCAATAAAAGTATGGCGAAAAATGTGTGTGTGATTGCTCTTTCAGTTAGTGGTGAAAATGAAGCCATCATTAATTATTTGAATCATTTTATTACAAATGATAGTACGATCATTTCGATCACGAATAGTGAAAAATCTCCGATTGCTGCGCTTTCCGATGTAAATATTCCTTATTATATTTCTACGGAAAGAATTGGGGATAGTGATATTACGTCTCAGGTGCCAGCTCTTTATACGGTGGAGTATCTAGCAAAGGAAGTCCAAAAACAAAAACAAGACAACTCATAAAAACGAGTTGCCTTGTTTTTTCTCTTATTTAAAGAAAGCTGGTAAATAGTGTTTATGTGCTTCTAACAATTCATCCATCACTTCTTTAGCGACATTTCCACTTGTGATTAAGGGATTCATCGTAAAGGCTTGTAATAATGTCCCGTAATCACCTGTAACAGCCGCTTCGATCGTTAATTCTTCCATTGATTTCATTACTTGTAGTAACCCACGTTCTTGGGGTTTAAAGCTGCCAAAGTTATAAGGAACGGGGCCTTTTCCAGTAATTGTACACGTTACTTCTACGGCACTTTCAGCAGGTAAGTCTGTGATCGTACCGTTGTTTCTAGTGCTGACAGTCATTGTTGTACGTTTGTCATTGTGGATCGAGTTGATGATTTCACACGCTGCATCACTGTAGCGTGCGCCACCACGTTCTGCTAATTGTTTTGGTTTGTAGTCTAAATTAGGATCTTTGTATAATTCAAACAATTCATGCTCGATTTCTTTAACCTTTTCAGCACGTGTGCCATTGTTTTTGAAGTCTTCTAATTCTTCAGCTAACATTTTATCTGTATAATAATAATAATTGTGGTACGGACATGGAACCATGTGTAGGTTCTCAACTTGTTCCCAAATCAAGTTATTGTCTTTGATATTGGCTACGATTGATTTAGCATCCTCTTGACCATACATTACTTTAATTAATTCATCTGTACGATCTTTTCCGTTTTTATCTGTAATTGTATGCCAATGTAAATGATTGATTCCAGCAAATTGGAAGAATAAATCATGGTTATTTTCACCTAATAATTCGGCTTCTTCAAAGACTGCATTGACTGGAATATTACATAAACCGACAACTTTATCCCAATTTCCGTAACGTAAAACCGCTTCTGTCACCATACCGGCTGGGTTCGTAAAGTTGATCAACCAAGCATTTGGGCAAAGCTCTTTCATATCTTCTACGATATCTAAAATCACTGGAACAGTTCTCAACGCTTTGAAAATACCGCCAGCACCATTTGTTTCTTGACCGATCAAGCCGTGGCTTAATGGAATGCGTTCGTCTAAAATACGTGCATCTAAAAGCCCTACGCGTAATTGAGTTGTAACGAAATCAGCATCTTTCAGTGCTTCACGACGATCTAATGTCAAGTGAACTTCACAGTTAATACCAGCGGCTTTGACCATCCGTTTTGCCATTGCTCCAACGATTTCTAGTTTTTCTTTTCCTGCTTCAATATCAACTAGCCATAACTCACGTACAGGTAATTCATCGTAACGTTTAATAAATCCTTCCACTAATTCTGGTGTATAACTTGATCCTCCACCGATCGTAACGATTTTAATTCCTTTTGACATCTCGTTCAGCTCCTTAAGCGTTTTATCTGATTCTAGTATAGCCTTTTGCTGATTGAGAATATATAGGAAAGAAGAAAGTGGTTACAGAACAAAAGAAGAAGTCACTTGTAACATTGATGTATCAAGACGTTACAAAAAAAGGATTGAACACTATTTTCATGTCCAATACTTTACCTCTCTCAATCAATCATTAAACTCATCAAATGCACATCTAATAATTCGCCCTCATCCGTTTTTGCACCACGAGCCATGATCGCTTCTGTTTGAAAGCCAATTTTTTCATAAACATGGACTGCACGTTGATTGCGATGTTGAACAGTCAATTCTAGCCGGCGGATAACCTTACTTTCTTTTGCCCATTCGATCAGCTCTTCCATCATCAAGCTACCTAACCCAAACCCCCAATAATCCTTTAAAATACTGATACCGATTTCCCCAATATGTTCCATTCGCTTTTTCGATGATGCTTTAACAGAAGCTGTACCAATGACCTTCCCATCCGCTAAAGCAAGCATTAACACGTTATTCACAGATTCATATAGGTTTGCTAAGTTCTCACTCATCTCAGCTGATGTCATGCCCATTCCTTTTTCATCCATTACAAGAAAAGGAGTCTCACTGCCGATGATTTTTAATGCCTGTAAAATCTCTGTGGCATCATCTGGAATGGCTTCTCGAATCGTAAACTCAACTTCTGTCATACATGGTCCTCCATTTTTTTGTGAATGCGTTCTAAAAATCGTTCTGCTTGCGTGCCAATTGCTTGAAAGGAAACGATTCTTTTTTCCATATCTTCAGAATCTTTCGTTATCGTGATGTCTAAATAATCTGTCGGTAAAAATTCTCCTAATAGTTTACCCCATTCGACAACAGATAAGCCATCACCTTCAAAATATTCATCTAAGCCAAGATCATCTGCACCATGTTCAATACGATAAACATCCATATGATACAGTGGCAAGCGCCCTTGCTGATATTCACGAATGATTGTATAAGTAGGACTTTTGATCATTTGATCGATACCTAAGCCTACTGCGATTCCTTTGGTCATGGTTGTTTTTCCTGCACCTAAATCTCCGGAAAGTATGATCGTATCTCCTGGGGCAGCGACCGAACCGATAATTTTCGCAATTCCTTCTGTTTCTTTTGGATTGTTGAGCATAATATCCATTTTTTCACCTACTTATTTCAACAATTGATATTTCTATGTAGTGTAGTATACCGAATTTTCACAAAAAAAACTAGAGAACTGAGACAAAACGCTGAGCGTCTAGTTTCAGTTCTCTAATAGCTTACTCGTTCATTAATGTTTGTGCAGCAGTGATAATTGATAATTTGTAGATATCTTCTTCATTTGCACCACGAGATAAATCAGAAACTGGTTTGTTTAATCCTTGTAAAATTGGACCAATCGCTTCAAAGTTACCTAAGCGTTGCGCAATCTTGTAGCCAATATTTCCTGATTGTAACTCTGGGAAAACAAAGACTGTTGCTTGTCCCGCTACAGATGAATTTGGTGCTTTTAATTGTGCAACAGACGCAACATATGACGCATCAAATTGTAATTCACCATCGATCTCAAGTTCTGGGGCTAAGCTTTTCGCAATTTTAGTTGCTTCAACTACTTTATCAACTTCTGGTGCTTTTGCTGAACCTTTAGTAGAAAAACTCATCATTGCTACTTTTGGTTCGATATCGAATAATTCAGCAGTTTTTGCACTATCAACAGCGATCTCAGCTAATTCTTGGGCTGTTGGATTTACATTAATCGCGCAATCAGCAAAAATATATTTCTCTTGATCACGGCCACGAACCATGATCATTGCACCACTTGTACGGCTAACGCCTGGTTTTGTTTTGATGATTTGTAGGGCTGGACGAACAGTGTCTCCAGTTGAGTGGATTGCACCACTGACCATACCATCAGCAAATCCCATGTAAGTTAGCATTGTTCCAAAATAGTTGACGTCTTTTAAAATCTTACGTGCGTCTTCTTCTGTAACTTTTCCATTACGACGTTCAACAAACGCTGTAACCATTTCTTCCCATCCATCATAATTATCTGGATCGATAATCGTAAAGTTAGATGTTTTGATTCCACGAGCATGTGCTGCTTCCACAATCGCTTCTTGTTTACCGATCAAAATTGGTTCCATTAATTCTTCTGCTTTCAAACGAGCTGCAGCTCCTAAAATACGAGGATCTGTTGCTTCTGGGAAAACAATTTTGATGTTACGGCGAATGACTTTAAATTTTAAGCTATCGAATAATTCCACGATATACCCTCCAACTGATTATTTATACAAACTAATCATACACCATTCTCCAAGAAAATAACAGTTATTTATAGCTGTATTAGTGTAAAAAATGCTGATTCTGATATTATTTTCACAAACTAGCTCTACTGCACTATAACAGATTGTTCTGTTTTAAGACACTGTATCAGGCAACTGCCAATTGATTGGTGTCTCCCCTAATTGCTCCAAAGCCTGATTTGCTTTTGAAAATGGTCTTGAACCGAAGAAGCCGCGATGGGCTGCCAAAGGGCTTGGATGGGGTGATTTGATAATAATATGTTTATTGGTATCGATCATTTTAATTTTTTCTTGTGCTGGTTTGCCCCATAGAATAAATACGATCGGTTTATCACGTTCATTCAACTTTTTGATGATGGCATCTGTTAAATTTTCCCAGCCTTGTCCTCGATGAGAATAAGCTTGACCATTACGAACAGTTAAAACTGTGTTCAATAAAAGGACACCTTGTTTCGCCCAACTCTCTAAAAAGCCATGTGAGACTGGCGAATACCCTAAATCCGCTTGTAGTTCTTTATAAATGTTCATTAAAGAAGGTGGTATCCTCACACCAGGCTGTACAGAAAAACTTAAACCATGTGCTTGATTTGGTCCATGATACGGATCCTGACCTAATATTACTACTTTTACCTCTTCATAAGGTGTTAATTCCAGTGCGGAATAAATGTGGTACATATCTGGATAAATGGTTTGCTGGTTATACTCTTGTTTCAGGAAATCACGTAAATTCAAATAATATTCTTTTGTAAATTCTTCTTCTAAAACCTCTTGCCAACTATTATGGATAATAGCTTTCATATGTTGTCCTCCTTGTATTGGTTTTATTTACTCATTAAAACTACTATTCTGACAGATTTCTTTTACACATTAAGCATATCTGATTTTTTGAGTAGTGACAAGAAAATTTTTTCTGCACTGAAATTGCAAAAACATGGTAAACTATAGGTAAGTTAAATAAACGAGGGGTAGAAAATTTTATGATTAAATTGATTGCTTCAGACATGGATGGAACATTACTCGATTCAAAAATGGGGATTTCAAAGGACAATGCTTCTGCAATCAGAGAAGCAGAACGACAAGGCATTGAATTTATGGTTGCGACAGGACGTGCCTATACCGAAGCAAAACCTGCTCTAGATGAAGCTGGGATCGAATGTGCGATGATCACGTTGAATGGTGCAAAAGTATTTGACAAGGCTGGTAATTCACTTTTTACCGCAGGAATCGAAAAGCAAACTGCAACAGATATCTTAGATATTTTAGAAGCGCACGATATCTATTTTGAAGTCTCTACAAACAAGGGGATTTATTCTGAACAACAAGAAAAAAGAATTGAAAATTTTGCTTCACATATTGCAACGACTATGCCCCATTTGACCTATAAAGTAGCTATTGCTATGGCTGCAGCGCATTTATCTTTATTAGATATCACTTATATAGAGGATATGCGCACTTTAATTAGAGAAGACGACATCGAAGTCTTAAAAATCATTGGTTTCAGTATGGATGGACCAAAAGTATTAGGCCCGGCAAGTGCTCAAATCAGACAATTGAATGATTTAGCAGTCACTTCCTCTGCTCAAAATAATATTGAGGTCAATCACAAAAATGCTCAAAAAGGAATCGCAGTCGCTCATGTTGCAAAAGATCGTGGAATTTCCGAAAAAGAAGTGATGACCATTGGCGATAATTTTAATGATGTTAGTATGTTGCAATGGGCGGGTGTTAGTTTCGCAATGGGCAATGCTGAATTAGAAGTCAAAGATCATGCAAAATATATCACGTCTACCAACTTAGAAAACGGGGTCGGCGAAGCGATATTACGTGCAATTAGAGAAAATTTATAATGTATTAAACGGCTAAACAACAAGGAAAAGAGGTGAGAGATGGTGTCTGAATTTTTTATTCAAGAACAACAATTGAGCAAGGTTACAAGAACCATTGTGAAAGACGAAGACGGCAAGTCCATTTTCTTACTTGTTGGCCGTTGGGGAACACGTGGTGATGCGTTGTCCTTATATACGATGAGCGGTGAATTAGTCGCTAGCATCAGACAGACCTCCTTTGCGTTTGGTTCACGTTTTGACTTGTATAAAGGATTTGAAAAAGTCGGTGTTTTACGGAAGATTTTAAATTTGAATGCTGACTTTTATTATATCCAACATATGCATTGGACCGTTTTAGGGGATATTAAAAATCATCGGTATTCTATTTACCAAGTGAATCATAAAGTGATGGAAATGAGTAAGGCTACTCTTTTCTCTGGTAATTACTTTACCCTGGATGTTGCAGATGACGAAGATGCGCCATTATGTATTTGTATTGCAGCAGTCTTAGATTATTGGCTATATAATAAAAAGAAAGATCAGAATCACAAACCAATCATTGGGTGGGGTACTTGTTGATATACATAAAAAATCAGCGGATTTTATTCGCTGATTTTTTTCTGCATATGATCGTACAAGTGTCCGCTGATCATCATCTCAGCCACATCTTTAAACCCTTTGCGGCTATACAATTTTTTAGCATTAGGATTTCCCTTGTCTACACTTAAACCAATGATTTCTTTACCATCTCGCTTCGCCATTTTTGGCAAAGCATCTAACAGTTTAGAACCGATTCCAGTCCCACGATACTTTTCATCAACGGAGATCGAATCTAAATACCACTCTCCCGGTAATGTTTCAGGATCGATAAATATTCTGATTTCTTCATCCAAATTGTATTTACGCAAGACTTTTTTTAACGGTTCGTCAATTATTGGTTCGTCTTCATTTGGATAACCAAAAGCAATTCCAGCTACATGCCCATTGTCTTCATAAACCAATCCTCGCTGATAGCCATAACGATAAGTTGGATCGGCTACTGCTTCGGCTAGAACGGCTAAAAGTGTTTTCTCTGGGATAATTTCTAATAAAGGTAATTCCATATCTTTTAAAATAACTAAGATCAACGGAGCAATAGCCTCTCCGTCTTCTTTTGTTGCAAAACGAATCATTGTTATTCCTCACTTTCTATAATGAAGTGTACCATTTATTATTTGTTAATGCATTACATTCACTTTTTTTTTAATTTGTTTTAACAAACAATGAGAAAAACAGTATATCTGCAGCAAAAAAGACACTCGAATGAGTGTCTTTGATTTTATTGAATTGTAACTTTGACATTATTTCTGCGACCCCAAGTTAAACATTGGTCAACAGATGGGAAATGTACATCAATAATATTCCCTTTGATTGCTCCACCGGTATCACCAGCAACCGCAAAGCCATAGCCTTCTACTTCAACAAATGAGCCTAGTGGAATCACACTTGGGTCAACGGCAATCACATTACTTTGTGAACGAAGATCGATCCCAGTCGCTGTGATATATCCTGAACCAGCTTCTCTAAAAGAATAAGCTGTTGATTGCATGTAGAGTACTCGCCCGTTAGCATTGCCTTGTCCAGTATCCCCGCCAGCGCTTGGTACTTCTTCCGGCTGAGATGGTGGTGTGACAACAGGTTGTTCTTCGCTAGAAGAGCTACTTGAATCACTGCTTAATGATGAACTGTTGCTTGTACTTGACGATGAAACAGTCGTTTTAGCTTTACTTTGAGCGGCTTCTGCCTGCTTACGCGCTTCAGCTGCATTCTTTTCATCTGTGATTCGTTTTTCTTCTGTCTGTTTTTGATCAGCGATTTGTTGTAACGCTGCTTGATTATCAGATAATTGCTGTTTTAATGTCACAACTTGTTCATCCATTGCTGAAGCTTCATCCTGTAATTTCGTTTCGTTGGTTTGTAATTCTTCTTGTTTATTTTTTACAGTTTCTTGAAGTTCAGACAATTTTTCTTTATCTTTAGATAGACTATCGATTTTTTCTTGTTCTGCATTTTGTAAGATTGTCATCGCATATGCTTTATTAAAGAAATCTGATACACTTTCAGCATCTAATAATACTTGCCATGTACGCTGTTCCCCACTTAGCTGGATATCTTTCATACGATTTCCAACGACTTCTTTACGGCGTGCAATGCTTTGTTCTGTCACTGTGATTTCAGCTTCAGAGTTCTTGATTGTTTCTTCAGCTTTTGAAATATCTGCTTTAAGTTTTTCAATTTCAGCGTATTTTTCATTAACATCATTCAAAGCTGTATTGATATCTTTGCTAAGTGATTCTCCTGTTTGTGCGGCTTGTGTTTCTTTATCCTTCAGCTCGTCTAATGACTCTGCTGCGGCACCAACTGGAAGAGCAACATTTACTAGCATGATAGCAGCTAAAAATGGTATCAATTTTTTTACTTTCACTGAATCCAACACCTTTCCTAACTAAATCCAACTCCACCTATTATACTAATCTATCAGGCTTATTTTATTTCAATAGCGTTACAATTTGTTACATTTCAGCGAAAACATCCCTTTTGCTGTAACATTGTTTGTTTTTATCTAATGTGTTTTACTGAAAAGAATGCTTACATACCAATGCTTTAAAGCGTTATAAAACACTCTTTCCGACTGTTATAGTCACACCAAATTATTTAACATTCTTTTTGTTTTTTTTGATGATTTCTTGGACTTCAGAAGAGTTTTTCACCTTTTTCAGCTTCAAATTGGGATAATTTCGAACCCAACGCTTTTGATTAAAGCTCATATGTGTGACTAATTTTTTGATTGCAGGCGTTTCTTTGAACTCTTCCAACCAAGTGATTCTTTCTGTCATTTTAGCTTGTTTCCGTTCATTGATTTCTTCTGATACGGACTCTTTAAATTCAGAAAGATTCGTTGCAAGCTCCTCTCTTTTTTCAGCCAAAACTGCTGTTAATTCTTGCTTACGTTCTTCCACAGCTGTATTGAGTTGAGACGTAACTTTTTTGAATGACTGCATATTAACTAAGGTATAAACTAAATCGCTAAGCAACAAAAATAGTAAAATGATCGGTAGTACTAGTCCAAATTTTTCAGATAAAAATGTCTCAAGGAGCATGACTTTTGGATGGATGACACGAACGATCAATACACAGCCGATTCCCCAAAATAGCGATACCGGCAAGGCAACTCGGCCATTGATATTTAAGGGAACATCTTTGTAGTCCCACCATGAAGCGTGGAATAATTTTTCCAAGCCATAACTCGTGATATACTCTAAGATAGTGACTAGAATCGTCGATAATAAATATAAAACAACAATATTTTGTTTGAGCGGCTCTAAAAAATACAGGACACCTAAAATACCAAAGCCATAAATTGGGCAATAAGGTCCGATTAAGAACCCTCGATAGACAAACTTTCCAGCTTTTAATGAGCAGTAAACAGTTTCCCAGAGCCAACCGACAAACGAGTAGATAAAAAACAATAAAACAATTTTGATAAATTCATTCATATATTTTCTCCTTCAAACAGCATTTACTAGCTATTGTAACAAATAATTATGGTTTTATGCTAGCAACTTTATTCTCAAGAAATATTGATATACAATAGAAGGGAAAATAAATCATGTTCATCTTTTAGAAATTCTGTAATACGCTTTTCATTTTAGGAGGAAATTCATGTTCAATTTACTTAGATACGCGAAGAAGTACCGCAAGCAAATCATACTTGGACCTTTTTTTAAGTTTTTAGAAGCTTGTTTTGAGTTAGTCTTACCATTATTTATGGCCCGTTTAGTTGACCAAGGAATTCGTAATAATGATCGTGCCTACGTAATCCAAATGGCCGGTTGGATGCTTTTGATGTCGATCATCGGACTAATTTGCGTAATGATTTGTCAATATTATTCCTCAATTGCTTCACAAGGGTTTGGAACTGAACTAAGAAATCAACTGATGAAAAAGATCAATCAACTTTCACATGCTGAATTGAATAGCTTCGGAACGGATACCTTGATTACAAGAATGACGAATGATATCAATCAATTGCAGTTAGCCTTAGCAATGTTGATTCGCCTTGTCATTCGGGCCCCCTTTTTAAGTATCGGTTCAGTGATTATGGCCTTTTACATCAACGTGCAAATGGGCTTTATTTTTCTACTGATGCTGCCAATTTTTTGTCTTATTCTTTATTTTATTATAAAAACAACTGTACCTTTATATAAGAAGGTGCAAGAAAAACTGGATTCGCTCAATCGTCAGATCAGTCAAAATTTGAGTGGTGTCCGCGTTATTCGTGCCTTTGCTAGAAAACAAACGGAAGAAAAACGAGTCAACAACGTAACAGATGACCTTTCTGCTATTTATATTCGTGTCTCAAATATTTCCGCTTTATTAACTCCCGCTACAACCTTAGTCATGAATCTTGGGATCTTAGCGTTACTTTATCTTGGCGGGATCAAAGTCGAGATTGGCGGGCTGCAACAAGGTGAGGTGTTAGCTTTAATCAATTATATGAATCAAATGCTGCTGGCTTTGATCGTTGTGTCAAATTTAGTGATTATTTTTACTCGAGCTTCAGCATCTGCCTCAAGAGTGAGTGAAGTGCTCGCTGTTGTTCCTAGTATTCAATCAGAAAAGTTCGATTCAGCCTTTAAAGAACAAGCCAAAGGCATCGTATTCGATCATGTCTCCTTCCGCTATCAGCCAACTGCCGGACTAGCATTGACAGATATTTCCTTGGAAATTCCAGCAAATTCTGTTCTAGGGATCACTGGTCCCACAGGTGGCGGTAAGAGTACGCTGACTCAATTGATTCCACGTTTTTATGATACAAGTGAAGGGAATCTATTTGTCAATGGAATCAATGTACGTGACTGGTCTCTAGATAAGCTACGCAAAAAAATCGCAATTGCACCTCAAACAGCTATTTTATTTACAGGAACTATTCGAGAAAATCTTCAATGGGGTAAAGAAAAGGCAAGTGATGACGAATGTTGGCAAGCACTCGAGACTGCTCAATGTAAAGAATTCGTTGAAAATTTAAGTGACGGTTTAGATACGCAAGTTTATGAAGGCGGCAAAAATTTTTCCGGTGGTCAAAAGCAACGTTTAACTATTGCTCGTGCCTTGATTCATAAACCAGCCGTGTTGATTCTAGATGATTCTTTAAGCGCCTTGGATTATCAAACCGATTTAAATTTACGAACAGCACTAAAACAAGATTTAAAAGAAACAACTCTTATCCTGATTTCACAACGTATCAGCTCGATTCAACAAGCTGATCAGATTCTCGTTTTAGCTAGTGGAAAACAGGTTGGCTTAGGGACTCACGAGGAACTATTACACCATTCTACAGCTTATCAAGAAATCGTCGCATCACAAGAGGAGGAAACTGAAAAATGAAGACAAAAAAAAGAACCTCAAATTCATTGAATCGTTTCATGCCTTACTTGTTACGTTATCCAAAAGAAATGACCGCAGCGGTCATTTTAGGCATCCTCAGCGGTTTAACAACCGTTTTAATGACCTATTATATGGGAAAATCTGTGGATACAATGATTGCCAAAGGGCACGTCAACTTTATGCTTTTGTTCCATTTTCTTAGTTCGTTAGCAGGTATTTTGATGATCACTGTTATTAGTCAATGGCTGATCCAACGTTTAGGTAATCGTGTTTCTTACCTGTCTGTTGCTGAACTTCGAAAGGATGCGTTTGCTCATTTAAATCGATTGCCTTTAAATTATTATGATCAGACTTCTCATGGAAATATCGTCAGCCGTTTTACAAATGATATGGATAATATTTCGGTGGCCTGTTCAGCTGTCTTTAACCAGCTTTTTTCTGGACTATCTGTTGTAGTCATCGCCTTCTTCTTTATGCTCAAGTTAAGCCCATTACTTACGGTTGTTGTTTTAATTGCAACACCAATCATATTTCTCGTCAATTGGTTAGTGACAACCTCTTCTCAGAAAAACTTTTCTGCTCAACAAAAAATTGTTGGAGAGATTTCTGGTTTCGTTACTGAAATGGTTGGCAATCAAAAAATCGTCAAAGCCTTTCAGCAAGAAAACGTTTCTCAACAACGTTTTGAAGCGTTAAATCAACAATTATATGTTCGCGGTCAAAAAGCGCAATTCTCCTCTTCTTTAACCAATCCTTTATCGCGTTTTATTGATCATTTAGCTTATTTATCGATTGGTCTTGTGGGTGGTTTGTTGTTGTTAAGCGGCAATCAAACAATCACGATCGGTGTTATTTCGAGTTTCACTATTTATTCTAGTCAATTTTCTAAACCGTTTATTGAATTATCAGGAATCACAACGCAAATCCAAACGGCTTTAGCTGGACTAGATCGAACGTTTGAAATCATCAATCAGTCTGAGGAAAAAACAGATGGACCACATAGTTTTGTCTTAAATGATGCGAAGGGAAAAGTGATCTTCGATCATGTAGATTTCTCTTATACGCCTTCAAAACCACTGATCCAAGATTTTAACCTAACGGCATTTCCTGGTGAAACCATTGCTATTGTTGGAAAAACAGGTGCTGGTAAATCAACCTTAGTCAATTTATTAATGCGTTTTTATGAAGTTGATAGCGGTCAGATCTCAATCGATGGTCATCCGATCACGCAGATTACAAGAGACAGTTTACGAAAAAGTTTTGGGATGGTTTTACAAGATACTTGGTTATTTGATAGCACAATCCGTGATAATCTGACGTATGGAAATCCAGAAGCAACTGATGCACAAATCAATGCTGCTATGAACAAAGCCTATATTTTTGATTTTGTTACTCGTTTGCCTGAGGGTTTAGACACCTTGATCGGTGCTAGTGGCATCAAAATTTCTGAAGGTCAAAGACAATTGATGACCATTGCAAGAACGATGATCAGTGATCCACCAATGCTGATTTTAGATGAAGCAACTAGTTCGGTCGATACGTTGACTGAAAAAAATATTCAAGATGCCTTCTTACAGATGATGAATGGTCGAACAAGTTTTGTGATTGCGCACCGACTTTCAACCATTAAAAATGCGGACAAAATTTTAGTAATGGAACAAGGATCTGTTGTTGAAATCGGCAGTCATGATGAATTGATTGATAAAAAAGATGGGTATTATCACGCATTATATGAAGCTCAATTTAAAAATCAACTGTAAAATAAAGAACAAAAAAGCCTCAAACTTCCTTGGGATGTAGGACAGTTTGAGGTTCTTTTTATTTTAAATTAATTAAAGATTTATTTAAAATTTGCTTATAAGGAATTTTATTGCCTAAATAGTAAGTAGCAACTACTTGGATTGGTAAAAAGACGATGTTCTTCACAATCCTAGGTATCCACCAAGCCAGATTAGAGAGATCTACGCCATACATTAGACCAAGCCATAGTGGTGTTAGAAACATATGAATAATCAACGTGACTAATGAAGTCGCTAAAAATACTCGTTTCCAGGTTAACTCCTTCTTATAATAAAAGAAACCATAAATTGCGCCGGAAATAAACGCATTCAAGGTAAACCCTGGAAAATAAGGTCCTTTAGGAAACAGCAACATGCCGACTGTATCAGCAACAGCACTACCGATCCCTGTCCAAAACGGACCAAAAAGAATGCCCATCAATGATTCTGGGATAAAGGTAAAACTAATACGTAAAAATTGGGTTTCAAACGAAATAAATCGTGTGAAAACCACCATTAACGCGATCAATAGACTCATCAGCGTAATGATTCGGGTCTCAATCTTTGTCTTATTCATTTCTAGCATCTCCTCTAAGAGCTGCTACACAAAATATGCAGCGAATGCGAAAACAAAACCGCGAATATAGAAAAGTGAAGCGAACTGCTTATCTCTTTTGAAAATTAGGAAAGTAGCATTGAAACGCTTTTTGTTTCACTGATACTTTGTCTATTTTCCTAAAGAGATGGTTCGTGCAACTAGATCATTGAAAAGCGGAATGAAGCGTCTAGCCTTTTAGAAAGTTAGGAATATGAACATGGAACATCTTTTGTTCCATGTTCATATTGTCTACTTTCCTCAAAGGCTGCTTCATGCAGCTAGATCATTGAAAAGTGAAGCGAACTGCTTATCTCTTTTGAAAATTATCTACTTTTCAAAAAGCTAGTTCGTATAGTAAAAATCACTATTCTCCTATATTCTTCGTCCGAAAGGCAACATCCCATCCTCTCGGCACTTAACGCTTTATTTCCTACTCTGTTTTATTAGGCCTAAGCCTAAGAGCAATATAGCATATTCCATTATTCACTGCAATCAATTTTGACTAAAAAGATAAGGGCTTATTATCTGTCTCATGCACTACATTTCTAAAATCTGCGAAGCCTGCTTGTAAGCCTCTTAATAAAATTTCAGCAGTACCGATATTGGTTGCTAAAGGAATTTCATAAACGTCACTCAAACGAATCAAAGCGGTCACATCTGGCTCATGAGGTTGTGCCGCCAGTGGGTCTCGTAAAAAAATCACCATATCTAGTTTATCTTCTGAAATCATGGCTCCAATCTGCTGATCGCCACCTAAAGGACCTGATTTAAAACGGTGAACAGGTAATCCAGTTGCTTCCGCAATTTTCAATCCTGTCGTTCCCGTGGCAAATAGTTCATGCTCTTTTAATATTGGTTGATAGGCTAAAGATAGTTTGACCATTAATTCTTTTCTTCGATCATGTGCGATCAATGCAATTTTCATGATTACGCCCTCTTTTCATTTCTTTTCCTTATTATAACAAAGACAACCCTCACAAAGTAAAAGAACGATTGATTATTTGTCACTTTGACGAAAAAACGTTTTTTTCTTGTGCAACCTTCCATTGAGATTATATAGCGCTTTCATTTATACTGAAGGTACAAAAAAAAGAAAAGAGTGACGACAATGGTAGAAATGGCGCTAAAACATATCTATAAAAAATACGACAATGCAGAAAATTATTCTGTAACTGATTTTAATTTAGAAATTGCTGATCGTGAATTCATTGTATTTGTTGGCCCATCAGGCTGCGGAAAATCTACAACTTTAAGAATGATTGCTGGTTTAGAAGATATTACGGAAGGCGAACTTTCCATCGGTGATAAAATAATGAATGATGTCGCACCGAAAGACCGAGATATTGCCATGGTTTTCCAGAATTATGCTTTATATCCACATATGACTGTTTTTGATAATATGGCCTTTGGCTTAAAACTGCGTAAATATGATAAAGCAGAAATCAAAAAACGGGTAGAAAATGCGGGTGAAATCTTAGGTTTGACTGATTATCTGCAACGCAAACCAGCAGCACTATCTGGTGGACAACGCCAACGTGTCGCTTTAGGTCGAGCAATTGTTCGTGATGCAAAAGTTTTCTTGATGGATGAACCTTTATCAAACTTGGATGCAAAATTACGGGTTGCTATGCGTGCTGAAATCGCTAAATTGCATCGTCGTTTGGAAACAACTACAGTTTATGTAACACATGACCAAACCGAAGCGATGACAATGGCTGATCGCATCGTTATCATGAAAGACGGGTTTATTCAACAAATCGGGTCACCAAAAGAGGTCTATAACACACCAAATAACGTTTTTGTAGCAGGCTTTATCGGTTCACCTGCGATGAATTTTTTCAATGTTACCTTAAATAATGGTGTTATTCGTGATGGTCATGGATTAGAACTAAAGATTCCAGAAGGAAAAAATAAATTATTAGGTGAAAAAGGTTACGAAGGAAAATCGATTATTTTTGGTATTAGACCAGAAGATATCCATAGTGAGCAAGTAGCTTTAGATACAATGAATGACGCTGTCGTTCGTTCTGAGGTCGTTGTATCAGAATTACTAGGTGCTGAAACAATGCTGTACACCCGATTAGGTGATACAGAATTCATCTCAAAAGTTGATGCGCGTGATTTCCATCAGCCAGAAGAACTGGTCGATTTAGCATTCAATATTAATAAAGCCCATTTCTTCGATCCAGAAACTGAGCAAGTAATCAAACTACCTTAAACTATAAAAGTGACTAAGACAAAACTCTTTGCGATTTATTGATGTCACCGTGAATCCAAATAAACGGTGTGAAAAAGTCAGGCTCTTCGGCAATTTCCTAAAAGAGTTTGGGACATAACTCTTTGAGTCATATCGCAATCACATGGAATCCAAATAAACGGTGGGAGCAGAAGCAATCCCTTCTTATTGCTGTAAAACACAACGAAGTATGAGTTGATGTTGCACAGTACCTACGTGGTTCTGGGGATTAAACACTCCTGTCCCAACCTCTTTGGTCCAATTGCTAAAGCCTAAACGACTTTTGTAACAACCTCTTATATCTGTGGTTCAGTCTTTTGGGGAAGAATGGCCACTTTTGCTCGTTCCAACTTTTTAGCCTGACTAAATACTGGAATATCAAACGGTTTACTTAAAGCATTCGCTACAAAATAAGCAATGTTGTAATCAATCAAACTATGAATCAATCCACCAAGTCCCATCAACAAAAAAATCGAATACATGTACCCTTGTGAATAGTAAGTTTCCGGCAGATTACCCATTGTATAAAAAACACTTACTACAGCTAATTCTGCAGCAGAATGTATAAAGCCTATCATTAAATTAAACAATTGAAAACGTCCATTGAACAAAACCAATTTATGCTTAGATAAAACAATCGTTGGATGGTTCTTTAAATAAAAAGCACCTATCACAGCAAATAGTAAATGAGAAAGTGCCCTTAACGCAATAATCGGCGTTGCTGAAAGAAAGAACCCAAATCCAGTTCCTAAACTAACTGCTACAGCTACTCCTGGTGAAAAGAACATTGCTAAAAATAGCGGTACATGACTAGCCAATGTAAAGGATGCTGGTCCGATCGTGATCCTGGGCATGACCATAGGAATAATAATGCCCATTGCCACTAATAAAGAGGCAATTGTTAAATGTCTTACTGAGTTCTTTTTCATATTCCCTCCGATGTGTCTTGACATATCTGATAATATTTATTTTAAAGTAAAAACAACTAGGTGTCAAGACACATAGGTAATGCTTTTGACTAAAAAGTAGTTGCTCGTATAGAAACCTAAATAAACTCATTGCGGACAGTATATAGCCGTATCAATGAGTTTATTTATTATGTTACAGATTATTTCGACTTAAAACAGACCAATGATCTTTCCATCGGGGTCAACATCGATTTTTTCATAAGCTGGTTTCTTTGGTAACCCAGGCATTGTCATTACTGACCCCGTATAAGCTACAATAAACCCTGCTCCAGCCGATATCTTGATATTACTGACTGTTATCGCAAAATCGGTGGGTCTTCCTAATTTGGTTTGGTCATCTGAAAATGAATACTGAGTTTTAGCCATACAAATTGGCAAATGACCGAACCCGAGTTTTTCCAGTTTAGCAATTTCTCTTTCCGCAATAGGCTCATAGCGAACAACGTTTCCTCCATAAATTTTCTCTACGATGGCACTGATTTTTTCTTTGATTGGCAATTCGTCTGGATAGGCAAATGAAAAATGATTTTCCAGATCGGCTAGTCGAACTACTTCTTTCGCTAGCTCTTCACCACCGGCACCACCTTGAGCCCAAACATCTGAAAGAACTACATTCACATTGCGTTTTTGGCATTCTTCTTTCACAAGTTCAAGTTCTGCATCTGTATCTGTAGGAAACTTATTGATGGCTACTACTGTTGGTAACCCAAACACAGTCGTTGTATTTTCGATATGTTTTAAAAGGTTTGGCAATCCGTCTGTTAAGGCTGCTATATTTTCAGCGCCAAGTTGATCTTTAGGTACACCACCATGCATTTTTAATGCACGAACAGTCGCTACAACAACAACCGCCGAAGGTCGAATACCAGATTTCCGACATTTGATATCGATAAATTTTTCAGCGCCTAGATCAGCACCAAAACCACCTTCTGTCACAACATAATCGGCTAGTTTTCTAGCCGTGTTCGTTGCAATCACGCTATTGCAGCCATGTGCGATATTGGCAAATGGTCCACCATGGATCAATGCTGGATTGTTTTCTAATGTTTGAACGAGGTTGGGCTTGATCGCATCTTTCAATAAAGCTGTCATAGCGCCTTGTGCATTCAGTTCTCTGGCAGTAACAGGTTGATTATCATAGGTGTAACCGATAATGATATTAGCTAGATTTTCTTTCAAATCTTCAATATCATTAGATAAACATAAAACGGCCATGATTTCTGAAGCAACTGTGATTTCAAAACCATCTTCTCTAGGAACACCGTTGACCCGAGCCCCTAAACCATCAACAATATTTCTTAATTGACGATCGTTCATATCCACCGCTCTTTTCCAAGTGATACGACGATTATCAATTCCTAGCTCATTCCCTTGAAAAATATGATTGTCAATAATTGCTGCTAACAGGTTATTTGCTGCTCCAATCGCATGAAAATCCCCTGTAAAATGAAGGTTGATATCTTCCATTGGAACAACTTGCGCATAGCCGCCGCCAGCTGCTCCTCCTTTTATTCCAAAAACAGGTCCCAAAGAAGGTTCCCTTAACGCGATAATCGCCTCTTTTCCGATTCGATTCAATGCGTCACCTAGACCGACAACTGTGGTTGTCTTGCCTTCCCCAGCAGGCGTGGGTGTGATTGCTGTAACCAGGATCACTTTGCCTTCTTTGTTGCCTTTGATTTTTTCAACTTCTATTTTAGCTTTGTATTTTCCATACGATTCAAATTGTTCTTCATCCAAACCAAGTTGTTCTGCTACTTTTGTGATAGGCAACATCGTAGTAGCTTGTGCAATTTCAATATCTGTTTTGACCATTCTTTCCTCTCCATTCCATCAATTCTTTCAGTTGTTCTTTAACCACGACATTGCTGTATCTGTATAAACTTTTGCTCCTTCAACCAACACAGACTCATCAAAAACAATAGTTGGATTATGGAGATTGATATTTTCTTCAGATGCCACCAAAAGAACGGTTGTTGTTGGAATCAATTGACTGATTTCGCCAAAATCTTCACTACCCATCAATGGTGTTGACATCGGAATAGCGACAATACGTTCTGCTCCAAATGTTTCTATCAGTGAATTTTTAGTAAATGCCGTTAATTCAGGATCATTCACATTGGTTGTGCAACCATTCGTGAAAACCACCTCAGCTTCGGCACGAAATGCTTTTGCGATATTTTCAGCGATTGCAACCATTCGTTCTTTGACCTGTCCACGGACCTCTTCTTTTAAGGTTCGTAAGGTTCCTTTCATCACTGTCGTTTCTGGAATAATATTAGAAGCACCTGGTGTTCCCCCAATAAATTCGCCGATGGTCAGCACAAACCGTTCCTCTGAACCAATTTCTCTTGCTGATAATTCTTGTAGCGCTGTATAGATATGGACAGCTACATTGATTGGATCGATTGATGTTTCAGGTTGGGATCCATGTCCCCCACGACCTTTGATATTGATTTCAAACCAATCCGCACTAGCCATAAAAGTCCCTTCTGGTGTTGGCATGATCTGACCTGCTTTAAACCCTTCAAATGGGAAAACATGGATCATCATGCCAGCATCTACTGTAGGATTTTCTAGTGCCTGATGTTTGATACAGTCTTTTGAACCTGAAAGTATTTCTTCCCCAGGTTGAAATAATAACTTCACTTGTCCGTCTAATTCATTTTCAAATTCTTTTAATAATTTTGCAGCACCAAGCAACATCGTTGTGTGCATATCATGACCGCAGGCATGCATATAGCCATTTTCGGATTTAAATGGTAGATCAGTCAGCTCGCGAATCGGCAGTGCATCCATATCACCTCTTAGTAAAAATGTTTTACCACTTTTTTTACCCGCCACAACGGTGACACCAGACTCTCCGCATGCTTTAGGTTCATAGCCGTATTCTGTGAGTCTCTCTTTTACAAAAGCCACAGTATTCGGTAAGTCCATCCCTATTTCTGGATTCTGATGTAAATGTCTTCTGATTTGAATTAGTTCGTCTTCTAAACTATCGGCAACTTTTTTTTGTGTTTCTGTCAGCATTATTTTTTCTCCTTTTCTTTTTAAATGAAATGACTTTCAATAAATTTGTAAAAACCAATCATGTACCCAAAGCGAACGGAAAAATTGCTTCTCTTATTATAGTACCAAATATTTCAGAATATTTGGTATATTTCTATTATTTTTTAGGGATTGTGTGGATTCCAAGACCTTGAAGCGTTTCATAAGCCTCGCCTATTCCTTCATTATACGTTGGATGTGGATGAACAATCGACATTACTTCCTCAATCGTCAACCTGTTAACAATTGCTGTCGTAAATTCACTGACCATATCTGTTGCCCGATCACACATCAGCTGCGCACCAATAATTTTGCCATTTTGTGCATTTGCAATGACTTTGATGAATCCTAATGAATTCCCTGCAATCATTGTTTTTCCGTTTCCCGCCATGTTGTATTTGCCAACATCCACAGAGATTCCTTGCCTGTTTGCCTCTTCTTCTGTCATTCCGACAGCAGCGATTTCAGGTGTAGTGTAAACACAAGAAGGAATTACCTCTAAATCATATTCCACTGCTTTTTGATTCATCGCCAAAACAGCATTCACGCCTTGTGCAGAAGCTACATGAGCCAATTGAGTGCCACGGCTTGCTACATCTCCGATGGCATAAATGCCTTTAATAGACGTTTCAAAAGCATCATTGACCCAAATACTTTGATTTTCAATTTCTACGTTCAAATCAGCTGAAAATACCTCTTCAAAGCTTGCTTTTCGACCAGTAGCAATCAAAACTGCATCACTTGTAACAGTTTTTTCTTTTCCTTTAGACGTATAGGTACAGGTCAACTGTTCCTCCTTAGAAATACCGGACACGATCGATTTGGTTGCTACTTTGATTCCTTGTTTTTTTAAAACCATTGCTAATTTTTTGGAAATTTCACTATCAAAATTTGGTAATAATGTATTAGCAGTTTCAATAATCGTTACATCACAACCTAACGCATTAAAAATCAAGGCAAACTCAACGCCAATCACTCCACCGCCGATAATGGTCATTTTTTTATAGGTATTTGGCTGTTTTAAAAGTTCGTTACTTGTTAATACACCTGGTAAATTGCTACCTGGAATCGGTGGAATCACTGGTTTTGAACCTGTTGCGATCATGATTTTTTCGGTCTCGTATCTTGATCCGTCAACGTCAATTACACCCACTTGGATGATTTGTGCTGATCCGAAAATCAATTCGATTTTATTTGCTTTGACCAAACCTTCGATTCCTTGAACGAGAGTCTCAACCACTTTATTTTTCTTTGCGTAAATTTCTTCCATGTTCATTTGGCTATCATCAATATAGATACCATATTCACTCGCGTTTTTTATTTCACGAACTGTTTCAGCTGAATGTAATAATGCTTTCGTCGGAATACAGCCTCGATTTAAACATGTTCCTCCTACTCGATCACGTTCAACAAGAGCTACTTTCATCCCCAGCTGAGCCGCTTTGATCGCTGCAACATATCCACCAGGCCCCGCCCCGATTATGATTAGATCATACCGCATACCATTCCTCCTTACTCTTTTGGTAAAAGCATAGCGGGCTTATTTAATCTCGACTGAAAAATAGGAAAAATGAACTGCAATGCTCTTTATCACATTTTATTTTTCTTATTTCCTGAGAGACTAGCCCGCATAGCTAGATAACTCAAGGTAACAACGTTCCGCTTTGTACTTTTCAATAGCAGCTCACTTTATTCATTGTTTTCCAAAGCAAAGTCATAACGAACAATGGGATGTCTAGCAGCTCTTACTTCATCTACACGATGGATTTGAGCATGTAAAGGATATTCATGAAAAGCTTCCGGATTTTTATGAGCATCTTCATAAAGTTTACGATAAACGGCAATTGCATCATCCATCCGTTCTTTTGACTCTGTTTCTGGCGGTTCCACCATCAGAGCTTCTGGTACAGTTAAGGGGAAATACATCGTTGGCGGATACATATGATGATCTAAAATCCCTTTCGCTATATCTAGTGCTGTTACACCTGTTTCTTTTTTCAATTTATCTAAGCTAATTACAAATTCATGCATACAAGACTCGCCATATGGCACTTCAAAGATATCTTTTAATTCATGAAGCATGTAATTAGCATTTAATACTGCACTCTTGGAGGCAGACGAAATTCCTTCTGATCCTAAAAATAAAATATAGGTCAACGCTCGCAAGAAGACTGAAAATTGCCCATAGAAGCCTTTTACTAATCCAATTGAATTCACAGGTCTCGTAAAGCCTATTTCCGCTCCTTCCTTGACTGGATAATAGTCCGGTAAAAATGGTTTTAATAATGATTTGCACCCAACAGCGCCAGATCCTGGGCCACCGCCACCATGTGGTGTTGAAAAGGTTTTGTGTAGATTTAAATGAATAATGTCAAAGCCCATATCACCTGGACGTGCAACACCCATAATGGCATTTAAATTTGCACCATCATAATAGTTCAATCCACCCGCATCATGAACGATTTTCGTGATTTCTAAAATATTTTTATCAAAGATCCCAGCTGTATTTGGGTTGGTCAACATCAAACCCGCGGTATCTTCCCCAACCGCAGCTCTCAGCGCTTCAATATCCACACAACCATAGTTATCTGATGGAATATTCACTGTAATCATCCCTGTCATTGCTACACTTGCAGGATTTGTTCCATGAGCAGAATCAGGGACAATAATTTTGTTTCGTTGTGGTTGACCATGCTTTTTGTGATACGCTTTGATCATCAATAAGCTAGTAAACTCACCATGTGCACCCGCTGCTGGTTGAAATGTTATTGCATTCATCCCCGTGATTTCTTTCAGCAACATTTCCGTCATGGTAAAAACTTCTAATGAACCTTGAACTGTATGCTCTGGCTGCAAAGGATGAATACTTGCAAAAGCGGGATAGGTAGCCATTTCATCATTAATTTTAGGATTGTATTTCATTGTGCAAGAACCTAAAGGATAAAAGCCATTATTGATACCAAATGTTGCATCTGCTAGTTCTGTATAATGTCGACTGATCTCAGGTTGAGGCAGTGAGGGCAAATGGAGTTCTTTTTGGCGCTTCATTTCTTCTGGAAGAGCCGTGGTTGGTACATCACATGGTGAAATCATTTCGTTATAATACCCTTCTACACTACGTTCAAAAATTAATTTCATTGTCCACACGCCTCCTTCACCAATGCAACGACTTCATCTATTTGTTCTTTCGTATTCATTTCTGTTACACACCATAGTAAACCTTGCTCTGTCGGATAGCCACCTAAGATGTCATGTTCTTCTAATTTAGCTAGAACCACTTCATTTGCTACTGGAAAAGTTGTCACAAATTCGTGGAAAAAGGGACTATCATTCGTTCGTTTTACCCCTTCGATTTGCGTTAGTCCATCCAAAAGGTAATGAGCTTTGCTGTAACATTGCTCAGCTACTTCCTGAATACCCCGAGCGCCCATTGTACTCATATAAACAGCATTAGTTAAGGCGCACAGTGCCTGATTTGAACAAATATTAGAAGCTGCTTTCTCTCTACGAATATGTTGTTCACGAGCTTGCAGTGTTAAAACAAATGCTCGATCACCTGCTTCGTCCACTGTTTCCCCTGCAATACGCCCAGGTAATTTACGAATCATTTTTTCTTTTGTCGCAATGAACCCAATATAAGGTCCACCAAAAGCTAATGGTATCCCAAATGGCTGTGAATCGCCAACCGCAATATCTGCCTCAACTTCACCAGCTGTCTTTAGTACCGTACTAGCAACTGGATTGACGCTCATAATAAATTTAGCTTTTGCTTCGTGAACCATTTCAGCGATTACCTCGACAGGTTCAATTCCTCCATAATAATTAGGTTGTTGGACAATAAAACAAGCGCTTGTATCATCTAATTTTTCTTTTAAAACAGATAAATCTGTCAATCCATCTTTCTCTGGAATCATCACAAATTCGATTTCTCTAGAACTAAAATAAGTCAACGCTGTTTGAATCGTCATTGGATTTGTCGTTTCTGAAATCAAAACCTTTAAGCGTTTTTTTTCTAAACACATATTGATCGCTTCAGCAGCAGCCGTTGCACCATCGTAAACAGAAGCATTCGTTGCATCCATTCCGGTAATTTCACAAATCATTGTTTGATATTCAAAAATCGACTGTAACAATCCTTGACTGATCTCTGGTTGATACGGCGTGTAAGACGTCATGAATTCTTCCTTTGCTGAAATTTGCTTTACAATAGCAGGAATATAGTGATTATAGGCACCCGCACCCCGAAAAATGCTGGAGAAGACTTTATTTTTCTTGCCCATCTTTTCTAAAATACGTCGTACTTCAAATTCTGATTTTCCCGCTGGAATAGCTAGATTTTTTATAATCATTTCTTTCGGGATATCCTGATAAAGGTCACTCATATTTTTTAAACCGATCGTTCTCAGCATTTCTTGTTGTTGTTGTGGCGTTGAACCAAGATAGTTACCCATTCATTATGCCTCCTCAGCTTCTTCACAGAATTTTTTATATTCCTCAGCACTTAGCAAGTCTTCGATTTCGTCTACCCCTTCCACTTCAATTAACCATGACTCTAACGGTGCTGAATTGATCAACTCAGGACTGTCCAAAAGCTCTTCATTGACTGCTGTCACTGTAGCTGTGATTGGAGAATACGCTTCTGAAACAGCCTTGACAGATTCAATATCTGCAAACGATTCACCCTTGGTAACATCGTCACCCTCATCTGGTAAATCAATAAAAACGATATCACCTAATTGATCTTGTGCATAATCAGACAGACCGATTTTTACTTTATCTCCATCAAAAAGTACCCACTCATGTGATTTTGAAAACTTCAATTCCATAGCTTTTGTCATAATAAACGACTCCTTCTTTTTCAATTATTTTTTTACAAATGGTAGTGTGACAACTTCTGCTTTAATTTTTTTGCCTCTAACCTCAACTTCTATGGGAGAACCAATTTCTACACTATTTTTCTCAACTAAAGCCATTGCACAGGCTTTACTAATGAATGGACACATGGTGCCTGAGGTGGTCTGCCCGATTTTCTTATCATTAAAATACACATCAGCTCCTTCACGAACAATTCCTCGATCCGTTAACTGCAGACCGATTCGAGTAATTTTAGGTTCCCCTTTGTCAATGAGCGCTTTTTTGCCGATAAAATCTTCTTTTTTCATCTTGACGGCAAAATTTAAATCCGTTTCAAGAGGAGTAATTTCTTCTGTCATTTCATGACCATAAAGCGGCATCCCAGCCTCTAACCGTAACGTATCACGAGCTCCTAAGCCGCAGGGAATGATGTCATATTCTTGACCCGTTTCCAGTAATAAATTCCATAATTTGATTCCGTCTTCTGGTTTACAGTACAATTCATACCCAAATTCTCCGGTGTAACCGGTTCGTGATAATAGACACGTCACACCGCCTACATCCGCATTTTCAGTAAAGCTATAATATTTTTTAGGAATCTCTTCTTCTTTCGTTCGTTTTTCAATCATCTCTTTGGCAAATGCGCCTTGCAATGCAATTTGAACAAATTGATCCGATTGATCCGAAAATGCCACTTCACCAAATAAGTGTTCTTTCATCCATGCAACATCTTTTGCTCTATTCGCTGCATTGACTACTAATAAATATTTTTCATCGCTACATTTATAAACGAGTAGATCATCGATCACACCGCCGTTTTCATTACACATCAAGGTATATCTAACACGACCTACTTCTAAGTTACTAAAATCATTGGTTAACAAATAGTGCAAATTCGCTAAAGCATCTTTTCCTTCATAAACGACCTCTCCCATATGGGAAACATCGAATAATCCTACTTGATTTCGAACAGCTAAATGTTCTTTGATCACACCGCTGTCTTTGTACTGAACAGGTAGTGTGTAGCCAGCAAATGAAACCATTTTTCCACCGGCTTCAAGATGTGCGTCATATAAAGGTGTTTTTAAATCCATCTTTTCTACTCCTTTGCTTCTGTGTATTTTTAGTACTTAACCAATGACACCTCCAAGCTATCTAAACTATATAAAAAAACAGAGGAACAGGCATCTTAAAAAAATGCTAGTTCCTCTGTAAAAAACCTGAGAGATTCGTCTTCCTCTTGAAGAGTTGCTCCTTCGGTGCTATGACTAGTCTCTCCCGTAATTCTCTTCCATCAACTTTATTTTAGGTCTATTTTTCGTTCTTTTTAGGCATTGAATAATATTGTTGTTCCCTCTTTAATTCAAAATACTGAGGTACAGAATTATCTAATCTACCGGCTTTTAATGACAAGGTTTGGATTCTACGATTTTCATACAAATGAATATACAGTTGCTTTTCCTTACTATCGTAGGCACTGGTATATTGGGTGTACTGCACATCCGTCTGTGAACTGACTTTCACAACTCCTTTAGGAATATCAAAGCTATCTAAAATATGAAAAATTTGTTCTATTACCTGTTCATCATCTACTTTTTCAGAAAAGTGTTTTAGATAGGCTGCACGAATAAAACGAGATTGTGGAGTAAAATCGCCTGGGATTCCGCGCAAACCAGATCCTTTACCATTTGAAAACACATAAAGATTATCCATCTGAATAGCTGGTGCGATCATGTCACTAAGTCCTACGTAATTTTGAAGATTGGTTAAATGCCAGTCAAATTTTGGGCTGTTCGTAAAAACTCCCACAGGATTATCATATATTTCATAGCCGCCTTCAATCGATGGTTCTACAACGATCGACGCACCAGATTCATCTTGGAAAACGTAGTGCTGCGGAATGCCAACCTGATTGTCAACAATTGCAATCGCTGTCTCTTGATTGACTCGCTCTTTTATTGCCGCAACTGATGCATAATTTGTTAAGGCATAGGTCACAAATTCAGCGCCAGCCAATGGCAATTTTCCCATCTTGCGAATTTCATCCGATTCAACATAGCGATTATCATTGCCGAAATAAAAAGAACCGCCCATTAATCCTTTTTCATTCACTCCGTCTACTAATAATGGATTACCAGCTAGAGCTATACCCATTGCAGCAAAATGTGTCCTATAATGATCCAATGATGTACTTAGATCATAATTTTTAGGGATAATCGCACCGTCGTAATCCAACAATACATTAAATTCTTGTGTCCGTCCCCAATAGCTGTTCCCTAATTTAGATTTCACTGTGATTCCCGTACACATCTTCTCACACCCTTTTACTTTTTTCAAAATTCTGAATTAAGATTTCTGATTTTTTTGAATCAATAACGTAATCCCCCCAGAAACAACGAATGAAACGCCAATAAATAAAAATGAACTGAAGAAGCCGCCATTAGAAAATTGAATCAATGCCCCAATAATAGTCGGCGCCACAAACCCACCTGAAACACCAATCGCATTGATCGTCGCATATTTAGCAGAAACTTCATCTGAAGGGAATATTTTAACTGGAATGCTCATTAGCGTCGCAAAAGCTAAACTAGCAAAAGCCACCGCACAAGCTAATGAAATCATGCTCATGAAGAATGATCCGACAACTGAAACTAGAAGAGCAAAAAGTCCGCCACCTATCGTTGCGACAAAAATCACCTTTTTTTCTTTTCCAATAAAATATTTATTGACCATAACCCCGCCTAACATCGCTGCCACCATTGTGAAAAAGCCAATAACTGCCGTTACATAAGCCGTTTGAGTTAGAGCCAGTCCGTGCGCTTCGACTAGATAAGTCGCCATCCAGCCATTTAGCCCATAAATTGCAGCATTGATGAAAAACGCTGCAAATATCAAAATCCAAACATTTTTATCCTGTAATACTTCTCTGAATGAAATCGTGCGCTTATTTTTTAAATGCTCTTTTACTCCACCAAATTCTTTAGGAATCACAACATACATCAATACTGCAATCAAAAGAACCACCGCCCCTAAAATATAATAAGTCCTATGCCAACCAACTTGAAGTAAAAGTGGCGCAATCAGTAAGGGACCAACAATTGCCGCAAAACCTGATGAAGCGATCATAGTCGATTGTGCCGGCCCACGTTTTTCTATTGGCAATTCTTGTGAAATGAACGTGCTGACAGAAGACGGATAACCCGAATGAGCAACCGCACCTGTCATGAAACGAACTAAAAGCAAATACAATAAAGAAAAGCCAAACCCGAATAAAAATAGAAAAATTCCTACTAAAAAAACGGAGATGATCATCATTTTTCTCGTACCAATCTTACTTGATAAATACCCAAAAGGAATTTGAAAAACTGTATACCCTAGAAAAAAGGCGCTCAACACCAAACCCTTTTGCTGCGGATCAAATCCTAAATCATTTGCAATCGTCACCAGTGACATACCAATTGTTGTTTTATCGATATAAATACATGTGTATCCTAAAAAAATAGCCGCCAGCATCCAATGAATATTTCTCGTCTTCTTATTTTCCATATTTTCACTCCTAATAAAAGAAAGCGCTTTCTATTTATGATTATCCTTGATATTCAGAAAAAGTCAATAACTGAAAGCAATTATTTTACATAAAGTTAAAATAAATTATTTCGATAGACTTCTATACGTCTACTAT
Source organism: Enterococcus ureilyticus (assembly GCF_001730315.1). Classification (GTDB taxonomy): domain Bacteria; phylum Bacillota; class Bacilli; order Lactobacillales; family Enterococcaceae; genus Enterococcus_L; species Enterococcus_L ureilyticus. The sequence goes on from NZ_MIKC01000005.1 coordinate 84,732, forward strand.
CAAAAAGAGAGTGAGAAAAGTTATCAACTTTTCTCACTCTCTTTTTGCTTAGTACAGAGTTAACGATTTTTTTCCAATGTATTACTTAGACGTCCAAATTCTTCTAATGACAATGTTTCACCACGACGTGATGGGTCAATTTCCGCTTCGGATAAGCTTTGGGTTAACCATGCTTTTGTCTCATCATCTTTACCATAGTAATGGATCAGGTTATTCCATAGTGTTTTACGACGTAACTGGAAAGACGCTTTTGTTAATTTGAAGAATTCTTTTTCATTTGTTACCTCAACGGCTGGTTTGTCACGTTTAGTTAATTTGATGATGGCAGAATCAACATTTGGTTGCGGGATAAAGACCGTTTTCGGTACAATAAACGCGATACTTGCTTCCATAAAGTACTGGACTGCGATTGATAGCGAGCCATAAGCTTTTGTTCCGGGTTTTGCTGAGATTCGATCTGCGACTTCTTTTTGCATCATAACGATCATTTCTTGGACATCTAAATCAGATTCTAAAAAGTGCATCATGATCGGTGTTGTAATGTAATAAGGTAAATTGGCAACAACTTTGATTGGACGCTCTTCTTTAAAAACTTCTTTGGTTGTACCGACTAAATCGGCTTTTAGTACATCATTATGGACAACTGTGACATTTTGATACGGACTCATTGTCTCTTCTAAAACAGGAATCAGGCGATCATCGATTTCAAAAGCTAAGACTTGGGCTGCGTTTTTGGCTAGCTGTTCTGTTAAAGCCCCAATACCAGGACCTACTTCTACTACATTAGTATGGGTATCGATTCCTGCTGTTTCAACGATTTTGCGTAAAATATTTGGTTCGGTTAAAAAATTTTGTCCTAAACTTTTTTTGAATGAAAAGCCATGTTTCTTCAAAATTTCTTTGGTTCTTGAAGGAGTGGCGATTTCTTTGTACTCTGTCAAATTGATTCCTCCGATTTTTCACTAGGTAATTCGTTTATATTATGCATTGCCTCTATCAATTCTTTTTCTGTGATACGAAACATTTTCAAGCGTTTGGTCAATTGCTTGCTATTGGTATAACCAATGCGCAATTCATCTCCTAATTTTTCACGACGTTCTTTTGCACGAGCTCCCGCTATTAAACCATATTCGATCAAGGTTTGTCTAGCTATTTCTTGGTAATCATCTGATTCAATAATAGGCGTCACTACTTTTTCTAGTGCTTCTAAAATCGCTTCATCACTGGCATGTTCCACACCTAAGCTATTCCCTCTTTTTTTAGGGGCAGCAAGTTGTCGTGAGAGAAACGCATGCTGGGCATCGGGAACAACTTCCATGATCGTTTTACGAATTTTTTCACCTGAAAAATCTGGATCAGTGAAAATGATCACGCCGCGTGTTTCTTGTGCATGCTCGATTTGTTCTAGAATATCCTCATTGATTGCTGAGCCAATCGTTTCGATCGTATCAGCATCCACAACTTCTTGGATACGTCTGGTATCGTCTTTTCCTTCAACGACAATAATTTCTTCAATTCTCAATTTGTCTGTCATTTATCTAACCTAAATAAGCGATGAGCATTCGTAGTTGCTTGCTTCGCAATTTCTTCAAATGGGACTTCTCGTAATTCTGCGATTTTCTCTACTACATAACGGGTATAGCCTGGTTCGTTACGTTTGCCTCGGTAGGGAACAGGTGCTAAATACGGTGCATCAGTCTCGACTAATAAACGATCTAACGGCACTGCTTTGGCTACTTCTTGCACTTCTAAAGCTTTCTTGAACGTTACAACGCCACTTAGAGAAATATGCATGCCCATTTCTAAAAATTTTGCCATCCACTCAGGGTCACCACTAAAGCTATGCATGATTCCGCCAATATCACGAATATCTTCTTCTTTTAAAATCTTGTATGTGTCTTCCATCGCATCCCGTGTATGAATACTGATTGGTAAATTCATTTCTTTGGCGATTGCGATTTGACGTCGAAACACACGATCTTGAACCTCTTTTGGATCTTCCATCCAATAATAATCTAAACCGATTTCGCCAAGTGCGACTACTTTAGGCGTGGTTAATAATTGCTGAATTTTTTTCTCGATTTCAGGTGTATAGCTCCCTGCTTCTGTTGGGTGCCATCCGATAATACTTTGGATTTCTTTATATTGTTGGCTAAGCTCCAGAGATTTTTCGATCGTTGGTGTATCAAAACCAACCACCGCCATCTCCGTTACACCTAATTCTTTCGCACGTTGAATTGTTTCTGGAATATCTTCATTAAATTGTTCTACATTTAAATGGGTATGAGAATCAAAAATCAAGTAAACCCCTCCTCTGTCTTCTATACTTTATCACATTTTAACCAAAATCTGAATGGACAGCACTGATAAATTATCAGCTTCTTATAATTGCTTTATTCAACAAAATAGCTTATACTATTCGGTCACGGCAATTTATGTCAGGAGGAACCCCTATGTCAAACGAGCTTACACAAGAAACCCAGCATCTGCACCAAGTTTACGAGGAATTGACCCAAGCAAAAGATGTCTATCAAACCGCTATTGATGATGTTAATATGACAGGACAATCAGTATTAGACCAATTTAGCGGTGATACTAAACTAAATTTCGACAGTTATTCTGATAACTTAGAGACATTTGCCGTAATGGAAATGAAAAATAGAGAAATCGATCAATTAAATTTGCAGCAGGCAACTGCGGCTAAACAATTAGAAAAAGTCGAACGCCTACTTCAAGTCCCTTATTTTGGAAAAATCGATGTGACTTTTTTAGATGATGGTGCGGATCGTGACGTTTTTTATATCGGCATGAATGATTTTACCAATTTGGATGGAGAATCACGAATTTACGACTGGCGTTCACCGATTGCTTCTCTTTTTTACAATAATGTTTTAGGCGACAGCAATTATCATGTCAGCAACAATGAAATTCCTGTTACCTTAAATTTGAAAAGACAATTGATCCTTGAAGAAGATCGTTTGATCAACTTTTTTGATACCAGCCTTGCGATTCAGGATGATATTTTACTTCATACACTTGAGGCTGATTCTTCTCAATATATGAAAGATATCACGACGACGATTCAACAAGAGCAAAATGAGATCATCCGTGATGAAAGTCATCCCTTGCTTTTAGTCAATGGCATCGCCGGCAGTGGGAAAACGTCTGCAATCATGCAACGGATTGCTTATTTACTTTATAATCATCGGACTAAAATCACTGCCGATGATATTTTACTGCTTTCTCCTAATTCAACTTTTATTGACTATATTTCTCAAGTATTGCCAAATTTAGGGGAGCGGAATCCCATGAATTTGACGTTGCTGCAATTTCTTAAATTTACCTTTCGGGAAAAAGCACCCATTGAAAGTGAATCAGCTTATTTTAAACGAATCACTGCTGAACAAGTCGCTACCAAACAAAGAGTGATTCAGTCACAGAAATTTGTGGACTTCATTCAATATTTTCAAGATGCATCTCTCATTCAACAATCGCTATTCCAACCAATTTTATTCAAACGAAAAACACTATTTTCTGCTGAATTGATTTTTGGTTTATATCAAGAAACCCCAACGAATTTATCGATCAGAGATCGACTTTCTGCAACAAAGGAAAAGCTTTCAAGTTTGTGGAATCGTTATTTGATCAAGCAAGCGAAATCGAAACAAATGATTGATCAGATGCAAGACTTAACTGAAGCAGAACAATTACGCTATTTTGACATGACTTTTACAGAAGAAGATGAGGAACAATTAGCAGAATTTGCCCTTCAACGATTGCAACAAAAATACCGCAAAGTAGTGACTGCGATTGCTGATTTTACTTGGTTTGATCAATGGTTACTTTTTGAAGCATTGTATCAACAGTATCAGCAAGAGACGTATGAACGAGTAACGACCGCCTATACGGCAGATGAAGTCGTAATTTTGTTATTGCTCAAAGATACATTTATTGAAGATTTATCGAATCGACAAATGGCGTTTATTTTGGTAGATGAAGTACAAGATTATACTGAAGCTCAAATTCTTTTATTGCTTAAATTATTCCCGCAAGCGAACTTTACTTTAGCTGGAGATGAAAATCAGGCGATTTTTAATACATCGATCAGCTTTATGGCACTGAAAGAGTTGTTATCCGCTTCCAGTCGTTCTGTTACTTCGTATCAATTATTGAATAGCTATCGCTCAAGCAAAGAAATTACACAGCTATTCCAAACGTTAGTGACAAATCATGAGAAACTCAAGATTGTTTCTATCCGAAAAGATGGCGAAAAACCGACTTTTATTTCATGTAAAGATGAAGCGAGTTATCTAAATACTCTTATTTCTATTTTAGATTCATTGGCACAGAAAGAAGATACTGTAGTGATTACCAAAACAGCGTCCGAAGCAGCATTATTGAAACAGCAGCTTCTACAAAAAAATAGTGCTTTTGATGCCCTAATTCTTTCGATTGATATGGCAAAAGGGCTTGAATTTGATAATGTGATCATCCACGATCCTTCTACCGTACGTTATGGGACAACTGAAAGAGAGAAGAAAATTCTTTATACAGCAATTTCTCGGGGGATGAAACAGGTATTTCTACCTTATATCGGGGAGATTTCTGAGTTGCTTGCCTCTAAGTAATATTAAAAACGAATCCATGCTACTTAATGAATTCTTAAAAACATCAGGCTAAAACAACCGACTTTAGCCCGATGTTTTTTTATCTATTCAGCAGTAAACTTAATTCCAGTCTAATTTTCAATTTGATAGGAGTGAGTGCTTTTGAAAAATTTCTTCGAAGATTCTGACTTTCTGAAATCAACGATTCAAAAAAATGTTACGATCCAGAGGAAGCCTCAAGTTAATACAGTTTGGCATTGGCTTTTATTGATTCTGTTCGGTTTATTGGCCTATGGAACGATGACACAGCAATTTCTGCTGATTGCTCTTTTTATTGTGATTGCAGCAATTGTAAAGGGACCCTTGATGATTTTATGGGGAGCTATTTATGCCACCTTGGTTGCATTTTTTCCACCACTAGGAATTGTGTTATCCATTGTATTTTTTTTGATCAATCTTGGAACGATTGCTAAAAGTTGGCGTATTTCATTGACGAGTGCCTATTTTTATTTGGTCCCGCTGATTGGTAGTATTTTTCGCTTTGCCATAAAAAATGAGTCGCACTATGCTGTTCTAACTTTTGTAGCTCTTGGTATCTTAGGCCTACATTTTTTATTAAACTGGTTATATAAATACAATAGCTTGAGCCGAACTTTGGCTTGGTCGATCATCAGTGTTCCTTATGCGATTTTGATCATGCTTTTACCCGCTCGTTTCCACAAATTTAAATCAAATAAAAAATTAAGATTTTAGTTGATGATAGGCATAAACAGCCAAAATAAACAGCACTTTTACTTAGGAAGTGCTGTTTATTTTGGCCGTTTAACTCAACCCAATAGCACGGAACCATTTTTGTAATCTCTCCTCTGTCAACTCATTTCGTAATTGAATACATCTGTTCATCTAATAACGTTACTTCCTTTAAAAGCATGCTACTTCACTCCTATTTTAATAATTTTGTTTTGTAGGAATCACACCTCTTACTCCGCCTTTAGGATTCTCTAGATCGCCAACATATCTAGGAATTAGATGGATATGACAATGCATAATACTTTGACCAGCATATACACCACAGTTGGTCCCAATATTATATCCTACGGGTTGATAGTTTTTTTCTAGTAGTTGTTTCCCTGCTTGAATCAGTTCCTCGACTGCTTGTTTTTCCACTTGTGATAAATCGAAATAGTCACTTCTATGATTTTTAGGTATGATCAACAAATGTCCTTCATTCACAGGAAATTTATCATAAAATGCTCCAGCTAATTCATTTTCTAAAACAAAATCCGATATCTCGCAAAAAATACACATCGTACTCCTCCTTTGAACTGAAACTCTAGTTACTCAAGTAAATTTTCTGTCCCCTGATCGTTTACACAATGACCGTTCTATCGTAATAGAAAAAGCGATAGCTTTGTACAAATCAAATCACTGATTTGATTGTAGAAGCTACCGCTTATTTATGATCTTTTAAATGGTTCCCGCTTCTAGCGCTTTGTCTAGTGCTTCATTTAATTTTTTCATTTGTTTGTCGTTGAAAATTTCTTTCGCCTCTTCACGTGCTTCATTAGCTTTTGCTTCGGTGACGGCACTTGGATTGGCTTCGATTTGTTCGATCATTGCATCTAATTGAGCATCGATCAGCTCTTGCATATCTGGATCATCTTTTAAATCACTGTAATCATATATATCATCTTCTAACTCGAAATCCGAATCGTCCGAAATAGTTCCAGTGATCTCTGCTAAAATTTCTTCCAACTCATCTTGGCTGATGATTTCTTTTTTACTTGGTATTTTGATTTTTGCACTATTTTTTTGTGGTTTTACTGAGATTGCCATGACCATAGTCATGGACGCTGCATCTTCATCAGTTGCTGCAATAGCAATTTCTGTATCAAAGGCTTTTGTTTTTTGATTGATACTGACCTTTATATCCATTTTGTCCATGTCTTTTTTCAGTGATTTGATGGCATCTTTCATTTCTATCGCATCATCTGATTTTTTGTAGTCTTTGTCTTCTTTGGCAACTTCATCGATTTTTTCCATCATTCTAATAATTTCTTTTTTAGTAAAGGTATGTGTGATAACATCCTTATCTTTTTTAAACGAATCTTTATCGAAGCTTTCAATTAATTTTTTCATTTCGCTTCCCATTTTGGACTCTTCCATATTTACAAAAGTTTTATCCTTCAATGGCTTCGTTTTCTTGTCTAATTCACCTGATGAAAGTGTATCACCAGCTTCAGCAATATCAATATATTTTCCTTTTAGTTTATTCAAATCGCTTTTACTAAGCTCAAAGGGATAACCAAATGAATTGGCTAAATCCAACAATCCAGAGACAAAACTAGTAGACATATAGTAGTTCTCTTTATTTCCGACGAATTGGAATGGTAATTTTTCACCAAACAAATTTGCTGTAATTTCCATTTCCACCGTATCTTTTTTCTCATCGACCGCATAGCTTCCATCAATACTCATATCTTTCAGTTGACTAGCAAACATTTTGACATAGGCGCCGCCTTCATCCCCATCATACGTTAAATCCTTGATCTTCATTTCAAAACTTGCTGCATTATACTCTTGTCCTTTAGAGCTAAACATGGTATTAGTAAATTCTTTTCTAGGATCTGATCCACATGCTGCTAATAACAAAATCACTACACTTGTGATGATCCCCAACAGATACTTTTTCACTTTCATCCAACATTCTCCTTATTTCCAATTCAATTATTTTGTTCTATCATAATGATACAATAAAATAAGTTTATTTGATATAATTTTTATCGATATTATTTTTTTGCTTATATTTATATAAAATCATCCTTGCCTTTTTGTAAATAATTAAAAAAAAAGAAACAGCTAATTCTATGTAAGATAACTCTTAGCATAGAGGCTGTTACTCTTCTTTATATGTTCTACTGTTTTAATTAGGCAATGCTTGCCCCGTTCGGCATATCTTTCGGTGCGTCAACGATCTGTAGTTTACCTTCTGGTGATTCAGCGGAAAGAATCATTCCCTGACTGATCTGACCACGCATTTTTCTTGGTTTTAAGTTCGCTACAATCACGACTTTTCTACCGATCAATGCACTTGGGTCTGGATAAAATTCAGCAATTCCAGAAAGGATTTGACGATCTTGTTCATCACCAGCATCTAAGCGGAATTGTAATAATTTATCTGCACCTTTGACTTTTTTACAATCAATGACTTCAGCAACTTTTAATTCTACCTTGTCGAAATCCTCATACTTGATTTCTTTTTCTTTCGTTGAAATAAGCTCTGTTTCTTCTGGATTCCATTTGATTTCTTCTGTCGTTGTTTGGGCGTTTTGCGCCATTTTCTTTTGAATGTAGAGAACTTCCGTGTCAATCTCTAAACGAGGGAAAATTGGGGTCCCTTTTGCAACAACTTTAATATCTGTTGGAAACTCACCAAAATGGATGGCTTCCATATTCATTGTTTCCGAATCTAACCCTAATTGTTCAAAGATTTTTTTGGGTGTTTCAGTCATCACTGGTTGTAAAAGGATCGCTACAATCCGTAAACTTTCAGCTAAATGGACCATCACACTATCTAATTCATTTTTCTTTTCTTCATCTTTTGCTAGAACCCATGGTTGTGTTTCATCAATATATTTATTGGCACGTGAAATCAATGTCCAAACCTCAGCAATTGCCGTATTGAATTCCATTTTTTCCATTGATTCATGATATTTTCCGATTACATTTGCCGCAGTTGTAGATAATTCACTATCAAAAGGCGTTACTTTTGAGGCATAGGTCGGAACCTGTCCTTCACAATATTTATTGATCATTGCAATCGTACGATTTAAAAGGTTACCTAAGTCGTTCGCCAAATCGTAGTTTAAACGAGAAACAAAATCTTCTGGTGTGAAGACGCCATCACTTCCAAATGGAATCGCACGCAATAAATAATAACGTAATGCGTCTAAGCCGTAACGGTCGACCAAAATCTCAGGATAAACAACATTTCCTTTAGATTTAGACATTTTTCCATCTTTCATCAATAACCAACCATGTCCAAAAATTTTCTTTGGTAGTGGTAATTCTAACGCCATCAACATGATTGGCCAATAAATCGTATGAAAACGAACGATTTCTTTGCCGACCATGTGAACATTTGCCGGCCAATATTTTTTAAACAAGCTGTCATCTTCTGAGCCGTAGCCTAATGCGGTAATGTAATTTGATAATGCATCGATCCATACATAAACAACATGTTTTGGATCATTCGATAGAGGAATTCCCCAAGAAAATGTTGTACGTGAGACAGCCAGATCTTCTAAACCAGGTTTGATGAAATTGTTGATCATTTCATTTTTACGTGATTCTGGTTGGATAAATTCTGGATGTTCATTGTAATATGCTAACAAGCGGTCCGCGTATTTGCTCATACGAAAGAAATACGATTCTTCTTTTACCAATTCAACATCGTGCCCACTAGGTGCTTTACCACCGATCACTTTGCCTTCATCATCACGATACACTTCAGCTAGTTGTGTTTCAGTAAAGTATTCCTCATCTGACACAGAATACCAGCCTTCATATTCACCAAGGTAAATATCACCTTGTGCTAATAAGCGATTAAAAATTTGCTGAACAGCTTTTTTATGGTAATCATCTGTTGTACGGATAAACTTATCATAGCTGATATCAAGCGTTTTCCATAACTTTTGAACATCTGCCGCCATTTTATCGACATATTCTTTTGGTGTAACGCCTAATTCCGAGGCTTTATTTTCAATTTTTTGTCCGTGCTCATCCACACCTGTTAAGTAAAATACATCAAAGCCCATCAAACGTTTGTAACGGGCCATCGCATCACAGGCAATCGTTGTATAAGAATTGCCGATATGTAGTTGTCCGCTTGGATAATAAATCGGGGTGGTGATATAAAATGTTTCTTTTTCTGACATGTAGAAACATCCTCCTTCTAGCATTCTCTTGAAATTACTCCTAAATAGTATACCACACTTGGCTTTATTGAACTAGAAATCCTGTTATTTTCTCTAGATAAAAAAGTTCCACCTATTTTGCAAAAAACAATAGATAGAACTTTTTTGTCTTTTTTATCTATCTTCTTCTAATAACACCATCTTGTACTGCAGTTGCAGCAACTTCACGTATAATGACATCCACTAATTCTTGATTAAACGGTGAAGGAATAATGTACTCACTTGTAAGCTCTGATTCAGGAATGATTTCTGCAATTGCTTTTGCTGCCGCTAGTTTCATGTTTTCAGTGATTTTCGTGGCTCCCGCGACAAATGCCCCTTTGAACAAGCCTGGAAAAGCTAAGACATTATTGATTTGATTTGGATGATCTGAACGACCGGTTCCAACAACTGCCGCACCTGCATCGATCGCATCTTGATAATCGATTTCTGATTCCGGATTCGCCATTGGGAATACGATAGCACTTGGATTCATTGAAGCGACCATTTCTTTTGAGACTAATTTAGGCGCAGAAACACCGATAAACACATCAGCTCCAACCATCGCTTCTCCTAAAGAACCGCTAAAATTTTCAGGATTCGTGATTTCAATAATTTCTTTTTCTAAGAAATTCAGCGGTCTGTCCAGCGTTTTAGATAATGCACCATCTATATTAAATGCGATGATCTTCTTCACGCCAAAATGATGCAACATTTTTATAATTGCGCTACCAGCTGCGCCTGTTCCTGATACAACTACTTTTATTTCATCGACTTTTTTACCAACGATTTTTAGCGCATTGATCAATGCCGCAATCGTAACGATGGCCGTACCATGCTGATCATCATGAAACACAGGAATATCCAACTCTTCCATTAATGTCCGTTCGATTTCTACACAGCGTGGAGCGGAGATATCCTCTAGATTGATACCGCCAAATGTTGGAGCCATAGCTTTGATGATATTGATGATTTCTTTTGGGTCTTTCGTATCTAGACAAATTGGGATCGCATCGATTCCAGCAAATTCTTTAAATAATAAGGCTTTCCCTTCCATAACTGGCAATGCAGCTTTAGGACCAATATCACCTAGACCCAGAACTGCGGTACCATCCGTTACGACTGCAACAGTATTCCCTTTCCACGTATAATCGTAGACTTTATTTGGATTTTCATGGATTCTTCTACATGGTTCAGCGACTCCTGGTGTGTAAGCTAAAGATAGGGCCTCTTTTGTTTTTACTGTTACTTTTGAATGAATGTCGATTTTCCCACGCCATTGTTCGTGTGCTTTTAATGCTTCTTCATAAATATCTGCCATAATTTCCCCATTCCTTTCCAAATTAACGCTATTTATTGTCCTAACATCTGTTCTGGTATGACCCAACGTTCATATTCTTCTTCTGTCACTAATCCAGAAGATAGAGCGGCCTGTTTTAGCGTTGTATTTTCTTCGAAAGCCTTTTTCGCGATCTTCGCGCCATTATCATAACCGATATGAGGATTTAAAGCTGTTACAAGCATCAGCGAGCGTTCCACATATAAAGCCATTTTTTCCTGATCTGCTTTAATTCCGATCAAGCAATTTTGATCAAATGAACGCAATCCATCGGCCAACAATTCTATACTTTGGAGCAGATTATATGCTATTACTGGCATGTAGACATTTAATTCAAAGTTGCCTTGGGAAGCACCGATCCCAATTGTTGTATCATTTCCCATGACTTGGATTCCAATCATGGTCAATGCTTCACATTGCGTTGGATTGATTTTCCCAGGCATGATAGAGCTACCTGGTTCATTTGCAGGAATCGTGATTTCACCTAAGCCACTCCTTGGTCCACTTGCCATCCAACGAATATCATTAGCCATTTTCATCGCATTAGCAGCGAGCGCCTTTAATGCTCCTGAAGTAAAAACAACAGCATCCTTGCTTGCTAATGCATGAAATTTATTAGGATTTTCTATAAATTGATTATCTGTCTCTTCATTCAAAAAGTTAAAAAATAGTTGGATATATTCTTTTGACGCATTTAATCCAGTTCCTACCGCTGTGCCTCCTAACGCCAATTGTTTCAGTTCATGCAACGTCAACTCTAGCATCTGATAGCTATGTTCCAGACCAGAACGCCAACCACTGATTTCTTGTGCAAAAGTCACTGGTGTTGCATCTTGTAAATGAGTTCTTCCTATTTTTATGATTTTTTCATTTTCAGTTTCTAGTTTTTTCAGCGTTTGAATCATCTGCTCCATGACCGGGAATAGCTGCTGCTCAATCAACCGAACAGCGGCTACATGAATCGCTGTGGGGAAAACGTCATTTGAACTTTGAGACATATTGACATGATCATTGGGGTGCACGGTCATGCCAGTTTTAGCCGCTAAATAAGCAATGACTTCATTAACGTTCATATTGGTTTGAGTCCCACTGCCGGTCTGCCATAAAGAGAGCGGAAACTGTTCATCTACCTCACCTTTGATGATCGTATCTGCTGCGTGTTGAATTGCTTGACTGATCTGCATATTTAACTTCCCAGCTGCTTCATTGGCTTTAGCCGCATTCTTTTTTACCAGTGCTAGGGCTTGAATAAGCGCAATCGGCATTTTTTCGATACCAATATTAAAATTTTGACGGCTGCGTTCGGTTTGCGCTCCCCAAAGAGCATTTTTCGGGACTTGAATTTCTCCCATAGAATCCCTTTCAATACGATAGGACATGCTTTTGATCCTCTCCTTTTTTCATTATTTACTATCACTATACTGTAAACGAATCACGATTTACAGTAAAATTCCTTTATTCTAAAAAAAGACAGCAAAAAATCAGCAACCTTTTCGATCACTGATTTTGACGTTTAATGTTTAATTTTACCTTCATTACTATGTTTATAACCATAAGCAAAATAAATAACAAAGCCTAAAACCAAGGCTATTGCGAAAGCTTTCCAAGTTGCCGCCTGTAATTGCAGCATTAACCCAATACTAACGATGACTAATAAAATAGGAACAAGCGGGACAAAAGGAATTTTAAATTCTCCTGGTTTAGGATCACCGGCTACTTTTCTTAAACGAATAATGCCAATCGCCATAACGATCAAGTACATCAAAGTCACAATATTTGTCAACTCGGCTAATAATTCCATTGGGACTAGCCCTGCGAAAATCATGGTGCAACCCCCAGCTACATAAGTCGCATTTTTCGGTGTGCGTTTTTTTTCATCGATCTTACTCATAAATTTTGGCAATAAACCATCTTTACTGATGGCATAAATAATTCTAGCTAAACTGTACATCATGGAAATTGTCACAGTCAAAAGTGTTAAAATCGCCCCAACGGAAATGACACCTGCTACGCCATCGCGCTGTACAAAGCGCATCGCAAATGCGACAGGGTCTTTCACACCAAGAGCATCAAACGGTACGATTCCAGTTAAAACTAATGTCACGATCACATATAAAACAGTGGCTATAATGATCGAACCGATGATGCCTTTTGGAATATCTTTTTGAGGATTTTTTACCTCTTCTGCCGTCATGCTTACTGCATCAAATCCTAAAAAGGCAAAGAAAACCACAGCTGCACCACTTACTACACCTGAAAATCCAAACGGCATAAACGGTTGCCAATTATCAGGTTTCACATAAAAAATGCCGACGATTAAAAAGAGAGTAATAATGCCAAATTTAACAAATACCATCACATTATTTAACCGTAAAGCTGTTTTGGCTTCTAATGACACCCAAAAAGTAACTGCTAAAAGCACCAGCATCGCGATCAAATCAACATAAGTACCATTCGCTGGATTGTAGGCACCACTCAATGCCTTTGGAAAATCTACACCAAGGCTATTTAAAAAGCCATGAACATAACCTGACCAGCCTGAAGCTACAGAAGAAACAGCTAGAAAGAATTCACAAATCACTAACCAGCCTGTCATCCAAGCAACAAGTTCGCCAAACACAACATACATATAAGCGTATGGACCGCCGATTGCCGGAATCCTTGAGGCAAATTCCGCGTAACATAACCCGGCTAAGATAATTGCTCCTGCCGCAACTAAAAATGAAAGCGACAACGCAGGTCCTGCGTATTGTTCAGCCGCAACTCCTGTCACGACAAAAATTCCTGTTCCAACAATGGCACCGATCCCAAGCATGATCAGATCCATTGTTTTTAAATCCTTTTTCATTGCGCTTGGCTCACTTGAGACAGCCGTTAGCTCTTTTTTCCGAAACATCGACATTACTTTTCCTCCAATAAATCTATCCATTTTCTACTCTTAACCATTGCAAAATGTCCTCATAAAAATAAGCGTAAATAGGACATTTACGCTTTCATATACCCTAAAAGAATACCACCTAAAATAACGAATAGGCAACCAATAATGACATATCTCATTTCTTTTTTAGACTTGCGCTCACCAAGTAAGTAGATTCCGCCTAAAGTTGAAATAATAATGCCCATTTGGGACAGAGAGAAGCTGATTGCCAAACCAATTTGACGCATCGTCAACAACATACAAATATTTCCTAGCCCCCACAACAGACCACAAGTCATATTCGTCCAGACATAACGATCCAGCTTAACCTTCTTAAATGCAAAGAAACTCGCACCGATTACCATACCAATACTTTGAGGCAAAATGATTCCCATCGGATCAAGGCCAGCTGCGTTGATCATGATCGTATACGCACCATAACCAATTGTTGAAATAATTAATGCTCGTAACCCTTTGTTAAAATCAAATAGCTTATTCGTTGTTTCTACACCGCTGTCATCATCTTGTCGAGCCGTTAAATACGCCCCTAACACCAATAACCCAAGTGCAATAAATCCTAAAATAAAATCCCGACTACCTTTCCATTCATGAAAAAAAACCGCACCTGCAATCGTATTGACGATCAGCTGCATTCCTGTTGAAACAGGCAATCCTACAGACACACCTAAATATTTCATACCATGAAACTGCTGATTTTGCCCGACACTCCAAAATAAACCGGATAAAATACCAATCACGATCATCTGAATAGTGATCACTGGCTGAACAACAAAAAACACAACTATTGAAAAAATCAACGCACCTATGGTCATGCCTAAAGTCTGCTGATTCGCACTACCACCGATTTTACCACTGACAAGACCAATACTGCCCCAGGCAAACATTGGGATCAATGCTACTACTATTTCCATAATCTACTCCTATCAAAAGTATGATGTGTTCAGTCTAACAATAAAAGCGTTTACTATACAACTATAAGATAGGAAAATTTTGATAGATTTTTTCTCATTTAAAGATTTTAACATTCTTTTATTCGTTATTAGCACCTTACTTAGTATGTTAATGCTTATCTTCGCTCGTTAAAATAACTTAAAAATGGAAACAACAAGTAAATCGTCGTACCTTCTCCTTCAACTGATTCCATCGTCAATTGATGCCCTAACTTATCTGCAAGGCTTTTCGCCAAATATAGTCCTAAACCTGTTGAATGCTGTTCACTTGTCCGACCATTTTCACCTGTAAAGCCTTTGTCAAAAACCCGACGCTGGTCTTCTTTAGGAATTCCGATTCCTGAATCTTTTAAGGCTAACCAAGCACCTTCTTTGGTCTGTGAAAAAGTAACTGTAATCTCACCGCCAGCCGGTGTATATTTAATGGCATTACTCACTAATTGTTTGAAGATAAATGCGACCCACTTCGCATCAGTCAAAACTATTTGATCATCCCCTTCGATCGAAAAACGTAAATTCTTTTGAATAAAATAATTGCCTTGCGTGCGAATCACAGATTGGACGATTTCTTTTAGCGAATACTCCTGAATTAAATAATCTCTAGAAAAACTGTCTAAACGAGCATAATAAAGTACTTGTTCCACATATTCATCGATTTTGCTCAGCTCATTTTCAACTAAGTAGTATTTTTTTTCAGGTATATCATCTTCGATCGATTGCAAAATCAAATTGACTGCTGCTAAAGGAACTTTAATTTCATGAACCCATGAATCGATATAATCTTTTTGTTCCTGTTGATTATTGATTGCTTGTTGCATACCTTGCTGATGCTCCACTAACAAGCCATTGATATAATCCTGCACTAATTTTTCTTCTGATTTTGACGCTTCTCCTAGGTATTGTTGTAAAGAGGGCGGATGCTCCGTAATATCTAATGAGCGCCACCACCGTTTTTTTAAGGAATAATCGATCGTTAAAAACAAGAGTAAAAATAGTCCTTGTAATAACACGAGATACCCAATGATCGATGGATTCACAACCATATCAGGCGATAACCATAAAATAAAACAGGTCACTCCAATAAAAAATAGCCAGCCAATCAACAGAAGCCAATGATCTTTTAAATACTTATAAATCGTCATTTTCTTCTCCTATCTATGGAACAATATAGCCTTGCCCAACTTTTGTTTCGATATAGCCTTCAAGCCCTGCCTGTTCAATTTTTTTTCTTAACCGATTGATGTTGACGGTCAAGGTATTATCATCTACAAAACGTTCATCTTCCCACAACGCACGCAATAATTTTTCTCTCGTTAAAATTTTCCCATGTTTTTTGATCAAAATATACAATAGACGGTATTCATTTTTACTTAAATCGATCACTTCCCCATTGATTTCCATACTGCCGTTATCCACATTCAATGTAATTCCGTTGTGGGACATGATTTCACTACCGACCTCAGAATAATTATACGAACGACGCAGTAAAGCATTGATTTTAGCAATCAACACATCGATTTGAAATGGTTTTGTGACAAAATCATCTGCGCCCATGTTCATCGCCATGATCATATCCATGTTCGTATTGCGACTTGAAATAAAGATAATTGGAATTTTCGAAATTTCTCGGATTTTCTGACACCAATAGTACCCATCAAACACAGGTAAATTGATATCTAATAAAACCAATTGTGGTTCTTCACGCTGAAAATCTTCTAAAACATTATTAAAATCCGTTGTTCCAAAGGTATCAAACTGCCATTTCTGCAACTCTTCACTGATCAATTCGCGAATCGTTGCTTCATCTTCTATAATCATGATTTTTGCCATTCTTTTACCCTCCAGTTATTTCCTTCTATTGTACCTTATCAGAAAATTTGCGTCATTCATATAGGACTTTTAGCCGAAATTTTAATAAAAAAAAGAAACAAAAGTTTTTCTATCTCCCCTCGCTAAGTTTAATCACGTAAATTCTATAGCCTCTTTTAGAAAATGGAAATTAATTCCAAGCAAACCCATTCTTAACAATGCACATTCTATTTTTGGAACAATGTTACAACTTAGTTTTATATTTCTAAATAAAAAAATAGCCTATGATTAATCTTTTCAAGTAAATAAGATTTAACTATAGACTATTTTTTCATCGTTCAAAATGGTTGTTTCTAAGAAACTACCGTCACATTAATTTCTGTTCTCTCATAAGAGATTTCGTCGATTACTGTCACAGATGACGTCCCAGGTTCTACTCCTATTATTTCTTTTATTCGGTTTGTTTCGTCTAAATTGTTCTTACCAAATGCGATTCGGTCATTTCTTTTTTCGTAGAACACTTCTTTCTTTAAGCGATATTCTTCTGGTAGTCCAATTGTGGCTTGCGCTTCGATTTGATAGCTTTCGCCAACCTTTATCTTGACTTCTTTTTCTTTGACGATTGGCGCTGTCTTTTTATATGGCACTAATTCCAGCTCATAAGTGTCGCCCTTTCCCCATCTCATACAATAATAAAGGTAGGTTAACGTTTTATTCGATGGATTGCTCGTTTCCCACGTTGCGTAGAATCGGCCATTTCTTTCATCATACTGGCGTATTCCTCTTCCGCTAACCCAATTAGTCGGATTTTCTAGGTCTTCACTCTTTTCAAACACAACTAATCGTTTGTTCGTTACTATCACATAGGGATTATTTAAATCTACTTTACTGAAAAAATGATCTTGATCTGAATCATAATCAATTTTCCCCGTATATTTTTTACCTACGGTCAATTCATCTGCTTCTGCTTTAGTGTTCCCAAAATCATCTTTATTCGCTCATAATCTTTTTCATTTTCATGAAAAATAATCATTTATTTCTTCTACAAATTGTATTGTTGGTTACTATATCTATAATTTGTTATCAGAAATTTATATTTACCTATTCCAAAACAGTTATACCACTATCTGATAAGACTTTACCAATAAACAAGAAAATACCATCTAAAAGCAGAACCGTCATATTCACACCAAAAAAGATCGATAACTTTTCAATTCCTTGGATTTTTTCTTTTGTTCTAAGAGTCATGTATAAAATAAAATTACTGCCATATGTAAAAACTGTCAGTACCATTACAAGTTCTATCAACACTGCTTCTCTCCTCACAGCTTTTTTGTTTGTACTCCATTCATTTTACGCTAGCATTGGCTTTTTTCAAAGGGAAGAATCATTGAATTTTTGGCAGAAACTATTTCAGTCAAAAATTTCTATGTTAGAATAGATAAAAATGTAAATGGTTAGGAGAATAAGTATGAATGAATTGATTCAAGAAATAAATGCGTTTCGAGATGAACGGAATTGGCGTCCTTATAACACCCCAAAAAGTTTAGCCATTTCAATTTCTTTAGAAGCCTCAGAACTATTGGAAAACTTCCAATGGTGTTCCAGTGAACAAGCAGTCTCAGCCACTTTTGAAAATATCCAAGAGGAGCTAGCAGATGTCCTCATCTATTCACTCATGTTGGCTTCAGACTTAGACCTAGATGTTCCACAAATCATTCGTGAAAAGATGAAAAAAAACGCAGTGAAATATCCTGTAGAACCAAAATAATGGTATTGTTTTGATAGCAGTAGCCATCTCATCCATCCACTTCAAGGAAGCTAGTATTCTATTCTCTTTATTAAAAACAAGAATGGACAGTTATTTCCTTTTTAATGAAAGAGATAATTTACACATGAAAAGTACTAGAAAATACTCATTCATGTAATTTTTTTCCAACCCTTTATTGACCCTAAAACGGTTTTCCTATAAAATGGAAGTTAGATAGAAACGAATAGGATAAAAAAAAAGCACTTCATGATTTAGCTACCAACTAAATCATGAAGCCCTGAACAGTCAGTGAACACCTGACCAATCAAGTTGCTTAAGCCAATATTTATACATTGACATCTTCCATTTTACTCAATTTTGACAGAAATTTCTAGAGGTTTGTACTAGTTTTTTCTGGCATGGAGATGTTTATGTTTATTTATTGAACTTACAATGGCGTTGGATGTGTATCCAGCGCCATTTTTTTATTTATCCGTTTCTATCTGGTAGGAACGCTTGCTTACTTTTTTTCATAACATATCAATGTCAACCAACCATTGACAAGATTAAAGGCTGATCCCAACCAGCCTTACCCATTCTCCTGGATGATTAAACGAGTAAGCAGCGTTTCTTTTAAGCTAATAGTCAATTACTACTCCCAAGTATTCTTTAAGAAAATGCAATGTACAAACCAACGCACCCTTTTTCAATACTTCCTTTTATAAAAACATCGTTATTTGTATTTTCTTAATTGATGACTATTAGCACTGGAGATAAGCATTTTGCTTATCTCCAGTTTTTTGATTGAGCTTTTTTTAAACGCTCAGCCAAAATAAAGTTTGTCTAAAAAATCCAAATCCCACGTATTTGTCAGATCTATAAAATAAGAATGTTGCCAACGTTGTGTCTCCGCTGCTGTTTTATTCAACCCCTTTATCCAGTCTGGATAAAGGCGTAAGGCCATTTTACCTCGTTTTTTCTTATTAGTTAAACTATTTTTATCTGCTAAAATTGATTTTGGAAAGACAAATTGTCCTATTTTATCTTGATCAAATATAGTGATGATTAATTTATCTGGTGCTGACTCGTAGTCGTAAGGTTGATTTTTACGGTTCTCGTCTTTTTCCCAAAATGCAACAAAATAGCCTAACTTTTTAGGTGTTTTTTTGGCTCTTCTACTTCTAAAGGATTGATTTCCTACTTCAAAGGTTGCGCCTTCGTAGGCTTTATTTTGTTCTTCTATTTTAAATTCTGATAAGTGATCTATTCCCATTTCTTTAATAATTTTTGCTACATAATCAATTGATTTTATGCTATTACACCCCCTTTTATTCACTATGTCAACGAGTTAGACTGAATTATTGTATCATGCCATTTTCTTAAAAAGAAAGCACTTTTCATCGTTTTTCCTACGTTTAGAAATACTTACAAAAAAATACAACCAACGCTAACCGTTTGCTGCACTTTTTCAAAATTGTTCTAGTGATTTTAGCTGTTACCAATAAGTTCCTATGTAACAATGATAGACCGATCAGAAAATTCTTTGCGAAATTGACCAGGTTTCGTATTCCGGCATATCAAAAATGTATTTTTCCCTATGTGTTTTTTTATAGTCTTGTTCAATTAAGCGAATTGTATCGATGGCAGTATCATTTTCTAGTGCATAATCATTAAAGATAAAAAAAATAACCAATGTGCATTTTTCATCTATCGCCATCAATTTAGGTAGGGTTACAGCCAATGTCTCAGCATTTATTTTGGCTACTAATTGATTGGCTTGCGTTGCCAATTTTTGATAATAATCAATGAATTCTTGGTCGATATTGATTGTTTGGTCCACTGTTGCCACATACTCTTTTAACTGAATGTTCCATAAAAATCCTTCTCCCACGATGTTTCCTCCTGTCATACAGCTACTATACTACATCTCACATCTCAAAACTCAGCTACATACTTGCTCTATTTTTATTCATTATCTCTTATTTAAGATAGCACAGGACACCTATTTTTTTCCATTAAAACGGCTATTTTATTTACACAATAATCTTTCGATTCATTTAACGACCATTCTTAAGCAGTTCAACTATTTGTTTTATGACAATAGACCTGAATCCATCGATTGATTGCTTGCAATTGTGATGATTCGATGTGTTGTCTTTTTATAAAATAAAAGTTTCTTCGATATTCTTGGCTTAGAGAATGCCAGGTTATTTTCTTCGTCAGGGATTTTTTGGATATGATGGATTGACCTATGCCTTGCTCTAAACATCGAATGATCATTTCATTATTTTTGATGACCATCTTTTGAGGATTCAGATTCTGCTCTAAAAAATAACGTTCTGTATAATGAAAAACACCAGAAGTTTCCTCTCGAACAAGCCAAAGCTTTTGAGAAAAATCACCAGCGTGAACTAACTCATCGGATAAAATCTCTTGGCGAATAATTGAATCTGTGACTAAAGGTTTTTCAATAAAGCCAAAGTGTGCTTGATGTTTTTCGATTTTGTCTAAGACCTGTTCAGAGTTATCCATTTCTAAAATAAATGAAACCTCTGGAAATTGGCTTATCAATTGTACTATCATTTCTGGCAGATAATACACGGCGAATGTATTCGAAGCAACAATCCGACATGTTTCTCTAGGAATTGCTTTGATTCGCAGTGCTTGTAGTGCATCTTCCCAATCATCTGATAAATTAAGCAAATGATGATATAAAATATCTGCTTGCTTGGTTGTGATGATTTCTTGGCGCCCATTTCGAATAAATAGTTGAATAGCCAGTTCTTCTTCTAATTGTTTAATTTGATTAGACACTGCTGGTTGGGAGATAAACAGCTGTTCTGCCGCTTTTGAAAAATTTTTTGTTTCGTAAACACTACGAAAGGTTTTCAGTAATTTAAACATAGTAACCCTTTCCATTCATTTTCGTTATAGATATTATTTTAACTATTTATTTCTCAAATGCAAATTATTTCGTTATACTAGATTCAAAGAGATACAAAGAAAGAAGAGGAATGATTTAGTGAAAAATAATAATGGAAAAAATTCTTATGCAACAACGATCATGCTCATTTTACCAGGACTAATAACTGCGTTTGTCGTAGCTGTTATCAGCAAAGTAGTGGCTATTTGGCTACCAACTCTGGGCGCTGCTACGATTGCTATTTTACTGGGTATTTTATTAGGCAATACTTTTTTGAAAAATCCAGTTCTTGAAAAAGGAACCAAAATTGCTGAAGGAAAGTTGTTAGAATTTTCCGTGGTCTTGTTAGGGGCAACCGTTACCTTTCAGACCATTGCTCAAATCGGGCTAAAAGGCGGACTTTTTATCCTTTTACAAATGAGTTTGACAATTATTGCGACGTATATTCTTGGAAAAAAAATGTTATTTTCAGATAATATGTCCTTATTGATGGCTGGTGGAAATGCTGTCTGTGGCTCATCTGCGATTGCATCGATCGCCCCTTCGATCCATGCAAAGGAAGAAGAGAAAGGGCAAATCATCACTTTAGTCAATTTGCTAGGCACGATCCTGATGCTGCTACTCCCTCTTATTGGGTCTGTTATTTATGGGAGTGACATTTTAACAAAAAGTGCTTTGATTGGCGGTACTTTACAGTCCGTTGGGCAAGTAGTAGCAAGTGCCAGTATGATCAATGGACAAGTAGTGGAACTCGCTATGTTATTTAAGATCATGCGCATCATGTTGTTGGTAGTAGTTGTTTACCTTTTTGGTCGCTTCAAACAACAACGAACGCCTAGTTTAGAGACTGTCGGATCACCATCTAAGAAAAAGAGCTCAGCTTTACCATGGTACGTAGTAGGATTTCTTTTATTTTGTATTGTAAATAGTCTGATTCATTTACCGAAAGAATTCAGTGAAATAGCCCATTTCTTTAGTGGTTGGTTTGAAATCACTGCTTTAGCAGCAATTGGTTTACGCTTAGACTTTCAAAAGTTTTTCAAAGAAGGAAAACGTTTTTTGATTTACGGATTATCCGTTGGTTTTATTCAAGTACTTTTAGCAATCGTCTTGATTTCATTATTAAGTATTTAAAAAGAGGTTACTTCAGCCTTACACTGGAGTAACCTCTTTTCTGTTTATTTAATTGATTCTTTGCTCTCGTCCACATTGGTTTTAAATCCCACATAAGACTTATTGCCGCTTAAATTAAGTACAAACAATACAATCACCAATGATAAAATTGACACTGATAACAGTAAAGTTTGAATTGCATCCCCATGTATCACCATCAGTTGTCTTAAGATTGCCGTAATACAAATCAGAATCAAATACCTAATTGGAATATGATGACCTTCTTGAATATAACGAATCACCATCATAATAAACTCAAATAACATGAAAAATGCCACAACTTCCTGCATTACGATCGATAAGTTTTTTGGTGTCATTGGTTTGGCAATAAATGTACTGATGTCAATCAATTGACGAATCATAAAAATTAAAATAAGTACGGCAAGCACGCCTAAAACAATATCTAAAACAAGATTGACATATTTTTTCATTATTCCGAAACGCTGATCTTCTTTCATTTTTGTCCTCCTTTCATTTTAATAGCGAGATAGCCTATAACGCTCGATGCCATGCATCTGTCTAACCTAAGACTTTCACTATTTTTCCTCATAAGAATAATATATCATTTTTTTTACACGATGTAAAAATCTAAAACTAAAAAAATGTATACAAAACGAACCACTTAAATCCATTATTGTGAACATCAATCTAAAAAATCAGAGTGAAAAATACAGCTAAAGCCCCAAGATTCTTAATGATACATATGTTATTTTTAAATCAGAACGTTTAGGGGGAATTATTTTATGAACAAAAAATTAGATGCCTTTCATTTAAAGGTAATTGCAATTGTTGCTATGTTGCTGAATCATATTGGTAGCGGGTTTAAGCTTTATGAGTATTCCGATCAGTTATTCTTTTTTACTGAATTCATTGGGAAGTTGACGTTTCCTATCATGGCCTATTTATTAGTGGAAGGCTTTCATTACACGCGAAATATCAAAAAATATGCAACGCGTTTAGCTTTCTTCTGGATTATTTCTATCTATCCATTTCATATGTTATTCTATCCTGATCATCCTTTTAGTGCGACCGAGTTAGTCAATAATATTTTCTTTACGCTTCTAATGGGGCTGATTTTGATTACTTTATATGATAAAACAGAAAATACAGCTGAACATATCCTTTTAGTCATTGGCTTTTCTTTTGCCACAGTAATGTCTGATTGGAATTTGATTGGCGTGTTGATCATTTTTGGTTTTTATCGGATTCAAAATCCTAACTTTAAAAAAATTATTCCGCCCGTTTATGCGGCTGGGTTCTTGTTTTTATTGCTATTGATTGCCTATCTTATTTCCCCTAGTTCAGTCCCTTGGTATGAACTGGTATCCGTTTTGGGCATTTTAGGAACAATTCCGTTGCTTTTACATTATAATGGTCAACGTGGCTACTCGCCAAATTGGGTTAAATGGGGCTTTTATCTATTTTACCCACTGCACATGGTTATACTGATCATAATTCGCGGAATGTTGTAAGAAATTTTAGCTCCTGATCATAAAAAAAGCAAAAAAATCATCGAGATTTTTTGCTTTTTTTATTTCTATTTTATTATATCAAACCTAAAGCAATCACGATTGCTGGAAGTATATTGTTTAAAAAATGAATGGATATACTTACCTCCAAGCGTTGTGTTTTATAGTACGATAGTGAAAGAATCAGCCCCATCAAACCATAAATCAAAAAACTAATCAAGTTTGTTGGTCCATGAATCAAGCCAAATAAAACGGAGCTGATTGCAATACTAACAATTGGAAATTTTTCTAACCAATAGCCAATGATGCCACCTCTAAAAACAATTTCCTCCATAATTGGTGCTGAAATCCCAAGCAACAATATAATCAATAATGGATTTTCACCTGTAAATATAGTTTGAATCACCGCATCATTAGCCGTTGACTTAGCTCCTTGATTATTCAATAATAACGTTCCGCCGATAGCGATAACTCTTGCTAAGATAATCCCAACAATTATGATCCCAATATTTTTCTTCGTTAGAAAATCAAATTTGAAACTCAAAAAGCCTAGCTTTTTTGCGACATAAATCAATAGCCAGATATTTCCAATTGCCAATAAAATCAATAAAATCGTTGCAAATAGCGGCATGTTCACTTCGCCCATTTCCATTGAAAATCCCTTTGCTATTGTATAGGCAGTCATACTAACTTGGCTCAATAAGAACAATCCAATAACAATAAAAAACTTTTTAATATACTCCATCCAATACTCCCCTTCTTATACAGTAAAATTCTGTATGTATTCATGATAGCAAAGTATGGTGGATGAGTAAATTAAATTTTATACCAACTTTACATACAACGCGATAATTGACGCCATAGATTCTTTGACGAGTTTTATAGATATGTAATCATTTCTTGAAATCGAGGCTCCTAAAACCCGCTTTTTTAATCGAGCAGGTAGCTGTGGATCAATCGTTTTGATACAGCTTTACAAGCGTCTCTTAAAGCAGAGCCTGCCCCCCGATACAGGTAGTACTTCTTGCTCGCTTTTCAATAAGACAATGCTTTGGACTGCTACTTTTCGAGCAGATCTAACATGTTCCTGTGCTAATGTTATTACCTGTTGAAATTGTTTTTGATCAACAATTTTATCAATTACAGTTAGTAACTCACTTACTGAAACCAAAAAATAGCTGTAAAGCGACTTTCCAAGCTATTATATTCAATTTAGCCTAACCTTAAAATGAGTTCAAAAAAATACCCACTCGAATGAGTGGGTACAAACGCTGATAAATCAACGAAGATTCAATTATTTAGCTAAAGCACCTTTAGCTTGGTCAGCTAATGCTGTAAAAGCTGCTGCATCGTTCACTGCTAATTCAGCTAACATTTTGCGGTTGATGTCAATCTCTGCCAATTTCAAACCGTGCATTAATTTAGAATAGCTCAAGCCATTCATACGAGCTGCTGCATTGATACGTGCAATCCATAATTTACGGAAATCACGTTTCTTTTGACGACGATCTCTGTATGCATAACTATAAGATTTCATTACTTGTTCTTTTGCTGTTTTAAATAAAGTATGTTTTGATCCGTAATAGCCTTTCGCTAACTTAAGGATCTTTTTACGACGTTTACGGCTTACTACGCCACCTTTAACACGTGCCATGGTTAATTCCTCCTAATATATCTGTTGTCTCTATGAGTTATTTTTAATTGCTAAGTTGTGACAAGAATCTTTTCAGCTCTCTCAAATCAAGCAAGCTTTTTTATTTCATTCTTGCTAATTGTTGGCGAATACGTTTGAAATCGCCTGCTGAAACCATTCCTGCTTTACGCAATTGACGACGTTGTTTTTTTGTTTTACCGTGGAAACGGTGACTTGTAAACGCACGGAATCTTTTTAACCCGCCGTTACCAGTACGTTTGAAACGTTTTGCTGATCCGCGGTGTGTTTTTTGTTTTGGCATGACTAATTTTCCTCCTACAATTTCATACTAATTATCAGCTTGTTAGCTTAATTTTCATTCTTCGGTGCCAGCGTTAGGAACATGCTGCGTCCGTCCATTTTCGCTTTTTGTTCCACTGTAGCAATATCTGCAGTTTCTTCAGCCAAGCGATCAAGAACTTTCTGACCAATTTCTTTGTGGGTAATGGCACGGCCTTTGAAACGGATCGAAGCTTTCACTTTATCCCCTTTTTCTAAGAATTTACGTGCATTACGAAGTTTTGTATTAAAGTCATTTAAATCAATTGTTGGACTTAAACGAACTTCTTTTACGTTGATCACTTTTTGTTTCTTACGAGCTTCACGCTCTTTCTTTTGCGTTTCGAAACGGAATTTACCGTAATCCATAATTCGCGCAACAGGCGGTTTTGCAGTAGGTGCTACTAGCACTAAATCTAAATTCGCAGTTTCAGCAATTTGCAATGCTTCTACCTTTGTTTTTACACCTAATTGTTCGCCATCTTGTCCGATCAAACGTAACTCGCGTGCACGAATGCCGTCGTTCACCATCATATCCTTTGCTATGGTCATTCACCTCCAAGTTTTTTAAGAGAAAATCAGCGCCGAAACTTTTTTCCTATGTGTTCATTATCGTCATAAAATACAATAAAAAACAGGCTCTGTATACAGATCCCGCAATTGTTCGGACTTGTATCGATCGATACAAGGAATCCTATCTAGCCCAGTGACATTGTCAACTAAGGCGAGAAGCGGGTGCTTCTGCTTTCTTTTCTCAACTTTAACAGTATACGATAATAATTCGCTATTGTCAATAGTTTTTCTAAGAGAGAAACATCTTTCTATTGCGTTCTGTGATCTATTGGCTTGTTTAGTTTTGGAGTAATTCTTCAATTTTTAGTAACACACCATTTTCATCATTCGATGAAATAATCTCCTTAGCTATTGCTTTGACCTCTGGCTGTCCATTGCCCATCGCATAGCTGTATCCTGCATGTTTCAGCATTTCTAAATCATTGCCACTATCACCAAAAGCTGCAACTTCTTCTGTTTTGACCCCCCATAGTTCTTGTAGCTTAATCAAACCATGTGCTTTATGGATACCAGGTACAATCAAATCAACGTCTCCGTGTCCACTAGAAACTGGAATAACTTTATCGCCTAAAGCAACATGCAACTGATGCAATACTGTTTCTACCTGATCCACTGGAAAACTCAAGGCAAATTTAAACAAAGTGTCGTCTTTCACTTCACGTAAGTCAGGCACTTTTTTTAAACGATGGTAATATTTTTGACCGTGTGCTACAAATTCGTCAGGTTCGTTAAGACTAACATAAGCACTATTTTTCCCACAAAGAATGATATGGCCCTCTTCAAAATTTACTAAAATTTGCAATACTTTTTGGATCGTTTTCGGGTCAATTTCACCATTGAAAATCTCGTTGCCTTCGCTGACAATATACGCACCATTTTCAGCCACAAAAGAGATTTCAGTTGCGATTTCTGGAAAAAAGGACTTCAATTGATAATATTGATTCCCACTAGCCACAACAAACCGAATACCTTGTTCCTTCATTTTGTTGTACAACTGCTTGAATTTCTCACGATCATAGTCTTGTTGACTAGTCAAAAACGTTCCATCCATATCTACTGCAATCATTTTTACTGTCATGATTCTACTTCCTCTCAATCTAATAAGCCAAAATGTTTTAAACCAAATCGAATGCCATCTTCTACATGGGACTTTGTAATAAAATCAGCTTGCTCTTTTACATTTGTCGCTGCATTTCCCATCGCAATCGCAGTCTGTACAGCTTCAAACATGCCTAAATCATTATTTCCATCACCAAAGGCATACGTTGGTAACTCGTTTAAGTTCAAGCGTTTGATGACTTGCTGAATCCCAGATTTTTTTGATTGACCACTTAGAACAACCGCTAATGAATAAGGACTATCCCTAAAGAAAGTTAGTTCTCTCGCAAAGGTCTGCCGATATAGAGAATCTTTCTCAGGTTCTTCTGAAAAAAGATAGACCATATAAATTTCATTTTTTTCGTGGAAATCTAATGAAATTCGTGGAAGTGGTGCATGATCTAATTGATATAATTTTTCCATGCTTTTCGTTGAATAACACGCAGCGTACTCATCTTCTGTATAACAGGCTAACGAATGATTTAAAGATTTAGAAAACGTCATCAATTCATTGATTTGTTTTATTGGGATCGCATGTTTTGAGACAACCTGATTTTCGACAACATTATACTGCCCATTCAAACTCACATAAGAATCAATTCCTGTTTCTGCTGTAATCTGCTTGATTTCCTTTGGAGAACGCCCACTTGCGATCATAGGTAGAATATTTTTCTTTTTTAACTGCAAAATTGCTTGCTTATTTTCTTTAGGAATTGTTGCATCAGAACCTAATAACGTACCATCCAAATCAAAAAAAACAAGTGCTTGGTATTCTGTCATTTTTATCCCCTTTCTCGATTTTTTTATCTTATTTATATTGTACTATACTTTTGACAACACCAAACAAAAAAACTTCATCCTATTTACCTAAGTACGTTCATACTTGATGCAATAGAATGAAGATGATTTTTTATTAACTAATAATTAGTGAACTATCTCTATTCGCTAGAAATTTCCTAGAAAAAGATAAATGATCGAATAAACGCTATATCTATCTTATATACCCTAGGCTATCCCTGTAGTCCCTACAGTTCTTTATCTCCAGTGACTATTGCACAACTTCTTGTAAGCCTCGAATCAAGACTTGAACACTAGCGGCTGTTTCTGGATCATTTTTACTTTTTTTCGTATTAATATCTTGAAAAAATATTTGACTTAGTTCTTTATTATCTGAATGTTCAGAACATTTTCCGCATGCAGAAACTTTGATCAGCCGTTTGTTATACCAAGATGCTTTATATTCTAACTTCGAGACAAATAATGCCCACGAAACATCTGTAACTCCTCGATGCAACTTATTATTTCTATAAAAATCGGCTTGCTGAATATCTTCGATACAAATCAAATCATACTTTCTAACAATTTCTGTCGTGATTTTATTCAGAAAATCAATGCGCTGATTCATTAATTTTTCCCGCATTTTTACTATTTTTAATTTTTGTTTCTGATAGTTTTTCTGTTGGGAGAGTTCTGTTCCTTTAGATTTCGCAATTTCCTTACGCCGCATCAACTTTCTTTCTTCTCTCGTGATCCGTTGTTCAAACTCTTTTGTGTATTTATCATTATCAATGCGTCTGCCATTTGATAATACCGCAAATTCTGAAACACCTAAAGTTATCCCGATAGCCGAATGTGTTTTTTCAACAGTTGGAATTTCTTCTTCACACAAGATTGAAACGAAATATTTATTGCTGGGAGTTAAAGAAATCGTTGCTGACTTTATTTTCCCTATTACCGGCCGATGCATTTTCATTTTTATCAACGATTTTAATTTAGGTACCTTCAAATATTTTCCATCAATAATTTTCACTGTACCATTTTGATTATTTGTTGTATAAGAGTTAACAGCATTCTTTTTTTGTTTTAACTTGGGAAAGCCTACTGATTTTTCTCGATGAAATTTTTTAAATGCTCGATCTAAGTATACCTGCGCATTTGATAAGGCCAAACTGTCCACTTCCCTTAAACAAGGATGCTCTTTTTTGTATTGAGCAGGTGTCGGTAGTTTAACGTTTAGATCAGGGTTTTCTTTCAATTGTTTATACAGTTGAATTCTTTCCTGTAATAAAAGATTATGCACAAGTCTGACACAAGAAAATGTTTTTTTGATAAACTCTTCTTGTAATGAAGTAGGGTAAAGTCTATATTTATACGCCTTTAATACCTTCATTTATTTCCCACCTTAACAAGAAGCGGTGAAATATCCCGAAAACACACTATTTCAACTGTTCACTTCTTATCTTCATTCCCTTTTTTAAAAATGCTAGCTAAGAAAAATGTTTCTTTTTCTTAGCTAGTATTTAGTTGACCAACTGCTACTCCTGAGTTGCTTTGGCTTTTTTCTCTTCGATTTTTTTACGATAAACATCGACTTCATCTTCAGAACAGTACACATAATGTTCTGGCGTGATTTCTCTTAGTTTACGTTCTTTATTATCTTCTGGTTGTGGTTTATAAACGATACGTTTACGTGTCCGTTCATAATCTGGATCAGGCAAGGGAATCGCTGATAATAAACTTTCAGTATACGGATGTACACCAAAGTTATACACATCATCACTTGACCCCATTTCCAGTAATCTACCACTATGCATAACACCGATACGGTCACTGATATGTTTAACCATGGATAAATCATGAGCAATAAACAGATAAGTCAGTCCAGCATCTTTTTGTAAGTCTTGTAATAAATTGACAACTTGAGCTTGAATCGATACATCCAAAGCTGAAATCGGCTCATCACAGATAATAAAACGAGGATCAACAGCCAAAGCTCTTGCAATCCCGATACGTTGACGCTGACCACCTGAAAACTCATGTGGATAACGTGTTCCGTGACTCGGATCAAGTCCAACGACTTTTAGTAATTCGTTGACCTTAGATTCACGCTCAGCGGCATCTTTTGCTAAATGATTAATGTCGATTCCTTCTGCAATGATATCATTGACCTTCATTCTTGGATTCAATGAAGCGTATGGATCTTGGAAGATCATTTGAACTTCACGACGGAATGCCTGCATCCCAGATTTTGAACGAATTTTACTGATATCGTCACCATTGAAAATGATTTCGCCACCAGTTGGATCATATAAACGAATTACACTACGACCAGTTGTAGATTTACCACTACCAGATTCTCCAACTAATCCAAATGTTTCACCTTCATAGATATGGAAACTGATATCGTCAACAGCTCTAACTTCGTCAGGACGTCCAACGTTAAAATATTGTTTTAGCCCTTTAACATCTAAAAGTACTTTTCTTTTTTCACTCATTATTTAACGCCTCCTGCAGTCGTATTATGGCGTTCAGCATAAATCGCCCAACGTCTTACAATTTCAGCTGGAGGGGTGATTTTTGGTGCTTGCGGTGCTAATAACCACGTTGCAGCTTTATGAGTTGGTGATACTTCAAAATACGGTGGTGCTTCTTCTGCGTCGATCTTCATGGCAAACTCGTTACGCGGATAGAACGCATCTCCTTTTGGTGGGTCTAACAAATCGGGAGGAGAACCAGGAATCGCATATAACTTATCTTCCGTCCCTTCCATTGTCGGCATTGAGCCTAGTAAGCCCCAAGTGTATGGATGTTGCGGATTATAGAAAATCTCTTCTGATGTTCCTACTTCAACTAAACGTCCACCATACATAACAGCTACACGATCCGCAACGTTTGCTACGACACCTAAATCATGGGTGATAAAGATGATCGATGTGCTGATTTTTTGTTGTAAGTCTTTTAATAATTCTAAAATTTGTGCTTGGATCGTAACATCTAAAGCAGTTGTCGGCTCATCTGCAATCAAAACTTCTGGATAACAAATCAGTGCAATCGCGATAACGATACGTTGACGTTGTCCACCTGAAAATTGGTGTGGGTAATTTTTCAAACGTTTTTCAGCGTTTGGAATCCCTACTAATTTTAATAATTCTAGTGCTTGATCTAGCCCTTCTTTTTTTGATACTTTATTGTGCTTAATCAATGATTCAGCTACTTGTTTGCCAATCGGCATGGTTGGATCCAATGACGTCATTGGGTCTTGGAAAATCATGGCAATTTCTTTCCCACGAATGGTTTGCATTTGTTTTTCCGTTTTGTGTACGATATCTTCACCTTTAAACAGAATTTCTCCATTGTCGATGTTTGCATTGCTGCTCAACAAACGCATGATACTTCTAGTAGTGACTGATTTACCACTACCAGATTCTCCTACGATTGCAAGAGTTTCCCCTTTAAACAGTTCAAAGCTCACGCCACGAATAGCATTTACTTTACCAGCAAATGTATCAAAAGAAATCTGTAAGTCTTTTACTTCTAATACTTTTTCCATAGTCATTCACTCTACTCTTTCATCTTAGGATCGAAGGCATCACGTAGTCCGTCAGCTAACAAGTTGAAACAAATCATTACGACTGACAAAGTTACGGCAGGAATCCACATCAAATATGGAAGGAAACGGAACGTTTTATACCCTTCATTTAATAATGTTCCAAGAGAAGCGGTCGGCGGTCTTAATCCTAAACCGATGAAACTTAGAAACGCTTCGAAGAAAATTGCCGATGGGATACTGAACATCATTTGAACGATGATCACACTAGAGATATTCGGCAATATATGTTTGATGGCGATCTTCAAACGAGATTCACCTAATGTTTGAGCAGCTAAAACGAACTCTTGATCTTTTAGTTTCAATGTCTGAGCCCGAACAATTCTGGCCATTGAAATCCAGTTGGTAATCACCATTGCTAAAACAATTGATAAAATACCTGGATCAAAAACAGTCAGCATCAAGATCATGACAACAAGGTTAGGAATTCCAGAAAGAACTTCAAGTACACGTTGCATCACTGTATCCACACGTCCACCTAATAGACCTGAAATCAAACCATATGTTACACCGATCGTAATATCAAGTAATGCTGCGATAAACGCAATCAATAATGAGATACGTGTGCCCATAAATAAACGACTTAATACATCACGGCCTAAACCATCTGTTCCTAGGTAGAAATTCACATTGTCTGGAACATTTGCTTGCGCATATTTGTCGACCATTTTACCAGCAACATTCGCTGTACCGTTAAAGCCATTGATACTATCTAAAAATGGAATACGCGGCGGTAAATTGATATAAGCGACATTTTGCTGAGTTGGATCATGTGGTGAGACCCAAATCGTGATAATTGAGATAAAGATGATGATTCCTAAGAAAACTAAAGAAATCACGGCTGCTTTATTCTTTTTCAAACGACGCCAAGAATCTTGTAAAAAGCTTAGCGACGGCGTTGCAATTCTTTCACGTTCCTTTGTTGTTGATGTATCCAAAGGCTGGAAGTCATTTGCAGGGATTTTTTTAATTTTTTCTGGGACATTGTTTAAGTCAACTGTTTCCATTAACCTTTGGCACCTCCTGAAACACGAATTCTTGGATCGATCAATCCATAAAGTAAATCAACGATCAAGATTACGAATACTAACAAAGCAGAATATAGAATCGTCACTGCCATAATTGTCGGATAATCGTTTGTCATGATTGATTTTACGAACTGCTCCCCAATACCTGGGATCGCAAAAATATTTTCAACTACTAAAGATCCCGTCATCAAACCAACAGCTAATGGTCCAAGTAAGGTGATCAATGGAATCAAACTATTTCTAAGTCCATGTCTCACAGCAACTTGCCAGCGGCTCAAGCCTTTAGCTCGTGCTAACTCTACATAGTCACTATGTAAAACTTCAACCATTTCCGTTCGTATAAACCTGGCGGAATCGGCCATGGGACTCATTGCCAACGCAATCGTCGGTAAAATTGTATAAGCAAAACCATTCCACATTGCAATTGGTAAAACTTTTAATTTCATCGCGAAGATATATTGCAATAATACCGCAAAAACGAAGTTAGGAATCGAACGTCCTAAAATAGCCATTAACGTAGCTAATGTATCTACCCATGTATTTTGACGCATCGCTGCAATGATTCCTAGTAAAATACCTACTAGTGTACCAAAGACGATTGCTTGCGCCCCTAATTGTACTGATGGT
This sequence comes from Enterococcus ureilyticus, assembly GCF_001730315.1. GTDB lineage: Bacteria > Bacillota > Bacilli > Lactobacillales > Enterococcaceae > Enterococcus_L > Enterococcus_L ureilyticus. Next base: position 118,330 of record NZ_MIKC01000005.1, read on the forward strand.
CCGATACGGCCTACCAAAAGTTTGGCTACTGGTTGATTTTTAAATTGGAATGAGATTCCAAAATCACCCACTAAAAGATTTTTTAGATAAATTCCGTATTGAACGATCACTGGCTTATCTAAACCTGACTGCTTATTCAACATAGCAATTGTTTCTGGACTAAGTTTTTCTTGGTTGGTATAAGGAGTACCTGGTAATAATTGCATTAAGAAAAACGTAATCGTTGCGATCAGCCACAATGTGATGATCATGAAGAAGACCCGTTTAAGAAAATATTTTCCAAAACTGTTCAAGAATGACACCTCCGAGATTATTTTGACTTCATCAGTTTTTTTCGATAAAGTAAGGATAGAAAATTAAGTAAGGATGAGCACATGAAAAAAATGAAATGGCCCTTGATTACCTCAGCGGTCTCAAGCATCGGTATTTTTACTTACCTACTGATAAAACAGTCACTGACTATCCGTTCTATATCTGATACCTTCTTCATCGTTTCATTATTCTTTTTAATTATCGGGTTCGCCTTATGGATCATGTCCTCAGGATTTTTCGATAATTTCCAACGTTTTATGAAAATGCATTTTCGTTTTAGGAAGAAAAATGAACCGAAAGAATTTATCCCATTTTCAGAGATAGGTAAAGCACATCAGCTTTACTGGCTTGAAACAGGAGGTATTTTACTGATTGTCTCTATTGTTTCTTTATTATTTTACTTTTTATGAGCAAAGATAGCAAGAGGACCGTTGCCTTTTTATTCAAAGAGGGCAAAGGTCCTTTTACTATAGAAAACTATTTCAGACTATTCTGAAATGTAAGTCCATTTGTAATCGTATTGCGCGCCTGCTGGATGGAAACCAACATCTTTTACTTTTTCAGCGCGTAAGTGAGCTTCTGCTTTTTGATAAAGCGGAATCACACCCATGTCACCCATAATAATTTTCTCTGCATCAACTAAATTGTCCCAACGTTTTTCAGGATCATTAGCATTGGTTGTTGAAGCAGCTTTTAATGCTTTATCATATTCAGTATTGCTATAGTGACCACGGTTATAAGGAACTCCTGTTTGGAATAAATCTAAGAAGCTACTTGGATCGACATAGTCTGCTCCCCAGCCACCGATAACAGCTTTGAAATCCCCTTTGTTAGAACGATCTAAACGAACAGAGAATGGAACTGGGCTTACAGTTACTTTTGTTCCATCTAATGTTTCTTGAATTGCACCTTGAATATATTCTACTGTTTTCTTAGAAGAGTCTGCATCTGAAGATAAGATATCAATATCTAACGTTTTAATACCCAGCTCTTTCTTAGCTTTTTCCCAATGCTCTTTTGCTTTTTCTTTATCGTAAGAGATCTTGTCTTCAGCAGCTTCTGTGAAGTCTTCTTTGCCATCTGGCGATTTAGACATATCTGCTGGAACTAGGCCTTTAGGTTCTACTGAACCGTCTCCTAAGATTTGTTCAACTAATGATTTACGGTCGATTGAATAAGAAATGGCTTTTCTTAGGTTTTCATTTCTATATGGTGAATCTTCATCAATTTGATTTAATTCCATATATTGTGTAGAAGCTTCTTTTTGAATCACAAGTTGTGGATCATTCGCTGCTTGCTGCGCTAATTCACCAGTCAATTGAACGTCATCTGCTTGTCCATCTTGGAATAAGTTATATGAAGTCGGTGCTTCTTTTACAACATTGACTTGTACTTCATCTAATTTAACTGTGTCAGCATCCCAATAATCTTTGTTTTTCTTGTATGACCATTTTGTATCGGTACCTGGTCCATCGAACCCGTCTAATACAAACGGTCCGTTATAAACTGAATTTTCGCTTGTTGTAGCGTATTCTTTACCATATTTTTCAACAACATCTTTTCTTTGTGGGAAGAATGATGGGAATGCTAATAGATAATCAAAGTATGGCGTTGCTTTTTCTAGAGTGATTTCTAATTCATAATCACCTGTTGCTTTGATTCCTAATTCAGCTTTGTCTTTTTTACCTGCTGCAATATCTGCACCATTTTTTACAGACTCGTAAAGGTAGGCATATTCTGAAGCTGTCGCAGGATCAACCGTGCGTTGCCATCCATAAACATAATCTTCTGCTTTTACGGGTTTGCCGTCTGACCATTTAGATTTTTCGTTTAATTTGATTTTGTACGTAATACCATCTTCACTGACTTCAGCTTTTTCGCTAGCCCCTGCAGGTTCTGGTTTATTATCTAAATTCAAACGATAGATTCCTTCATATACATTGTTTAAAGCAGTAAAGCTGATAACGTCTGTCGCTACTGATAAATCAGCACTTGGCATTTCTTGTAATTCATTGACACGGAAAATCTGTTCTCCGCTAGGCTTTCCATCAGCTGTTTTAGAGCTACCTGAATCGTCTGTCTTTGCACCACCGTTACCACACGCTGCTAGTGTTAAACTAAATAAAGTGATGAATCCAAAAGCAAATGACTTCTTTAACTTCATTCTTTTTTCCTCCCTAAAAGACCCTGAGTATTTTCTGAAAAATCAGAATTTAATAATTATTTATTGTACTGAGGTATAGTTTACAATTTTTAAATTAAAAAATCAAGAATAATCTTATTTTTTTTTAATACTCACATCATTAAATTATATCTTCATTAGAAGTTATTTCTTAGAAATGGTAAAAAGTTGAACTGTTCGCTTAGCCCTGAAGGGAAAATAGGAAAATATAAGGATGAGATTTTTGCTGCAAGCAAGTTCTCTCTTTTTCCAAAAGGCTAGCCCATAAAGCCAGATTAGATAAAAAGCGATTGTTTTCTTCTAAATAAGTATGTTAGATTAGTATATGGAAGAAACAATATGTTGTCATGACGTTATCGCTCGTCATCTTATGTTTCATCACAACAATAAGGAGTGATTTGATGCATCATTCATCTTTTTTCAAAGAGTTAACAACCTTTCATAAACCACAAAAAGCACCTTTTCGCTTGATTGGTGCAGGAGTTTGTATGGCGGTACCATTATTTATTGGTTATTTTTCAAATAATTTATTGATTGGCAGTTTTGGTTCTCTAGGTATCTTTACCTTTCTTTATTATCAAACTCTTCCATTAAGAGAATTGCTGATTCGCTTAAGTTCGATTGGCGCTTTTTTACTTTTCGGAAATCTGGTTGGGATGTTAAGTACTCATATTCCTTGGATCATACCGATCGTTATTGCATTGGTTGCCTTTTGTGCTCGTATTATTTTCAGATTATACAGAATCGCTAAGCCGGGGGCTTTTTTTATTGTCATGGTAACTGCAATGGGGAGTGGAACTAAAATCCCTCTAGAAAGTGTTCCCACCATGATGAGCTATGTTTTGTTGGGCGTTATAACATCCCTTGTTGTGGCAGTCGTTTTATTTTTTATTGAAAGGGAATCTGTGGAACCACAAAAGAAAATCTCTTTACAAGAGCGACTTTATACAGATCCTTCCGCATTACTCGATGCTTTGCATTATGCCGCAATTCTATTTTTAGCGACCTATATCAGTCAATCATTGCATTTGACTAATGCTTATTGGATGATTGTTTCTTGTGCCGCTGTTTTACAAGGGGATAATCTACGTGCTGTTATGCATCGCAATATTCAACGGATCTTAGGTACGATGATCGGCTTATTGATTGCCGCTTTTTTATTGAGCATCTCTTTTACTTCTTTAGAAACTATTTTGCTGATTTGCTTTTTCTTTTTGACTGTGGAATATTTTATTAAACGAAATTATGCAATTGCAAATTTTTTTACAACGCCAATGTCCTTACTATTGGCCAATCTCGCCCGTCATCAATATTTAATCAGTCTCTTGAATTACCGCTTGATCGGTATTGTTTTAGGTAGTCTTTTGGGCCTTTTAGGTGCGTTTGTATTGACGACTAGTTTGAAATTTTACAATCGTGCTTACCAATTAAACGAAAATTTAGATAAGGAAACAGAATAAATCACCACCGCTATTACAATTTTTTGGAGGTTTTATTTATGAAAATCAAAAAGCCGATTACACCCGTGTTACCCAAACTCACTAAAACAGATTTTATTTCTATCGATGATGAGGTCATTATTGAAGGTCTCTCCTTAAAAGACCAAGATCTTAGTTATCAGGATATCCGCAATTTAGTCTTTCGAGAATCTCGCTTTGAAAAAGTAACGATGAACCGCAATCACTTAGAACGTTTTGAGTGTAGTAATGTGATTTTTGATCATTGTGACCTTTCGAATACAGAATGGATTGGTGCTAGTTTTCACCAGGTTCATTTTCGTCAATGTAAATTAACTGGAACAAATTTTGCTGAGAGTTACCTAAGAGATTGCCTTTTTGAAGACTGCCTTGCCGATTACACCTCGTTCAGTGCTACAAATCAAAAAGTCGTTGAATTTAAAAAAACTAGCTTGAATAATACAGAATTTGTTGAAGTGATGTATAATAACCTGCTACTTGATCAGTGTTCTGTCACAGGTAGCAACTGGTTCCATACAAAATTAGCTGCTCTTGATTTAACAACATGTACTTTTGAAAGAATTGCCTTTTCACAAGAATTACTTAAAGGGCTAAAGGTGACTCAAGAACAAGCAATCACTATTGCTGCAGGCTTAGGGTTGATTATTGAATAATAAAAACGACAAAATCGAGTAGGATTTTGTCGTTTTTTGCTCTTTTTTAAGCTTTCTTGGGGTTAGAAACTAATCATTCAGGCCTACAACACTGGCATTGGCAACAGCCATTTGGTATTCTTTCATACTAAATAAGACTAAGTCATAAGCTTAATTCTTATACTCGATTTTGTCTAGGAGGTATCGTTCCTAAAGAATCGTTGATTGCTTCAACAAATCCCACAGATTTCAGCTAACTCCGTTGTCCGATCTTTATACCTAGTTTATTGTTGTGTTCTTTTTAAATAAACCGCACCTAATAAAATAATAACTGGATTTCTAATTAAAATTATTTAGGATTTTTTTTATTTACTTATTAATTTTTTTCTTAAGAAGAATCCAATGATTTTATTTCATGTGCTTTTTTGGTAAACTAGGATAGGTCAAGAATGATTCTCCGCTTTTAGAAAAGTAAATGAATGAACGATGCTCGTCAGATAACAGCATCGATCGTAAAAAACTCATAAAGCAATACTTGGATTGTTTATCGACTTTAATTTATTGTGAACTTATATGGAAGCCGACTTGATTACTATTTTGGGGATTTTGCTGGTAGGAAGCGTTTGTGGTACTCTTAATAAGTTGAGCATGAATTACGGTGTGCAATGCATGATTCTTATGAGGAACCTTAGATGTCTACGCATCTGATATTTAACTAAAAGGACTGTTTATTAAAATGAATAAAGAAAAAATTGGTCATGGCCAAGCTTCTGGAAAAATTATATTGATGGGGGAACATTCTGTGGTTTACGGTGAGCCTGCAATTGCTTTTCCATTTCAAGAGACCTATATCTCAACAAAAGTTGAACCTGACTCTACTATGATCTTAGAGTGTCATTACTTTTCAGGAGAGCTTTCGCAAGTTCCTTCACAATTAAAAAGTGTATCAGAGGTCATCGATCAAACACTGATTGCTCTTCACCATGAAGAGGCAACCTTAAAAATTACCATTACTAGTACGATTCCTGCTGAACGAGGCATGGGTTCAAGTGCGGCTGTTGCCGTTTCAATCGTTCGAGCTTTGTTTGATTATTTTGATATTCCTTGTACGTCTGAATCTCTGCTTCCATTAGTAAATCGTGCAGAAAAAATAGCTCACGGTAATCCTAGCGGTATAGATGCGGCAGCAACAACTGGTGATGAACCTTTATTTTTTATAAAAAGTCATCCATTAGAATCATTCCCCATGAATGTTTCCAATGCTTTTTTGATCGTTGCAGATACAGGTATCAAGGGCCAAACAAGAGCTGCGGTCAGAGATGTGGCGCACCTTTTTGAATTAGATAAAAAACGAATTTCACAACATATTACAACATTAGGCCACTTGACTAAAAGCGCAAAACACGCTATTTTAGCAGATGAAGTTGATACGTTAGGCAATGTCATGAACCAAGCTCAGGAACATCTTAGCGCACTGACTGTCAGCAATGAACAGTTGGACCACTTGGTCAGCACTGCTCGTGCAAACGGGGCCTTAGGGGCAAAACTAACAGGTGGCGGCCGCGGTGGTTGTATGATCGCTTTAGCTGGTTCAAAAAAACAAGCAGAAAATATAGCAGTAGCGTTAGAATCAGCTGGTGCTGTAGCTACTTGGATTCAATCATTAGGAGTGAAAAATTAATGTACACTGGGAAAGCACGAGCCTATACAAATATTGCTTTGATCAAATATTGGGGAAAAAAAGATGAACACTTGATAATACCGATGAACAGCAGTCTTTCTTTAACGTTAGATGCTTTTTATACAGAAACTAGTGTACAATTCGATGAAAATTTGACCGAAGATCTTTTTGTCTTAGATGGACAAAAACAAGACACGAAACAAACTACAAAGATTTCTAAATTTTTAGACCTTGTTCGAAAAGAGCAAAATCTAGCCTTATTTGCTAAAGTAGATAGTCAAAACTATGTCCCGACTGCAGCTGGTCTTGCTTCTTCTGCTAGTGGTTTAGCAGCTTTAGCTGGTGCTTGCAATGAAGCGTTAGACTTGCAATTAACTGAAATTGAATTATCCCGTTTAGCTAGACGCGGTTCAGGATCAGCTTGCCGGAGTATTTTTGGTGGATTTGCTGAATGGCAAAAAGGCGACTCTGATCAAACTTCCTTTGCCCAAGGGATCCCATCTGATCACTGGGAAGATGAATTAGCGATGTTATTTGTTTTAGTGGATGATGGTGTAAAAGATGTTTCTAGTCGTGACGGTATGAAACGAACCGTTGAAAGCTCGAGTTTTTATTCAGGTTGGTTGGAAACAGTCGAAGCCGATTTAGCGACAGCCAAACAAGCCATTGCAGAAAAAGATTTTAATAAGTTAGGGGAAGTCACTGAAGCAAATGGCTTACGTATGCATGGAACGACTTTAGCTGCTGTACCGCCATTTACATACTGGTCACCTGAAAGTCTCAAGGTCATGCAATTAGTCCGGAGCGCACGCCAACAAGGGTTGCCGTGTTACTTCACAATGGATGCTGGACCAAACGTCAAAATCTTAGTTGAGAAGAAAAATCTGAGTACTTTAAAAAATCATTTAGCTACTCATTTTTCTAAAAAACAATTGATTGAAGCTTACGCAGGACCTAAGATTGCCCTGATTCCTTTAGAAAGGTCGGAAAAGTTATGATAGAAGTTTCTACACCAGGTAAATTGTTTATTGCTGGTGAATATGCCGTTGTTGAACCAGGACATCCGGCAATCATTGTTGCAGTAGACCAATTTGTGACAGTCACTGTCGAAACAGCAAAAGATGTCGGCAGTATCCAATCTGCCCAATATAGCACACTACCTGTGCGTTGGACTAGAAGAAATAACGAACTTGTCCTTGATATTCGAGAAAATCCGTTTCATTATGTTCTTGCTGCAATTCGCTTAACTGAAAAATATGCGCATGAACAACAAAAAGAGCTTTCTTTTTACCACTTAAAAGTCACCAGTGAGTTAGATAGTTCAAACGGACGAAAATACGGATTAGGTTCCAGCGGTGCCGTTACTGTAGCAACAGTGAAAGCTTTAGCACTCTTCTATGACTTGCAATTAAAAGAAGAAGAGATTTTTAAACTTTCGGCTCTAGCTCATTTAGCTGTTCAAGGAAACGGCTCCTGCGGCGATATTGCGGCAAGCTGTTATGGTGGTTGGATCGCTTTTTCAACCTTTGATCACCGTTGGGTCAATGAACAATCTCAGACACAAACATTAACGACCTTGCTTCAGGCAACTTGGCCAAAATTAATGATCAAACCTTTGGTCGTTCCTAAGAAACTACGCTTATTGATCGGTTGGACTGGCAGCCCTGCTTCAACGTCAGATTTGGTGGATCAAGTCCATCAATCAAAAGATGTAAAAGAGAACGCTTATCAGGAATTTCTTGATGAAAGTAAAACCTGTGTTGAGACAATGATAGCAGGCTTCGATCAAGAAAATATTTCCTTGATCCAAACCCAAATACGAAAAAACCGTAAATTACTCCAACAATTGACCTCCATCACTGGTGTTACGATTGAAACGCCTGCGCTAAAAAAACTATGTAACTTAGCACAAACATACGGTGGCGCAGCAAAATCGTCTGGTGCAGGTGGTGGTGATTGCGGAATCGTCCTATTCAAACAAAAATCAGGAATTCTACCTTTAATGAGCTCTTGGGAAAAAGAAGGAATCACGCCTTTACCATTACACGTCTATTTTTACGGAAAGCAGGAAAAAAATGAACCGAAAAGATGAACACATCTCTTTAGCTAAAGCCTTTCATAAAGAAAAGACCAATGACTTTGATCAAATCCGTTTTGTGCATCATTCATTTTCTGAAATTGCAATGGATGAAGTCGATATTTCAACTTCTTTTCTTGATTTTTCCTTTAAGCAACCTTTTTACATCAATGCTATGACCGGCGGTAGTAAACGAGCGAAAGAAATCAATCAGGAATTAGGTATCATCGCTAGAGAAACTGGAATAATGACTGCAACAGGATCAGTTAATGCCGCTTTGAAGAATCCTGATTTAGCAGATACTTACCAAATCATGCGTAAGGAAAATCCTAATGGTGTGATTTGGGCGAATATTGGCGCAGGCCTCTCTTTAGAAGATGCGAAAAGGGCAGTCGACTTGTTTCAAGCGGATGGGCTGCAAATTCATGTGAATACTCCTCAAGAACTCGTAATGCCTGAAGGAGATCGTGATTTCCATGGCTGGTTGGATACTATTGAAGATATCGTTGCTCACTTGTCTGTTCCAGTGCTCGTTAAAGAAGTTGGGTTCGGTATGAGCAGTGAAACAATCGAACAATTAATCTGCCGAGGTGTTAAATTGGTAGATATCAGTGGACAGGGCGGCACTAGTTTTACCCAAATCGAAAATGCTCGTCGGAAAAAAAGAGAATTAGGTTTCTTAACGGACTGGGGGCAATCAACGGTTCTCTCCTTATTAGAATCTACGGACTGGCAAAAAGAACTAACTATTTTAGCTTCTGGCGGTATCCGTCAATCTATGGATATTATCAAAGCCCTGAGTTTAGGTGCTGCAAGTGTTGGCGTTGCTGGCACTATTTTAAACTATTTGATGACAAATAGCGTTGATGAAACAATCGAACTGATCCAACAATGGGAAGATGAACTTAAAATGATGTATACCTTACTTGGTAAAAAGACAACTGCTGATCTTGCAACAACTGATATTATTTTTTCTGGCGAAATCATTCACTGGTGTGAAAGTCGTGGCATTGCTTATCAGCCTTTTGCTAAGAGAAGTAAATAAACAAAGAAGATTGAGCTTAAATGATGTGCGCCCTAAAAGTTGTACGTAGATTAACCTGTCATTCGACTGGTATGAATTCGGTATTGAACCGGACTCATACCAGTCAATTTTGCTTTT
>NZ_MIKC01000006.1 GCF_001730315.1 Enterococcus ureilyticus
AGACGACTTAATTCTAAAGGATATCAGGGTGTCTTTTCTATTATTTTGCATTAAAAAGATGCCGGTGATTTCTCACCAACATCAGAAAGTATAGAGCTTTTATTGGTTACTTCTTTTTTTATGTCTTAGTTTAAATGCTATCAGACGACTTTATTTCAGAATAGAGTATAATTTAATTAAACGAAAAAACATTTTTTCATTTTGATAACTGCCATTAAAGAAAGGATCGAAAAAACAAGAGCAATGCTTACAACAACTGAATACCAAAAAGGCGATGAATAATATAATTGAGATGAGCTTGGAACAAAAGATTAGTTCTGTTATACATTTGAAGGAGGACTGGATAATTATAATCGATAGGTCTCTTATAACCTAGAAAAATAGAGCCATAAGTTATATAAAAAGGAGAGAGAGTAAATGAAAAAGCAAACGGTGTTAAATAGTATATTTAGAGTATTTCGTTTCATTGTAATCGTGATTATTGGTTATTTAGTTTATCAGTCGTTATTTGCAGAAATTTTAACTAAAAAAATCCATCTATTTTTCTATATTGCGTTATGGCTATTTAGCTCTTATCTAGTGATTCCTTATATTAATAAATTATTGACAGGTCGCTATCTGCCAGATTATTTCATTGGTCGTTCAAGAACCAGTGATGGTTTGCTTGGTGATCCTATCAATCTTGCCTTTATTGGTACAAAAAAAGAATTAGAGAAACTTTTTCTAGAAGCAGGATGGACAATTGCGGAGCCATTATCGGTAAAGTCTAGTCTGCATATGATCACTGCAAGTGTTTTTGGGAAGTCATACCCTAAAGCACCTGTCAGTTCGCTATTTCTGTTCAACAAGAAACAAGATATAGCTTTTGAACGAGAGATAAATAATAACCCTAGAAGAAGACATCATATTCGTTTTTGGCAAACTCCAGAAAATTGGTATTTACCAGGTGGAAGAGAGGCAGACTGGTTAGGAGCCGCTACTTATGATAAAAAAGTAGGATTCTCATTTTTTACTGGACAGGTCACACATAAAATCAATTCAGATATTGATAAAGAACGAGATTTTGTTTTAGATTCGTTTAAGCAATCGAGTCAAGCCGTCTCAGTTGAGGTTGTGGAGCATTTTACAACGAGTTATCATGGTCGTAACGGTGGTGGAGATGAAATATTTACGGATGGTGCCTTACCATTTATTAAAATAGACAAATAAGAAAGAGCGCAGAATGAGCAATCACGTTTTCTGCGCCTTTTCTTTAATTGTTTCGTTTGAGTAAGTAGATTTCGTAATTAGCTTTGGTAAAAGAGATGACACCAGATAATAAGACTAAGCTGATCAGCGTCCCTTCCCTGACAAAAATCGGCAGATCATAAATAAATGAAAGGGCTAAGGAGCTAGCTACTGAAAACAAATCAATACCATACCTGAACTTAGCGAAAGAATAGCCAGTCAATTCTGATAAAGCAATACAGACACTTTCAATAGGAAAAGGTAACACCCCAAGGGAGATCACCATTCCAGTTGCAAAACCTGCAACGCATGTACCAAGAACAAAGACTGCTAACCGAAGCAAATAATTATTCAAACTCAGTGGAGCGAGTACTGTATATGTAAAGAAATTGATAATACTTCCCAAGCAAAGGACTGAAAGAAACATCAATAAATACTTCAAAAAATGTTTTTCCTTAGATAGCAACATATACAGAATCAAAGAACAAGTATTTAATAAGACGGTGATTGTCCCAACTTTAATTTCATTGATTGAAGCAATCGCTACATTGAGCGAATTGAAACTACTAACACCGATCTCGGCCTTTAAGGTTAAACTGATGCCAATACCGCTAAGTGTATAAAAGAACAATGAAGATATCATTTTTTTCACTATGAACCCTCCTAATATAAAAGCGAATCAAGCGTCGTTAGCACTGACAAAAAAGAATGAGGATGGGACAGAAGTGTTAAACCCCGAGAAATAAGAGGGAATTCACGAAAATTGTTCTTCAAATTTTTGTGAATTTCAGCTTATTTCCGAAGGGGTTGCTTCTGCTCCCACCGTTTATCCTGATTCCACGTGAGCGGGATATGACTCGAAGAGTTATGTCCCACTCACAATTTAACGGATAATCAGTCATAATAATAGGAGATATCTCACATTTTAAGGAGAATGACATGAAAAAAATCCATTTAGAGCAACTGAATGAAGTAATTGGAGAAAATAAAATTGATTTATCTACTTACTTTTCCGAAACAATACTCAAACAAGCCAAACTTTTTATTTATGATAGTAAAGAATACATTGTTCGTTTTGATAAACAAGTAGAGCATCTCTTTTTTGTCATTGAAGGTCGAGCTAAAATTTACAAAATACATGAAAATGGTCGACGTTCGCTGATTCAATTTTTAGGTGATGGAGATTTTATCGGAGAACTGTCTTTATTAGAAGTCGAAAAACAAGTCAAAGATGTGCAAGCAATCGACCGTTGTGTTTGTTTAACGCTGCCCTATCAGAAGGTAAAACAAGATTTGCTAAATGATCCTCATTTTTTAAGAATTCTTGCACAGTATTTAGGTGAAAAAGTTCTGCTAAGAGTAGAGCATTTTTCAAATAATCAAAATTATGAATTAAAGCATCGTTTAGCGGCATATATGCTGCAGACAGAAGTTGAGGGAGTCTACACTGAAAAACAAACGGAAACTGCTGAATATTTAGGGGTTAGCTATCGACATCTGATGTATACATTGACTGAATTTCAAAAGAATGAAGTGGTTATAAAAGAGGGAAAAAGCTATCACTTGAATCAAGCCAAACTAAAGCAACTAGCTCAAGGATTGAGCGATTTTTAAAAGTATCAAGAAGGACCGAATCTAATAACACTGATCTGTAATAATCAGCCGAAAGTCCTAGAAAAACTAGTTCTTTTGAATGAGTAGGAAACTACCATAAAATGGTAAGCTTATAAGTGATATAAAAGTAATCGCTTTATTGTCAGATGGACACAGAAAAGGATGTTAGGAGAGAGAAAATGAAAAAGGGTCAAAAGAATATTCTATATTTGATATTGGGACAAGTTATTTCGGTGTTTGGAGGTGCTATTTTACGATTTGCTTTATCACTTTTCGTGTTGGATCAGACCGGACGAGCAGATATTTTTGCAACGGTTTTGGCGATTTCGAGTATCCCTGTTTTATTTGCACCAATCGGTGGTGCAATCGCTGATCGATTTGATCGACGGATGTTAATGGTTTTGATGGACATTGCGAATGCAGTATTGGCTGTGTTTCTATTTTTTGTTTTAGGGATGAATCAATCGATTTTCATGATAGGAGCGCTGTTGTTCCTCTTATCGATCGTCGGCAGTTTTGACACGCCAGTTGTTACCGCCAGTATTCCTTTATTGGTAGAAGAAAGCAAGTTAGAAAAAGTGAATGGGTTAGTGAATGGCGTTCTTTCCATGTCTAATGTTGTGGCACCGATTATTGGCGGTATTCTCTATAGTATTTTAGGTGCTCAGGTACTGGTTGCGTGCAGTGCACTTTTTTTCCTTTTGGCAGCTGTGATTGAATCCTTCCTTCAAATTCCGTTTGAAAAAAGAGCGTTAGAAAAGGGGTTGCTCACAACACTGACCTCAGATTTGATTGAAGGCTTTCAAGAGGTCCGCAAAAATTCAGTAATTTTAAAATCGATTCTGATTGCGGCGCTTGTCAACTTTGTGTTAGCATCATTTTTTATTGTAGGTACGCCTGTTATATTAAGAGTAATGCTACAGGCCAATGATTCGATGTATGGTTTTGGCATGTCTTTAGTCAGCCTTGCAACAATTTTAGGTGCTGTATTTGCTGGTTTTTTTACAAAGAAATTACGTCTGAACAACCTGTATCTTACGTTTACATTATCAGGATTGTTGTTGTTTGCTATGAATCTTGGGTTAACTTTCGCCGGGACACCTTCTGGGAATGTACTAGGGTTTGTCTTATTTGTGATCACAGGTATTCCAATTGGTATGTTGATGAGTGTTATCTCGATTTACTTGATTTCCATGGTCCAGCGAGTGACGCCTAAAGAAAATCTAGGAAAAGTGATGGCAACAATTGTGGCATGTGCGCAATGTGCAGTTCCATTAGGACAAATAATGATTGGCATGATCTTTAAGCAAACGACAAGCAATGTCTTTTTGCCGCTAACCTTCATAGCTTGTAGCGTCTTGTTGCTCTCTTTTTTATGTTATTATTTGTTCAGAAAAACTGTAGAAACCGATATTTATGGAAGAAAAGAAATGATTTAAATAAGAAATTGAACACCTTTGTAAGAAGAAAGTTGCTTTTTTTTAAGTGCTTTTTTCTTCTTTCTTTAATTTAAAGAAAGTACAACGCTGCCTGTAACGAATACAAAAGCAACAATGGTGAGGGATAGAGTGAAGTGGTGGACTCTGGGGAATCGAACAGTGTAGGCCTTGGGAGTTAGATAAAAAATCTAGGCACAACAGTGATTGTTAGCCTAGATTTTTTTATTCAGGTGGTGTATCTAAATATTCGTGAATAAAATCAGCATATTTAGATACAATAAACTGACCTTTCTCCATTAAAACATAAATCCCGGGATCGACCATATTTACGATATAATCAGCGGTAAATTCCTTTTTCAATACTTGGATAGCGCGTTCTTTCGTATCATATTGGTTGAGACCATTTTCCTCTAAAACTTCATTTAGCTGAAATAAAGACCAATAATCAATAACAGATGCATCATTTAAAATATCTAGATAATCAGCAAATAATAGTTGATTCGTTGCTTCTACGGGATCAATTCCAAACTCCATTTCAAAGAACTCTGGAAAACACCCAGTAGTCGAGTCTTTTTCATTGACCCAATCAAGTAAAAGCACTTCACCAGGTAATAAACCATCTGCATTTCTGATCATATTTTCTTTCGGAACAATTTTGCCACTACCATCTGCAATTGTTTTTAACCATTCATCAACGTTACGGTCAGCTGACATCGCTGGAAATTCAGGATAATCTTCATAAATAGCGACGATTTTAGCGACTTCCTCATTTAAATCAACCACTTCTTTTGGCTCTTCCTTTTTAAAAAAATCAAATATACCCATAATTCCTCCTATAATAACAATCTTAATTTATTTACTGATACAAACTTGCATAGCGTCTTACAAAATAATCTAGAAAAAAAGTCAACGGATAATTTCCAATACGCACATAATTTGTCGTCGTTACATTGACAGCTAAGTCAAATTGGTTGGTCAAAGTATTTTGTGTATGCTGTGTCAAAAGAATCGACCGTGCGGGACTGTCGCTGATTTTTCTCATTAGCTCACTACTGCGATTAAGGACAGAACCATAAGATGAAATAACGATCACCATCGAATCTGTGCTAAGGTCTTCAATAAAAGCTTGCTGTGTTTCTTCTGTTTCTCCTACCAAGACTAATTTTTGGCTGAGTAGAAAAGAGGTTTGTAAATCTTTAGCTAAATCTAAAGTGGAACTGTAGCCGATAAGAACGATTTCTTCAGCATGATGGATATCAGCCAAGATCTGATCCACTTGGTTTATATCGATCGTTTGTAAAACATCATTGATTGCTGTGCTGATTTCATTTCCATAAGAAGCGAGATAACTTTTGGGATCACTAGTCAAATCTGCTAATTCCTGTTCTTTCATCCGTAAACCACTATGCTTTCTCATTGTTCCTAAAGAAACTAACGATTCCCGTAAAGAGGCAAAGCTGGAAACACCGAAGTGACGACAAAAACGTGTTAGTGTTGCAGGTGAGACGAAACAAGATTCTGCAATTTCAGTAATCGTCATCATTCGAATTTTGTCAAGATGAGTAAAGAGATAAATGATGATTCGTGAATAGGTTGCATCTCGCTTATTCGTATTTAAATAATGGAGAAAATCAAATAGATCAAGCATCAAAAAACTCCTTCGTAGCGATTCATTTTCGCAAACATGAAAATGAATCGTAATAATGAAAATCGTATCAGAAACATAAAAATAGCTCGGGCTCTTCTCATGGTAAACTAAAGTTGTTAAATCAATTATACACTAAATCAATGATTGAGAGGATGGGAAATATGAGCGGATTTCCACAAAATTTTTTATGGGGCGGCGCAACAGCAGCTAATCAGTTTGAAGGGGCATTTTTAGAAGACGGTAAGGGCTGGTCAACAGCTGATACTGCACGTTTTATCAAAGAAAACGGAATAAGTATGGCAGAATTACTTAAACCAACGACCAAAGCAGATGTTGAGTTTGCGATGAATGACAAAGAAGGAGTCTATCCGAAACGTCACGGCATCGATTTTTATCATAGATATAAAGAGGATATTGCCTTATTTGCTGAGATGGGCTTTAAAACGTTCCGTTTATCGATTTCTTGGCCGCGCATTTTTCCAAACGGAGATGAGTTAGAGCCAAATGAAGCTGGTTTAGCTTTCTATGATGCGGTTTTTGATGAGTGCTTGAAATATGATATAGAACCACTCGTAACGATTTCTCATTATGAGTTTCCTTTAGGATTAGCATTTAAGCAAAATGGATGGGAAAGTCGTAAGACGATTGAAGCGTTTGAACGTTATGCACGTGTTCTTTTTAATCGCTACAAGGACAAAGTGAAATACTGGTTGACCTTTAATGAAATCAATATTATTGGAATGACAGGCTATTTAAGTGGTGGAATCTTAGCTGATGGAGAAAAAAATATGCTGCAGGCGCAATACCAAGCAGCCCATCATCAATTTGTAGCAAGTGCTCTAGCAGTTAAAGCCTGTCATGACATTATTCCAAATGCGAAAATTGGTTGTATGTTAGCAAGAATGGAAGCTTATCCGGAAACCTGTCATCCGTTAGATGTAATGGAAAGTGTGAATAGTGATCACAATAACTTATTCTATTCAGATGTTCAAATTCGTGGATATTATCCAAGTTATATGAATAAATTCTTTCGTGACCATAATATTACGATCAAAAAAGAAGCAAGTGATGATCAAATTCTGAAAGAAGGAACAGTCGATTATATGTCTTTCAGCTACTACATGAGTAGCATTGCGTCCCATAAAAAAGAGGGCAATATTACAGAAGGCAACTTACTGGGGTCTAAGAAAAATCCCTACTTAGAAGCAAGTGAATGGGGTTGGCAAATTGATCCAGTTGGCTTACGTGTAACCTTGCATAAGCTATATGATCGTTATCAAATTCCATTATTTATCGTAGAAAACGGGTTAGGTGCTAAAGATGTTGTCGAAGCAGACGGCAGTATTCATGATAGCTATCGTATTGATTATTTAAGAAGTCATATTGAACAAATGGAACAAGCCATCAATGAAGGTGTGGACTTAATGGGCTACACGCCATGGGGCTGTATCGATTTAGTCAGTGCAAGTACGAGTGAAATGTCCAAACGTTACGGCTTCATTTATGTGGATTTAGACGATGAGGGAAAAGGCACCTTGGATCGCTCTAGAAAAGATTCTTTCTATTGGTACAAAAAAGTAATTGAAACAAATGGCGGCAATCTGGATTAAGAGAAGAATACCGAAATATATTCAATGTAAGCGTTGCTTATTTTAGCTGAATGGATTATACTAAACACAAGAGAAAAAACTGATAATGACGATGTAGTCATTTATAGAGTATGTTACTGAATAATGCAGGCAGAACTCAGATTACCTAGGAATGTCCTTTCCTGGGTAGTTTGAGTTTTTTTTCTGGAAAGGAGTATATCAAGTGAAAGTAAGTCAAATTTTAAACAACAACGTAGCAATCGTAAGCCGTGGAGACAACGAGGTCATCGTCTATGCCAAGGGTTTGGCGTTTAGAAAAAAAGTCGGTCAAGCCATCCATGAAGATGAAATTGAAAAAACGTATGTGTTAGATTCTAATGATATGTTGGAGCACTTTAGTTATTTGTTGTCTCATTCTGATGCGAATCATATCACTTTAGTCAATCAAATCATTGCTTACGGGGAAGAAAAGTTGGGTGAAAAATCAAATGACTATCTCAGTTTGACCTTACTGGATCATATCGAATTTGCATTGAAACGTGCAGCCAAAGGACAATTTATTCGCAGCCCATTAACTTGGGAAGTAAAGAAATTTTATCCGCAGCATTTTGACATTGGCATGTATGCATTGAACTTGATCAATGACCAATTCCAAGTAACATTTCCAGAGGATGAAGCTGTTTCGATTGCGTTACACTTTGTCAATCTGCAGGAGGATAAGAATAATCTAGACGAAACGATCCGCTCAATGGAGAGTTTAAGAGATATCTTATCGATCATTCAGTATCATTTTCAGATTAAATTAGATGAAGGCTCTTTGAATTATATGAGGCTGATGACCCATCTGCAATACTTTATTCAACGAATCATGACTCAAAATAGTGATGAGGAAAGTGATTCAATCTTAAATGAACAAATCAAGCTCTTGTATCCTAGTTCGTTTGAATGTGTGCAGAAAATCAGAGTCTATGTTCAGCAAAAGTACAGCTGTGATCTAACGATCGATGAAGAAACCTATCTTATGCTCCATATCCATCGAGTGACGCATCGGAGTCAAAAAGAGAGGACATAAGAAAATGAAATATCAAACATTTAATGAAGACATCATCCGCCTAGTAGGTGGGAAAGAGAATATCCAAGCGGTCGTTCACTGTATGACCCGTTTACGTTTTACCTTAAATGATCGCTCAAAGGCTGACACAGAAGGATTAAAGGCGCTAGATGGCGTAATCGATGTTGTCTCTAATAACGTAGCTTACCAAGTGATCATTGGGACACATGTTAGTGAAGTTCACGCAGAATTGATCAGTATGTTGGGAATAGCACCCAGCTCAGATGAGGAAACAGAAGTAAAAGAGAAAAAAAATCCGTTAAAAGCAGCAATGGACTTACTTTCTGAAACAATGACACCTGTGATCGAGCCGATTATTGCTTCTGGATTACTAGCTGGTTTTTTATCATTATTTTCAATCACAGGGCTGATTTCTGCAGATAGCCCAACGTATCAATTATTAGATTCGATTCGTTCAGCAGTCTTTTTCTTTTTACCAATTTTAATTGCTATGTCTTGTGCAAAGCGCTTAAAAGCGAGTCCTTATTTGGCAGTAGCGTTAGCAGCAACGCTTGTTTCAAGTTCAATCAATGATGTAGCAGGTTTGAGCATCTTTGGGATTCAATTACCGCAAATGGTTTATGCGAACTCATTTATTCCAATTATTTTAGCTGTTTGGTTTATGGGACAATTAACAGTATTATTAAAAAAATATGTTCCGAAGTTTTTACAATACTTTTTAAACCCATTATTGATCATGGTGATTTGTTTGCCAGTAACATTATTAGTATTTGGACCGATCGGGATTTGGATTGGCGACGGTATTGGTTGGTTCTTTGAAGTCTTACACAATACATTTGGTAGCTGGATCGTTGTGATGCTTTATGCAGCATTCCAACCGTTCTTGATCATGTTAGGTGCTGGAAACTTCATGATGCCTTTAGCACTGAATTTTGTAAACAAAATGGGGTACGACCCGATTTTCTTAGCAGCAGCGACAATTTCTGATTTAGCTGTATCAGGTGCCATGTTAGGTTACTTCTTAAGAGCAAAGGATTCTAAACAGAAACAATTATTTGGGACAGTGAGTTTTAGTGCGTTGATGGGTGTCACAGAACCAGCGATTTATGGTGCCTTTATTAAATATAGAAGACCGTTTATTGCCGTTATGATCGGTGGTGGAATGGGTGGTTTGTTTGCAGGTCTAATGAACGTAAAAACCTATTCTATTGTTTGGGGCTTGATGGGGCTACCATCGTATGCGGATAATCAAGATTTCTCTAACCTGATTTTTATGATCATCAGTGTAGTGGTTGGTTTTGTAGCAGCGGGTGTTGCTGCTTACATTTTAGGGATTCCTCAAGAAGAAAAAGAAGTCCAGTCAAAAGAACCATTAAAAGAAACTGAACAAGTCTCAAATACGACCTTAAAGAAAGTTCCCCTGGCTTCAGTTGTAGAAGGAAAATTGGTTCCATTAGCTGAAATCAACGATCAAGCATTCTCAACGGGTGCATTAGGTAAAGGATTAGGAATTATTCCAAGTGATAGTCAAATCGTTGCACCTGTTGCAGGTGAAGTATCAGCTGTTTTTCCAACGAAGCATGCAATCGGCATCAAAACAGAACAAGGCGTAGAAGTACTGATCCACATCGGTATCGATACAGTAGAACTTGATGGCAAACACTTTGATACGATCGTGGAACAAGGCGATTATGTAAAACAAGGTCAATTACTATCAACAGTTGATTTTGAAGGAATCAAAAATGATGGGTATGACCCAACTGTTATCGTGGTTATTACAAATACAATGGATTACTTAGACGTGATACCAGCAACACAAGAAAATTTATTCGCCGATGATGAGTGTTTGACCGTTATTTTATAATATCTAGCTTTGCGGGCTATCTATCAATTTCTAAGAGCTGAGCGAGCCCGCGTTGCTTTTAATTTAAGGAGAATACACAATGAAAAAAAATGAATTTTTATGGGGCGGCAGTATTGCTGCTCATCAATGTGAAGGTGCTTGGGATCAAGACGGTAAAGGTGTGGCGATCATGGATCTGGTCACGCAAGGAAGTCATGAAACTCCTCGTGAAATTTGTCAGACAATTGAGGCAGATAAATATTATCCATCACATGATGGGATCAATTTTTATCATAGCTATAAAGAAGACATCGCTTTATTTGCTGAGATGGGTTTTAAAGCACTACGCATTTCCATCGATTGGTCAAGAATTTATCCTAAAGGCGATGAAGCAAAAGCTAATCCATTAGGGGTTCAGTTTTATCAAAAAGTAGTCGATGAATTATTGAAAAATGGCATTGAACCGATCGTGACATTGTATCATTTTGAAATGCCCGTTCATTTAGTCAGAGAATATGGCTCATGGACGAACAGAAAAGTCATTGACTTTTATTTAAACTATTGTCAAACAATGTTTGAAGCGCTAAAAGGCAAAGTCCGTTATTGGGTAACGTTTAACGAAATGAACCATATTGATCCTCAAACAGAAGCATCAGATATTTTTACCTATATTATTGCTGGATTGAAATACACTGAGATGGAAAACAAAAAGCAAACGTTAGCAACAATCAGCTACAATATGACATTAGCTAGTGTAGAGGCTGTCGCGTTAGCTCGAAGAATCGATCCAACGAATCAAGTTGGCTGCGTTTTTGGTTTGACACCAGCCTATCCGTTAAATTGTGATCCGCAAAATGTTATGAATTCGTTGAAAGAAACAGATCGTGAATTTTATCAGATCGATGCTATGTGTATGGGGAAATTTCCAGCGTACAAATTGAAAGAATACAAGGCTCAAGGCATTGAGCTAGAAATTTCTAAAGCCGACCAAGATGCTTTTGCAAAAGGCAAGTTGGATTTTATAGGACTAAATTATTATTCTTCAAGTGTGGCCCATTATGAAGGGGACGACGATAATGAAGAAACTTTATTCGGCGGTGTTCAAAATCCGTATCTTAAACAGAGTAAGTGGGGTTGGGCAATCGATCCGACTGGATTAAGATATCTTTTAAATTATGTATATAGACGCTACGGGTTACCGATCATCATTACGGAAAATGGCTTAGGCGCAGTGGATCAGGTGGAAGCTGATGGTTCGATTCAAGATGATTACCGCATCGATTATCTCCAAAAACATTTAGAACAAATGGAAAAAGCAATCGTTGAAGATTATGTAGATTGTTTTGGCTATTTAATGTGGGGACCAATTGATTTAGTCAGTGCAACAACTGGTGAAATGAAAAAACGCTATGGGTTTATCTATGTAGATAAAAATGATGATCAGACAGGAACTTTAGAACGCAAGAAGAAAAAATCATTTAAATGGTATCAAGAAATGATTAAGCAAAACCCAAATTTTTCAACAAAATAAATACAAAAAAAGCGTGTGTCAAAAAATTTATTTGGCACATGCTTTTTTTATTCCTGTAAGTGAGTACTACTATTTACTTATCTCGACCAATTTCTTCGTTTAAAAATAATGCAGAAAGAACTGAGAGGCCACCTATTACACAATAACTTTTCTTTTTTGAAAGGAGACCATAGCAGAAAGCCGTTGTCCCTAATAAAAAATTGACAGCAGATGCCTTGGCTAGTCGGTCGTCATTTGGTGTGGGTAAAGAAACATTGACATCTAAAGCGTCGTTGACTTTGTTTAAAGTAGTGTTGATTTCTGATAACATGCTTATTCCTCCTTTATAGTGCTATTCAATCACATTATCAATGGTAGAGTTTAAAATAAACTCAAAAATAGTCTCGAAATCATCGGTTACCCTGTTGCGGATAATAATAATACTTAACAAAGTATTGATGATTTCAAAGGCTTTTTTTTCGCTTACCTTAAGTTTTAGATTGGCAATGTGTAATGCCTCTTCAAAAAACTTCCAGTTGTCCGTTTCAAGTTCAGCGATGAGATCTGGTGGTAATTTGCCAATAAAAGCTAAAAAATCAGGATTAGAGAAATCATAAAGAAAAGGCGAGTTTTTGTATTCTCTAAATAAGAATTTCATTGCTTCGACAAAACCTTCTTTAGATGGTTCCGCATATAAAATGTTGCGCCAATTTGTTTTTAAGCGATTTTGAACTCGATTTAATGTATCAACAAATAAATCTTCTTTTGTGCCATATAATAAGTAAAATGCGCCAGTAGAAATGGCTGCTTTAGAGGTCAATTCAGCGATATTCGTTTTCTTATAACCATTGATCCCCCAGCTTTTTTCACATTCCATACAGAGAGTACTTCTTAGTTCTGCCCGCTTTTCTTCTGAAAATCCCTTAGTACCTGTCTTCATTAGTAGCCTACTTTCTGACTGTTGAATAAATTTCTATTAATATTCATAATTGTAGATTAAATAAAAAATTTGTCAAGTTTTTATCATGCGAATCCATCAAAAAATAGAACATTCATTTATTAATTTCAGCAAAAATGTTATAAAGACTTGACAGAACTTTAGACAAGCATTATCATGTGAATATAAAGTTATGAATATTCACAAATAAATATTCAAGAGAAATGAGTGAACTGGTTATTGGATAATGTGTTGGAGATCAAACAACTGACGAAAACATTTGGTGAACAACTTGTTTTAGATGATGTCTCGCTGTCCTTAAAAAAAGGGATGATTTACGGTTTGTTGGGTGCGAATGGTGCTGGAAAAACAACAATCATAAAAGCTATTTTTGACCTTGTAAAACCGAATAGTGGGGAGATTTATCTGTTTAACGAGAAGATGCCGCAAGCTGTGGATCAATTTAAGAAACTTGGCAGTATCATTGAAACACCTGTTTTTTATGAAAATATGACGGTAGAAGAAAATCTTCTGCTTCATTGTGACTACATGGGAGAACAGTTTAAGGTCAATGTAGATAAGGTATTACAAGATGTTGGCTTAAGTGAGGCGAAAGGGAAAATGATCGATCAGCTCTCACTAGGAATGAAACAACGTTTAGGATTAGGTCGAGCACTTTTAAATGAACCACAGCTATTGATTTTAGATGAACCGATCAATGGATTAGACCCAGAAGGAATTATTGATTTTAGAAATTTGATTTTACGTATCAATCAGACCTATGGAACCACTGTTTTGATTTCTAGCCATATCTTGATTGAAGTATTCAAAATAGCTGATACGATCGGGATTGTCGCGAAAGGTAAGCTGATTAAAGAAGTGGGTAAAAAAGAGTTGGAAGAGATGGATATGGACATTGAAGAATACTATCTATCCTTAGTTAAAGGAGGAGGGAATGAATGAGCAAACTATTAAAAATCGAATTAAAAAAAATTAATTTGAAAAGCCAAATTATTTCGTTGCTCGCGATGAACTGCATCGTCTTACTTCTTTCGATTTTTACGTCGACATTACTAGCAAATCCAAGTGAAGGTACGCCAACAGGTGTAGCTATGCAACTGACGACTTCTGAGTTAGCCCTACTGATTACACGAGCTGTTCTAATTGTATGGCAATCGATTTTGATTGTTCAAATCATTATTGAGGAGTACAAAACAAAAACAATCACCGTGTTATTTACTTATCCATATAGTAAAAAACAAATGATTCTAGCTAAATTCTTGCTTGTTTTCTTATTGACAGCCGCATTTGCCGTATTTTCTACAGTATTTCAAGAAATCAGTATTTATTTATTAAGTCGACAGCTTACATTTGTCACGTTTATGCCTGAAAGCTTATGGTCTGTAGTAATCGTGCTTATTTCTAACATTTGTTTAGGATTTTTACCTTTATTTATTGGGATGAGGAATAGTTCGGTTATTGCAACAATCGTTTCATCATTAGTGATTGTCGTGATTGGTTCTAATTCGCAAGCTTCACCTTCAGGATTACTAGGAATTCCTGTTGTTTCGTTATTTCTGGGAGTGGTTAGCCTGATTTTGCTAGTCATAACTTATCGCTCAATGTTAGTAAAAGAAATTTAAGATTCTCAAGTTTCGTAGTCGATTTTTTTATCAAAACAGACTAAGTACACTATATTTTATATTAAGGGAGAGTATTAATCATGCCAACTAAACTTTTAGACAATTCATTTATCAAAATTCCTGATCAGTCCGTTCTAATATATGTATGGATCGGAACCATTATTTTAGGAATTATATTACTTATTATCGGATTGGTATTAGGCAAAAGAAATAAGAGTAAAAATAAAAATCTTTCTAAAGTCTTGATTTGGGGTGGGATCGTTATTGTTCTGGCTCAAGGTGCACAGCTACTAACAAGTTTACTATAGGGAAAGGGATGATAAGAATGGATCAAATGACTCGTTTTTTTGAAAATATCGGTGAAAGTTTAGGAATCAAAGTGAAATTACCAAGAGTGACGAATAAATATTCGCTCATTAGTTTGCTTGTTATGATCGTTAGCCTTGTGTGTTTAAAATTCTCATTCGTTTTTTTAATACCAGGCATTTTAGCTGGAGCAAACTTTTTGTTAGTCAATATGAAACGCTAAGAGCATGATGTACCAGTTTTTTGGGGAAAATACCGTAGCCAATTCTTTCTATTTCCCTGTTAAAACTGGTCTAGCTCTTTTAGCTTTTAAATTTAGGAGGCAAAAAATGGAGATTGAAAGTCGTACGATTTGGAGTAGGAATTTTGCTTATATCATTATGGGGCAAACCCTATCTGTTTTAGCAAATTCTGTAATGAAATTTGCGTTATCCCTATATATTTTAGATCTAACAAAGTCTGCTGCATTGTTTGGTACGCTTTTAGCAGTATCGATCATTCCAACAATTATTTTTTCCCCAATTGGTGGTGTTTTAGCAGATAATTTCAATAAAAAAAATATGATGGTTATTATGGATGGTTTGTATGCCTGTGTTGCGGTACTAGTTTACTTTTCAGTCGTTTCAAAAGCGAGTATTGCGGTCGTTGCTATTTGTTTGCTCTTGATGTCAGTTGTGTCAGCATTTGAAACGCCGATTGTCCAATCAAGTATGCCATTGTTATTTAAAGAAAATAATTTGTTGAAGGCAAACTCAGTTGTGAATCAAATTCAGTTGTTTGCAAATTTTGTTGGGCCGATTCTTGCTGGTTTTCTATATAGCTTAGTGAGAATTGAATGGATATTTATTATGTGTTTTATTTTATTCTTTGGTGCTGCGGCTATCGAATGTTTTATCAAAATTCCTATTTTGACAGTTAAATTTGAGAATGGTGCCATTGCAACGGTTATTAAAGATTTGAAAGAAAGCTGGTTGTTTATTAGGAAAGAAGAACCAGCAATTATAAAAATTATCGTAGTTTTAGGTGCTATCAGCTTCTTTATATCTGGGTTGTTATTTGTTGGTATCCCTTATATTATTCGAATCGTTTTGGATCTGGATAGTCAATATTTGGGTATCAATCAAGGCTTGATTTCTTTAGCTGGAATTGCTGGAGCTATCATGGTAGGTGTACTTTCAAAAAAATTAAATATGAAAAATAGTTATTTGATTGTTGGGTTATCGAGCCTGTTAGTTCTTCTCATGGGGGTTATTTTTACGATCGATATGCCTGCTACAGTAACGTTTGCACTATTTACATTTATGATCATGTTATTACAAGCTTTGTTTACCTTATTTTCAATTTTTGTTGTTTCTAATATACAGGCGAATACACCTGTTCAGTTAGTTGGAAAAGTAATGTCTTATGTAACGACATTAAGTTTATGTGCGCAGCCGCTTTCACAGGCTGTATATGGTTTTTTATTTGATATTTTTTCAAACTCGGTCTATATCCTATTTCTATTTACAGGGTTAGTCATGTTGTTAGTTAGCTATTTTTCAAAGAACTCGTTTAAAAATTTTAATCAATGAAAAGAGCGGTTAACACTGCAAACTAGGTGACGTTTTGTGCTTAGCTTATCACTTATAAAATGATAAGCTAAGCATTTTTTTGCATTTAAAAAGGTATAGTTTCAATCAACTCAGTTAGAGTCAAACGTTTTTCATTATTTTCTGAAAGAATTGGGGAACAAAGCCCAAATTTATAGTGCTTTTCAATAGACTGTGAAGAAAATTGAGCATTATTTTTTAAATGTGTTGAAAGAGAAATCGTTTTTCCGCTTAATGAAAATGAATAACTGTCCAAAGGAATCGATAGACCGCAACCCATTTTTTTACTAAAAGCTTCTTTCAGGGTCCAGATAGAATAAAAGGCATCTAAACGTTTTTGCTCGCTTCCTTTAGAAAAAATATAGTCTTGTTCTGAAATAGAAAAAAATGTAGCAATCTCTTTAATATTAATTTGCACCATCTTCTCAATATCTATCCCTACAGGAGCACTGCTGATTGAGCAAGCAACATAACTAGCAGAATGAGTCAAATTAAAAAAGATAGTTGGGTGAGAAATTAAGAAGGGCTTTCCCAATTTAGACGTTGAAAAAGTCAATTCAGAAAGAGTTAATCCACAATAATTGGATAGCATAGAGCGTAACAAGATGCCCGCTGTAAGTGAGCGTAGTCGGTCATCGGGGAAGCAGAATTTCGCTATTTTGTATTGCTTTTCCAATTCAAGTAAGTGGTACCATTTAGAGTAAGTATCTGTTTTTAGTGAACAATCTAGCTTCATTAAATGTGTAATTAGCATATGGACTCCTATACAAAGACTAGTGGATCGATTATTTGAAGTATCGTAAGTATATTTTACATTTTGGTAAATGTCAAATTTACATATCATTGGTATATAAGTTGTATATAAAGATGAAAAATAAGATAAAAAGAATAAGCACTAATTTTTTATTGAAAAATACGTTTGACATTTAGTGAAAAATTTAATAGAATTTGAATTAAAATAACTGAATATTCACGTGTTTAAATTCAAAAAGTAATCGCTTATGAATTTGAAATAGAATTTTCAGCCTTTTTAATATAACAAAATGGAGTGGGTTATGAGTTGGAAAATATACTGATTAATCTATTAGGAGAAAGCGAATATGAAAAAGTTATTCATGAGTTTAATCCAAATAGAAATACGAATTATAAAGATTTGGATTTAGTAACATGGTTTGAACTGGAAGTTCAAAAACATCCGCAAAGAGATGCAGTTAGTATTAGTGGAGAGACTGTGACGTATGAACAATTAGATCAAAGAGCCAATCATATTGCCAAAATATTAGTAGAATCTGGCGTTGGACAAGAAGATCTGATTGGTATTATTTTGAATCGTTCAATTGAATTAGTTAGCACCATTTTAGGTGTTCTCAAATCAGGCGCTGCTTTTTTACCCATAGATCCTGAGAATCCAGAAGAAAGAATCAAGTATATAATCGAAGATAGCCATGTCAAACAAATAATTACAGATAACAATTCAAAAGAAAAATGGGCAACCTCACTAACTAAAAAAGTGATTAGTCCTAACTTTACTACTGCATGCAACAAAGCACCAGCTTTATCTTATTCCCCAAGTCAACTAGCATATGTTATTTATACCTCAGGTACAACAGGCAATCCTAAAGGCGTTATGGTCGAACATAAAGGCTTAGTAAATTTTATTAAGTGGAAACTTGGAACAACAAATTTTGACAAAAAAAGTGTCATGTTACAAAAAGCGACCTGTTCATTTGATGCTGCAGTGGGAGAGATTTTTTTAGGAATCTTGGGAGGTGTCAAGTTACAATTATTAACAGATCAAGAAAATAATAATTTTAGTTTGCTGCTAGATGTTATTCAAAAAAATCAAGTCACACATATGGTTATGATTCCTACAGTACTCTCTGTTTTTTTAGATTATGTGGTCGAAGTGAACAAAGAGTCTTATTTATCTTGCTTGAACACTTTATATATTGCTGGTGAAAAATTAGAAGAAACGCTAGTGAAAAAAATTTGCACAGTGACTTCTCTAAAAAAAGAGAATATTTATAATTTGTACGGCCCAACGGAAGCCTCGATCGGATCAACTTACTTTCATTTAGCTGAGCTGAAAGAGCAAACGGCTGTTTCAATTGGTAAAGGGATTGATAATGCAACAATTTATATTATGAATGGCGATCAACTTTGCGGTGTCGATGAAGCAGGAGAACTGTGTATTGGCGGTGCTGGAGTGGCTCGTGGTTATTTGAATCGTCCAGAATTAACAGCAGAAAAATTTGTTGATCATTATTTTGGTCTACCTGGGAAAATATATAGAACAGGAGACTTGGCTAAATGGCAAAGAGATGGGAATTTAGAATATTTAGGACGAATTGATGAGCAAGTCAAGATCAATGGATTAAGAATAGAACTAAGCGAAATTAAAAATACCTTAGCTAGTTATCCTAAAATTGATGATTCAGCTGTAATTGTTTCTGAAGACAATCAATTACTTGCTTATTACGTTTCTAAAGAAGACTATCAAGAAGACCATTTAAAAGCATATTTAGAGAAAAAATTACCGCTGTATATGGTTCCAAAAAGATTTATAAAAATAGCTGTATTACCTGTAAATAGTAATGGTAAATTAGACAAAGAGAAGCTCCCAGCTATTGAAGATGAACCTAGTGTTTCAGTCCAAACGATCGTAGCAGCTAAAACAGAAAACGAACGTATCCTTATTGAGGTCTTTTCAGCTGTTTTGAATAATAAAAATATTGGGTGTAATCATAACTTTTTTGAAATTGGTGGCGATTCAATCAAAGCAATTAGGATTGTCTCTAAATTAAGGGAACTTGGCTACAATTTAAGTGTTCCTACAATCATGGGTGAAAAAAATCTAGGGGCTATTGCAACTTATATGGAATCTATCCAGCTTGAATCAGTCGAACAAGATGAGCAAATGATTGTGGGGGAAACACCGTTATCTCCGATTCAACAGTACTTTTTTGAGAGTAAACTACCAGAACCAGAACATTTTAACCAGACTTTTTTATTAGAATGTGCCAATCTGCAACCTGACATTTTTGAAAAAGCGCTGCAAGCGGTTTGCAACCATCATGATTTGTTAAGAGCTGTTTATCCAGATGATAAACAAATCATCCAGGAGCCCAATAATTCAGCTTTATTTGAGATGCGTTCATTTGATTTAGCTTGTGAAAAAGCAGATGCTATTTCTGAAAAAATAGAAGAATTAAGTAACAAGCTGCAAGCAAGTTTACATTTAGCAGAGGGTCCATTGATCAAAGTGGGTATGTTTCATACAAAGGAAACATCTTACATTTCATTGATCGTCCATCATTTAATGGTAGATGGCATTTCTTGGCGTATTTTAGTAGAAGATATCAATATAGCCTATAAACAAATTTTAGAAAACAGAGCAGTTGAACTCCCAATGAAAACAGCATCGTTTTCTAAATGGTGTCAGACCTTAGAAGACTTTAGTACCTCAGAAATGCTGGAAAAAGAGCGACCGTATTGGAATAAAATCAGTAAACTAGCCCAACAAGCAAATACGCATTTGTGTGTTCCGCAAAATGATCTTGGTACTGGTTTGGATGAAATCTCGTTATCTAAAGAGTTAACAGAGAATCTTATTTTACATTCCAATAAATCATATAACACAGAAATCAATGATTTATTAGTAACAGCGTTATTTAGAACCATAAACAAACGGACTAAAGCGAACACAATCAGTGTACGAATGGAAGGACATGGCCGTGAACCAATTCATAAGCCAATCCACATTGATCGAACAATCGGTTGGTTTACAACGATATACCCAGTGGTTTGTACTGAGATCGGTAGCACTTTACAACAGGATATAAAAAGAGTCAAAGAAAATCTACGCCGTATCCCCAATCATGGTTTAGGCTATAGTATTTTAGACTGCTATGACGAGCAATTTGAAGGAGTCCAAACTGAAATAACGTTTAATTATCTAGGCGATTTTGAACAAGAATCATCTGATTATGCGATTCAAATCAATCAAGTTGAATATGGCTATCAAATCGCAGAAAATAACCATTTTGGGACGCCAATTTCGATCGATGGTTCATTGAATAATGGGATTATTTCGTTTGTTTTCATTTATGATAAATCACAATGCAGTGAAGCCATGATTAATGAGTTGAAACTATCCTTTGAAGAAGAATTAGCATCAGTAGTAGACCATTGTCTTAATCACGCATTACCGGAAAAAACAGCTTCTGATTTTGGTGAGACCGAATGGAATGAAGAGGAATTTAGAAGCGTAGAAATAGCTTTTGCAAAGCAGAATGCTCAAATTGAAAAAATTTACCCTTTAACACCACTACAAGAAGGGCTATTGTTTCATGAATTCGAACAACAATCAGCAAGTGCCTATATCGTTCAGTCCTTGTATGGATTAGGCGATATCAAGGTAGCAGAGTTTAAACAAGCACTTAATTTGTTGGTACAAAAGCATAGTGCGTTAAGAACGACTATTGTTTATAAAGAGGTTAGTGTTCCTAGACAGGTTATTCGTCAACAAGCTATTTGTGCTATTGAAATCATTGATTTGACAGAGTGTTTAGCGAATGAGAAGGCTTTAGAAGCAATCAAAAAAGCAAATATCCAACGAGGTTTTGATCTTGAAACAGATGCTTTATTTCGAATTAAGTTAATAAAGAGTGCGCCAAATAATTACAAAATGTTGATGAGTTTCCATCATATTATTTTGGATGGATGGTGTAATGCCATCTTACTGAATGACTTACGAGACTTCTATGATCAATTATTGGCAGGACAGATTTACGAAGATATCAAGCAAAGACTTGAGCCAGATTATGCTCATGCGGACTATGTGAGTTATTTAATGGAGAGGCCAACGTCTGAGTCAAAAGAATATTGGCATAGATTACTAGAAGATTATACAACGGTTGCAAGTATTTTACCGACAAATGCGATAACTGTCACTTCTGACCAAAATCAAGTCAAACATATTTTGAATACGCGAGAAAGTGAGCAGATTCGATCTTTAGCAAAGTCATTAAATACAACCGTTAATACCATTTTTGAAGCAGCTTGGGGACTGTTATTGCAAAACTATACCAATACTGAGGATGTTGTTTTTGGTCAAGTCGTTTCAGGTAGAAATAGTCCAATCGCTAATATTGAGGATAAAGTTGGCTTGTTTATCAATACGATCCCAGTTAGAGTACAAAATCAAAAAAATACTGACTTTAAGACAGTTGTTACTAATTTGCAAATACAATTGAATCAAAGTGGTGCCTATGACTTATATCCCTTAAGTGAGATTCAAAAAGAACATAAGCTAGGAAATAAGCTTGTACAAACAATCGTTGCGTTTGAAAACTATGAGGAAAATGAGTCACCTAAACAAAAAACACCGCAATTTTTATTAGAAGATATTAGAGAAGAGACAAACTATGATCTGACCTTATCCATTCAAAATGGTGAAACATTCGCAATCAGCCTTTTATTTGATGTTGCAAAATATACAGAGCAAGGCGTAGATCACATTCTGACCTATTTTTGTCAATTGATGAAATCAGTGATAAAAGCGCCAGCACAGCCAATTTCGACAATTGATTTTCTTCCGAAGAATCAGCGAGAATTGATTACCAATCATTTCAATCAAACACCTACAAGTTATCCTGAAAATCGTTCGATTACGGAAATGTTCACAGAAGTTTTATCAAACTATCAAAACCAAACTGCCGTTTCTTCTGAGGACCAAGCATTGACTTATGAACAATTGGATCAACGTTCAACGAATTTAGCACATAAATTGAGAAGTCTTGGTGTTGTCACAGGAGATTTAGTGGCTGTTGTGGCAGAACGGAAAGTAGAAACGGTCATGCTTTTTTTAGGAATTTTAAAAGCTGGTGGGGCATACTTACCAATCGATAGTAATAGTCCGATAGAAAGAATCAATTTCGTTCTCGAAGATGCTAAATGTAAAGTGTTGTGTGATTTTGGACAACAATTAATTGGTACGGAAGAACTTGTGACTTGCACAGTTATCACAAATGAAGCTTTTGATACTGGGGACACAACTAACGCACTCCCTCAAAATAGTGCAGAAGATTTAGCTTATGTTATCTACACTTCTGGTACAACGGGGGTTCCTAAAGGGGTTATGATCACGCATAAAAATGTCTTGCGCTTGGTTAAAAATACAAATTATGTTGATTTTAAAGATACGCATATTTTGCAAACAGGTTCTCTAACTTTTGATGCTTGTACCTTTGAAATCTGGGGGGCATTATTAAACGGCGGCGCCTTATTTATGACGACGGCTAATGTGTTGATGGATCCAAAATCTTTAGAAAATGTCATCGTATCGCAAAAAATCAATACGTTGTTTATGACGACCTCGTTGTTTGTCAACGTTGTGGAAATGCATCCGACAGCCTTTCATTCATTGAAACGAGTACTCGTTGGTGGGGAAAAGATTGTTGCGTCCCCAATCAAACGCTTTAAGGAATATAATCCAGCGGTCAGTATCTGTAATATTTATGGGCCAACTGAAAATACGACTTTTTCTTTGTATGAAGATTTAGACTATGACATTGAGACGCTTATACCGATTGGAAAACCGATCTCAAATACTACAGCTTATGTCATGAAAAATGACCAATTATGCGGCATCGGAATTCCAGGAGAGCTGTATTTAGGCGGAGCAGGTTTGGCAAAAGGCTATTTAAATTTGAAAGACAGTACAGAAGCAAAATTTATACATTCTGATTCAAATCAGCGGTTATATAAAACAGGAGATCTTGCTCGCTGGCTTGAGGATGGTTCGATCGATTATCTTGGACGCGTAGATGATCAAGTGAAAATTAGAGGGTTTAGGATTGAATTAGAAGGCATCACAACAGTCATTAAACAACTTCCGTATGTGAGTAATGCAATGACGATTATTTTCGAAGAAAACGGGCAAAAAGAGATTTGTTCGTATGTCCAATTAGAAGAGCCAGTAGAGATTGAATTGATTCGTCATGAGTTATTACTGAAATTACCACATTATATGGTACCTAAAGTCATCATGCACGTTGAAAAACTTCAACTCAACAAAAACGGAAAAACCGATAAATTATCTTTGCCGACACCTGAAATATCAGAGACCGCACATTTTATAGCACCACGAAATGAAGCAGAGTACATTGTTTGTGAAACATTTGCTGAAATTTTGTCACTGGAAAATGTCAGTGTGACTGATGATTTCTTCAAGTTAGGTGGGCATTCACTTAAAGTAATGCAGTTGTCAGGGCAGTTAGCTACAAAAACTGGCATTAAATTAACCTTAGAAGACATTATGACCGGCCGAACAGTTGAGAAGATTGCATTCAACCTACAAAAAGGAGAAACTTATCGTCCAATCGAACCAGGAACGAGTTTGGAAGTAAGCCCGGCTCAAAAGCGGATCCTTTTAGTAGAGGAAACCTTGAACAATAGTACAACATATAATATTCCAGTTGTCTTAACAATCGAAGGTGAGCTGTCTATTGAAAAATTACAAGCTGCTTTACAGCATTTAAGTGAAAAGTATGAAATTTTAAGAACTACCTTTACCTTTAAAGAAGGTCGCTATAGTCAAACCATTGCGAATAAAATAACGATTCCAATATCTAGTTCAGTTGTTAAGAAAGAGGAATTAGACCAGGCTATTTTTGATTGGATTGAACCATTTGATCTAGTCAACGGTCCTTTGATCAAAGGACACGTATTCTCTATTTTACCGCAGGAACAGATTGTGGTTGTGGATATCCACCATGCTATTTTTGATGGTGAATCGATTCCGACCTTTGTTGCCGAATTAGCCGCCTTTTATAATGGAGAAGAAACAAGGGAAATCGGGATTCAGTATAGAGATTATAGTTCATGGAAAAATCAATTGGATTTACAAAAACAAGAAGAATTTTGGCTGGATACATTAGCTGATGCAGAATTAAATACGGAGTTTCCAACTGATTTTAGCAGAGGCTCCGAAGCAAGTTACGCAGGGAAAAGTTTTGCAGTCGAACTGCCAGAAAAACTGAAGCAAAAGATTCAAGAGTTTTGTAAACAACAAGGAATCACTAGCTATATATTTTATGCTGCATTATTTAATTTACTCCTTTCACGATATACCAGAAAAACAGAAATCATTACAGGAACAGCCATTTCAGGTCGGAATCATCCAGATTTGGAACAAATGTTAGGAATGTTTGTAAATACGGTCGCATTAAAACAAGAAGTTGATTCTGATGTTGCATTTACGGATTATGTAAAACAAGTGCAAGCTAATTTCTTTGAAGTTTTTAATAATCAGGATTATCCGTTTGAAAAATTAGTAGAGAAACTTGAAATTAAGCCAAGTCAAACACGGAATCCAATCTTTGATGTGATGTTTTCTTACGAAAACATTGAAGATGTTCATTATTCATTGGGTACGGCTAAGATGAGTTATTATGAACTGCCGAATAATACAGCGAAATTTGATTTAACATTAACGGTCAAAGAGCATGCTGAGCAAGTATCCATCAATTGGGATTACAATTTCCAGTTATTCAAAGAAGAAACAATGAAAAAAACATCAGAACATTTTATCATGTTGCTCACGAATGCACTTGATCAGCCAAAAAGTCCCTTAACTGAACTTTCAATGATCGATCAATCAGAAAAAGAAAAAATTTGTTACACATTTAATAACCAAGAACAAACATCATTGCAGCATGAGACGATTATTTCTTGGTTTGAAGAAAATGTTATAAAATACCCAGACCGTATTGCCGTAGGTATTGAGACGACCGAGGTCACCTATGCTGAATTGAACGAAATGGCAAATGGAATTGCCAAGAGATTAAAAGAAGCAGGTGTGAAAAGACAAGATGTTGTTGGCTTATTATTCCATCGTTCGATTGAATTTGTAGCAGCGATTTATGGTGTATTAAAGATAGGGGCGACGTATCTACCAATTGATGTTGAACTACCAACAAAGAGAATTGATTATATTTTAGAAAATAGTCAGGCAAAAGAGATCTTAACGAACGGGTGGTCGAATTCTTCAGCTATCCAAACGATTGTGGTATCATCGATCGATCGAACATCAGAAAATTTAGCCTTAAATTGTTCCGGCGAAGATTGTGCCTATATTATTTATACTTCTGGCAGTACTGGACATCCTAAAGGTGTCAAAATCAGACACAATAGTTTGATCAACTTGATTGAATGGCAAAAAGAACAAGGAAAAGTGAATGACCAAAGTGTTATCTTACAAAAAGCAACGTGCTCCTTTGATGCATCGGTATGGGAGATTTTCTTAGCTACATTATCTGGTGCAAAACTACAAATGCTGACAGAAGATGAAAATCAAGATTATGCTAGATTGCTACAAGTGATCCAAACCAAACAGGTCACCCATACACTGATGGTTCCCACTGTTTTTGATTCTATTTTAGATTTTATGAAAGCAGAAAATTTGGCTGAAGCGTTAGATGGACTGGAAAAAATCTATCTAGGTGCAGAAGCTTTAACGACACAATTATTAGAGAAATATGCTGAAGTTACTCAAAACAAAAGGAATCTAACCAAAATCACGAATTTGTACGGTCCAACTGAGATAACCGTTTGTGCTACTTTTTATGAAGTACAGGTTGAAGATTTAAATGATCGTATCGCCATTGGACAACCTATTCAAAATACACAGGTTTATATTATGAATGAAGAAAAACTGTGTGGAATCGATGTTGTAGGAGAAATTTGTGTCGGCGGGGCTGGCGTATTCAAAGAATATTTAGGCTCTGAAAGTCAAACGATGGAAAAACTAATTCCTAGTATCGTTAAGGAAAACGACTATCTCTATCGAACAGGAGATCTCGGAAAAGTAGATGAAAAGGGGCAAATTCACTATCTTGGACGAATCGATAAACAGGTTAAAATTCGTGGGTTTAGAATTGAAATCGAAGAAATTGAAAAAGAATTATTGAAACAGCCAATGATTTCAAGTGCGGCAGTGATCGTCAATGAGCGTCTAGGAAGCCCACAATTATGTGCCTATTTAGTAAGTGAATCAACCTTAACGATTCCAGCGATCTTGGCAGAGCTAAAAGACGTATTCCCTGATTATATGATTCCAAGTTTTATCAAACAAATTGATGAACTGCCTAAAAATCACAATGGTAAATTAGATGAAAAGGCCTTACAAGAAATCCCAATTGAGTATCACACAACAATCGTTCCACCATCAACCAAAGATGAGGCAAAACTATTACCGCTATTTAAAGAGGTCTTAAATGTTGACAATATTGGTATAACGGATAGCTTCTTTGAACTTGGCGGCTATTCGATCAAGGCAGTTGAGCTAACAAGAAGAATCGAAAATGAATTTAGCTTAAGAGTATCTCTAAAAGATATTATGAAAGAACAAAACGTGAAAAACATTGCGAAAATGATTAAGAAAAAAAATAAAAAAGTTTTTCAACCGTTACTAAAAGCTGCTGAGGAGTGCCTAGATGAGTAAAAAATATTTAATGAGTTCCAATCAAAGAAGAATTTATACACTTGAAAAAACACAAGAATCGAGCGTTACGTATAATATGCCGATTATTTTGAAACTTGAAAAAGAGCTGGACTATAACCGCTTAAATCAGGCATTTAATCAGTTATGTGAAAGGCATGAAGCGTTCCGAACAAGTTTCTCGATTGAAAAAGATAAATTTGTCCAAAACATACATCCGCCAGAAATCAGACAAATCGAAAGAATCAAAGGGGATACCAAGAATGAAATGATTGAACAATTTGTTCGACCCTTCGATTTGAACCAAGCACCTCTAATCAGATTAGGAATAGGCAAAGATCAAGAGGGATATACACTGGTGATTATCGATGTTCACCATATTATTTCAGATGGTACCTCGACAGGGATTTTATTAGAAGAATTAAGTGAGCTTTATGATGGAAATGAAATGGACCCAGTTGACCTTCACTATAAAGACTTTTCGGCTTGGCAAAATAGTATAGATTTAGAAGAGCAAGCAGAATTTTGGGAAGCAGAATTTTTCGAACCTTTACCAGAAACAGAGCTGCCAGTTGATTTTAAAAAGCAAAAGAGCCAAAAAGTGAAAGGGAATCATGTAGAGATGAAACTTGATGCTTCGATCAAAGCAAAAATCGAAGCATTCAATAAACAAAAGCAAACAACAAGTTTCATGATCTATTTGACCGCTTTGATGATTTTTCTAACCAAGTTAAATCGTCAAGATCGTGTAGTAATTGGAACTGCTGCACAAGGGCGTAATCATCCTTCAGCGCAAGAAATGATCGGCATGTTTGTTAATACTTTGCCAATCATTGGTACTATCAATGATCAGAAAAATTTTACCGAGATCTTAGAAGATGTGAAAAATAAAAGCCTAGATGTTTTTGAGAACCAGGATTATCCGTACGAAAAAATCGCCGCATTAGCTCCTAAAAATCCGATTTTTGATGTGATGTTTTCTTATGAAGTCGGTTATGATGAAACAGTCTATTTAGGTGGTCAACTTGCAAAAGTGGAGCAAATTCAGCTAGAGGTGTCAAAATTTGATTTGACGGTCACATTGATCGAGCATGAGACAGACTATACAATCAATTGGGAGTACAATACGGAGCTGTTTAAAGAAGCGACAATTCAGCGATTGGCAGACTATTTTGGTGTGTTGTTAGCTAATTTATTAGCAGAGTCTGAACAGCCTGTTTGCGAGCTTCAATATTTAAATCTGGCACAGATCACTGAAATAAAAGAAACCTTTAATCAATCAAACAGTCACGTCAATCAAGAGGATTTTATTTCACCAATTGAGCAATTTGAAGCGCAAGTACGAAAAAATCCAGAGAAAATGGCTGTTCATTATTTACAAGAACAACTAACTTACAAAGCGTTAAACGAACGAGCAAATGCGGTAGCAAAAGAATTGAAAGCGGAACGGGTCGGGAAAAATGATGTAGTTGCCTTGATCGTTGAACAAACTGCGGAGCTGATAGTAGGTATTCTTGGCATTTTAAAGGCTGGTGCTGCGTATCTCCCAATTACACCAACGACACCGATCGAACGGATCAACTATATCATAAAAGACAGTCAAGCCAAGGCAGTTCTATGTTCACCAACAACGAATCAGCTGGTTGGGAAAGCACTTATTTGCAAACCAACGATTCTACAAGCGGAAAAAAGTCGCCGAGAATCTGTTGAAAGAGAGGCTGTTGCAGGTTCAGATCTAGCCTATATTATTTATACTTCAGGTAGTACTGGAAAGCCGAAAGGTGTAATGATTGAAAATCATTCTTTGATGAACTTGATAGAATGGCAAGAAAAAGAAGGCAATGTAACTGAAAATAGCGTGATTTTACAAAAAGCAATCTATACGTTTGATGCCTCTGTCTGGGAGATTTTTCTAGCACTGCTTTCAGGTGCTTCACTACAAATGTTATCACCGCAACAACACGATGATTTTGGTCAATTACTGGATGTATTTGAAAAGAATCACGTGACACATTTCCTGTTAGTACCAACATTTCTAGAAGCCTTATTGAACTACACGAAAGAAAATAAACGTGAAAAAGCATTTGAACAGATTGAAGCAGCCTATGTAGGCGCTGAAAAAGTGACGAATCTGTTACTTAATCAATTTGTGAGCTGTACGAACAAGAAATTGTCGATTATTCGTAACTTATATGGACCGACAGAAGGAACGGTTTGTGCAACGTATTATCGCTATCCAGATCAGTTGGATAACCAAGATACACTGATAGGAAGTCCTATCCAACAAGCCCAAGTGTACGTGATGAATAACCAGACATATTGTGGTGTTGGAATTCCAGGAGAGTTATGTATCGGGGGTGCTGGTGTTGCCAGAGGTTATTTAAATCAACCAGAATTAACTGCTAAACAATTCGTGTCATTAGAGGACCAAGTGATTTATAAAACAGGTGATTTAGGGAAATATAGAGCTGATGGCTCGATCGATTATCTTGGACGAATCGATCAGCAAGTGAAAATCCGTGGATTTCGTGTGGAGTTAGCGGAAGTCAAGCAAACACTCTTACAAGTGCCAGAAGTAATCTCTGCCGCTGTGACAGTCAGAGTGCAAAAAGAGACAACCTATCTTTGCGCCTATATTGTGACACAACAGTTAGTGGCAGAAAGTACCTTAAAAGATTATTTGGGCCGAACATTACCAGATTATATGGTACCGAATTATTTCATTTTCTTAGAGAAATTACCCATCACTGCAAATGGTAAATTGGATGAAAAACAACTGCCTGAGCCTAAGATAACGAAAGGAAAAGCCTTTTTAAACCCAACAACAGAAACCGAAGAACAAGCAGTGGCTTTGTTCAAAGAGATTTTACAATTAGAGAAAGTCAACCTGTTAGATAGTTTTTATGAACTAGGCGGCGATTCAATTAAAGCAATCCGCATCGTTTCCAAAGCGAGAGAACTTGAGTATCAATTAACCGTTAAAGAAATCATGCAAGCAGGAACCATCAAAGAAATAGCACAGAAAATGAAGCCGATCACTCGAAAAATGGCTCAAGAAATGGTTACAGGCATAGTACCACGTAGCCCGATACAAGAATTTTTTTATTCAAGTTTATTAGACAAGCCAGAACATTTTAACCAGTCACTGATTTTAGAAACAAACTCTTCCTTAGATGAAATGCTGTTGAAAAAAGCTTTAGATGAAATTGTTCAGCATCACGATCTGCTTAGAATGACGGTGGATCAAGAAATGGAACAAAGAATTGATGCCTGGGAGCCAACAAAAAACTATGAGTTTCATTCTTTCCAGCTAAATGAGAGTGTGCTGGATATAGCGAAAGAACTCCATACAATCGGAGCACCTTTTCAAGCAATGTTTACATTTGAGCGATCGCCGCTACTTAGGATTTTAGTTTTTCACACTAAAAATAAGACCTATCTTTGGGTTCAAATGCACCATTTGATCGTGGATGCTGTGTCATGGCAAATCTTTATTGAAGATTTAAATAATAGCTATGAACAGTTGAAGAAGGGCCAAAGAATCCAACTTCCACAAAAAACAATTTCTTATTCAGCTTGGAGTGCTGGCTTGAGTGAGCTAACAACGCGATATGAAATCAGCAAAGATGAGGCCTATTGGCAAGAAATCAATCAGAAAATTGCCCACACAGCGATTTTTGATCGTGACAGTCCTTCGATTCAAAGCCATACAATGACCTTTGCGTTAGGAATAGCAGAAACCAAGCAGCTTCGCTTTGAAGCAAACAAGGCGTTTTCTACGGAAATCAGCGATTTACTGTTGACGGCCTTGGCTAACGCTTTAGAAACGACTGTTGGTCAATCTAGTCTTTCTATTACATTAGAAGGTCACGGTCGTGAATTTTTTGACTCAATAGGCTCTGTTGACAGAACGATTGGTTGGTTTACTTCGATGTATCCTCTAGTAGTTACAGTGGCAAAAACGTTACCTGAAACAATTAAAAGTGTGAAAGAGTCGATTCGAAAAATACCTAATAAAGGGATGAGTTACGGTTTACTAAGAACATATACTGATAAAATCACAAATAAAAAAACAGATGTGGTCTTTAATTATCTTGGAGAGCTAGGCGAAAGAGTAGAGGGGACAAAGCCATTTACCATCAGTACCATTAAAAATGTAAAGGATAGTGCTAAAGAAAATACGATCGGAAGCCCGTTGTCTGTGAACTGCTATATTCAAAATGGACAATTGATTACTGATTTAGTTTATATGGAACCGATTCTTTCACATGAACAAATGCTTGCAATCAGTAATAGCTATCAAGAAGAACTCACTGCCGTTGCAACTTATTGCGCAACGATTGCGAAACCACAAAAAACCGCTTCTGATCTAGGTGAGCTTTCATGGAATCAGGTTGAATTTGATATTGCACAACAAAAAGCTGAGGAACTTGGCATTGGGGAAATGCAGCGCATCATTCCATTAACTTCAATGCAAGAAGGGTTACTATACCATAAATTATTGGATGAAACTTCGACCAGTTATGTGATTCAATGTTCTTACGATGTAAACGGGCAAATGAATGACAGCATACTTATAGAAAGTTTAAAAGTACTTGCTGAAAAACATCCTGCATTGAAAACCAATATCATGTATAAAGATATCAAAAATCCAAGACAAGTGATCTTTGCGAATCGTTTATTGGAAAGTGCAAGATTGGACTTTTCTAAAGATAGAAACGCCGATGAACGATTTATACAATTCAAAATCGCAGATGTAGAAAGAGGTTTTGATTTAGAGCAAGAGGCACTATTTAGAGTGACGTTGGTAGATTTGCCAAAAGGGCAACGACTTATTTTCACGTTTCATCATATTATTATGGATGGTTGGTGTTTGTCGATTGTTTTGAATGATTGGATGCAGATTTATGAAGCGTTACAAAGTGGTGAAGAACCAATCACTTTGGCTCAAATTGAACCGGATACGGTGTACGAAGACTATGCAAGAACAGTAGCTGATTTAGATAAAAAAGCAAGCTTAGATTATTGGGAAAACTTACTAGAAGGATACGAAACACAGGCTAGTTTTACAGGAATGTATCCTAAAAATGAGAACAATGCTGAGGTCAAAGCGATTTTTGAATCACTTTCGCAAGAAGAAACAAAGGTACTTCAAGCGTTTGCTAAACAAAATAACGTTACATTAAACACGATTGTCGAGGCAATTTGGGGTCTTATCTTACAACGTTATAATCATACAGATGATGTCGTTTTCGGGAAAATGGTTTCTGGTAGAAACTTACAATTAGCAGGAATTGAGCAAGCTGTGGGCTTATTTATCAATGCCATTCCTGTTAGAGTGAAAACAGAGGAAAGTGATTCGTTCGCAACGCTGGTCAAAACGATTCAACAACAATCGATCGAAAGTGATGAGCATACGTATTGTTCCTTATCTGAAATTCAAAATAGAAGCTTATTGGGCAAAGAATTGATCCATACAATCGTGGTTTTTGAAAATTTTGCTGTTCAAGAAGCCAATGAAGCAGTAAATTTACTAGGGGAAATGGAAGACTATCGCGAACAAACCAGTTATCCAATCTCTTTAAGTGTGGGTGCCTCAGATGAGTTGAGTTTTAAATTAATGTTTGACGAACGCTTATTTACAGAAGTCGAGGCCAAGCTTATTTTATCTCGCATTAGTTGTGCTTTAAAAGAGCTAGTGCAAAATCCAACATTGAATTGTGAGGATTTTTCTCTAGTGAATGCAGCGGAACAAGAACAAGTAGTCGTT
This sequence comes from Enterococcus ureilyticus, assembly GCF_001730315.1. GTDB lineage: Bacteria > Bacillota > Bacilli > Lactobacillales > Enterococcaceae > Enterococcus_L > Enterococcus_L ureilyticus. Next base: position 32,689 of record NZ_MIKC01000006.1, read on the forward strand.
GATTTTAATCCAAAAGAACAAGAGAAAAATAGCTATCCGACTATTCTAAGTGCGTTAAAAGAGCAAGCGAGTGCATGTCCTGAGCAAATCGCCGTTGTGTTTGAACAAGAGCAGCTGACCTATGCTCAATTAGAAGAAAAATCAACACTTCTAGCAAAACGTCTAGTTGCAGCAGATATCGGGAAAACAGGCTTTATTGGTTTATATAGTGAGCGAACGATCGAAATGGTGGTTGGAATTTATGGAATCATGAAGGCTGGAGCAGCATATATTCCGCTTTCACCAACATTGCCGGAAGAAAGAATTGCTTATATTCTAGCAGATAGCGGGATTGAGTTTGTATTGAATGGAACAAAGGAGCATTTGCCGGCAATAGAAGCTTCTGTACTCGATTTTACAGTGACTAGTTTACAAAGCAACCTATTCGATCAAACACTATTACCTGAGCTTACGCCTGATGACAAGGCTTATGTGATCTATACTTCTGGTACAACAGGTAATCCTAAAGGGGTCACAGTTGGACATGCTTCTTTGATGAATTTAGTCCAGTGGCAAACGAACTATTTTGAGCTTGATGGGAGTCAGACAATTTTACAGCAATTTTCATTTATCTTTGATGGTTCAGTATTTGAATTATTTGCAGGGTGCTTAGTGGGCGGAACGTTGGAAATTATATCAGACGAAGTCAAAAATGATCCTGATCGTTTCCTGAAAAAATTAGATCAAAAAATCTTGATCACAGTTCCCTCTGTCTTTAAACTGCTATTGGAATTTGCAGAAGAAAATGACCGTCAGCATGAAATCAATCAACTAAGCAAAGTCGGATTAGCTGGAGAAGCCACTACCATGGCGTTAGTTGAGAAGTTTTATCACGTGATGACGCAAGGGAAAACAGCTCTTTATAATCTCTACGGTCCAACGGAAACAACTGTTTGCGCGTCAGCCTATCAAGTAACCAATCAATTATACAAATCAGTACCGATTGGTCAAGCGATTGCTAACTCTAAGTTGTTTGTCTTCCAAAAAGATAAGTTGTGCGGCATTGGTATGCTAGGTGAATTGTGTATCAGTGGAGATAATTTAGCATTGGATTATGTAAATAACCCACAGACGACCACTGAAAAATTTGTGCAAAATCCTGTGATACCGACAGAGCGGATGTATCGTTCGGGTGATTTAGTGAGATGGCAGGAAGATGGTGTGATTCAATATGTAGGACGAATTGATGAGCAAGTCAAAATTCGTGGTTTTAGAATTGAATTAGGTGAAATCGAAAACCAATTAGGCTTAATTCCAGCTGTGTGGGATGCTTGTGTGATCACACGAATGGTCAATCAAGAGCTAGCTATTTGTGCTTATATTGTTACAAATAAAACAGTGACAGTTTCCGAGATCAAAGAACTGTTGAAAAAGGTGTTGCCGGATTATATGGTCCCAGCGTATATCACAATGGTTGACAAGTTGCCTGTGACAAAAGCAGGTAAAATCGATAAACGAAATCTACCTGAACCCGAACAAGTGCAACGTGTTTCTTATGAAGCGCCAAGAGATGAAACGGAAGCTGCGATTTGCGGTTTGTTCGAAGAACTATTGGACGTCGAGCAAGTTGGGCTCAATGACGATTTCTTTGAATTAGGCGGACATTCTTTAAAAGCTGTTCATTTAGCCAATGGGATTTCAAAATTCTCAGGCGTAAAGGTTCCTTTAAGCGATATTCTTCAAGAAAAAAATGTTCGAAGTTTAGCAGAAAAAATCAAAGAATTAGTAGCTACAGGATCGTTGGCACTTGATAGCATTGAAATTGTGGATGATGAGGAGTTGTAAAGGTGAGTAAAAAATATTTAATGAGCTCTGCTCAAAAAAGAATTTATACGATTGAGCAAGTACAAGGAGAGAGTATCACATACAATATCCCGATTGCTTTTCAAGTATCTCAGCCAGTTGACTTAACGAAATTGACAAAATCTTTAAATGAATTGATTGAACGTCATCAAGTATTAAGGACGTATTTTGAAATGATTGATGGAAAATTTGGTCAAATCGTAGAAGAAGAACATCAAGTGACAATTGAGAAAATCGTAGATTCCTCCAAACCATTGTCTGTAGTACTTGATGAATTTGTTCGACCGTTTAAAATCGATACTTTACCTTTGTTACGAGTGTGCTACTGCACACTTGTAACAGGGGAACAGTATTTACTATTTGATGCACATCATATTATTATGGATGGCGGATCGATGGGACTGTTCTTAGAAGAATTGAGTCGTTTATACAATGATGAATTATTACCACCGATGAAGTTGCAGTATAAGGACTATAGTGCTTGGCATAGAAAAAAAGAGCAGCAGACGAGCAAACAATTTTGGCTTGATGAATTTTCAAATGGATTACCAGAGTTTGAATTATTCTATGATTATCCTCGTCCAAAAGAAAGAGAATATTTGGGGGATACCGTCAGTACAAGTTTAGCACCAGAGCAGGTCAAGCTGTTGTCTCAATTAGCTGAAAAAACGAGTACCACCAACTATATGATTTTTATTGCATGTTTTATGATTTTCCTATCAAAATATTCTGGCAGTGAAGAGGTTGTAATTGGTACAACGGTCTCTGGACGAAATCATCCTGATATTCAAAACTTATTAGGTATGTTTGTAAATACTGTGCCAATCAACGATACTATTCATGGAAACGAAGATTTTATTACCTATTTAGAGCGAGTAAAACGTAAAATAATTGGGATTTTTGATCACCAAGACTATCCATTAGATGAGATTGTTGAAGCGTTAAAAGCACCAGTATGCGAAAATAAAAATCCGATTTTTAATATATTATTCAATTACCAAAGTAATGGTCAGTTAGATGTCGCTTTGGGTGATAGTAAATTAACGGAAGTAGATAGAGATTCTCACGTAGCAAAATTTGATTTGACGTTTAATTTAGGGATTGCTGACAATCAAGTAGAGCTTGTTTGGGAATACGATGTGAACTTATTGAAAAAATCAACTGTTGAACGAATGCAGCGCCATTTTGTGACCTTGATGAGCGCTATTTTAGCAGATACAACCAAACTAATTAGCAAAGTGACTTGTTTAGAGCAAGAGGAAATCAAGCAAATTGTGACTGAATTTAATCAACCAGATTACGAATTACCAAAAGAGGCGACAGTGATTAACTCTTTTAATCAGCAGGTGAAAAAAACGCCAACGCATCTTGCTTTGGCAAGTTTCGAGCGAACACTCACGTACGCTGAATTAAACGAGCAGGCAACGAAAATCGCTGCACTAATTCAAGCTAAACAAGCAGAATCAACGATTGTTGCGATCGTTGCTGCTAGAGAAATTCAAACGATCATTGCGTATCTAGGAATTTTAAAGGCTGGTTGTGCGTATCTTCCATTAGACCCCAAAAGTCCCAAAAAAAGAAACTTAGAAATCATAGAAAAAAGCCAGGCGAGTCTATTGATCGATTTTACTGTGGATGAACCAGACGATACTCTTGCTATAAGCCAGCTAACAGCGAGAGATTTAAAGCCGACGCAACCGATGCCAGACTTCCAACCAATCTCGCTGACAAAAGACGTATTAGCCTACGTAATTTATACCTCGGGGACAACTGGAGAGCCTAAAGGAACGATGATCGAGCATAAAAGTATTATTCGTTTGGTCAAAGACCCTAATTATGTTCAATTGAATCAACCAAATATACTTCAAACAGGCTCGTTGACTTTTGATGCCAGTACCTTTGAAATTTGGGGTGCGTTGTTAAACGGCGGTACGCTGTATTTATCCGAAATTGAAAATTTAGTTGACCCAGACAAACTAAAAAACATGATCGAAATGTGGGAAATCGAGGTCATGTGGTTGACGGCTTCCTTGTTTAACCAGTTAATTTCGATAAATGAGCATGCTTTTTCAGCACTGGATTATTTACTGATCGGTGGCGAAAAGCTGTCGACATATCATGTTTCCAAATTTAAGCAAGCCAATCAAAAGACGCATTTGATCAATGGTTATGGTCCAACCGAATGTACAACGTTTGCCTTGACCTATGAAATCGAGAACACTTTTGCCCAAATGATCCCGATCGGCAAGCCAATCAACTATACTAAGGGACTGATATTTTCTGATGATGCCCTTTGTGGAATCGGTATGCCTGGGGAATTATATCTAGGTGGTGAAGGTTTAGCCAAAGGGTATTTGGGTAAAGAAGAATTGACTAATGAAAAATTCGTAGAAAATCCCTTCAACTCTGCTGAAAAACTGTATAAGACCGGTGATTTGGTCCGTTGGAATCAAGCCGGGCAAATTGAATTTCTAGGTAGAATCGACCAACAAGTAAAAATTCGAGGCTTTAGAATAGAGTTAAAAGAAATCGAAGCACACTTATTAGCTATTGCTGAAATTAAAGAAGCCGCAGTAAAAATGATTGAAGTGGAAAATACTTCAGAAAAACAATTACTTGCTTATATTAGTACGACAAGTGACATATCGGAAAAACAAATAAAAGCTTATTTACGAACACAACTTCCAGAATATATGATTCCCAAAGCTATTGTCCTATTAGATGCGTTACCAACCACTAAAAATGGGAAACTAGCAGTTAATCAATTGCCCAATCAGATCACTAACCTGGTGTTAGAGGAAAAGGAAGTACCTGAAACGCAGTTACAATCAGATATCTTGATGATTTTTAAAGAAATCTTAAATCTTGAGTTGATCGGGATAAATGAAGATTTCTACGATCTCGGTGGTGACTCGATCAAGGCGATTCGGATCGTATCGAAATTAAAAGAGCAAGGTTATGCTGTAACGATCAATGATATTTTACGTCAACGCACAATCAAGGAGTTAAGCAACAATCTTAAACAAAATCAAAAAGTAGCATTCGATCAAAGTGCAGTGACAGGCGAAGTTCTTTTGACACCGATCCAAAAGAAATTCATGGATGAACAATTAGCTGAGCCCAATCACTTTAACCAATCAATCATGCTTGAATGTTCAACTGAGCAGCTAGATAAAAAGAAAGTAGAAACGGCATTACAAGCAGTAATGAGGCATCATGATATGCTCAGGGCTATTTATGACGAGAAGCAGACCATTTGTCCGGTAGATACAGTAGCGTCGTTTTCTGTAGAACACATAATTATTGAGCAAGAGAGCCAGTTAATCGATTGGTTTGATACAACAAGTGATAGTTATCAAGTAATGCAAAAAATGAGCAATGCAGCACAAGCAGATCTTTCATTGTCGGATGGCAAGGTATTTAAAGCAGTTATTTATCAATTTAACGATCAGAGTTTCTTGTTATTAATTGCTCATCATCTTGTTGTAGATACTATTTCTTGGAAGATCATCATAGAAGATCTTGAGACAGCATATAAAAATGTACTACTTGATCAGAAAATCAAACTACCATTGAAAACAATGTCTTATCAAAAATGGAGCCAAGAACTTTTTGATTACAGTAAAAGTGAGTCACTAACGCAAGAACTCCCTTTCTGGCAAGAAACAGCCGCAATTGTTGAAAAAAGCCAGTTACCGCTGCAAAAAAATAGCGAATCAATGAATCAACTAACCATTTTATCAACACAGCTGGGAACTACAAAAACAGCTGAATTATTAACACAAAAAAATAGTTATAACCATTTTTATGTCAATGAAATTTTGATTGCCGCATTAACAAGAGCACTCGCAAGTGTCACTGGAAATCCAGCAGTTTCGTTATTGATGGAAGGCCATGGAAGAGAGCAGTTGACAGACGCAATCGAAATCGATCGAACGGTCGGTTGGTTTACAGTCACTTATCCAGTTGCATTTTCATTAGGAAATGGAAGTATAGAAGCTGATATTTTAGAAGTAAATCGTGCGTTGAAAGCCATTCCTAAAAGTGGTATTGGCTATGGGTTAGCTAAATCTGTCTTACCTGAAATTGCGAAGATCGAACCGATGGTTACCTTCAATTATTCAGGAGAATTTAATGAAACACAACAAGGAGAGCAACTGTTTACGATGAGCCCCGCTCCCCAAGGGAATGAAGTTAGTTCGAATAATCATTTTGGAACACCGATCGCTGTAAATTTAGTCATTGTAGATAAGAATCTAAATAGTAATATCGTTTATGACAATCGCCTTTTCTCAGAAAGTTTTATCCAAAGTATAAATGAACAATTTTTGAAAGAAATCGATCAGATTGTTCACTTTTTAAATTTTGAGGACAAAAAAGCTGTAGACGAAGACAATTTATTTGCTCCAATCAGCTGGGACAATCATCCAATAAAACAAACATTTAAACCAAACGCGATGCAGACAATGTTTTTAGACACGTTACAAGAAACAATGGTGTATGCCACATTTGAATTACCAACAACGGATCAAAAAGTAATAAGTGCCTCTTTAAAACAGGTGATCCAAAAGCAACCTTTTCTACGAACCAGTTATGAAAAACAAGGAAAAGAATATCTTTTATATGAACATCAATTTTCCGAGAGCTTTACTATCCCTTTTCTTGATTTAAGTTTGAGAAATGAAGAAGAAAGTCGTTCTTTCCTGCAAGAAATCAAAGAAAAAATGGTTGTAAGGTTCAAAAAAGAGACGTCAAATGCGCTCTATCAAATGTTATTAACAAAAGTCAATGAAAGAACCACGATTTTACATGTACTGATTTCGCATAGTATTTGGGATAAATATAGTGACACAGTTTTCTATAATCAGTTAAAAGAGGGCCTTTTGACTCATCCAGAAAACCAAACAGCTATACCTGAATTTACCCCCCACACACCTCAAATCAATGAGGGAACAAAGTTGGAGGGGCTACAAGATCATTTGATGCTATTTAAGCAACTAAAAGAAAGCAGTCAAAATCAGCAAAAAATGGGAGATATCTTTTCTATTCGTTTATCTACACTAATTTTAGGAGATAAAACAAAAGAATATTATGCTAAAAATCAATGGTCGTTGATTATGTATCTAGCACAAGCGATTATTCGAAAAAACCATGGAATCAGTGATATTCAATCAATTCCTGTTTATGTGGTACAGGAGAATAGGACATATATGCCAGCAACTTTTGCACAAACGATTGGTCCATACATTGACTTATGGCCAGTAGTGCTGAAGAAACCGACAAGTGGCAATTTTAATGACGTAGAACAGCAGTTGAATCAATTACAACAAATTAAGTTAGACACTCAAATCAGTTTGATTGATGAATTAAGTAAGCTTGATCGCCATTATACCGACAAATCGATCTATTCGATCAACAATCAAACGATTTTTGAATTCACCCCCGAAACGTTAGCGATTGCTAGAAAACAAGTAGACGCTCTAGATCAGGTCAATGGTTTCGAAATCGTTATCAACAAATATTCTGATCAATTAGTACTGATTTATCCAGAAAATACGAAGCAAGAAAATCAATTAGGAACAGTGCTCCAAGCAATGTGTGATCAATTGGAGCTAGCATTATGATGTCCTACGAAGATAGGAGAAAGCCAATGATTCAGTTAGTTATGTTTCCTTATGCAGGTAGTATCGTAAATCCTTATAAAGAATGGCTAGAATTGAATGATGAACAATTTGAAATTATTCAAATTGAATATGATGGGCGTGGACGCAGAAGTTTTGCAGATAGGCCATTGACGTGGCGGGCATTGATCGACAAAACACTTAAACAAGTGTTAGATTGTGTGGATTTTACCAGAGAATATATATTATTTGGGCATAGTATGGGGGCTAGAGTGGTTGCAGATATTTATAAAAAACTCATCGCTAGGGCAATCAAACAGCCTAAATGTCTGATATTTTCAGGAACAGAAATATTTCGGTCAAAGAGTTATGAATCAATCTTAAGTGCGCCAGTCAAGAAGTTTAATCAGTTTTTCTTTCAATTAGGTGGAATTCCAAAAGAAGTTTTTCAAGAGGTGGAACTTTTAGAATTAGTAACGGACTATCTGAGAGAAGACCTGGTTTTATTGAATCAATTTAAGTTTAACTGGACCAAGCAAGAGATAGGTTGTTCTGTTCTTATTTTGAATGGTACACAAGAAGCTAGTAGTGAATTAGATCAGTGGATCGAACTGATAGGTGAAAATTGTCAACAGTTATTTTTTCAAGGAGACCATTTTTTTATCCGAAATAATGTTCAGGAGATTCTTTTTGCAATTAAACGAAAATTAGATGAAATCAAGTAGAAATAGAAGAACACGTAAAAAGTATTTGTTCAGCTTCTAAGGGATTGGGGTGTAGCTCGTAGAGTTATGCTCCATTCTCTTTTTTTGTCAAAAAAGAGAATAATCAATTTTCTGTGTACTAAAAACTGTTTCAAGTTCAAATTTCTGTTATATAAAATATCGTTTTTCCTTATAATATAGAGTTTTTTTGAGCAAATAGGTGTAATATTATAATTAGGAATGATAGACTGATCCTGATAGTTCAATTATCAGAATCTTTCCAATTTTTACTTTGAAAGCACTTTAATTAGTTTGTAGATCTTGGCAATCAGAAAAGGAGCGCAAAATGTATTATGTTATTATGACTTCCCATGACATCCGCAGAAATTTAGCAACGGAACAGTATTTGCTGAATCAGCGAACGTTTGATGAACCGCTTATTTTATTTTACATTCAAAAACCATGTGTAATTGTTGGGCGTAATCAGAATGTGCGGGCAGAAGTCGATCTAAGTTATGCAAATGAGCATCAGATTACTGTTACGAGAAGATTATCTGGCGGCGGAGCGGTTTACGATGATCTAGGTAATTTGAGTTTTAGTTTTGTAGTGAATGCAGACCATGAGTCTTTTGGTGATTTCAAGTTGTTTACACAGCCGATCATTGACGCCTTACACAAGCTAGGCGCAACTGGTGCGCAGATCAGCGGCCGCAATGATCTATTGATTGATGGGAAAAAATTTTCTGGCAATGCGATGTATACGAAAAATAAAAAAATGTATTCACATGGAACGTTGATGTTGAATGTTGATTTAGATGAGGTTAGTCGGGTGTTGACTGTTTCTGAAAAAAAATTAGCATCAAAAGGCACGAAATCTGTCAGAAGCCGAGTAACTAATCTCAAACCTTATTTAGCTAAAGAATATCAAGGGATTTCTACAGAAGCGTTTCGAGATTATTTGTTGCTACACTTATTTAATGCTGAAACTATGGAGTCTATCCAAACACAGGAATACCATTTGACTCTAGAAGATGAGCAAGCTATTGATCAATTAGTAGCCGATATTTATGGGAACGATGCTTGGATATTTGGAGAGGAACCAAATTATACGATCAAACGAGAAGAGAAATTCAAAGGCGGACTAATAGAAGCGAATATTTCAGTAGAGAAAGGCCGAATTATAGCAATTACCATCTATGGCGATTATTTTAGTCAAAAAGATACAAAGGAACTGTCAGACTTATTGGTGGGCTGTAATTATGAGCAAGAGGCAATCGAGCAAGCACTGGCGGATATTACAATAGGTCAATATTTTAACAATGTTTCGAAAACTGAATTTATTCAGTTGCTGGTCGATTAAGTTGGAGGAAATGAAATGATTACTTTTGAACAAGTCACAAAAAGCTATACGCATCATGGAACGATCATCACTGCGCTGGATAAGGTTGACCTTCAGATTCAGGAGCATGAATTGTTTGGCGTGATTGGTGAAAGTGGTTCTGGTAAGTCCACCTTACTGCGAATGATCAATACATTGGAACAGCCCAGCCAAGGTGTCGTAAAAGTAGCAGGGACGGATTTACTGCAGTTGAGTGAAGCAGAAAAGCGCCGAAGCCGTAAACAAATCGGGATGATTTTCCAACAATTTAATCTACTTCATAATCAAACGGTAAGTGAAAATGTGGGACTACCATTACGGTTAAATAAGACCTATGAACAACAGCAAGTTCAAGAAGTTCTTAAGTTTGTCCGCTTATCGGATAAAGCCGAGCATTACCCCAGCCAGCTTAGTGGCGGTGAAAAACAACGAGTTGGCATTGCTCGTGCGTTGATTACACAGCCTAAAATTTTACTGTGTGATGAACCAACTTCAGCTTTGGATGGGCAAAATGCATATGACATTATGGAATTATTACGGAAAATCAATCAAACGTTCGGCACGACAATGGTGATAGTCAGTCATGAGTTGAGTTTGATCAAGCAATTGTGTGACCGAACAGCGATTTTAGAAAAAGGCAAAGTCGTAGAAACAATGACTATTTCCAAGGACAATCAACAACAGCAATTCGGTTCTTATTATGAAAGAGTTCGGGAGAGTTTAGGATGATGACAGAATATATAGAGAAAATTAACTATTATCTACCTGAGTTGAGCAAAGCGTTATTAGAAAGCGGAATAATGATTCTAATTTCTATTATCGCGGCAATTGTCCTTGGTTTACCGCTTGGAACCTTTGTTTATCTGACAAAGAAAATACCGACTAAAACCAATAAGTGGATCGGGATTGTATTAAATGGGTATATCAACATTGTTCGTTCCTTTCCGTTTTTGTTGTTTGTCGTTGCGTTGATTCCTTTTACACGTTTAGTATTAGGAACAGCTTTTGGAACTTATGCTGCTGCATTGCCATTAAGCTTTGTAGCTATTGCATTATATGCAAGACTCGTGGAACAAATGTTATTAGAAATTCCAAATGATATTTTAGAACTTGCTCAATCTTTAGGGAGCACAAAGCTTCAATTGATTTTCAGATTTTTATATGTGGAAGCACGATCTGGTTTAGTTTTAGCCCTGACATCGGTGGTTATTAGTATGGTTTCCTATTCAACTGTTATGGGTGTGATCGGTGGTGGTGGCATTGGGGATTTTGCGTTGCGTTATGGCTATCAGCGCTATGAGTATGCTGTTATGTACACCGCGATCGTTCTAATGATCATTTTTGTCAGTTTGATTCAAATCAGCGGTAGCTGGTTCGCAAAAAAAATAAATAAAAAATAAGCGTTAGGAGAAAAAAACATGAAAAAGAAAGTATTGATTAGTCTTTTGGTAGTAGCAGGATTAGTGATAGCAGGATGCAATGGACAGAAAAAAACGTCAGATACAGGAAAACAGGCCGACAAAGTGATCAAAGTGGCTTCTCATATTCCGTCTACGGTTGAAGTTGTTGAATTAGCAGGCAAAAATATTGAAGACGGATACAAAGTAGAACTAGTCCAAGTGAATGATAATATTCAATACAATGAACTATTGAATGCCAAAGAAATCGATGCGAACTTTGCTCAACATGAGCCCTTCATGCAAAAATTCAACGAAGAAAAAGAAGGCAACTTAGTTGTCGTTCAAAAAATATATAATGCCAAAGTGGGCTTTTATTCTAAAGACTACCAAGATGTCAAAGACTTACCTGACGGGGCAAAAATTGCATTACCAAGTGATATTTCTAATGAAGGCCGGGCATTAGCAATCTTAGACGATGCTGGATTGATCACATTAAAAGAAGGTGTGGGGTTTAATGGTACCATCAAAGATATTGTGGATAATCCACAAAATTTTGAATGGGTATCCGTTGATTTATTAAATCTGGCAGAAGCCTATAATGAGAAAGACATTGCGATGATTTATAATTATCCAACTTATATTGCTAAAATCGGTTTGACACCAAAAGATGCGATTCTATTAGAGAAGAAGGTTGATGACCGCTTTGCTATCAGTTTAGTTGCCCGAGAAGATAATAAAGACTCTGATAAAATCAACGCCTTGAAAAAAGCGATGACAAGCGATGAAGTTCGAGAATTACTAGAAACAAAATATAGTGAAACATTAACACCAGCATTTTAGAAAAATAACTGAAAAAAAGATCTGAATGAACAGCAACTAAACTGCGCATTCGGATCTTTTTTTAGTGACAATTTATTACTAATATAGCAAATCCAAACCTGTCGTACATCTAGAGTTATAGGTTTTACCCTATAATATTATTATTTTCAGTTACTAATTTAATCTCTTGTGCATACTGACTAAGGGTTGCTTGATAATGATCGATTGATGTAAGATCACTTTCAATATGTCCGATACGAGTATTCAATTCTTCGATTTTGACTAAGGTTTTTTGTAACACTTCTAACATTCGTTCATCTGTACTCATGTTAATTCTCCTTTGTAAGTATTTCTTTGGCAGGTGTTTTAGAGCGATAGAATAAAGCATAAAGAACGATACAAACGACAGGAATAATACTTGCAGTCAAATACAATCCTGAAAATGATGTAATGCTACGTAGCTCACCTAAAAGATAAGGCCCGACCCCAAGACCAAGGTCTAAACCGATAAAATAGGTAGATAAGGCAATACCGATTCGATGACTATTTGGGCTGACCTTTAGACAAATCGCTTGCCCATTAGACATAAATGTTCCGTAGCCCAAACCGATCAAACCTCCTGAAACTAGTAACATCCAACTAGTTGTGGTCATGCTCAATAAAAGTAAACCTGTCGTTAGAAAAATAAAACTAGGATACATCACAGCATTTTCGCCATGGGCATCAAAGATTCGACCAGATAAAGGTCGTGTCGCAGTAATCACTAACGCATAGACCACGAAGAAAAATGAACTAGCACTAACAAGGTCGATTGCTTTAGCGTAAGAAGAAAGAAACGATAACACACTAGAATAAGAAAGACCCATCAAAAAAGCGATAAAGGAGATAAATAAAACTTTCTTTTCAATGAAACTATCCACACTAAAGCGAGCCAAGCTTGCTTTGTGTTCGGGACTTAATTGAATATTTTTTACTGGGAAGATAAAACAAGCAATGGTAGTAAATAGAATCAATATAATCGAAAATAGAATAATAAAATAAAAACTCATTGTGTTCAGAAGGACCATTCCAATAAATGGACCGATCGCAGCAGCTAAACTCGTGCTTAATCCATAATAATTGATTCCTTCCCCATGTTTTGATTTAGGAATATAAGCAGTGACAATCGCATTGGTTGCCGTTGACACAGTCCCATAAGCAAAACCGTTCAATAAACGAACAAGGTAAAGAATCCCAATACTTGGAATGTAGAGATAAGCAATCGTTGTAATCAGATAAAACAAAGCACCGTATCGTAAAACTGCTTTTCTCCCGATCAGTTCCAACATTTTTCCCATAAATAGTCGAGCAAATAAAGTACCGATAATGTAAATCCCTGAGGCAAGACCAGCTTGACCTAGAGTAGCATGAAGCGTATCTTGCGCAATCACTGCGATGATTACCATCAATAAGTAATAAACGAGATAGACCACAAAATTGATCAACGTAATGCTGATAAACCCTTTATTGAATAATTTTTCTTCTGAATGTTCCGTCATTGTTGCACGTTCCTTCTTTCTTGTTAGGATAAGCTCAAATTGCAAATTACAATTCTTTTCTGAAAGCTAGTTGTATGGATACTATACGAAAAAAATGAGTAAAAAAAATGCGGATTTGTTTCTAAAAAAAGTCATTAACAAAAAAGAACAACAAAAGTCATATACATTTGTTGTTGCTTTTCGATGTGTTATCATCTTAAATAAGAATAGCTTTTACAGAAAATTTTCATATAAACCGTGAGGAGTTACTAGATGGATAGCCATGTGTTACAAGAATACTTAGACGATCATTCGTTTCCAGTCGTAGTGAAGAAAAAGAGAACGTACCTTACTTATGAAGGGTTACAAGACCGTTATGCTTATATTTTAAAAAGCGGCATTATCAAAACCAGCGTCATTTCGCCAGATGGACGAGAATTCAATCTTAGATATATCAATAGCTTGGAAATCGTCTCGCTTTTAAGGGATGAATATTCTCAGTTTATCGATGCGCCGTTTAATATTCGAATCGAGTCAGAGCAGGCAGAGTTGTATCAGATCGATCGTGTTCAGTTTTGGAAGGATATCAATCAAAGCAAAGAACTGCAGATGTATGTGAAAGATTATTATCGTGTGCGTTTGATGTATTCAATGAAAAAGATGCAGCAGATGTTGATGAATGGGAAATTTGGCGCGGTTTGCACTCAGATTTATGAGTTATATGATACGTTTGGTGTGCAAATAGATGACGGATTATTGATTGATTTTGTTGTGACGAACGAGGAAATTGCTCATTTTTGTGGGATCACTTCTGCTAGTAGCGTCAATCGAATGATGCAGCAGTTGAAGGACTTAGGCGCAATCAAGATTCAGGAACGGAAGATTGTGATTACGGATCTGGAGATTTTGAAGGATAATATTATTTTGTAGAGCCACGTAGATAAATTCTGATTTTGGACTGTTTGCTTACTGGATTAAATTGTGTGATAATCCGTTACGAAGTATAATGATAATAGAAAAATCAAGAAAGAAGGAATCGATGAGCATTTAGCAAATGGATTCCTTTTTTATCTGTATAGATACAGTGAAAAGGAGAAATTATGAAAATAGATCGCTTGCTCAGCTTGGTAAATTTATTGACGGAAAATGACCGAATGACCGCCAAAGGGTTGGCAGAACGGCTGGAAGTATCTAAACGAACCATTTATCGTGATATCGAAACCCTGAATTTAGCGGGGATTCCGATTATTTCTTATTCAGGGATTCATGGCGGTTACGGTATCGTCGATGGTTACAAAGTAAGTAAACATGTTTTCTCAACTGAGGATATTTCGACGATTATGACAGGACTTTCAGCGATTCAAAGTATTTCAACATCCGCTGAAATTAGTCCTTTGTTGGCAAAAATTGCCCCGAATACGAAGGTACAACAGCCGCAAAGTGATTTGCTGATCGATTTATCTTCCTGGTATAAACCAAACGAAGGGAAAAATAAAGTGGATGATTTACGACAAGCGATAGCAACGCAGCAAATCATTGTGATTCAATACCATTCTAAGAAAGGCTACTCTGAACGGGAAATAGAACCATACAAGCTTATTTTTAAAACTTCGCATTGGTATCTGTATGGTTTTTGTTTAAAAAGAAAGGCATTTCGCTTATTTAAACTGACAAGGATTCAAACATATACGCTGTTAGATGAACGATTTGAACCTAGACCACTAGACCCTGTGGAGCTAACCAGAGAGTCTGAAATTGATTATTTAGAAGCGATGGTATCGCCAGATGTTCAGCAAATCGTCTTAACTTATGAGCAAAAAGATAAATTATATTTGATTGATAAACTAGGGGCAGATTTTTTTCAGGAACATGAAAAAGATTTAACTACTGGAACGATTGTATTTCCACTGATAAATCATAAAAAATCGGTCGATTTTATTTTACGTTTACAGGATAAGGTACGAGTTATTGAACCGCCGAGCATAGTTGATGCAGTCAAAGCGAAAATCGAAGAAATGTATTTTCTTTACAAAAGCTGACAATTAGTTGTCACACTTCTGTTGTATGATGAATTCCAACAGGTATCTAGCTACGCGGGCTAGCTCCTTGGGGAAAAGATAAAAATAGTTTGTGGTAAAAAGCACCACAATCGATTTTTCCTATTTTCCAGTCGGAGCTGAACGTGCCCGATTCGCTTTTAATGTTATCTAGCTATGCGGGCTTAGCACTACGCTGTGCTTCGATCTCAACAATTCCTAAGAGCTAAAGCTCTAAGGATTGAAGGTCTTCGGGAAAAAGATAAAATCTAAATGAGGCAAAAAGCACCTCAGTTAGATTTTCCTATTTTCCTGTCAGAGCTGAACGAGCCCGCTTCGCTTTTGCTTTGAAACACAGTGAAAAAAACGAACTGATGTTGAAAAGTACAAGGTGTAGCATAGCGGAACGTTGTTACCTGTATATAAGGAGGAATAAATCATGACAGAAGTGTTTTTTGTATTATTAGAAGATTATGCAGATTGGGAAGCAGCATCGATTGCAGCAGCCCTGAATCAGCAAGAGGGGTTCACGGTTAAAACTGTTTCAAATGAAAAACAAGCGATTCATTCAATGGGCGGTTTTTCGATATTACCAGATTATACGCTTACCGAAGCGTGTCAAAAAGAGTTTGTTGCGTTGATTTTAATTGGTGGAACGTCTTGGCGAACGGATAAAGCCAAAGAAGTCGATGCTTTAGTAGCCAAAGCGGAACAACAAGGTGCTGTGATTGCAGCGATTTGTGATGCGACTGTCTATCTGGGAAGTCTAGGGTTACTAAATGATCACAAGCATACAAGTAACCAATTACAAGACTTACAAGATTACGCTGGCGCGCGTTATACTGGTGGGAATCACTATTTAGAAGTTCAAGCAATAAGAGCAAACAACCTGATTACAGCCAATGGGACTGGGCATTTAGAGTTTGCAAGAGAAATTTTGTTGGCACTTCAAGTAATGCCTGAAAAAGAAGTGGAACAATGGTATAACTTTTATAAGTTAGGCTACTATGAAGCAATCAAACAAGAATTAAGAAATGCAGGTGAGGATCGTGTTGGCTAAAAGTACCTTTGAGCTTGTTTCATGGGAGGAAGAATTATTGGCAGATATCCCAACAGAACAACCAGTGGCGAAAGCTTCTGCTTGGTATAAAGCCTTACAAGAAATCACAGGTAGTTTCAAAGCCGATTATTTATTGCATTACTCGCAGTACAATCAAGAAAACCCTCATCTATCAGAAGCGACCTATTTAGGGTATCTGTTCTTTGAAGGGGTGCTAAAAGGCCGCAAAGGCACGTTTGTCTTAGAAGAACGAGGGACTTTTGAAAAGGGACTTCCGCACAATGAATTAGTGATAAAAGAGAACACTGGAACGGAAGAACTTTCAGGAATTCAAGGTACGGGCAAGTATTTTTTAGATGGAGACAACTTGGTTATTGAGATTGATTATGGGATTGAGAAGTAAGGTGTTTATTAGTAGCGGAACAATCCAAAATGTATGTAAATATATTACGATAATCAGTAAAATGATAAGTGGACAGGTTGTTTATCGTGATAGGACAAGATAATAACAATTTTTATCACAGTGATTTTGCATAGGAAAACTGTTTGTCAGTAATAGTAGCGAAAGGCTTAGAAAATAGTATTCATTTCTAGGTCTTTCGCTTTTATACGAAAACTACTTGAAAACAAGCGCCTATTAAAATTTTTAATGAATTGTTTCGTGAGAAAGACGTTCTATTTTGGAATAAATGAAATAATCCCTTCTTTATTTTTGTAGTAGTAGAATTCTTGATTTTCTTTTATAGCTAATTTTTTTTGGAAAGATAATAACAATTCTCTCTCCTTGTTTTGTTGCTTTTAGTAAATCCAACATAATCCCTCCCATTTTTAATGTGACTTAAAATAGTCCAATCATATTTTTGTTCCTGACACTATCTAAATACGCAAAAGATCATTCCTTTCATTTTTTAATCAACTATTTTGATTTTGTGTAATAATAGCCAATTGTTTTTGCGACTCTGCTATCAATAATTCAAATTCTTTATTAAACGTCTCAAACAATTTGGCACTAGCGTAATACTGTTTTACGACCTGTTTTTTGTTGATTGGTGTCGTTGGATTGGTAAAATACTTTTCCAAAACTTCCAAGGGTTCTTTCCAAGATTCTAAACGTTCCAGTGAATCTCGAAGATATAGAATCTCTTGATACGGGACCGTTTTAATGCAGATGACGGAATTATTCATGATAGTTCTCCTTTTCTTATTGGGATGTAGAACAAAAGAAAAAATGAAAGCTGTCCGTCTCTATCGTTGAATTAGGCCAGTATGTAGGGAACTTCTTTGTGTAACCAGAGAAAAATTCAAAAAGTGTCTAGAAATTCTTACAAGAATTAGGTACAATAAAGAAGCTAGTGCTTCGGTACTGGTAAATGGGCAACTTGGATAGAGAGGTACTGCTTTCTATTCAGGGCTTCATTGAACGGTTGGCGCCGAACAATGGAGTGCCTTTTTTGCTTTGAATCACTACGCTGTCGCTTCGATCGCATCAATTTCTAAGAGCTAAAGCTTTAAGAATTGAAGGACTGCGACTGGCTATAAGACATAGCGGATGATGAAAAGTACAACGTGAATAAAATGAACGTTGTTCCCCTGAAAGTTCTTCTTCGTCTCAAATTTTCTAGGATAGAAATAAAAAAAGACGATCCACAGGTGACCTGTAATCGTCTACAAATAGGCAAGATAAAGAAACTATAAAATGTGTCGTCACTATAGAAGTGTACAACAAAAATAGATCCATCCTTACGCTATTGGCAAAGTTGTTTTACAGATACTGCTGTTTAAACAAGGCTTCTGGTTTGGTTGGCGCCAGACCACGAAGAGCCAATTTATTTATTTTTAATGTTAGTTATTTCTATCCTATGCGTTTTATTATACAGAAAGAGTGGCTTGTTCACAACGAATTTTTTTGTGGGAAGGGATTAAATAACAGGGAAATTAGGTTCCTTATATATAAGGAAAAATAACAAATTGTTTTTGAGTTGGCTGACTATTTCTGCTGAGTGTAAATTAGAGTAAATGATCAAATCAGTCCAAAAAATAGGACAAGTTTGACAAAATCAGAATTATTTATAAGGAAAAATTAGCGAAGTATAAAAAGTTTGATAAGCTGAAAATGGTCGCTTTCACTTTTGCGATGGCGATACGTATCGCAGAAAGGAGGTGCATGACCATTCTTCTGTTATTTACAACGATCATTGGTCCGATTATTGTCGGAGTGGTCTTAGGGATATTCAAACATTGGCTTGATAATCGAAAAGGCTAGAAAGCGACTAGAAGCCAAAATAAACCCCATCACTTTCGGAGAGTGATGGGGTTTTTGGTGTATGACCATTCTTCTTTTATACGTATAAGATACATGAAAAAAATTGGATAGTCAAGTTTTTCTTGCTTTAATACTAGGAAATTTATCTGTAAAAGTACGTCTAAAGAATTATTAAAAATTAAAATAGTAGAGATGACGTCATCTCTACTAAACACTTTTACAAATTTTAGAAAACAAACATAAATACATTTAAATCCACACATAAAATACTGTGACATAATCGTGAATACTAAATTATATAAGGCTTCCCCATTTAAAAAATATATTCAATTACTTGATCTATCTTAGATATATCTTTAACGGGTAATCGATCAGCAAACTCAATTTTTCTTGAAACAAAATCCAATGATTTTAGTTGAGAGATAATTACCTGTCCTTGTATTTCAATTTCTTCAGGAAGAGTATACCTAGTAGGCATCTCTTTTTTAGTTGTAGTAATTGGGCATACCACAGCAAATTTTGTTTTCCTGTTAAAGTCATAGCGAGAAACAACAAGACCAGGTCTGCGTTTTTGAATTTCTTTGCCAGTTGAAGGGTCAAAGTTAATCCAAATGATATCACCTTTTTTAGGGATATAAGGCTTATTTTTAGGCATTAAAATAATTCTCTCCCTTCAGGTGTTAGTTCAGACCATTCGTCTGTTTCATAAAACTCTCCTTCAGTTCCACCAGAAAATGGGTCATCAATTTTTGGTATTAAAGTAATTGTGCCATCTTCTGAATAGACAACAACATATTCTTTATTAGATTCAGGTTTTTCTCCATTGCTAGCTGGTAATGTTACTACAACAGAACTACCTTGTAATCTTGATTTTGTAAACAACATGAATATCACCTCTTGATTCATATTCTACTACGATATATTAAGTGTTGTAAAGAATTCCGAGTGATATGTAATGTTATTTTTTATTGTACAGTATTTATTTTTATAAATTTATATTAACAAAAATAAATACGAATTTGTTTTTTTAGAAATTAATCCAACTATTTAAAATTTTAGATAGTTCTTTTTTTTATAAATGATATAATGTATTTAAGACATTTAGAAACTAATTAAGGAGAATAAGTATGTATATAGCCCATGTGAGAAAGTCGGATGGAGAAGATCAGCTTTTAAAGGATCATCTAGCAGAATGCGCCGAACTAAGCGCTGATTGGGGCGGAAAAATAGGACTGAGAAAAACTAGCTATTTAGCTGGTTTACTTCATGATCTAGGGAAGTATTCAAATGAATTCCAAGAGTATTTAAAAAAAGCTGTTGCTGATCCAAAAAGTGTGACACGTGGCAGTGTTGATCATTCAACAGCTGGCGGTAAGCTTCTTTTTGATTATTGCCACAGAAATAGTCGTGATCCATTTTCATATATACTTGCTGAATTGGTAGGCAATGCAATTATTTCCCATCATAGTAGCCGAGGTCTGCAAGACTTTTTTACCCCAGAAGGGGAAGCGACTTCAGATTATCTCAGACGAGTAGATGAAATTGAGGTTGTTGAGTATGAACTAATCAAAGGTCGTTTTTTCCAAGAAGTAATGTCAGAAGAACAGTTTCAGAAATTACTGTTGGAAGCAACAAAAGAATTGAAAGGGTTTTATCAAGCTGAGGGAAAGAGCCGAGTCAAACAAA
The DNA here is from genome assembly GCF_001730315.1 of Enterococcus ureilyticus. Taxonomy (GTDB): domain Bacteria; phylum Bacillota; class Bacilli; order Lactobacillales; family Enterococcaceae; genus Enterococcus_L; species Enterococcus_L ureilyticus. Next base: position 53,015 of record NZ_MIKC01000006.1, read on the forward strand.
ATGATACCTTTTTCCTTTTGAAATTCATTTATAGTTGCCTTCTGGATGCGGACCGAACGAATACGATGTTATTTGAAGAAAATAAAACATTTAAACAACATGAAAATGACATATTACTTCAATCCTATAGCCAAAGCTTAGAAGAATATATTTCAACATTTACTGCTGACACGCCAATCAATCAACTTCGTAGTCAAATGTCGGAACAGTGCAAAGCGTTCTCTGAAAGAAAAACAGGGATTTACACCCTTTCGATTCCAACGGGAGGCGGAAAGACGTTAGCTAGTTTACGTTTTGCGTTGAATCACGCTATCAAATATGGAAAAGAACGCATTATTTATGTCGTGCCCTTCACAACCATTATAGAGCAAAATGCTGCAACCGTTCGAGAAATTTTAAAAGACGAGATAAATATATTAGAACATCATTCTAACGTTTTTACGGATCAGGAAGAAACGAAAGAAAGACAAACAGAGGAGTCAGAAGCAGAAAAAGAAGCGTTAGAGCAGAAACAAGCATTAATGAAAGATAACTGGGAAAGTCCAGTAATCTTTACCACAATGGTGCAGTTTCTAAATACGATATACAGTCGAGGAACCCGAAATCCACGTCGTTTTCATAATTTAACAAATGCAGTGATTATTTTTGATGAAGCACAAGGTGTTCCAACAAACTGCACTCATTTATTCAATGAAAGCTTGAACTTCTTAAAAAATTATGGCACAACGACAAGTGTTTTATGTACAGCAACTCAGCCATCTTTGGAAAATGTCGGTAGAGCATTAGCCAAAGAATCCGATGGCGAAATGGTCTCTAACTTATCAGAAGTAGAATCAAAGTTTAAACGAGTAGAGGTTGTTGATCGGACAACGGATGAACCATGGACGCTTGAAGAGCTAGCAGAGTTTAGCCAAGAAATTTTAGCTGAAAAAGAAAACGTGTTGATTATTTTAAATACAAAAAAAGCTGTTCGAAGTCTCTATCAATATTTGGGGAATACGCAATTAGAGAATATTGAATTGTATCATTTGAGCACCTCAATGTGTGCCAAGCATCGAAAAAATTTATTGAATGAATTACGTGAAAAGCTAAAAGATGGCGATACAAAACTCATCTGTATCACAACCCAATTAATTGAAGCTGGTGTGGATATCAGTTTCCAATCCGTTATTCGTTCAGTAGCAGGTTTAGATTCAATTGCTCAAGCGGCAGGACGTTGTAATCGACATGGTGAAACCAATCCACAACCAGTTTACCTAATCAATCTTTCAGCAGACCATGAAAATCTGACTCATTTACCAGAAATTAAACAAGGTCAAGAAATTACACTAGAGATTCTGAAAGAAAAAAGTGAAGTTGTTCAAGAGGAACTACTCTCTCATACAGTTCAAAAACGATACTTTGATCAATATTACTCTTGTTTTAAGAATGAACTAAATTATCCAGTAAAAAAGACATCCCTCAATCTATTTAGTCTATTAGGTGAAGGCGCTAATGCTCTAGAGCACTACAAACGAACACATGGCTCTGCTCCTCTATTGGCTTTTAGAAGTAGTCCTAAAACAGTAGGGAAATACTTTCAGGTCATTGATAGTCCAACAACATCAGTACTTGTTCCGTATGAAAAAGGCAATGATCTGATTGCTGATTTAAACGGAGAGCTGAGGCCAGAAGAGTATGCTCCTACTTTAAAAAAAGCGCAACAATATATGGTCAATGTGTTTCAGCACGAACTGATGGAACTTCAAAAAGCGGGCAGTATTTATCCGCTGCTGAATGGAGATATTTTAGCCCTTACAAGTAATGCATACGATTTGAAATTTGGTATCGATTTAGAAGCAGAGGCTGCGAGCGGTTATTTAGAATTTTAGTATTATCTAGCTGCATGGTCTCATTCAAATAAGGAGGAAGCATCAATGAAATATAAAAATCAAATTTCTTTTAGAGTTGAAGGTGAGTATGCCCTTTTTACTGATCCTTTGACAAAAATGGGTGGTGAAAAAATGACCTATCAAATTCCTACCTATCAAGCATTAAAAGGAATCACAGAAAGCATCTACTGGAAACCATCCATTGTTTATTACGTTGATGAAGTTCGCATAATGAAATCCATTCAAATGGAATCTAAAGGTATGCGACCGATGAAATACAACGATAGTAATGCGAGTGATTTAGCATATTATACGTATTTGAAAAAGCCTATTTATGAAGTCAAAGTCCATTTTGAGTTTAATCAACATCGTCCTGATTTAAAAGGCGATTGGAATGAGGATAAACATTATCAAATTTTAAAACGTTCAATCAAAGCAGGTGGAAGAAGGGATATTTTTCTAGGTACGCGAGAATGTCAGGGATATGTAGAACCTGTTGATTTTGGTGTGGCAAAAGGGGTCTATGATGATTATGAAGGTGAGCTACACTTTGGCACAATGGTGCATGGGTTATCCTATCCAGATGAAACAGGGAAAGACGAACTAGCTGTTCGTTTGTGGCACCCGATCATGGAAAAAGGGATTATTCAGTTTCCACGCCCAGAAGCCTGTACCTTAGTTCGACCGCTTAGAACGATGCAAGCTAAGCCATTTGAACTTTCAAAAATAGAACCCGTCGATCAGTTATTTGAATCCTTGGAACAGGAGGTCGAATGATGAGTTGGTTGAATGATTTATATGAAACGTACAGAGAAAATGCCGACCAAGTAGGAAAAGTCCAACGAACTTCGTCTGGAAAAGAAATTGTACTTTTACCCATTGCACATGCGTATCAAAATGCTCAAATCGAAGTAACGATAACGCCAGAAGGTGAATTTTATTCAGCAAGCGTCGTTCCAAAAGAAGACGCTCAAACAATGATACCTGTAACGATCGAATCTGCTGGAAGGGCTGGTTCAACATCTGCACCACACTTGATCCATGACAATTTAGTTTATGTTGCTGGTGATTTTGAGCACTATGGTGGTGTTTACAAAAAGAATAAAGCTGGAAAAAATTCTTATCAGATGTATTTAGAAAATTTGCAAGCATGGTGTGAATCAGAGTATGCTCAGCCAGTCGTTAAAAGTGTTTTAAGCTATTTAGAAAAAGGCAAACTAATTGAAGATCTAGTACAAGCAAAGGTAATGGTTGAAAAAAATCATCAACTCATTCCCAAATGGTCAAAGGAATTAGAAGCAGAATTTGGTGAGAAACCAGCTTTATTTAGTGTGGTAGTTGGAGAACAAACAACCTCTTTCGTTCGATTTGCTGTTCAAGAACAAGGAACAGGAAAACGACCACTCTGGGGAGATTCAGAAATCATTGACTCCTTTGTCGCTTATTATACAAACGAACTGACGAACGAGGGGCTAGATTATGTGACGGGCGAAATGTTACCTCTGACAGAAAATCACCCTTCAAAGGTACGTTATGGTGGTGACATGGCGAAAATAATTTCTGGTAATGATTCGGTGAATTTCACCTATAAAGGTCGTTTTACAGATAAAAATCAAGTGGCTTCAATCAGTTACGAAGTCTCACAAAAAGGCCATAACGCCTTAAAATGGCTGATTGGCAAACAAGCGTTTAGTTTAGACGGACGAGTCTTTTTAACCTGGGGGAAAAAAGAAACAGAGGTTCCTAATCCAGAAGAATCCAGTGCTGATTTTCTTGATTTTGATGCTATTTTTGCAAAGGATGAAGAAGCGGAAGTTTTACTAAACCCGGACACAACCCATCAACAATTTTCTGAGTTATTTAAAAAAGCCTTGAATGGTTATAGCGTGAAGCTTGCGTATCATGAACCAATTTACATCATGATTCTAGATGCAGCTACTCCAGGCAGAATGGGGATTCTGTACTATCGTTCGATTGAAAAGGAACAATACTTTGCTCGAATTGAAGACTGGCATCAAACTTGTTTCTGGCGACATACTTACGGCAGTAAAAATAAGCAGCGTTATACTTTTTGGGGAGCGCCATCTTTGAGGGATATCGCCGAAGCAGCCTACGGTTCACGAGCGAGTGATACGCTGATAAAAAATACAATTCATGAACTATTTCCTTGTGTTGTAGATGGAAAAAGGATTCCAATAAATCTAGTACGAAATCTTCTGCAAAGAGCGTCAAATCCCGTGAGTATGGAGAAATGGGAATGGGAGAAAACATTGAGTATTGCTTGTGCAGTAATGAAAAAGCATTTCAATTTTAAAAAGGAGGAAAAAAATGTGGCTTTAGATAAAAATCAGAAAGATAGAAGTTATTTGTTTGGAAGAATGTTGGCAGTTGCTGATGTTTTGGAAGAACGTGCCTTATATAAGGCTGGTATCAATAGAAGTACAAATGCGATTCGCTATATGAATGCTTTTAGCAATCATCCGTTAAAAACGTGGAGGATCATTCAAGAAAATTTAATTCCGTATCAAGCGAGATTAAGAGGAAAAGGAAGTTATTATCAAAAATTATTAGACGAAATTGGTGAGTCTTTTGAGTTTGAACATTATACAGATAAGGCTTTAGACGGGAAATATTTATTAGGTTATTACAGCCAACGAGCAGATTTGAAGAAAAAAACAGAAGAGAAAACGGAGGAATAAATCATGACAGTTTTAACACACAAAATCGACTTTAAAGTAATCACATCAGTGACAAATGCTAATCCAAATGGTGATCCACTAAACGGAAACCGACCACGCCAAAATTTTGAAGGCTATGGCGAGATTTCGGATGTAGCGATCAAACGTAAAATCCGCAATCGTCTACAAGATATGGGAGAGAAAATTTTTGTGCAATCTGATGATCGAGCAGATGATGGATTGAAGAGCTTAAAAGACCGTGTAGATTCTGTCGAAGAATTAAATAAAATTGCTGCTGATAAAAAGAAAGCAGATGTGAACCGATTTAGTGAAGTAGCTTGTGAAACGTGGATTGATACGCGTAGTTTTGGACAGGTATTTGCATTTAAAGGATTGGAACTTTCTGTAGGTGTTCGTGGTCCAGTTTCGATACAAACTGCAGTCAGCCTTGAACCAATCGACATTAATACAATGCAAATCACGAAAAGTGTCAATTCAGTCAGTGAAGGTGGCGGTAAAAGCTCTGACACCATGGGGACCAAACACTTTGTAGACTTCGGAGTATATGTCTTCAACGGCAGTATCAATGTTCAACTAGCCGAAAAAACAGGTTTTACCGAAGCGGATGCTGAAAAAATCAAAGAAGCTCTGACCACTCTTTTCGAAAACGACGCATCGTCCGCTCGTCCAGATGGCAGTATGGCTGTCGAAAAGGTTTACTGGTGGGAGCACCCAAGCAAAATGGGTAAAGCGTCATCTGCGAAAGTCCATCGTTCTGTAAAAATCGAAAAAATTCCTGAAGTCGACCGCGCAAAATCATTTGACGATTACAAAGTAACCGTGGAGCCACTAGAAGGAATCGAGCTAACTGTCATCGAAGGGCTATAATATGTACGATGAACAAGATTATTTAATGATTTCAGGTATCCAACATTTTTTGTTTTGCCGTCGTCAATGGGCGTTGATCCATATTGAGCAGCAATGGCAAGAAAATGTGCTGACATTGGAAGGTCAATATTTACATGAAAAAGCCGATCAACCAACAATTCGTGAAAAGCGCAAAGATTGTTTGATTGTTCGCGCATTGCCGATCCATTCACCAACTTTAGGAATTACTGGAATCTGTGATGTTGTGGAATTTGTGCAAGATCCAAACGGTGTAACATTAAACGGAGAAACGGGAACTTATTTACCTGTACCAGTTGAATACAAGCATGGTAAACCCAAACAAGAGCTTAGTGATATATTCCAATTAACAGCTCAAGCCGTTTGCTTAGAAGAAATGTTAGTCTGTGAAGTACCTAAAAGCTATTTATATTATCATGAAACAAAACGCCGAGAAGAAATCGAAATCACGTCTGCTTTACGTGAAGAATTACAAAAAAACGTAGCAGAAATGCATCAATATTGGAAAAGACGCTATACGCCAAAGGTTAAAACTGGAAATTTTTGTAAAAAGTGTTCATTACAAAATATCTGTTTACCTAAATTAATGAATGTTCAAACAGTAAAAGGCTACTTAGATCGGAGGTTATGCGAGTGAAAAAACTGTTGAATAGCTTATTTGTAACAACCCGAGATGCCTATTTAGCTTTAGACGGTGAGAATATTGTGGTCAAAATTGATGAACAGAAAAATAGAGTTCCACTTCATAATATAGAAGCGATTGTCACTTCTGGTTATTTAGGTGCTAGTCCAGCGTTGATGCGTAAATGCGCTGAAAAAAATATAGGCATAACCTTTTTAACAAATTCTGGTAAGTTTGGCAGTCGAGTGACTGGCGGCACAACTGGTAATGTCACATTGCGGAAAAAGCAATACCGTCTATCGGATACAGAAGCAGAAAGCTTAGAAATTGCTCGTCATTTTATTATTGGTAAATTGTACAATCAACGTTGGATGTTGGAGCGAATGACTAGAGAAAACCCGATGAGAATTGATGTCGAGCGTTTTAAGCAAATTTCTGGCGAATTAAAAAAATACATTGAAGATATTCGCCAAGTTGGGGATTTAGAAACATTAAGAGGAATCGAAGGACAAGCTGCGAATCGTTATTTTCTATTGTTTGATCAAATGATTTTACAGCAAAAAAGTGATTTCGGTTTTTATGGTAGAAACCGTCGGCCGCCTTTGGATAATGTAAATGCTATGCTTTCTTTAGCGTATACTTTGTTAGCGCAAGAATGTGCTGCTGCATTAGAAACGGTTGGACTGGATCCTTATGTCGGCTTTATGCATCAAGATCGACCAGGTAGAGCTTCTTTAGCATTAGATTTGATGGAAGAGTTGCGAGGTATTTATGCGGATCGTTTTGTTTTAACGTTGATTAATAAGAAAATGGTGACCGAAAAGGATTTTGTCAAAAAAGAAAGTGGTGCAGTCATTTTGACGGATGATGGTAGGCGTACCTTTTTTCAAAAATGGCAAGAGAAGAAACAAGAACAAATTCAGCATCCGTTTTTAGGTGAGAAAATCAATTGGGGATTAGTTCCTTACGCTCAGGCATTGTTATTAAGTCGCTTTTTAAGAGATGATTTAGATGGTTATCCACCGTTTTTATGGAAGTAGGTGAAAAGTATGTTAGTGTTGATCACTTATGATGTCGCGACAAGTTCAAAAAATGGGACTCGTCGTTTAAGAAAAGTGGCAAAAAAGTGCCAAGATTATGGACAGCGTGTTCAAAATTCTGTTTTTGAATGTGTTGTTGATGCGACGGAGTTAACGAAATTAAAGAAAGAACTGATTGATTTAATTGATGAAGAGCTGGATAGTTTGCGCATTTATCGATTAGGAAATAATTATCAAAATAAAGTAGAGCACATAGGGGCAAAGGAGAGCTTTGATGTAGAAGCGCCACTGATATTTTAATAAGAAAATTAAGTGCGAACCCTAAGTACACATGAAATCGCTAAGGGATCCGCACCAAAATTTAGCCATTTTTATTAATAAAAAGTTGTTCCTCTCATGGAAATTTAATTTTACAAGTGTTTTTTTGTGGAAAGGTGAAAATTTGTCGTATATTTTTGCTAATTTCACAGTCTAGCTCTGTATAGAGCTAGTGGATTGAAATGTAAACTGCCAGATGGAAATAATATCATCCTGTTTTGTCTAGCTCTGTATAGAGCTAGTGGATTGAAATAGGACAATTACCGTATTTTTCCATTAGTTTGATACGTCTAGCTCTGTATAGAGCTAGTGGATTGAAATATAGCTGCTTCAGCTGCCAAAATATCAGTTTTTTGAGCCTAGCTCTATAACAACTTCAAATCAAAAAAATCAAAATGAAGATTTTTTCATCATCTCCTGATTGACCTGACTTAAATTACTAGGTACTCTATAAAAAAGGCGGGTGGGAGAATGAATGAAGTAGTCATTTTATTAATAGAAGATGAAGCAAGCTTAGCAAATTTCATTTCGGAGGAACTTCGGTTTGAAGGGTATAATGTTCTTTACGCCTCGGATGGTGAACAGGCATTGGAACTATTTAAACAAAATCAAAAAAGAATCACCATGCTGCTACTGGACTGGATGCTGCCAAAATATGATGGGATTACAGTTGCTAGAAGGATTCGAAGAACTAGTCAAGTACCAATCATTATGATGACCGCAAGAGATCAGTTGACCGACAAAGTGACGGGTTTAGATGCTGGTACGGACGATTATATTACAAAACCTTTTGAGATAGAAGAATTATTAGCGAGAATTCGAGTAATTATTCGTCGCTTAGAACAACAAGAGAAAAAACAAAAACAGTTTGTGTATCACTATGCTGATTTAACACTAGATTTGACCAAGCATGTAGTAGAACGTTTTGGCGAAGTCATTCAACTGACTCAAAAAGAATTCGAACTACTAGCAGAATTGATGAAGCACTCAGAAGTCGTATTAACGCGCGATGAGCTGCTTAATGCTGTATGGGGCTACGATTATTTTGGCCAAACGAATGTGGTGGATGTATATATTCGTTCTCTTAGGAATAAAATGGATCGCAATCCCAGTCAGCGATTACTTCAAACGGTTCGAGGAGTTGGCTATGTGCTGAGGTTAGATAATGAGGAGAATTAAAGAGACTTTTCAGCAGCAAAAAAATACGACTCAATTTCAATTGATGGTTCGTTTTGTCAGCCTGCTTGTTTCAGCAATAGTGATTTTAAGTATTGCTATCATGGGTATCACAATTGCGGAATTGTATGAAGTAACGGAGGAACAAGCGGTATTACTAGAAGGATCGCTAAAAAATAATGAGGCACAAGAGGCAGTTGAATGGCAAAAGACTTTGGTGAATTATGGCGTAACAGATAATTCACCTTACTTGATTCGGGTGGGATTAACTAGCGGTGAGACTGTTTTTTCTTCAGAGGATGCTCAAGAATTATATGCTGAATTTCCTCGTTTAAAACAATTGATTTTGTTTGATCAAATTTTATGGACAAGTGAAATGGAACCTTACTATTATAGAAGTTTCCAAAAAAGAAATGCGCACATTACTATATTAGTGGATCTAGAAGATCAATTTGAGGTAATTGGTAGAATTTTTTCTTTAACCCTTTTTTTGACTGTGATCGTAATCCTGATTGGTGCATTTGTCACGTATCGGTTCTCTAGAAAAATTAGCCAATCATTAGTTAAAATGAACGAGGAAATCAGTCAGCTGGAAAGCTCAGCCATTGAACAAAAGCTAACCGTTTCTAAGACACCTTTGGAGGTTCAAAATATAGCGCAGTCTTTTAACGAATTATTGGAAAAGCAACGCCAATCTCTAAAAAGAGAACAGGAATTTGTCACAGATGCCTCTCATGAATTGCGGACGCCACTAGCAGCCATTAGAGGACATGTCAATTTAATCAAACGTCGTGGAAAAACACATCCACAAGTGATCCCAAAATCACTAACTTATATTGATACAGAGTCAAAACGAATGGAGACGCTTGTTGAACAGCTTTTAACCTTAGGGCGATTAACAAATCAAGCAAGTTTACAAGAAGTTGATTTATCTTCCTTGATCCAACAAACAGTCACTGAGTTAAGTGTAATGGGTACGCAAAACGTAACGGTTCAAATAGAAGAGGGGATATTGATCACAGGTCAAACTGAACATTTCTATCAAATAGCGAGAAATTTGATTGAAAATGCCATGAAATATACTGAGGATACAGGAACAATTGGTGTAACCCTTTTTTCTAATGCCAACAATATTCAGTTGGTCGTGGAAGACTCTGGAATAGGTATTTCAAACGAAGAAAAAAAGAAAATCTTTGAACGCTTTTATCGAGTCGACCAATCACGTTCTAGTAAAATTCCTGGCTCTGGTATTGGACTATCGATTGTAAAAGAGCTGGTTGAACTTTATCAAGGGGAAATCACAGTAACGGATAAGGCTCCATTAGGAAGTTGTTTTACCGTGTCCTTTACAATAAATCATGAAAAATGAAAATTTCTTCATTTAACTTTCACCTTTATTTGTTTTTATTGAGTCGTTTAACTGTTAAGATAAGGGTATAAAGCGAATGGAAAACAGAGAGGATTGAATGAAATGAATAAAAAAATGATGATTGGAACAGTCTGCTTAGGATTATTATTAGCAGGTTGTACAAGTAATAACAAATCACTGGAAAATCAAGCACAGACAAGTAACAGCTCTATTAAGCAAACAACGCCAACGGATTCAGGTACGATTGCAAGTGATTCAACTAAGACAAGTCAAATAAAAGTAACGGTTGATGAAGCTATCAAAGCCTATGAAGCGGCCTATCCCAATACAGCAGTGACGTCCCTTGATTTAGATCCTTCGTTTGGCATTTACTATTATGAAATCAAAGGAGTAGATGATTCAAAGGAATATGAAGTGAAAATCCATGCTGAAACTGGCGAATTAACAAAAGATCGTGAAGAAACATTAGATCAAGATGAACAAAATGGCGTGGAAAAGAAAAACGAAGCACTAGATTTGACCAAACTAAAATCACTTGACGAAGCGTCAAAAATTGCCCAAGATACTGTAGGTGAGGGAACTGCGATCGAATGGTCACTAGAACGTGACTTGTCCATTACTTATTGGGAAGTAAAAGTCCAAGCAGGCAAAAAAGAAGTATCTGTAAAAATCAATGCCCAAACAGGGGATGTCTTAGAACAAGAATTGGATGATTAATAAAATATGGAGCGCGAGACAAAACTAAAAAAACAGTTTTGTCTCGCGTTCTCTTTATCCAAATAAACGGCGAGAAAAAAGTAATTCCTTCGAAAATAAACACTTTCATTTCGGACTATTTATCTTTTAAAGTCAATAAAAAGACTATGTTCATTATGAAGTCACAGATGTAATAGACCATATTATTCGTTTTATTCAAAGAAATTCTATACAATATATAGTGAAACAAGTAAAACGTTAATGGAGGGATATTTATGAATAATGTTATGGATCAATTAAGAAAATATGCGCTTTTAAGAGGAATTGTCTATATGATTTTTGGGCTCTTGATTTTGATCAATCCAAGAAGTGTCTTTCAATGGGCTGTCTATTTTATTTCTGCTTATATTGCAATTATGGGTGTACTGAATCTTTATGATGGCTTTAAAGTTAAAAAGGAAACAGGAACATATGGGATGAGTTTTCTTGGTGGAATCATTTTATTGGTGATCGCAGGAATCGTCTTGGTATTTGCAAAGGGGATCGTTAGTATTTTACCGATTTTCCTTGGGTTAGTGATCGTTGTCGTGGGCGTGACACGTGCGATTCAATCCGTTAATTTACGAGCTTATGTTAATGTGAGCTGGTTGCCAATGCTGATCTACAGCGTGATTTTGATCATTGCTGGCTTAGTATTGACATTCAATCCATTCAGCAGTCTTTTAGTACTGTTCCAATTGTTTGGTGGTATTTTGATTTTCATGGGAATCGGCGAAATCGTTTCGTTCTTTCAATTGCGCAATATTAAGTGATTGAACAAATGTAGTCGAGAAAAAAAGTATTTTGTTCCTTTTCGTTGTGAAGGAGCAAAATACTTTTTTTACGTGGTTTCTTCGGGTTTAGAGCATTAATTATTTTAATTCTTTCAATTCGGCTTCAGCATCAGCTAATTGTTTTTGTAGATCTTCAATCCCTTGTTTGCCTACAGCAACACTTTCATCAAAATTCGCTTGTATGTCTTCAAACGTATTTTCGGTTGCCATTTGTTCACTTTCTTTTTGGAATTTTTGCATAGTGGCGATTGATTCTTTCATGATTGAGATTTCTTCCACTAATTCTTGTTTTCTTTTTGCATCTTCTTCGCGTTTTTTTGCTTCTTTTTCAAATTGCTCTTCTGTTTTTGTACTTTCGGAAGTTTTTTTGTCCCCAGTTGAATTACCACAACCAACAAGAGTCAGCATTGATAAAATAGTTACTGCTACTATTATTTTTTTCATTTTTTCCCCTTCTCCCTAACAAATATAAGATTGAATGATCCCCTAAAAATCTTGAGTTCAACCACTATTAACCGTACCATAAAACATGCGCTCACTCAATCTAAAAATGAACCATTATTTCCGTTTGGATATGGATTATCGTACTTTACAGTTGAATATAGCAAACCACAAGTCAGCAGTAAAACAATGGAAGAGGAGCTTCAGGTTACTGTAACGGTGAGAAATAGATCGGAACGTACTACTGTGGAAACTGTACAATTGTATGTCCAAGATATGGTGGAATTAGTGGCGCGTCCGGTAAAAGAATTGAAAGCTTTTTAAAAAGTTGAACTTGCTCCTGATGAGGAAAAAGAAGTTGCTTTTCGATTGACTAGAGAAGACTTGAAGTTCTATACCAAAGAAATGTTTTTTGCAGCAGAATCGGGGAAATTTATTGTTTTTGTAGGTGCAAATGTAACAGAGGTACAAGAAGAACGATTCACATTAAGCTAAACTTAGAGAAAGCCGTAGTTCTGGATATCATCTGGAGCTACGGTTTTTTGTTAACAAGAGCAAATTTGACTTGCAAAAAAAATAGTGCAATGGTACTCTTAATTTCTAATTGAGAATGATTTTCATTTTCAACTGAAGAGGAATCATCATGATAAGGACGTGTTCGTCCTAAAAAATAAAAGACTAGGAGGAATAAGATGGAGACCTATTCAATCGAACAGATTATAAAAAAACGCAGAACCATCCGAACCTTGTTGGATCAGGATATTGCTATGAATGTTATAGAGGAATTATTAGAGATTTCTAGCTATGCGCCTTACCATTCAAAAAAAGAACCGTGGGAAGTCATTACGGTCAGTGAAGAACAAGAACGGCAATTATTTGTAGAAGAAATCATGAATAGCTATGATCGTTTGGATATCTGGGCGCGATATGATCAGCAAAATCTAGCGACTGCTAAAAAAAGAACGCAGGATTATTTCCTAGATGTTCCGTTGACCTTGATTGTAACGGCTCCTATTCATGCAAGTGAAAAATTGAACTTAGAAGCGGTCGGTGCAGTTTCAGCATTTATTCAAAATTTTCAACTAGCAGCTTGGTCCAAACAAATCGGTGTCACTTGGCGGACGATTCCTGTCATTTTCGATGAAGGATTTAAAAAAGCTGTTGGTGTACCAAGCCAGCGACAAATTATCGGCTTACTTGATCTGAGTTTAGTAGATGCCAAAATGAAACTGCCAACAAGTCGCAGAATCCCAGTAGAAAACTGGACAGCAGGGCTAGCTGAGAAATTAGCAGAGAACGGTGGCAGTAATGAGTAAAGTTGATTTTTCAGATATACAGGGGGCGTATTTTTTTGCAAGTAATGAAGTCAAATGATGCAAGAGTCAAAGCGAAGACACAGCATTATTATCCATTAGTTTTGGTCTGTTTAGTCCTTTTTATTTTGTTATCCATCATCTATTCTTTGATCAATGGACAGGCGAATATTTCAATTGAGGATATTGTTCAAATTTTATTGAGTAAGGTATCTGGTGGTAGAGTAGGATCGCTTGATACTATTACAAGTAATTCTGCGGTAAATATTATTTGGTTTGTGCGGACACCGCGTGTGATTTTAGCTGTTTTTGTGGGAATGGGACTAGCAATCACTGGAGCTGTAATGCAGGCGGTTGTACAAAATCCATTAGCAGATCCCTATATTTTAGGAATCTCTTCAGGCGCTTCTCTAGGCGCGACGTTTGCGATTTTGGTCGGTTTTGGAACAGGAAGTATCTTTTCACAGTTTGGATTAGCTTTTGGTGCATTTGTCGGGGCCATGGCAGCGGCTTTTGGCGTCCTGCTCTTGTCTAGTATAGGTGGACGGATGACGTCTGTAAAATTAGTTTTATCAGGTTCTGTGATTGGCGCTTTATGCAGTTCAATTTCTAGTTTCATTGTGTACTTAGCTAATAACGCGGAAGGCATCAAAACAGTGACCTTTTGGGCGATGGGCAGTTTGGCTTCTGCTAGTTGGAATAAACTTGCGATTTTATCGACGGTTGTTGTATTGATTACTGTTTTCTTTTTATTTCAGCATCGTATCTTGAACGTGATGTTATTAGGCGATGAGGCAGCGATTACGTTGGGTGTTCCTTTGAGTAAGTATCGACAGCTGTATTTATTATTGGCGGCTCTATTAACAGGTGTGATCGTGGCCTATTCTGGTATGATCGGCTTTGTCGGGCTGATTATTCCACACATTGTTCGTGGGTTGGTGGGGTCAGATCATAAACGTCTATTGCCGATCGTAGCTTTGTCAGGTTCTCTTTTTATGATTTGGGCGGATGTTCTTTCAAGAATCTTGATCCCAAGTGTTGAATTACCAATCGGAATCATTACTTCGGTGATCGGAGCGCCATTATTTATCTACATTATTGTCAAAAAAGGCTACAATTTCGGAGGCTAGCAATGGAATTACATGTAAAAGATTTAGAAATCCTGATCGGACAAGAAGCAATCGTTAAAAGTATCTCTTTTCAAACACGAAAACAACAGTTTGTGGGGATCATTGGGGCCAATGGCTGTGGTAAATCAACAATGCTCAAAGGAATTTATAAAGGCATCAAACCTCAAGCAGGTAGTGTCTTTTTAGATGAGTTAGATTTACTCGCTGTTTCTGAAAAGAAAGTTGCGCAACAATTAGGCGTCGTCAATCAATTCAATGAGTTGAATTTCGATTTAAGTGTCTATCAAATGGTTTTGTTAGGTCGTACGCCGCATAAAAAATTATTAGAATCGGATACACAAGCAGACGTTGAAATCGTGATGGATGCATTAGCCAAAACCAATTTGACTAACTATTGTGACCGGAGTTTTTTATCTTTATCTGGCGGTGAAAAACAACGTGTGATTTTAGCACGAACAATTGCACAACAACCTAATTATATGATCTTAGATGAACCAACGAATCATTTAGATATTCGTTATCAACTGGAAATTTTGAGTTGTGTAAAACAATTGGGTATCGGCGTTTTAGCAGCCCTTCATGATTTGGAATTAGCCGCTCATTATTGCGATTATATCTATGCAATGAAACAAGGCAAAATTATTGCAGAAGGACAGCCAGAAGCATTATTTACGGCAGAATTGATTGAAGAAATTTATGGTGTGAAGTGTACGATTTATCAAAACCCTGTGACCAAGCGTTTAGGGTTTGCCTATTCTTTAGGTGAATCACTAATGTAACAATAAAAGAAGAGGAAGCGAAAAAATGAAAAAAGCATACATTATTAGTTTATTAGGTGTACTATTTTTAACAGGTTGCAGCCAAACCACTCAACAAACTACAGAAAAAGGACAAGGCGAAGGCTATCCTGTAACGGTTCAGAATTTTTCTAAGGCCGAAGGCGCAGAAAGCTGGCAAAAAAAAGAGCAGACCTTTGAGAAAACTCCTGAAAAAGTTCTAGCCAATACGCAACCTGCAGCAGAGTTACTACTTCATTTAGGTTTAAAAGATAAAATCGTTGGTGTAGGTGCTGTTTTCGGAGCGCCAGATAAAGAGGTTGAAAAAGAATTTAATCAATTGAATCATTTGTCGACGGATTATATTGGCAAAGAAATGGCATTAAGCGTAGATCCAGATTTAGTTTACGGACGAGGCGGTTTATTTGATAACCAAGATTGGGGTGTGGGGACTGTGGACACCCTAAATGATATGGGAATAAAAACATTTGTCTTGAACTCCTCTGTAACAGGTGGAACTTTTGATTCGATTTATGATGATATCGATAATTTAGGAAAAGTATTCAATGTAGCGGACAAAGCGAACACATTCAAGTCCGAGTTGAAAGAACGTCAGACAACGCTCAATAAGAAATTAGCTACGATCAAAAATGATCAAACATTTGCCTATCTTCATACCACAGATCCAGAAGAGTTATATGTGTACCCTGCTCATAATGAAACCTTTTTCAATGATATTTTCAAAATGGTAAAACTAGACAATGTCTTCAAAGCTGAAAAAGGTGAAGTCAGCGTTGAAAAATTAATCGAAACAGATCCAGATGTTTTGATTGTAGCAGATTGGGGAACAATGAAAGATGGAATCTCTGGGGAGACGATGATCGATGCAGTATTGAAAAATCAAAAACTTTCTAGTATGAAAGCTGTTAAAAATAAACAGGTTTATGCTGTGGATTATAATTATATGTTTGGTTATGGTTATCAATCATTAGAGGGAATCGAAAAATTAGCGGACGAAATGTATCCAGCAAAATAAGTGTTCGATTTTTGATGAAAGTTCTAAAAATAAGTTAATTCCCCAAAATTTAAAGTATCAAATAGAGTATTTTTACTTGTATTTTTATGACCTAAAGAAGCGGGCAGTAAACTGATTTTCAGTTTACTGTCCGCTTCTTTAGTGTGTAACTATTTTGATTAAATTAGTTATGTAGGGGAAAATAGACCGCTATTGTAATGATAAGACTTGTCCGATATAAACGGTGGAATCACTTAGATTATTTTTTGTCATTAAATCTTGAAGCGATAGCTTATTTTTTTCAGCAATAACAGAAAGTGTATCACCAGCTTGAACAGTGTAAGTAGTTGCAGCAGGTGTTTGGACAGGTTCTGTTGAAGGTTCAGTTTGCGTCACAACTTCTGATGAGGATGCAGGTGTTTGAACGACTTCACTTGAACTTTCAGTACTCGAACTAGATTCATCTGTTGTACTTACTTGGGACGAGCTTTCGCTAGCTAAGACGTTTTGTTCCGTATTGTTAGTTACTTGTGCTTTATCAAGTTGGCTAACTTGTTCTTCTATACTGTTTAACTGCTCTTCATGTTTAGAGGTAGCTTGAACATTTAGAAATAGTAATACACCCAATATAAGCGTATTTATCAGCAATAATAAAATAACGATTACTACAATGGATTTTGACGTAGATGCCGGACGTTGTTGTTTCCGACGTGAGTATTCTTCTTCCAAAATAGTTTCACTCCTTTCATAACAAATTTATAAGGAAATACTATAAAACAAAGCATTTATAGTATATCACAATGTTATAGCTCTCTCAAAGGGGAAAAAAAATAGAGTGACTATTTACTAAAAAGAAATTTGTAAAAAAAGAATATAATAAAATGTAGTGAAAAATAAAAAAACATTTTATTTCAATCTATACTGATTAATTATAGTTATTATTTCGAAAAAACATATTTTTGTTTTTATCATTTTTAAAAAATAGTTTATTTATTAAAGGGAATTATTTGTGCTAAAAGCTTGGGAAATCAGAAATTTTAGTCACTCTTTTAACATCTAAATAGCAAAGAAAGGCTAGGATAACAGCCTATTTGATGAATTACAAGAGTAATTAAAATCAAGCAGAATAGAGCTTTAGTTCTTTTATATTCAAAAAGTTTTGGCAACACAAGGCAATTCCGCTATGAATACTTAAACTGACTGAGGTTTTTGATTCTAGAGAAAAGACATACTCTCCTAAGGCTGCTAGATTTGCTGAGACCACGATTCGTTTCTGTTGTAAGGACATGATGACTTCTCCATCTAAATAAGCAAGTGTTCCTTTCAAATAATCTACACCGATATCAAAAGATAAAATCAATGCAGCTTTTGGATTGAATTGTAGCAAGATCGGTTTTCTGCCTCCTAGCGTACTAGCATTACCGATTCCAGTTTCAAAAATCAAACCGTCATCCAATAACGTCTTTGTAATAGAAGAGACAGAGGCCTTGTTTAAGCCAGTTAATACCGCCAGTTTCGCGCGAGAAGTATTTTTATGGTCAATGATTCCTTTTAATATGAGTGATTGATTGATGCATCTGTCATCTGAACGTTTTTTAAGCGTCGTATCATATGCACTTTTAGGGATCGATTGCTATAATGAACTTGAATGACAGGATTCAAATGAGAGAAATTAGAGGAGGAAATCACCATGAAACGATTTGATGTAATCATTATCGGTAGCGGACCAGGCGGTATGGCAGCAGCTTATGATCTGGCGGCAGAAGGAAATGAAGTAGCAGTAGTGGAAGCTGATCTTTGGGGCGGAACTTGCCCAAATCGAGGGTGTGATCCTAAAAAAGTTCTCTATGGAGCGGTTGAAGCGAAAGATAAGCTAGCTCAATTGCAAAATCGTGGGTTCAGCAGTGTTCCTAAAATCAATTGGGCAGAATTAATGGATTTTAAAGAAACCTTTACGAAACCTGTTCCAACCGAGCAGAAAAAGGGACTAATAAATTCTGGCATCCAAACGATTACAGGGCGAGCAGTGTTTAAAGACAAGCAAACGATTCTTGTAGAATCAACGGCGTATCAAGCTGATAAATTTATCCTAGCGACTGGACAACGACCAGCTATATTAGATATTCCCGGAAAAGAGTATTTCGCTACAAGCACTGATTTTTTGGCAATGAAGGAGCTACCTGAGAAAATCGCGTTTGTTGGTGGCGGCTATATTTCACTTGAACTAGCAAATATTGCCAATAGTTGCGGCAGTGAGGTTCACTTGCTTCACCATAACGATCGACCATTGAAGGGGTTTGATGAACCTTTAACACATGAGCTGATTGGAAATCTTGAACAACGAGGAATTTATTTTCATTTTAATGAATCGGCTGAAACAATCACAAAGCAAGAACGACAATTTAAAGTTGAGCTGACTAGCCAGGGAAATTTAATCGTCGATCGTGTATTTTGTGCCACGGGCCGAATTCCGAACCTTGAAGATCTGGGATTGGAAAAAATAGGAGTCGAGTATACACTCAAAGGCGTGAACGTAAATGATCATTTACAAACCACTGTGGAAACTATTTATGCTTTAGGAGACTGCGTACAAAAAAAAGAACCTAAATTAACACCCGTTTCTAGTTTTGAAGGGAGTTATCTTGCTAAACTTTTCACTGGAAGCATTCAAGGAGCAATTGACTATCCAGCTATCCCAACCATTATTTTCAGTTCTCCCAAATTAGCACAAGTTGGTTTAACGGATAGCCAAATGATTGCTAATGACAACTATGAAGTGAAAGAGTTAGACTTATCACAATGGTTTACGTATAAACATCTCAACGAGTCTTTAGTCAAAGCAAAAATCGTCAGTGAAAAAGCAACTGGATTATTAGTTGGTGCAACCGTTTTAGGGAATGAAGCCGATCAATTGATTAATTTGTTTACATTAATGATCAATCAAAAATTAACAGCAAACAAAGTCAATAGTATGATCATGCTTTCTCCGACAGTAGCCAGTGATTTGAGTTATTTATATTAAAGATAAACTGTAAACGAGTAGTTATTAGACTCGTTTACAGTTTTTTTATTATAATTATAAGAAAAAACATTGACTTGTAGCAAAGCATAAGCAATAATAAAATAATTATCTTCAAAATTAGAAAATCAGTTCATACATATAATCAATAAATTTTATTTATCAATTACATGAAAATAAAGCATTAGATATTATAGGCATTTCTTTTTAAACTATAGATAGTGAAATGTTGAGCAAAGTTAATTTTAAACAATTAGGAGAATAGCGATGGACACAACGAAAAAAAACTACAAACCTTTGATCGGTTCTTTATACACAAATTTCATTTTTCAAGGGATGGCAGCGATTATTTTATCTCAAAATCTAAATGCCTTGATGGATAGTTGGCAAGCAACTGTGCAACAAGTAACGTTAGTGATTAGCGGTATCGGGTTAGGACGCGTCTTGATTTTATATTTTGCAGGGTACTTTTCGGATAAATTTGGTCGTAAAAAAACAGTTCAGCTTGGTATTATTAGTTATCTGATTTTCTTCATTGGGATTTTGATCAGTCAGAATTATTTACAAGGACTCTTTTTTGCCCTATTTGCTGGCTTTAGTAATGCCTTTTTAGATACGAGTACCTATCCAACCTTGATGGAGGCTTATCCTAATGAAAAAGATAATAGTTCCCTGAGTGTATTGAATAAGGCTTTTATTTCTTTGGGGCAATTCATCTTACCCTTGTTGACTCGTTTTATGTTGGATAATGGTATCTATTATGGTCTTGTTTTTATCGGCTGTGCGTTGGGTCTGTTTCTTAATTTATTGTATATATCTAGACTTGGATTTCCGCAAAGAATAGAAACGGATCTAAGTGAAGCCGCAATAATCAGTGAAAACGGCCACGATACAGCGGAGAAAAAACCGTTGTTCAAAGTTGAAGGAATTGCGTTATTGGTTTTTAGTTTTACGTGTGTATCTACCTTTAATATTTTTATTTTATGGGTGCCATCATTTGCTGAGTCATTGAATCTGATGAATCATTCGAATAGTTTGGTGCTAGTAAGTGCGTATAGCATTGGTTCATTTGCCTCAGTATTTTTGACGTCTTTGATTGTAAAAAGAGGTGTAGCACCGACTTTATTAATCGTTTGGTGTACGGTGATTTCACTGGTCTTATTAATCGGGATGACGCTGTTTCCAAGCGTTCCGATGTTTTTAGCAGCGTCAATCGGTATAGGGGTATTCGCAGCTGGAGGGATTTGGCAATTAGGTTTAGCGGTGTTATTAGAGCTATTTTCAAAGGGAAAAGGACGAATCACAAGTTATTATTCAATTGCAACGTCTGTTTCGGTCATGGTCATTCCTTATATTACAGGTCAACTGGAAAAAATCAATGTCTCTATGATTTTTGGCTTGAACATTGTCTTGACAGCAATTGGTGTAGTTGCAGCTGTGATCATTCGCTATCGCTATAAAAAAGTGACTAGTGAATGGGAAGCAAACACGGAAGAAATAGTCGCATTAAAAGAAGTCGCTGAATAATAGAGAAAAATACAGACGAAGATTAGAAAGGTAAACTTCGTCTGTATTTTCTCTATTTTAGTTTAAAAATGATTTTGCGATTGTTTCATTGATCGTGATCATTTGGTAAAAATCATGAATATTCACGAATTCATTTGGCTGATGAGCATATTTAGTTTCACCTGGCCCCAAAATCAAAATTGGAAACTCTTTTTTTACACGCCCAAATTGAGAACCGTCTGTATAGCCTGTCATGCCAAATGTGTTCGCATCCTTACCCGTAACGTCAGAAACAGCTTGTTGGGTCAATAAAGTGAAGGGATCATCGATTGCTGTTTTCATTGAAGGGAGATCATTGATAAATTCGACTTCCGCTTTAAAGTTAGGAACAGTTGCACTCAATTTTTCTAGCATATCAGCAAATTGTTGTTTTAACTCTGTATGATCTTGCGCTTTGATGGTGCGAATATCGATTTCTACTGTACATTTATCTGGAACAACATTCGTACCGTTTCCGCCATTAATGATATCCAAGCTAGAAGTAGAAGCGCCCACGAGTTCATCTACTGATTGTGAAAAATCAAAAGTTTCTTTAAATGCATTCAACACTAAAAGCATATGTTCAATTGCGTTCACCCCTTGATCCGGCATGGAACCGTGAGCTGTTTTTCCGTAAGTCGTGATCCGCGGCCACAAAGCTCCTTTGTGAGCGACGCCGATTTCAACATTTGTAGGTTCACCGATTACAAGTGCATCTAAATCATCTGCATATCCTTGATCGACTAATTGACCAGAACCAATCGCACTTGTTTCTTCGCCAACTGTTGCTAAAAGTTTGATGGTACCTTTAAAGGTTGCTCCAGCTTCTTTTAAACGAATCATTGCAACAACAGCTGCAATCAAGCCGGACTTCATATCACAAGTTCCTCTACCATATAATAAACCCTCTTTTTCAATTGCTGCAAAAGGCTCTTCATCCCAAGGAATTTCACCAACTGGCACAACGTCCATATGACCAGAAAAACCCAAGACCGGACCAGCTTGATTTCCTTTTAAAGTAGCGACTAACTGATTTCTACCAGTACTGTATTCGACTTGTTCACACGGAATATCATATGTTTCAAAAAGAGCCTGTAGTTTGTCGGCAACTTGTTTTTCTTGTCCTAAAACACTTTTGATTTGGACGACTTCTTTCAATAATTGTAATGCTTCTTGATTATCCATGAATGAATTCACTCCTTATACTTGATTTTCTTTTGGAATAATAAATAGGATGGAACCTAAGGCTAAAATACAGAAAAGAATATTGGTTAATAGACCAAACGTCGCGCCCAAAGTATAATTTTCCCCAGCGCTAACTCCGTTATAGACTGCAGCTGAGATTGCAACACCTAATGCGCCGCCAAGTGAGCTGGCCATTTTATAAATGCCAGAAGCAACACCAGCTTTTTCGTTTGGCACACTAGAAATGGCCGTATCTGTAGAAGGTGTGGCATACATACCTAGTCCCATGCCGAATAAACTGTAGCCGATAAAGACTAAAACAAAGTAAGCTGTACCTGTAACCATTGTTAGGGCCATTAAACCAACACCTATTCCAGAAAGAATTGTTCCCCAAAGCATTGGTTTTTTCGCTCCGATTGTTTGTAATAATTTTTCTCCGATTCGAATGGTAATCAAAACGAGACACAAATAACCAATCGATAACATCCCTGTTTTAGCAGAAGAAAGACCGCGACCTTGTTGGACATAGGTATTGATAACGATCAAAGTTCCTGCTACGGCATTCAGTAAGAAATTAGAAATAGTTGCACCAAGATAGCCCCGGTTTTCAAATAAAGAAAATTCAACGAAGCTATTGTCGATGGCTTGCTCCACTTTGTAAAAAATAAACAAACCTAAGATCACGACTATAGCCAAAATCAGAACGAGCGGACTTGTCCAGCCTAACTCAGAGCCTTTAGAAACAACCACATTCAAAGCCACCATCGAAATAATAAATAAAAGCAAACCAATCGAGTCAAATTTACTATTCTTATCACTAACGACCTTACTTTCAGGGGTACCAAAAATCAATAGCGCACTGCAAATCGATACAATAATAGAAAAAATAAAGACATAGCGCCAGCCTAAAGAACTTGCAATGGCTCCACCAAAGAATGAACAAAAACCAGAGCCGCCCCAAGACCCGATCGACCAATAACTCAAGGCCCGTTGCCGGTCTTTTCCTTCATAGTATGTTTTGACTAATGCCATAGTAGCAGGCATGATACAAGCAGCAGATAAACCTTGTAAAATCCGTCCGCCGATAAATAAAACAGGACCATGAGCTATCACTAAGGCTCCTGAACCGATAACACTTAAAATAAGACCAATATATGTTAATTTCATTCTACCGAGCTTATCTGCTAACCCACCAGCAACGACAATAAAAATACCTGAGAATAAACCAGTCATTGAAATTCCTATATTTAAAACACCTGAAGAGACGCCTAAATCGCTTTGCACTGCAGGCGCCATATTTAGTAAAGACTGAGCGAAAAGCCAATAGGTCAAAACGCTTAAGACAATTCCCACTAATAATTTATTTGTTCCTTTATATGTGACAGCATCAGCTGCATGTGTTGTTGCTTTCATCATTAAACTCCTTTAGATAAATAGTGTAAAACAGCTGCACCCATAGATTTTGCAGCAATCAATAAACAGTCTTCGTCAATATAAAATTTTGGATGATGATGAGGATACATCGGGGTTCCTTCTTTATGAGCACCAACGAAAAAGAAACAGCTAGGACGTTCTTTGGCATAATAAGCAAAATCTTCAGAAGGGGTTTGTGGACCACATTCAACTAACTGTTTGATTTCTGGAATGTGCGCTTCGGTCAATGCCGTTGCGACCATTTCTGTTGTCGGTTCGTCATTCACACAAACAGGGTAATCATTGGCATAATCAAGTTCATAATGAATCCCAAATGTCCGACAAATGCCATCTAGAATTTGTTTGAATTCTTTTTCTACGATGGCTCTAGTCTCTTCTTTCATGATCCGTACGTCGCCTTCTAGCGTGACAGAATCTTTGATAACATTCGCAGAACCCTTGCCATCAAATGAACCAATTGTTACAGTTGCGGTGTCAAAAGGATCGATTCTACGGCTGACGATCGTTTGAACAGCTGTTACAAATTGTGAAGCTGCAACAATCGTATCATTCGCATCTTGGGGTGTTGAACCATGTCCGCCTTTACCTTGCATAATAACTTTAAAGGTTGCGCGCCCTGTATGGACAGGACCTTTGTGGTATAAGACGTCGCCAAGAGGCATCATACTCATCACATGAATGCCTAAGACGTGATCCACGCCATCTAAACAACCTGCCTCGATCATTCCTTTGGCGCCACCAGGAGGTACTTCTTCGGCAGGTTGGTGAATGATACGGATCGTTCCTGCAAGTTCATCTTTTAATTCAATCAATGAATCCGCCAAAATCATCATATAAGCAGTATGACCATCATGTCCGCAAGCGTGCATGACATTTGGAATTTTAGAAGAAAATGGTAAACCAGTATCTTCTTGGATCGGTAAGGCATCGAAATCCGCTCGAATTGCTAAAACAGGTCCTTTTTTTCCGCCATGAATATCGACGACAAGTCCGTGACCGCCGCCAACATTCGTTTGAACGTCACACTCTTTTCCAGCGTAAAAGGCTGCGATATACTTGCTTGTTTCGGTTTCATGAAAAGATAGTTCTGGATGCTCATGAAAATGCCGCCGAATCGCGATCATATCCGCTTCTTTTTGTTGAAGTTTGTTAAATAATTGTGTTTGTAAATGATCCATTTAAAACGCTCCTTTCAAGTACACTACATATTTTATGCTTAATTAAAAACTTCACAATGCTTGAAATTTCCTAATTTCAGAAGAGGCTTTTTACTAGATCAGAATGGAAATAAAAAGACTGTTGATAGAACGATATTTTCAAATTTAGATGGTATAATAAAGAATGAAGCCAAGAAAGAGGTCAAAAATGATTGTAAACGAAAACTATCAGATCAATTATCGACAATTAAAGACTAAAATCAGCACATTTTGCAAAGAAACGACAATCTTAATTGCTTTAAAAGGGGCTATGCTTATAGCAATTGATGAAGAAATAAGCCAAATCAGCGAAGGTGAGCTGTTTGTGGTCAATACTGGTGAACAATTTGCTCTATCTAGAGATTCTGTAGAGGTTTGTTCTTATTTAGAATTGGGCATCAATACTCTTTTTTTTGCGACCCAATTTCCTAGCTTTTTTAATACACGCTTTGAATGCTTACCCAAACAAAAAGAACACGGCAAGATGCATGCTATTGCTGCTTTAAGAAGACAAGTCGCAGAGCTTTGTTTGCTAGAGTTTAGTAACGATTCCTCCAAAAGATTAAAAACCACCTTGTTTTTAGCACAAATCATTTTATCGTTGGTTCAGAATTTTCAAAAGGAAGAAGTCACAGAATATCATCCATCTGACAATCAAAAATTAAGAGAGATTCTTGAATATATTGAAGAGCATCACCAAGAAGGGGTTTTATTATCAGAGACTGCCGAGCATTTTTTTATGTCGGAATCGTCTTTATCGAAGTTTTTCAAGAAGGAAACAGGGGATTATTTTTCTCACTATGTTCGGACGGTTTGTGTCAAACATAGCTTGTCAGAATTACTCTATACGAAAAAGAGTATTGAGCAAATTGCATTAGATAATGGGTTTCGAAATAGTAAAACGTATCGACAGCATTTTAAGCAAATTTTCCATGATTCACCGACCCGTTATCGCTCGTCACATTTAATAGAAAATACCCAGACGCACCTAATCAATCAAAGCACCCAAATGACAAATCCTAGAGTGAAGGAAATCATGGTTCCTTTATATAGTTATATTCAAAATGCCCTAGAGGAACCGCGATCATCAGAATTATCATTGAAAACAAAACAACTTCTTATCACGACTGAACAAACACATGTTGACTATCAAAAAAGGGAAATTATTATCCACATTGGCTCATGGGAAGCGTTAGCTTCAAAGAAAGTTCAAACGGAAATTTTAGCCATAAAACAGCAAATGGACATCAAATATATCAGTGTATACTCTTTGTTTACGCAAATTCCATTAGCAGTTCAGATTCATCAAGAAGCGAAAATGAACTCTTTTCCAGCTTTTGAAAATTGGGATTACATTTTGACATTTTTGGAAGAGGCACAGTTGGCTATTTTTTATCAGTTATCACTTGTGGAGTTTAGACAGTTAAGTGTGCGAGTAAAAGAAGTTTATCGAAAATTTTTCCGCCATGTTCAAACTAAATTCGGAACAAAAGTGATAGGGCAGTGGAAAGTAAATTGTCTGTTTAAAGGGCAAAGTATTGACGCTTATTATCCTGAATTTTTAGAAGTGAAACAAATGTTAACGGCTATTTCTGATGAAATAGCAATTGGAGCAGAGATGCCTTTGTCAGATCCTTTTTTTGAAAAAAAAGAGCCAGAACAGATTCAATTTTTTTGTCGAACAATTGCTGTATTATGTGACTTTCTTTCCTTTTCTGCTGAACCAAACTATGTGTTTCAAAATCTTGACAGTACGTTTCCTGATTTGAAAAATTATCATCAGTATGTATTGAACAAAACCATGCATATCAAGCATCTTTTAAAGGAATATGAAATCAAATTGCCGTTGTATTTGACTGAATGGAATACGTTGACTGGCATGACGAGAAATAGTAATGGCACTTTTTTTAGAGGGGCGATTATTTTAAAAGATCTTTTGATTTTGGATACATTGGTAGCAGGATTTGGTTTTTGGCTGAATATCGAGTTATATGAGCAGCATACACAAGACCGTCCTTTAAAGAATGATGGCTTGGAATTATTTCATTACTACAGTGGGAAACGACCAGCCTATTTTTGTTTATGGTTAGTAAGAAGAATCAAAGGAGTTGTTTTAGCTCAGGGAGAAGAATATGTGTTAGCTTATGAGGATGGATGTTATCAACTGCTCTTGTTTAATACAAATTATTTTGATCCTCATTTATCTTCCGAGGAAGCATTCCTTAAAAGCCAAGCAGTCAATATTGACATTGCGTTAGCGGGCATTACTCCTGAACATTATCAAATTAAGCAAATTGAATTTAATCGACACAATGGTGCACTGTTTTACACATATGAAGAGTTTCGTAACGCAGCCACTCTTGATTTGGAGGCGCAAGAATATATTGTGAGCAGTACTCGACCTAAGATCAAAGTTTTTGATACCAAGATCGACGGTATTTTTAATTATTATGTGACCTTGGATACAAATGGAGTCGTCCTACTAGAATTGACACCGATTTTTCTATAAATAAAAGGGTGTTTTCTTGACGTAAAAGAAAGAACTAGCTTAGTATTGAAACAAGATAGCAACAAGAAAGGACGTTGTAAGATGAGTATCTATGATTATCAAGTTAAAACAAGCAATAATGAAACAGTTTCGCTAGAAGCATATCGTGGCAAAGTACTTTTGATCGTAAATACAGCGACTGGCTGTGGTTTTACTCCTCAGTATGAAGGCTTAGAAGAACTCTACAAAAAATATAAGGAACAAGGGTTTGAGATTCTAGATTTTCCCTGTAATCAATTTGGGCATCAAGCGCCAGGCACGAATCAGGAAATTAGCGATTTTTGTCAGCTGACGTATCAAACGACCTTTCAAACATTTGGCAAAATCGATGTAAATGGGGAGAACGCAGCTCCATTATACAATTATTTGAAAAGTCAAAAAGGCGGACTTTTAGGTGGTGCGATCAAGTGGAACTTTACGAAATTTTTGGTGGATCGTGAAGGGAATGTTGTGAAACGGTTTGCACCGACTGTGGAGCCAGAAAAAATTGCTGGAGATATTGAATCAATAGTGTAAGAAATACTTTTTTTATTTTTTATGTTGGTGGTAGCCTCATGATAAAATAATTTTGCTAAGAAAAAAGATAAAGAGTAAGCCCTTGGAGAATTAATTCTCCAGGGGCTTTTTTTGCTAATGTCGCTTAATATTCTGCTCCTTCTTATATTTGTTATTCATAAAAAATGAACCCCCCTACTAGTATAAAGATGGTATAAAGAATCAACGCTAACTTTAACACTATCTTTATACAAAATTTGATATCCTAATTTCAGCAAATGAAGGAGAGGAATTTTTAATGACGATTATTTCTGGAATTATCGCAGGATTACTGCTTATTTATTTATTTTACCAACTATTTTGGGGGGATCAACAGTGAGTACAATTTTTATACAACAAGCGATCTTTTTTATTGTTTTAATTGGTTTCGCTATTCCATTAGGTTTTTATATCCATCAAGTGATGACAAATCAAAAAACATTATTAACTAGAATCGTTCAACCAATAGAAACGAGGATTTATCGATTTTTAGGGACACCTGCTCAAAAAGAAATGACAGCCAAACAATATGGGCTGAGTATTTTATTTTTCAGTTTCTTTTCATTGCTGCTATTGATGGTGATGCTTTTAGGACAAGAATTCTTACCATTGAATCCAGAAAATCTTCCTGGCACTAGCTTGTCACTTGCTTTTAACACAGCAGCAAGCTTTGTGACGAATACCAACTGGCAAGCTTATGCAGGAGAAGAGACACTTTCGATTTTTACCCAAGCATTTGGTTTAACGGTTCAAAATTTTGTTTCAGCTGGAGTGGGGATTGCAGTATTGTTCGTTTTACTTCGTGGTTTTATGAATCGTACCACAAAATATGTTGGTAATTTTTGGCAAGATTTAACGAAAATTATCTTATATATTTTACTGCCACTTTCTTTTGTTATCTCACTGATTTTAATTTCTCAAGGAGTCGTTCAAACATTTGCTGGTTCAGTCGAAACTACTAGTTTGGAATTAGGCCAAAAGATTTTTCTCCCTTTAGGAACCGTGGCTAGTCAAGTGGCAATCAAGCAACTTGGCACTAATGGTGGTGGTTATTTTGGTGGGAACTCTGCTTATCCATTTGAAAATCCTAATTTAATCAGTAATTTTGTTGAAAATTGTTCAATTCTATTGTTACCAGCGGCTTTGATCGTGGCTTTTGGTTTGTTTGTTAAAGAATGGAAACAAGGTAGAACGATCATGATTGTGTCGTTTGGATTTCTGATTGCGGCTTTAATTGGCGTGGTATTAAGTGAATATTACGGACCACAATTTAATCATGTGATCGGTCAAATGAATATGGAAGGAAAAGAAACTCGTTTTGGGATTGGTTGGTCTAGTCTTTGGGCAGTTAGTACAACAGCTGCTTCTAATGGATCGATTAATGCAATGCTGGATAGCTTCATGCCGTTAGGCGGATTAATTCCAATGTTCTTGATGCAATTGGGAGAGATTATTTTTGGTGGCGCTGGCAGTGGATTGTATGGGATGATCGTTTTCATCTTACTCGCTATTTTTATTGCAGGTTTATTAGTAGGTAGAACTCCAGAGTATTTAGGAAAAAAAATCGAACCCTTCGATATGAAAATGGCTTGTCTCGTGATTTTGACCCCATTGTTATTAACCTTGATTGGAACGATGCTGTTTATTTTGAATCCGCAGGCGATGTCCTGGCTAAACAATCAAGGGCCTCACGGGTTTTCTGAAATTCTTTATGCCTTTTCTTCTTTGGCTAATAACAACGGAAGTGCTTTTGCAGGGCTGACGACAGATACCTTATTTCTAAATATAGTAGGTGGTCTGATCATGCTTCTTTCACGTTTCGTTCCGATGGTCGCAGTGATATATTTGGCTTCTAATTTAGGGAAAAAGAAAATCGTAGCAACTGGACCAGGTACGTTGTCTACTACCAATGCCACATTTGTTACGATGTTGATCATTGTGATCTTGGTGATCGGAGCCTTGAGCTTCTTGCCATCGATGGCCTTAGGTCCGATTGCAGAACACTTTATGACAAAATAAAGAGAAAGAAGGGGAAAATAGTGAAAAATACACAAAGTAAACGCAATGTTTATCAAGAGGCGATTCAAGCCTCTTTTAAAAAACTTGCGCCAACCATTCAACTAAAAAATCCAGTGATGTTAGTCGTTTATTTAGGGGCAATCTTGACAACCGTTCTCTATGTTCTAACATTTGCTGGCCATAATGACGCTGAACCTTTCTTTATCCTAGCGATTGCAATCATATTATGGTTGACGATTTTATTCGCTAACTTTGCGGAAGCAATCGCAGAAGGACGAGGAAAAGCGCAAGCGGAAAGTTTAAAACAAGCTAAAAAAGAGGTTATAGCATATCAGGTGACATCGTTAGAAGATGTTGCAAACAAAAAGTTTACTCAAATCAAGTCGTCAGAGTTGAAAAAGGGCGATCTTGTATACGTAGCGGTCAACGAACAAATCCCGATGGACGGCGATGTGATCGATGGTGCAGCTTCAGTCGATGAGAGTGCTATTACAGGAGAATCAGCACCAGTGATCAGAGAATCCGGTGGTGACCGCAGTGCCGTAACAGGAGGCACAACTGTTGTCTCAGATTATTTAGTGATCAAAGTGACCGCTGAAAATGGTGAATCCTTCTTAGATAAAATGATTTCTATGGTAGAAGGAACAGAACGGAAAAAAACACCAAATGAAATTGGTCTACAAATCATTTTGATCATGTTGACGATCATTTTCTTAGTCGTTTCAGCGACATTGTTGCCCTTTACTCAATTTTCTAGTGAGCTCGTTGGAAATGGTTCAGCATTGACTTTGACGACGATCATTGCGTTATTAGTGTGTTTAGCACCTACTACGATCGGAGCTTTAGTATCTTCGATTGGGATTGCAGGAATGAGTCGCTTAAATAAAGAGAATGTGATTGCCATGAGTGGACGTGCCATTGAAGCGGCAGGAGATGTCGATATTTTATTATTAGATAAAACTGGAACAATCACCTTAGGCAACCGTCGGGCAAGTGAATTTATACCCGTTACAGGTGTAAGTGAATACGACTTAGCCGATGCGTCACAATTATCTTCCTTAGCAGATGAAACGGCTGAGGGACGTAGTATTGTGATTCTAGCGAAAGAAAAATTTAATATTCGTGGTCGTGAGTTAAATCATGTTGAGGTTGAATTCATTGAATTTACCGCTAAGACGAGAATGAGCGGAATCAACTATCAAGGAGCTGAAATCCGGAAGGGGGCCGCTGACACGATGAAAAAATATGTGGAAGAAAATGGCCAGCCTTATCCTGAAGAATGTGATTCGATCGTACAAAAAGTAGCAAACGAAGGGGGTACCCCCTTAGTCGTTGTTAAAAACAACCAAGTGCTTGGCGTAATCTATTTAAAGGATATCGTGAAAAACGGTGTTAAAGAAAAATTTGAAGATATGCGTAAAATGGGAATCAAAACGATCATGATCACAGGGGACAATCCAATGACCGCTGCCGCAATCGCAGCAGAAGCAGGTGTGGACGATTTTCTAGCGGAGGCCACACCAGAAAATAAAATGAGCTTGATTCGCGACTATCAAGAAAAAGGACATCTAGTGGCTATGACAGGTGACGGAACAAATGATGCACCGGCACTGGCACAAGCTGATGTTGCCGTTGCCATGAATACAGGTACCCAAGCCGCCAAAGAAGCAGGAAACATGATTGATCTAGATTCTAGTCCCACAAAATTGATCAGCATTGTCAAAATTGGAAAACAATTATTGATGACGCGCGGTGCGTTGACGACCTTTAGTATTGCCAATGATATTGCCAAGTATTTTGCGATCATTCCCGTCTTGTTTTTCAGTATTTATCCTGCTTTAGAAGCATTGAATATTATGAAACTAACGAATCCGACAACAGCTATTTTATCTGCGATCATTTACAATGCCCTGATTATTGTAGCCTTGATTCCCTTAGCGTTAAAAGGAGTATCCTACAAAGAAAAACCGGCTAGTCAAATATTACGTCACAATTTACTCGTCTACGGATTAGGTGGTGTCGTCGCACCATTTATCGCAATTAAATTGATCGACATCATCTTGTCGCTTATATTGTATTAAACTGGTGATTAAGTTATCAAATAGGAGAAGAAAACGATGAAAAAAATAATGATTGCTTCACTAAAAAGTATTCTATTATTCACCCTACTCTGCGGTGTGCTTTATACCGCAGCTGTTACAGCTGTTGGTCAACTACTATTTCCAATACAAGCAAATGGTAGTTTAATCAAGAAACAAGAAACAGGGAAAACGAGCATAATAGGTTCAGTATTGATTGGACAACCTTTTACAGGAGCAAACTATTTACATGGTCGTCCCGATCAAGTCAGCCAACTATCTCCCGTGTCTAAAGAACAACAGAAGCGTGTGGAAAAACGAGTTCAAAAGGCTGATGTGAAAGAAGTCCCCATTGAGTTAGTTACCGCTTCTGCCAGTGGTGTCGATCCTGAAATATCAATTCCAGGCGCGATGATACAGGTTGAACGGATTGCTGCCGCTAGGAACATGAAAAATAGCGAAGTCCGTGCTATAATCAAACAAAATATCACTGGACTTAAAATTGGACCTGTTGATTCACAACGCGTGAATGTTTTAGGCGTCAATCATACGTTAGATGAGTCGGAATAAAAGGTGGCGCAAAAAATGGAAGAACAACGTTTAGATCCAGAACAACTATTAGCAAAATGGAAGAACACCGAACAAAACCTGAGGTCTGGACGACTGAAGGTTTTCTTCGGTTATGCGGCAGGAGTAGGTAAAACCTATGCGATGCTAAAAGAAGCACATGAGCAGCAAGCAGAAGGCAAAACGGTTTTGATCGGCTATGTAGAGCCACACGCCCGCCCAGAAACAGAAGCATTAGTGTCGGGTTTGCCTGTATTGCCTACCAAACAATACGAATATAAAGGCATTATGATCAATGAATTTGATGTGGAGGCAGCGTTACAAACAAAACCGGAGATTATTTTGGTAGATGAATTGGCCCATACGAATGCGATTGGTGCTAGAAATAGAAAAAGATATCAAGATATTGAAGAATTGCTAAAGGCTGGGATCGATGTCTATACAACGGTGAATGTTCAGCATATCGAAAGCTTAAATGACATAGTTGAACAAGTGACAGGGGTACACATTTCTGAAACGGTACCAGACACTTTTTTTGAAACGAGAGCATTGAAAGTGGTGGACATCGAAACAGAAGAATTGTTAGAACGACTGAAGCAAGGGAAAATCTATCATTCAGAAAATGCTAAAAAAGCGATGGCTAACTTTTTTAAGGTAGACAATCTGACCTTATTACGTGGTCTAGCGATTCGCAAAGCATCGGACCATATCAATACAACGAATCAACAAGAAACGCAAAAAAACACTGGCATCCATTCTAAGCTGTTAACGATCATTGATGAAAAAAATCCTGATATGACTAAGAAATGTCTACGTTGGACAGCTCGTTTAGCGCAAGCCTTAGGAACCGAGTGGATCGCATTAGAAATTTTAGAAGACATGTCTGAACATTCAGAGTCGGATAATTCAAAATTAGCAGCTAAACTTGGCGGGGAAGTTGTTACGTTAGAAAGTGATAATCAACGAGAAACAATCGTACAGTACGTGAAAATGCGTGGCGTTACAGATTTAGTAATGGGCAAAATAATCAAACGCTCGCGCTTTCTCCGCTTATATCGACCGGACTTAGAAGATGAACTTGTGGCTCTTATTCCAGAGGTGGATATTCACTTGGTTTCGTATCAATCAAATAAATACTTGCTTAATAACTACGCTGTAAAGAAAAAAAAGTTACAGAGTATTTTCACTTGGAAAGATTTTTACATGACATCAGGCCTACTCATAGTTGCCACGTTGCTTTCTGAACTAGGATTATATTATCATATTGGGGATCAAAACCTGATTTTGATTTATATTCTCTTTGTTTTGCTTGTGGCACGTATTACAACAGGGTATTTGTGGGCCGCTATTGCTTCGATCGCCAGTGTACTAATGTTTAATTGGTTCTTTGTGGAACCATTATTTTCATTGACTGTGTATAAACAAGGCTATCCAGTGACGTTGATTTTCATGCTTTTAGTGGCATTGTTAGTGAGTAATTTAATGATGCAGATCAAAAAACAAGCTTTTTATGCAATGAAACGGGAGCATCAATTAGAAATTTTGTATGAACTGAATAAAAAATACCTTGTGACACATGATCAAAAAGAAATATTGGCAACAACCGCTGACTATTTATCGAATATGTTGGATAGAGAGGTCCTTTTATATGGTGAAGAAGACGTCAAAAATCCCATTGGGGCACCGATTAAAGGACCATTAAGAAGTTTAGAAGAGTTAGCGGTTGCAAATTGGGTTTTTGTGAATCAAAAAGAAGCTGGTTATGGAACCGATACATTAATGGGGGCAAAAGCATTATATTTACCCGTTTTGTCTAACGGAATAACACTAGCTGTGATTGGGATCGAAAAAAGTAAAGAGAATCCGATCACAGATGAAATCATTACCTTCTTAGAATTGATTTCGACTCAACTGGCTTTAGCGATCGAACAAAATAAATTGACCTCAGAGCGTCAGCAGATTTTATTTGAAAGTGAAAAAGAACGAATGCGTGGCAACTTATTACGGGCAATTTCTCATGATTTACGGACGCCGCTTACTGGAATCTCTGGCTCAGTTGAAACGATCTTAGATGACAATGGCGCAAGCAAGTTAGCTGAGGAAACGAAACGCAAGCTCTTGATTGGGATCAAAGACGACGCAGATTGGTTGATCCGAATGGTCGAAAATTTATTATCAATCACTCGGATCAATGAAGAAACCATGAAAGTTGCTAAAAGCAAAGAAGCAGCGGAAGAAGTTGTGTCCACAGCCATTCAGCGGATCAGGAAAAGTTATCCGAAAAGTGAAATCAAGGTGACCTTGCCGGATGAATTTGTGTTAGTGCCAATGGATTCAATCCTGATTGAGCAAGTATTATTCAATTTAATGGAAAATGCAATTCGCCATTCCCACAGCGAGTCACCGATTTTTGTAACGGTTTCATTAATTGAAAAAGCTATCAAGTTTGAAGTCGCTGACCAAGGTAAGGGATTGACCGCAGAACAATTGCAACTATTGTTTAATGGCATGACCAAGCAAAGTACACCTGTTGATTCCAAGAGTGGGATGGGCATCGGCTTGTCTATTGTGAAAACGATCATTTTAGCTCATGATGGCACGCTTCATGCTGGAAATAGAGCACAAGGCGGCGCAATTTTTACATTCACCTTACCATTGGAGCGAAAGGAGCAAAGAGAATGGCAACGATTTTGATCATTGAAGATGATGATGTGATTGCCGAGTTTATGGGCGCAGTGTTAGCAAAAGAAAAACATACCATCCATTTAGCTCATTCAGCATTGGAAGGCTTATCGACTTTTAGAATGTGGTCAATAGATCTAATTTTACTTGATTTAGGATTACCAGATCAAGATGGAATCGAGGTGTTGAAAAAAATTCGCGAAACCTCCTCTGTACCGATCATTATTATTTCAGCACGTGATCACGAAAACAATAAAGTCGAAGCCTTAGATTTGGGCGCAGATGATTACATTACCAAACCTTTTGGTACACCTGAATTACTAGCTAGAATCAGAACGGCATTAAGACATGCTGTAAGTAACGCTGGTTCTCAGACAGAAATAAAAAAAATCATTAATGGTGAATTATGTATTGATATTGAGCATCATACAGTCAGCAAACAAGGGAAAGAGATTCATCTAACCCCAAATGAATATAAGATCATTCAAGTTTTAGGTGAAAATATCGGCAAAGTGCTTACCCACACGTATATTTCACAAAAAGTTTGGGGACCCTATAGCAATGAAAGCCAAACGCTTAGAGTTAACATGTCCAACATTCGAAAAAAAATCGAAGATAATCCAGTTGAGCCCGAGTTTATTATGACAGAAATTGGCATTGGTTACCGTATGCTGGAAAAATAGTCAAGTGTAGGTTAAGACAAAACAGACAACGTTTTGCTCTTAACCTATTTTTTTGATATAGGATTTAGTTCTTATTGACTCTCTTAAATGCCAAAGGATGGTAAAATAAAGCAAAGAACGTGAGGACGATTAACGGACGAAAGGGTGTTGAATATGAAAATTGTCACAGCAGTCGATTCCATGAAAGGTTCACTAACAAGTATTGAAGCCAATCAAATAATTGCCAATGTTTTTACTGCTAACGATCACTCGGTCAAAGAAGTGGCCATCGCTGATGGAGGAGAAGGAACAGTGGCAGCAGTTATTAAAAACAATGACGCTCAAAAAATATCAGTACAAGTACGAGCCTTAAATGACCAACTCGTCACAGCCGATTTTGCTTGGCTACCTTCTGAGAAGCTAGCGGTAATCGAGTCAGCTGCTGCATCGGGCATTCAATTTTTGGATGGTAGCAAGCGGACACACCCTTCAAATACCTCCTCTTATGGTACCGGCGAAATGATGTTAGCAGCTCTTGAGCAGGGGGCTGAGACAATTGTTGTAGGGTTAGGCGGAACCGGGACTATTGATGGCGGTATCGGATTACTAAGTGCCTTAGGCGTTCTCTTTTTTGATGCAAAAAACCAGCTACTACCTCCTATAGGAAGTAGCTTGGGGAAAATTACTCGTATCGATAGTGAAAAATTAGATCCTAGATTAGCGACAGTGACTGTCTACATTGCCTCCGATGTAGACAGCCCATTAATTGGGAGAACCGGTGCAGTCCAGATGTTTGGTGAACAAAAAGGGTTGCACAAAAACGAGTTGGAAAGCTATGAAAAAGAAATGAGCCATTATCAGAAAATTATTGGTACAACCAACAATGTATTCAAAGGAGACGGCGCGGCAGGTGGCATTGGATTTGCTATCCGACTATTTTTAGATGGCATCGTCTGCTCAGGATTCGAGTTTATTTCGGAACAAACAGGCTTAGAAACCATGATCAAGCACGCTGATTTAGTCATCACTGGTGAAGGGAAGATGGATAGCCAGAGTCTCCAAGGGAAAGTGCCAGTAGGAATTGGACGAATAGCTAAGAAATATAATGTACCTGTGATCGCTTTTGTTGGAAGTGTCAAAGGTGAACCTGAACTATTTTATAATGAAGGAATTTCGGTAATTGTTCCAATCATTGATCAAATCACTACACTAGATGAAGCGCTAAAAAATGCGGATAAAAATCTTTATAATGCAGTAAGAAGAACGAGTATATTAATGACGTTAGTAAAGTAATTAAAACAAAAAATATGTTATATATTTGTTTGGTAAACAGTATCAATTAGCCATTTCGGGAAATTGATACTGTTTTTATTGTAAGCGGATTCATCTCATATATAGGTCTCTAGTACCATGACAAAAGTTAGTTCTTCCCTCAAAATGAATAGAAAAGGAGGATGTAAAATGAAAAAGGGCGAACAAAAATAAAAAAATGACTGGGAAACAGTTGCGAGTAAATAGAATCCATGGAGGGATAACATGTCTGTAATCGAAGCAAGAAATATCAAAAAAAGTTACGGTCGTAACGAATCAAGATTTGATGCCTTAAAAGGTGTAGATTTGAAAATCGAAGCAGGAGAATCCGTTGCGATCATCGGGAAAAGTGGTTCGGGAAAATCAACATTTATGCATATTTTAGCATTATTAGATAAGCCTACTTCGGGCGAAATTTTATTAAATGATCAAAATGTGACAAGTATCAGTAAAAAAGAATTAGATAAAACAAGAAATAAGCAATTTGGGTTTGTGTTTCAGCAATTTTTTATGAATCCTAAAGATACCGTTTTAAATAATGTGATGTTACCATTGAAGATTGGTGGTATTTCAAATAGCAAACGAAAAGAAATGGCGTTAGAAGCACTCAAAGCGGTTGAATTAGAGGATAAAGTCAATAATAAGGCCAATAATTTATCAGGTGGACAAAAACAACGAGTGTGTATTGCTCGTGCCTTGGTAAACAACCCTAAAATCATTTTTGCAGATGAGCCTACTGGAAATCTAGACTCGACTACAGGGGATAAAATCGAGCAATTACTATTTGATTTGAATAAAGAAAAAGGCATTACGTTGATCATTGTCACACATGATCCAGAACTGGCTGCACGTTGTGATCGACAAATCCACGTTCGTGATGGCGTGATCATAGGGGGGGGACGAGTAAATGAAATTTAGTGATATCTTAAAATCAGCTAGTTCAAATTTAATGCGTAATAAAGGACGTACGATCTTAACGATTGTTGCCA
Organism: Enterococcus ureilyticus; assembly: GCF_001730315.1. Lineage (GTDB taxonomy): Bacteria > Bacillota > Bacilli > Lactobacillales > Enterococcaceae > Enterococcus_L > Enterococcus_L ureilyticus. Next base: position 90,968 of record NZ_MIKC01000006.1, read on the forward strand.
TATTTATCGGAGCATTCACAATTTCACTTACAACAGGTGTAAATATTGGGGTCAATGATTATATCGATAAACAAGTCGGTAGCGTTGGTGGTCAAAATCAAATCATGATCCAACCTAAAATCAGTGGCAGCTTTGGTGAAGACGGTGAGCCGGCGAAGTATGATGCAGATAAAAAATCAAGCTCGATGCAGCAACAAGAAGCATTGGATAGCAAAGATTTAGAAAAAATCAAAGAAATCAAAGGAATCAAAAATGCGGAAGCGATGAAATCAGTTGCGACAAGCTATATTTCAGGAAAAAATAATGAAAAATACGTATTTTCAGCAATGCCAATGGTAGAAGATTTAAATGTGGACCTTGACGCAGGTAAAGCTGCGGATCAAAAGAGTTCAGAGTTTCAAATCAATTTAGCACCAGAATATGTCAAATCACTAGGATACAAATCTAGTGAAGAGGCAATTGGTCAAACCGTTAAAATTGGTGCAAGCTCTTCAGCAACAGGAGAAGAGAAAGAAATTGAAGCGACGATTGTTGGTGTGCGTAACACTAGCTTGATCCAAGGTGGGATGTCTTTATTAAATAATGCGCTCGTTGATGAAATCTCAAAAGCTAACGAAGAAGGCTTGCCAGAAACGATGAAAGGTCAATATGGCCTGATCATGGGCGAAATGAGCAAAGATGTCACTAAATCTGAGATCGCTGACGTTAAAGAACGTTTGGACAAAGCAGGTTATATGGGACAAACAGTTGAAGACCAAATCGGTATGATCCGCAATGTAATCAATGCTATCACAGGTGTTCTAACAATGTTTGGCGCTATTGCCTTATTAGCAGCAAGTTTTGGCATCATCAATACCTTGTACATGTCAGTTCAAGAACGGACTAGGGAAATTGGTTTAATGAAAGCCATGGGACTAAGCAGTGGAAAAGTCTTTACGATCTTCAGTGTAGAAGCGGCTTTGATTGGATTCTTAGGTTCCCTTCTAGGTATTTTAGGAGCAGTCGGAGCAGGCGCTTTGATCAATCAAATCGCTGCTGATTCATTCTTAAAGTCCTTGACAGGCTTTACGTTGCTTCAATTTTCAGCTTCTTCATCTGCGGTAATTATTCTTATAATCATGGGAATTGCGTTCCTTGCAGGAACCTTGCCTGCCAGAAGAGCAGCGAAGTTAGATCCAATTGAATCCTTGCGTTATGAATAAACTTAAATAATCAGTAAGAACAAGACGTTTAACGTTTTGTTCTTATTTTTTGTAAGCATATTTTTTACTTAAATCAAAAATAAGGAGTATACTAAACTCACATTTTACTTAAAAGACGGAGGAATCATAAATATGAAAGCAGTTGTCATCAATCAATACGGTGGAAAAGAAGAATTAACAGAACAAGATGTGATCTTACCTGAATTAAAAGAAAATCAAGTATTGATTAAAGAGCATGCAACATCAATCAATCCGATTGACTGGAAATTAAGAGAAGGCTATTTGAAACAAATGATGGATTGGTCTTTTCCAATCATTTTAGGATGGGATGTTGCTGGTGTGATTACCGAAGTAGGTAGTCAGGTGACAGATTGGAAGGTTGGAGACCAAGTGTTTGCTCGTCCAGAAACGACTCGTTTTGGAACCTATGCTGAAGAGACGATCGTCGATGATCATTTAGTAGCAAAAATTCCTGAGAATGTAACTTTTGAAGAAGCAGCTGCAGTTCCTTTAGCAGGTTTGACAGCTTGGCAAGCACTTTTTGACCATGGGAATCTTCAAAAAGGAGAGAAAGTTTTGATTCATGCCGGTGCAGGTGGAGTTGGAACCTATGCGATCCAACTAGCAAAACAAGCAGGAGCTTATGTGATCACAACAGCCAGCAAAAAAAATCATGAACTATTAGAGAAACTTGGCGCGGATGAAGTGATTGATTATCATACGACTAATTTTGCAGAAGTACTGACAGATATTGATCTAGTGTTTGATACAATGGGTGGAGATGTACAAAAATCAAGCGTTTCTGTCCTCAAACAAAATACCGGTCGCTTGATTTCAATTGTTGGCATCGAAAGCGAAGACTTAGCAAAAGAAAAAAATATCAAAGCGGAAAGCATCTGGCTACAACCCGATGGCAAGCAATTGCAAAACATTGCCGATCTAATGGCCGCTAAAAAAGTAGTTTCGGTGATTGGCGAAGTGTTTCCCTTTTCTAGGCAAGGAATTTTTGATGCCCATGCCTTAAGCGAAACGCATCATGCCGTAGGTAAAATCGTTATTAAGATGGCTGATTAAGTAAATAGACCATCCTCATCATGTTGAGGATGGTCTATTTCGTTGATTTACTTGCTCTAAAGTGAATTAGTTCTAACAAGCCAGGTAATTCTTGCTGGATGTAGTCATGATTCAAAACATAGGTTTTAGTGGTGCCCGTTTTGATCTCTTGAATCAAATAAGCATCCTTAAGTAGTTTGACATGATGAGAAAGAGTTGATTTTACAATATTATATTTTTCAGAAGTAATGCGTTTCTCTCCGTCACGTAACAGGCATGTAAGGATATTTAAACGGATCGGATCACTAACAGCTTGTAATGCTTGAAGAACAGGATCATCGTTGGTATCGCTCATTTTATTTTTCATAAACAGATTATAACACAAACATTCTACTTTACATATGTAAGAGAGCGTGCTATATTTAATGTTCGAAAATAATCGAACTAAAGAGAGGTATGAACCGAACATGTCTAACACATATAAAGTAAATGATTTTTCAAAAATCATGAACGAAAGAAGATCAATTCGTAATTATGACCCAACTGTTAAAATCAGTCAGGAAGAAATGACGCAAATCATCAATGATACTGTTAAAGCTCCGTCATCGGTCAATATGCAGCCATGGCGTTTTGCGGTAGTTGCAAGCGATGAAGGGAAATCAGCTTTAGCGCCGTTAGTTCGTTTTAATAAAGTTCAAAATGAAACATCTGCTGCGATGATCGTGATTTTTGGTGATCTGAATAGTTTTGAACATGCAGAAAAAATTTATGGAACGGCTGTTGAACAAAACTTGATGCCGCAAGAAGTGAAAGATCGTCAATTAGAAGTGTTAAGTCCGTTGTTTGAACAAATGGCGACAGAAGATAAAAAAGAAATGGCGATTATCGATGGCGCTTTAGCTGGGATGAACTTAATGTTAGTTGCTCGTGCATATGGCTACGATACTAACCCTATCGGTGGATTCGAACGTGAGAAAATTGCGGAGGCATTGGATATGGATAAAGAACGTTATTACCCTGTGATGATCGTTTCGATTGGGAAAGCGAACGAAGAAGGTTACCCTTCATACCGATTACCTGCTGCTGATATCACAACTTGGAAGTAGGAGGCACCTCATGCATATCATTCCGTTAATTTTAGCTATGATCGTTGCAGTTGAACATTATTACATTTTATATTTAGAAATGTTTCAAACTACGTCTACAAGTGCGCAGCGTAGCTTTGGTCTGGATAAGGAATTTTTGGATGATCCAAGAGTGCAAACGTTATTTAAGAATCAAGGACTATACAATGGTTTTTTAGCAACTGGAATTTTATGGGGGCTATTTTTTGCTTCAAATAGTTGGAGCGTTGTGCTGTTTTTTATCATTTGTGTGATTGTTGCCGCAGTATATGGAGGCTTAACTTCTTCTAAATCAATTTTGATAAAACAAGGGGTGCCAGCAATTATTACGTTCATAGCACTTTTAATTTTTAGATAAATGAAGAAAAGTTTAAGACAAGAAAATCATTGTCTTAGGCTTTTTTTTGTATTCTGAAAAAAACTTATAAAAAGTAAGTCTAAATACTTTACTTACTTTTGGTAAGGATATATACTATACCAGTAATCTAAAAATTAATTGAAAACGAAAAGGAGCACTATACATGACAGAATTTATGCAAGCATTAAAAAAACGCCGTTCAATCTACGCTTTAGGAGATAATCTACCACAATCACAAGAAGAAATCACCGCTTTAGTAAAAGAGATCGTTAGAGAAAGTCCAACTTCTTTTAACTCACAAACACAACGTGTGGTTTTCTTATTCGGCGACGCACACAAAAAATTATGGTCAATGACAGAAGAAGCGTTGAAACCTTTAACACCTGCAGAAGCGTTTCCAAATACACAAGCTAAATTGCAAAGCTTTGCAGCAGGATATGGAACATTGCTATTCTTTGAAGATATGGATATCGTAAAAAATCTACAAGAACAATTTGAATTATATGCAGACAATTTCCCTGTTTGGTCAGAACAAGCAAGTGGTTTAACGCAAGCCAATGTTTGGACTGCCTTGGCACAAGAAAATATTGGAGCAAACTTACAACATTACAACCCAGTAATTGATGAAGCGGTAGCTAAAGAATGGTCTATTCCAAGCCAATGGAAATTAAGAGCGCAACTGGTTTTCGGTTCGATCGAAGCTCCTGCTGGTGAAAAAGAATACATGGAAGATAGCGCACGTTTCTTAGAATTTAACTAATAACGAGCAAATGGGGGAGAAAAGTATGGTGGGCAGATTACCTGAAGAAACAATCGTAAAGCAAGTAAAATTAAAAGTTAAAAATTTAGAGGCAATGACAGATTTTTATACAAAAATGATTGGGCTTGTTTTACTAAATAAAACGGAAAACACCACTTTCTTAGGTGCACAAGCTTCTTCGGAAACCATGATGATTCTAGAGGAACTTATTGATCCTATCGTGAAAAATAATACGACTGGCTTGTACCACACCGCTTTTCTCTTACCTTCTCGCAAAGATTTAGGCAATAGTTTAGTGTGGTTGCTGCAAAATAATAATGAAATTGGTGCTGCGGATCACGGATATAGTGAAGCGATCTATCTGACAGATCCAGAAGGTAACGGGATCGAGATCTATCGTGATAAACCAAAAACGGAGTGGGATATTCGTGCAAATGGAGAAATCATCGGTGTAACTGAAGAGCTCGATGGGGATGCTGTTGTTGCTGTGTCTGATGGACAATGGCTAGGACTAGTACCAGGATCACGAATCGGCCATGTTCATTTACAGGTAGCTGATTTAGCTGTGACGGAGAAATTCTACGAACAACTTGGGTTCTCTTTAAAATCTAATTTTGGCGGACGTGCTAAATTTTTCGCTGCTGGTGACTATCATCATCATATTGGAACGAATACTTGGAATAGCCGCAATGACGCTTTGATCAGTGAAAACCAGTTAGGATTAGCTTGGTACACGTTTCAGTTGCCGTCTAAAGAGGCACTAGATGCGTTGCTCGACCGACTCAACGAACAAGCTATTGCTTATGTCTATGAAAATGAACAACTAACGATTCAAGATCCGAACGGCATGCAGATCAAATTTGAATACTAATATAAGATAAAAGGTCAACTTCATTGCTGAGGTTGGCTTTTTTTTATTTGAGCAGACTTTAGATTTGATAGACTGGAAGAAAAAGTATGTTCACAGTTGTGAGTCATAAAATCTATTGAAAGCGAAAAAGCCTAGCTGAACTCATAAATATCTCATTTAAAGAGCTATATTCTCATTTTTTTTAAATAATAACAATTAAAATGAAAAATTATCGTAAATTATTATGGTAAACTTCAATAAGTGAGTTATTACTGATTTTTAGTAATAATGAGTTAGAATAAAAAATGGGAGGGATTTAAGGGTGAAAAAGTATATTCATTTATTAACAGTTGGTGTCCTATTGGCTTCGAGCATTCCAATGACGGCTAATGGGGAAGAAGTTCATGTAGAGGATAATAATACAATTTCGGATATTTCTTCGGAAACAAACGGAATTGAAGTAGAACTTATTGAACAAGAAACGACAGATACAGAACTTTTAGATTCAGAAAGTGAAAATGCGCAAACAGAAATAGTAGATCAAGAAAACGAACAGGAAGATGCTAAGGTTGAAGAAACAAAAACATCAGGAACTGAACAAGAAACTGTAAATGAAGCTGCCGCAGTTACTAACGAAGTGAAAGCAACACCACAAGCATATGCAATTTCGCCAGAACTTGGGATACCAATTCCTGATTATGATGGAAAATTAGTAGATAAAGAAAATACAATAACGGACATCGAAAATTCTAAAGTTACCTCAGATTATGCTTTCATGCCTCAAATTACAGATAAAACACAAGTAGTTGTTGAGGGAAACCATGTTACTGCAGATGGGAAATATATCTTTTATTTGAAAGAAAATAGCAAGGGAAAAGTCACAGTTACCTATAAAAATGTCGGGACTTATGATGGCAAAGTTATTGATTTAAAAATTTCTTTTGATGATTGGACGTTTATGCAAGTATTCAATAACGCTGGCTGGAACCCTAGACTTACAATTGGTCCACAGAGTACTGGGATTTTTATGTATGGTCTGTCAGATCTAAAGGCAAATTACTATTTCTTGGATCATTTAACTGGTTTACAAGCCCAAGTTTCCGGATTTTTCAATTTTACTGATATTGACAATAATCAATACTTAGATATTTATAATAATGCAAATATTAAAAATTTCTACGCAAGTAAAGACAACGTTCTCTATTATAAAAATAATGACGGTTACATTAGTGTAGGGGATTATATTGGACAAGATGCAGATGATGAGTTGAAAGATAATAAATATTGGTTGACATATACTTACAACAAAACCTCCAATTTTACTATTACTTTTCATGAGCTAAGAGAAGCGATTCGTGGATATGGTGCATTATTTGAGTATACGTATGAAGCACCTGTTGTAATTGAACCACAAGCAGAAACAAAAACGAAGAAGCTAACCGCGAATAACACAAGCATAAAACCTGTATATCAATCCTTAAATACAGCTAAAGTAGAACAAAAAAATGCAGGTGAAACCGTCACTAACCCATTGTCAGCTAATCGGTTACCTGAAACGGGAGAACAGAATAGTAGTCACTTATTTACGTTTGGACTGTTGCTACTTTCAAGCCTACTATTTTTCAAACGAAAAGATCGTCTATAATATACTAGAATGTTGTGTATTGGTCAAAATAGAAAATATAAAGGAGAATCAGGTACTCTATGATTCTTCTTTATTTTGTCTACCCTATAAAGCTAAAAAATTAAAGTTTTCAGTTAAGTACAAAATGGCACGACAAACTAATTTATAGCAGCTATGAGGAATCTAAGAAGTTTACTAGACTTATAAGTAGCTGGTTGATATTTTGAATAAGTATGTTGAACGGCTGCAGAGCTATAATTTTGAGAAGTGGGATTCTTACCAGATCACTATAAAATGAGTACTCTTAATTTAATCAGACTCAATATAACATAAGCAACAGAGCATACATAGATAAAATAATGAAATAAAGTGAAACTTCCGACTTTGTTTTATACACTAATAAAGTGAAGGGAGCGTATTTAATGGTAAAAATGACAACTGAAACAATAACTTTAGTGAAAAAAGCTAAAAAAGGGGATGATTCAGCATTTGAGAAACTTTTGAAAGAACAATATGAATATATTTATCGAACCGCATATCATTATGCAAGTTCTGAACAAGACATCCTTGATATTATTCAAGAAGCAACGATCGAAGCATACAAAGGAATAGCCAAATTAAAAAGTGAGCAGTATTTTTATACATGGTATATTCGAATATTGATACGAGTTGCAACTAAACTAGCAAAAAAAGCAAATAGTGTGAAGCAAGTAAATATTGAAGACTATTCAGAAGATATTATCAATGGGGACAATAAACATGAATTAGAACAGGAGCTAGATTTAATTCATTCTTTCAAAAAGATTGATAAAAAATATACGGAAGTTTTGCAGCTTTTTTATTACCAAGATTTATCGATTCAGGAAATCAGTCACATTTTAAACGTGCCAGTGGGAACTGTAAAAACGAATTTATTTAGAGGAAAGCAAAAATTGAAATCAATTTTAGGAGGCGACTATTTTGAAAGATAATTCTAAAAAAGTGATAACTAAAATCAATTCAACCATCCAGGTTCCAAAAGATAAAACATATCAAGCAATAGAAGAAGGTATCCGCTTAGGAAAAAAAAGTAGCAGAAAAAGAAGAATCTATCCCTTCATACCAATCGTTGCACTAGCCGCTATAGCGATGATTATTATCATTCATACACCGATGGTAGATGCACTAGCCAATATTCCAGCTATTTTGGGTGCGAAATTAACGAAAGTCGAACCTGGGGAAACCAAAGAAACAGCACCTGTAACCATCAAGACACCGAATCATGCCCCTGAAAGTACTGAGACAATAAAGCCGATTAAGCTTATCGATGGGACTGAAGTGACGCAACAATTGCTAATGACACATGCCTGGGCACCTTTAATGAATTCAATTTCAGGTGAGCCCTTCATGGATATTGTTGATTCAAAAGTTGTAATTCATCGCTTCAACGCAAATGAGCTATTGCTGTCATTTGTAGATATCAGAACGGGTCAAGAAATCTCGGAAGCAGATACTATATATTATGATGATAAGAATGAACCGATTGAACGCTATAAAGAGTTAGATAAACATCTTTATAAAATTCAAGGAAATATATTAGAGCAACAAGTGTTATTCTCTTCGAAAAGACAATCAGATCCAACATATATGGAGTTGAGGATAGTGGATGGATTACTAGTAATGTTTCCCCACGATGATTTTGATCATAAAAAAGACCGACAACTCATTTTACAAGCTGTAGAAATAGTTCCGAATTAATAAGGATGAGGTGAATAATTTTAACCTAGATTAAGTTTATAGGACTTTTTAGAAGTAAGAGAAACGAATGATGTAAAACAGAAGATTTTGTTGTGTAATTTTTATTAAGAGGTTTAATATCAAAAATTAGAAAGGGTGAAGTTTGCTGGCGGATCCTAAAAATTATTTTTTATCCAATATTTAGATGAAACTATTTATCTTTATTTTTTGAAATAATAACTAAGTAGAATTATGCTGGATTTGATTGTGAATGATAGACCCAATCCGTTGATTGATGCAATTTTGGACAAAAATAATGATGGCACTTTAAGGAATAGTGCTGTTGGAACTTCCTCTGATTTGGATGACCTTCTGATACTTTATATAAAAAAAGATGTCGATAATTCCTCACCAACATCAGAAAGTATAGACCCTTATGTGCCCCTATACTTTTTTAATCTTTCTATATCAAAACTTAGTGTTTCAAATAATAAAATACACGGATTCTCATAGCTCAAGTTAGAATCATATCTCTTATAATCTTCCGATAAATTCGTAATATCATCTAGTTCAACCAGTGTGAATGTTCCTTTTAAGTTAAGCGTTGTGACGTATCCAGCATCAAATTCAGCATAACAAGCTATTGTCGCTTTTGGATTGGCTTGTATATCTTTGACAATATCAGTATTTTTATCTAAATAAAAATACAAGGTTACAAAACTGAATCGACTCATAATCGATTGCAAAATCAACGTTTTTGGAAATCCATTTTCGTTAATTGTTGAAATAGCATATGCGTGTGTACGTTCTAAAATAGTTTCTGCAGTTACCATAGTTTCCCCTCCATATGAATCATGATTTTAACATAGAAAAAAAGGGGAAAAAAGACCCTATATAAATTAAAAGATATTTTTAATTTATTGATGCTAGGATGAAATCAAGGATACGATTTAGTAAAATTATACCTAAGGAGAAAAGGACGTGTCTCACATGGCAAATCAACGATTTACTGATGAATTCAAACAAACAATTGTTGACCTCTATCACGCAGGTAGCTCAGTTGAACAATTAGCAAACGAATATGGGATGGTACCACAAACTTTTTACAAATGGATTAATTTTTATACTCCAAATGACTATTCTGACGTTACGGAGGCTGGATTTCTTAAGTTGAAAAAAGAAATGGCTCAGCTTAAGGAAGACAATAACATCCTAAAAAAGGTCTTAATCATATTCGCAAAAAATAAATGATAAGACACTTTTTGAAACGATTCATCATTTATCAAGCGAGGTAAATGTTTCGAGAGCTTGCCAGTTATTTGAACTCCCCGCTCAAGCTATTATGGGCGACTCACCCGAATCGAATCGAGCAAAAGAAAATAAAGACTTGAGCGACAGAACTCTAAAAATATATTTAGATTCTAGGCGCTGATACGGTGCTTCCAAAATTCACAAGGAGCTTGTCAAACTAAAGATTAAGATCAGCTTAAAACGAGTTTGAAATTTAATGAGACAATTCTTTATTCAATCGATTATTATCAAAATATAGCAGTCTGGCCCTTCAAAAGCAGCCGAGCTTATTCAAGAACGTGACAATCTTCTCAAACGTAATTTTTCAACCACAGGTTTAAATCAAAAATGGGTAACAGATATCACTTATATTCACACGTAAAAGATGGTTGGTGCTATTTATCATCATTTCAAGATTTGCATTTTAAGAAATCATCGCTTGGTCATTTGGTAAATTAATGAAAACGGAATCATTTTTAGAAAACTTAGACAAAGTTATCTTGACGCAAAAAGTGACAAAAGACTTGATCCTTCATTCAGATATAGGCAGCCAATACACGAATGACCCTTATGGGGCACACTTGGGTGAATTGGAAATCCGTCATTCATTTAGTGGGGAAGGCTGTCCCTATGATAACGCAAGCATAGAATCATTTCACGCTACGCTGAAAAAAGAAGAAGTCTATCAAACATATTATCAAACTTTTGAGAAAGCCTCGACAAAATTATTTCAATATATAGAAGGCTTTTATAATCGCAAATGAATTCACGGTGACGCCACAAAAAATGAAGGGACGTGCTCAAAAAGTCGCTTAATTCTTTTACACTTACCATTTTTTTTTGCGAAAAAATCATGAGTATCATTCGCCATCGCTTCCCACAACGGTCATGCATTTGAGTTTGAGGGTTATGGGAAACGATGGCACACTCTCGAAGTGACATTTTTCAAAAAAAGTCTCCCACAATGTGTCCAAGATATTGACTTAGATCCAAATTCACTAAAAGGTTCTCGGGGAGATAAAGCAAAAGAAAGTTTTACAAAAAATAGTGAGAAAATAGATAGTATTTCATCAAAGTAGTTAATTGATCTTCCCTAATGTAAATAAAATGAGAGTAAGAGAGCCTGAAATATAATTTTTTGAGTTACGTTCCAGGCTTTTTTCTTGCAAACGATACTATCGACACTCAAAAGTATCAATCGGATAAATTATAGCTGCATGAATCATGTTAGTAGACTATCAAAGGTTACAATCACAAATATCAATATAAAAGAAACTGACATATTTTACAGTATCAGTTTCTTTTAAAAGTGTCCATACCAAAAGCATTGATTTTAGGTTAAGGAAAGAGTGATATATTATAGAGCCTAATTAATTACCAAAGAAGACTGTAGTACTATTCCGCTAAAATCAGATAGTACAGAATTGTTTAGCTACCTAATCAAGAGATAAGGGCCAAGCAGGAGTTGAACCTGCAAAATCTCCCAAATGAGTTCATGACCCAAAAAATAAATTGACTTACAAAAATAGTATATATTATTTTCTTTTGAGTTGGAAATAATTAGCTTTTTAGTATTTATGATAAACTGTTTGCTTAATTAGCATACATACAATTAACATAGTTGTTGAATGTACGAACTTATATCACACAATTAATGAAAGAATTATAAAGCTTCATATATCTGAGGATCAAGTAAAGGATATTTATGAGTATTTAGATGCAAAAGGATTTATTGTAGCTTTGGACTATTACGAAGTATCATTCTAAAGTTAATAAAAAAGTATATAGTAAAATCTGACACAATATGATTGTGTCAGATTCTCTTAAATGTACCTATACCAAAAACATTCGTTATTGGGAATGGATATTTTACAAATAATTAGAGTTCCCGTCGAGGTGCTTATCTTCATTCTATAATGTCAAAGAGTCTTCCCTTTTTAGTTACAATCATTTAAACTAATGATAGCAAACTGTATTTTACAAAAGGAAGGCTATAGTTGTTTATTAATAGCACAACCAGTGTAGCAGGGGCGTGTCAGCTTCATTCAGCC
>NZ_MIKC01000007.1 GCF_001730315.1 Enterococcus ureilyticus
GACGACTTAATTCTAAAGGATATCAGGGTGTCTTTTCTATTATTTTGCATTAAAAAGATGCCGGTGATTTCTCACCAACATCAGAAAGTATAGAGCCATTTTAAAACGAGAGAGAGACAAGGTAAGAATTGTCTCTCTCTTTTTTCATTTTCCTCCAAATAGAAGCCTTTTTTGATTGCTTACGCATTTAATAACACATGAGTATCCATTGATTATGTGTTAAAATAGAGAAGGAATTAGGGAGGATTTAAAAATGACATTCAAATTAATGACAGATTCATGCTGTGATTTACCATATACATATTTAGGCGCCAATGATGTTGAGTTTATCAGTATGACGATTCAGTTGAATGGTAAGGAATTAGTGGATGATTTGGGAGAAACATTCGACTATGACTGGTTTTTACAAGAAATAAAAACTGGTGGCATGCCAACAACTTCTCAAGTAAATGTAGGTCGTTATATCGAATTTTTTAGACCGTTTGTAGAAAAGCAGGTTCCCATATTGTATTTGGCTTTTTCTTCTGGATTAAGCGGATCATACCAAAGTGCCATACAAGCTGTTGATATCTTGAAAGAAGAATACCCGGATGCTGTAATTTATGTTGTTGATACGAAAGCTGCTAGCCTTGGAGAAGGCTTGTTAGTCAGCGAAGTAATCGAGTTAAAAGCAAATGGTCATTCTTTAGACGAAATCCTACTATGGTTATCTGACAATACAATGACCGTTCATTCTTGGGTCACAGTGGACGATTTAAAGCATTTAGAACGTGGAGGAAGGATTTCTAAAGCAGCAGCGGCAATCGGTGGTCTGATGAACGTTAAGCCGATCATTGTGGTAGATGACCAAGGGAAGCTACAAAATATCGGAAAAGTCCGTGGACGTAGCAAAGCATTGAAGAAACTAGCAGATGAAACAGTCAAAGGGATGGTTGAACCGTTGCAACAAAACGTATTTATTGCTTATGCTGGTGATTTAGAAAGTGCAGAGAAAGTCAAAGCTTTGATTGAGGAGAAAATCCAGGTTAAAGAGATTCGTTTGCATCCACTAGGCCCTACGATCACTAGTCATACTGGGAATGGTTGTATTGCAGTTTTTTCAAGAGGTAAAAAGAGATAAAAATAAAACACCCAGTACATTCTTTGTGACGGGGTGTTTTTTTTATAAGTAAGGATGCTTTTATTTTGAACCAATAAAGCATATTATATTACTATATATTTTAAAGACTAAATTTCTATGGGAGGTATTTTTATTGAATTTCTATGGTATAGACTACTTGGAATCACAATCAAATCTCAATGATTATATCAAATATTTTTTTATTTTTAGTGCATTGATTGTAATGATTATTGCGTTTAGTTTGTATATGCGTCATCGTATTCAAACGAAATATCGAGATTTGAGTATAATCACTTTTTTGCTACTATTGTTTTTACTAGGTGTTCAGTATTCTGACTATACACAAAATCAAAGCAAAAATTCACAATCGTCTCAAATGGTCAATTTTGTGAAGCAGATATCAAAAGAAAAAGGGGTAGACAAAAAAGAGATTCTTGTAAGCTCAACTCAGTTAGTGGATGGAACACTTGTAAAAATCGAAGATAAATACTACAAGACAATATTAAGTACGGATCAAAATTCTTATGTCCTGGAAGAAGCGCACTTGATGAATTCAGATATTATAATTACGAAATAAGTTAAAGTAGAAAGGAAGATATTATGCAACTCTATAGTCCAATTATTATCAAACTTGGCTTGGGAATTATTTGTTTAATCATTCAGATTAATTTAATGGGAAAAGGCAACCTAGCACCTTCCTCAGCAATGGATCAGGTTCAAAATTATGTCCTAGGTGGAATTATAGGCGGGGTAATTTATAACGACTCAATAAGTGTACTACAGTTCGTTTTAGTATTGATTATTTGGACGTTGCTTGTATTGACTGTTAAGTTTGCAAAAGAACATAATCGATATGTAAAATATATTGTAGATGGTAGACCAATCACTTTGATCAAAGATGGAAAAGTTGATGTGAATGAGTGTCTCAGGTGTGGGATTTCAGCAAATGAATTGATGTTTAAGTTAAGAGCGAATGCTATTTACGAAGTTGAGAATGTCAAAAGAGCTGTCTTAGAGCAAAATGGCCAGTTAACAATGATAGAATTCGGAGATGAAAGCATTCGGTATCCAATTATTGTAGATGGTCAAGCAAACTATGATGTGCTGGAATTAATTAATAAAGATATTGAATGGTTGGCTGAACAGGTTCAAAATGAGGAATATAAAGGAATTAATGAAATATACTTAGGTGAGTACCTTTCAGGTAAGTTGAAATTATATGGATACGAACAAAATAAAGCATAGTTGAATGCACTAAAATGAAATGAGAAGTCGATTATCGATTCTTTTATTTCATTTTATTTTTTTAAAATAAAGTTGTGAAAATTTACATTAAATTTACATACAAAATATATACACTTCATTCTGATAAAGTAAACTAAAAATCAATTCAGCAAGGAGGTAAGTTTTTGAGTATTTTTAAAAGAATTTTTCAAAGTATTATCAATTTAAAAAAGAGAACTATTATTCTAGGTATATTATTTATTATTGTTTCAGTCTTTTTAGTTTCTGGATCTTCTATTCAACACTCATTAAAAAAAATATTGAATGAAACAAAAAATCAAGTGAATCCAATTATATCAGTTGAGCTTGATTTGGACGCATTAATGAAAGAAATGTATGGTGGGGAATCAAGTAGTGATAAGCAAAATATCGATGAGCAATTCGTAAAAAAAATTAGTGAGTCGTCATATGTTAAAGACTTTTCAGTCTATAGTAATACTGCAGTAAGCACACAATTTTCAAGTACCGAATCAACGACTGTCCCAGATCAAGTGCCAGAAGGGTACGTAACACCAACTAATGAACTATCGATTTTAGATAGTACTAACCCAGATTTAGCAAAAACTAGGATAAAAGTAGTTGAGGGTAAATTACCCGATGAGTCTGATTTAGAAAATCCTATAATGATATCGGAAAAGTATGCCAAAGAACATAAACTTAAAGTTGGCGACTCATTGAATTTAGATTTGAGTTCCGGCTTCCAAGAAGACAAAACAAAAAAAGAAATGGACACAAAAATTTCAGGAATTTATACATTAACGGAAGAAAATGATTCGGTTTATCTAAGTAAAGAAAAAGAAACGTTTTATTCTACAAGAAAAGTATTGGATGATGTTAAAAAGATTCAATTTAAAGATGAGGGAATCAGTTCGCCGATCATGAATTACGAAAAGGTGAAAGTTGAACTAAAAAATCCTATGGATACGGATAAATTTATTTCAGAAATTAAATCGGGTGATGGTGATTTTTCATCGATTAAATTTAATAGCACCTACGAGCAATATAAAACAATAAGTAACATGATAGATAAAATCATGAATATTTTCTCTATTTTACAACTGGTGATCTTTATAGTAGCTGCAGTAATTGTTTCATTGATCATGTTACTGTCGTTACGTGAAAGAAAGTATGAAATAGGACTACTTTTAGCTCTAGGTGAAACAAAGTTTAACATACTACTACAAATGTTTTTAGAAGTCACAACAGTTTTAGTCATTAGCTTTATGATTGGATTCGGTATATCGAATTTTGTCGTGAATCCAATTGCAGCTGAAACGATCAACCAAGAAATGCAACAAACAATTTCAGATAGTAAACAAGAGCCAATGGTTCAGCGGGGACCAAATTATGTCGAAGATACAAGTGTAAAATTAGATACAGAAATTCAAATTCAAGAGCAAGATAAAGTACAAAATATTAAGATAGCAGGCTTTATTTTCATGGGGTTACTAGTAATCGTTCTATTTTCAACAACGATTCCAACAATGAGAATTCTCAAGAAAAGTCCAAAATCGATTTTATCAAGTACAGAATAAGGAGGCACAATATGCTTGAGGTCAAAAATTTATCTTATCGTTATAATGATCAAACGATATTGAAAAATATCAATTATTCATTTGAAAAAGGGAAAATATATTCAATTGTTGGAGTATCTGGTGTTGGAAAATCAACGTTTCTTTCTTTAATATCAGGATTGGAATTTCTTCAAGAAGGACAGGTTTTTTACAATCAGAATGAAGTAAGTAATTACGTAAAATATAGAAAGTCGATCAGTTATATTTTTCAATCCTTTAACTTAGTCTCATATTTATCAGCAATTGATAATATCAAGTTGGGTTTAGCGATCCATCAAATAAAAGATAGAAGTGTTCATCCTTTTATCCAATCAATTCTAAATCAGTTAGATATTAAAGGAGAGAATCAAACCAAGAAAAGTGCTCAATTATCAGGTGGTCAGCAACAAAGAGTATCAATTGCTAGAGCTGTTGCTTTAGATTCGGACTTGATTATTGCCGATGAACCAACAGGAAATTTAGATAGAGGCAATGCTAAAGAAGTGATGAATCTATTTAAACAATTAAAAGAAAAGGAAAAATGTATTATTGTTGTGACACATGATCCCATAATAGAACAACAATCTGATGTAGTTCTGACGATCAAGGAAGGGCAATTATTTAAATTAAATTAAATAATTGCCCTTCCTTTAATAGAGGTGAATATTATGAAAAAATCAATTCTTCTAATAGAGGATACAGATGAAATCAGGAATGGGTTATGTTTGAGTTTAAAAAAAGAAAACTATGATGTGTCCGCTTTTCCAGATGCAGAAACGGCTTTGGTTTCTTTTGAATCAAAAAAGTATGATTTAATTTTACTCGATTTGATGTTACCTAAAATGAGTGGGGAAGAATTTTTAGACAGATTAGAGCATCATCAAATCCCTATAATTGTCATCAGTGCATTGAATGATGAATTTACGCAAATCAATCTTTATAATCGAAAAATTTATGATTATGTTGTAAAGCCATTTTCTGTAAATATATTACTATTAAAAATTGAGGCTATATTGAGACGTATCGAATCAAATGGCCCAAAATCGGCTAAAAAAATACGTTATAAAAATATTATGATTGAAATAGGTAACTATATTGTAGAGAAAAATGGAGAAAGAATCACATTGACTGCAAAGGAATTTGAGATTCTGCAAGCTATGCTACTAAACCAAGGAAAAGTATTTTCTAGAGATGAGTTTTTAACGGCAATTTGGGGATATGATTACTATGTTGATTCCAGAACGATTGATGTTCATATTAAAAATCTTCGCAATAAATTGGGAAAAGATCTGATAGATACTCTCAAAGGAGTTGGCTACCGAATTGAAAAAGAATAAACCAATCCAGTGGCCAACGAAAGTAGTTATCGTTTTGTTTTCAGTAATCATGTCTTTTATCGTATTTTTTATAGTAATTGGTATCATCACATTGAATCTAGGGAAAGAAATAGAAAAAGAGCAACAAGATATATTCGATAGAACAACTGTAAAAATACGTGAAATCATTGAAAATAATAAGGATTATAGCTATCTAAGGCCTTTCGTCGTTAATGGCTATCGGGTAATCATCACAAACTCAAATGGGAAAATTATTTATCCGCAAAATGATTCAGAACCATTTAACTACGATTTTAATATGTTGTTAGTGCCTATGAGAGGGATTGTTACGCAGTTCAAGGTAAATGATCTAAACGTTTATATAAGTTATCCAATTCAATTAACGCCTCCAGATATCAGCGATATAATATTGGAGTCTGTTCCATATGTCTTATTTTTAGCAGCTTTTAGCATAGCTGTCGTTATAACTATCTATGTTTCTTTATTTAAACGTGAAAGAAAAAAATTGGATGTTTTATTTGATCTAACCAAGAAGAATGTATCAAATGATGAAATAGTTGATCTCAATTTAAATTTGAGATTAGAAGAATATGCAGAAATCGAATTACAAGTAAAAGAGCTTTATTCAGAACTAAAGTTTGCCCAAAATAAGTTAGAAAAAGAAGTTCAACTTGTAAAAAAACTAGAATCGAACAACTCTGCTCTTTTAAAAGGGATGACGCATGAAATGAAAACCCCTCTTATGGCGACTAAATTATTGGTTAATCAATTAGAAAATCTGAATCAAGCAGAAAATACTCGAGATATTTTGATGGAGATCAATAACCAAATCAATAGTTTAGATCAATTAATTAGAGAAATATTATTCATCAGTCAAAAAAGTAACCTTAATCAACAGTCAGAACAGTCGTCAATAGAAATCATCAATGAGGTCATCCATCACTATGATGTACTGCTAAAGGATAAAAAACTAACGATCTGCCGTACGTTTAATCATGATTTTTTTATAAAACTAGACAGAAAAATTATTGAAAAAGTTTTTTCTAATTTAATCAGTAATGCGATTAATTACACGTTAGAAAATAGTACCATATTTATAGAAGTCACTGAAAATAGCCTAACGATTAAAAATGAAATACCAAATCATTATACCATTGACTTGCAATTAATAGGTGAACCCTTCGCAACGTTTAGTTCAACAAGTGGAACTGGGTTAGGTATTTATCTGGTTGAAACAATGCTGGCTACTTCGCCTTATACTTTGACAATCGAAATTCAAGAAGAAGCATTGTTTGTTACAAAAATAAGTATAGCAGAACAGCCTTTTAATTAAAAAACGAAAGGTGACTATTCTAGAGTAAAAAGTAGCTATACAGAATGTTACTTTTTACTCAGTATAAAGAAATAAAAAAAGAAACATATAGCGAATATTGGTATTGAATTAATCAAAAATATCTTGAATAGTCAATTTTAAATAGACAGAATATTCAATCTATTTAGTGTGCACAAAAATAAGTATGCTCTTATACATATGTAATTAACGAAATATAGTTAAAAATTAGGCCCTACTTTCATTTCTTATTTCTACGACAAATAGGAAACAAGAAAGATGATTAATTTGTGAAAAATAACTTAAATTTATCTATTAAATTAAATTTGTATTTATGTTAACTGAGAAATCTCTTAAAGTCAATAATCGTTTTTATCGAATATTTCAAAAAAGATTAAAAAAAATGAGAAAAAACAATTTTTTTGAAATTCTTTTTGAAAAAAACTTGCATTCCACTTTGATAAGCCGTCAAAAAAATCGTCAAGAAAGGATCAATTTACTATGGTAAGAAAAGGTGAAAATATTTATAAAAGAAAAGATGGTCGTTGGGAGGGAAGGTATATTAAACAACGAACGCCAGAAAAAAAAATAATTTACGGTTCTATCTATGGCAAACAGTATTCAGAGGTAAAAGAAAAACTAACATTTATCAAAGCTAGATATCTTACCTCAAATTGTTCTGTTGCTAGTTATAATGAAACATTTGAAGAATTCATTGGAAATTGGATGATGACAACGATGAGATATACTGTTAAACCTACAACGTACTCAAATTATACTAGACTGATCAAACGTCATATTATACCGAAATTAGGTGATAAAAAAGTTCAAAAACTCACACAAGACACAATTCAAGAGTTTGTCTATCATCTTGCTAAGCAAAATTTTGCTTCTGGTACTATCAAAAATATATTCAATATTTTAAAAAAGACCTTAAACTCAGCTGTAAAACAAAGCTATTTACTCCAAAATCCATGTGACAACATCATTCTTCCCAAAACTACAACCAAAAAAATAAATGCACTTACATTAGAAGATCAGAGGAAAATTGAAATGTTGGCTTTAGCAGAAAAGAAATGCTCCCCTGTTTTTTTAGCATTGTATTCAGGTATGAGAATTGGAGAAATTAGTGGACTAAAATGGGAAGATATTGATTTTGATAAAAATTTGATTCAAGTAAGAAGAACGATCACTCGAATAACCAATGAAAGTACAACACTAACAAAAACCAAAGTAATAGCGGGTTCTCCAAAATCGGATCATTCAGCCCGAATAATTCCTATGGCGGAAAACCTCAGAAACTACTTACTAGAAAAACGAAAATATACTTCAGGCTCATATGTGATTTGTTGTAATGGTGGATTAACAGAGCCACGAACAATAAATTATCGATTTAAAAAAATAGTTAATAAACTAGAACTTCCAGACATTCGTTTCCATTCTTTGAGACATACCTTTGCAACGCGTTGCTTGGAACAGGGTGTGGACATAGCAAGCTTAAGCCAAATATTAGGACATCATTCAATTAAGTTGACTCTGGATACATATGCTGATTCATTGCTAGAAAATAGGATAAACGCTATCGCAACAATAGATCATTTATTTTTAAAAGCTCAATAGCAAGTGTTGTCTAAATAATTCCGTCAAAGAAATGGTCAAAAAAAGAGGTAATTACTGTATAGAACAATAATCCGACTTTATTTCTTATTTGTCGTAGAAATAAGAAACGAAAGGATTAAGAAAGCTGCGAATAAAAAGAGAGAATCAGATAGTTCGCACATCGTTCATCATTTTTTATTATAGAGGGTTTGAACCATTAATAACAGTATTTTAACTGTTTACTTATGCACAAATTAAAAAATGTGTTGTAGAAGATAATTTGTTGATTGATATCAGAAAGGAAGAGTTAAAAAATGTACAAAATCGGCTATGTATCTTTGCCCAAAGAAGAGGAAGGTCAACTAATAAAAAGTTTTAAAGACCATGAACTTTCATTAATATCTTTTGAAAAAGAGGACATTATGAATCATTTAAATGAATTAGATGCTATTTTAATAAAAAAAAATGATATCTTGAGCAGTACAACAATATTTAGAATGTTGATAGAGATACGCAAGAAAACGACTAAGTTTTTATGGATTCTTTCTGAAGTAAAAGAAAATAGTGAACGTACACTATTTCTTGAACTGGGAGCTAATATGATATTTGATAGTTCTAACAATTTGGATGAAGTTGCGTTGATTCTTTCAAACAGCTTATGCACTGTGAAAGATGAAATGAGAGAACAAAATCTTCTAAGTAAAAGTTTCTCAAAAAAGAAAAAAAATGGGGCATCCTTTAAATTAATTCCCCAGAATCTTAGTGTACTTTTGGGCAATGGAGAAGAGATTTATTTGACAAAACAGGAATTTAAAACACTAGAAATACTTTACAGACATAGTAAGACGACAGTTACATATGAAGATATCCTAAGCGAAGTATGGAAAACAACAAGTAATGAAAATTACAGAAAATATCGTATAAGTAACTTGATATTCCATTTGCGCCAAAAGTTAGATGAACATAACGACTCACATACCTATATTAAAACAATTCGGTCAAAAGGCTACATGCTAGATATATGATAATGCTAAAAAAGCTGTCTGTCATGGCGGTTGAAATTGTTGAGTGAATGATTATCTCCACAAGAAAAATGACGGTGACGGAAGATTGGCCATAATGCTTTTCATTTTTTTGAGCTAAGAATAATATTTAGCAAATGAGAGAAAATTAACATTTTCAATCATACGTTTTGCTGTTTTAAACATTGAAGTAATGTTTAAAAGGGCATATCTAATTTTCTCATAATTTAAGGTATCAAAAAATAATATTCTTAGTAAGGAAAATGAAAATACATTGTACGTTTCAAAGACAGACGTACAAATAAATTTGAAGGGAGAGGAGTTGAAGAAAAAATGAAAATCGGAAAAAAGTCTTTTTTCTTAGGAATTGTCTTCTTAGGAATGATTGTTCTATTCGGATTTTTAGGTAAACAGTCATTAATCAAAGCAGAAGATGCACAAACTACAGAGGGAAACATAGCGACTGGAGAAGTTGATTTAACGCAATTTACGGGTAATGAAATAAGAGAAGTACAAAGTTGGGAGCAGCTGATTCGCGCTATAGATGATACTAGTGTCAAAGCGATAAGTATTACTAAGTCGTTTGAAACGCCTGATGATCCTAGTATCAGCGGTACATTAAATTCTATCAGTGCTGGTGCAACATCGAATGCCAATGCTACTGCTAATTTTAGGTACCTGACTAGAACAGGAATCGCTAGAAAATTAGTTATAGAGGGGAATAATAATACCATCGATTTCAGGTCATTGATGATTGGTTTTTATAACAATACAGTGACTGGAACAAATGGTTGGGATATTACTTGGCAAAATTTAAACGCTTATCATGGTAACTATTATGGATTTACTAGTTATGTAGATTTAAGTGCAGATAATCAGAGACTATCTAAGCTAACATTCCATAACCTCAAGGATACAGGTTCAGAATTACTCCATTCCCCATACGCACAAGTATATATGTCAGGTACTGTTGAGAATAATATGACACAATACTATACTTCCCCATTTCGAACAAATTGGCAAATTAACGCATTGGGTCAAGCAAATTTAGAAATATCCAATTTGACTTTAATGGAAAATGCCAATTTTAAAAGCAACACGATCAATTCTGGAAATATATGGTTGATGAATGGTGGATCATTAGTCTTGGATAAGAATTCAACAATGACGGTTACAACGGGACCGTCAAATGACTGGGGAGAAGCGTACGGACAAAATTTATATGTCGCAAATGGTAATGTTACGTTGAATGAAGGAGCGACTTTAAATCTAAATTCTCCAAAAGGAAAAACAGATTGGGGTTCATTGGATCTTTATTCAGCTAACTCCAAATTAACGATCGGTAAAAAAGCCGTTCTAAATATTAAATCAGATGGACGTTCTTCTGGTGGGACTGGTGATGCTAGAAGTATTATTTCCATGGGCGGCGGATCTTCTTTGATTGTTGATGAAGAAGGTGCTTTGAATATAGAAGCAACAAATATGGGCAACTCTGAAACGGATATTATCTATGCTAGCGGTGATGCGACGTTCAAAGTAAATAAAAAAGGAACTTTTAACATTTTAAGTGACAGTACCAATCCAGCTCAGAGTCTAATTCGCTTTGCGACTCAAGGATCAACCTTTCAGTTTGCGGATGCTCTAAGAGTTAACTTACAACGAACATCTGTACTGAACTCAGGTGATTCAGGCTTGGTTCGTATCGGAGGGACCCTTGGAAAACTAGATGTCGATATTCAAAAAGTTAATATATGGAATCTAGGAATCCTGGACGGGTTACCTAATAGAAGTTGGACGCCAATGTATGGCATGTTGATCAATTATAGTGACATTAACCCAACCATCACAAAGGCCTCTTCTCTAACAACAGCAAATGAAACGAGTTTTAAAAATCCAACGACTGGATTTACAACTAAAAACGTTCAACGTGTTTTGTATGAGTACATTCCTGATGTTAGTGTAAGTATTTTGAGCAAAGCGACAGATGATATCACTTCAACAGATTCAACAACAATCACTGGAACTACTAATCCAGGAGCATATGTCAGGTTATCAGATAAACCAATTGTTGATAGTGTGGGAGTATTGATCGATCCAGCTAAGAATAGTGTGAAAAGTCCAGTAACAAGTTCAGGACAAGACCCCTTATATACAGATAATTTTACTGTTCAGGCAGATGCTTCTGGGAATTATTCCTATACTTTGCCAGAGGGAAAACATTTTTCAGCAGGAACAACCATTACAGCTTACTCCTTTTTAGATGGTAAAACAGATACTGCAACTCAAGTTGTTTTAGACGTTACACCGCCAAAGGGAGAGCCTAAAGAGTATCATCTTGGAAAAGGTGATGCCAGACCAGATCCAAGTGTATTCGTTCAAAATCCCACAGATAGTAATCCAGTGCCACAAAATTTCACCTATAAATATACTGCAGAAACACTTGGTGAAATTGATACGCTTGTGGGTACTGTCGGTGAACATGAGGTTAAAGTCATTATAATGGATGATGCGAAAAACGAAACAGTTGTCACGTCTAAGCTAATCGTGCATGAAACAACAAATGGTATTGATGCACAAGATATCACGGTTGAGACAAACACAATCAAGGACATGACAGAAGCACAGCTAAAAGCACAAATTTTATCACAGAGCAACGTGTCTGCCCATAAAATAGTAGACGGTGTCTATACGGAGTTAACAGACAATGTTCAAGTCACTGACTTAGCTGGCTTGTCTCCAAGCAAGACGAGCGGGACATATCCAGTCGTTCTTACGGTCAAAGCAGCCGATTCTGGATTAGCAACAGATATCACAAAAGTGATTCAGGTTACAGTCAAACTGTCAGAACAAAACGTCAAAGTCCAGTTTGTTGATGAATCAGGTGTAAGCTTACACGAAAATGTTACTTTAAAAGGAAGTGTAGGTTCCACGATAGATTTAACGAAAGAAAAACAGGTGACAGATGCAATTACCTCGGTTCTTGCAGATCGTTATTTGGTTGAAACTTCTGGACGTCCAACGAATGAAACTGCGATACCAATTGGGACGGAAGAATCTACAATCACGTATACATTCCAAGGCACATTATCGATTTATTCTGGTCCAACTGAAATTAATTTTGGTAGCCATGAAGTCAGTTGGAAAGGAACAAAAGATAATAACCCATCTTACGATCAACCTTTAGTAATTTGGGACAATAGAAAGAATCTAGATAACTGGAAACTATCTGTAAAACTTGAAGGCGAACTAAGTATGCCAGATAGTCCGACACATGTATTAAGTGGTGTTTTAAGTTATCAAACAGCTTCTGATAAGAAGGTACTATCGACTGATGCACAGGATGTACTTCAAGCAAAACATGATGCTTCTGGACAATATGATATTTCAACAAGAACTTGGGGGCCAGATAAACAAGGCCTTCGACTAGATGTCCCTTCTGGAGCAGTGAAGTTGACTGGAGAATACGAAACTACATTGATTTGGCGAGTAGAAGAAGCATATTAAGCGATGGAGGAAGAAATAAATGAAGAAAATTGCGAAAAAACGTTTCTTATTTGTCTCTATTTTCTGCTTAAGTTTATGCTTAGCTACTTTTTCAACTGTTTATGCTGAAGAAATAGGACAGATACAAACGAAGGCTGGAGTAGGGTTTTATGAATCTAGTAGCTCCGATAGTGGGACCGATACAACAAATACAACAGCAACATCGGCTACATCGGAAGCTGTCACAAAACCAAAAGGCAGATACCCATCAACAGGTGAACTAGTTAAAACTAGTTTAAGCATTAGCGGTTTGATTCTAGTTATCTTGGTTTTAATTCTCTTTTTACGAAAGAAAAAAGAAAAAAACACAGCAAGAAGGGAGCGTTAAAATAAAATGAAAAAAAAGCGCATTTTTATCCTTATTGTTGTAGCTATAGCGGTAACAAGTGTTAAACCATTAAGTGTATCTGCTGAAACAACTAGTCACTCAGGTAGTGGAACAGTGAAGTTCACGGGTGAGTACCCGAAAGAAATTGTTGATCCAGAACATCCTGATAAAGCTGCTGATCCAGGCTCAACGCCAACAACTGATGGACCGCTGAGGTTTGATTTTGTTCCTCATTTAAACTTTTGGAACAATGAAATCTCAGACAAAGACCAAACCTATTTTGCAAATGCACAACTATTTCTTGACGGAACAGGAGCAAGAGGGAATTTTGTTCAAATATCCGATTATCGTGAAAATAAAAGTGGATGGAGCTTACAAGTACGGCAAGAAACACAGTTGAAAAATGAGACAACCAAAAATAAAGAATTAAATGGTGCGGTCATTTCATTTGATCAATCGTGGACAAATTCGATCAATGATAGTATCTTTGCACCGATTGTGTCAAAAGAAGTTATTCGCATTAATAATATTGGCGAAACTTACGACTTAGCACAAGCAAAAGCTGGTACAGGTGAAGGGACGTGGTCTATTATCTTTGGCGCAACCATTGATAATCAACAAGGACGCAAAGACACACTCAGTCCGAGAATTAATCAAAATGGACAGCCAATCCTTGATCCTGATTTTAAGAATCAGCCAGTCTATCAAAACGAGGCAGTATCTTTAACCGTACCTGGGAAAACAAAAAAAGACCCAGTACAATATGAAACGGTGTTAACTTGGGTATTATCCGAGTTGCCATAAATTTAAAACAAATCCTAGGAGGAAACAAGAATGAAATTGACACACAAATTATGCGGAGCAGCATTATTAACAGTAATCGGAGTAGGACTAGCTTTACCATCAGTAGCAAAAGCCGATGGAGGAGATGCAAAAGTAAGCTCTTCAACAGGTAAGATTAAATTCAAACAAGATGGTACTGGAACTGATATTCCAACACCACCTGAAACAGATGGACCTGAAATCACACAACCACCGGTAAATCCAGATAACGGGCCTTTGAAAGTAATAACAATCGCACCTTTAGATTTCGGTACAAACGAAGTGACAACACCAACAGCTAACGGTTGGGAATACTATGCGAGCACATTTAAAACAACTGAGAAAGATAATGCAGATAATACTATAGAAATGCCTAACTTTGTTACTTTTAAAGATGAACGTGCAGATGATCTTCCAAATAAATATAAATTAACTGCAAAAGCAACGACGTTCAAAAATACAGCTGGAAAGGAATTAAAAGCAGCGACCCTTACCTACGATAATATTCGCTTAACAACGACAGGTGATGCAGGCCAAATTAATCCTACAGCTGCAGCAAAAACGCAAGTATTAGCAACAGATGGAACGACTCCTACTGAATTTGTAAATCAAGATGCTGATGATAAAGGCTTTGGTCGTTTTGATTTAGTCTTTGGTAAAATGGCAGACGGAAATGCAGATAAATCTGTAAAACTCTCTATCCCAGCTGCAAATAACAAATTATCAACAGCTAGTGAATATACATCAACAATTACATGGACAATTGCTGACGCGCGCTAAAAAAAATTAGCTCAAAAGTAAGTTTGAACAGGGTCATCAAAGAGTAAGATGGTGATCCTGTTCACTTTGAAAGAAGGAACGTGAAGAGAATGAAGAGAAAATATTTAACGTATATTACTATTATTTTATACATAGCGATTACTCTGATATGTAGGCCAAATGCTGCTTTTGCAAATGAAAGTAACAAACAAGATGCTAGCAGTGGTTTTAGCTACAAAGTAATCTACCCAGAAAATCAACATAAAGAAGTAAGTTACTTCGACTTAAGAATGACACCGGGTCAAAAACAAACGGTTGTAATCCAATTAAGCAATAGCTCTGATAAAGAGATTACCGTAGATGTAGGTCTAAACAGTACAAAAACAAACAGCAATGGTGTATTAGAAAATGGACCATCTAACTTAGAAAAAGATTCCTCTTTAAAATATGATTTTGCAGATATTGTGAAAGGAAAAGAATCAGTAGTGATTCCACCAAAACAAACAATTGATTATCCCATTGATATCACAATGCCTGAAGTTACATATGACGGTGTTATTTCAGGTGGTATTTATATGATTGAACGAGATCAGGAATCTGAAAAGCAAGAAGGCATGATTAAAAATAAATATGCCTATTTAGTTGGCATGTTACTGACTGAAACGGATAATGAAGTCAAACCAGACTTGAAATTAAACAAAGTTTATGCAGATTTAAAAAATTATCGTAATGCGATCATGATTGATTTTTCTAATATACAGTCTGCCTACTTAGATGATATGACGGTAGACGTTCAAGTAATGGGCGCAAAGTCAGATGAAGTTTTGTATGATACAAAACAAACAAAAATGCGTATGGCACCTAATTCTAAAATAAAATTTCCTGTATCGATGAATGGTGAGAAAATGGTACCAGGGGATTATCGAGCACATATTTTGGTTACAGCGAAAACTGGTGAAAAGTGGGAATGGGAACAGAAGTTTACGATCACTAATGAAGAAGCAGATAAGTTTAATCAGGAAGATGTCAGCTTATTGCAAGAAAACCGAATAAATTGGCAACTAATCATACTGATTATTTTTGGTGTATTGATGTTGATTGTGATCATCTATTTCATTGTTCGGACACTTAATAAAAAGAAAAATAAGAAGAAAATCAAAAACAAAAAAAAAGCACCTAAGAGTAAGAAACGTTAAGTGTTCATAGGAGGATAGAAAGATGTTATTACTAGACTGGGTATTTATTGCAACACTATCAAGTGCTATCCTCTTTGCATTGTTTTCTTTATTTTGGTTATTTCGTCTGTTTCAAACTCGACAACACTTAGGAGAGTTATCGCATGTGAAAACAAAAAATGCACGAAAACGAAAAAAAATTAGACGGAAGATAAAAAAAACAACTGTAAAGCGAAAAAAACAACGTCGTAATGTTATTGCTTGTCTTGTTCTGGCTCTTTGTTTATGTGCTACGGCCTTCTATTCTCGATATTATCAAGCAACTAATTTAGGTGAACGAGATTCAGATGGAATCGTTCAGGGCTATTATTTACTTAATGAAACGATCAATCAAATTAATAGGCTAAGTGAAAATAATAATTCTGAGAAAGCTGAAAATAATTTGCGTGAATTAGCAGCAAAATTGTCTAGCTTTGGAATGCGAGGAGCCGATGGAAGATTAACAACGGAAGGGCAGCGATTGTTGTCGAGATACTATAATCAAGTGAAAGAACTTGGCTTAAATTTAAACAATCAAAGCAGCGAAATGATCGAAAATCCACAGACACGTGAAGAATATATTCAAGTAATTCAAAAGACACAAGTAACACAAAAGAAAATTATAGACTACTTTAAAGTCAATGAGCAGGCATTACAGCAAAAAAAGTAAGTGGATGATGAAGATGTCAAACAAAGAAACATTGAAGAAAAAGCCACAAAAAAAGAATGTCACCCAATCAAAGGTTGATTGGGAAAAGCCAGCTAAAGAAAAAAAGGTAAAACTCAAAAAGAAGCGTATTTCTACTAAAAAAAACGCGCCAAAATCAATGAAAGAATTTTGGAAGGAAATCCTTTTAACAATGGTTGTTGTATCGTTTCTTTTCACGATCTGCTCATTCACGATTTTTACCTTACCGAAAGTAGAAGGCTATGGCATGACGCCTGTCTTGAATAACGGTGATCGTGTTTTTGTGAATCGTTTAGGCACGATCCGGCGATTCAAACTTATCTATTTTAGAATACCAAATAGTAAAGAGACATCTATTCGACGAGTGATAGGTCTTCCCAATGAACATATTCAGTATAAAAATGATCAACTATACATCAATCAACAAGAAATTTTTGAACGTTTTTTACAGAATCAGTTGGATCACGCCAAACAAAATGAAGAGTTAGTAACAGATGATTTTCAATTACAACAATTACCAAATGTAAAGTATGACTATATCCCGAAAGGAAAATACTTAATCTTAGGAGATAACCGCCCCTACTCTACTGATTCTCGTTACTATGGTTTAGTAGATGAAAAAGATATCATTGGGACGGTTGAGATGAGAATTTTACCGTTACATAAGCTAGTCAGTTTCTAATTAAGTATGCATATAGGTAAGAAATAATTTTTCTAAAAGTCGTTCATAAGTAAAAACTAAGTGATACTCAATCAAGAGACAACGAGTAAAGTGCTTATAAAATAAATAGTTAAAGAATTCAATGGAGTGTAAAAAATCGGTATAAGTTATTAATTTTGTGATAATCGGACTCGTCTTTTATTTCTATGTAATCAGATTGAATGGGTAAAATTTTACTGTTACTATTCGCTGAGTTGCTCAGGTAAGTTGACTAAAAATATATTAGTTAAAGGAGGTGGGCAAAGTATCATGAAACAGTTAAGAGCTAAAGCTTCACTGGGCATAAGTTTTAATAAATATGCACTTGCCAGTTTTATTATGCCCATTTTAATTTTAGGAAGTGTCTACTTTTCAATTGGGATTTATCCAGGCAGCAAATTGAGTATCCTAGCAAGTGATGCTTTTGGTCAATATTCAAATTTTTTTGCAAGTTTTAATACAATGATGAAGAGTGATAAAAGTATTGTATACTCGTGGTCAGGTTCTCTGGGGTTAAATTATCTATCTTTTATCAGTTACTATCTAGGTGGAATTTTTACACCGCTTGTTTATTTTTTTGATAATCAAAATATGCCGGACTTTATTTATTTTTTAACTTTATTGAAAATTGGATGTATCGGCGTATCTTTTTGTTTTTTTTCTTCTCGAACTTTTTGCATTCCTAAATGGGGAGATATGATGCTTAGTATAAGCTATGCATTAATGGGATTTACTATTGCTAATTCTGAAGTCATTATGTGGCTAGATGGTATTCTTTATTTGCCACTGATAGCTTTAGGAATCAATCGATTAATGGACTACCATCGTCCAGCACTATTATTTTTCGGTTATTTTTTCTTATTTATGTCCAATTATTATATTGGTTTCATGGTAGGTATCTATTCATTTATGTACTTTGTAGTACGGTTGTTGACAGATAAAAAGCGATATGCAAAGAAATTTTTCAGTTATTTGCTTACAGCCATACTTGCTGGTGGTGCGTCGATGGTATTACTTTTACCGGCAATGATTGATTTGAAAATGAACGGAGAGGCATTAACGGATATCGGCAAGCTAAAAACTGCTGCAACAGGACCATGGGACTTAGTGATAAAAAACATGATTGGTGTTTATGACTCCACTCGCTATGGCTCAATTCCGTTCATTTATGTAGGACTATTGCCAATCATATTTTGTGTATTCTTTTTCTCAACAAAAAAAATACCACGTTTAAGTAAAATTTGTTATGGAAGTCTTTTACTAGTATTGGTCCTTAGTTTTTATATAGAAGGATTAAACTTATTTTGGCATGGGTTTCATGCACCAAATATGTTTTTATTTCGTTTTAGCTTTTTATTTTCTTTTACAATTTTATTATTGGCAGGATTTGGTTGGTCCAACTATAAAAAAGAAGACTTTGAGCGGATTGTTAATATTTTTATAGGGTTACTTATATTTTTCTTGATTGTCCGTATTGTCACAGCAAAAAATGATGGATATGATTACTTGAGTTATACTTCTTTTATCTTGACGGTGTTATTTTTAGCTACTTATTTATCATTGTTCTTTTGGCATCATAAAATGAAAAGTAAAAAGATTCTTTTAATTGGTGTTTTCATAAGCATATTTCTAGTGGAGCTGAGTATCAATACGGCTTATTTAGTTAAGGGAATTGATGATGATTGGGGATATACAAACCGTTCTTTATATAATGAAGATTATTCAACTATTCAAAGCTTAGTCAAACAAGCGGAAAAAGAAAGTAATAATTTCTACCGATTAGAAAACGTGACAGCAATGTCTAATAATGAAAGTTTTCGCTACGGATATAGCGGTATTGGTATGTTTTCGTCAATTAGAAATCGCCACTCATCCTATTACATGAATACAATAGGATTTCGTTCAGCGGGTACAAACTTGCAGATTTATTATCAAAATAACACGTTAATTACAGATGCGTTGATGGGTATAAAATACAATATCGCAAACAAGCCAATATCAAAGGCGGGTTTTGAAAAAATTGGAGAAGAGGGCAAGAACTATTTATATGAAAACCAAAATGCATTACCTATGGGAGTATTAACAGACGAAAGAGTATACCAAAAAGACGTTTCCTCGAATCCAGAACAACTATTATCAGTTCTTTCAGGATTGGATGGAAAATTCTATAGGACGATTTCTCCAAAAATCGTTAAGATAGAGAATGCAGAGTTAACGACAGAAACAAAATATGGAAAAGAGATACTTGTTTTAAACGCAAAAGAAAAAGGGAAACCTATTAAGATTGAATGGAAAATTGAAATAGATGAGGCATCACAAGTCTATTTAGATATATTACCTGCAAGCTATGAGAATCTTAGTCAAACGAGAGTAGAAATAAATGCAGATAAACAACAATCAAACACATCAATGGTCAAAACGGGACAGTATTATTCTTTAGGAAACTATCAAAATAAACAAGAGATTACTGCAAAAGTAGCCTTTGAATATGTGGATATTTTAGAATTATTTGAACCGAAAGTGTTAAGCTTAAACACAGAAAAATTTGCTGAAGCTGCTAAAAAAGCACAGGAGAACGGTGTAGAATTTAGGGTGTCTGGACGAAAAGCTTCTGCTGAAGTGGTTACTGAAGATGAACAAGTTCTTTTTACAACAATTGCGGCTGATAAAGGCTGGAAGGCTAAAATTGATGGCAAAGAAGTAGCTATCCGTACAATCAATGATGGCGTTTTGAGCATCATGGTTCCTTCAGGAAAACATCAAATAGAATTTGTGTACTTACCACAGGGATTCAAGTTGGGAATGATGCTTTCAATTTGTTGTGTAGTAATTTTTGCTGGATATCAATATTTGTTATTTAGGAATAGCCAAGAGCGAAAGTTCAAATAAAGTCTATTTAGGTAGTTAAGATACTTGCAACTAAAATTATCTGGAATATAGATTCAAAAAAAGGTCATGGAATATGTAATGACCTCAAAAAGTCTAACTTTTTGAGGTCGGTTCATTAATCCAGACCTTTTTTATTTAAAATAAATGCTTATATTTGTTAATTCAGAATTAATACTCGCCAGAAAACAATTCATCCAATTGTTTTTGAACGTCTTTATTTTCTAAGAATTCATCATAAGTTGTATCCGCACGATCAACTACACCTTTATCAGAAACAGCGATGATGCGGTTTGCTAATGTTTGAATAAATTGATGGTCATGTGAGGCAAATAAAATCGCGCCAGTGAAAGCCATCAGTCCATCATTTAAAGCTGTAATCGATTCTAAATCCAAGTGATTTGTCGGATCATCTAAAACAAGTACATTTGATTTAGACAACATTAATTTAGAGAGCATCACACGTACTTTTTCGCCCCCAGATAGGACGTTGACTGATTTCAGTACGTCTTCACCAGAGAATAACATTCTTCCTAAGAATCCACGCAAGAAGGTATTGTCATCTTCTTCTTTGCTTGCAAATTGACGTAACCAATCTAAAATCGTTAAATTGGTATCGAAGTCTTTACTGTTATCTTTTGGTAAATAAGCTTGAGTCGTAGTAACACCCCAGCGTACGCTACCTGTATCAGGCGTGATTTCGCCCATGATCACTTTGAATAAGGTGGTTGTAACGATATCATTGTCAGCAATGAAGGCCACTTTATCAACGTTATTTAAAGAGAATGAGATATTATCTAAAATTTTCTTGCCATCGATCGTTACCGAAACGTTTTCCACATGAAGCAAATCATTTCCGATTTCTCTTTCAGGTGTAAAGCCAACGAATGGGTAACGGCGTGAAGACGGTTGAATATCATCTAATGTAATTTTATCCAACATTTTTTTACGAGAAGTTGCTTGTTTTGATTTTGATGCATTGGCACTGAAACGAGCGATAAAGTCTTGCAGCTCTTTGATTTGCTCTTCTTTTTTCGCGTTAGCATTTGATTGTAATTTTGCCGCTAATTGGCTTGATTCCAACCAAAAATCATAGTTACCAACATATAATTTGATCTTTCCAAAATCAAGATCGGCCATGTGTGTACATACTTTGTTTAAAAAGTGACGGTCATGGGAAACGACAATAACAGTATTTTCAAAGTTGATCAAAAATTCTTCTAACCAATTGATCGAACGAGTATCCAAACCATTGGTCGGCTCATCTAATAGTAAAACATCAGGTTTACCGAATAGAGATTGTGCAAGCAAGACTTTGACCTTTTGGCCGGCTGTTAATTCGCTCATTTTTTGGTCATGTAGACTTTCAGGAATATTTAATCCTTGTAGTAAAACAGCTGCCTCTGGTTCAGCTTCCCAACCGTTTAACTCCGCAAATTCACCTTCAAGTTCAGCTGCTTTGATTCCATCTTCATCCGTGAAATCTTCTTTCATATAGACAGCATCTTTTTCTTTCATTACTTCGTACAAACGTTTGTGACCCATGATAACCGTTTCTAGAACAGTGTTGTCTTCAAAGTCAAAGTGGTTTTGTTTCAAGATAGCCAAACGTTCATCAGGACCTAAAGCAACATTTCCAGTTGTTGGCTGAATATCACCAGATAAAATCTTTAAGAATGTTGATTTACCAGCACCATTTGCACCAATCAAGCCATAACAGTTACCAGGTGTGAATTTAATATTTACATCATCAAAAAGTTTGCGGTCTGAAAATAGCAAACTTACATCATTTACAGTAATCAATTGTTTTCCTCACTTCATATAGAATAGTTAAACCTCTCTGCATTATAGCGAGGAAACCCACATTTTTCAAGGAATTTCAGACTTTTTCAGAAATACCTTATAGTTTTCCCAAAAAGAAGCAGCTTAAAAATAATAGTGTTTCATGTGAAACATTTTAATAAAAAGGTTATCAGTGTACTTTTAAAACGATACACTGTATGATACACGTAAAATTAGTGTATCGTTTAATCGATTTAGCATTTGTTATTATGTGGCTCCACAGGCTAGTCTTTCAGAAAAAAGATAAATTAGGAATGAGGCAGAAAACACCTTAGTCATAATTTGCTATTTTCCAATCAAGACTGAACAAGCCTACGACACTTTTATTATCTATTTTCACGAGCTGATTCACATTTAAACGGAAAGGAGAAGTGGTGATGAAGCGTATCGAACGAATCTATCTTTATGTAAAAGAACAGACTGAAAGTTTAACGCCTAACGATGTTTCTTTAGGTGGTGGAGTGACAACAGGTGATGTTTCAGAAGCTCTAGATATCCAAAGAACCAATGCCAGCAAGGATTTAAATCAACTTGTTCGAGAAGGATTATTAGAAAAAACGGATGGACGCCCGGTCAAATATGTTGATAAAGGCATCTTTAAATATCAACCATTATCCAAACCAGTTAAAAGTTACCGGGAACATAGTTTAGTTGAAGCGTCTGCTACGGTCACTGATCCTGTACATAAACCAAATAAGAAATTTGCTGGAGAAGATATATTTAAAGGAATGATTGGTTCTACTGGGAGTATGAGAACGCCTGTTGAGCAAGCTAAGGCTGCGATTTTGTATCCACCAAAAGGGTTGAACTGTTTGATTACAGGACCAACCGGATCAGGTAAAACTTATTTTGCTCATGCGATGTTCCAATTTGCTTTGATGAATCAGGTAATCGATGCGAATAAAAAGCTGATTGTGTTTAATTGTGCCGATTATGCTCATAATCCTGAATTATTGATGTCTCATCTATTTGGTTATGCTGAAGGCGCCTTTACAGGTGCCACAAAAGCCAAAGAAGGGATCATTCATCAAGCTGATGGCAGTATTCTATTTCTTGATGAAGTGCATCGCTTACCGCCAGAAGGACAAGAAATGGTCTTTTACTTTATGGACCATGGTACCTATTCAAGATTAGGAGAAACGGTTAAGAATCGACGAGCAGATGTGCGAATCATCTGTGCTACAACTGAAAACCCAACCTCTTCTTTATTAAATACCTTTGTCCGTAGAATTCCGATTATCATTCAGTTGCCTAATTTTATTGATCGACCAGCAAAAGAAAAAATTGATTTGCTGAGAGTGATGATTTCAATGGAAGCTTCACGCATTCATAGAAAGATATCACTATCAGAAGATGTGGTGAAGGCGTTGATTGGTAGTGTTTCTTATGGAAATGTTGGCCAGTTGAAGTCAAATGTTCAGTTAGTAACGGCTAGAGGCTTTTTAAATCATATTGACCAAGATGAATTGACGATTACAATCGATGAGTTGACGGATAGTATCAAAGAAGGCATGATGCAATTGGCAAGTAATCGCGATGCATTAGCTGAATTATCCAAATATTTGGAGCCGCAAATGATCGTGTCTCCAAACGAGCCTTTAGTAACGATCCAGTCAGATGCTTATGAATTGCCGTATAATTTATATGAGATCATCGGAGATAAAGCTGCTTTATTAAAAGCAGATGGATTAGAGCAAGAAGTAATCAATAATTTCATCACGACAGATATCAATGTTCATCTAAAATCCTTTTATAAAGACCATGGATTTACTTTTGATACAGAAAATAAATTAGCTGAGATCGTAGATCAGCGAATCATTGATGTTACCAAAGAAATTTACAATTTTGCCAAACAAAAATTAAATTATAATTTCCAATCGAATTTTATTTATGCGATGAGTTTACATATCAGCTCGTTTTTAAAACGAATTCAAAATGGTGAGGAACGGCAGCATCAATTAAACGAAAATATTCGAAACATGGTGTTGGATTATCCTGTAGAGTTTGAAACAGCGCAAGAAATCAAACGAATCATTGAAATCAATTATCAAATGAAGATTCCAGAATTTGAAACGTATTATCTAGCGGTCTTATTGATTTCCCTTAGAGAAAATAAAGATGCTGGACGTATTGGAATCGTGGTCGCAGCGCACGGAAAAAGTACAGCTACAAGTATGGTACAAGTCGTATCACAGCTATTGAATGTTGATAATTTAAGAGCAGTCGACATGCCTTTAGAAATGCAGCCAAAAGAAGCTTTGCGTCAAATTGTCAATGTGGTGAAGGAGGTCAATGAAGATAGTGGTGTGATTCTTTTAGTCGACATGGGTTCTTTGGCTACATTTTCAGATGAAATAACCCGGCAGACAGGTATTGATGTACGAACAGTTGATATGGTCACAACCCCAATCGTATTAGAAACTGCGAGAAAAACAACATTGATCGATACACAGTTAGATTCATTATACGATTCTCTAAAGAACTTTCAAGGTTATGCAGGCATCCAGCAGGAAAGAGAAATCGATTCCTTAGCTCCGTGGAAAAAGCGCGTGATTGTCGCAATCTGTGCTTCTGGAGAAGGTACGGCAAAACGGATGAAAGAAATGATCGAAGCTTCTGTTCCACCTCAATTAAACTTAGAACTAGAAGTATTACCTCTTTCTATTATTGATATGAAAGAGCAATTAATCACCATTCAAGAAGAATATCGTGTGATTGCAGCAACAGGGATCACTGATCCTAAAATTGTAGTCCCCTTCATTCCAATGGAAACCTTCTTCTCTGGGGAAGCTGAATCTGTGATCAGTAAGCTATTATTGGATAGCGATATTGATATAGAAGCACAAGAAATGGATGAATTGGCGGCTAAAAAAATCTGTATTGATTATATGGAAGAAAGTTTCACGTTTATCAATCCTAAAAAAGTGATCGATCCTTTATGGGAATTTGCAGATATCATCCGAACAAAGCTGGATTTAAAGCTAGACTATTCCTTTTATGTGAATTTGGTCATGCATTTAGCAGGTATGCTTGAAAGAGTACTGCAACACGATACCTTGACCCTTACTGAAGAAGAGTTGAAACAGATTACGTCAGAACCTAGCTATGAGGTTGTAATGAAAGCTGCATTCTATTTAAAACAAACATTTAAGATAGATATGCCGTTGGAAGAAGTTTACTATGTCATTCAATTAATCAAAAATACACAGCTGAACCAAGCACAGAATACAGAGAATACACTAGATGCGATACACAAAGAAGATACACTATTTTAGTGTATCTTCTTTGTGTATTTTCTTAAATAATCCCTTAGTTTTTCATCTATTCTAACAATACACTAGTTTTGGCATGGAAATTGCTTTAAATAAGATGTAGGTGAATTCTATATGTCCTGCAACCATTTTTAGCTGATTTTGTTGGTCGTTATTTTGGCAATAAATGACCGGGCGTAGTATTTTGTTAATAAAGTATTAAGAATTGACTGAGCAGACTAATGAGTTGAAGGAGAACCAGACATGATGGATATTCGCTTAGTTCGAATCGATGATCGACTGATACATGGACAAGTTGCAACGGTTTGGACCAAAAGTACTAATGTAAACCGAATTTTAGTCATTAGTGACGCAGTTGCACATGATACACTGCGAAAAGCGTTACTTGTACAAGCAGCGCCGCCTGGTGTGAAGGTAAATGTCATTACCGTTGAAAAAATGATCGCAGCTTTTGCCGATGAACGTTTTGACAGCTTAAAAGTAATGTTGCTATTTACTAACCCAGAAGATGTCAAACGTGTAGTAGAGGGCAATGTCGTTTTTGATTCAGTCAATATTGGTGGTATGAGTTTTACCAGTGGCAAACGAATGATCACAAATGCCGTGGCTGTTAACAAAGAAGACATTGCAGCATTCAAGTACTTACATGATCAGGGGATTCAGTTGGAGATCCGAAAAGTAGTTGCGGATAACCAAGTAGATTTGATGGAATTGCTGAAAAAAGAACAGTTAGTGTAATTCTTTTTTTGGATTTCTATATAAATGACGTGCTGCACTGACTCAATGCTAATTGTCGTAGCTTATGCATAGAATTGGGAGGAGTGATCCAATTAGTGAAAGTGGTTGTCAAAGTAGTTTGAGTAATGGGTAATCATTAAGAAGCATCCGCGCTATCGATCATAAGGAATTGAAAACACAAGCAGAGTAACGCATTTTTTCTTTTATATATTTCTAGTAGTGTTTTTATCTGTTGATGATCGACGTGATGTAGTAGTTGAAAAAAATATAGGAGGTATCAAATTATGGTAGGAATTATTATTGCTAGCCATGGGGAGTTTGCTCAAGGCATTTTACAATCCGGTTCCATGATTTTTGGTGAACAGGAAAAAGTACAAGCAGTTGTATTGATGCCTAGCGAAGGCCCAGACGATTTAAAAGCCAAATTAAAAGCAGCAATCGCAACGTTTGATGAAGAAGACGAAGTATTATTTTTAGTCGATCTTTGGGGAGGAACACCGTTTAACCAAGCGAATAGCCTTTTTGAAGAACATAAAGACAAATGGGCAATCGTCAGTGGTTTAAACTTACCAATGTTGATCGAAGCATATTCGTCACGTTTTTCTATGAACTCAGCGCAAGAAATTGCAACGCACATTTTGGAAACTGCTAAAGAAGGCGTAAGAATCAAACCAGAAGAGCTAGAACCCGCTGAAGCACCAAAAGCTGTTGTGGAAGATGCTCAGCCTAAAGGTTCTTTACCTGAAGGAACAGTTGTCGGTGATGGCAAAATCAAATTTGTTTTAACTCGTGTTGATTCACGTTTATTACATGGTCAAGTCGCGACAGCCTGGACAAAGTCAGTTTTACCAAATCGAATCATCGTAGTTTCAGATGCCGTATCGAAAGATGATCTTCGTAAAAAACTGATCGAACAAGCGGCTCCTCCAGGAGTGAAAGCGAACGTTATCCCAATCAGTAAAATGATTGAAATTTCAAAAGATCCACGCTTTGGGAATACTAAAGCATTACTGCTATTTGAAAATCCAGAAGATGTAGTAAAAGTGGTTGAAGCAGGCGTAGACATCAAAGAAGTAAATGTTGGTTCTATGGCACATTCAGTCGGAAAAGTAGTCGTAAGTAAAGTATTATCGATGGGACAAGAAGATGTTGAAGCGTTTGAAAAACTTGAAAAGATGGGTGTTAAATTTGATGTCCGTAAAGTTCCAAATGATTCTAGCGCGAATATGGATGAAATCCTTAAAAAAGCGAAACATGAGTTAGCACAAGCACACTCAAAATAATCCAAAAATTCAAATGAAAATAGGAGGCTTATCATGTCTATTATAACAATTATTTTAGTAATTTTAGTTGCCTTTCTAGCTGGTATGGAAGGAATTCTTGATGAATTCCAATTTCACCAACCGTTAGTGGCATGTACCTTGATCGGTTTAGTAACGGGTAACTTAGAAGCTGGGATCGTTCTTGGCGGAACATTACAAATGATCGCACTTGGTTGGGCGAACATCGGAGCCGCAGTAGCACCGGATGCGGCCTTAGCATCTGTTGCATCAGCAATTATTTTAGTATTAGGCGGACAAGGTGTTAAAGGTGTTCCATCAGCAATCGCGATTGCTGTACCACTTGCAGTAGCAGGTCTTTTCTTAACAATGATCGTTCGTACACTTGCTGTGCCGATCGTGCATATGATGGATGCAGCAGCTGAAAAAGGCGATATCAGAAAAATTGAAATGTTGCACATTTTAGCAGTATGTATGCAAGGGATTCGTATTGCGATTCCAGCAGCAGCCCTTTTATTCATTCCGGCAGAAACGGTTCAATCAGCATTAGAATCAATGCCGGCCTGGTTGACTGAAGGTATGGCTATCGGTGGCGGTATGGTCGTGGCTGTAGGTTACGCATTGGTAATCAATATGATGGCAACCAAAGAAGTATGGCCATTCTTTATCATTGGTTTTGTCGTAGCGGCAATTTCTCAATTAACATTAATTGCACTTGGTGCTTTAGGTGTTGCGTTAGCATTGATCTATTTGAACCTTTCTAAAATGGGTGGTTCATCAAATGGTAGCGGTGGCGGAAGCAATACTGGTGATCCGCTTGGCGATATCTTAAACGACTATTAAACTGAAGGAGGAGAGAAGAGACATGGCAGAAAAAATTGAATTATCCAAAAAAGATCGTTTAGCCGTTGCATGGCGCTCTACATTCATTCAAGGCTCTTGGAACTATGAACGTATGCAAAATGGTGGGTGGGCATTCTCAATGATCCCAGCGATCAAGAAATTATATAAAACAAAAGAAGATCGTTCTGCGGCATTAAAACGTCACTTAGAGTTCTTTAACACACACCCATACATTGCGTCACCGATCCTAGGTGTAACATTAGCATTGGAAGAAGAACGTGCCAATGGCGCCCCTGTTGATGATGTAGCAATTCAAGGGGTGAAAGTTGGGATGATGGGCCCTTTAGCAGGTGTTGGTGATCCAGTCTTTTGGTTTACGATTCGTCCGATGCTAGGTGCGTTAGGCGCTTCACTTGCAATTGGTGGAAATATTCTTGGACCAATCATTTTCTTCGTCGCATGGAATCTTATTCGTTGGGCTTTCATGTGGTATACGCAAGAATTTGGCTATAAAGCAGGTTCTAAAATCACAGAAGACCTTTCAGGTGGATTATTGCAAGATGTCACCAAAGGAGCTTCGATTCTGGGGATGTTCGTACTGGCAGCCTTAGTACAGCGGTGGGTATCAATCAAATTTATTCCAACCGTTTCTACAGTTAAGCTAGATAAAGGTGCATATGTTGAGTGGGATAAGCTTCCAATCAATGGAGAAGGATTACAAAAGGCCTTTGAAGAAGTCGGTTCAGGTAAAGCACTCTCAGCAATGAAAGTGACAACTTTACAAGATAACCTAGATCAATTGATTCCAGGATTAGCAGCATTATTGCTTACATTCTTTTGTATGTGGTTATTGAAGAAAAAAGTATCACCAATCATTATCATTCTTGGTCTATTTGTAGTCGGTGTCGCTGGTCACGTTATCGGATTACTATAATTAAATCAAGTGTTTAATGAGACATACATTTAGGGCAAAACGGTTGACTAGTTTTGCCCTAAACTCTTTTACACAGCATGATCATCAGAATAAACGTATGCTAAATCGCATAAAGCACTAAAGAAATGGAGCGGATAAAATGGTTCAATCACTGAATACACAAGTAGATTTCATAACGGATGCCACTGCATTTACTGGCCTCACGGACTATGGAAAAATTATGATCGGCGACAAAGGTTTTGAATTTTACAATTCTCGTGATAGCCGTAAATTTATTCAAATTCCATGGGAAGAAGTGGATTATGTGATCGCATCGGTTATGTTTAAAGGCAAATGGATCCCACGATATGCTATCCAAACGAAAAAAAATGGCACCTATACGTTTTCTTCAAAACAGCCTAAAAAAGTGCTTAGAGAAATGCAAGATTATGTCGCACCAGATCATATGGTACAATCTTTAGGTTTTTTTGATGTAATCAAACGGGCGTTTCAATCATTAGGAAAGAAAAAAACTAAGCCATAAAATAAAAAGTTAACTCACTTGTGGAAGTGAGTTAACTTTTTATTTTTTCTCTTAGAATCCCAAGAACATTAGCAAGAATAATGACTACCCAAAGCACGATTTGTAAGCCAGATGAAGCTATAACTGGATTGATCAAATTGATCAACACAGCCCCTTCTAATACAGCGAAAAAGGTTGTGATATAA
Source organism: Enterococcus ureilyticus (assembly GCF_001730315.1). Classification (GTDB taxonomy): domain Bacteria; phylum Bacillota; class Bacilli; order Lactobacillales; family Enterococcaceae; genus Enterococcus_L; species Enterococcus_L ureilyticus. Next base: position 29,803 of record NZ_MIKC01000007.1, read on the forward strand.
ATTCCGGCAGCATTGTTCATTTTGAAGCGGAATTGTAGCACCAATAGACTGATTGAAAGGATGAACAGAAATGCTGCAAACGCCTGATGTGAAAATAATAAATAGCCAACGAGCCCATTCATCTGTCTATCGATAATAGGTAGTAGAATACTACCCATCCAAAACAGCAAAGCAAGAAAAGCGAATAAATAGCATTTTTTTCTATCACTTGCAAAAGTGGAATATTTAATCGAAAAAAGACCTAAGATAGCGGTGACCATTAACAGAATTACAGGAAAAAGCGTATTGAACCAATTAATAGCAACAACAGGCTGTAATAGTAGGTCAAAGAGATTGTATTGTAAAAGAATCAAGAAGAAAATAAAGAAAAGTTTGCTCCAATATTTCTCGGAGTCACTAGGTAGTTCAGTAAGGATTGCATCACTGATTTCTTTTGGATTTTTCCCAAAAAATACTTGAGCAGATGTGCCTTTTTTTTGTGCGTCTAAGATATCTTGCAAAATTTCTAAGAGGATTTCTTCTGTTTGCTGTTCCTCTTTATTTAAATTAACTCGGATATAAACAAGGATATCTTCATAGTATTTTTTATTTTCTGGAGTTAGTTGTTTTCTTAGTTCATTGTTTTGTTTGATTAAATCGGTTGATTTCATTTTTAGCCCTCATTTTCTTTTTGCATAATAGTTTGCACACCAGTTGAGATCAATGACCACTGTTGTTCAAATTGTTTTAGATAGTCTGCCCCAGTAGCTGTTAGAGAATAATACTTTCGCTTAGGTCCTTCAGAAGAAGGGCGCATTTCTCCGATGATCAGCTGTTTTTTTTGGAGTTTAAGCAAGATAGGATAGATGCTGCCTTCACTGACCATATTTAAACCATATTCAGATAATAAAGTAATCATTTCATAGCCATAGACTGTTTTTTTTTGAATGATTTTTAAAATACATCCTTCGAGTAATCCTTTTAACATCTGAGTAGTATCCAAACGATCTCCTCCTTTTGAATAGAGTCTGGGACATAACTCTACGAGTTACCTCTCAGACTCAAAGAATCCGTATAAACGGTGGGAGCAGAAGCAATCACTACGCTTCGATCACATCAAATTCTAAATGCTAAAGCACTAAGATTTGAAGGCTTCGGAAATAAGCTGAAATTCACAAAAATTTGAAGAGCAATTTTCGTGAATTCCTTCTTATTTCTCGGGATTAAACACTCCTGTCCCAACCTCATTAATACGCTATGTTGTAAAACAATATAGCGTATTATAAACTAAATTTTTTCTTACGTTTAATATAAGAAATTAATTTAATAAAAATTTATGAAAACATATATTTTTGTTATTTTTCAGACCTTTTGTTTTGACCCAACCTTTTTTTAGGAGTACCATAAAACTGTAGAAAGAATTAAGAAGGAGCGAGACACTATGAATGAAACAAGCAAGAAGGGTATTGACTGGGGTTCTTTGATTTTAGGGATTCTATTTGTTTTAACAGCATTACTATCTTTCCAAGACCCAGCAGGAAACTTAATTGCAATTGTGATGGTTTTTGCAGTATTTGCAATTGTGAAAGGGATTTTTGAAATATTAGTACGAAATAGAATGAAGGAATTAACAGGATATAAAGCCTATGCGCCAATTATTTTAGGTATCATCGATATTATTATAGGGATATATTTCCTATTTAACTTAAATATCGGTGTTGCAGCATTACCCTTTATTTTTGCGGTTTGGTTTATCCTAGACTCTGTTTTTGGACTTTTCGCTTTGGACTTAGCGAAATCAGTTAGTACTGGCTACTTCTGGTTTACATTAGTCGTTGATGTTTTGGGGATTATTTTAGGGATCATGTTATTAATGAATCCTTTATCTTCAGCATTAACATTGAGTTTTCTAGTTGGATTTTATTTTATGCTTTTTGGTATCACGCAAATTGTTTACGCATTTAGATAAGACGAGGAGGAACAAATAATGACAAATTATGCAGAAAAAGAAGTAAAATTAGTAGAAAAAATCGGTAAAGAAATGGATAAGTTAGACGTGACTCTTGGAAAAATGGAAGATACAGATAGCAAAATCAAACATTTTTATGAACAAGAAAAAGCATTACATGAAATAAAATCAATTATCCGTAAAGAAAACAAGATCGAAAAAGAAGAGCAAAAAGCTCTTGATAAAGCAGTAGAAAATGCTGAAAACTGGATCGATGATCAAGATTCATTGGTTTATCAAATCAATGCTGAAATTGATAAATTAGACGCAACTTTAGGTAAAATCGATAGTGATGAAAGCAAAGTGAAAAGCTACTTGGAACAAAAGAAAGCCATTCATGAAATCAAAAAAATCATTAAAAAAACAGATGAATTAGGTTGATCGGTAGTATTTAACTGAATAGGAGTAAAAAGTAGGAGATGATCTGGTAAGGATTGTCCCCTACTTTTTTGTAGTATAAAATACGTTATAATAGAAAAAAATATAAGGGAATGACACTATGAACTATCATCGTTTCAAACAACCAAAAGCTTATTGTCCAAAATGTTCTAGAAAAGTAGATTTACTTTGTTCAGAAGAATCGTCAGACATGCCGCAGTTTTATATTTGCTTTAAATGTAAAATGGTTGGGCAATTTAGTGTAGGCGAATTACCAACAAATAAATTTTCTGTCTTCTCTACCGAAAGAAAAAAAGAAATCCAAGAAATGATTGAAGATATTCCTGATAAATATATTTATAAAGCCAAAGGCAGTCAATTACGTTTAGAAGAAAAATCCGATATCTATACAAGGCGTTGGTTAAGTCTTTATGAATATGAAAAAGCATTTGGTGAAGCTTTAGGATATGAAACGATTGATTTTAGAGAAGATACTCATTTGTGTAAATGGTGCAATCAACCGTTAGAAGGTCGCAGAAGATCATTTTGTTCTGATCGCTGCAGCCGTAGTTATGGGAAAGCAACCTTTTTCAAGCGGGGGATCTCAACTTTACCGTATAGAATTGCTAGTAGAGATCAGTTTTACTGTAGAGTAACGGGGGCAGATTTAGCCATTACGAATCGAATGGGTGTCAGAATTCCAGCAAGCAATCAGCAAATGGAAATCCATCATTTAATCTTCGTAGCACAAGGCGGCAGCGATCATGAAAGCAATCTGATAACAGTTTCTAAACAAGTTCATAAAGATTATCATAAAGGTGTTTCTTATGCTGTTCAAGCAATTGAAAAAATCAAAAATCAACAAATGTTGTCTTACCGAGATAAGATGTACTCAATCGAAACCAAATAAGACGAGATTCACAAAATCAAGTTAAATTCTCAAAAAATTAGACTAATTCTAAGATTTTTGAGATAAAATGACCTTCTTACTATAGTAAAATGAAATAGATGTAAAATAAATGTTAGAGGGAGAATACATGAAAAAGTTAGGATTAGTATTTTTGTCAGCGGTTGCTATCATTTCATTAGCGGCGTGTGGGGGAACTGGGTCTGCTAAAAAAGATGGAGACGACAGTAAGACAGAAAAGAAAGCATCAAAATCTAAAATTGCTTCTATTTCAATCGATGAAGGCGAATATGTCGTGCCAAAAGAAGAGGAAGCAGAAGATGGGGAAGGTTTTCTTGCGTTAAAAGTAACGATCAAAAATGAAACAGATAAAAGTTTAGACATGAGCGCAACGGATATTATGCTTTATGACGAAGACGATAGCAAGATCGAAGCATTGAGTCTTTATCTAGATGAAAGTAAAACACCACTTCTTGCTTATGAAAAAATTTCTGGTAAGAAAAGCAAGACAGGTTATATTGTATTTCCTGTAGAAAAAGAAGCAAAATACAAACTACATTTTGAACCTAGAATTTATGAAATCGAGAAAGAATCAAAACCAATTATTCTTGATGTTGATGCCTCTGAATACAAAGATCATAGTGAAGATGCTAAGAAAGCTGCAACAGCTTTTGTTGATGAAGTCTTTTTAGCAACTGAAAACAAGGACTATAACGAACTTGTTGCCAATGATCGTGATGCAGCAGTCAAAACCTTTGATGAAAACTTCAACAAAGCAATCAAGAAAAAATTCTACGATTATAAAGTAACAGACGAAGAAGGCTTAGCGTTAGCTAAAGTCTTTAGAGAAGACAATGCCAAAGTCGCTACTGTTGAATACGAAGTTGCTTCGTACTTCCCTGATGCAGCTGAAGTAACAGTAAACATGGAAGGCTTATCATTCAATGAAATGAAGGATGATATGGAGGCTGTGAATAAAGAGTACTACGATGCGCATGTAGATCAAGACTACGATGAAAGAAGTAAAGCGGCTCAAAAAGCTGAGCTTGATAAACTTCCTGAAATCTTCAAAAATACAAAGCCGGTCAGCATTGATGATTATAGCGATGGATTTAAAGTAATCATGAAGAAAAAAGACGACAAATGGGAGATTCAGACAAAAGGTACACTGAACTACTTCGATAGTTTTGAACAAGCTTTCCGTGGCGATATTAGTAAATAAATAGAAAAACCGATTTAGTTCCACTGGGAACTAAATCGGTTTTATTTATTTATCATAAACCTAAAAAGCTGAGTTGTTGATGACGTTTAATAGTACCTACGATGATTTGACGGACCTGAAATCATACGAACTAACCAAACTGCAATTGCGACAGGAATCATAATCTTAATCGCAAGCCATAGTAGACCGCCTAAAAGGCCAAGTACAATGCTTAAAATAATACTCCCTACGAAAAATAACCCAATTACTATTAATATATTCATGACCATTGATTGTTGTCTCATTGTTAAAACCTCCATTTTTTTCTCTCGTTGTCTATGAATAAAGTATAGCAAGAATTTTTGCTCAAGAAATCCACCTTTAGGCTGATTTTCTCTCCATCTTTAGGCGGGCAGAATTATTGCATTTACTTAAAAAGGACGTAAAATGAAAATGGGGAGATGAAGGACATGTCAAAATCAAGACTAGAAGCGTTTACGGATGCCGTTATCGCGATCGTGATGACGATTTTAGTGTTAGAATTACATCAACCGACAACAGATACCTTAGCTGGTTTAGTCGGAATAGAAAAAAAGTTGTTTATCTACATTGTCAGCTTCGTGATGCTGGCAATCTATTGGAATAACCATCATCATATGTTTCAGCTTGTAAAAAAAATCGATGGACGCGTTCTTTGGGCAAACAATTTTTTTATTTTTACTTTAACACTAGTTCCATTTGCTACTGCTTGGGCAGGGGATTTTATCGATAGTCTAGTGCCGCAAATAACATACGGACTGATGGTTCTTTTAGCGAATATTTCCTATTTGGTATTAACGAGAGAGCTAATACGAATAAATGGGAGTGACTCAACATTAGGTGAATTGTTCCAACGCTATAATAAATCCTATATAACAATTTTTCTAAATGTCTTAGGGTTACTCTTAGGTTGGCTGATCCATCCTTATTTTGTATTGATTGTAAATATTGGCATTTTGATCATGTGGATCATTCCTGATCGGCGAATTGAAAAACAATATAAAAAGTAATATTGTTAAAATATTTTTAATTAAAAAAGGTGAGATAAAACTATTTTTAAGTTTTGTCTTATTTTTTTATTTTAAAATGTACATATAAATAGAAAATCATTGTGTTATTCTCATTTATTTCGAATATTAAGACATTTTATGAAAACAAATTCGGTTGATTTTAGGGTAAAATTAGAAATGATTGTTTAAAAAAGAACGTAATAAACATAGAATTATAAAAAGGATGTAGAGGGGATTGACACATTAGTAGTTTCTGCGTTACTGATGGTATTCAAATCCGAATAAACTGGTACTGTGGAAATCATTTTGACAATAAATGACCTATTCAATCTGATCTGCTTTTATGTAAAGTGGATGGTTTTGATTGTCAAAGTGAAACATAGACTCCAGCCTCTTTGATTATGAAAAGGGTATTTTTAAATAAAAAGGCAAGTTACAAGTAAAAAAGGGGCCGGTTAGTACATATGGAAAAGTTGAATCTTACAAAAAATACAACAGGAAATAAGAAGGTTTTTTTACGAAAAGAAATAGAAGCCAATCGTTTAGGGGAAGAGCTTTATGCAGATGATGTACTGAGTCAGTATTCTGTTTACCTACTAAGAAAATTTGAAGTATCGACAGATTACGAACAACCAGAGCAATTTGAAGCATTATTAGAGGATTTACCAGAACAGTTTAATCACGAGTTTGAAGATTGTGTTGCAAAAAATCTTTATGTAAGAGTGACGCAAAAGGCTGTCTATGTTACGTTATTACTTGCATTAGCACATCCACTCAGCAAACTGCAAATCAGTGATTTACGTACGTGGATCAGTAGTTTAGAAGTGCCAGAGTTACCTTTAAAGCATCGCTCTGCTTTTTCGGAAGAAGTGCCGATTGAAATGGTCAAAGGATTGCAGGAAACGAATAGTGAAGTCTTACTTTTAACCGAGATGATGAATCAATTTAGTGAGAATTTGAATGATATTTACAAAGAAATCCAGACGGTTAAAGATAAGAGAACACCACCAGTGGTCAAAGTAGTGCAAAGCAAAGTCGCAGCCAAAGAAGCTTTGGAAACAGCCAATGCGAAACAATTAAAAATAGTCGATGAAAAAATTGGACAATTAGCAGAAGAATTTTCGACATTTAGAGCGGCTGTCACTGAAAAGCTGAGATCAATACCAAAATCTAAGACACCACCGAAATTTAAGATTACCTTTGGTCCAGGAGAAGAAGCTGGTCCAACGGTAGAAACACGCTTAGAAGAAGCAATACAAACAATTGAACTGTTAACACAAAGAATAAACAGTTCAGATCAGAAAGTCACAGAACTAAATCAAATCATTGAAAAAAACAAACAAGAAAAAGGTCCTAGGCTAAATTTTTCTATCGCTAAAAAAGCCAGTGATGAGCAGATTAAATTAGTAGATAAAGTAGAAAAAACAGGCGAAAAAGTCACCACTATTGCGCAGCAGCTACAACAAATCAATGATAAATTGAACACGGTGGAGTCAAGCGTTTTAGAGGTCAAGCCAGATGCTGAGGCTTTAGCAAGGATAGAACAAGATCATGGTCAATTACAAGAAACAGCATCCGAAACAATAAAACTAAACCAAGTGATTGATCAGCTAACAAAGAAACTACAGACAGTAGAGACAGAATTGACAACAGTAAAAACAGAAAAGAAAAAAGTTCCTACAGTAAAACTGACAAAAAGTGATTCAGCGAAAAAATTAGCTGAACAACACCAAAAAGATCAGGAGCAATTAAAATCAAATGCGACAGAAATTAAAAAATTAACTCAAACAGTTGGGAAAGTCGATGTCCAATTGATCAAAGCGCATCAAAAAATTGCTGAATTAGAACAAAAAATGCGCCGAACAGCACAAGCGGTAGAGGTACCAGTAGCTAAAAAAGAACCCATTGTAGCCGTTCAAGAGGCTTCTGTACCAAGTTCAGACAAGACAATGATTGGACCACCAGCACCGCCAGTAAAACCTGTGGCGACATCGCCAAAACCTATTGCACAAACAAATAGAAGTTTTCCATCAAAAGAGACTTTCTTACAAGCGAATAGACCAGTGAAACCTGTTGAAGATGTGGTAGAAGAGCGACCGACGGTTACCTTGGCGATTGAAGAAATGCTTGATCGTGTGTCAGAAAAGCATCCCCAAGCAACAGAAACGAAAAGTCCATGGACATTGGAAGAAGGCTATCACAATAGCAATCCTTCTCAAGAGGCGCAAGGGTCGTCTTTACGTCGCTTGAAAAAATTAGAGTGGGATATCCATTCATTTTTCCAACAGGGACGAGGAATGGGACATAAAGGCATGCTACCAAAAGCTGATTTTTATGCGAATATCCGAAAAATCGAAGTTTTACCTTATTTATGGGCGTCTGTATATGAACGAGAAAAGAAAGATATCCTATTAGGAAATGAGTTAAGCAGCCAACAGCTGATTGAGGATTTGAATGAATTTCTAGAAGAGATCGAGGTCTTATCTAAGAAACGAAAAGTTATGGGCAAGTGGATCTATTGTCCAAAAGATGTTGAGCAAAAAATGGAAGGCTACAAACTTTTTAGTGAATATCTGGAAACGTACTTGGCGCGTCAAAATGGAGGACAATAAGTGATAAACCATGAACTGAGGATGACTCCTTTTTAGTCGTTCTCAGTTTTTCTTAATAAATTAAAGAAAGTCGGATTGTTTTTATGTAAATATAAGTATAAATTCATTTTTATGATAATAGTAAAACGTTTTCACCTATAATTAGTTTCCATAAGGAATAAAAAACATGATAAACTATTATTGTTAGTCTTTTATTATATTTAAGGTGATTATATTAGTAAAAAAGACAACATAAAAAAATAAAGGAGTTTACTATGGAAATTAAAGTAAGGGATTTAGTTATGCGCTATGGTCGTGCAGAAGTTTTGAACATTCGTTCATTGGACTTTGAAAAAGGCACATCCTATGGTTTAGTTGGTCACAATGGTGCGGGTAAAACAACATTATTCAAGTGTATGACCAACATCATCGCCAATTACCAAGGAGATATTTCAATCGACGGTATTACTGTGAAACAACATAATGAAGTGTTGTTAAATGTGGGAATCGTATTAGATGGGATGTCAGTCTATTCAAATCGTTCAGGTTGGTTCAATATCCAATATTTTTCTGGATTACGAGGTAATTTTGACGAAGAGAAAGCCAGAGATTTAGCCAGAGAATTAGATTTGTTCGCTGTGTTGGATCAAAAAGTAAAAAGCTATTCTTACGGTATGCAGAAAAAATTGATTTTATTGATTGCCTTGATGCATACGCCGGAAGTCTTGATTTTAGATGAACCGTTTCGTGGTTTAGATATCGATACCGTTAAATGGTTTAAACAATACTTGAAACACTTGACGGAACAAGGGTTAACTTTGGTGATTTCCAGTCATGTCCAAAATGATTTAGAAGCATTATGCGATATCGTCTATGTGATCGATCGTGGTCGAATTTCAGAAACCATTGATCTTAATGCTGAAAAAGAAAAACAAATTCGTCGTATCGATACAACAAATAATGACCGTTTGAAAGAAATATTAGATGAAGTGAATTATTACTATCAAGTGGATGAAGAAGGCGGCGTGAAGTTGGATATCTCTGATGAGCGCTGGATTCTTGTGAAGCAATACTTGACGGCAGAATCGATTGAAATTTCCGAATTATCTAAAGTGAAAATTTTAGATGAGAAATTGAATTAGGAGGGGCGATAATGACTGGAAAACTGATTTTTAAAATGGAGTTATTTAAATTTTTACGAGATAAAAGCTTTTTGATTACTGCTGGAGTTATTGGCGTTTTAAATATTGTTTTAACACTCTTTTCATTGAGTATGGCATCGAGCTTCTCAGATACATATTATGAGTCAAGTTCAGCGGCGTCAATGGTAGGGACAATGGCATTTGTTAGTGTGATCGTAGTGTTTGGTAATATTATTTTTGCTTATGTTTACCCATTTCATATGATTTCGATGGATTATAAGAATAATGTGATGGCGATGATGGTAGCATCAGGTGTTAATCGCCGAAAATTATTCTTTGCTAAAGTGGGTGCCATTTTTATTTGTACGCTTGTATTGATGTTGATGATCACACTGATTCCTGCGATTTTATTTTTGATTAAGCTAACTCAACTGGATGGCTGGGATAGTTTTGTAGATGGGTTTAATTCTGTCTTTTACTATACAGACTTGAGCTTTGGGAAATTTATTTTTTCAGGTTTACTTGGCTATTTAAATATGTTGATGGTGATTGCCACTTCTTGTATCATCATGAAAGGCAAAAATCTTTCATTTCTACTATTTATCGGATTTAATATTCTAAGTAGTTTAGTGACTGGGATTTTAAATACGATTGCGTACTCATTTGATTTTAGTGCAACAGGAAGCTATATTTTCCAATTATTCCTGACAATTATTTCCATTGTTGTATTTGGCTATATTTCTTTAAGAACGTTAGAAAGACAAAATTTGTAAATATTATTTAAAGCTAAAGCTAGGCATGAAACTCTAGTTTTAGCTTTTTTTATTTGAGGATAGGATGATTGATTTTCTAAATGCAAATTAACTGGTACAATAAAAGGACTAAAGAAACTAAAGGTGCAGATAGATGACAGGATCATTGATCACAAAAAAGAAAATTGCGAAGGTCTTTAAACAACTTGTTGCGGATATCGGTTTTGAAAAAGTGACGATCGCAAAAATCATGAAGGAAAGTAATATGCGTCGCCAGACGTTTTATGATCATTTTCAAGATAAATATGATTTGGCGGACTGGATTTTCCGACAAGAGGCAATCGAGAAAATCGAAGATAATTTAGCTTACGAAGGTTGGCAGTTTATTGTAGAGAATTTATTTGTTTACTTTGAGGAAAATCAGGTTTTTTATCGCAGGATTCTGACTTTTGAAGGACAAAACTCCTTTCAAGAGTATTATACGCAACATTTAAAAGCCTTGATTCGCCAAGTTTTAGTCGTCAAAAAGGAAACAGATGAAGGGCTAGAGGAAGTAGATCGTTTATTTTTGGAAGAATTTTATGCGAATGCATTTGTGTCATTAACGACTAAATGGATTATTGAAGGTTGTAAGATTGATTCACATCGTTTTGCGAAACAAATGAAAACTGCTTTTTTAATAGGCTTTGAAGAAAGACAATGAATAACAGCATGTAAGTGGAATTATGCCGTTGCTCATTGTCTGTTTATCTCCAACCAAAGGCGTCAGTCGGAATACGTAAATAATCTAGCCATTTATCGTCTTTGATTGCTAATAAAGTTAAAGAAAGACCATTTGTATTATATGCAGTTAAGAAATTGCCCATTCGTTTATAGACTACCTGAATGTCTTCAATGTCCATTAATTGTTGAACATCATTCATAAAAACACCAAGTTCTAGTAAGGGAGTGCTGCCTAGTCCGTTCACTAATACAGCTACTTGGGTCAGGTCTTTTTTTGCGTATTGTTGTTTTAATTTATTGACCAACTCAATAGCGATTCGTTCAGATGATTGCATCGTTTCGATACGGTAACCAGGCTCTCCGTGAATCCCGATACCAAAATACATTTCATCTTCTGCTAACTCATATTGTTGAGGAATGACTCCAATAGGAGAGGCGGGTGAAAAAGCAACACCTAATGTTTTGATCAGCGGTATCAGCTTTTCCCCTAAGGATTGGAGTTCATCTAGAGATTTTCCTTGCGATGCAGCAGCGCCCAAAATCTTATGAACCAAAACAGTTCCAGCTACACCGCGACGTCTTTTTTTTAATGTACCACTTTCGATGGAACAATCATCATCTACTATTACATGAGCGATTGTTAGCCCTTTTGCTTTAGCTAGACGTTCAGCTTCTAGAAAACGTGCTAAATCCTTTTCAAAATTTTTGATGATCAGTAAAGTACCTTGCCCATTGTAGGTTTCTTCGATAGCTTGAAGAATTTCAGAGCTGGCAGGCGGCTCGAAAATAGTCCCCATTACCGCACAATCCAACATATTCTCACCGATGTAGCCAACGTGAGCAGGCTCATGTCCACAACCACCTCCGCTAATCAAAACGACTTTATTTTTAGAGATTGTTTTTTTAGTAACGATGCCAGTTTGTTTGTGCCAAGTTAATGTGTCGTTATATGTATAGGTAAGCCCAGCTAATACTTGCTGACGAATCTGTCCGCTGGAATTAATTAACTGTTTCATTGAGCCTCTACCCCTTTTCAATAATATCTGTTTTCATTATACGCTGTATTCTATTTGAAAACTACAATCTTTAGGTAGAATAAAATGAAAGCGGACACATTTTGTGGTTTGTCCGTTGCAACATTTTGCATATGCGAGTATTGTAAACGTATACAATAAGTAGAAGCGCAGCAGGCTCGTCTAACTCCGACAGAAAAACAGGAAAATATGAAGGTAGTGATTGTTGGCCACAATATATGATCATCTTTTTCTCGAGAGGCTAATTAAGACGAAATTGGTGTCACTAAAGCATAGGCATAATAGGAGGGAATACCATGAAAAAAATTATTAACCAAGCACAAAATGTCGTGCCAGAAATGGTCCAAGGCTTTATCCGAGCGCATCATGAAATGATCGAGCAAATTCCAGAAACATTTGTATTGAAGCAAAAAGAAATTGGTAAGCAAGTTGCGTTGATCAGCGGTGGTGGCAGTGGACATGAACCAGCTCATGCCGGATTTGTCGGATCAGGTATGCTGCAAGCCGCAGTTTGCGGTCAAGTTTTCACATCCCCAACACCAGACCAGATTCTTGAGGGAATCAAAGCGATTGATCAGGGTGAAGGTGTTGTAATGATCGTCAAAAACTATTCGGGCGATATCATGAATTTTGATATGGCTAAAGATTTAGCAGAAATGGAAGATATCAAAGTAGGCACAGTTGTCGTGGATGATGATATCGCAGTTGAAGATAGTACGTATACTCAAGGAAAACGTGGGGTAGCTGGAACTATTTTGGTTCATAAAATTCTAGGTGCGGCAGCACGCAAAGGCGCATCTGTAGATGAGTTAGTCGACTTAGGAGAACGTGTTATCAAGAATATTAAAACGATTGGTGTTGCTTTAACTGGTGCAACAGTACCTGAAGTTGGAAAACCTGGTTTTGTTTTAGGCGATGATGAGATTGAATTTGGGGTTGGAATTCACGGTGAGCCTGGTTATAAACGAGAAAAAATCAAACCTTCTAAGGCGATGGCGGAAGAATTGATTTCAAAATTAGCTGCAGCTTTCCAATGGAAAAAAGGGGAAAAGTTCGCCATTTTAGTGAACGGCTTAGGCGGAACACCATTGATGGAACAATACATTTTTTATAATGATGCGATGCGCTTATTAGACAATGAACGAATCAAAATTTCTTTTTCAAAGGTTGGGAATTATATGACCTCATTGGAAATGGCAGGGATTTCTATCACGTTATTAAAAATAGAAGCTGATTGGGTAGAAGCTCTGAATGAAGAGGTTGATACAGTAGCATGGTAATGATTTAGCGTTATTTTGTTAAAGCTTATTAGACGGTTCGCTGTATTATTAGTTTGAAAAATAGGAGGAATGACCATGTTTACAGTAGATAACTCAAAAAAAGCACTACAATTATTTAAAGAGAAAATCGATCAAAATAAAGATTATTTAAGTGAACTAGATACACCGATCGGAGATGGCGATCATGGAAATAATATGGCTCGTGGGATGGAAGCGGTAAGTGAGAGCTTGCAGAATAAAGAAACTGCAAGTGTTCAAGATGTTTTTAAATTGACTGCGATGGCGTTGATCAGTAAAGTTGGCGGTGCTTCTGGTCCGCTATACGGAACTGCAATGATGGAAATGGCAAAAGCTGCGGCAACAACATCCGATGTGTTGCCGATTTTAGAAGCTGGTTTAGCTGGTATTGAAAAAAGAGGAAATAGTCAGCCCGGTGAAAAGACGATGCTAGACGAATGGGCACCAGCACTTGCAGCAATCAAGGAGAACAAATTAACCGAAGCAACATTGGAATCCGCTGTAGAAGCAACAAAGGATATTGTGGCGACAAAAGGTCGCGCTTCATATGTAGGGGAGCGATCCATCGGCCATATCGATCCAGGAGCGATGTCCAGTATGTATTTCTTTCAATCTTTAATGGAAGCAGGTGTGATTGATGAATAATGGTGTAGTAATTGTGTCACATGTCAAAGAAATCGGCGAAGGAGTCGATCGTTTGATCAAAGAAGTGGCAAAAGATGTGCCAATCACTGTCGCAGCAGGATTAGATCAAGGTGAGGTTGGAACATCATTTGAAAAAATCATGGATGCATTTGAAAAGAATCCTGCGCCAACTCTATTTGCATTTTACGATTTAGGCAGCGCAAAAATGAATTTAGAAATGGCTATCGATATGACAGAAAAAGAAGTGTTATTATTTGATACAGCATTAGTAGAAAGCGCATATACAGCGGCAGCATTGTTACAAGTAAACACACCGATCGAAGCGATAAAGGAGCAGCTAGCCCCTTTAAAAATAAAATAAGTTAAAGGATAGGAGTTTATACACATGAGAAAAGCGTTTATTAGTCCAGCAAAATACGTTCAAGGTGAAGATGAGTTATTGAATTTAGGTTACTTTGTCACAACTTTTGGGAAAAAAGCTTTACTGATCGCTCATGCAGATGATGTAAATCGTGTAAAAGATAAACTGGATAAAACGGCAGAAACATTTGCTATTTCCTTTGTTGAAAGTAATTTTCATGGAGAAGCTTCAAGGGTAGAAGTTGCTCGTTTGCAAAAAGTAGCTGAGGAGAATGCCTGTGATTGTATAATCGGTCTTGGTGGTGGTAAAGCCATTGATACGGCGAAATGTGTAGCACAAGGGCATAACTTGATCATTGTTCCAACAATCGTAGCAACGGACGCGCCAACGAGTCACTCAGCTGTTCTTTATACCGAAGAAGGTCAATTCGATGACTATGCTTATTTTGTTCAAAGTCCAAGTGTCGTTTTGATAGATACAGTAGTGATTGCGAATGCACCAACACGTTTTCTAGTTTCTGGTATGGGAGATGCCTTATCCACTTATTTTGAAGCAAGAGCAACACATAATTCTTATTCTAATGTAAATGCAGGATTGCCTTGTGGTGCACGTGAAGGGGTCTGTCCCCCAGCTAAAGGAACCAATACAGCCTTGGCATTAGCGAAATTATGTTATGAAACGATTTTAGAGGATGGTTTGAAGGCAAAGGAAGCTTCAGATAATAATGTGGTAACACCTGCCTTAGAAAATATTATTGAAGCAAATATCTTACTTTCAGGTTTAGGGTTTGAAAGCGCAGGACTTGCAGCAATCCATGCGATTCATGATGGCTTGACTGTTTTACATGATGCACATGGCGCAACACATGGCGAAAAAGTAGCGTTCAGCACGATTTGTCAGTTGATTTTAGAAAATGCACCAAAAGCGGAATTATATGAAGTATTGGATTTTGCTTTGTCGATCGGGTTACCAGTTTGCTTAGCCGATTTAGGGGTGAAGGAAATCTCAGATGCTGAGCTAACAGAAGTTGCTGAAAAATCATGTATTCCAGAAGAATCGATTCATTCAATGCCATTTCCGATTACTGTGGATCAAGTGAAAGCAGCAATTATTGTGGCCGATAAGATTGGGCAAGAGTATAAGAACAAATAGGATCACCCGTTTGAAACAGTTGTTAAGCTTGGATAGTGAAGCTTAACAACTGTTTTTGTGTATAAATCAAGGATTTCAAGAGTGAAACTGGAAAAACAATCGGTTATAAGATAACATATAAAAGAAAACTCTTAAATTATATAAAGGTGGTGAGCAGATGAAAAATCGATTGAATCAATTATTTCATTGGATGAAAGAACACAGCTTATTATTAAAGCTGATATTTCTTGGCTCAGTCTTGATTTTCGTAGCCAATCAAGTGACACATATCGTGCAGGGAATGACTTGGCAGGATGTTTTTCAGACAATGGGGCAGCAAAGTCGTTTTCGAATTATCGGAATGATTTTAGCGGGCTTACTTGGGGTTTTACCAATGCTTTTATATGATTTAGTAGTGGTGAAAGTCCTAGAAGAACAAGGGAAGCCAAAAATGAATCGTTGGGAATGGTTTGTCTCTGCCTGGGTCACAAATACGATCAATAATCTTGCCGGTTTTGGCGGTGTCGTTGGTGCGACGTTGCGGGCCAATTTTTATGGCAAGGAAGCGCCACGTAAAAAAGTTGTTTCGACCGTTTCTAAAGTAGCGTTGTTTATGATTTCTGGTCTATCTATCTTAGCCTTTGTAGCATTTATCGATATTTTTTTTATTCGACCAGATAGTCTGTTTAGGGAGTATTGGGTTTGGCTACTTGCTGGAAGTTTGATCGCACCAGCATTGTTGCTATTTGCGCAGTTAAAGAAGTATACGTTGTTTAAAGATTTTTTTCCGAAAGGGATTTTTCTTTTGTTTGGGGCTTCCTTTGGGCAATGGTTAGGTGCGATGTTTGTCTTTTTAAGTGTGGGTGCGTTGATGCAAGTGGATGTCTCGTTACTTTCTGTTTACCCAATGTTTGTGATTGCCACGTTGATTGGCATGTTGACCATGGTTCCAGGGGGGATGGGTACGTTTGATGTGTTGATGATTTTAGGTCTTTCACAATTAGGGGTGGGGCAATCAACTGCAGTTGTTTGGTTGATTTATTATCGTTTATTCTATTATGTCCTCCCGTTTATTACTGGAATTATTTTATTTATCCATCAAACAGGCATTAAGATCAATCGTTTTTTTGACAATTTACCACAGATTTTTTCACAGAAAGTAGCCCATTTTATTTTAGTAGCGGCTCTGTATTTTGCGGGAATCATGATGGTTTTATTGTCTACGATCACGAACTTATCCAACGTTAGTCGATTGTTTAAATTTTTATTGCCATTTTCCTTTGACTTTTTAGACCAAACGTTTAATATGTTGATCGGTTTTTTACTTTTAGGTTTAGCGAGAGGGATTTCAATGAAAGTGAAAAAAGCGTACTGGCCAACGATTGGATTATTGATTTTTGGTATTATCAATACAATTTCTCGGACAGCCTCGTGGCAGTTGATTCTGGTTTATCTCGTGATTCTTTCAGCCGTTTTTTTAGCAAGGAAAGAGTTTTATCGAGAAAAATTTGTTTATTCTTGGGGGGCTCTTGCCGTTGATGGGGTTTTGTTTAGCTTTTTGTTTATCATTTATGCGGTTGCGGGCTATTATAGTTCTCATCCGGATAAAGCAGGACCATTGCCACATATGTTCTTATTATTTCCATCGGATGATGTGTGGTTTTCAGGACTACTAGGGTTAGGGATTTCAATGATCGGCTTGATCACGCTATATCAATACTTAGCTGAGACTTCAAAGCGGTTAGGGAATTCTTATCAAGGCGAGCGTTTAACAGCGTTGATCACTAAATATGGAGGGACACAAGGCAGTCATCCGTTACATTTAAAAAATTATTCCTATTATTATTATCAAGAAAACGGTGAAGATGAAGTCTTATTTGCTTATCAAGTCAAGGCTAACAAATGTTTTGTACTGGCAGATCCGATCGGCAATCAGGAAAAATGGGCACAAGCGACACTAGCGTTTATGGATGCAGCTGATTTGCTTGGCTATCAAGCCGCTTTTTATCGAGTAAGCGAAAAATATACAATGCTTTTACATGATTTAGGCTTTGAATTTATGAAAGTTGGAGAGGAAGGAATCGTTGATTTTGCAAGTATCGAGTCAACACCACTTTCTTTGGCAACAAATAGTATGGAATTACAGCATTTAACTAATTTAGGGTATACATTTACAATGTATCGTGAACCTGTTTCAGATGAGGTGTTTCAAGAACTAGCTCGTGTGTCAGATGACTGGTTAGGGTCACAGCGGGAACGTAATTTTGTCGGCGGTCGTTTTGACAGAGCATATTTAGATTTAAGTGATCTTGGTGTATTGCGAAATGAGGGCCATGAAGTGATCGGCTTTATCACGGCAAAGCCAATCGTTCAGCATCGTAAAATGTCTTATGATTTGTTGCGTTATGTTGAAGCGGCGCCAAAGCCTGTGACCGATTATTTATTGACGCATTTTATTGCAGAGTATCAAAAACGCGGCTATGATTCTGTGGATCTAGGTGCAGCTCCGTTATCAAATGTTGGGGAAACAAAATACTCGTTTTTAAATGAGCGATTGATTAACATTTTTTATAAGTATGGGGATCAAATGTACGGCTTCAAAGACACCAGAAAAGAGAAAGAGCAATATGTGACAACGTGGGAATCTAGATATTTTGCTTACTCCAAACAAAGCAATGTGTTATTTGCCATTATCCAGTTGGCTTTGTTGATTGAACGAAGCAAAGTGAAGGCCGTCTCTTTGATGGAAGAAGTAATGATTGTATAATGAAAATAAGCTCTTTAGCTAATCCCCAAAAACTACACAATACAGAAATCAAATATTGGTGTAGTTTTAAGTCAGAATGTTCATGCATATATATTGGCCCGCTATTCCGAATTAAGAATGATACAATAAGTCATATATGAGAGAAAATGATTTATCAATTTCTATTTGGTTGAATTAATTCATTAATTGTATAAGTGTATAAAGAAGTAAACATATTGAAACTGTCCGTACATCCTAATGTTTCCATTATAGCTAGAGAAGTAGAAACTTGTTTATTTTCTACTTCTCTATTTTTGATCACTTCAAATAGCCCTTTCATGAATAATAATATGTTTCTTTCATACAAAGCATCTTGAGGTAAGGACATATCAAATAGATCATCAAATAGACGATAGCAGTTGTTTAAGTCTTTTCTTTGTAACAATGTAATGATTACATTTACTTGCATTCTAAAACATTCACTACCAAATGCTTTCTGGGATTTATATTTTTCCAAGTTGAGCATGACTCTTCTCATTAAGGTTAAAATTGTGTCTGTGTCAAAGCAATATATGGAATTATTAAATAATACAATTTCATAATGTGTCCATGTCGCTACAGAAAGCAGATACGCTTTTAATTTTGACGAAGTAACAGTATCACTAGATTCATCCAATCTATTTTTTAAAAGCAAACAAAGATATCCTAGATGCGTGTGTGTTTTACTGCTTTTGCTTAAACAATATTTGGATATTTCAATTAATTTTTCACTATCTTTTTGTTCGAAGGTTTTCTTCATTTCTAACAATAAGGCATCTTGCTCGGGTAAAGAATAACCATTTTTAATAAATACAAATTCATCATAGCTTACACATAAATTGTTTAGCATTATATCAAAACTATTGATTGAAGTATGAGTCTTTCCGTGAACAAAATTGTAATAAGCTTGTCTTGATATGTAATCAGTAGTTACCTCACTAACTTTCAAATTCTTTTGAGTTCTTAAAAAGTCTATTGTTTCTCCTATATCCAATCCATACAACTCCTTATGTAAATAATAATTGACTTTAGTAACGATATTTTAACACATTGTTATACAACAGACAATTTAGCGTATTGTCTACTATATAAGAATATGAGGAGGAAAGGCATATGCACATATGGTTAATACTATTATTTTTTTAATTTAGTGTTTATTTTTGTTGAAAATCTTATTCCTACGATAGGGTTCTCAGCAAAGATAAATATGTATGGTCAAAAATATATTATATGGAGGAATAGGTATTATGGGAAGTAACGATGTACGAATTGAAGAACTACAATTAAGTAATAGTCAATATTCTGGTGAACCCGAAGCAAGGGGGCCTCTCGGTATTAAATGTGGTGGATTAATATGTGGAGGTGGAGCTATTGGTGGCGCCTGTGCAGGCGGCGTTGCAGGCGGTGCGTGTGGAGGTGGCTGCGTTGGAGGTGGCTGTCTCGGTGGTTCTGCTGGCGCATTTTGTGGTGGTTTATGCTAATTAAAAGAGAGGACTAAATAGATTATGAACGAAATTAAAATAAATGAAGTTGAATTGACGAGTATTTCTACCGAGGATAGCAAATCTGATTACCCGCAAGCAAGAGGTGGGTTTGTATGCGGTGGTATGTGTACAAACGGAATGCTTTGTGGTGGAGTCTGTGGAAATGGTGTTGGTGGTAATTGCGGAGGATATTGTAAGTAATAAAGACACATGAATACCATACATATTTATCTTAAGATATAGACTAATTATGTTCGGAGGTACAGTTATGAAAGTACATTTTATTGAAAATACAAAACATTGTGGCGAAAAAATTGCATTTCTTCCAGATACTCAAAGATTTTTTAAAGTTAATTTAACTGGGGAACATTTAATTAAAGATATTGAAAATAGTGTCACGAAAGATGAGATATTTAGCAAATATCCAATTACAGAAAAGCAATACTTCCAATATTACAATATTTTCTCTGAAGAAAAAGAAGAGGCTCAAAATCCTCTTCATCTCGATATAAATGAATTTGAAACATTGAATAGGCTAGTACTCCATATGACTAATGACTGCAATTTAAGATGTACATATTGTTATGCAAATGGTGGTAACTATCATTCTGACAGAACATTTTTGAAAAGGGATATTTTAGATGATACATTAGAATTGTTTTATTCAAGCTTTCAAAATATTCAGTATATTCAATTTTTTGGAGGAGAGCCACTTTTAAATATATCAATGATTGAATATACTTGTAAAAAAGTAGAAGAATATTGTAAATTTAGAGAAATTAAAACACAGTTTGGGGTAGTTACTAATGGGACGATAATGACTAAAAAGTTTATTGATTTAGTAAAAAAATATAATATTGCTGTAACAGTTAGTTATGATGGTGAACCAAAAGTAAATGATATTATGAGATTTGATAAACATGGTCGAGGTACTTCTAAACGTATTCTAAAAAATATAAGTAAATTAAACCAATATACCAACCAACCTAGCACAATAGAAGTAACGTATAATCAAAATCATGTTGAAAACGACGTTAGCATTCAGGATGTAGTTGATCATATAAGTGAGGAAGTACCAAATGCCTATATTCATTTAGTTCCTGCTGGGGCAACTGATGAAGAAGATTATGGAGTCAAAGACTTAAGTATATTTCCAGAAAATCTTAACAATCTAGTAGAAAAACATCTAGTTAACAATCCGAAGGAAAGAGATTTACCTGCATCTTATTCATTAGTAGATAGAATAGTAAAAGGTTTGATTAACGGGCCCCAAAATATTCCACTTATCTGTGATGCTGGATTAGGAACTATTTCTGTTTCTGTGAATGGAGACGTATATCCTTGCTTTATGTTTACAGATCAAGAAAAAATGAAGTATGGAAATATCTATAGCCCTAACCTTTTTAAATCAGAAGCATTTAACAGTTTACAGAGTAAAATTCACTCTTTTAGTATAAAAAATAATAATAAAAAATGTAAAGATTGTTTTATAAAGAATTTATGTAATGGGTGTCTAGGGTTAAATAGTTTTCATTCCGGAGATCCATTTAGATTATCTGAGATGACCTGTGATATGTTCAAAAAAATGACAGAAGAAGCGATTATAGTATTGGCAAATCAGTAGACAGATGTCTTTAGGGAGGTAGGTTCATGTTTGAAGGATTGCGTTACTATATTATGATTTGTTGGAAATATAATAGTAAATATATCCTCCTTTTAATTATTCAACAATTCGTCAAATTCATTAATATGTTAACAATTTTATTCTTACCAAAGTATATTATTGATAACATTTTTACCTATCAGAAAATTACTGAAGCAATAAAATTAGTCATAATTTTTATATTAACTAGTATTATGACTAGATTTTTAGAGAACATTTGTATAAAAAAATTAGCTGTCGAAAAAATTAGAACATTTAAAGAATTTCAATTATATTTAGGGTCATGTATGATGAAAGCACCCTTGGAATTAGTAGAATCAAAAAAATTTTTGGATTTGAAAAATAAATCTGAACAATTTATATACGCTGGTGGCAATGGGTTTGGTACAATAGTAGAAACCTCATTTTCTTTAGTTGGTAAATTATTTTCTTTAGCTACTTTTGGAGCAGTTATTGCTACGTTAGATATATATTTATTGATTTCAATTCTTTTTCTTTTGATTGTAAATATGTATTTTAATAATAAAATTCAAAAAAATAATATTCAAATTAATATCGAAAAGTCTGTCCAGGAAAGAAGAAGTGCGTATTTTTCTGGAATTTTTCAAAATTTTCATTTTGGAAAAGAAATTCGTATTTACAATCTTTCTAGTTGGTTACTAGATAAGTATAATCTTCAACTTACAAGTATGTTAGATTTTTATAAAAAGTTAGGAAGAAATTCTTTTTACTTTAGTAACATTACGTTAATTAGTTCAGCTTTACAACAAATTCTGACTTATATATTTATAATTAAAAGAACAATTGCAAATATGTTGACAATTGGTGATTTCTCACTGTATCTTACTGCAATTAATTCTTTTACAACACAATTTCAATCAGTTATATCTGATATCATAGGAATGAATCAATATACGGAATACTATAAATACTATTTAGAGTATATCAATGTAGAAAATATTTATGATACAAAAATTCAAAAAGATCAGTTAAATTATGAAGCATTTGAAATTAGATTTGAAAATGTTAGTTTTGTTTATAAAGGTCAAAAAAATTATGCATTGAAGAATATTAAGTTATCAATTAATAAGGGAGACAAATTTTCTATAGTTGGAAAAAACGGTGCCGGTAAATCAACTTTTGTTAAACTATTATTAGGCATTTATAAACCTACTAGTGGAAAAATTTTGGTGAATGGAAGAGATATACAATCAATAAATTATGAAGATTATATTAAGTACTTTTCGACTATTTTTCAAGATTTTAAACTTTTTTCTCTAACTTTAAGTGAAAATATTGCATTTGAATCTGAACATAAGCTTAATAGAATCAAAAAAGAAAAAATTGATCAACTATTAAAATTATTTGGTATGAAGAATAAATTTGAATCAAAAAAAGGTCAGAACACGATGATCTTTAAGGACTTTTGTGCTGATGGATACACTCCTTCTGGAGGGGAAGCTCAGCGAATTTCAATTATCAGAGCATTATACAATGAAGCCCCTATAATGGTTTTAGATGAACCTTCATCTGCGCTTGATCCGGAGGCTGAATTTGAAATCAACAATTTAATAAACGAACATTTGAACGGAAAAACATGTATATACATTACGCATAGATTATCTAGTACAAAAAATAGCAATAAAATACTTGTTTTTGACAAAGGAAAAATTGTGGAACAAGGAACTCATGATAAATTATTGAATAATAAAGGTTTGTATTGTAAACTTTACCATATGCAATCTTCATACTATTAATTAAGAAGGGGAGTGACTGATTTGATCAATATAAATTCACATGTAAAAACTTGGATGGGCTTCTCTGGATTTTTCGGTTTTTTTGGTATGTTGGGCTATATATATAATTCTTCAGAGCTGTTACTTTTATTCATATTCTTTTCTGGATTTGGATTATATTGGGAAGGGAAAATCAATTCTCTAACATTGACTAGTTTAAAATACGATTATAAAAAAGTAAATGATCAATCTAATTTAATAAGTATAATAAGTATAGCTATATCAATTTGGGCTTCATTTTACTTTACACCATCTTATCAAGCTAGATATTCTATTTTGCTATTAGGAATTGTATTAACAATATCACTGTCATTTATTTTTGAAAGATATTTTGTTTATAAAAATTTAACTTCGTGAACTTCTTATTATATAGTCTAAACTGTAGCAAATCGTCTATTTCGATTTGCTTTTTGTGTATTATTAAGACAAAACTGGATAGAAACGATATATGATTTTATTTCAATTTTAAGTCTCAAGTTCCTCTAGTAAAAAAATGTAGATAGCGTATAATAATTAGAAAAGGTATACAGGAGGTTTTTGAGATGACGATTGAACGGGTGAGTGTCAGCACTAAAGCTGAATTAGCTGTAGAATTAGCTAAACAGACAGATGAAATTATCGTTGTAGGGGATTTTAGTCAAAATATCGCAGAAATCAAAAAAGGACAGCTAAATGATACTGAAATGATGGGATTTGCCATTGGTAGTGGTGGAGTAGGTACTTTAGTAGAGTATGGAGCGAACAAATTGCTGGATGTTTTTGATTCGGCTACAAAAGAAGACAAAAAAATCCGTAAACAAATTGAACGGTTATACACGATTAAGCGTTTAACAACAGATTCATTTTTGCTACATTTGAAACAATTAGACTATTAAAAATAGAAGAAGCCAAAGAATCAGTTTTTTGCTGTTTACAGTCTTTTTATATAAAAAGGGTAGCTCTAGTTTAATAAGCTGGTTTGGGAGAAATTTCAGCATAGCTAGAGTTTAAAAGGAAGGATAAAGTAACATGAAAAATACAAGAAGAATCATCATTGACACCGATCCAGGAATTGATGATGCTGCTGCAATTGCTGCTGCGCTATTTGATGAGAGGTTGGATATTCGATTATTTACTACCGTTGCTGGAAATGTTAGCGTGGATAAGGTAACAAAAAATCTGCTGAAACTATTGGCATTTTGGGATAAGACGATTCCTGTAGCGATTGGTTCAGATCGGCCATTACTTCGTGAAGCAATCAATGCCAGTGATGTTCACGGAAATTCAGGAATGGATGGGTATGATTTTCCAGAATCTAAGTATGAATTATTGACAAAAAATCATGCAGTGATCGAGATGTATAAAGTATTGATGGACTCTAAAGTAAAAACAACGATCGTTGGGATTGGTCCATTGACAAATATTGCACTGCTGCTTAGGTTATATCCAGAGTGTGCGGAAAAAATTGAAGAATTGGTGATTATGGGAGGAGCACTAGGTCGAGGCAACCAAGGCGTGTTATCAGAATTCAATATTGCTGCTGATCCTGAAGCGGCAAAGATTGTTTTTGAAAGTAAAATTTCGTTAACCATGGTTGGATTAGATGTTGGGGAGAAGGCACTAATTCTGCCCAAAGAGCGAGAACAGATTCAGAAAATGAATAAAACTGGGGATATGATCGATCACCTGTTTAGAAAATATCGTGGCGGCAGCTTAGATACTGGTTTGAAGATGTATGATGGCTGCGCGATTGCGTATTTGTTAGCGCCTGAAATGTTTGACGTTAAACAAGCTTATGTTGCGGTTGAAACACAAGGCATGTTGACAGCGGGGGCTACTTTGGTAGATTTAGATGGCTATTTGGGAAAAGAGGACAACTGTCGAGTCTGTGTCGATCTTGACGAGCAGCGATTTAGACAATGGTTTTTAGAAGCAATTGAGAAGTGTGATTGATGGTATATTAAAGTATAGAATAAAACCGCGATTGGTTTTATTCTATATTTTTTAATTTAGAGGATTCGCTTTTTTCGATTTATTTAGTTTCAGAATGAGGGTAGGGTACTTTTTTATTTTGAATGTCAAAATGACCAATTTCTTCAATCGGTTCACCAGTGAAGTCATCAATTTCGTTTACTTGAACCGTATACACAGAGGACGTATCTAGTGCACTTATACTTAAAGTTAACGCCATTTCACCCGTTTCGTAATTAAATAATTGTGTAAGAATTTGATTTTCCGTTCTTACACCATCTTTGTAAAGCAGAGCTGCTGGATAAACGTCATTTTTAAGAGGCGTAATAAATTTGACTGTTGTTTGCAAGGCATCACTGCTAGCGGTTGGATTTGTGATATTACTTAAGTTGCTAAACTGAGTCTCAGCCGTTTGAGTCAAGGGTTTATAAGCAATATCAAAACGCCAATCGCCTTCGTATGTTAAAGCATTATCAACGCCGAAGGGACTATTGGTTTTAGAAGCTTCGGTAAAGGCTTGATCCAGCTCCTCAGCATCCTGCCACATAAGTTTATAAATGTGAAGCGTTAATTTAGCGTTGCTAGGTATGTCTTCTTGATTAAGCGTTGCAGTAACAGAACCGTAAAAAGTATCTCCTTCTACATGAAAAGTAGAGTTATACATTCCACCCCCACGGATATCGTCAGTCTGGCCATCAACAAAGAGGCCAATGTCAAGATCTTGAAAATTTGTAGCGAATTTGGGAAATTTTCGATCAGGGGACTGTTGCTTTTCCAGTAACTCCTTTAATTTTTCATCGTCTAATTTAAATTGATAGTCAAAAGCAAATCTTTTCTTAGTTGAAACGAATTTTGTTACGGTGATTTCTCGATTATTATAGGTACTGGTTAAATTAAGTTCTGTTTGGATACCGTGTTCTTCCACAGTTACAACACCGGAATCAGTACTAATGCCTAAAGCATTTTTGATTGCTGTATTCGTTTGTGGATTGATCAGGGCAATTAGAATAAGAGACGCAGCTATTGCCAAAGTGATAATGAGTTGTTTTTTGAATTTAATGTTGAATTTCTTTTTTTCCTGCTTTATAGGATTATTTAAAATATTCTCGCGATTTTGAACTAATTTATCTATTACTTCTTTTGGAATTTCCGTTTCTTGTCGGATGATATCATTCTTCTTTTTATCCATTCACTTCTCCTCCAATAATATTTTTAATTTTATTCTGCCACGTGCAAGCCTTGTTTTAACAGTATTTTTAGATAGATTCAGTTGTTCAGCAATCTCGTTAATGTTAAAACCTGCGTAATAATGTAAAATGATCGGGATTCTATACCTATCTGGTAACTGATTAAATTCTTCTTCTAAGTGAGATCTTTCATAGTTGCTCTCTTTAGTATTCATATAACTTTCCTCAAATTTAACTGTTTCAACTCTTTTTTTTAAAATGTCCTTAGCAATATTGATCATAATTCTAAAAATCCAAGAATTAAACGCTGCGTCATTTTTGATATTCGTAATTTTTTGCCACGCGTGAATTTCAGTTTCTTGCAGACAGTCTGCAACATCTTCATTATTTAAAAGTAATTTATAAGCTGAATTGTATAGCACGATTTGATAGGCTTCACAAAGTTTTATAAACGATTGTGCATCGCCTGTTTTTGCTTTTTTAACCAAACTTATTTGTTCCTTTTTTTTCATGGACTTCCCCCTCCTATTTATAACTGTTTAGACTCTAATTTTACCAAAAAGGTTTCATCGAAATTTATTTTTCTTTTTTTGTAGAGATTTATGATGAGCATTACAAAAAAGAGCTTGGGACGTCAGTCCCAAGCTCACAAATCATCGATTTAACGTTTTCGACGCTTACGCTTATTCGATTTTACTAACGCCAGTTTTGGCTTGTTTGTGAATCGTACATAGACCACAAAGCCACCAATACAAACAATAAACAAAACCACACCAGGCATAAATCCTTCTGGCAGATAAACAAATTCAATTGTATGTTCACCCTGCGTTACGGGAATACTAACAAAGGCTTTTTTAAATGGTTCAACGGGTACTTTTTTTCCATCGACATAGGCTTTCCATCCTTTGTCATAAGGAATCGTTGTTAAAAGGACTTGATCTTTCTCTGCGTTCACAGTTCCAACAGCTTTCCGTCCTTTAGCTGTTAAATCAGCGCCTTTATCTTGAATTGCCTGAATAGAACGTTCAAAGGCTTTTGTATCTAAACCAACCACCTTAGGTTCCATAAAACTAACAGCTGTTGTACCGTAGAAACTAACCGTAAACGTAACCGTGGTAGGTTTGTCATAGTAACCGATATTGTAATATTGTCCTGTAATATTGATCTGAGATTTTTGACTCGTCCCATTCACAGACATTGTAGCAGTCGAACTTTCCAATTGGCCAAAATCGGTTGGAAACAGGCTTAGGTAAGCTTGTGTATAAGCTGGTACATCAACAGTCCAGGTAATATCTTTGGCAATGTTGTTTTGCACTTCTTTATACGTTACATTCCCTGCATTTTGTTCGATTTTGACATTATTTTTATTAATGATCGTTGGTTGATAAAACTTAAAGTACGTTTGTTTTTGATTAGATAAGGCATTGAACAGTGCCGTTTGACTAGTTAAATTATCATTGGTAGGTTGTTTGACTTTGTAGATATCATTATCAGCTAAAAAGCCTAAAGGCAACGCATTGCTGTTTTCGTATAATGAGAATTTCCCAGCTTTATCTATTGGGAAAAAGCCGAATTTCAAGGGATCACTTTCCGAAATATTGTATTTAATTCCAACGAGTGAATCCATCAGTAACGTGTTATTTGGGTAGCGAATATTCAAACCAGTTCCTCTAGACCGAAATCCTAGATCGTTTAAATAAGCAGAAGAATGTCGATTTCTGATGGAAGAAAACAAGCTGACTCCGCTGTAGCCATAGTTGATACTATCATTAGAAGAAACAGGGTTTAAATTTTCTAAGCGGTAAAAAGAATCATTCTCTTTTTTTGTCTTATCGACCAACTGTTTGATTGATGGATATGGTTCTGAGTAAAGACTGCGTGAAGCATAGTTCCAATCTTCTAAAATCCCTTTTAGCATTGAATTGGTATTGATAAACGCCTCTGTTGAAACAAGCAATAACAGTAAGACAATCAGATAATGCATCGGTATTTTTTTTAATTGATAAAAAACAATTCCGGCAAGATACAGGAGTAAAAATAAAGCTGTGATGACAAATGCTGAGATCGGAATATAGTCATAACTTGTCGTACTTTTTGTCCCTTCAGCTAGTGCAAAAATCGCAATCAGCATGATCGTAGAGCCCGCTAGTACCCCTAAATCATCAGTTTTGAATTTCTCAAAGCCATATCCCGCTAGTAGCACCACTAAGAAAGAAAAGAGGAAACTATAACGGAACAAGAACATATTCGGTGCATGCATCCCGTGCCAAAATAAATTTAGTGGTGTGATATAAAAGCTAGCAATTAAAATGATAAACAGACTACCAAATAATAGCTTGTTTTTCCTAGGAATTTCTTTTGTGATAAAGTAGAAAACACAGAATATCAAAGGAAGTAGCCCCACATAGATAAAGGGAATCGAGCCGTACTTCGTCGTGTCATAAACACCGATCATATTTTTCATGACAATATCCCAAAAAGCAGTTGCTTCGGTTTTAAATTGAGTGACTTGTGACAAGGTTTCACCATTTGCTCGTAAATCAAGGACCGCTGGTAATACTAAGATCATCGAAGCGCCACCTGCTAAAAGTGAGGTGATTCCATAAGGTAGGATACGTTTTTTATAACTCTTCCAGTTTGTCAACATTCGGGCGATAAAATATAGGAAAGAGAAGATACCGATCATAAAGCCCATGTAAAAATTTGAGATAAACAATAGTAGATAACTTACAAATAATAGTGTTGGTTTTCGTTCATCCATCAAGCGGTGAATTCCTAAAATAACCAACGGTAGATAAGTAAACGCATCTAACCACATAATAATTTCTGAATGCGCCGTAGCAAATGACATCAAAGCATATGGCACACTAAGCATCACATGGCCCCATCTTGGTATCTTATAAGTATTTTTAGCAAAGAACCAAAACGCTAAGCCAGCTGAACCGATTTTCAGCAAAGTAATCAAATACAAGGCATCAGGAATATTCTGATTTTTAAAGAAAATGACTAGTGGCGTAAATAGCCCACCAAGATAATAGGAAATCAATGAGAGATAATTTAGTCCTAAGGATGCATTCCAGGTATAAAAAATACTTTGTTTGCCATGCAGCATATTATTGAAACTAGCATGGAAATTGGAAAATTGTGAAAAGGAATCGCTGGCCATCACACTACGGCTACTTCCAGGATAAATTCCGAGACTTAAATAAATAATGACCATCACAAAAAAGGGAATGAAAAAGCTGGCGGTCATATATGGCCAGTTTTCTTTGATAAATGTCTGTATTTTTTTCTTCATAATCAACCTCACAACGTAATAAATAGAATATATATAGTTTAGCATATCCATAGAAAAATTGATCGCCAGAAAGAAAAAAATTAATGAAAATCGAAGGGTTTAAGTGGAAAATTATTGTTAAAATAGTTTAATTAGCTATTCTAACAATAATTTTCATGAATAAATAATTCATATATATATATTAATGAGACGATAAGAAGAGCGGGTCAACTAAATGTCTATAAGCCTGTAGCAACATGCAGCATGGAAGTGTTGAATTAACCGAAAAACTAAGACTCATGGAAGAAAATATCCGTGAGTCTTAGTTTTTTTAAAGCCAATGCTGAATTTTGTCATATCCTTGACCAACATCGTTTAGTGCGTGAGTGTCTGATCCATAAACCAATGGAATCCCTGATTCAATCGCTTTTTGAGTTATCCACACCTGTGGATAACTCTGTTGATAACCTTGTTTATAAAATCCTGCTGTGTTTAAATCTAAGCTGTATTTTTCTTGTTGAATACGGCTCAATAGGGTGTGGACAAGTATTTTATTTTCTGATGAATAGCTTGTTTCTTCATCAAAAAAACGTTCGAATTTTTGACACAAAGAAATGTGACCTAGACGTTTAGGTTTAAAAGGACCTAGATCAGCTTCTAGAGAGTCTAAAACGCATTGGTAGTAAAGATTTTGGGCTTTTTGAAAGCTGCCTAAATAGTCAATTACCCCACTCTTATATTCTTCAAAAGAATAGTCGATCCCACGCAATCCATCTTGTCCTTCGAGGAAATGGACAGATAAAATGCCATCATCAGTTTGAGGACCATATTCCGCTAAAAAATCTCGAGTCCAACCTACAAAATCTGAAAAATAATCCAATTCAAATCCAATGTGGATAATGATGTCAGAGGCATACTTTTTCCGCAGTTCATTCATCCTTTTAAAATAGTTATCCACATCATTTAAAGCCATGGACGCAGTTGTCCACACGTCAAGATCACCAGCTGCTTTTTTTTCAATCCCTTTAGGTAATGGGGCATGTTCTGTAATACTGTATTCTTTAAATCCGAGGCTGATTGCACGTTTAATTAGCAATTCTGTATCTTCGACTTTTCCATGTGGACAAAATTCTGTGTGGGTGTGACCGTCACGTTTCATAAGAGAGCCTCCATAATTTAATGTAAAGAAAAGGTTGAAACGTTTAATAAAGGTTTCAACCCTAATACTTATTTCCGATATTGCCCATCTCCATAAACAATATATTTTGTAGAAGTTAGTTCTGCTAAGCCCATCGGACCACGTGCATGTAATTTTTGTGTGCTGATCCCAATTTCGGCACCAAATCCAAAAACAAAGCCATCCGTAAATCGTGTGGAGGCATTAGCATAAACTGCAGCAGCATCAACTTGTTGTAAAAATTGTTGTGTCGCAAAATAATTGTCACTAACGATGCTTTCAGAATGTTTTGTGTTATAGCGGTTGATATGTTGGATCGCTTCTTCTAAAGAATCTACGACTTTAACAGCGAGAATAAAATCGTTGAATTCCGTTTCCCAATCTTCTTCCGTTGCTAGGATCGATTGTTCAAAAATAGTGATTGCCCGTTCATCTGCACGCAATTCTACATTATATTCATTCAAAGCTTTTTCGATAACAGGTAAGAAATCTGCTGCTACGTCTTGATGGATCAATAGTGTTTCTGCTGAGTTACAGACAGAAGGGCGTTGGCATTTTGCATTGACAATGATCGTTGTAGCCATTTCTAGCTGTGCTTCTTTATCGATATAGACATGACAATTGCCCGTTCCTGTTTCGATCACTGGCACAGTCGCTGTCGTTAAGACCGTCTTAATCAAATTTGCACCGCCGCGAGGGATTAGAACATCTAGATAGTCATTGAGTTTCATTAACTGTTGAGCAGTTTCACGAGAGGTATCAGCAATAAACTGGATTGCAAAAGGAGAAGCTCCTTTTTGTTCCAGTGCCTGTTGTAAAACCGATACTAAGACTTGATTGGAATAAAAGGCTTCCTTTCCACCACGTAAAATCACGGCGTTTCCAGTTTTAAAACAAAGACTTGCTGCATCTGTAGTCACATTCGGGCGAGATTCATAGATGATCCCGATCACCCCAAGTGGGACACGTTGCTTACCGATCATCAAACCATCTTCATTTTTCCACATCTTGTCGACTTCACCAATTGGATCATCTAATGTTGCGACTTGGCGAACACCGTCAGCCATGTCTTTGATTCGCTCATCAGTTAAACGTAAACGATCTAGCATTGTGTCAGTAATGCCATTTTCTTTGGCTGTAGCTAGATCTTTTTGATTTTCAGCTAAGATTTTCTCGGTATTATTTTCTATGGCATCGGCCATATGCAACAACAAATCATTTTTCGTTTTTGTATCCATCAAAGCTAATTGGTAGGCTGTTTCTTTCGCTTGTTTCCCTAGTTGGATTAAATCAGTCATAAAATGTTCCCCCTTTTTTAGAATGAAATGAATAACGTGCCGATCATTTCGCCCGCTAAAATATCAAAAATAATTTTAGGTTGTTGTCCGTTTGCTAAAATCATCGCGCCATTATGCTCTAATACGCGTTCTGCCGCTTTTAATTTGCTATACATACCACCAGTACCAAAACGACTACCTTTGCCTCCTGCAACTTGTAAAAGCTCGTCATTGATAGCGTTGATTTCAGAGAAGAGGGTGGCATATTTGTTGGTATTGGGATTATCAGAAAAGAAACCATCAATATCCGATAACATGATCAAGGCATCTGCTTGAATGAGTTGGGTAACAATTGCGGATAGTTGATCATTGTCACCAAATTTCGTCAGATGGTCTAATTCATCGATCGCAACCGTATCATTTTCATTGATAACTGGGATGATGCCCATCTGCAGTAATTGTTCTATTGTATTCGTTACGTTTTTACGGCTTTCAGGATATTCGATCACATCTCGAGTCAATAGTAGTTGGGCAATTTGCTGGCTATAAGTCAAAAAGCGCTGATTGTAAATATTCATCAACTCCGCTTGCCCAACTGCCGCCACTGCCTGTTGCTCTGGAATGGTCGGGGGTCGTTTGTCCATGTTTAATTTATTTAAGCCAACACCGATTGCGCCAGACGAGACTAAGATGATCTCTTTGTCTTGGTTACGCAAATCGGATAAGGTAAAAGCTAATTGATCGATGGCGCTTAAATTGATATTGCCATTGGGGTAGATCAATGTACTTGTCCCAACTTTGACGACGATTCGTTTTGCTTCTTTTAATTGTTTTCGCATGGTTGACCTCACTTATATCCTAACATTTCCAGGTTATTTTACTTAAGGCTATTATCTAGCCATTTCCGTTTATTTGCAAGAAAGCTTGGACAAAAAATTCTGCTTTTGTCCAAGCTTAGATTTTATTCTTCTATTTTACAGCTTTCCGTTCAATTTGTCTCTAAGTCATGGACAAATAATCCACTTAACAATTTAGGTTCAAACCAAGTTGATTTTGGCGGCATGATTTTTCCTGCATCTGCAACATTTAGTAGATCATCCATCGTTGTTGGGTAAACGGCAAAAGCAACCGACCATTGTCCGCTATCTACTAATTGTTCTAATTCCTCCATGCCACGAATGCCGCCGACAAAATCGATCCGTTTATCTGTGCGGACATCTTGGATATCAAAAATTTCTGCAAATACATGATTTTGAAGTAAAGAAACATCTAAACCAGCAACAGGATCATCAGATAAAATTCCTTCTTTAGCGGTTAAAGTAAACCACTGTCCTTTTAAATACATCCCAAATGCTTTTGCTTGAGTAGGTTTTCCATTGTCTGTTTTTGTGACTGTGAATGCCTCTGCTAAACGATCAAGGAAATCTGCTTCGATCGGGACATTCAAGACCCGGTTATAATCTAAAATTTCTAACTCTTCTTTTGGAAAAATAACAGATAAGAAGTAGTTAAATTCAGCTGTATCAGTTGCTTCAGGATGTGCTTCTTTTTTCTTTTGTCCAACTTTTACCGCAGATTCGGTCCGATGATGTCCATCTGCAATGTATAAAGCCGGCACATCTTGAGCGAAACGTGTCACTAGTTGTTCGATCACTTCCGGTTGGTCTACAAGCCAAACACGATGTGTAACGTCATGGAAACTTGTAAAATCATAAACGGGAGCATGAGTTGTTTTCCAGTCGTCTGTCACTGTTTGAATCTGTTTGTTTTGGCGATAAGTTAGAAAAATCGGGCTAGTATTGGCATCACAAGCTTCAATATGACGGATGCGGTCGACTTCTTTTTCTGGACGAGTAAATTCATGTTTTTTGATCTTACCTTCTGTGTAATCCGTGATCGAAGTACACGTCACAAGACCAGTTTGAGCGCGGCCATTCATTGTTAATTCGTAAAGATATAAAAGCGGTTGCTCATCTTGGACCAACCATTCTTTTTGTAAAAAGGCTTGTAAATTACTAGCAGCTTTGGCATAAACTTGCTCATCGTAAGGAGAAAGAGTTTCAGGTAAATCGATTTCTGCTTTGTCGATGTGCAGGTAAGAATATGGATTATCGGCACCTAATTCTCGAGCTTCTGCTGAATTTAGAACATCATAAGGCAAGGTAGGGATTTTTTCGCTAAACGCTGCCGCTGGTCGAATACCTTTAAAGGGATGGATCATAACCATTAGTAACTCACCGCCTCAGTATTTTTGATGGTTCTGACACGAATAATATTTTCAGCTGCTTGAATTTTTTCTGCAGCAGCATTGATTTTTTCTTCATCCGTTTCGGCAATATCAACAATTGTATAGGCATAGTCATCACGACTACGGTTGATCATCGTATCAATATTGATTTCTAAATTAGCAATGCCTGTTGAGATTTGTCCTAACATATTGGGAACGTTTCTGTGGATGATCGTGAAACGGAATGGCGAATTGAAGGCCATTTCGACCGTTGGGAAATTGACAGAGCGTTTGATATTCCCTGTTTCTAAGAATTTTTTCAGTGTACGAGCAGCCATCTTGGCGCAGTTGACCTCAGCTTCTTCCGTTGAAGCACCTAAATGAGGTAAAACCAAGATTTTGTCGTTGTGCAATAAGCGTTCATCTGCAAAATCTGTGACAAAATTACTGATTTCTCCTTGAGCAAGGGCTTCGATCACAGCTTGCGTTTCCACTAATTCACCACGAGCAAAGTTAAGTAAAACAGCATTTTTTTTCATTTGTTTCAGTTGTTCTTTGCCAATCAAATGATGGGTATTTTCAGATAAAGGCACATGAACAGTGATAAAATCACAGGTTTTTAATACCTCTTCCATACTTTGCGCTCGTTTGACACGACGTGAAATACTCCAAGCAGTATCAACGGATACAAAAGGATCGAAACCTGTTACTTCCATGCCCAAACGATAAGCATCATTAGCAACCATTGCACCAATTGCACCTAAACCGATCACACCGAGTTTTTTGCCTTCTAATTCCGT
Source organism: Enterococcus ureilyticus (assembly GCF_001730315.1). Taxonomy (GTDB): domain Bacteria; phylum Bacillota; class Bacilli; order Lactobacillales; family Enterococcaceae; genus Enterococcus_L; species Enterococcus_L ureilyticus. The sequence goes on from NZ_MIKC01000007.1 coordinate 64,625, forward strand.
TCCAGCAAACTGTTTTTTCTGTGCTTCCGCTTGTTCTTCTGTGTCAGCTCCAGTCAATGTTTGGACCCAGTTGGAACCTTTTAAAATGGGACGTACGGATAGAAGTAAGCAAGCGATCACTAGCTCTTTTACAGCATTTGCGTTGGCACCTGGGGTATTAAAGACCACGATTCCCTCTTCAGTACACTGTTTGACTGGCACATTATTGGTTCCAGCTCCGGCACGTGCGACGGCTAAGACTGACGCAGGAAAGGCATAATCATGGAGTTTTTCACTACGTAAGATGATACCGGCTGGGGCTTCTGTTTTATTGATCGTAAAATTTTCTTCGTTAAAGCGTGCTAAACCAACTGGGGCGATCGCATTGAATGTTTTAATATCATACATCTAGTTCGTTCCTCCGTATTCTGCTTCAAATTTTTTCATTAAGTCGACTAAAGCTGAAACACCAGCTTTAGGGAAGGCATTGTACAAACTAGCACGCATACCGCCGACAGAACGATGCCCTTTCAAGTTTTCAAATCCTGCTGTTAAGGCTTCTTGATTAAATTTTTTATCTAGCTCATCACTTCCAGTAATAAAAGGAATGTTGTTGATTGAACGGTCTTTCGGATTTACAGGTGAAGAAAATAAGTTGGAGGCATCGATTGCATCATATAAAATGGCTGCTTTTTCCTTATTTTGTTGTTCCATTTGACGAACGCCACCTTGTTCTTTGATCCATTCAAAGACAAGTTTAGCCATGTAAATGCCGTAAGTCGGCGGCGTATTGTACATTGAGCCATTTTTTGCATGGATCTCATAATCCAGCATAGCGCTGAGAACATCTACTTGACCAATCAAATCATCACGAACAATCACAACTGTAAGTCCTGCTGGTCCAATATTTTTTTGCGCACCAGCGTAGATCAACCCAAAGTCAGCGACGTTATAGTCAATTGATAAAATATTGGAAGACATATCAGCGACGATCGGCACATCACCTGCATCCGGCAAATTAAAGATCGTGGTGCCTTCGATCGTATTGTTGGTCGTAATATGGAGATAAGCAGCATCTTGCGGAATATCTTGTTTATGGATATCGGGAATATAACTGAAATTTTTATCTTCACTTGATGCAATGACCTGAACATCAACGTTATCGATTTTTTTCGCTTCGCTGATGGCTTTTTTTGCCCAAGAACCAGTATTGACGTATAAGGCTTTTTTATTTTGTGCTAAATTCAAAGGAACCATCGTAAATTGCATACTAGCGCCCCCTTGTAAGAAGAGGACTTTATAGTTATCAGGAATCGTCATCAATTCTCTGAGTAGTGTTTCAGCATTTTCAATGATCGATTCAAAAAGGGAGGACCGGTGACTCAGCTCCATCACGGACATGCCGCTGTTCTCGTAATTCACCAATTCGGATTGTGCTTTTTCCAATACACTTTTAGGTAAAACGGCGGGACCAGCTGAAAAATTGTAAACAGTTTTCATACATCTATCTCTCCTTCGATATGATCATTCATTTACTCAATTTAGTATTAGTAAATGTGAAAACCATTATAACAGAAAGGCTAGATTAAAAAAAGATTAAAAAGGAAGTTTCGTAAAATTTTTCACGGAGTTTTTCATTCTGAAGAGCATCGCAAACATGTTTATAAATAGTTAAACATGTTCACATCTGCTTGAAAGCGCTTCTTATTGTGGATTTTTTCTACTATAATATGGCGTGAAGAGACATCGGCCGAATCGTTCTTCTATCGTAAGTTTTGAAGGGTATAACTCATTAATAATTCAAATTGAATCAATACAGTACCAAAGAATAATTGCGGATAATAGTCTTGATGAGAGCTTGGTGAATAAGTATTCGTGCTAATAGACAGTGTAGAAGTTTTACTGATAGCTGACTGATCACTGCCTACAAAACAAATACTTTCAAGTTCATTGGTTTGAGCAATTTCTGCTAGTTCAAACATCCTACCAGTGTTGCCGGAATTGCTGATGAAGATCAAAAGTACGTCATCTTTATGACTTTTCCTTAAAAACTCTAAGTGACTATTCGAAGTTGCTCTAAAGCCATAAAGATTGAGGTATTCAGCAAAGTAATTTGCTAAATTTTGTGAAAACCCAGAACCTAAGATCATAATATTCTTCTCTTGATATTTTTTTAGAAGTCCTAAAAAAAGTTCTCCGTATGCTGCAACTACATCGTGTTTTTCTAGTCGTTCTTGGTTGAGATTAAATTCACTGATGTAAAAAACGAGTTCGCTATAGCCAGTGAAATTCATTTTTTTCGCCATATTGATGATCGTTGCAGTAGAAACAAAACTTTTTTTCGCAATTTCTCGAATACCTAAGTTTTTTAATTCAACACGATGATCATTCATGTACGTTAAAATTTGGCTTTCCGTTTTATTTAATTGGTATTTTTCTGCAAGACTATCAATATTCACTTGAATCACCCTTAAATTCATTTTAGTTAGGAGTATTATAACATGACAGAACAAGAATATATCCATGATCCGTGGGCAAGAGTTAAAACTAGAAACAATCTAAACGGAGATGAAGTTGTCTCTGCTTTACAAAAGTCGATTCGTCGTGGAAATGAACGCGCAGCCTGCGACTTCGCTTATGAAATGTACATTACTTCCCCTCAATTTGAAGAAAAATTATGGCGTAGGTTGCTGGCAATTTCAGTTGAAGACATTGGCATGGGTAATGAAAATGCTGCAATCATGATTAATAACTTAAATCAAATGCGTAAAGAATTCCAATATAATGAATCTGATCGAGCGATGTTCTTTTTCCATGCGATTCGCTATTTGTGTCACTCTGAAAAAGATCGTTCTTCTGATTTATTAAAAAATATCGTGATAAAAAGCTTTGCGATGGGGTACGTTCCTGAAATCCCTGATATTGCTTTGGATAAACATACTACTCGAGGAAAAGAAATGGGACGTGATTCCAAGCACTTTTTAAATGAAGCAAGCATCGTCATTCCCCAAGCTGAAGTGACCAATGATTATAAAGAGGAGTACGCCAAAATCATTGAACGCTATGACCCGAATGAAGTCGTTGAATCGGCTTTTGAATTTAATTCTTGGCAAGTCTAAGGAGGACTTTTTGATGAAAAATTCAGTGAGTACTAAAGGATCTATGGTCAATCGATTAAATGATATTTTAAGTCCGTTTGCAACTAAAATTGGCAATCAGCGACATCTTAAAGCAGTTTCTACCGGAATGATGTTTGGCTTACCGTTTATTGTGATTGGTTCCTTTTTCTTAATTTTTGCCAATCCGCCGATCAATATGGATCAGTATGATCCGACTCATGCTGGACTTTTTATGAAATTTTTAGCGAATTGGAAAGAATTCGCAGTTGCCAATTACGATGTGATCACAGCGCCATACAATCTTACGATGGGTATCATTGGCTTGATCAGTGTTTTTGGGATCGCTTATTCGTTATCAAATGAATACAAATTAAATGCTGCGATGAACGGCATGGTCAGTATGGTGATATATTTATTGGTTTGCACGCCTGTGAAAGAAGGGACGATTTCTCTAAATTATTTAGGGACGAATGGATTGTTTGTGGCAATTATTTTAGGTCTTTTAGTAGTCGAAGTCAGTCGCTTTTTTGAAGTGAAGAATATTAAGATTTCACTGCCAGACACAGTACCGCCAATGGTCGTGACATTTATCAATACCTTGATTCCCTTGTTGACAAACATTGTGCTTTTTTATGGTATGAATCTGGTTTTTCTAGGATTGCTCGATCAAACATTTCCTGACGCAGTCATGTCCGTGTTGACTCCTGCTGTGAATATAGCTGGAAGTTTAGGCGGGCTGTTATTGATCGTGACCTTAGGAAATGTCCTTTGGTTATTTGGCATCAATGGATCATCGATTATTTTTCCCATTGTATTTACATTAGGAGTCGCTCAAACAGGATTAAATGCGGAGCAAGCTGCAAATGGAGAAGTGATGAGTCATTTGATGAACTTGCAGATGTTCCGAATTTCTGTTTTGGGTGGTGCTGGTAATACGTTAGGTTTAGTGATTTTAATGATGTTCAGCAAAGTACCGCAATATCGTACGATTGGGAAATTGTCCTTTGTACCAGGAATTTGTTCTATCAATGAGCCTGTTATTTTCGGCTTACCGATTGTGTTTAATCCGATTTTAGGGATTCCATTCTTACTGATGCCTGTCATTTCGTTGTTTCTAACGTATTTTGCGCAGAAAATAGGCATGATCTCTCTAGGTTTTATCGTGGATCCTTCATTTACACCATTTTTCGCTCAAGCGTATCTAGCTACGATGGATTGGCGTAATATTGTATTCTATGTTTTCTTGGTCGTTTTGAGTATCTTTGTTTATTACCCATTCTTTAAAGTCTTTGAAAAAAATCAAACGAAGTTAGTGGATGAACCAGTGTAGATGAATGCACAAAAAATTAGTGCAACAGACGGAATTGATGTTTGTTGAGGAATAGTTAAGTAACTGTCTCGGTGTTGAGAATTCGGTGATCGACTGAATTCTTTTCATCGAGTTTTTTTTAGTCAGTGATTCATTTCACTTTTTCTGTTAACGTGGTAGACTACCTACATAACAAACTGTATCAAAGGAGAATAATTAATGGCTAAATTAAAAGAACTGGCCCGCAATGCTTTACAAGTTGCGCCGTTTACTTTATCGAATACAATTACTTTTATCCCTTACTTTTTATTTCTAAGTTTAAGCGATGGCAAGACAATGGAGCGGATTTTACCGTTTGTCTTGTTTTATACTTTTCGTATGACAGGTATTTTCCTGTTGAAGAGTTTCAAACTGGCATTGACAAGCTTTAATGTGTTGATCATTTCTATATTGATCGGAGGTGCCGGGTGCTTGCTTGGTGTGATGGGGCAATTTTACTTTCCGGCGTATCTTTTTTCAGCAGTTTTACTAGGGTTAAGTGCCTCGTGGCTGCCAGCTGCCAATACAACTGTCAATTATCATGAAAAAAGACAAGGATATTCTGTATTGACTGCTAGAAAATATCTGTTCATTATACTGATTTTAGCTGGAGTGATTGCCTCACTAACACTGACAAAAGAATTGAGAATTCCTTTAGTTTTAGGAGAGTACACGTTATTGTATATTGCGGCGTATCATACAGTGACCCATTATCCAGATTATGAAATTGATTTTAATGAAGTCGATCAACAGGTAATAGCGATCAAAGAGTTCTTTTTATTTCTAGTTTTCTTCGCACTCTTGCTATTTATTCGTTCAGCACGTTTATTGTTTGATCCTCAATTGTTGGATGCGGGAATTATTGGATTTTCGGTTTTGTTTTTAATCTCTGCTTGGTATTTGAATCGTCGAAGAAAGACTTGGAAGTTACCATTGTGGCTTAATTTACTAACATTTGGCAATGGGATGTGTATGAATTTTCTCCTGCTTTTTGGCACGTTTTATGTTTCACTACGTTTAGGTGCAAGTCGACTTACAGTCAATTTGTATGTTCCGTATATTTTAGGAATCGTTGCTTCGGCCTTCGTTATTAAATTGTTTTATCGTTTGTTCGCTACACTCGATCCGAAGACTGTCCATGTTGGAGGCTTTATCTTTTCTTTATTTCTACTGTTGTTTCGTCCGCTTTTTCCTATTGGCGTCTTTCTTTTAAGTTGCCTTATCAGCGCTACTGGTAATTTCTTGAACCGAAGCTACTATCAAGAAGAGATTTTGCCGCAGGATCAGCGAATCATCACAAAATATAGTACTCAAACGAAAGGCAGTGTTAGTCATCAATTGTTGTTGATGAGCATTTTGTGGCTGTTGGCTAAGCAAGCGCACTTACCTGTCAAAACTGTGTTGCAGATTACAGCACATCGAACCCAAAATCCTGGCGCGCTCCAGTTAGTGGAGCATATTCACATCATAAGTATCGTTGGATTGATTCTCTTTTTTTCTTTCATCTTATATACGATGATAAAATCGAATATTAAACAGGATTATCAACAAAATCAGCCTAAATGATGTGAAAACACTAAAAAAGCACAGGAGAATATTAAAGAAAGTATAAAAGTAAACTGGGGACCATGGGAATATGTTAAAATAGAAATAGTTTACAAGTAGAGGAGCTTTTTAATGAAACAACGAGGATTTGAAATTATAACAGATTATACAGACAAAGGAATCTCGATTCCGCAGCGTGCGACCAAAGGTGCTGCAGGATATGATTTTGAAGCAGCAGAAACAGTAGTAGTACCAAGCGTTTGGCAATTACAAGCCCAAGGCGTCGCACCTAAACCTGTTTTAGTAAAGACAGGGATCAAAGCATATATGGCTGAAAATGAATACTTAGAACTCGTGAGCCGTTCATCGAACCCCTTGAAACGCTTTTTAATGTTAGCGAATGGCGTAGGTGTGATCGATCGCGATTATTATAATAACGAAGGCAATGAAGGACATATCATGTTTCAATTTCTAAATTTCGGGTATGAAGAGATGACCATCGAAAAAGGGGAACGAATCGGACAAGGGATTTTCAAACCGTTTCTTTTAGCGGATGTAGATGACGTAGAAAATGAACGTACAGGTGGTTTTGGTTCATCTGGCAAAAACTAAAATGAAATCGCTTGGAAATTGCGTATCTTAATAGAGGGAAGTCTTAGTCTAAGCTGCTTATATTATGGTAAAATAAAGAATACATCAAAATGAGGAGATAGCATATGGCAAAGAAAGCAAAAGTTCAATTTGAGTGTCAAACGTGCGGATACATCTCCCCTAAATATTTAGGCCGTTGTCCGAACTGTGGTCAGTGGAACACGATGACAGAAGAAATTATTCAAGATACGACCGATCGTCGTGCGAGAGTGAGCCTAACGGGTAAAAAAACACAGCCCCAACGTTTAGCTGAAGTGGTTCCCAAAAAAGAACCTAGAGTTAAGACGAAGTTGGTAGAGTTGAATCGAGTCTTAGGCGGCGGCGTGGTTCCTGGGTCGCTAGTGTTGATTGGCGGGGATCCTGGGATCGGTAAATCAACATTACTTCTACAAGTATCTCAGCAACTAGCTGAAATCGGTGGTAAAGTTCTTTATGTTTCTGGTGAAGAAAGTGCAGAACAAATTAAAATGCGTGCGGAGCGTTTAAGCTCGATCGATACAGAATTTTACTTATATGCAGAAACAGATATGAATGAAATAGCCCGAGCAATCGAAAAACTGGAGCCTGATTATGTCATCATTGATTCGATTCAAACGATGACACAACCCGATGTAACCAGTGTTGCCGGTAGCGTCAGTCAGGTGCGAGAGACGACAGCTGAGTTATTGAAAATCGCAAAAACGAATGGGATCGCCATTTTTATCGTGGGTCATGTGACCAAAGAAGGGTCAATTGCAGGACCTAGAATGTTAGAGCATATGGTGGATACGGTTTTGTATTTTGAAGGAGATAAGCATCATACATTCAGAATATTAAGAGCAGTAAAAAATCGTTTTGGTTCCACGAATGAGATCGGTATTTTTGAAATGCGGGAGCATGGACTAGAGGAAGTAGCAAATCCTTCTCAAGTATTTTTAGAGGAACGCTTGGCTGATGCCACTGGTTCAGCAATCGTCGTAGCCATGGAAGGCACCCGTCCGATTCTAGTCGAGGTCCAGGCGCTGATCACACCAACGATGTTTGGCAATGCGAAACGGACCACAACGGGTTTAGATTTTAATCGAGTTTCCCTAATTATGGCTGTTTTAGAAAAACGTGCAGGGTTATTGCTGCAAAACCAAGATGCCTACTTAAAAGCGGCAGGCGGTGTCAAAATCAATGAACCGGCAATCGACTTAGCGGTGGCAGTCAGCATTGCTTCCAGTTATAAAGAAAATGGAACAAAACCCACGGAATGTTTTATTGGTGAGATTGGATTGACTGGCGAAATTCGTCGTGTGAATAGTATTGAACAGCGAGTGCGTGAAGCGCAAAAGTTAGGCTTTACCAAGATTTATTTACCGAAAAATAATTTAGGTGGTTGGACACCTCCAGAGGGAATCGAGATTGTTGGCGTGGCGACGATCGGAGAAACACTAAGAAAAGTATTCAAATAGACTGAACGTGAGAATCGTTACAATGACTAACCAACGATTTCTCCTTTCATTCTGTCAAATTAAGTATATTATATTGGAGGATGAATCTATGCAAAAACGTGTCATCACTTTGCTGATGATCGTCGTTGGTGCAAGCTTAGGTATTTCACTATTACCGATGGCTTGGGATATGGCGAAACAGGCAGATAATACATGGCTGAACAATAACTTCACTAACAGTTTGATTGGTGCACTTATTTTCTTTATTTTATCGTTAGGGTTAGCAAAGTATATTGTTTCAGGTGTAAAAAGAGTAGAAGCAGCATTAAATGAAATGAGTTTGACCTATCTATTATTTGGAAGTGTAGGAGTAATCATTGGGTTGATCATAGGTGCGATTATTTCGATTCCAATGTACAACTTGAATATTCAGTTTGTAAACAGTGTTTTACCGATTTTAGTCATGATTATCTTTGGGTACCTTGGCTTTCGTATGGGGACGACTCGAATTGATGAATGGCGTAGAATTTTTACGCCTAAGCAAAAGAAAATCCCAGCTGAAAGCGGTGGAGAAGTTTTAGATCGTAAAGTGGAAGATCATTTTCATAAGTACAAAATTTTAGACACTAGTGTGATCATTGACGGTAGAATTTATGATATTGCCAAAACTGGATTTTTAGAAGGCGTTATTTTGATTCCTAATTTTGTCTTGTATGAGTTGCAATATATCGCGGATTCTGGTGACAGCTTAAAACGTGTTCGTGGTCGCCGTGGCTTAGATATTTTAAATGCCCTACAAAAAGAGGACGGAATTTCTGTAGAAATGTATGAAGGTGATTTCGAAGACATTGCAGAAGTAGACAGCAAATTGATTAAATTAGCCAAACTGTTGGATGGTGTGGTTGTAACGAATGATTATAATTTAAATAAAGTATCTGAATTTCAAAATGTACCTGTGTTGAATATCAATGCCCTGGCTAATGCAGTAAAACCTGTTGTGATTCCAGGTGAGACGATGAATGTCATGGTTGTAAAAGCTGGAACAGAGCGTCAGCAAGGTGTGGCTTACTTGGATGATGGTACGATGGTTGTGGTCGAGGACGGACAGCATTATATGAGTCAGCATATTCAAGTAATTGTTACTAGTGCGTTACAGACGGCTGCTGGACGGATGATTTTTGCGAAACCTGCTCATTCAGGACGCGGCATCGACGATAGTAAAGAAGAACATAAAGCTAATGAGAAGAGCTGACAATCGAAACACAGCACTAGATTATGAAGTTATTTTATTGGCAGCGGGGCAAGGAAAAAGAATGGGTGCTAGCCGTAACAAAATTTTACTACACTTAATCGGTAAACCAGTCATTTCTTATTCGTTGAAGACGTTTTTAAATGACCCTGCCTGTCAGCATATTATCTTAGTCACCCAAGCAGATGAACAAGATTTGTTAGCTGCGATGATCAAGAAAGAAATAAAGAAAAAAAGGTGTCCTATAACGCTGGTATCTGGTGGCAGCGAACGTCAATATAGCGTTTTCAATGGATTGAGTGCCTTATTTGATCTTGAAAATATTGTAATGGTTCACGATGGTGCAAGACCATTTGTTAACCTGGCTCAATTGAAAGCTTTACATCGAAAGGTGCAAGAAACGAGAGCTGCAATTTTAGGAGTTCCAGTGAAAGATACGATCAAACGTGTTGTTGAAGGAATCGTTCAAGAAACCGTTCCACGTGAAACATTGTGGCAAATTCAGACCCCACAAGCATTTTATGGAGCCGATTTGCTAGCAGTTCATGAATGTGCGCAGCGACAAGGTTATTTAGGGACAGATGATGCTTCTCTTATTGAAAAATATAGCAATTTGTCAGTCTCAATGGTATTGGGTAGTTATGAAAATATCAAATTGACCACGCCAGAAGATATGCTGATCGGTGAAGCTATCGTGAAACGAAAAAGAAGCTAGGTGAAAAAGATGATACGAATTGGACAAGGATTTGATGTTCATCAATTAGTTGAAGGACGTAAATTGATTATTGGCGGTGTAGAATTACCGTTTGAAAAAGGGTTGCTGGGACACTCAGATGCGGATGTTTTACTACATGCCATCACAGATGCTTTACTAGGAGCGGCTGGACATGGCGATATTGGACACTTGTTTCCCGATACAGATCCTGCATTTAAAGATGCTGACTCAATAACATTACTATCAGAGGCAAATCAAAAAATATTGGCGGATGGCTTTACTATTGGCAATATTGATTGTACAATTTTAGCTGAACAACCAAAGATGAAACCCTATTTAGAACAAATGAAAAAAAACATCGCAAAGGCCTGTCAAATTGACACAAACCAAATCAATTTGAAAGCAACAACGATGGAGCAAATGGGTTTTATTGGTCAAGAAGAAGGTATGGGAGCGATCGCGGTCGCTTTACTCGATAAATAGAAAGAGGAATGCACAATGACAAAGGTACGTGTACGTTATGCACCAAGTCCAACTGGACACTTGCATATTGGAAATGCAAGAACAGCTTTATTTAATTACTTATTTGCTCGTCACAATGATGGCGAATTTATTATCCGTATCGAAGACACAGATCAAAAAAGAAACATCGAAGACGGTGAAAAAAGCCAATTGGAAAACTTAGCATGGCTAGGGATGGACTGGGATGAATCTCCGGAAAAACCAGGGGAGTACGGTCCATATCGTCAATCAGAACGTGGCGAGATTTATCAACCTCTAATCGATCAATTATTAGTAAGCAATCGTGCATACAAATGTTATTGTACAGAAGAAGAGTTGGAAGCTGAAAGAGAAGCACAACGTTCTCGTAGTGAAATGCCTCATTATTCAGGAAAATGTGCAGAATTGACACCATCTGAACAAGCTGAAAAAGAAGCGCAAGGACTTAAATCAGTTATTCGTTTCCGCGTACCAAGAAATACTTCTTATACATTTGAAGATATGGTCAAAGGTGAAATTGTTTTTGAATCAGATAATATCGGTGGTGATTTCGTTATTCAAAAACGTGACGGTATGCCGACTTATAACTTTGCGGTAGCAGTAGATGATCATATGATGAAAATCACTCATGTTTTACGTGGGGATGATCACATTGCCAATACGCCAAAACAATTGATGATTTATGAAGCATTTGGTTGGAAAGCACCTGCGTTTGGTCATATGACGTTGATCATTAATGCTGAAACAGGTAAAAAATTAAGCAAACGCGATGAATCGATCTTACAATTCATCGAACAATATCGTGAACTAGGTTATTTACCAGAAGCAATGTTCAATTTTACTGCTTTACTAGGCTGGTCACCAGTGGGAGAAGATGAGATCTTCTCCCAAGAAGAATTGATCAAAATTTTTGATCCAGAACGTCTAAGCAAATCCCCAGCAGCTTTTGATGGGAAGAAGCTTGAATGGGTCAATAACCAATACATGAAACAATTAGATTTAGATGTTCTAACCGATATGTGTCTTCCTTATTTAATAGCGGAAGGTAAAATCGAAGCTCAACCAAGTACAGAAAAGCTAGAATGGTTGAAAAAAGTCGTTAGCTTATACCAACCACAAATGAGCTATGCAGCGGAGATCGTCGATGTCTCTGAATTGTTCTTCAATGAACATCCAGTCTTAGATGAGTCAGCAAAAGAAGTCTTAGCTGGAGAAACGGTTCCAACTGTTTTAGCCGCTTTCAAAGCTCAGTTAGAAGCAATGGACGTTGTTGATGTACCAAGTATCAAAGCAGGAATCAAGGCTGTTCAAAAAGAAACCGGTGTGAAAGGTAAAAATCTATTCATGCCGATTCGTGTAGCTGTTTCAGGACAGATGCATGGTCCTGAATTAGGCGATACAATCGAACTTTTAGGAAAAGAAAAAGCTTTAGATCATTTAAATAACGTTTTATAATAGAAATATGTAGAGAAGAAGAAGTAAAAAAGCGTGTGTCTTTAGAGAGACTGTGGGTGGTGAAAACAGTTGTCAGCACTTTTTGAAATGCATCTTTGAATAGTTTCAGCGATACGTAGCTGAAAACGGCCAACAACCGTTATCTGTTTTGAGGCAGGGAAACCTGTGAAGAAAAGTGGAACCACGCGTAAGCGTCTTTTAAACGAAGTTATTTCGTTTAAAAGACGCTTTTTTATTTTATTATTCAGCTATGCTCTACTTTTAAGTTTAAAACGAAAGGAGAATAACTATGGGGTGGTTACAAAAAGCTGTAAAAGCGGTCAAAACCAATGATCCAGCAGCGCGTTCGACAGCAGAAGCATTACTTACATACCCTGGTGTACATGCATTGTTTTGGCATCGCTTTTCACATTTTCTTTATCGCCATCGCTTGTTTTTGCTAGCCAAAATTCATGCACAATTTTGGCGTTTTCTAACCGGGATCGAGATCCATCCAGGAGCCAAAATCGCTTCAGGAGTTTTTATCGACCACGGAATGGGGATTGTGATCGGGCAAACGGCGGAAATTGAGGAAGATGTCGTTTTATTTCATGGAGTAACATTAGGTGGAACAGGTAAAGATACAGGAAAACGCCACCCAACAGTTAAAAAAGGGGCAATGATCCATGCACATGCACAAATTCTAGGGCCGGTCACAATCGGCAAACGAGCTAAAATCGGTGCAGCAGCAGTTGTTTTAACAGATATCCCAGACGATGCGACCGCTGTAGGGATTCCAGCAAAAGTGGTCAGAATCAAAGGAGAGAAATTGGAGGAAGCGTATGATTCAAATTTATAATACATTAACGAGAGAAAAAGAAGTTTTTCAACCGATAGAAGCAGGGAAAGTTCGCATGTATGTCTGCGGACCGACTGTGTATAATTATATCCACATTGGCAATGCCCGCAGCTCGATGGCATTTGATACAATCAGACGTTACTTAGAATATCGCGGCTATGAAGTAAACTATGTATCAAATTTTACAGATGTTGATGACAAGATCATTCGAGCAGCGAAAGACTTAGGTATCACGGCACCAGAAGTGGCTGAACGCTTTATCCATGCATTTGAAGAAGACACGAATGTGCTAAATGTAATGCCAGCGACCAGTCATCCTCGCGTAATGGATCATATGCCGGATATCCTGACCTTTATTCAAGCACTAATCGATAAAGACTATGCCTACGAATCACAAGGAGACGTATATTATCGAACACGTAAATTTGAAGGGTATGGCAAACTGAGTCACCAATCGATCGACGAATTAGAAATCGGCGCGAGTCAGCGTACCGGTGTAGAAAAAGCACTGAAAGAAGATCCCTTAGATTTTGCCTTATGGAAAAGCGCAAAAGCAGACGAAATTTCTTGGGACTCTCCTTGGGGAGCTGGGCGTCCGGGTTGGCATATCGAGTGTTCTGTTATGGCAACCAAACATTTAGGTGATACAATTGATATCCATGGTGGCGGACAAGATTTAGAATTTCCTCATCATGAAAATGAAATTGCGCAAAGTGAAGCGAAAACGGGACAAACATTTGCGAATTATTGGATGCATAATGGCTTTGTCACGATTGGTGAAGACGATGAAAAGATGAGTAAATCATTAGGAAACTTTGTAACGGTCCATGAACTAGTGAAACAAGTTGATCCTCAAGTATTACGGTTCTTCATGGCAACCACCCAATATCGTCGTCCGATTCGTTATAGTGAAACAACGATGAAAGAAGCGGGAGTCAATTTACAAAAATTGAAAAATGCATTTGAAAACTTGTCTTTTAGAAAGTCTGATGCATTAGCAGAACTTGACGAGGATCACCAAAAATTACAAGAACTAATCGAATTTGAGACACGTTTCACGACAGAAATGGATGATGATTTTAACACGGCTAATGGCATTACTGTCGTGTATGAATTAGCTAAGTGGTTGAATCAATACAGCGAGCAAGCAACGGTTTCAATAGGCGTTACAGAAAAGGCGTTGGAGCAATTCACACAGTGGGTAAGTATTTTCGGTATTTTCTTCTTATCAGACGAATTGTTGGATGATGATATTGATCAATTAATCCTAGACCGCAATCAGGCACGTAAAAATCGTGATTTTGCTCGCAGTGATGAAATTCGTGATTTATTGAAGGATAAAGGAATAACCTTGGAAGACACAGCACAAGGAACTAGATGGAGAAGAAGTGAATGAGAGATTATACACAATTAAATGGTTTGGCTTTAGCTTACGTGGGAGATGCAATCTATGAAATCTATATACGCGATTACTTAGTGGAACAAGGTCAAACAAAGCCCAATACGCTGCATCGTATGGCTACACATTATGTTTCAGCAAAAGCGCAGGCATTTCTAATTCAAGCTTTGATTGAAGAGAAACGACTTACTGAAGATGAAGAACTAATGTACAAACGTGGACGTAATGCTAAAAGCCATACCTCTGCAAAAAATGCAGATATTACTACTTATCGAATTGCAACAGGTTTTGAGTCCTTGATGGGGTATTTACACTTAACGAAACAAACAGAACGCTTGGAAGAATTGATCGATTGGTGTATAAAAAAAGTAGGTGAAAAAAATGAAAAATGACAAAAAACATCCTTTTAAAGGCAAGAAGCCACAAAGAAATCAACCGTTTAAAAAAGAACCAATCAAAAGAGAACGAGAAGTTTCACAAGAAGAAATCGAAGATAACTTTGTTTTTGGCAATCATGCGACGATCGAGGCCATTCAACAAGGACGTGGCAATAAATTATTTTTGCAAGAAGACAGCAAAAGTGAAAAGGTCGAACACTTAAAACAATTAGCCAAAGAAAATGCAGTCCCTGTTAAATGGGTTCCAAAACAAAAGTTAGACACAATGACTAATCATGGGGTTCATCAGGGGATCGTATTAGCGATTACAGCCTATGAATATCTAACGCTAGATGAATTACTTGATCGGACAAAAGACAAGACAGAAGCCCCTTTTTTCTTAATTTTAGACAGCTTAGAAGATCCTCATAACTTTGGTTCGATCTTAAGAACAGCAGACGCTACAGGAGTGGATGGAATCATCATTCCCAAGCACCGTGCAGTTGGAATCACACCAGTTGTAACAAAAGCGTCAACTGGCGCTGTAGAGTACATTCCTGTTGCTCGTGTGACCAATTTAACGCAAAGTATTGCGACCTTGAAAGAAAATAATTTTTGGATTTTCGGAACGGATATGAAAGGGACAGATTATCGTCAGTGGAATACCCAAGGTGCGATTGCATTGATTATTGGAAATGAAGGACGCGGGATGAGCCAAGGTCTTCATAAAGAAGTAGATGAGTTATTGACAATACCAATGACAGGACACGTTCAAAGCTTAAACGCAGGTGTTGCAGCTGGTCTGCTGATGTATGAGGCTTATCGTGGGCGAAATCCTATAAAATAATTAGTTGAATGGCGAGAAAAAAGTTACTTTTTTCTCGATTTCTTATATAAAGAAGGTGGCAAAACAAAATGAAGAAACAGTTACTGATCGTTGATGGTTATAATATGATCGGCTCTTGGCCGGAACTTGTTCAATTGAAGAACCAAAATAAACTTGAAGACGCCAGAGAAGTTTTGTTACAGCGTTTATCTAATTATGCAAAATATGAGGATCTAGAAGTAATTGTTGTTTTTGATGCACAATTAGTTCCCGGAATTCAGCAAACATATAAAAAATATCATTTAACAGTAGTTTTCACTAAAGAGGAAGAAACAGCTGATAGCTATATTGAGCGAATTGCAGGAGAGAAAAATGATCGTTTGACTCAAGTGACGGTTGCAACTAGTGACTTAGCAGAACAGTGGTTGGTTTTTTCAAAAGGAGCTTTACGCGCGTCGGCTAACGAGCTGTATAAAAATGTTCAAAAAACAGAACATACGATTACTGTTCATACAACAGATATCCATTTTCAAGACTTTCGACGAAATTCCCCTTGGAATATTGATCAATTATCAAAGTTGTCTGAAAAACTAGACGAATTGTCTAAAAAGAAAAATTGAATGTCAATTTGTTTATATTTCTATTGAGAATAGTGGTACGATTTTTCCAAGCATTTTGGTAGAATGCTTGGAAGGAGAATGTTGTCAATGAACAAGTATGAAGAAATCCTAAAAGGGGACACTGTGTCATTTGATTGTTTGTATCGGAAATATCACCCAATCGTGTACAAGTTTCAAAAAAAGTATTATCTGAGAGACTTTGATCGTGAAGACTGGCTTCAAGAAGGCCGGATCATTTTTTATCGTTCTTTAGAAAAATATGATGAGGTACATAACGTTTCTATTGGGCAATTTTTTAAGTCAAATTTTGAGAATCATATTCGTAGTTTGGTTAGAAGGCAATGTGCAGTTAAGCGGACAATCGACGTCCAGTCCATCTCATTAGATCAGAAGATAGAGAATCAGGGAGAATCTTTTTTTGACTATATTGAGACAGAAGATGCTGACGTGCTAGAGCAAATGATCATCCGAGAGAAGCTGGAGCAGTTGCCGACAGTACTGTCTTCATTTGAACGAGTGACGTTTCAAGAATATATGAATGGTAAAGAATTGAAAGAGATCGCCAAAGATACGGATAGCCGAGAAATTACGGTTAGAAGTGCCTATGATCGAGCTAAAAAGAAATTGAAAGGAATTATTTATGATTAAATGAGAATTTTTAAATTATTCACATCAAATAATTATCCATTTATCAATTATAAATAGTTGCATTTCATTTTCTGCTATGGTAAACTTGTTATTTTTATTAATATGTGATATACTGGCTCTTGAGGTGAATGCAATGCCAACAACTTTAGCGTCAATTAAAAAAGATCTAGAATGTCGTATCGGCAGCAAAATCACATTAGTTGCTCAGACCGGCAGAAAGCGCCAAACAGAACGTAACGGTATTTTGACAGAAACGTATCCATCTGTCTTCGTTGTAGATTTAGATCCAGACGAAAACTCATTTGAACGAGTTTCTTATAGTTATTCTGATGTGTTGACACGCACAGTAGAGATTGAATTTGTCAGTGAAGCAGTCTAAACATGACTGATTTTAAAAATAGAGCTAAAGCGAAAACGCTTTAGCTCTATTTTTTATATTATAATTGCACATCTATAGCAAAAAAACCTCTAACTATTCAATTTGATTGCGAAAGAAACTGGTAAAGACACTAAGCAAGTTAAAAATGATACTGCTAGAGAGTATTAGATGACTGCAGAAGAAGCACTTGATTATGGACTCGTTAATAAAACTATTTAATCCGTCAAAAAGTATGAAAGCCATGAGTCCACAGTGTTGAGTGGGGTCATAATTTTTTAGTCATAACTTGAACTATAAAGCAATTTTTATCCGAATATATACTTCTCTGACAACATATGTTAGAATTTAAAAGATTGTGAAGATGGTTAGGTATTGGATTAGATAGGTGAAAAGAATGGAAATCATAGAAAAAGCGCCCGCAAAAATCAACTTGGGGTTGGATGCGCTCTATAAAAGAAAAGATGGCTATCATGAATTAGAGATGATCATGGCTAGTGTGGATTTAGCCGATCGGCTGACTTTTGAATTATTGCCGAAAGACGAAATACTAATCGAAACAGATAGCTCTTTTTTACCAGTAGATAGAAGAAATCACGTGTACCAAGCAGCAGAATTGCTGAAGAACACGTTTGGCCTTACTCAAGGAGTTAGGATTTATATAGAAAAAAGAATACCTGTTGCAGCGGGATTAGCTGGTGGTAGCAGTGATTGTGCTGCTGCATTGCGAGGTCTGAATCGTTTATGGAACCTTGGACTGTCTTTAGAAGAGCTTGCAGAATTGGGTAGTAAAATTGGTTCAGATGTTCCTTATTGTATTCATGGAGGAACAGCTTTTGTCACAGGGCGTGGTGAAAAAATAAAGTTTTTACCATCGATGCCACAGTGTTGGGTTGTCCTAGTAAAACCTAGAATGAGTGTTTCGACCAGTTCTATTTTTAGTAGTTTGTCCTTTAATAACATTCAGCACCCCGATATTCATGGGTTGAAGCAAGCGATTGAAACGGATGATTATCTATTGATGACAGAAAAAATCGGTAATGCTTTGGAAAGTGTGACGATCAAACGGCATCCTGTGATCCAGCAAATAAAAGATCGGATGATGAAATATGGGGCAGATGCAGCGTTAATGAGCGGTAGTGGTCCAACTGTATTTGCATTATGTGAAAAGAAAACGCGCGCACAACGGATTTACAATGGTTTAAAAGGTTTTTGCGATGAAGTATATATCGTGCGGACGTTAAAATAATCGAAGCAGAACATAGTAGAAACATGAATAGTAATGAAAAACCACTCAATTGAGTGGTTTTTCATTACTTATAAGACGTTTAAAATGTAGCTATTTTTCATCAGTAACATATTTCAAAGTCAGCAAAGCTCTCTGCAATAAAATATTTTTGCTGTTTTCTCTTGACGTTCTCTTTTTCATCTGTTAAATTAGTTCTTGCTAACAAATCGTAAATATTACGATTTGATCAAGGTAAATCGAAATGAGGACAAAAAGATGAGGATAAAAAACTGGAAATATAGTGTTGGATTACTATTAATGACAGTGATTTTTACACTAACTGCTTGCGGACAAACAAAAGAAACAGATAAAGCTAAAAAAAATGGTACAATCAACGTTGTGACTACGTTTTATCCAATGTACGACTTTGCTAAAAATGTGGTAGGTGATGCTGGAGAGGTTCAATTGTTGATTCCAGCAGGAACAGAACCGCATGATTATGAACCTAGTGCCAAGGACATCGCCAAGATAACAGATGCTGATGTATTTGTGTATAATAGTCATGAATTAGAAACGTGGGTCAAAGATGTTTTGGAAAATGTTGATGAGAAAAAAGTTGCTGTGGTAGAAGCGGCAGGTTCAATCGATTTAATGGAAGGCGCTGCTCACGAGGATGAAGAAGATGACCATGATGGACATGACCATAGCCATGAATTAGATCCTCACGTTTGGTTAGATCCTGTTTTAGCTAAAAAAGAAGTGGAAGCAATTCGTGATGTTTTAGTGGAGAAATATCCAGAGCAAAAAGAAACGTTTGAAAAAAATACAACCGCTTATTTAGAAAAACTGCAAGAATTAGACACAGAGTACAAAGAGGCTTTCGCGAAAGCTAAAAACAAAACCTTCGTCACCCAACATGCTGCATTTGGCTATTTAGCGAAACAATACGGATTGACACAAGAATCGATTGCTGGAATTTCACCAGATCAAGAACCTTCACCAAGCCGTTTAGCAGAATTAAAAAAATACATCGAAGAGCATAATGTATCAGTGATCTACTTTGAAACAACAGCTTCATCAAAAGTTGCTGAAACCCTGGCACGCGAAACAGGCGTTGAATTAGCAGTGCTGAATACGCTGGAGAGTGTTACCCAAAAAGAACAAGATCAAGGGGAAGATTATATTTCAGTGATGAAAACCAATCTGGAAGCCTTGAAGAAAAGTGTGAAATAAAAATAAAAATCAAGGGCAAAAGCGATCCTCGTTTTTGTCCCAGATTTTTTTAGATCAAAAAGGAGAATGGACATGCATTATCTTGAAGTCAAAGACCTCACATTTTATTACGATGATGAGCCTGTTTTAGAAGATGTGTCGTATTATGTTGATCCAGGTGAATTTGTGATTCTAACCGGTGAAAATGGCGCAGCAAAATCAACATTAATCAAAAGTACCTTGGGACTATTAAAACCAACGAAAGGCGTCATTACGATTGCCAAGGAGAATTCAGAAGGACAAAAACTTAGTATTGGTTATATTCCACAGCAAGTTGCGTCATTTAATGCAGGGTTTCCAAGTACCGTGATCGAGTTAGTTCGCTCAGGCCGTTTTCCGCGTAATCGCTGGTTTAAGCCACTAACAAAAAGAGACCATCAGCATGTGGAAAAAGCCTTGAAAGCAGTTGGTATGTGGGACATGCGCCATAAACGGATCGGGGAACTTTCTGGTGGACAAAAACAACGGATCAGTTTAGCGCGTATTTTTGCGACAGACCCTGATTTATTTATTTTAGATGAACCAACAACGGGAATGGATGAAACGTCTAGAAAAGAATTTTATCGCTTGTTAAGGCATAATGCTCATGATCATGGCAAAGCGATTTTGATGATCACTCATGATCATGAAGATATCAAATCGTATGCTGATCGACAAATTCGTTTAGTTCGGAAGGAGGATTCACAATGGAGATGCTTTCATATGAGTTCATGAGAAAAGCCTTCTTGGCCGCAACCTTTATTTCGGTGATTGCACCGATGCTAGGTGTATTTCTTGTGATCAGAAGACAATCGTTGATGGCAGATACTCTTTCTCATGTATCACTCGCTGGAGTTGCTCTAGGATTTTTCTTAAATTGGAATCCAGATATCATGACGCTTGTTGTCGTGATCATAGCTGCTATTATTTTGGAATACCTACGAATGATTTATAGTACGTACTCGGAAATCTCGATTGCGATTTTGATGTCAGGCGGACTCGCTTTAGCACTGGTGTTGATGAATCTTAGCGGAGGGAATTCAGCAGCTAGTATTCAGTCCTATTTATTTGGCTCGATCGTAACGATCACTTGGCAGCAAGTAGTCATTTTAGCTGTTCTCTTTGTGATCTTAGTCGTTTTATTCCTATTATTCAAACGCCCGATGTACGTTTTGACTTTCGATGAAGATACTGCCCATGTAGATGGATTACCAATTCATTGGATGTCAATGTTGTTTAACGTGATCACAGGTGTGGCAATCGCAGTGATGATCCCGATTGCTGGAGCGTTATTGATTTCAGCGATCATGGTTTTACCAGCTGCAATCGGAATGCGAATTGGAAAAGGATTCAATACAGTTATTATTATTAGTGTCATCATGGGGTTGATCGGCATGCTAACAGGATTAACAGGTTCGTATTATTTAGAAACACCACCAAGTGCTAGCATTACTTTGATTTTTATTGGATTATTCATTCTTGTAAGTGTGGTTCGTAAAGTAGTGATGACGATGCAACGGAATAAAAAGATAAATCAGAGATAAACAGGTATAATTTAGCTGAAGATAAGAGGAAAAACGAAAGTTTTTTCTTTTATCTTCTTTTTTGTTTCTTAAATTGCGAACTATTTTCCAATTTTGTTAAAAAATGCTCGATTTTTTTTACAAAACACCCTATAATAGGAACGATAGATAATGAGGAAGTATCATTTATTTTAGTTGTTGAAAATTAATGAATAACGAACCTATAAAAAATAAGGAACATTGATTATTCTTGTGAATAATAAGCCTTAAAGGAAAGAGGAGAAGAAGTGACAGATTCTAAAATTCGAAGAAGTGAACGATTGATCGATATGACACAATACTTATTGGATCATCCCCATACATTGGTTTCTTTGACCTATTTTGCACAGCGCTATAAATCAGCTAAATCATCGATTAGTGAGGATTTAGCCATCATCAAAAAGACATTCAAACAGCGAGGAACAGGAATTCTTGAGACGATTCCAGGAGCTGCTGGCGGCGTTCGGTTTATTCCAGAAATTCCATATGAGGAATCAAAAGAACTGGTGAAGTCTCTATGTGAACGTTTATCAGAACAAGATCGTCTGCTGCCAGGAGGATATGTCTATCTTTCTGATTTACTGGGACAGCCGAAACTACTACGTCAAGTGGGCCTAATTATTGCTTCTAAATATTTAGATGAACAAATCGATGCCGTTATGACGGTAGCCACTAAAGGTGTACCGATCGCTCAAGCTGTGTCTTATTACTTAAATGTTCCCTTTGTAATTGTTCGCCGTGATTCAAAAATCACTGAAGGTTCAACCGTCAGTGTAAATTATGTTTCTGGATCATCTGAACGAATCGAAAAAATGGAATTATCAAAACGCAGCTTAAAACGTGGTTCAAGAGTGTTAGTCGTGGATGACTTCATGAAAGGCGGCGGAACCGTTAACGGAATGAAGAGCCTGATCGAAGAATTTGAGGCAGAGCTTGTTGGGATCACTGTGTTTGCAGAGTCTAAATTTAAAGGTCAACGTGCGATCGAAGATTATACTTCGTTACTTTATGTGGAAGACGTTGATACACGGACGAAAACGATCAATGTTGTGCCAGGGAATTATTTTGATGAATAGAGTTGGAACCAGCTATCAGAAATGATGGCTGGTTTTTTGTTAAGAAAACGGTACATTTTTATTAAAGTAACCAGTTTTATTTAACGAATCCCCTAAACAGGTGTATAGTTAATTCGTAAGCAAATTTATTCAGTTTTTCTCACACACGATGAGAAACTGAATAAATCAAATGAAAGAAGGCTAACACAATGGAAAAACAAGAAAAAATACAAATTTTAAAAGACCTCGTTGCAATCAAATCAGTCAATGGCAACGAAAAAGAAGTCGCTGAGTATTTAAGCAAATTATTCAAAAAACATGGCATCGACTCAAGCTTTTTAGAATACGACAAAGACCGTGACAATCTAATTGTTGAGATCGGCAATAAAAATAGCGAAAAAGTCTTAGCCTTTTCAGGGCATATGGATGTGGTTTCAGCAGGAAATGTTTCTGACTGGACCTCTGATCCGTTCAAACCTGAAATTCGTGATGGTAAAATGTACGGTCGTGGCACTTGTGATATGAAGAGCGGGTTAGCTGCGATGGCAATTGCTATGATCGAATTGAAAGAAGAAAAAGCAGAATTTAATGGACGTTTGCGTTTAATCGCTACAGTGGGTGAAGAAGTCGGTGAATTAGGGGCAGAACAATTAACCAAAGAAGGCTATGTTGATGATGTGACCTCAATGGTGATCGGTGAGCCGTCAGGTTATGCTGGGATCGTTTATGCTCATAAGGGCTCGATCAATTTCAAAGTAGCGTCTCTTGGAAAAAATGCCCACAGCTCAATGCCCCAACTCGGTGTAAATGCAATCGATCATTTGAACGACTTTTATTCTAGAGCCAATCAATTATTTCGCAGTGAAATCCATACAGATGAAGTCTTAGGCGATTTTATCTATAATGTAACGATGATTTCCGGCGGGGAACAAATCAACAGTATTCCAAGTGAAGCGAGTCTTCAAGGGAATATCAGAACGATCCCTGGTTATGATAATGAGCTGGTCATCAAAAAAATGAACGAACTGATCGATGAGCTGAACCAAAAAGAGACGTATCATTTAACCTTGAGTATTGAAGCGAATAAAATTTCAGTGAAAAGTGAAAAAGATTCTGATATCGCGAAAATCGCTCAACAAGTAGCGAAAAAACAAGTTAACGTCGATATTCCAATGGTTGGTATTTCAGGTACAACCGATGCAGCTGAATTTACAAAAGGGAAGAAAGTATTTCCTGTGATCATTTTTGGTCCAGGTAATGAAACACCTCATCAAGTAGATGAATATGTGGATGTGGATAACTATTTGGAAATGGTGGCTATTTATAAAGAAATGGCAACGACTTATTTAGATTAAATCTAATCAGAAAATTAGAAGAGAAGAAGCCTGAAAGTGCCTATCTGTGTGTTTCGCAGATAGGCACTTTTTTTATGAAAAATTAGGTAACGAAAACATTGAACTAATTGAAAATATTAAGGGGTATTTGGATTTTGAAATGTTTCTTGAATTATAGAATAAAAAGTAAGCTAATCATAGACGACCATTTTTGGGATAGATTTATTTTATAAAAAATCTATCCTTTAAATTGGAAATGTAGTGTCAAAATGTTTTTGAAAAGAAGGAAAGTAAACAATACTCTATATTGGAGTTTAGCGGAGAATTATAGAGAAGGAACCAAAGTCAAACAACGTGTGATTCTCAATTTAGGAACTACAGATCGAGTAATTCAAAAATTATCTGAAAATAATCAGTATGGTCATTTTTTAACTAAAGTAGCAAGTGAAGCAATGAAAACAGTAGAAAGTGTTACTGAACTGTGGGATCAAGTTTTTAATGAAAATTGTTTATTAGGCATGAAACGGATTCCAGATCATACTATAGATATGATTTTTTGTGATTTACCCTATGCAACCACAAATAACCATTGGGACAGTTTAATTCCTCTTGAACCTCTTTGGAAAGAGTATAAACGAATCATAAAGGACAATGGGGCAATCGTTCTTACAGCTCAAACACCTTTTGATAAAATCCTTGCTAACAGTAATTTAGATATGTTGAGGTATGAATGGATTTGGGAAAAAACAACTGCTACTGGACATTTAAACGCAAAAAAAATGCCAATGAAGGCACATGAAAATGTTCTTGTTTTTTATAAAAAGCTACCTACTTTCAATCCTCAAAAAACAACAGGACATAAGCCAGTAAATAGCTATACTAAGCACCAAAATGATGGTAGTAACTACGGTAAAACCAAAGTAGGCATTTCTGGAGGTGGTTCTACAGAACGATACCCACGTAGCGTTTTAACGTTTGCTACTGACAAACAAAAATTAGCAATACACCCAACACAAAAGCCTGAATCACTTGTTGACTATTTCATAAAGACATATTCTAACGAAGGCGATTTGATACTTGATAATGCTTGGGGTAGTGGAACAACTGGAGTTGTATGTAAAAAAAATAACAGACATTTTTTAGGATTTGAAAAGGACAAAGATATTTATCTATCTTCATTAGAACGGTTGAACAGCGTGTAAATTTTGAGTATACCTAAATTTTACGAAATAAGAAGACAGAAAATCAGTTTTGCAATTTTTTTTATGGTATAGATTTTATATCGATATATGGAATAAGTGTATATTATACGAGTATAACTGCTATTTGATTAGGTATATCCGTTTATTTTGCCAAATAGCTAAAAAGAAATTGTACCATTAAAAAAATGATAGGAGCTGGTAACAGTGTTTTTTTTTCGTTAATTTTGAATGTAAAAAAATTGTACAGTATAAGACAAATGACTGTTGTTCGATTTTAAAAGTATGAGAAGATACTGTAATAAAAATTAGAGTGCATTTTTTTATACCACAAAAATTTGAATAACTAAATAATAGAGAACTACATTATGCAAATTAACATAATGTACATATTTATATTTACATTCAATATTATAAATGCTATTTTTATATTAATAAAACGCTATGTATACATAAAGTCAGATTTATGCTTTATGAAATCGTTTTATTAAATACTTTTGTAAGGAGTTATATTATGAAAAAAATTTTTTTGGGCTCTTTAATACTTTTGGTGTCAACAAGTGTTCTAATGCCATTTACTACTTTGGCAGAATCTAATACAATTGATGAATCAGTCGTGCAGACAGCAACAAATGATGCAGAAAAAAATGCTGAAATACAAAGATTTACTGATATGCAGAATGAAATCACTTTGGTTTTAACGATTAAAAATGGGAGATATGTTTATGACGAGAAAGAAATCAAATCTATTGTAGATTCATTTGACTTTAATAAATTGGCTACTGAAACTGGAATAGAATTCACAAATGAATCATTTTTTCAAGAAGCAATAACAAATATCAAAAATACAAAATTTGAATCTCAAATCCAAGATAGAATGGCGAATAGATACAATAGAAATTACTATGAGGAAGGCTGGAATTATCAAAGAGTTTGGTGGGATGAATCTAATACTAAGCGTAAAATTATCGAATTTGAAGATGTAGGTCAATATGCTGGATTAGCAGGAGGAATTGGAGGTCTGGCAGGATCAGCAGTAGCTGGTATGATCACAGGCCCTATAGGGGTAGCAATCTCTGCTTCTATAGGTTTTGGTGTTTTTTATGATGGGTGGTATTTTAGTAATGTAGCTTTAAATCTAAATAGGATAAAAAATGGAACAGGTACCGTCTATGAAAGAAACACATGGACAACAGTTTATTCTCTATGGACGCAAGACAAATATAAATAAGATAACGCGGTCAGTATCATTTGGGAGATGATCAATATCAAATTTAAAAATAAAATATCTATCGTTCTGGGTATTGTGCTAATTGTATTAACACAATACCTTTGTACTACAAATATTTATAATACGTCATTATCTAATGTTGAGATATTGACTCACATCTTATTAATGAATATATGTATCTTGTTGATAGTATACAGTTTTATGTTACAAATTAAGTTAATAAAATTTGTATACATTTTTGTTTTATCACCACTCACTTTCTACTTACAATATCTGAATGAAAAAATGAGCTTTCAAACATTAGTACTATTGTTTTGTGTTATTTTGGTTTGTCTCGTAAATTCATTACTTACGAGAAATATGCTTGACTAATTATATATTTTAGTAATTTAAAAAATTTTAGTTGTCAAAAATTAATTTGGAGGAAGCTTATGAAAAGAAAAAAATTAGTAATATCTTTATTCTTGATTATAAGTTCATTATTTTTGAATATTAATATCCAACATGTAAATGCAGATTTTGTTCCACCCGAAGTAGAAACAGTTGTGATACCAGAATATAATCAACCATTCAATAAAGTATTTACTATGCAACCTACACCACTATCAGTAGTTAATGTATTAAATTTTGTGGAAGGTTCAACTAGTAGAAAACCCAATCAATTACTCAAATATATTTATCCAAATTATAGCGATGCACAATTAAAATCTGTAACTGCTAATTTGGAACAGTCAAATAAATTTTTGAACAATCAAAGCTATAAAACGAAAATTAGTGCTGGTCAACTGAATCTGACTTTATTAAAAGAGGAACTATCAAACCGGAGACCAGTTATTGCCTATTTATCTGCAAATGGTGATTATTGGATAGAGCAAGAAACGTCAGTAATTATATACGGGTATCAAAAGATTACTTTTCCTGGTAGACCTCCTCAAGTTGTTTACATGTATCGAAGTGTGAACCACGGAAATGGTGCTATATACAGCGGTGGTGAAAATAGAATTCCTTTGTTATTGAATGAAAGCTATGTTGATCCTTCGGCAGAAGTTACCTTTAAATGGGTATCTACATTATACGGGTTTAACAAATAAAGGAGTGGAATACAGATGAAGAATGTAAAACGTTTTGGACTTGGATTGCTTTTGACTGTTGGTTTTATGTTAAATGTAGGAGGAGTAACAAAAGCTGAGGCTGCTTCTTTATATGTGGAATCAACTGATGTCCCAAATGAAACGACTGTACTAGCCACGCAAAATTGGCAAGACTATCTAAATAAAATGATGTTGATAGATAATGGAAGTAGTACAGACTATTATTTAGGACAACCGTTCACCATTAGTTATCCTGAAAGTACGGCTTTTAATTATCCAATTATAGCGAAAGAAAACAAGCAAATAGCGTATCTTTTACAAATTGATTCTTCAGATAGTCAAAATCCTGATAGTTTCATGCTATCAAAGGCGTTAGCAAAAAAATTAGAAGATGTTAGTTTAACAATTACTACGAATAATGAGCAACCAATTCAGTTAGATGGTTTAAATCAAAATATCTTCTATAACTATATGAATACAAAACAGCCGTTGTTAACAATCAATACTACAGATGTTCCAATTGAAATTCCTACCAGTCAATCCGTTAAAACAATTGATATAACAGAACCAACAGCACAACCAAATTTGAGATCAGCAAGAGCATTAGTAGAATTTGATACGAATATCCTTCCATGGAATGTTTATGAAATACAGGAAGATCAACCATGGTGTCAAAATTTTACAATGGCTGCAGCAATTAATCACCAAGCTGGTAAACAAATCACTTCAGCCAGTGAGGTTATCCATAAGAGTCATCCTAATGCAACGGAAACACAATTAATGGATTCGAATTGGATTACGAAACAAAATCTATTTGATATCATAAACTATGTTAACAAAACCTATAAATATTCACTTAAATTAGTTAATAATACGCTCCCTTTTTCAATGATAAAAAACGAAATTGATAATAACGCACCTGTAATTACTGATTTAAAGTCAACAACTGCTATGGGTCACTCGATTGCCCTTGTGGGATATACTGCTCCTAAAAATGGTGATATCTCTTCTTATCCGCCCTATTACTTTTATTGGAATCCATGGTGGGAAGATACGTTTATTGTCTCAAGTAAATCTCAATATATGACATTAGGATCATCGAACTATGAATGGTATCGGTCAATCTATAATTTTAGACAAGGAAAATATCAAGATAAGATAAATACAATAGTTACTTTGCAATCTTTTGCATCACAGTACCAAACCGGTGGTAATATTCCTACAAATCTTAGAAGTAAAGAATATATTATTAAAGATGTAAAAGAAGTGAAACAGTCGAATTCTAAATTAGCGTACTATCTTGAGGGTCTCAATCAGTGGGTATTAGAGCAGGATGTAAAAACTTATCCGACACCTTTATTAAATAAAAATGTCTTACTTTTATCAAAGGCAAGTAATGCTCAAACAGGAGAATTTTTAGATCTATCGTTAAGAAATAAACGATACTCTGCAATACAAGTGAAACCAGTAAGACAGTCAAATTCTAAGTTAGCTTATTATTTAGCTGGATTGAACAAATGGATTTTAGAGCAAGATATTACCCAATAATAAATTCATTTTCTTAAGTGTAACTATCTAAAATAATAACTACGTGTAAAGAGCTTAGACTTACGTCGCAAGCTCTTTGTTCGTTTTGAAATAGTTCAATGAGGTATAGGCAATTGCTCATTTTTTGTACACTTCTGTTATAAGATTTTTGAGTGTTAAATATAGTTGCTCAAAATATAAATTTAGGATAGAGACTCTCTCTATCCTATTTTGTTCTACAGAAATCACTAATTAAGTGAATATGTAGAATTTGACAAAAGCGGATTGTGTCAGATTCAATTAAATGTACGCTTTCGAAAAAAATAACTTCGATTCTCAATAAAATATATAAAAAGGTAGTAGTTAAATTTATAATATTAAATTCATAAATATCTTTTTATTTTACATTTAGTAGTATATAATAGGTATTATATTCTTATAGAAGGGAGGAAGAAGATAATGTGGATAAACATTGTACAATATTGGTTGAATACAACCTCTGGCTTTTTCGATCTTTTCAAATAATTATTATATGAAAATTGAAATAAAAAGAGTGATCCTCACAGATCATTCTTTTTATTTCGATCTGAAAGTTTTTCCTTATCTAGCCATTGAGTACCTTAATGCAAAGAAATCGATAAAGATTAGTATGTAAGTTTATTTTATAAAGGATTATTACAATACTGGCACTTGTTTCGGTTTTGTTTATTATGTTTATTATTAACTATTTCATTAATTACATATCTTTTGATAAATATATCTAATTATTGTTATCTTAATTGTCGAAAGAGAACAATAACTAATAGGAGGTTCAATTTGAGTAAGCTAAAAAAAACATTTGTTGCTGTTTTTCTTTTATTATTTATGTATCTATGTTTTTCAGTAATAGTATCCAATCAAACATATGTATCTATACCATTTTACTTATTAAATTTGGATGAGTATCCATTAATTGGGGATTGGCTCCCTGTGATTACATTCTATCTTGCAGGTAGTGTCTTCATTGTTTTATTTATTTTAATGTTGGGTACGATATTTTACCCAAAAAA